>PNAM01000044.1 GCA_003170275.1 Myxococcales bacterium
GACTTCGAGCACGTCAACCCGCACTTCGGCGACCTCGCCAAGCTGCGCGAGCTGGTGCAAAAGGCGCACGCGAAGCACTTCAAGGTGATTCTAGATATCGTTACCAACCACGTGGCGCAATTGTTCTATTACGACATCAATGGCAACGGCAGCCCGGACGAGAACGTGTACGGCGCGGGCTGCGGGGTGTCGCCGCCGATGGACAAGATGCCGTGCCCGCAGAACCCGCCGCTGATCACGCACCTGACCGAGTTCGACCCCGACTACGATCCGCAGGGCGTGCGCGGCTACACCTCGCTCGGCTTCTCCGGCCCGGCGCCGGTGAACTGGATCTACAACGCCGGCATCAACCGTCAGCCGACCGCGCCGAGCTGGAACGCCGGCACCGAGCAGGCGGGCGGCTTCGCCAACCTCGACTGGTACCATAAGAGGGGGCGCATCACCGACTACAGCATTCGCGACCAGGTCCTCAACGGCGACTTCCCCGGCGGGCTCAAGGACCTGGCCACCGAGAACCCGCAGGTGCGCGAGGCGCTGACCGCGGTGTTCGCCAAGTGGATCCAGGCGGCCGACTTCGACGGGTTCCGCATCGACACGCTCAAGCACGTCGAGCACGAGTTCTGGCAGTACTTCTGCAAGGGCATCCGTCAGTTCTGCGCCGGCCAGGCGGATCTGCACGATCCGCTGCAGCCGGATCACCCGAGCGCGACGGTGCCCCGGCTGAGCGTGCCGAAGCAGAAGTTCTTCATGTTCGGCGAGTCATTCGACGGCAACGACGATCTGAACGGCAGCTACACGATGAACCAGGAGGTCGACTCGACCTTCTACTTCTCGCAAAAGTTCAACGTGTTCGACGGCGTGTTCAAGAACGGCGCGCCCACCACCCAGATCGAGGCGCAGTTCCAGCGCAAGCAGGCCGCCTATGCCTCGACGGTGAACGACGACGGCATCGGCATCCCGGCGACGGCGGCGATGGTCAACTTCATGGACAACCACGACGTGCCGCGCTTCCTGTTCGACAAGCCGGATCTCAAGGCGCTCTACAACGCGCTCTCGTACCTGCTCACCGAGGACGGCATCCCCTGCCTGTACTACGGCACCGAGCAGGAGTTCTCCGGCGGCAACGACCCGACCAACCGCGAGCGGCTGTGGGACACCGGGTACCCGACAAACGGCGCAACGTTCCAGTTCATCGCCAAGCTGATCAAGATCCGCAAGGCCTACTCGCCGCTGCGACGCGGGGATCTGACCGTCAAGTGGTCGACCGATCACGTGGGCGCCGAGCAGGACGCGAACCTGTTCGCGTTCGAGCGCAACGACGGGACCCACAAGACGCTGGTGGTGCTCAACACGTCCGATACCAAGATGTCCGAGACCTCCGCGTCCTCGACGGGCGGCGCGCAGATGCTGACCAGCTTCGCGGCAGGCACCGAGCTCACCGACGTGCTACAGATGGACGGTGCCTCCACCGCCACGGTGATGGTGGGGCCGGGCGGCGCGCTGACCGTGCCGGTCGCGGCGCGAGGAGCCAAGATCTTCGTGCCCACGCCCGACGTGGTCCCGCTGCCGTAGGAGTCGAGCTAACCCATGGCGACCGTCTCCATTCGACACCTCGGCAAGGACCACGGGGCGACCCAGGTGCTGGGCGACGTGTCGTTGGAGGTCGCCGACGGCGAGCTGCTGGTGCTGGTGGGGCCGTCGGGCTGCGGCAAGTCGACGCTGTTGCGCTGCATCGCCGGGCTCGAGGCGCTCAGCCGCGGCGCGATCTCGATCGACGGGCGCGACGTCACCAACGTCGAGCCGCGCGATCGCGACATCGCGATGGTGTTCCAGAGCTACGCGCTCTATCCGCACTTGACCGTGCGCGAGAACCTGGCCTTCGGGCTCAAGATGCGCAAGACGCCCAAAGCGGAGATCGCGGAGCGGGTGGGCGAGGCGGCGGCGATGCTCGGGCTCGACGAGCTCCTCGAGCGCCTGCCGGGGCACCTGTCGGGCGGGCAGCGCCAGCGCGTGGCCATGGGACGCGCCGTGGTGCGGCGGCCCAAGGTGTTCCTCTTCGACGAGCCGCTCTCGAACCTAGACGCCAGCCTGCGCGGGCAGATGCGCGTCGAGCTGATGCGCCTGCACCAGAAGCTCTCGGCCACCATGATCTACGTGACCCACGATCAGGTGGAGGCGATGACGCTCGCCGATCGGATCGCGGTGCTCGACAAGGGCGCGCTGATGCAGGTCGGTCCGCCGTCGGAGGTCTACGATCGTCCGGCGAACCTGTTCGTGGCCCGGTTCATCGGCACGCCCGAGATGAACCTGTGCGACGCCGCGGCGGCACGGCGGGTGGGCCTGGTCGGCGAGCTGCCGGCGGGCACGCAGCACATCGGCCTGCGCGCCGAGTCGCTGACGCTCGGCCGGCCGCAGGCTGTCATCGGCGAGGGCTCGGCGGCAGTGGTCGAGGTGGTCGAGCACCTCGGGTGGGAGGCGCTCATCCACCTGCAGCTCGACGAGCTGCGGATCGTGGCGCGCGTGGAGAGCCGCGATGCGCCGCGGCCGGGCGACAAGGTGCGCGTGACCGCTTCGCTAGAGGCACTGCACGCGTTCGACGCCGGCGGTGAGCGGCTCGATCTGACGACGACCGCGCGACGCGAACGGGCATGAACGTCGTCGTTCTCGCCGCGCTGCACGTGGTGGTGTGGCACGCCTACCGCGCCGAGGAGCAGAAGGCGCTTGAGCGCTGCGCGCAGGTCTACAACCAGAGCCATCCGGAGGTCGTGGTCGAGCCGGTGGCGGTTCCGTTCGACGCGTTCTCGCCCAAGCTGGAGGCCGCCATCCCGCGTGGCAACGGGCCCGATCTGTTCATCGGCTCGCACGAGGGGATCGGCGAGTGGTCGCGCACGGGGTTAATCCTTCCCATTGAGAAACACGTACAACCAGGCGATCTAACGACGTTTCTGGACGGCACGATCGAGCCACTGCGAATCGGCGCGCACCTCTACGGGTTGCCGCTCACGTTCAAGAGCCTGGCGCTGTTCTACCGCACCGATCGGGTCCCCGAGCCGCCCGCGACCACCGACGACCTCGAGCGGCTGGCCGAGAGAGCGCACGCGCAAGGCCGCTACGCGCTGGTCTACGAGGCGGGCAGCATGTTCTATCACGCGGCCTGGCTGCACGGCTTCGGCGGCAAGATCCTCGACGAGAACGGGCGGCCGGCGATCGATTCGAAGGAGTCCATCGCGGCGCTGACGTTCTTGCGCAAGCTGGCCGACGCGCACTATCTGCCCGAGGAGTCGACCAACGCGGTGGCCGCGCAGCTGTTCAACGACGGTCAGGCGGATATGACCATCAACGGGCCGTGGTTCGTCGGCGAGATCGCGCCGGGCGTGCCGTTCGCCGTCGCGCCGCTGCCGATCGTCAGCTCGACCGGCCTGCGCGCCAAGCCGCTGGTGACCATCGAGGCGCTGCTCCTGGCGGCCCGCGCCCGCGAGCCCGAGGCGGCCCTGGCGTTCGCGCGCTGGCTCTCCGGACCGGCCGGCGCGCTGATTCGCGCCACCGAGGGGCACCAGACCGTGGCGGCGCGCGCGCCGTGGGACGATCCGGCCGTCGGCGAGAACCCGGTGTTGAAGGCGTTCCGCCTGCAGCTCGCCGACACCGTGCCGATGTCCAACCGGTTGGAGATGCGCGCGGTGTGGGAGCCGGCGCAACGGGCGCTCCGGCGCGTGCTGCGCGGCGCGGCCGATCCCAAGCCCGCGCTCACCGAGGCCGAGACCGCGGTGCTCGAGTCGCTGCGCCCCGCTCCGCCGGCGGCCGCGCCCGCGCCCTACTCGGTCGGCTTCGGGATCCTCGCGTTGCTCCTCGCCTACCTCTTGTATCGTCGCGGGCGCGCGCGCGGCGGAGTGGCCGAGCTGCGCAAGCAGGCCTGGGCGTACGCGTACCTCGGCCCGGCCGTCGCGGCGATGGCGCTGCTGGTGTTCGTGCCCTTCGCGGTGGGCGCGGCGATGTCGTTGTTCAACCACGAAGGCGGCACCTGGACCTTCATCGGCCTGCGCAACTTCGTCGACATCCTCGCCTCGCGCGACGGGCCGGTGTGGGCGCCGCTGTCGTTCTACTTCACGCTCGCGGTGACCGTCTTGTGGACGGTCGCCAACGTGAGCCTGCACGTTCTCCTCGGCGTGACGCTCGCGCTGTGCCTGCGCGACCCGCTGCTCAAGCTGCGCGGGGTGTACCGGGTGCTGCTGATCGTCCCGTGGGCGGTGCCCAACTACATCACCGCGCTGATCTGGCGCGGCATGTTCCACCGCCAGTTCGGCGCGGTGAACGGGCTGCTGACCGCGCTGGGCATGAAGCCGGTGTCGTGGTTCTCGCAGTTCTGGACCGCGTTCACCGCCAACGTCGCGACCAACGTGTGGCTGGGCTTCCCGTTCATGATGGTGGTCACGCTCGGCGCGCTCTCGCGCATCCCGAAGGAGCTCGAAGAGGCGGCGGCGCTCGACGGGGCCAACCGCTGGCAACGGCTGCGCCACGTGGTGCTGCCGCTGTTGTGGCCGGCGATGCTGCCGTCGGTGCTCTTGGGCGCGGTGTGGACCTTCAACATGTTCAACATCGTGTTCCTGGTCTCGGGCGGCGAGCCGGACGGGGCGACCGAGATCCTGGTGTCGCAGGCCTATCGCTGGGCGTTCACGCGCGGCCATCGTTACGGCTACGCGGCGGCCTACGCGGTGTTGATCTTCGTGGTGCTCGCACTGCAGTCGGCGCTCTCGCGGCGCGCCACCGAGCTGGAGGCGTGATGCGCTGGCGCACCTTTGCCATCCACGCGATCCTGACGTTTGCGACGGTGGCCACGCTGTACCCGGTCCTGTGGGTGCTCAAGATGGCGCTCTCGCCGTCGCAGGGCTTCTCGCTGTCGGCCAGCCCGATCCCGAGCCACGTCACCTTGCAGAACTTCGCCGACGTGCTCGGCTCGCGCGACGCGGCCGGCCACTGGCTGTTCGGCCGCCAGCTCGCCAACTCGCTGATCGTCTCGCTGGCGGTGACCGTGGTCGGCGTGACGCTCGCCTGCACCGCCGCCTACGCGCTGTCGCGCTTCCGCTTCCCCGGCCGCACCACCAGCCTGCGCGCGTTCTTGATCTCGCAGATGTTCCCCGGCGTGGTGACCTCGATCCCGCTCTACGTGCTGCTCGATCGACTGGGGCTGCTCAACCATCTGCTCGGGCTGGTGCTGGTCTACTCGACCACCGCGATCCCGTTCTGCGTGTTCATGCTCAAGGCCTACTTCGACACCCTGCCGCGCGAGCTCGAAGAGGCGGTGCTGCTCGACGGGGGAACCCGCTTCGATGCGTTCTTCCGGGTGGCGCTGCCGCTCGGCCGGCCGGCGCTCGCGGTGACCGCGCTGTTCTCGTTCTTGACCGCCTGGAACGAGTTCATCCTGTCGGCGACTTTCATGAACGATCCGCTCTCGTTCACCCTGCCGGTCCAGCTGCAGCGCTACGTCGGCGACTACTCGACCGAGTGGGGCCACTTCGCCGCCGGCGCGGTGATCGTCTCGCTGCCGGTGATGGCGCTGTTCCTCGCGCTCGAACGGCACCTGATCGGCGGGCTGACCAATGGAGCCGTCAAGGGGTAGCCGGATCCCGTTCCGCTTGACACGGCACTCAGATTCGAGTTACTAGCGCGTTACAAGCCTGCAACAAATCGCAGGAGGGCGGTACCGGATGAAGCGCTCGCTCGGCTTTCAGTCTGCAGCCACGGCGCTGTGCGCACTTCTCGCGGGCGGCTGCGCGGACGAGTTCGCGTCGTTCCAGCGCGACGGTGGTCAGGGCTCCGACGCGTCGCAAATGGACGGCGGCCCGCTGATCGTCACCGACGACGGTGGCGTGCCGCCCAAGCGAAGCTGTTCGAGCGACTTCGCGTTCAAGCCGGCCGGGCCGGTCGCCTCGGTCGCGCTCGGCGGCGAGTGGAACCAGTTCGATCCGACCAAGACGCCGATGATCGGCCCCGACGCCAACGGCAGCTACGCGGCGTCGGTCGATCTGCCGGTCGGGTCGTACGGCTACAAGGTGGTGGTCACCGCGGCGGGCGGCACGCAGACCTGGATGATCGATCCCGGCACGCCGTACACCAAGTTCGTCGGCGGCGTGGAGAACTCGGTGCGCGAGGTCGACGACTGCAAGCTGCCGCAGCTCGACTTCATCAAGATGGACCGCGCGGCGGCCAACGGCGCGATGCACGCCGAGGTGCAGTACACCGACGGTAACGACGCGGCCGGCTTCGACCCCGCGGCGCTGCAGGTCCTGCTCGACGACGCGCCCGCGCCAGGGCTGGTGGTCACCTCGGGGGGCCTGATCACCGTCGACGCCACCGGCCTGGCCAAGACCAAGCACCGGCTGATCGTGCGCGCCAGCGACAAGGGCGGCCATGCGGCCACCGATCTGCACGTACCGTTCTGGATCGAGGACCAGCCGTTCGACTTCCGCGACGGCGTGATGTACTTCGCGTTCACCGATCGCTTCCTCGACGGCACGCCCAACAACACCATGCCGGCCGGCGACGTGGACCCGCGCGCCAACTACGAGGGCGGCGACTGGGCCGGCGTGCAGCAGGCGGTCACAACAGGCTATTTCGATTCGCTCGGCGTGCGCACGATCTGGCTGTCGCCGCCCAACGCCAACCCCGATCACTCGGAGCTGGGAACCGGGAGCCACCTGTACACCGGCTATCACGGCTACTGGCCGACCGCGGGCCGCGACGTTCAGAAGCGCTTCGGCGATCTGGCCGCGCTCAAGTCGCTGGTCACCGCGGCGCACGGGCGCGGCATCCGCGTGATCATCGACACGGTGCTCAACCACGTGCACCAGGATCACCCGTACTGGGCGATGCACCAGAACGACGGCTGGTTCAACCCGCTCACGGTCGCAGGGCAGACCTGTCAGTGCGGCACCGGCCCGGCCGACGGCTGCGGTGACTGGAACTCGACGCAGCCCGACGGCAACCACGGCCTGTTGCCGCGCCTCTCCTGCTGGTTCGAGCCGTACATGCCCGACCTCGACTACGAGAACTTCGACGCGCTCACCGCGATGATCGACGACGCGCTGTACTGGGCGCGCGAGGCGGACGTGGACGGCTTCCGCGTCGACGCGGTCAAGCACTTCCTGTTGGCCGCGACGGTGCGCTTGCGCTCGAAGCTGCGCGACGACTTCGAGCACGCGCAGCCGCTGTTCTACCTGGTCGGCGAGACCTTCGACGGCGATCGCGGCCTCATCAACAGCTTCATCGGGCCCAACGCGCTGCACGCGCAGTTCGACTTCCCGATCTACTTCAACGTGCGCTCGGCGCTGGCCAGCTACTCGTCGTCGATGAAGACGCTCGAGCAGGCGACCAAGGACTCGGACGCGGCGTTCGGCTCCGCGCCGATGGCGCCGTTCCTCGGCAACCACGACGTGGCGCGCTTTCTCTCGGAGGCCGCGGGCCAGCTCACCAACGATCCGCAAGGCGAGGCGTGGAGCGCGCCGCCGCCCGCACCGGCGATCGAGGACGCGTACTTCAAGCTGCGACTGGCGTTGACCTTCGTGCTCACCTCGCCCGGCGTGCCGCTGGTCTACTACGGCGACGAGTACGGACAGCCGGGCGCGGGCGATCCCGACAACCGGCGCTTCATGAAGTGGAGCGGCTACTCGACGTTCGAGCAGAGCACGATCGATCTCACCAAGAAGCTCGGCGCGGCGCGCGCGGCGTTACCGGCGCTGCAGCGCGGCAACCGCACCACCCTGTGGATCGACGACGACCTGTACGTCTACGCGCGCGTCAGCGGCAGCGACGCGGCGGTGGTGGTGATCAACCGCGCGTTCGCCGCGCGCACGGTGAGCGTGCCGGTGCCGGCCGGAGTGCCGCTCGCGGACGGCACGGTGCTCACCGATCGTCTCGGCGGCGCTCCCGTGACGGTCGCCGGCGGCAACCTCGCGCTCACCCTCGCAGCGCACTCCAGCGCGGTGCTCGCCCCATGAAGACGCCGACCGCCCTCGCCATCCTGCTCCTCGGCGGCGTCGCCAACGCCGCGGACCAACGCACCCTGAACTACCTGACCACCGGCAACGGCCACGGCTTTCAGGTGTTCGACACCAACCAGCACAAGATCACCACGTTTCTCGATCACCCGTATCGCTACCTCGGGCCGCGGCCGGATCCGAAGGCCGAAGGCTTCAGCCGGCGCAACCTCGCCTACGACGTCTACTTCGGCGTGCGGGGCGCCGGCTCGTCGGGCTGGCTCAACGCGGCGCAGAACGGCGACGCCAGCTACCTCTCCGAGAGCAACCTGATCCAGGTGCCGTCGACGCTCGGCGCGGTGAACGCGGTGTCTACCTTCTTCGCGCCGTTCGGCTACGAGGGCAACGCGCTCATCGGCGTGCTCAAGGCGCCCGGCGCCACCGACGGGTTCGCGCTGCTCAACTTCCACATGGGCGGCGGCACCCCCGACTCGCCCGACGCCACCGGCGAGAGCCTGCGCTACAACGCCGCGACCAAGGCGGTGATCGAGACCGGGCCGGGCGGCGGCGCGATGGTCTACGTGCCGCTCTCGGGCGTCGACCACGCCGACTGCGTCAACGCGTTCACCAAGGTGCAGATGGGGCAGGACCTGGGCGACAACCAGACCTGCGCGGGCGACGACATCGTACCGGCGTTTCAACAGAAGCTCGGCGCCGACGGGATGATGGCGGTGGCGATGGTGTTCGTCGAGAACGCCGCCGACGCCGACGCCGCGGCCACCAACATCACCGCCTGGGCCAACGCGCGCGCGCCGCAAAAGCTCCTCGACGACGCAATCGCCGAGTGGGAGGCGTGGCGCAAACCGCCTGCGGCCAACGTGCCGTTGTGCTCGCAGGACGAGCTGCGCCTGTGGCGGCAGTCGGAGACCACGCTGCGCATGGGCCAGGTGCGCGAGGTCAACACCGCCACCCGACACAACCACGGCATGATGCTCGCGTCGCTGCCGCCCGGCGAGTGGCACTCGGGCTGGGTGCGCGACGGCACCTACGCGACGGTCGCGCTGGCGCGCTCGGGGCACCTGGACGAAGCCAAGATGTCGCTCGACTTCTTCTTGAACGCGCAGCCGACCGGCAAGTACCAGAGCTTCGTCAGCAACCAGCCGTACCTGATCTCGGTGGTGCGCTACTTCGGCTCGGGCGAAGAGGAGGCGGACTACTCGGGGCAGACCTCGCCCAACATCGAGATCGACGGCTGGGGGCTGTTCCTGTGGGCGGCGCGGCAGTACGTCGAGGCGTCGGGCGACACCGCGTGGCTGACCGCCAACTACCCGACGCTGGTCTCGGGCGTGGCCACGCCGCTGGAGGCGAACGTCGAGACCAACGGGATCCTCAAGGCCGACTCGTCGATCTGGGAAGTTCACGATCAGAACAAGAAGCACTTTGCGTACACCACCATCACCGGCGCGCGCGGCTTCTGCGATCTCGCGGCGCTCGCGGCGAAGAACGCCAACGCGGCGGACGCGACCCACTACTCGCAGCTCGCGGCGAAGATCCGCACCGCCTTTCTCGGCGCGTTCGTCGACTCCAACGGCGCGCTCGGCGGCTCGCTCGAGGGGATCGCCGCCAACAAGTACTACGACGCCGCGGTCGCCGAAGCGTTCACCATGAATATCCTCTCCGACTTCACCGGCTCGACGGCCAAGGCCACGCTCGACATCTTCGGCCAGCTCAAGGTCGCTTCGGGCGGCTTCAAGCGCAACAACGACGGGCTGAGTTCTTACGACGACAACGAATGGATCCTGGTCGACATGCGCATCGCCGACTCGCTGCGCCGCGCCGGCCGCGGCATGGAGGCGGACGGCTATCTCGCCGCGATCGTCTCCAAGGCGGCGGTGAACTTCTACCTGTTGCCCGAGCTGTACAACGCGGTGCAGGCCGACGGGCAGATCGGCAAGTACACCGGCTCGATCCCGATGGTGGGCTACGGCGGCGGCGCGTACCTGATCACGATGATCGATCGCGCCGGCGTGATCGAGCCCAACGACTGCGGCGACGGCAACGGCGTGACGCTGCCGGCGTTCACCTGCATGGGCGGCACCGGGCCGCTGCCCGACGGGGGATCGGGCGACGGCGACGGCGACGGCGGGACATCCAATGGTGGCGGCAACGGTCCCGGCGGCAAGAACATCCCGTACCTGCCGGCGTGCTACTGCGGCCTCGGCAGCGGCTGCTCCCCGTTTGTCGGAGGCGGAACCATCGCGTTCCTGCTCCTGCCCGGACTGTTCGTGGCGTGGCGGCTGCGTCGCCGCGCGTCCAAGCGTCCGTGATGCCGCCGCGCCTGGACATGCTCGGCATCGTCAAGCACTTCGGCGGGGTGCGCGCGCTCGACGGCGCGGACCTCTCCGCCCAGGCAGGCGAGATCCTCGGCGTGTGCGGCGAGAACGGCGCCGGCAAGTCGACCCTGCTCAAGGTGCTATCGGGCGTTTACCCGCACGGCAGCTACCGCGGGGAGGTGCGCGTGGATGGCACCCTGGTCGCGCTGCGCTCGACCGCCGAGGCGCGCCGCGCCGGGATCGGCATCGTGCATCAGGAGCTGATGTTGGTGCCGGAAATGTCGGTGGCGGCGAACCTGATGCTCGGGCGCGAGCCGATGCGCTTCGGGCTGGTCGACGATCTCGCGATCGAGGCGTCCGCCCGCGCGCTGCTCGCGCAGTTTGGCGTAGCCGGCGAGATCGACGCCGCGCAGCCGGTCGGCGAGCTGGGCATCGGGCGGCAGCAGATCGTCGAGATCGTGCGTGCGCTCTCGCAAGACGTGCGCATCCTGGTGCTCGACGAGCCGACCGCGGCGCTCACCGCCGACGAGTGCGAGCGGCTGATGGCGTGGCTGCGCGAGCTCAAGACGCGCGGCACGACCTGCCTGTACGTATCGCACCGCATGGACGAAGTGTTCGCGCTCACCGATCGCATCACCGTGCTGCGCGACGGGCGCACGGCCGGGACGGTGGTGACCGCCGAGACGCAGCCTCACCAGGTGATCTCGATGATGGTCGGGCGCGAGCTGCCCAAGGCGGCGCCACGCGCGGCAGCGAACCCGCGAGGCGCGCCGGCGCTCGAGCTGGTCAGCTTGCGCATGGGTCATGTGGTCAACGACGTGTCGCTCACCGTCCACGACGGCGAGGTGGTGGCGCTCGCGGGCGCGATGGGCGCGGGCCGCACCGCGCTGCTCTCGACGCTGTTCGGCTGCGCCGAGGCGCGCGTCTCGGGGACCATCAAGATCGCCGGGCGGGAGCAGCGACTGCGCTCGCCGGCCGACGCGATCGCCGCGGGGCTGGCGCTGGTGCCCGAAGATCGCAAGGGGCGCGGTCTGGTGCTCAGCTTGAGCGTGGCGGAGAACCTGGCGCTGGTGAATCCTTCCTTGCGCCGAAGGCGAGGTTCCATCGCGGGAGCGATGCATCAAAGCATGGCGGCGTTCCTCGATCTGTTCGCGCCGACCGACGACCTCGCCGACGAACAGGCGGCGCTGGCGCGCATCGACGAGATGCGGCTGCGCGGCGAGGCGCGCGCCGAGGTGGCGACGCTCTCGGGCGGCAACCAGCAGAAGGTGGTGCTCGGCAAGTGGCTCCGGCGGCCGCCGCGCGTGCTGCTGCTCGACGAGCCGACCCGCGGCGTAGACGTGGGCGCGCGCGAAGAGATCTACGCGCTGCTCGCCGAGCTCAACCGGCGCGGCACCGCGATCCTCATGGCGTCGTCGGATCTACAAGAGGTGCTGCGGCTCGCGCATCGCATCGTCGTGTTGCGCCACGGGCGGATCGCCGGCGAGCTCCCGGGCGCGACCGCCACCATGGAAGAGATCGTGAACCTGTCGACCGGCGCGGGCACGCTCGCCCCCATGGGTGCTGGGCCCCTGCGCGAAGCGCAGGGTGGGTTGCGATGACGCGCCTAGCGGCGACTGCGGCGCGCAACCCGGTGCTCGGCGTGCTCGCGTCGCGCTCGCTGCGCATGGTGCTGGTTCTCTTGGCGCTGTGGGCCGGGCTCGCGCTGCACCCCGACACGCGCGAGGCGTTCCTCACCGCCGGGAATTTCTCCAACCTGACCGCGCAGGTGTCCGAGATCGTGATCATCGGCGTGGGCATGACGCTGGTGATCCTGATCGGCGGCATCGATCTTTCGGTGGGCGCGGGCATGGCGCTCACCGGCGTGGTCGCCGCCAAGCTGCAGATCGATCTGCACCAGCCGGCGTGGATCGCCTGCCTGGCCGCACTCGCGGTCGCGGCGCTGGTCGGCTTGTGGCACGGCCTCCTGGTCACGCGCTTTCAGATCCCGCCGTTCATCGCGACGCTGAGCGGCTTTCTCGCCTATCGCGGGCTCGGCCTGGTGCTCTCCGATGCGCGCGGGCTCTCGCCGATGGGCACGGATTTTCAGAGGCTGGGCGCGCGGCTGCCGGTCGCGACGTCGCTCGGGCTGATCGCCGCCGGCTTGATGGTCGGCCTGGCGCTCCTGGCGATGCGCGCGCGGCGCCGTCACGCGCTCGGGCTGGCGAGCGAAGGCGTCGTGGTGCTCGCGCTCAAGGCAGCCGCGATTGCGACCGTCGCGGCGTTTCTCGGCGCGATCTACCAGGACGGCATGCCGGTGCCGGTGTTGATCGCCGCGCTGGCGACCGCCGCGGGCGCGCTGCTGTTGCGTCGCAGCCGGCTGGGACGCTACGCCTTCGCGATCGGCGGCAACGCGGAGGCCGCGCGGCTCTCCGGCGTACCGGTGCGGCGCGCGACCATCACCATCTACCTGATCATCGGCCTGTTGACGGCGCTGGCCGGGATCGTCGCGGCCGCGCGCACCAACGGCGTCACGCCCGGCAACGCGGGCATCATGCGCGAGCTGCACGTGATCACCGCGGTGGTGATCGGCGGCACCAGCCTGACCGGCGGGCGCGCGACGATGATCGGCACCGTGATCGGCGCGCTGATCTTCGGCACGCTGTCGAACGGCATGAACCTGATGAACGTGAACTCGAACTGGCAGCTGATCCTGACCGGGATGATCCTGCTCGGGGCCTCGCTGCTCGACTCACTCTCGACGCGCAAGAGGCACTCGTGAAGCGTTTTGTATTATTTGCTCTCTTGGCGGGTTGCGGCAGCAAGACCGCGGCGACCGGCGAGCCCAAGGTCGCGTTCCTGCTCTCGACGCTGCAGGAGGAGCGCTACCAGAAGGACAAGAAGTACTTCGAGGACGCGGCCCGCAAGCTCGGCCTGCAGCCGTTCACGCTGGCCGCCGACAACGACAACGGCCGGCAGCTGTCGCAGGTCGAAGATGCGCTGTCGCGCGGCGCCAGGGTGCTGGTGATCCAGCCGACCGACAGCGCGGCGGCCTCGTCGTACGTCGACAAGGCGCACGCGCGCGGCGCCAAGGTGGTGGCCTACGATCGCGGCATCGGCGCCGACGGCAAGGGCGCGCCGGACTTCTACGTCGCGCACGACAGCCATCAGGTGGGCGTGCTGCAGGCCGAGGCGGCGGTGAAGGCGACCGGCGGCAAGGGCAACTACGTGCTCTTGAATGGGCAGTCGGGCCACTCGGTGGCCACCGAGATCGCGCGCGGCTATCTGGACGTGCTCAAGCCGTACATCGACAAGGGCGACATCAAGATCATCTCCGAGAAGAGCCACGACGCGTGGTCGCCGGAGCAGGCGCTCAAGACCGTCGAGGACGCGCTGGCGAAGTCGAAGGGCGAGCTGGCGGCGATCCTCGCCAACAACAGCGGGATGGCGCGCGGCGCGGTGCAAGCGGTGCAGGCGGCGGGAAAGCGCAACGTGTTCATCGCCGGCGCGGACGCCGACGCGGCGAACGTGAACTACGTGTGCGAGGGCAAGCAGACCGTCGAGGTGTTGAAGGACGTGCGACCGCTCGCGGAGAAGGCCGCGGAGGTCGCGGCGGCGCTGGCGACCGGCAAGCCGATCAGCGGGGATCCGGCGCACTCGACGAATGGATGGGTGCAGGTCGCGGCGGTGCCGGTGCACCTGGTGAACGCCGAGAACGCGAAGAGGCTGGTGGTGGACTCCGGCTTCCAGCCCGCCGCTTCGCTCCCCGCGTGCAAATGAAACGCGCGGTCCTGGTGGTCGCGCTGTCGCTGGGGTCGGCCGGCGCGTGGGCGCAGGAGCCGCCCATCGAGAACCAGCCGCCCGAGCAGCGCGGCACGGGTGACGAGTCGACCACGTCGGCCGACAAGCCGCCTGCGGATACCACGCCGACGCCGCCGGCGGCGGAGAACAAGCCCAAGCCGTCGCTGGCCACCACGGTCGGCGCGTCGTCGCCCGAGGAGCTCATCAACCACGTCATGCCGGGCGGCTTTCGCGTCCTCTTGCACGGATACTTCCGCGCGCCGCTGCGGCTCACCTTCGCCGATCGCGGGGCCGGCCAGAAGCCGGGCGACGCGCAGTACAACATCCGCACGCCGTGGCTGGTCGACGACGACTACTTCCACTCGGGGTTTTCGTACACGCGGCTGCAGGAGCAGGACTGGGCGGAGCTGTACCTCGGCGTGGGCAACAAGTGGCTGAGCGGGGAGATCGCGCTCATGGGATCGCTCTACTCCGACTGGGCGACGCCGCTCATCGATCACCAGTTCGGCATCGCGCAGGGGTTCCTCACGTTTCATTGGGACAAGGAGACGCCGTCGGTGCGGTTCAAGCTGCAGATCCGCGGCGGCGCGTTCTGGGATCGCTGGGGGTATCTCGAGGAATACGACACCTACATGTTCGGGCGCACGCATCAGCTCGGCGTGCAGACGCGCGGCGAGTGGTCGACGCGGCGCTTCAGCTTCTGGCTGCTCCAGGGCGTGGGGGCGCACCTCGACGACATCCAGGCCAATCAGGGGCTCACGTTGCTCAACTACGTGGCGGCGGGCATGCGCTTTCGGCGCATCTTCGAGGTCGGCGTGTACTTCAACGATCAGCTCGAGCAGGACAAGCGGCAGCTCAAAGAGATCGTCGACGCCAACATGCGGGTGTATGGGGTCGAGGCGCGGGTGCACACGCCGCGCTTCGGACACTTCTATCTCGCGGGGTCGATCATCACCGCCACCAACGCGACCTATTTGTCGCCGGCGCTCGAGGTGGTGCACGCCTACGGCGGGCGCGGGATCACCGAGAACTATCTGGGCACCGACAAGAGCGAGAACGGGACCGGGCGGCTGTACAACCTGGCGTTCGAGCATCGCTACAGCCTGGCGGAGCTGTTGCGCTCGGCGGCGCCGGGGCGGCTGCACTCCCTGCGCGGCGGCGACCTGCAATTCACCTGGTTCGGGCTCGCGACCTACGTGCTGTCGAAGCAGGCCGATCCCGACCCGACGATCAATCGCAACGGGCGCACGTACTTCAAGTGGGGCGCGCAGCTGGCGTACAACGCGCTCTCCTGGCTCGGCATCTCGCTGCGCTACGATCGCGTGACGCTCGATTCGAACGACGACGCGAACGGCTTCCGAGTGATCTCGCCGCGCATCACGCTCCGCACCCACTGGCTGGTCGACGGCGAGATCTACATCCAATACTCGCGCTACTTCTACGGCGACCGCATCGCGCTGCGCCCCGGCCAGGTCGCGCTCGAGACCGTCCCCGACACCGACGTCCTCAAGCTCCAGGCCCAGCTCATCTTCTAGAAGGTCAGGGGTTAGCCGCCGAATTGGTTGTGGGTTTCGTGCTCGGGGTCGATCGGGAGGTTGAGGACGTCTTTGGGGAACAGCTCGACCATGTACTCGACGATGTCGCGCACGGAGATCATGGCGACCGGGCGGTGATCCTTGTCGACCAGCGGGACGTGGCGGAAGCCGCCGACGACCATCATGTTGAGCGCGTAGGCGAGCTTCGCGTCGACCCCGAGCGTCTCGGGATCGCGCGTCATGTACGACTCGACGCGAATCTTGGTGAAGTCGAGCCCGCGTCCGGCGATCTTCTTCAGCACGTCGCGCTCGGTGAAGATGCCCGCCAGCCGCACCTCCGCGCCCACGCCGCCGACGATCAGCACCGCGCCGATGTTCTCGTGGTTCATGAGCTCGACCGCCTCGGCCACCGTCGCCGTCGGCGGCAGCGTCACCGCGCGTCGCGGATCGAGGTGACTGATCGGCACGGTCAACAGACCGTTGCGCAGCTTGATCTCGCGCGAGTTCTCCTCGACGACCGGATCGGTTTCGAACTTCTCGTTGTTCGGCGCGCCCATTCGTAGCCCTCCCCTTCGCCCCTCGGTGTGCACCGAGTGTACTCCCTAACTCGGCACCAGGGGACCCTGCGCAACGCGCGGCGGTCGATAGTCCCGCTCGTAGATCCGCAACAGCGCGACGAACAGCGCGCAGAACAGCGGGCCGAGCGCCAGCCCGAGCGGCCCGAACGCTTCGATGCCGCCAAACAGCGAGATCAGCACCAGCAGCGAGTGCATTCGCATGCGCCCTTCCATGATTCGCGGGCGCAGAACGTAGTCGGCCACGAACACCACCACCACGGCCCAGTACACCAACAGCGCGATCCCCTTGGCGACGTGGCCGCCGGCGATCAGCGACACGCCGATCGGAATACACGTGAGCCCGGTGCCCACCGCCGGAATGAGCGAGGTCGCGCCGGTCATCGCGCCCCACACCAACGGCTTCGACACGCCGAAGATCCAGAAACCGATCCCCGCCGTCACCGCCTGATACAAGCCGATCACGCCGATGCCGAGCAGGATCGCCACGCACGCCTCGCGAAACTCCCGCGACAGCGCGCGCGTCTCGCCGGCCGGCAGCGGGAGCAGCCGCACGAGAAACCGCAACAGGTTGCGCCCTTCGAGCAGCAGGTAGTACGAAGTCACCGCCGTCAGCAGCAGCGTCAACAGCCCGTTGGAGGTCACCGCCAGCAGGCTCGAGAGGATCGCCGACAGGTGCGTCGACAGGTTGCTGAAGTAGCCCTTCATCGCTTCGATGAGCTGATCGGGCGTCTCTCCGAACCGTGCGAGCAGCCCGCTCACCCGCCGCGAGTGCAACCAATGCACACCGCTGGTGACGTGCGATTGCGCAGTCCCGTCGGCGAAGAAGCGCACCAGCTCGCGCAGCACCACGAACCCGACCAGCACCACCAGCCCGGCCCCAAAGGTCAGCGTCACCGCCGTGATCGCCGCCGCCACGATGCGCGGATGGCGCGGCAGCCGCCGCTCGAGCCGCGTCTGCAGNNCCGCCATCAAGAGCCCGAGAAACACCGGCACCCACACCGGCGAGATGGTCCAGAGAAAGAAGAACGCGGCTGCCGCGAAAAGGAACGCAAAGGTCCCTTTCTGCGTGCGTGAAGGCGCTGGCTGCATCTGCTGGAGTCCATTGCCAGCCCCATGCCCGCGCGTTAGTCGGGTTTGCCTTCGTGCTCGAGGAGCGGGCTGAAGAAGTTGTCCTTCTTGGTGTACTCGTCGACGTTGAAGGCGAACTTGTAGCTGGGCGCCGCGCGCTGGTTGCAATCGGTGCGCTCGCAGAAGCGGCAAGAAACGCCCACCGGCACCGCCATGCGCGCCGGGTCGGTGAACGGCATTTCTTGCGCATAGGCCAGGTGCTTGGCGGCCTCCGCGTGGGTGCCGAGACCGATCGAGTAGGTGGTGCCGCGCACCAGCGAGCCCTCCTTGGGCTGGGTCGCGACCTTGGCGAAGCAGAAGTAGGCCATGCCGTCGGGCATGCGGCTGTACTGCTTGGTGATCAGCGACGGGTTGAGGAACGCGTTGTGCACCGCCCATTTCGGGCACGAGCCGGTGCCCTCGGGAAAACGCAGGCCGGTCGCCGAGTAGCGCTTGGAGATGTTGCCCGCCACGTCGCAGCGCACGAAGTGCATGGGCAGCCCCGGGCGCTTGGGATCGGCCAGGTTGCACACCCGGTGCGCGACCGCCTCGTAGCTCATCTCGAACAAGCTCGACAACAGCTCCACGTCGTAGCGCGTGCGCTCCACCTCGGCGATGAACTCGCGATACGGCAAGAGCAGCGCGCCGGCGAAGTAGTTCGCCAGGTGGATCTTGATCAGCCGCTCGGTCTCGCCGTGCTTCGGCCCGAACGCGCGCGACAGCCGCTCGTCGAGCCGGCTGTCGTCGAGCACGCGCAGCCCGATGGTGGCCGCGAGCTGGAACTTGAGCGGCTGCTCCATCAGATCGGTGGACATGGTGAGGTGCCGTTTTTTCGGATCGTAGCGGCGCACCACCGAGCCCTTGCCCGGCGCTGCAAACTCGACGCGCACCTTGCGTTGCTTGAGCACTTCCACCAGCTCGTCGGAGAGGATGCGGCGCTGAAGCTTGTGATCGACCCGCACGCGCGCCGCGGCCTCTTCGAGCTCGGGAAACCAATTTTTATGCGCTTGCAGAAAATCGGTGATCTCGTCGAACGGGCCGAACGAGGTGCCCAGCCGCACCTTGTCGGTCGAGTTCTCGGCGAGCTGCGACATCACGTTGTCGAGCTGCGTGCGCGTGTTCTTGTACAGGTTGAACAGCGCCACCAGCATCGCGGTGCGCTTGGGCTCGCCGGAGAAATCCTTCAGATCCTCGTCGGTGATGCCGAGCGATCGCAAGAGCGGCTCGTCGAGCATCTTGGCCAGCGCGTCGGGCGCCGAGCGCTCGCCGAGCGACTTCATGAACGGCTCCATCTCGACGTTGAAGAACGAGAGCGCCTTCCACAAGAGCGGCAGCTGCACGGTGCGTTTGCCCTTCTCGATCAGGTTCAGGTAGGCCGGCGAGACGCCGAGCTGGCGCGCGACGTCGGCCTGCTGCTGGCCGCGTTCCAGTCGCAATTCTCGCAGCCGCCTGCCAATATGGGGACCCATGTTCAGCTCCTCAACCGATTAACAAACGGATTTACAAAGTAAATCGCAAATGGTTCTGCCGTAGCGCGTCAAACCCAGCAATAACGGGCATATTGAGCGTTGACAGCTTAACGAGGGCTGCCTAAGAATGCAACGTAGTTGTTAATTTGGAAAAGGACGCGTGCCCCCATGTTGCTGGACGAAGAGCACCTCCAGATCCGAGACAGCGTCCGCGAGTTCGTCGATCGCGAGATCCGTCCGATCGCCGATGAGCTGGACAACGCCGAGAAGGAAATCCCGATGCCGGTCATCGGCAAGATGGCCGAGCTCGGCTACTTCGGGCTGATCTTCCCGGCCGAGTACGGCGGCATGGGCATGGACACGCTGTCGATGGCCATCGTCACCGAAGAGCTGTCGCGCGGCTGGCTGTCGGTGGGCTCGGTGATGACCCGCATGATCATCACCGGCACCTTGATCATGGCGCACGGCACCGACGAGCAGAAGAAGAAGTTCCTGCCCAAGATCGCGTCCGGCGAGATGCTCACCGCGGCGGCGTTCACCGAGCCGGACGTGGGCTCCGACACCGCGTCGATGAAGCTGCGCGCCCCCAAAGAGGACGGGCAGTACAAGCTCTACGGCGAGAAGACCTGGTGCACCTTCGCCAACCGCGCGCACCTCTTGACCGTGCTCGCGCGCACCAATCCGGATGTGCAGCCCAAGCACAAGGGCCTCTCGATCCTGCTGGTGGAGAAGAAGCAGGGAGACGACTTCGCGCCGCCGGAGCTGGGCGGATCGGCGATCCCGACCATCGGCTACAAGGGCATGAAGAGCTATTCGCTCGGCTTCGACGGCTATCCGTGCCCCTTGGAGAACCTGCTCGGCGTTGAGGAGGGCAAGGGCTTCTACCAGCTCATGGCGACCTACGAATACGCGCGCATCCAGACCGCCGCACGCGCGGTCGGAACTGCCCAGGCCTCGTTCGACGCCGCGCTGAAATATGCGCAAGAGCGTGTGCAGTTCGGCAAGACCATCGGCGAGTTCCAGGTCATCCGTCACAAGCTCGCGCACGCCGCCACCGAGATCGAAGCGGCGCGCCAGCTCACCTACTACGCCTGCGAGAAGAAGGACTCGGGCGCGCGCTCCGATCTCGAGGCCGGCATGGCCAAGGTGTTCGCCGCCGAGATGGCCGAGCGCGTGACCTCCGAGATGCTGCAGGTGTTCGGCGGCTACGGCTATTCGCGCGAATATCCGGCGCAGCGCTTCTGGCGCGACGCGCGCGTTTTCCGCATCTTCGAGGGCACCTCGGAGATACAGTACGAGGTCATCGCCAAGCGCCTTTTGGGAGGCAAATGACCAACGTCATTCGCAGCAAGTACGGGCGGCTCCTCGAGGACTTCGAGGTCGGCAAGACCTACGAGCATCCGTGGGAGGTGACCGTCGACGCGGGCACGGTCGCGCTGTTCCAGGCGTCGTTCCTCGACGCGATGCCGGTGTTCGCGTCGCGCTCGTTCGCGCGCACCTACGGGTTCGACGATCGGCCGCTGCATCCGCTGTTGTGCCTGAACCTGGCGCTGTCGTTCTCGGTGCACGACGTGTCCGAGCAGGCGATCGCGCACCTGGCGTATCTCGACGTGCGCTTTCCCGAGGCGGGCTACGCAGGCGATACCGTGACCGCGCGATCCACCGTGCTCGGTGTCAAGCCTTCGTCGTCAGGCGACAAGGGCGTGGTGCACGTGCGCACCGTGCTCACCAACGACACGGACAAGATCCTGTGCGCGTTCGAGCGCAAGGCGCTGGTGCGCGCCGGCAAGCTCGACTCGCGCCCCGCTTCCCCGTGGACGGGCGCGCGGCCGACGCCGGAGCTCAAGTCACTGCCGCACCTGCCGCCGTCGCTGCGGCTCGATCACGAACCGGCCGGCACGCCGGCACGCTTCGCCCGCTTCTTCGAAGACTTCGAGCCCGGGCAGGTCTACCTTCACGACACCGGCAAGACCGTCGGCGAGAGCGAGCACATGCAGCTCACCGCGCTGGTGCGCAACACGCACCCGCTGCACTTCGACGAGCTGTACTGCAAGGACAACTCGTTCGCCAAGACCCGCGTGGTCTACGGCGGGTTGGTGTTCGGCTGGATCGCCACCCTCGCCTCGCGCGACGTCGCCGGCAACGCGCTGTGGGATCTCGGCTACGATCAGGGCGCGCACCCCAACGGCGTGATCGGCGGCGACACTTTGTACGCGGCGTCGAAGGTGCTCGAGGTGCGCGACCACGGCATGCACGGCCAGGTGGCCTTTCGGCTGGTGGGCGTCAAGAACACCACCTCCGCAGCGGCTTTCGAAGAGCACGGCGACGCGCTGTTCTCCGACGAGCTGTCGAAGAAGGAGAACAAGCTCAAGCAGAAGGTCTTCGAGATCACGCGCACGCTGTATCTGCGCAAGAAGCCATAACGGGGGACAGCATGTCGACGCAGAATGATTCGCTGCGCATCCGCCGGTCCGAGTACATCGTCCCGGCGCATTCGCTCAAGCTGATGGCCCAGGCCGCCGCCTCCGACGCCGACGAGGTGATCTTCGATCTCGAAGACTTCTGCGCGGTGTCGCAGAAGGTCGAGGCGCGCAAGACGCTGGTGCAGGGTCTCAACACGCTCGAGTTCAACGGCAAGATCCGCGCGTTCCGGCCCAACAACATCCGCACCAAGTTCTTCTACCGCGACGTGATCGACGTGGTCGAGCAGGCGGGCAAGAACCTCGACGTGCTGGTGCTGCCCAAGTGCCAGGACACCGCCGACGTGCTGTTCGCCGATCGGCTGCTCACGCAGATCGAGCAGAACCTGGGCCTCGAGCTCGGCCGCATCAAGCTCGAGGTGCTGATCGAGGGCGCGCGCGCGGTGATGAACGCGTACGAGATCGCCTCGGCCACGCCGCGCATGGCGGGGCTGATCTTCGGCGCCGCCGACTATGCGGGCGATACCGGCGCCAAGGAGCTCACCACCGAGCAGTTCTCGGTCTACCACTACCCGAAATCGAAGACCATCGCGGCGGCGCGCGCGGCGAGCATCGACGTGGTCGACTCGGCGACGCTGCAGTTCCGCGATCTGCAGCAGTGCGAGAAGGACGCGCGCATGGCGTCGCAGATGGGCTTCGACGGCAAGTGGGCGGTGCACGCCGATCAGGTGAGCGTCATCCACAGCGTGCTCACGCCGACCGCCGAAGAGCTCAGGCGCGCCAGCGAGATCCTCGAGCTGTACAAGAAGGCCGACCTCGACCAGGGCCTGGGCGCGATCGTCTACAAGGATCAGATGGTCGACGCGGCGACCCTGCGCATCGAATCGAAGAAGGTGGCGATCGCGAAGAAGGCGGGCCTCCTGTAATGAAAGAGAAGGCGTCCAAGCCGCTCCCCGAGCACAAGACCCGCTCGGGCACGCCCATCCGGCCGATCTATGAGCCGGCGGGCGGCACGCCTCCGTCGGTGGGCAAGCCGGGCGAGTATCCGTTCACGCGCGGCATCTACCCCAGCATGTACCTCGGCAAGGTGTGGACGATGCGGCAGTACGCCGGCTTCGGCACGCCCGAGGAGACCAACGCGCGCTTTCAGTATCTATTGTCGAGCGGGCAGACCGGGCTGTCGGTCGCGCTCGATCTGCCGACGCAGCTGGGCTTCGACTCCGACGCGCCCGAGTCGTTCGGCGAGGTCGGCAAGGTGGGCGTGGCGATCGATTCGCTCGCCGACATGGAGACCATCTTCAAGGGGATCCCGCTCGACAAGGTGTCGACCTCGTTCACCATCAACGGGACCGCGACCATCTTGCTGGCGATGTACGAGGCGGTCGCGGCCAAGCAGGGCGTGCCGCGCGAACGGATCGCGGGCACCATCCAGAACGATCTTCTGAAAGAATTTGGCGCGCGCGGCGCGTGGATCTTTCCAATCGCGCCGTCGATGCGGCTGGTGGTCGACGCCATCCAGTACTGCGCCGAGAAGCTGCCGCGCTTCAACCCGATCTCGATCGCGTCGCACTTCCGCGACGCGGGCGCCAACCCCGCCGAGGAGGCGGCCTACACGCTCTCCGACGGGGTGGCGTACGTCAAGGCGTGCCTCGCGCGCGGCATGCCGGTCGATCAGTTCGCGCCGCGGCTGTCGTTCTTCTTCTATACCTACGTGAACTTCTTCGAGGAGATCGCCAAGTACCGGGCGATGCGCCGCATCTGGGCGCGCCTGCTCAAGGAGACCTTCGCCGCCGGCAATCCGGACTCCTGGCGGCTGCGCATCGCCTGCGTGTGCGGCGGACATTCGCTCACCAAAGCGGAACCGCTCAACAACATCGCACGTACCACCATCGAGACCATGGCCGTCGCGTGCGCAGGGCTGCAGTCGGTGTTCACCGCCGCGTACGACGAGGCGTTCGCCATCCCCACCGAGCTGGCCGCGCGCACCGCGCTGCGCGTGCAGCAGATCGTCGCCTACGAGACCGACGTGGCCAAGACCATCGATCCGCTGGCGGGCTCCTACTTCGTCGAGGCGCTCACCGACGACATGGAGAAGGCGATCACCACGATCATGGACGACATCGAGGCCAAGGGCGGGATGGTGCGCTGCCTCGAGGACGGCTACATCCAGCGGCGCATCGCCGAGCGCGCGTTCGAGTACCAGCGCGATCTCGACGCGGGCAAGGTGCCGGTGGTGGGCGTCAACGTGTTCAAGGCTGAACCAGGAAGCAACAAGGACGAGCCGATGCCAATCCATCGAGTGGACGAGCAGGCCGAGCGGGCCAAGGCCGAATCGGTGAAGCAGCTGCGCGCGACGCGCGATCAGCCGGCGACCGATCGAGCGCTCGCCAAGCTCGAAGCGGCCGCACGGGTGGACAGCGGCAACCTCATGCCGATGATCTATGAAGCGGTGATGGCCTACGCGACCGTCGGCGAGATCAGCGATCGATTGAAGAAGGTCTTCGGCGTCTACACGCCGTCGACGGTGTTTTAGTGATCCGCGTGCTGGTCGGAAAGCCCGGGCTCGACGGGCACGACCGCGGCGCCAAGGTGGTGGCGAGCGCGCTGCGCGACGCCGGCATGGAGGTGATCTACACCGGCCTGCGCTCGACGCCCGAGCTGATCGTCGCCACCGCGCTGCAGGAGTCGTGCGACGTGATCGGCCTGTCGGTGCTCTCCGGCGCGCACGAGTCGATCGCCCGCAAGATCCTCGAGCTGATGAAGGCGCGCGGGGTGTCGATCCCGGTGATGATGGGCGGCGTGATCCCGCCCGAGGATCGCGAACGGCTGCGCGCGCTCGGCATCGGCGCCATCTACGGACAGGAAGCGACGCTGCAAGAGATCGTGGCAGGGGTTCGCAAACTCGCGGAGGAGACCCGAGAATGATCACCGAGACGATCGGCATCGTGGGCATGGGTGCGATGGGCCGTGGGATCGCGGAGGTCGCCGCGGCGCGCGGGTACGACACCATCCTGGTCAAGGCGACGCCCGGCGAGCTCGACAAGCCGCGGCGCGCGATCGCCGAGTCGCTGGGCCGCGCAGTCAAGAAGGGCAAGATGACCGCCGAGCACCTCGACGCCACGCTCGGGCGCCTGTTGCTCACGCACGATCTCGAGGCGCTGTCCGGCTGTAGCCTGGTGATCGAGTCGGTGGTCGAAGATCTCGCCGCCAAGCGCGCGCTGTTCCGCGAGCTCGAGCCGCGCGTCGCGCCGGCCTGCGTGTTGGCATCGAACACCTCGTCGCTGCCGATCTCGGCGCTGGCCGACGCGCTCAAGCTGCCGGTGCGCTTCTTGGGCCTGCACTTCTTCTCGCCGGTGCCGGCGATGAGGCTGGTCGAGATCGCCACCTCGCAGCGCACCTATCCCAACGCGGTCGAGTACGCGCAGAAGTTCGTCGAGCGCCTGGGCAAGACGCCGGTGATGGTGGGCGACAGCTCGGGCTACATCGTCAACCGCCTGTTGGTACCGTATCTCCTCGACGGAATCCGCGCGCTCGAACAGCGCGTCGCGCCGGCCGCGTCGATCGATCTGGCGATGAAGCTCGGCTGCGGCCATCCGATGGGCCCGCTCGCGCTCGCCGACGCGATCGGCCTCGACGTGGTGTACGCGATGGCCAAGGCGCTGCACGCCGGGCTGAACGATCGGCGCTACTCGCCGCCCGCCCTGCTGCGCCGCCTGGTGCTCAACGGCCACCTCGGCAAGAAGAGCACGGTCGGACTGTTCGACTACTCGGTCGATCCGATCGTCGAGAACCCCGCGCTGTGGCCGGCGGAGTCGTTCGGGACCGGCGCATGAGGATCACGCGAATCGATCACGTCGCGGTGTGCGTCAAGGATCTCGACGCCGCGCTGCCGCCGTGGCTGAAGCTGCTCGGCCTCATGCACGGGCCGCGCGAGTTCGTCGAGGCGCAAAAGACCGAGGCCCTGTTCGTGCTCACGCCGGAGGAAGCAGGCGCGTGCGTGGAGCTGATCGCGCCCAAAGGCGGCAACGCCGGGCTCGAAAAGTTTCTCGAGAAGAACGGCGGCAAGGCCGGCCTGCACCACATCGCGTTCGCCGTCGACGATCTGGCCGCCGCGCTCAAGGAGCTCGACGCCGCCGGCGTGCCGCTCATCGACAAGGTGCCGCGCCAGGGCGCGCGCGGCCACCAGGTGGGCTTCCTCCATCCGAAGGCCGCCGACGGAATCCTCGTCGAGCTGGTCTCCGATCACGCACACGTCAAGACGCAAGGGAGACACTAGATGCGATCGCTCGATCTGCACACGGTGCCGGCCACCGTCGGAGAAACGCCGGAGCTCATGAAGGCCATCGTGATCCGCAAGGAGCGCGAAGGCGATCCGATCACCTCGATGCAGCTCGAAGAGGTGCCGGTGCCGGAGCTCGGCCCGAACGAGGTGTTGGTGCTGGTGATGGCCGCCGGCGTCAACTTCAACGGCGTGTGGGCGGCGCAGGGCAAGCCGGTCTCGGTGTTCCGCATGCACAAGGAGCCGTTCCACATCGCCGGCTCCGACGCGTCGGGCATCGTCTGGAAGATCGGCAAGGAAGTGCGTCGCTGGAAGGTCGGCGACGAGGTGGTCATCCACTGCAACCAGTCGTGCGGCCAGTGCCCCGAGTGCAACGGGCTCGATCCGATGGCCTGCTCGGAGCAGAAGATCTGGGGCTACGAGACCTCGTGGGGATCGTTCGCGCAGTTCACCAAGGTGCAGGCGCAGCAGCTGGTGCAAAAGCCGAAGCAGCTCAGCTGGGAGGACGCCGCGTCCTACGGCCTCACCTACTTCACCGCGTACCGCATGCTAGTCGGACGCGCCGAGGTCAAGCCGGGTGACAACGTGCTGGTGTGGGGCGCCGCCGGCGGTCTGGGCATCTTCGCGCTGCAGATCTGCCGCATCCTCGGCGCCAATCCGATCGCGGTGGTGTCCTCGCCCGACAAATACGACATGGTGAAGTCGCTCGGCGCAACCGGCGTGATCAACCGCAAGGACTTCGACTTCTCGTGGACCGAGAACGAGACGCCCGAGCGCACCAAGAAGCGCATGGACGAGACCAAGAGACTGGGCGCGGAGCTGCGCAAGCTCACCGGCGGCAAGGATCCCGACGTGGTGTTCGAGCACGTCGGCCAGGAGACCTTCCCCGCGTCGGTGTTCTTGTGCAAGCGCTTCGGCAAGATCGTGATCTGCGGCGCGACCTCGGGCTTCAACCTCACGTTCGACGTGCGCTACCTGTGGATGCGGCAGAAGGAGATCCTCGGCTCGCACTTCGCCAACGCGTATCAGGCGGAGCGCGCCAACGAGCTGGTGATCAACGGCAAGATCAAGCCGGTGCTCGACCAGGTGTTCGACTTCCCCGACACGCCCAAGGCGCACCAGCTCATGAAAGAAAACAAGCACAAGGGCAAGCTGGGCATCCGCATCCAGGCGCCGCTGCCGTAGGCGTCAGATCGTGAGCAGCCGGAGCTCGGTGTGACGGGCGATGCGCACGAAATCCTCGTCGAGCGTCATCAACTCGGCTTCTCCGAGCAGCACGTGGGCGGTAATCAAGCAGTCGACGGTGGCGGCCGCTACACCGCCGGCGCGGCACAGGTTGCGGACCTGGGCGGCGCGAACGTGGGTCTGACGGCTCGCGAGCAAGAGTGGAAAGCCGCTCAGCAGGTCGTCGAGCTTCTGGAATTCCGTCTCGAGCTTCACGACGGACAGGATCTCTTGGAGGACGACGCCGGGGATCGCGAGCGGCGCGTCGCTCTCCACGAGCTCGATGAAACGGCGCACGACCCGTGGTGCGGGCGAGGAAACCTGCCGGCGCCGATAGACGGCCGACAGCACGGAGGTGTCGAGGACGATCACCGCCTCTTCCGGTCGGTTTTGTAGTCGAAGCCCCGAACGAACTCGATGGTGCCGACGGCCTTCACGGCCCCGAGCCGCTTGCGGCGCGCGATAAACTCCTTCAAAGCCTCGTCGACGGTCGCTCTCTTGCTTGGCAGCCCGCCAATCCTCAGCGCCTTTTCGAGCAATGCGTCATCGATGGCGAGGTTCGTTGGCATGCCTCCACTCTACACAACGCAATGTGTAGAGGCAACCCTCCGCCGCTGCACCGCGATCCAAGGGTAGAGAAGACCTGGGCGCTTTCGTCGTATCCTCAACCAGGTGTCCAACGTGTCCGGCCCGCTCGCGCTCGATTTTCGCCTCGGCGGCGTGCCGGTTCGCATCCATCCGTCGTACCTGGGGATCGCGCTGTTCCTCGGGGCCAACCTGCGGCACGGCGCGCTCGCCACGGCGGCGTGGATCGCCACGCTGACCGCGGTGATCCTGGCGACCTCGCTGGCGCAGGCGTTCGCGTTCCGCCGCTTTCACCACTCGCCGCGCATCTGGCTGCACCTCGCCGGAAGCGAGACCTTCGTGGCCGAAGCGACGCCGATGGCGGTGTCGAAGCAGGTGGTGACCTATCTGGCAGGTCCTGCCGCCGGCGCGCTGATCGCCGGGTTCGCGTGGCTCCTCGAGCGCGCGATCGGCCGGCAGCCGATGCTGCACGATCTGCTTCGCCTGAGCGCGGGGTGGACGCTGTTCAACTGCCTGCCGCTGCATCCGCTCGCCGGCGGCAAGGCGCTCGGCGCGCTCTTGTGGACGCCGTTTCGCGCGCATCGCGTCGCCGCAGCGCAGGTGGTGTCGCTCCTGGCGGCGGGCGCGCTGCTGGTTCCGCTGTTCTACTTCGGCTACGGCTCGCTCCCCGCGTTCGCCCTCTTGTTTCTGTGCACGTTCGTGAACCTGAGCGGGCTGCGCCAGGGCCTCTTGCAGCGGGCCGACACGCGCTTCGCCGCGCCGCTCCGGCGTGGACACCAGGCGCTGCACGAGAAGGATCCCGCGCGCGCACACGAACTGGCGCGCCAGGTGCTCGACACCGCGCGCTCTTCGTCGGTGCGCGCGCAGGCCAAAGAGCTCGCCGCCTGGGCCTACCTCCTCGAGGACAACGTCGCGGCGGCCGAGCGCACGCTCAAGCAGATGCCGCCCGGCCGCGAGCCCGATCCGTACCTCGAGGGACGCCTGTACCTGCGCCTCGGCGAGTTCAAGTACGCGGCCGTGCTGCTCACCGACGCGCTCGAGCGGCGCCCGCACGATCTGGTGACCGCGAACCTGGCCCACGCGTTCCAGAAGACCGATCGTTTCGAGGAGGCGGTCGCGCTCCTGACCCGCCCGTGCGCCGGGCCGCACACCTTCGCGCAGCTCATGGCGCCGCTCTACTACGCGGGCCGCTTGCAGGAGGCCGCGTCGGTCGGCGAGCGCTGGTTCGCCGTCGAGAAGAAGCCGCTGACCGCGTTCAACCTGGGCTGCACGCTGGCGCGCCTCGGCCGGCCCGACGAAGCGATCGCCTGGCTCGGCCGCGCGGTCGAAGCGGGCTGGCGCGATCTGAAGCAGCTCGACGAAGACGCCGACCTCGAGCCGCTGCGCAAGCTGCACGGCTTTCACCAGGTGCGCGCGCAGCTCACCTCGCTCGGCCGCGCGACCACCGGGTAGCGCTACTTGGCGAGCCGTCCCTTGGCGACCAGCATCCCGTGGTCGCGATACTCGTACTCGGCGGCGCGCAACAGGTGCGCCATGGTCAGCGCGCCCCCGTCGCTGGCGGCCAGGTAGGCGGCGCGCAGCACCAGGTTGCGGATGTGCCCTCCCGCCAGCTCGAAGCGCGTCGCCAGGAGCTGGAAGTCGAGCTCGCCTTCGACCGGCAGCTCGGCCGGCAGCATGCGCCGCCAGATCTCCGCGCGCTGCTCCACGTCGGGAAACGGAAAGCGCAGCTCGAACGAGAGCCGCCGCGAGAGCGCCGGATCGATCGACGACTCGAGGTTGGAGGTGAGAATCGCCACGCCGTGGAACGCCTCCAGGCGCTGCAGGATGTAGTTGGTCTCGAGGTTGGCGTAGCGATCGTTGGACGACTTGACGTCGACGGTGCGCTTGCCGAGCAGCGCGTCGGCCTCGTCGAACAGCAGGACCACGTGACCGGTCTCGGCGGCGTCGAACACGCGCCCGAGGTTCTTCTCGGTCTCGCCGATCCACTTCGACAGCACGCGAGAGAGATCGATCTGATACAGCTCGAGGCCGAGCTCCTTGGCGATCAGCCCCGCGACCATCGACTTGCCGGTGCCCGGCTCGCCGGCGAACAGCGCGGTGGTGCCCAGCCCGCGTCCGAGCTTGCGACCCAGGCCCCAGCGACCGAGCACCGTCGAGCGGTGACGCAGCTGATCGACCAGCTCGGCGATGGTGCGCCCGGTGTCCTCGGGGACCACCAGATCTTCCCAGCTCTGGCTCACGTCGACGCGCGTGGCGACCTGGCCCAGATCGGTCTCGAACTCGGCGCGCACCGCATGCGCCACGTCGATGGCCTCGACCCGCGCCGCGCCGCGCACCTCGGCGCCCAGGCGCGCGCCTTGCGAGACGCGCTGGATCGCGCCCAGCCCGATGCGATAGAGCGAGGCCAGCGCGCCCGCCGGCACCTCGGGTAGCCGCTCGCGCCAGATCTCCTCGCGCGCGTTCGTCGCCGGCATCGGCACGTCGCGCATCACCAGCGCGCGGCCCACGCCGAGCCGTGACTCGCGACCAGCCGATGGACCGGCGGTCACCAACAGCGGCCGCGGCGAGGCGGCGAGCTGCGCGCGCACCTTGGCCGCGTCCTCGGAGTCGGCCGCCAGCAGCCGATCGCCGTCCTCGAACAGCACCTGCGCGCCGAGCAGCAGCGCCTCGCGCAGCACCGCCGCGCCGGCCTCGGCCGCGTTGGCCTGCGCGAGCAGCTCGCCGACGCCGACGGTGAGCAGCGGCAGGCCGAGGCGGCGACACGCCTCGCGCGCGATCTCGCCGCGCCCCACCCCGCGCGGCCCACGCAGCACCAGATCGGCGGTCGCGCCGCGCTGCAAGAACGCGCTCACCTGAACCACCGCCGCCTCGACGGTGGCGAGCGCCGCTTCGCCGACGATCGGCTCGGCGCGCGGTCGCTCGAGCCGCGCGAACGCGGCCACCTCGTCGTCGAGCCCGGCCGGATCGACCAGCCATCGCACCAGCCGCGGCGCCGCGCGCAGCATCGCGGCGGCGCCCAGCTCGCCGTTCTTGTCGGTGACCTCGATCAACCGATGACGCCGGAGCGGCGCGCCCACGCCCAGCGCGATCAGCAGCTCGCCGGTGCGCTCCTCGCCGAGCGCCAGCACCAGCGCGCCGGTGGTGAGCGCGCCCCCCGCCGCGCCGCCGCGCAGATACCCGGCGAGCGTGCGCGCCACCGCGTCGAGCTCGAGCGCGAGCGCCACCCCCAGCACGTCCTCGGCTACAGCGCCGCCGTCGATGGTCGCCGCCAGCGTCGCCAGCCGCTCGCAGCGCGCCGTCGGTGCCGCTGCCACGGGCGTCGCCGGCGTGTCCGCCTCGGCGCGCTCGATCAGCTTCTCGATCTCCGGCGCGCCCAGCATTCCCGAGAACAGCCCGTCGGGATCGCGCGTGAGCAGCCGCTGTTCCCACGCCGCGCGCACCGCCCGCCCGAGCAGCGCGCGCCCGCGGCTGACCACTGCCCGCAGGTCCGTCCCGCTGTCCGCCTGCGCTCTCATCTCAGAAGCCGGAATATAGCCTATTTACACAGCTTTGCCGCGGGGGTAGCGTGACCGCCCATGAAGGCGCTCGAGTTCCTCGTCGGCAAAGAGGTCGACATCTTCAACCCGCACGACACCGAAGAGGTGGACGGGTTGATGGCTTCGGGTCGCATCCTCGGCGTCCGCGAGGGATGGTTGATCCTGGCCAACCCGAAATCCGGCGATCCCGACTTCGCGGTGAACCTCGCCCACGTTGGAATGATCGCGGTGCGCGATCTCGCGCCCATGATGGAGGCGCTGCCCGGCGGCAAGCTGCACCGCCTGCACCGCCCGCAGGCCGTCGAGCCCGATGACGAGAAGTAGGCTCCAGGTCCCCGTAGCTCAACTGGATAGAGCACCGGTTTCCTAAACCGGGGGTTGCGTGTTCGAGTCTCGCCGGGGACACCGTAGCTGCCACAACATGCCGCATCGGAATTCGCCGCGGGCTGCGAGTCGCTCCCCGCTGACATCACGCAGCGCTGACCGGCGACTGAAGACGCCGGCACCGACCTGAACCAGGACAGTCGCTTTTCGCGACGAGCGAATCTCGATAGTTGCGGATCGTCTGACACGGGCATGGGATTTGCTGAGTCCACGCGCATGCTGGGCTCCGACCGCTCGATACCGCCTCAGTGTTGGGGCTGCGGCAAGAACGCGGTCGTTCCCTCGTCCGAGGCGGGCGCGCCGTCGAACGAGCTGCAGTGCGTCGCGTGCGGCTGGCACTTCCTCGGCACGCCCGACGAGGTGCAGGGCGCCCGGCGTGCGACCCGCTCCGCAAAGAAGCGCCCGCCAGCCAGCGGTCCCGCCGACGAAATCGCGTAACGCCTAGCGGCAACGTTGGTACGACAGAGGCGCCTCGTCGACGGTCTCGAGCAGCCGCCGGCAGCGAGGACACGTGCCGGTGTACACTCGACTCATGACCCTGGCCGAGAAGTTCGAGGACGCCCAGAAGCGCGTCAAGACCTTGCCCGCGGCGCCGGGCACCGACACGCTGCTCGAGCTGTACGCGCTGTACAAGCAGGGCACCACCGGCGACGCCGACGGCAAACGGCCGGGCATGCTGGACATCAAGGGACGCGCCAAGCACGACGCGTGGGCCGGACGAAAGGGCCTGTCGCGCGACGCGGCGATGGAGGCCTACGTCGGGTTGGTGGACCGGCTGGTCGCGGGCCGCTGACGACCGCCGCTTCCGCACCGCAGGCGACACTCACGCCCGCGCGTCTGCTCGCCATGCCCGCGCCGCTCAAGCGCCGCTCGGAGGTGCTGGCGCTCACCTACGCGATGCTGCGCGCGGCCGATCGCCTGGCGCTCTTGCCGGCGGCGGATCAGGTGCGCGCCCGCGACGAGTACCTGAGCACGCTCGGGTGGAACCTCGGCCGGTTCGCGCGCCTCGACGCCGCGCTCGCCGCCGCGCGGGAGGCCGGGCTGCGCGTGGTGGTGCTCAAGGGCGGCCTGCTCGCGCGCACCCACTATCGCGATCCGGGCGCGCGGCCGATGGTCGATCTCGATCTCGCGTGCGATCCGCACGACACCGAGCGGCTGGTCGCGCTGTGGTGTGGGCTCGGCATGCAGCGCTGGCTCCATCCGCAGTTTCGCATCGCCGGCGCGGCCACCCACGACGTCAAGCTCGTCGAGGGCCCGCTGGTGATCGAGCTGCACTTTCGCATGTGGCACGAGCTGCGGCTCGGCGACGATCTGCGCGGCCTCTTGGCGCGCGCGGTGGAGGTGCCGTTCGGCGGCGCGACCGCCTGGGCGCCGGCGCTCGCGGATCACCTGTTCCTGGTGCTGGTGCACGCGGCCACGCACGGCTTCGCCGGCAACCCGCTGTGGCTCACCGACGCGGCGCTGCTCGCAGCCGAGGCCACCGGCGACACCTGGGCGGAGGTCGAGCGGCTGGCCGCCCAGGCGGGCGCATCCTTGCCGCTCGCGGCCGCGCTGGATCACCTGTGCCTGGTCTTTCCCGAGCTCTTTCCGTCGAGGAGCGCGCTCGGGCCGGCGCCGTTGCGGCGGGCGGTGCTGCGCCGCCTGGCGCCGTGGCTGCAGCGCGGCGAGCCGGAGCTGGGCCTGCTTCCGTCGCGCATCGTGCGGCCGCTGCTCGTCGAGCGACCCGGCGCGCTGGTCGGCTGGCTGGGCGACAAGCTGCGGTTGTGGTGGTCGAGCGATGCTCAGTCGCGCGAGCCGTAGCGCGCGAGCACCCCGCCCACCCGCGCCACCGCTTCACCTACCGCGCCGAGCTTTTCGGGAAAGCTCGCGGCCACGAGCCGCGCGATCTCACCCACGCTGCGCCGGCCGTCGACCGCGGCGAGCACCGCGCGATCGATCTCGAGATCCGATCCCGAGCGCGGCACGTGATCCTCGCGCGAGAGCGCCAATAGATCGGCGCGCATCGGCGTTCCTTCGAGCGAGTTGCCCTGCGCCACCTCCTGGCCGACGGTGACGCTCCAGCGCCACACCAACTGGTCGCCGAACGGCGCCGCCTGGAGCTGCACCGCGAGCGGACGACCGGCCTGCACCTCGAGCGGCCGCTCGAGCGCGAAGCGCAGCTGCCACCACGCGGACGTCGGCGACAGCGGCCCGGTGCCGAGCCAGGTCGAGCCGAGCTCGAGGTCGAACCACAACAGCAGCGCGTGCACCGCGCCGTCGCGGCTGGCCTCGACGGTGACGGAGAGCTGCAACGTCGCGTCGCGCACCTCCGCGAGCGCTTGTTCGCGCACCAGCGCCGGCGCGGCGAGCAGCGCGGCCGCCGGCAGCCGGCACGTCTGCGGCATCGAGAACGCGCCCCGCCGCGTCGGCCCCAGATCGACGCCCGCCACGCGCTCGTGCGTGAACGCGAACCGATCGAGCGCATGGTGTCCCTCGGCGTCCTCGACCGGCGCCGCCCACAGCCGCGCGCGCGCCGGCAACAAGGTCCCGCCCGGCTCGAGCCAGCGCGCCACCAGATCTTTGAGTGTGCGCGCGACCTGCGTGGTCAACAGCCCGCTCACGTAGTCCTCGAAGATCACCACGCGCGCGCGTTCGGGGACCGCGATCTCGTGCGAGCGGCCGGTGACGAACCGTACGCGGTCGGCGCATCCGTTGGCGCGCACCACCTCGCGCGCGACCTCGACGATGGCGCTCTCCTCGACCGCGTACACCCGCGCCGCACCCGCGCGACTGGCGAAGATGCTGAACGTCCCCAGCCCGCAGCCGATGTCGGCCACCACGTCACCCGGCCGCACCACCTCGGCGATCGCCCGCTGAAACGCGCTCAGCCGCAAGGGATCGTCGGCCAGTCGCCGGAAGTGCTCGACCATGGGCCGAGCCTAGCACGTGCTGGGGACGTGCTAGCATCGCCGCCGTGCCCGCCGGCCTCCACTGGCTCACCTACGGCCTGCGCATCGAGCTCACCGCCGACACCGCCGCGCTGTTGCGACGCGCGCGGCCCAGGCTGCCGCCCGGCCGTCCAACTGCAGGTCGCACGCGCGTCGATCGCCGCTATGCGATCGCCCGGCGCGACGGCGCGGTGACGATCCACCGCGATCGCCGGCTGCTGGTGCGCTCGCGCGATCCGCTGGCGGCGCTCGACGCGCTCGAGTCCGACGCGCAGCTCTACGTGGCCGAGCACGCGCGCGATCGGCTGTTCGTTCACGCCGGCGTGGTGGGCTGGCGCGGCCGCGCGATCCTGTTGCCCGGTCGCAGCTTGAGCGGCAAGAGCACGCTGGTGGCCGCGCTCTTGCGCGCGGGCGCTCGTTACTACTCCGACGAGTACGCGGTCCTCGACGCGCGCGGTCACGTGCGTCCCTACCCGCGCCTGCTCTCGCTCCGGCGCACACAGGGCCGGCCGCGCCGCATCAAACCCGAAGCGCTCGGCGCGCGCGCGGGAAAGACGCCGCTCCCGGTCGGCCTGGTGGTGGTCTGTCGCTACCACGCGCCGTCGATCGGCCGCCGGACGCGCGCACCGGCGCCCCTCTCGGCGGGACGCTGCCTGTTGGCGCTGCTCAAGAACACCGTCGCCGCGCGCTCTCGCGCCGCGCTCGCGATGGCGCGGCTGCACCTGGTGGTCTCCTCTGCGCGAGCGGTGGTTGCGGAACGAGGCGAGGCGGCGCCGTTCGCGGCGACGCTTGTGAGCTGGCTGTGAGCTAGGCGCCCTCTTCGGGGCGCTTCTCCTGCGAATACGCGTAGCCGCGGCCGTACCCGTAGCGGTAGTAGTACTTGCTCTTGAGCTCCGACTCCGGCACGTCGTTGAGCACCCAGCCGAGGAAGTTCACGCGCGCCAGCACCAGCTGCTCGCGCAACCGATTGGCGAGCTTGCGCGACGTCTTGCCCGCGCGCGCCACGCCGATCGCGCCGTCCACCAGGCCGCTCAGCAGCATCGCGTCGGAGACCAGCGGCACCGGCGGCGTGTCGAGCACGATCAGATCGTACTGCTCGCGCATGGTCGCGAACACGCCGGCCAGCTCCTTGTGCTCGAACACCCGCACCGGCGACAGCTTCTCGGGCACCTCGCCGGTGGTCACCACGTCGACGTTCGGAATGAAGGTGCGCCGCGTGGCCTCGCTGAGCGAGATCTTCTGCGTCACCAGCTCGAACAGCCCGCCCTTGCGGCTGAGCTGGAAGAGCTTGTGCAGCCGCCCGCGCCGCAGGTCCGCATCCACCAACAGCACGCGCTTGCCACGCGCCGCGGCGGTGAGCGCCAGGTTCGCCGCCACCAGCGTCTTGCCGTCCTCGACCGCCGAGCTCACCACCATCAGCACCCGGGGCGGCGCATCCAGGAACAGCGAGTAGATCTGCGTGGTGAACGACTGGCACTGCTCCGCCACCACCGACCGCGGGTTGCGCAACAGGTGCTCGGCGCGCGTGGCCTCGACGGTGTGCGCCGGCGTCTGCGACGGCACCGGGATCGACATCATGATGCCGAGCAGCGCCGGGCTGAGCTCCTGCTCGGCCTCGAACGGCGTCTTCAAGGTGTCGTCGAGCAGATCGAGCACATACGCCAGGCCGATGCCGATCAGCAACCCGAACAACAGCCCGAGGCCCAGGTTGCGCGGGAAGTTGCGGCTCACCGGCGCGGCCGCGTTCGGCCCCTCGAGCCAGCGAACGTAACCCTGCTTCAGCCCGGCCTGCAGCTCGATCTCGCGCTGCCGCTTGGCCACCATCGAGTACGCGTCGCGATCCTCGTCGAGGTGCCGCTTGATGCGGTTGTAGTCGAGCTCCTTTTGCCGCAGGAGCACCGCGTTGTGGGTCTCGGCTGCGATCGCCGCGTGCAGCTGCGCCTGCTCCGAGTCGTTGGCCCGCGCGCGCGCCTTGACCGCTGCGAGCTGCGTGCTCACGTCCTCGGAGAGCATCTTCGCGACCGCCTCGAGCGCCTGCCGCGTCTCGACCACCTTGGGGTGCTGCGGCCCATAGCGGGTCTCGAGCTGCTGGAGCTGCTCGGACAACACCTTGACCCGCGTGTCCGGGTGCGCCTCGGCGTTCGTGGGGCTGGTGAGCATCAGGCTGCGCTGCAGCTCGGGATTCGTCGACGCCAGGGTGAGCTGCTCGAGCTGCGCCTTGTAGCGAAAGCCGGCGGCGCGCGCCTGCGCGTACTCGATGTTCAGCTTCTCCAGCGTCGACGACGCGATCTTGTGGCTCTCTTCGAAGTTGGACGCCGGCAGCTCGTTGGTCTTGTTGAAGTCATAGAGCAGCTTCTCGTCCTTCTCGAGGGCGTTGCGCTGATCGTTCGCCTCGCCGTGCAGAAACCTGGCCGCGTCGGTGGCCACGCCGGTCCGCTCGCTGACCGTCGACTCCATGAACACGTCGGCGAAGGTCTTGGACAACAAGATCGCGCGATCCGGATCCGGATCCGAGACCTCGACTGCCATCGCGAAGGAGGCTCGATCGACGTTCGCCATCGCGGTGCCGGCGAGCGATCCCTTGAGCATGTGGAGGCGCTGCTCGACCTTCTCGGAGATCGACTGACTGGTGAGGATGCGCACCTGCGAGTTGATGAAGCGCTCGCGATCCTGCATCTGCTCTTCGGGGTTGACCTCGGTCGTCCCGGTGACGCGCGGCGGGCGGCTGTCCACCAGCATGGTCACGCTGGCGCGGTAGAACTGCGGCTGCTGGATCGTGCTCACCGTAGTGATCGCGAGCCCGGCGATGGCAGCGAGCGCCACCAGCCACAGGTGCCGGCGCACGCGGACGACACCGGATAAAAATTGTTCGAGGGTGCTTTCGGTCGACTCGATGAGGTCTGGTGGATCGGCGTTCATTCCCGAAATATCGTATCACAGGACGCACTTTGGCGTGAGTTTCCTTCGCTACTGCGCGCAGATGGACGCTGCGCTCTGCCCGCCAACCAGGTTGACCAATCCTGTGAAGCTGGGCCGTTGCGCAGCCACCACGTACACGAACCCGAAGCACATTTCGTCGCTGGTGGCCTCGCCGAACTTGATCTGGGACGCGCTCGGGTTGTCGTAGGTGCAGGTGGTGGAGATCTTGTCGCCGACCGCGAGCGTCACCGGCGTCTGCAGGAAATAGCCACCCTGCCAGCCGAAGTCCCAGCGCGGGATGTTCATCAGGCACTGATTGGCGCCGCCCATCGTCAGGTCCGAGGTGAACTTGGTGGCGTGCTGGTGCATGTGCGGCGCGATCCCGAGCACCTTCCAGCTCGCGTTCACCGTGCACGTCGAGCTCACCGCATAGCCGGTGGCGTTGGCGGGAATCGTGAACAGCGGCGTGCCGGCCCACACCACGTACGCATGCTCGGCCATGGTGGCTTGCGAAAAGTACAGATCCACCGACGTCGAATCGGCCGACGGCGCGACGTTCACGTCCTGGTGATAGTGCACCTGCATCAACAGCCGATCGCTCGGATCGATGGTCATGCCGACGCCCGCCGGCAACCGGAGCGGCGCGGCTCCCGGCACCCAACCCGCGAGCATCTCGCCGGGCGCGCCGTTGCACTCGTACCCGCTGGCGGGCTTGCCGGCCGATCCCGTGCCACCCGCGTCGCGGAAGATCAGCACGTGGTGCACCTCGTTCACGGTGCCCGGCACCACCTGGAGCGCGGTCAGATCCGACGCTGCGGTGAGCCCCGGGTCGAGCACGTAGCACCAGTACAGATCGTTGGCGCCCGCCGAGCCCGGATAAGTCGGCATGAACGGGCCGCCCACCAGGTGCTTGTCGGGCGTGCCGAGCGAGGTGCTCGGCGACGGCGTGTAGCTGGGCGCCTGGGCCGGATCGCCGGCGTAGGTCCCGCTCATGGTCCACATCTCGAGCGTCTGCTGATCGGCCGCGCTCAGCCGCCGCTCGCCGACGTAGCTGGTGCAGCCGGCCTCGGGCGGAAACGGCGGCATGGTGCGGTTCATGATCGCGGCCAGGATCGTCCCGGCGTTGGCCTTCGCCTGCTGGTAGTCGTCGAGTCGCGGTGTGGTGAGGCCTTCGCCGTGGCAGCCGAGGCAGTTCTGCTGCACGATCGGCAGCACGTCGCCGTAGAAGGTCGGCACGCCGGGAGGCGCGGGATCCGCCGGTTGCGTGCCGCCGCCGCTCGAGCCGCCGCCGCCACCGCCGGTTGCGCCGCCGCCCGACTGATCGCCGCCGCCGCCGCCGGGAGGCGTATAGCTGGACAAACATCCCGCCGCGAGCATCGAAGCCACCACCAGCGATCTGCGCATGCGGTCGCGTCTTGCGTCCCGCGTGCCAGGCACGTTTGCGCATGGAATCGAGATCTTGCGACGCTGCAAACGGGGTATGGCACCCCAGGTCGCGTCGAGCCTACCGCATCAGTAGCGGATGAGCGATTGCGCCGGATGGGTGAGCTTGCTGCGCCCCTTCAAGAACTCGAGCTCGATGACGAACAGATAGCCGTCGACCTTGCCGCCCAGCCGCTCGACCAGGCGCGCGGTGGCGCCCGCGGTGCCGCCGGTGGCCAGCAGATCGTCGACGATCAAGCAGCGCTTTCCGTCGACCGCGTCCTCGTGCATCTCGAGCGCGTCGGTGCCGTATTCGAGCGAGTAGATCTCGCGCGAGCACTTGAACGGCAGCTTGCCCGGCTTGCGCACCGGCGCGAAGCCCACGCCCAGCCGATCGGCGAGCGCCGCCCCGAAGATGAACCCGCGCGACTCGATGCCGATCACCAGCTCCGGCTTGTTCGCGCCCACCTTCTCGGCGAGCAGGTCAGTGCACAGGCGGAAGGACGGGCCGTGGCCGAGCAGCGGCGTCACGTCCTTGAACAGAATGCCCGGCTTGGGAAAGTCCGGCACGTCTCGAATACGCTCCCGCAACAGCTCGATGCGATCCATCCAGGTACTGTAATGGATCGACCGGGCGCGAGTCTCGCCGAACTTCGAAGTGCACGTGCGGCGCCGTCACGTGGCCGGTCTGGCCCGAGCGCGCGATCACCGCGCCGCGCAGGACCGCCTGCCCTTCGGTGACCAGCAGCGACTGGTTGTGCGCGTACACCGTCGCCAGCGTGCCGTGATCGAGGATGACCAGGTTGCCGTAGCCGCGCAGCTTGGCGCCCGCGTACACCACCACGCCGTCGCACGCTGCGTGCACCGGCGTTCCCTCGGGTGCGGCCAGATCGATCCCCTGGTGCGGCTTGCCGTCGCGCACGCCGAACGCCGACGACAGCGGCGCATCCACCGGCCAGCTCAAGCTGGTGCACGCCCCGACGGTGAGCTCGCGCATCGACGATCTCGCCGGCAGCTCCGGCAGCGTCTCGGCGCAGCCCGCCAACAGGAGCAGCGGCACCAGCCGTCGGATCATGCGCGCGCGGGGCCTTCGCCGCCCCAGCCGTACTTGCCGATCAGGTCGACGAAGGTGCACGGGGTGGTCCACTCGGTGTCGAACTCTTCGCCGCGCCGCGTGACGATCGCCAGCCGCTGGCCCTGCCGCGGCCCGACCGGCACGATCAGCCGCCCGCCGTCGGCGAGCTGCGCCACCAGTAGCGGCGGGATCGCCGGCGCGCCCGCCGCGACGATGATCGCATCGTACGGCGCGCGCTCCGACCAACCGTAGGTGCCGTCGAACACGCCGATCTCGACGTTGCGGCAGCCAAGCTGCGACAAGCGCCGCCGCGCGACCGCGCCCAGCTCGGGCCGCACCTCGACCGCGTACAGCGCGCCGGCCAGCTCGGCCAGGATCGCCGTCTGATAGCCCGAGCCCGCGCCGATCTCGAGCACGCGCTCGTGACCCTCGAGATGCGCCAGCTCGCACATGCGCGCCACCATGTACGGCTGCGAGATGGTCTGCCCGGAGCCGATCGGCAGCGGCGCGTCGTCATACGCGCGCTCGCGCATCGCCTCGTCGACGAAGAATTCGCGCTGCACCTTGCGCATGGCCGCGAGCACCTTGCGGTCGCGGATGCCGCGCGCCTCGAGCTGATCGGTGACCATCCGATCGCGGCGCGAGAACGATTCGGACGGCGTCATGTGCGGCGCTCCTTGTGCAGATCTTTGTGCGCCACCGCGTCGAACCCGTCGACGGTCCAGCCGGGCAACTTCTCGAGCAGCCCGGCGTGCGTGAGATCGAGACCGAGCGGCGTGACCGAGACCAGCCCGTCGCGCACCGCGTGCAGATCGGAGCCGGTCACGTCGCCGTGCCCTTCGGCCGGGCCGCCGATCCAGTAGTAGTGACGGCCGCGCAGATCCTTGCGCTCGTCGACCTGATCGCGATAGACGCGCTTGCCGAGCCGCGTCCACTGATAGCCCTTCGGCGGCGGCCGTTGCGGCACGTTCACGTTGAGCAGCGTGCCCACCGGCAGGCCCTCGGCCAGCGTGGCGCGCGCCAACGCGTGCACGAAGTTGGCGGCGGTCTCGAACACCTCGGGCGTGTGGCGCATCCCGCGCGACCACTCGAGCGAGACCGCCATCGCCGGCACATCGCGCAGCGCCGCCTCGACCGCGCCCGCCACGGTGCCGGAATAGAACACGTCCGAGCCAAGGTTGAACCCGTGGTTGCACCCCGAGACCACCAGCGACGGTTTCGTCGTGCAGATCTTGAGCAGCCCGAGGTACACGCAGTCAGCCGGCGTCCCGTCCACCGCGTGCCAGCCCTTCTCCACTTCCTCGCAGCGCAGCGGCCGGTCGAGCGTGAACGCGTGGCTGGTCGCCGAGCGCTCGCGATCCGGCGCCACCACCACCACGTCGCCCAGATCGCTCAGTCGCCTGGCGAGCGTGCGCAGGCCTGCTGCTTGAATGCCGTCGTCGTTCGACAGCAGGATCGTCGGAAGGCTCACATGGGGATCCTAGCGCCCGGACCCTCCCGGTGCAAAAACCACGCTGCGCAATGTTATCCTCACTGCACTCAGACGGAGACGAGACATGGGCGCACTGGACAAGATCCCGCTCGAGGCGAACGAAACCAAGATCGACACCTGGACGGTGCTCTACGTGCCGCCGAAGGGCGGCAAGTACAACGGCGTGCTGCTCGTCACCAACCAGCGCCTGCTCTACGACGCGAAGTTCGACGTGTCGGCCAAGGGCCTGATCGAAGAAGCGCTGTTCGTGAAATGGGGCTCCGAGGCTTTGGTGGTGATTCCCAAAGCGCGTATCAAAAACGTAGAAGTGAAGAAGAGCCTCTTCTCGAAGAAGGTCTTGCTCACGCTCGACAACAGCGAAGTGCACACCTTCGACTACGGCATGCTCAACATCGATCCGGTCGCGGCCGCGATTCAAAAGCACTGACCGTCGCTCGCGCCCATCCCTCAAAAAGAAAAAGGCCCGATTTCTCGGGCCTTTGAACATTGTCGGGGCGAGAGGATTTGAACCTCCGACTCCTAGTCCCCCAGACTAGTGCGCTAACCAGGCTGCGCCACGCCCCGGAATGTTGCTGGGTCGTATACTACAAACGTTCGTCGTCGTCGACGATCTTGTCGAGCTCCGCCAGCGCCTTGCGCAGCCCTTCGGCGAGCGCGACCACCTGCACGGCCGGCGCTTCGCCGCTCAGCTCGCGCAGCCGCCGCTTGGCGCCGTCGATGCGATAGCCTTCGTCGTACAACAGACGTTTAATCTGCAACACCGCTTCGACGTCGCGGCGGCGGTACATGCGTTGATTGGTGCGGGTCTTCTCGGGGCGGATGGTCTTGAACTCGGTCTCCCAATAGCGGAGCACGTACGCTTCCACACCGGCGAGCTCGGCGACCTCGCCAATCTTGAAGTACGGCTTGTCCGGAATCGTGGGGCCGGTCACTTTACCCGTTTAGGGCGTTCTTCAGGACCTGGCTGGGTTTGAAGGTGAGCACACGGCGGGCGCTGATGGTGATCTCCTCGCCGGTCTGCGGGTTTCGGCCGACGCGAGCGTTCTTGTCGCGCACGACGAAGTTGCCAAAGCCGGAGATCTTGATCTTCTCCCCGCGCTCGAGCGTCTCCTTGATCGTATCGAAGACGGTCTCGACGATCTCGGCAGCCTCTTTCTTCGAGAAACCGCCTACCTTCTCGTAGACGGTCTCGATGATGTCGGCCTTCGTCATGGTGCGCCGCTCTTGCATCTCTTTATCCTCGCTCACCCGCACAGTGATACGTGGAAGACCGCGCCAAGTCAAACGATTTTAGCTATCGGGGCTCGATGGTCAGCCGCGCGCGGAGGCGCTCCAACAGGGACGTGTGGAGCGTCTGCACCTCGACATCGGTGAGCGTGCGATCGACCGCGCGGTAGGTAAACGACCAGAGCATTCCCTTGGAGCCGGGCGGGACCTTGCCCTTTTCGCGGTAGTCCTCGAGCACCCGCACCTCGACGCACAGCGGATCGCGCAGCTCGTCGAGAATGCGCCGGATCTCGCGCGCGGTGATGTCCGCCGCGACGAAGAACGAGAGATCGCGCGTCACCGCCGGAAAGCGCGCCGGCTCGCCGAGCCGAGCCACCGGCGCGACGCCGAGCAGGGCCAGGTCGAGCTCGAACACGAACGGCCGCGCGGCTTCCGGAAGGGCGAACGCGCGGGCCACGTCGGGGTGCAGCTCGCCGAGCACGCCAACCTCGCGCCCGCCGACGAGAACCCGAGCCTGCACGCCGGGATGGAGCCACGGCTCTCGACTGGGCTCGAAGTCCACCGGGTGGCCGAGCGCGGCCAGCAGCTCCCCGACCACGCCCTTGCAATCGAAGACGTCGAGCGGAGCGCCCGTCTTGAGCCAGCCGCTCTCGTGACCCGCGAGCAGACCCGCCACGCGGCGGCGCTCCTCGGGCAGCGTCTCGGTGGTGGGCAGGAAGATTTCCCCGACCTCGAAGATGCGCACCTCGGCCTGCCCGCGCGCCACGTTGCGCTGTAGGGCGTGCAGGAGCCCCGGCACGAGCGAGGTCCGCATCGCCGACTGCTCTTCCCGCAGCGGGTTCTGGATGCGCACCGGGCGCATGCGCGGGTCCTCCGGCGGGTGGCCGAGCGCCTGCAAGCTGGCCGGCGGGACGAACGCGTAGGTGAGCACCTCGTCGAGCCCGAGGCCGCGCAGCGCATCGCGCGCCGCCTCGCCGACCGGATCGCCCGAGATCGTCGGACCGATGCGCAGGCGCGGCAGGGTCGGCGCCACCTTGTCGTAACCGTGCAGGCGCGCGACCTCCTCGATGAGATCCACCTCGCGCGAAAGATCGGGACGGCGCGTCGGCACGCGCACGTGGAGCGTCTCGCCGTGCCGCTCCACGGTCATGCCCAGCGACTCCAGCAGCGCCGCCTGATCTTCCGCCGGCAGCTCGACACCCAACAGCGCGCGCGTCCGCTGAGCGCGCAGCGTCAGGCGCTGCCACTCGGCCTTGCGCGGGTACAGATCGATCAGATGCCCTACCACGCGCGCGCCCGCGAGCTCTTGCAGGAGCTGCGCGCAGCGGCGCGAAACGTCGGCCGCGCCGTCGGGATCGACGCCACGCTCGAAGCGGTGCGACGCCTCGGTGTGCAGCCCGAGCCGTTTCGCCGTGCGCCGCACGCGCGTCGGATCGAAGTACGCGCTCTCGAGCAGCACGCGCGTGGTGGTCGCGGACACCTCGCTGGTCGAGCCGCCCATCACGCCGGCGATCGCGACCGGATGCTCGGCATCGCAGATCACCAGGTCGGTCTCGACGAGCTCGCGCGCCTGCCCGTCGAGCGTGGTGATCTTCTCGCCCGCGTGCGCGCGACGCACCACGATCGCGTGCCCGCCGAGCTTGTCGAGATCGAACGCATGCAGCGGCTGGCCGGCCTCGAGCAGCACCAGGTTGGTGGCGTCGACGACGTTGGAGATCGCGCGCACGCCGAGCGCTTGCAGGCGCAGGCGCACCGCGAGCGGGCTGGGCGCGATCTTCACCTGGTCCATCACCAGCGCGGTGTAGCGCGGGCACCCTTCGGGATCGAGCAGCTCGACGTGCGCCAATGCGCCGGCCAGCTCGGGCTCGCGCAGCTTGACCTCGATCGGCGCGAGCTTCTCGCCGGTGAGCGCCGCCAGCTCACGCGCGATCCCGACGTGCCCGAGGCAGTCCGGGCGATTGGGCGTGACGTTCACCTCGAAGATCGTGTCGGGCAGCCCGAGCTTCTGCGCGACATCTTGCCCCGGCTCGAGCCCATCGAGCGGCGACAAGGTGATGATGCCCTCGTGCGACAGCCCGAAACCGAGCTCGTCCTCGGCGCACAACATTCCCGGCGAGACGATGCCACGCACTTCTTTCGGCGCCAGCGTGATCCCACTCGGCAAGCGCGCGCCAGGTCGGGCCCATAGCACCAGCGAACGCGCGCTGCCCGGCTCGGGAACGTTCTGCGCGCCGCACACCACCTGCGTCACGGTCTCGCCGTCCCACACGTCGACCAGCGTGAGCTTCTCGGCATTTGGATGCGGCTTCTTGCCACGCACCTCGGCGACCACTACGCCCGACAGCGCGCCGAACGGCGTGAGCGACTCGACCTCGAGCCCGGCCATGGTCAAGAGGCGCGCGAGCTCCGCCGGCGCGAGCGTGGTCGGCACCAGCTCGCGCAGCCAGTTGACCGATACCTTCATCGGAACTGCCGTGCGAAGCGCACGTCTCCCTCGAACATCAGGCTGACGTCGTCGATGTGGTAGCGAAGCATGGCCATGCGATCGATGCCCATGCCGAACGCGAAGCCGGTGTAGCGCTCGGCGTCGTACTCGACGTGCGCGAACACCTCCGGATCGATCATGCCGGCGCCGCCGACCTCGATCCAGCCCGACTGCTTGCACGTGCGGCAGCCCTGGCCGCGGCAGAACACGCAGCTGATGTCGATCTCCGCCGACGGCTCGGTGAACGGAAAGAACGACGGCCGCAGGCGCACGCCCATGTCGGCGCCGAAGAAGCGCTGCGTGAAGTGCAAGAGCACGCCCTTCAGATCGCCGAAGGTGATCCCTTCGTCGACGCACAGCCCTTCGAACTGGTTGAACATCGGCGAGTGCGTGGGGTCGTCATCCTTCCGGTACACCGCGCCGGGCGCGATGATGCGCACCGGCGGCGGCTGCGACAGCATGGTGCGGATCTGCACCGGCGAGGTATGCGTACGCAGCACCACGTCGCTGGCGCCGGCCACGTAGAAGGTGTCCTGCATGTCGCGCGCGGGATGATCTTTGGGCATCGCCAGCGCTTCGAAGTTGTGGAAGTCGGTCTCGACCTGCGGCCCCTCGGCGACGGTGAAGCCGAGCTGGCCGAAGATCTCGACGATGTCGCGGCGCGCGAGCGTCACCGGATGCAGGTGCCCGAGCGGCCGCGCGCGCCCCGGCAGGGTCACGTCGACTACCCGTTCGAGATCGCGCCGGCGCGCCTCGTCGGCGAGCGCCCGCAACCGCTCCTCGAACAGCTTCTCGACCGACTGCACGACCTGGTTCGAGAGCTGGCCGATGGCCTTCTTCTCGGCGTTCGGCGCGCTCTTGATCGCTTCTTTTTGCTGGACGCGGATCGCACCTTGCGGCCCGCCGTAGTCGGCGAACACCTTGCGGAGCTCTTGCTCCGTCCGGGCCTGGGCGATTTTTTCCTGGTATTCGGAGAGCAGCGCGGCGAGGCGCGCCTGGAGGTCCATGACGGCCGTTAGGCTGCCTTCGCCTGCTCCACGATCTTGCTAAACGCGGCCGGGTCGCTGATGGCCAGGTCGGCGAGGATCTTGCGATCGAGCCCGATGTTGGCCCTCTTCAGGCCGCCCACCAGCTTCGAGTAGCTGATCCCCTGCTGCCGCGCGGCGGCGTTGATGCGCACGATCCACAGCTCGCGGAAATCCCGCTTGCGCTTGCGGCGGTGCTGCGTGGCGAAGCGCCAGGCGTGGTGCACCGCATCGATCATCGCCTTCCACAGCTTCGAACGACCGCCGCGGAAGCCCTTGGCGTGCTGGCGGATGCGATTGCGGCGGCGACGCGCCTTGAACCCTCGTTTTGCTCTAGCCATTTCTCAGCTCCTCAAGCGGATTTCGGGAGCGGCCCATCACAACAGGCCGCTTTTCTGCCCTCATCCAGAAAGGGGTGTTTCCTAACATGCTAACGCTTGTAGGGCAATAGACTTTTGACCTGCTTCTCCTGCGCGACGTTGACGATCTTGGTGCCGCGCAGCCGGCGCTTGCGCTTGGTCGACTCGTGGCTGAGCAGGTGGCTCTTGTGCGCGCGCTTGTGCTTGACGTGACCCTTGGCGGTCACCTTGAAGCGCTTCTTGGCGCCCGAATGGGTCTTCATCTTGGTCATGAACTTGATTTCCTTTACTTTTTAGCGGGTTGCTGCGGTTGAGCGGCAGCCGCCGGCCGGGGCGCGGGCGCCGCCTGCGGAGCCGCCGCCTGAGGAGCGGGAGCGGGCTTGGGCGGACCGGGCGGCGTTCCCGCCTGGACCTGCGACGCCGTGCGGATCACGCCCGAGCGCGGCGCGATGATCATCAGCATGCGCCGGCCTTCCATCATCGGGTTCTGCTCGACCTGCGCGATGTCGGAGGTCGCCTCGACCACGCGCTTGAGCACGTCCTGCCCGGTCTCCGGATGGACGATCTCGCGGCCGCGGAAGATCACCGCCAGCTTGGCCTTGTTGCCCTCCAGCAAGAACCGGCGGATGTGCTTCACCTTGAAGTCGAAGTCGTGATCGTCGGTCTTCGGCCGGAACTTGATCTCCTTGAGAATGACCGTGGACTGGTGCTTGCGCGCGTCCTTGGTCTTCTTGGAGTTCTCGTACTTGAACTTGCCGTAGTCCATGATCTTGCAGACCGGCGGCATGGCCTTCGGGCTGACCTCGACCAGGTCGTGACCGCCCTCCTCGGCAATGCGCAGCGCTTCTTCGGTGCGCAACACCCCGAGCTGGGCGCCGTCGGCGCCGATCACGCGCACCTCGGGCACACGAATGCGGCGGTTGACGCGGTACTGGTCCTGGGCAGGCGTTCTATCGAATGGTTTCGAAATGCTCATTCCTCCGACTGGGGTTGTAGGGGAGGCTTGGCCTCGGCCTGGAGCCGCAACGCGAACTCCTCCAGGTTCATGGGCGCAAGCTGCTGGCCGTCACGAGCTCGCGGCGAAACCGTACCCGCCGCGACCTCCTTATCCCCGAGCACCAGCATATAGGGAATCTTTTCCATCTGGGCGCGGCGAATCTTCGCGCCCAGCTTGTCGTTCGAGAGATCGAGGTCGACGCGCAGGCCGTGCGCCTTGAGCTGCTTCTGGACCTTCAGCGCGAAGGCTTCCTGCTTCTCCGAGACCACCACGCCGCGCGCCTGCACCGGCGCGAGCCACACCGGGAACGCGCCTGCGTAGTGCTCGATCAGCATGGCGATGAAGCGCTCGAAGCTGCCGTAGATCGCGCGGTGGATCACCAGCGGGCGGTGCTTCTTGCCGTCTTCGCCGATGTAGCTGAGATCGAAGCGCTCGGGCGCGTTGAAGTCGAGCTGGATGGTCGCGCACTGCCACTTGCGGCCGATCGCGTCGTCGACGGTGATGTCGATCTTGGGCCCGTAGAACGCGCCCTCGTGGGGCTCGAGGTGGAACGGGATCGCGTTCTTCTCGAGCGCCGCCGAGAGCGCCGTTTCGGCCGCGTCCCAGGCCGCGATCTCGCCCATGAACTTCTCGGGGTTGCGCGTCGAGAGCTGGAACTTGGGCTCCATGCCGAAGACGCCGTACACGCGCTTGACCAGCGAAAGCAGCGCGGTCACCTCGCGCTCGACCTGATCGTCGCGCAAGAAGATGTGCCCGTCGTCCTGCGAGAACTGGCGCACACGGGTGAGGCCGGAGAGCGTGCCCGAGGCCTCGTTGCGGTGCAGCACGCCCTGGTCGTGCAGGCGGATCGGCAGCTCGCGGTACGAGTGCAGCTCCATGCCGTAGATCAGATAGTGCGACGGGCAGTTCATCGGCTTGAGGCCGAACTCCTGCTCCTCCGTCTTGAGCTTGAACATCGCGTCCGAGTAGTGCTGCCAGTGGCCCGAGGTCTCCCAGAGCTTCTGGTTGAACACCAGCGGGGTCTTGACCTCGACGTAGCCCTCCTCGTCGAGAAGGATGCGGCGCATGAACTCGGACAGCGTGTGGTACAGGGTCGCGCCGCGCGGCAGCCAGAACGCCTCGCCCGGCGCCCAGGGATGGAACGCGATCAGGCCGAGCTCCTTTCCGAGCTTGCGGTGATCGCGCTTGGCCGCTTCCTCGAGGTGCTTGAGGTGCTCGTCGAGCGCTTTTCTGTCGGGGAACGCGGTGCCGTAGATGCGCTGCAACATCTTGTTGTTCGAGTCGCCGCGCCAGTACGCGCCAGCCACCGACAGCAGCTTGAACGCCTTGATCTCGCCGGTGGTCTTGCAGTGACCGCCGCGGCACAGGTCGGTGAATTCGCCATGAGAGTGCAGCGTGATGCGCTGTCCCTCGGGGATGGCGCGCGCCAGCTCGACCTTGTAGGGCTCGTTTCGCTTCTCGAAGAACTCAATCGCCTGATCGCGCGTGATCTCCTGCTCGCGGAACGGGTGATCGGCCTTGACGATCTCGCCCATCAGCGACTCGACCCTGCCGAGATCTTCCTCGGTGAAGGGGTGCGCGACGTCGAAGTCGTAGTAGAAGCCGTTCTCGATCGGCGGGCCAATGGTGAGCTTCGCCTCGGGCCACAGGCGCTTCACCGCATCGGCCATGACGTGCGCCGCGGAGTGACGAAGTTTCTCGAGCTCGGTCACGAGCCCATCACGAGGATGAAGCGATTGTAGGCACGGCCAGGATTGAACTGGCGACCCCTACCGTGTCAAGGTAGTGCTCTACCACTGAGCTACGTGCCTGTGCGAGGTGCAAAGTCCCGATTTCTTATGCCCGATCACTAGCACTGTCAACACGATTCTCGACCGGCGCGTGGAGATGCAGGCGCACCTGACGGATGAATTCGTCCACGCTGAACGGCTTGACCAGATAACCCTCGGCGCCCGCCGCCAGCGACACCTGTCGCACCTCGTCCCCGGACATCGCGGTCATGATCAGGATCGGCACCGAGCGGGTGCTCGGCTGCGCCTTGAGCGTCTTGCACACCTGGATGCCGTCGGCGTCCTCGAGCGCGATGTCGAGGATCACCAGCCCGCAGTCGGGCCCGACCTCGGACAGCGCCTCCTTGCCGGTCGATAGACAGACCACCTCGTAGCCTTCCCGCTCGAGCACGAAGCGCGTGAAGTCGAGGATCTCCACCTCGTCCTCGACCACCACCACCTTGGACGGGCTGCGCTGCGACGGCACCTTGCCCAAAAGCCGCTGCAGCCCCGCCACCAGGCGCGCGGTGTCGCCGGTCTCGGTCACCAGATCCGCGCGGCCGATCGGCCGGCGACCGGCGGCGGTGATCACCACCACCGGCAGGTTCGAGGTCTCCGACTCGCGCTTGAGCTGCGCCACCGCCGGCTCCGGATCTTCGAACGCCAGCAGCACCAGGTCGGGCCGGTGGCGGCGGGCGCGACGCATCACGTCGGCGTCCGTGTGCGCCCAGAAGAGATCCACCTGGCCGAGGGACTCGATCTCGAGCTGCGGCTTGAGCGCCTGGTAGGTGACCTCCTCGGCGCCGACCAGGATCACCGGGCGGGTCGGGATGGTCTCGAAGCGGCCCGAGTCGGGACGCGCCAACGGCAGGCGCACGGTGAAGGTGGAGCCGCGCCCCTCGGCGGAGTCGACGCGGATCTCGCCGCCGTGCAAGGTCACCAGCTCCTTGGCGAGCGCGAGCCCGAGCCCAGCGCCGCCGAAGCGACGGGTCGACGAGGCATCGACCTGGTAGAAGCGATCGAAGATGCGCGCGTGCGCGTCCTTGGGGATGCCGATGCCGCGATCGGTGACCGAGATCTCGACGAAGCCGCCGTCGCCCGACGCGAGCGCGGTCACCAGGATCTCGGTGGGCGGAGCGGTCTCGTTCGCCGCCTCGGAAAATTTTTCGGCGTTGCCGATCAGCGCGCGAAACACCTGCGCGAGCCGCTGGCGATCTCCGTTGACCGGCAGCGAGACCGAACCCAGCTCGACGCGCAGCTTGAGGTTGCGGATGGCGATGCGATCCTCGAGCGCGTGCATGGCGTCCTCGATCGACTGGCGCACGTCGTGTCGCGTGGTGTGCAGCTCGAGCCGCTCCTCTTCGCGGCGCGCGAAGTCGAGCAGTGATTCGATAAGCTCGATCAAGCGCTCGGTGTTGGCACCGGCGATCTCGAGCCCGCGCTTCTGCCGGGCGGTCAGCGGGCCGAGCGCGCCGCGCAAGAGCAGCTCGTTGTAGCCCTTGATCGACACCAGCGGCGTGCGCAGCTCGTGCGAGACGTTGGCGAGCAGCTGAGACTTCAAGCGATCGAGCGACGCGCGCTCTTCGTTGCGCGCCTTCAGGGCCTCGAGCTGGCGCACGGCGGTGATGTCGCGCGCGCTGCCCTCGATCACCTGCGCGCGGCCGGTGGTGCTGCGGATCGGATAGAGCGACTGCTGCAGGATCACCTGCCGGCCGTCGCGGTGCTGCACCGTGACGTCGAACGAGCGCGCATCGCCGTTGGCGACCTGCGCCATCGCGGCGTCCCAGATCAGCCGATAGTCCGGCTGCAGCACGCGCTGAAACAGCCCCGCGTCCTTGTAGAAGTCATCGGGCGGATGACCGGTGAAGCGCTCGATCGCGCGGTTGATGAACAGCAGCTTCCCGCTGGCGTCGAACCGCTGCAGGATGTCCGGCGCGTCCTCGACCAGCTCGCGGTAGCCGCGCTCCCCTTCGCCCGCGACCGGCCGCACCACCTGGAGCTCGACCACCGTCGACATGATCGCCGCCTCGCCGTCGGGCAGGCGCAGGCTGGTCGAGGTCACCTCGACCATGCGGAAGACCCCGTCGCCGAACCGCACCGCGCGCCGGTGGCGGGTGGTGCCGCGCGAGGCGATCAGGTTGGCCAGCACCTCGTGCGTGACCTCCTGCTCCTTGGCCTCGGGCTGCGCGAGCGCGACCCAGCCGGAGCGCAGGATGGCCTCGAGCGGATGGCCGAACAGATCGAGCGCCGCCTGGTTGAGCAACAGGAGCGTGCCGTCGCGGCGATAGATGCCGATGGCCACCGGCGCATCGAGCAGCGCCGACCACGCGGGCGAATCCGAGAGCACCGGCGCCAGATACCCGCGAACGCGCGGCCCGAGATCCCCTTCAGCCATGATCAGTTCGCGTAGAACGCGTCGATCAGGTCCTTGTACTTTTCATAGGTGAACTTGCGCTTCACTTTCAAGGTGGGCGTCAGCTCGCCGGTCTCCTGCGAGAAATCGGCGGGCAGGATCTGGAACTTCTTGATCGAGGAGTACGACGGCTCCTTGGCGTTCAGCTCGTCGATGTACTTCTGCACCAGCTTCTTGATCTGATCGGCCTTGGCCAGGTCGGCTACAGCCTGGAACTGCACACCGTTGTCGCGCGCCCACTTGGCGACGTTCTCCTCGTTGAGCGTGACCAGCGCGACCAGGTAGGGGCGCTTGTCGCCGTGCACCATCACCTGCGAGATGTACGGCGTGGTCTTGAGCGCGTTCTCGAGGTTCTGCGGCGCGATGTTCTTGCCGCCGGCGTTGACGATGATGTCCTTCTTGCGATCGGTGATGCGCACGATGCCGTCTTCGACCACGCCGATGTCACCGGTGTGGAAGTAGCCCTCGGGATCGATCGCCTCGGCGGTCGCTTCGGGCTTGTTGTAGTACTCCTTCATCACCGAGCCGCCCCTGATCAGGATCTCCCCGTCGGCGGCGATCTTGATCTCGACGCCCGGGACCGCCGGACCGACCGAGCCGAAGGCGAACTTCTCCGGCCGGTTCACGCAGCTCCCCGCGGTGGTCTCGGTCAGGCCGTAGCCCTCGAGGATCAGCACGCCCGCTGCGTGGAAGAACTCGGCGATGTCGCGCGACAGCGGCGCGCCGCCCGACACCAGGAAGCGGATGCGCCCGCCGAGCACCGCCTGGATCTTGGCGAACACCAGCTTGGTGGCGATCGCGTTCTTGATCGACAGGCCGAGCGGGATCGGCTGGCGCTGCTGCTTGAGCTTGGAGACCTGCTTGCCGACGGAGAACGCCCAGTCGAAGATCTTCTGCTTGCCCGGCGACGACGCGTTCCGGTTGCCGAGGATGCCGATGTACACCTTCTCGAGCACGCGCGGCACGGCGCACATGAAGGTCGGGCGCACCTCGGCCAGGTTGGCCTTGATCTGCGCGATCGACTCGGCGAAGGCGATGCGATTGCCCTTGGCGATCGTCACCCACTCGAGGATCTTGGCGAAGATGTGCGCCAGCGGCAGGAACAGGAGCTGCTCGTCGGTCTCGTCGACCGGCAGCACGTCCTTCATCGCGTCGCACTCCCACACGATGTTCTTGTGCGTGAGCACCACGCCCTTGGGCGGCCCGGTGGTGCCCGAGGTGTAGACGATGGTGAACGGGTTCTCGGGATTGATCTCCGCCCAACCCTTCTCGAGCTCGCCCACATGCTCGGCGAGCCACTTCTGCCCGGCCGCGCGCAGCTCGGTGAGCGACATCACCCAGTCCTTGTCGGCGGCCGGGACCACATCCTCCATCTTCAGCTCGCTGCGGCCCTGGGCGTCGGGCTTGGCCAGCTTGGTCACGCCCTCGAAGTAGATCACCTTCTGCACGTGCCCGAGCTTGGCGCGCTCGCCCATCAGCTTGGCGACCTGCGCTGGGTCCTCGCAGAAGACCACCTTCGAGCCCGAGTCATTGATGATGTATTCGCACTCGTGCGGCAGGTTCGACTGGTAGATCGGCACGGTGGTGCCGCCGGCCATCAGGATGCCGATGTCGGCGTAGACCCATTCGGGGCGCGTGTTGGCGAGCAGTGCCACGCGGTCGGTCAGCTGCAGGCCGAAGTGACGAAGGCCGCCGGCGATCTCGCGCGACGCGCGGTCCCAGTCGTTCCAGGTCGACTCGCGCCAGGCGCCGCCCTCTTTCCAGCGCAGCACGGTGCGCGGCCCGGAGGCCTTGATGCGCTCCGAGAAGAGGTCGATCGCGTTTCTGCCCGAGGTCGCCTTTGCCATCCCCGTCCCGCCCGCCGAAGCCGCCGTTGCAACCATTCGTAAGTCCCTCACCGCTTTAGAATGAAAGAGGTTTTTACCACAACGCGGCGAGTTGTGGCCGGCAATTTCGTATACACTTCCCGATGCTGATGGACGCTCTCCGGTTCTTGGCGCGTGGTTTCGTCATCACCATGTTCGTGGTGGGCGCCGGTTTGCGCTTCGTCGCCGGGTGGTTGCTGCTGCTCCTGATGTTTCAGCCGCGCGCGCGCCGCCAGGAATGGTTCGCGCGCTGCGTGGTCGGGCTGTTCCGCAGCCTGGGGGCGACCTTCATCAAGGTCGGACAGATCATGTCCACGCGCCCGGACCTGTTGCCGCCGCACGTGATCCACGCGCTCGAGAGCCTGCAGGACAACGTGGGCCCGTTCGACTACCGGCACGTGCAATCGACGCTCACCGAAGATCTCGGCAAGCCGCCCGAGCTGTTCTTCGCCGAGTTTCAGCCGGTGCCGATCGCCTCGGCGTCGGTGGCGCAGGTGCACAAGGCGCGGTTGGCCGATGGGCGGGTGGTGGCGGTGAAGGTGCGCCGGCCGAAGATCGATCGCATCGTCGAGTTCGACATGAAGGTGATGCGCGTGTTCGCCAGGATGATGTGCATCGTGCCGTCCATAGCGCTGCTCGCGCCGGTGGAGAGCGTCGAGGAGTTCGGGCGCGGCATCCGCATGCAGCTCGACTTCACCATCGAGGCCGAGAACAACCGTCGCTTCCGCCGCAACTTCGCGGGCGACAAGGACGTCATCTTCCCGGCGCTCGTCGACGAGCTGTGCTCGAAGCGCGTGCTGGTGATGGAGTTCATCGACGGCACCAAGATCCTCAACTTCCGGCAGACGCCGTCCGATCCCAAGCGGCTGGCCGAGATCGGTTTTCGCGTGCTGCTCAAGATGGTGTTCGAGGACGGCTTCGTGCACGCGGACCTGCACCCGGGCAACATCTTCGTCACGCGCGACGACAAGGTGGCGATCCTCGACCTCGGGCTGGTGGGCGAGCTCGACGATGTTGCACCGCGGCGGCTTCGCGCGCTACTTCGCCGCGTGGGCGCAAGCCGACGGCAAGACCATGGCGGGGCTGATGCGCGATCTGTCGCCGTCGCGCAAGATCCGCGACTACCCGGGCTTCGAAGCGGCCGTCGTCGGCTTCGTGCAGCGCTACTACGGCAAGAAGCTCGGCGAGGTCGAGGTCTCGAAGGTGTTCTTCGACATGATGAACATCCTGCGCAAGTTCCGCGTGCGCGTGAACCCGACCTTCACGCTGGTCAACATCGCCATCGCCGTCACCGAGGGGATCGGCAAGCAGCTCGACCCCGACGTCGACCTGATGGCCGCCGCGCTCCCGTTCTTCGCCAAGTTCAACTTCTTCCAATCCACCGTCGCCAGCGCCTGACCCCTTAGAAGAGGTAGGCGAGGGAGGCGCGCGCGAGCATGCCGGTTTGGGCCTGGGTGAAGACCGGTCCAGCGGTGGCGTTGAGGCGAAGCTTGTTGTCGACGAAGAACAGCGCGGCGGTCGGGCCGACGTAGTGACGGCCGCCGATGGCGTCGTCGAGGTCGGCGCCAAAGACGCCTTCGAGCTCTTCGCCGACGTATTCGGCGCCGACGCGCAGCCAATTGGTGGCGCGAACCAGCGCGCCGGCGGTGACGAACACGTCGACCGGATCGCGACCGGTGTGGAAGTAGTGGGCGGCGCGCACGTTGACGGTCAGGTTCACGCGGCCGATGAAGGCCGTGGCGGCGAGGTTGGCCGTGATCGCATGCTCGATGAGCGCGTCGGCCTGATAGCCCGCGCCCGCGGAGATGGCCACCGGGAAACGTTTGCGCGGGTTGAGCAGCCGGACGCGCAGATCGATGCGCGCCTGGTTGAAGCCGGCGCCGTTGGTCGGATCGTCGCCGAACAGGAACGCGCCGCTCAGCTCGACACGATCGGTGAGCCCGACGGCGGCGCTCACCCACGCGGTGGTGCGGCGCGCGTCGTCGGGTTGCAGCCCGCCGCCGGCGCCGGTGACGCCGTTGTAGCCGGCGCCCGCCTCGAGCGCGGCACGCTTGGCGTTCAGCGTGAGGCCGTCGAGCGAAAACACATAGGGACGCCAGTCTTGCGCGCGCGCGACGCTCGACGCGCCAAGCAGGCAGGCGGCGATCAGCACGATCCTCTGCATGGGGCGCATCCTACCGCAAACCGGCGACCGTGGCAGCGGGATCAGGGTATCCGGTTGCCGCGCGGGGCCGATCCCGGCTAAACTAGCAAGGTTACAGCGGCGGCACGACATTGCTGCCAGGTGTCATCGATCCAAATGGCCGATTCGGACCACGAGCGCACGCTGCAGCGCTACAAGCTCCTCGAAGAGGTCGGTCAGGGGGGCATGGCGGTCGTGTACAAGGGGTTCGACACCACCTTGAATCGCGAGGTCGCGGTCAAGGTGCTGCACCCGCACCTGGCCGGCGTGCCCGAGTCGCGCGCGCGGCTGCAGCGCGAGGCCCACGCCGTCGCCAAGCTGCGCCACGAAAACATCCTCGAGATCTTCGACTACTCGGGGCCGGACTCGCCCGAGAGCTACATCGTCACCGAGTTCATTCACGGCAAGACGCTGAAGAACTTTCTCACCGACAATCCGCTGCCGTTCGCGGAGCTGGCGGAGATGATCGCCTCGGAGGTGGCGCGCGCGCTCGAGCACGCCCACGCGCTCGGCGTGATCCACCGCGACATCAAGCCCGAGAACGTGATGATCCGCGACGACGGGCTGGTCAAGCTGATGGACTTCGGCATCGCCCAGATCGTCGACAAGGAGCGCATGACGGTGACCGGCCAGCTGCTTGGCTCGCCGGCGTACATGGCGCCGGAGCACGTCGAGGGCAAGCCGCTCGATTTCCGCACCGACGTGTTCGCGGTCGGGATTCTGTTGTATCAGCTGGCGACGGGACAGCTGCCGTTCCGCGGCAAGAACCCGCACGAGGTGCTCAAGCGGATCGCCGAGTGCAAGTACGTGGCGCCGGAGCTGGTGAACCCGATGATCGGCGCGCGCCTCGGACGCGTGATCGCGCGGGCGCTGCAGCGCGAGCCTGGCAACCGCTTCCCCGACGTGGCGCCGATGCGCAAGGAGCTGCTCGACGATCTCGCCGACGCGGGTGTCGAGGACCCCCGCAAGGAGCTGGGCGCGTACTTCGTCGATCCGAAGGGCTGGCCGAAGACCTTCAAGCCGCGGCTGGTCTCGGCGCTGGCCGAGCACGGCCAGCAGCTCGCCAAGAAGGGCCGCATGGCGGCGGCGCTCGAGCTGTGGAGCCGCGCGCTGGCGGTCGATCCGAAGTCGTCCGAGCTGCGCGCGCTGGTCGACGGCATGGCGCGACGGCGCCGCGTGGGTCAGGCGGCGCTGTGGTTGGGCGGCGCGCTGGCGGTGGCGGGCGGCGTGACCTGGGGCGGGATGAAGTGGCAGCAGCACGAGGTGGAGAAGGCGGCGATCGCGCACGACGCGGTGAAGCCGCCGAGCGGGGTGAAGCTGCCGCCGAGCGAAAAGCCGCCGGAGCCGAAGCTGCCGGTGGTCGCCGCGATCCACCCAAAGCCGCACGTCGCGCTGTCGCACGTGCCGAAGACCGTGGCGGAGATCGCGCCGGTGACCACGCGCACGATCACCGTCGACGCAGAACCACAGGGAGACCTCAAGATCGCGCTCGACGACGGCAAGTGGGAGGAGTTCGACCCCTCGCGCGGGTATCCGCTCGACGACAAGCCACACGTCTTTCACCTCAAGAGCGCGTACGTGGTCAGTGAGGACGTTCAGGTCGCGCCTGGAGAGGTCGACAAGAAGAAGGTGCGCCTCCGGTGGAAGGCGGCAAAGCTGACCATCCACGCCACGCCGGAGAACGCGGACGTGATGATCGAAAACAAGCCGCCCGCGCATTCCGGCGACGGCGTCGATTTGTTTTTCAAGACCGAGGGACGGCGCGACGTCGCGGTGAAGGTGTCGGCGCCCGGCTATCGCTCTGCAACGCTGAGCGTGCCGGTCAGGGCGGGCGACGTGCTCGACAAGAAAGTCGAGCTCGACAAGGCAGGCAACGAGTAGCATGGCGCGCGCGCTCCGGACCCCCCGGCCGCCCCCCGCCTTCGGCGCATGGAAGGGGCTCGTCGTACTGGCCCTGCTCTCGTCGACGGCGCTCGCCGGTCCCTCGCAAAATCCGCAGGCGGCGCTGGAGCTGGGCAAGAGCGCCTACGCGCGCCACTCGTACAAGGAAGTCGAAGAAGCGATCGCGCCGCTGCTCAAGAACAACGAGCTCGGCACCGAGGAGGCGGTGATCGAAGCGCATCGCCTGCTCGCGCTCTCGTACTTTTTCCTGAGACGAGAAGCGGAAGCCGGCAAAGAGGTGAAGGCGCTGCTGCTCTTGCGTCCGAACTTTCAGCTCGATGCGTTCGTCGAATCGCCGGTGGCGGTGCACTTCTTCGAGAACATCCGCAACTCTCAAGAGCAGCAGATGGAAGACTTCAAGAAGCGGCAGATCGAGGAAGACGAGCAGCTGCGCAAGGAAGAGGAGAGACGCCGGCTGGCGGCGCGCGCCAAGGCGGAGAAGGTGTACATCGAAAAGACCGTCGAGCGGCACAGCCGCTTGTTGGCGATGGTGCCGTTCGGCGTAGGACAGATCCAGAACGGCCACAAGGGGCTGGCGGTGATGTTCGGCGTCACCGAGGGCCTGCTGGGAGCGCTCTCGCTGTCGATGTGGATCACCATCCAGCAGCGTTTTCCCGGCAGCGTCACGCAGCCGGATCGCGACAACAAGCCAGGCGATCAGGGACTCGCGACCACGCTCACCGCGCTGCAGCTCGCGTCGGGCGCGGCGTTCTGGGTCATGGTGGTGGCGGGCATCATCGACGCGCAGGTGAAGCTCGTGCCGGTCGTCGTGCGCACCAAAGATCTGCCGTCGCAGCCGCCGCCGAAAAAAACGACTTGGATTATGGGACCCATCATTTCGCCGAGCTTCTACGGAATCGGCGCACAGGGAGCATTCTGATGCCGAGCCTGAAAGTCGCCCTACCGGGCAAGGGACCGAAGGTCTATCCCCTGCACAAGAAGATCACCTCGATCGGGCTATCCGAGGAGAACGACATCTCGCTCGAGGATCCGCTGCTGGCCGACAGCCACGCGCACATCCACTTCGACGGGCGCGACTTCAACGTCACCTCGATCGATCGCAACGGCGATCTTTCGATCAACGGCAAGCGCCGCAAGAAGCACCGGCTGGTGCACGAGGACGTGATGAAGATCGGCTCGACCGAGCTGACCTTCAGCCTGTACGACGAAGCGGCGGCGACGCACAACTCGGAGGCGGCCGAGCTCACGCAGCGCACCGAGGCGCTCAACTCGTATCGCAAGCTGTACGAGTTCTCCGAGCGCCTCTTGTCGAACTACGATCTGTCGGCGCTGCTCGAGTCGCTGATGGACGCGGTGATCGACATCTCGAACGCCGACAAGGGCTTCCTCATCCTGCTCGAGGGCAACGAGCTGCGCGTCAAGGTGGCGCGCAACGTCAAGCGCGAGAACCTGGCCGACGCGCTCGAGCAGCTGTCCGATTCGATCGTCGACAAGGTGGTCAAGACCAAGCGGCCGATCATCGTCTCGGACGCGCTGCACGATCAGGAGTTTCAGAACGCGATGAGCGTGATGAACCTCAAGCTCTCGTCGGTGATGTGCGTTCCGTTGCTCGAGCGCGGCAACCTGCTCGGCTGCATCTATGTCGGCAACTCGCAGGTGGCGCGGCTGTTCTCCGAGCGGCACCTCGAGGCGCTCACCATCTTCGCCGCGCAGGCGTCGCTGCTGTTGCGCAACGCTCTTTTGGTCAACGAGCTCAAGCTCGACAACAAGCTGCTCTCGGAGAAGCTCGAGCAGTACCGCTTCGGCGACATCATCGGCTCGTGCCCGGCCATGCAGGAGGTCTTCCGCAAGGTGCAGAAGATCGCCACCACCGACATCTCGGTGATGATCACCGGTGAGACCGGCACCGGCAAGGAGCTGATCGCGCGCGAGGTGCACCGACGGTCCCAACGTGCCAAGGGTCCGTTCATCACCATCAACTGCGGCGCGATCCCCGAGAACCTGCTCGAGTCCGAGCTGTTCGGCCACGTGCGCGGCGCGTTCACCGGCGCGGTGGCCAACAAGCCGGGCAAGTTTCACGCGGCCGACGGCGGCACCATCTTCCTCGACGAGATCGGCGAGATGCCGCTCAACCTGCAGGTGAAGATCTTGCGCGCGCTGCAGGAAAAAGTGGTCGTGCGCGTGGGCGAGAACCGGCCCGAGTCGGTCGACATCCGCGTGCTCGCCGCCACCAACCGCGTGCTCGAGACCGAGATCAAGGCCGGGCGCTTCCGCGAGGATCTGTACTACCGGCTCAACGTGGTCAACGTGCACCTGCCGCCGCTGCGCGACCGCGGCGAGGACGTGATGGTCATAGCCAAGTATCTCTTGCATCGCTTCGCGCCGGAGTTCGGCGGCACGGTCAAGGGCTTCTCGCCCAACGCAGTGATCGCGATCCGCAAGTTCGGCTGGCCAGGCAACATCCGCCAGCTCGAGAACCACATCAAGAAGGCGTGCGTGCTGGCTGACCGCGCGCTGCTCGGCCCCGACGATCTCGGGCTCACCGGTGACGTGCTGCCGGCGATCCTGCCGCTGGCCGACGCCAAGGACAAGTTCCAGCGCGAGTACATCAACCAGGTGCTCGAGCTCAACAGCGGCAACCGCACCAAGACCGCGCGCGATCTCGGCGTCGATCCGCGCACCATCTTCCGCCACCTCGAAAAAGAGGACGGCGAAGAGGGCGAGCTGGAGCCCGAAGCGTAGTGGCCAACAAGTCTGCCAGGCACCCTGACACCGGTGTCATGATCCGCGAGACGCAACGCGAGCGAGAGGATTGAATTTGCTGCACTTTTTGGACATGGGACCCTTGGCACGGCGGCTGCTCTATCTGGCGCTCAGCATGTCGCTGTCCGGATGCATCATTCCCACGCAGTTCACGTCTGCCGAGCAGACGCCGAACTATCGCCCGACGATCGTGGCCTCTTTGGTCAAGCCCGCGCTCGGCCAGCTCAATCGCAGCCAGACCGACTTCGAAGAATTCGACATCGTCGCCGAGGACCCCAACCTCGACGACCTCTTGAAGGCGCGCCTGTTCAAGCAGGTCAGCTCCACCTCGCCGCGCATCTACACCGGCGACGAGATTCCGCTCGACTTCCCGAGCGTGCCCGACGCGATGAACCCGACCCGCCGCTCGGGGAATTTCCCCTCGCTGAGCGACTGCGGGCTGCTCGGCGGCTCGGGGCACACCGACATCTTCGTGGTGGTCGCCGATCGCGAATTCTCGAACGAGGTCGGCCACGAGTCGACCACCAGCGGCGGCCTCACCGACGAGAAATATTGGGATCTCATCTGCCCATGATGCGCCTTTCGCTATTCGCGCTGATGGTCACGCTCGCCGGCTGCAGCGCGGGCTCGAGCGCCGCGGCGCCGACGATGAGCTGCTCGCCGCCTGCGTGCCAGCTCGAGTCGCAGCTGCTCGCGCTCGAGGTCACGCCGGCGCCGAACCAGGCCTTGATGCTCTCGGACGTCGACCTCGCGTCGGTGACGGTGGATCCGTCGAGCGGGCTGTTGCAGGTCCAGCTCCCCGCGCCGGTGATCATCAGTGGCAAGGTCACCGTCGGCCAGGGCGCGCGAGCGACCATCTTGAACGGCGCCGTCGTGGCCACGCGGGCCTCGCACATCTTCGGCCGGCCGGACAAGTTCTACCAGACCGCGCTCGACAACCCGACCGGCACCTACAGCTTGCCGGTGTCGCCGACCGCGCCGGGCGAGCTGTACCAGCTGCGCATCGTCTCCAGCGACTCCTCGCACTATCCGCCGCAGCTGTTCACCGTCGACGCGAGCATCACGCCGGGCACGCCGCTCGCGGTGCACTTCGATCTGCAGCTCGACGATCCGATGACGCTCACGCAGATCAGCGGGCTGGTCACCGATCTGGTGGGCAGCCCGGTGCCGGGCATGCAGGTGCAGGCTGTCGATCCCACCTCGAAGAACGTGCTATCCACCACCGCGATCACCGACGGCACCGGCGCCTACGCGCTGCGCCTGTCGAAGAAGCTGCCCGCGCAGATGGTTCAGCTGAGCGCCACACCGACCGCCACTGCGCCGATGGGCACGCCTGCGCTGCAGGTCCCGCTCGATGTGAGCCACGCCAGCGCCGCCAACACCATCACCGCCAATCTGGCCACCCCGCCGCTGCCGGCGACCCAGCGCTTCACCTATCGCGTGAGCGGCGTGGGCTCCTCGGGCGCAGAGATGCCGGTGGTCAACGCGTCCTGCCAGTTCACCGCGTTCGTCTCGGACGTCAAGAGCGGCTCGCCGGTGACCGCGGTGTTCCAGGCCTCGGCCGACACCACCGCGGATGGAACCGTCACGGTAGATCTGATCCCGAGCGACGCGAAGACCTCGCGCGACTACCAGGTGACGGTGTCGCCGCCGTCGACCTCCGACTTCCAGGGCGCGAGCTTCACCATGACCGCCGGAACCACCGACGGGTTCGGTCCGCCGGTGACCTTGCTGCTTCGCCCGCAGGTCTCCGGGCGCGTGATCGACGCCAACTCGCAGCCGATCAAGAACGTCACCATCCTGCCGGGACCTTCGACGGTCGCTGCCGCGTTGAACGCGACCTCGCTGGCCGATCTGGTCAAGCTCAGCCCGACCTCGACCGACAGCGCGGGCCGGTTCGTGCTGCGGGTCGATTCGGGCACCTACGACTTCGGGCTGATCCCGCTGTCGGCCATGATGCTGCCGCGCAAGTGGCTGGGCGGAACCATGGTGACCGACGACCTGACCCTCGGAGACGTGCTCTTGCCGCCCGGGGCGATGGTGCACGCGATCGTCACCGATCCCAGCGGAAATGCCGTGGCGGCCGCGTCGGTGCAGCTCTATTCGATCTCGCCCACCAACGGTACTTGCAGCGAAAACGCGTGCCTGGCGCCGCCCCGGCTGGCGGCGGAGGGCACCAGCGACGCCGGCGGCTCGGTCGGCCTGCTGTTGCCGGCGGAAACCGCGCCGCTCGCGAACACACGTTGACAGCCCGGCATACGTGAGCTACCTTTTCCGCGTAAGTTATTGAGTGCTTTCGCAATTTGTCACCGCGCAGACCTAAATCCGAATTCCGCCGATACCGTCAGGGACTTCAGCTCATGACGTTCGGCACCTCCGCGATCATCATCGCCTGGCTGATCGCTTCCGTCGCTCATAGCTTGTTCGCGCGCCCCGCGGTGCGCCCAAGCGCGACGTTCTCCGGACGCGCCGACGACGTCGACGCGATCCTCACCTGCCAGGCCGACGTCGAATCGCTCTTCGACGACGTAAACCGGAAGCTCTTCGACCTCCAGGCGCTCGGCGCGCGCTACGACATTCAAATCGCCGAGCAATGGGAGGGGTTTTCAAAGCGGTGGAAGCAGCGCTGGCGGGAAGTTGGCGCGCGCTGCCGCTTCGAAGAGCTGTCGAACCACGGGCTCGGAGCGCCGTATGACCACCTGGCGGTGGTCTACGACGAGCTCGAAGGGGTGCAACGCGCTTATGCGGTGCTCCTCTACAATTACATCGATCACCACGCGTCGCAGGTCGACGATATCCGGCACGCTCTCGAGACGTCGCGCAAGGCGCTCGAGAAGCAACGTGCCGCGCGGGGAGCACCTTCGCGCGCGGGTTGATCGAGTCGTAAAAGAGAGAAGTGGAACAAGATGGAAGAAGTAGAGAGTGGAGTCCATGAGACTCCCGCAATGTTGCCGGCCCCAGCGCCGGTAATGAAGGACCCCACCACGTTCGACGAGATGGGGCTGCTCCCGGAAGTGAAGCAGGCGCTCAGCGAGATGGGCTTCCTCGATCCGCTGCAGGTGCAGAGCGTGGTGTACACGCGGATGATGAACGGGCGCGACGTGATGGTTCAGGCGCGCACCGGCTCGGGCAAGACCGCCGCGTTCGGCATTCCGTTCGCGCAGGGGCTGATCAACCCGGACGAGAAGAAGGTGCAGGCGCTGGTGCTGGCGCCGACGCGCGAGCTGGCGCTGCAGGTGGCGATGGAGTGCGGCAAGATCGGGCAGTACCGCGGGCTCAGCGTGGTGCCGATCTACGGCGGCGCACCGATGAACAAGCAGGTCGACATGCTCAAGGCGGGCTCGCAGATCGTGGCGGGGACGCCGGGGCGCGTGCTCGATCACCTGCGCCGCGGCACGCTGCGCCTCGACGCGCTGCGCGTGCTAGTGCTCGACGAGGCCGACGAGATGTTGTCGATGGGCTTCCTCGAGGAGATCACCGACATCATCAAGCAGTGCCCCAAGGATCGCCAGACCACGCTGTTCTCGGCGACCATCCCCGAGGACATCGAGCGCATCGGCTCGCGCTACATGCGCTCGCCGGAGAAGATCGAGCTCTCCGCCGACGGCATCGGCGCGCGCGAGATCACGCACAGCTACTACATGGTCTCGGGCATGGGCAAGACGCGCGACCTGGTGCGCGTGCTCGAGGTCGAGCGGCCGGACTCGGCGATTATTTTCTGCAACACCCGCGAAGAGACCAACCACGTCGCGGAGTGGCTGAAGAAGAACGGCTACGACGCCGAGGCGATCTCCAGCGATCTGACGCAGAAGGATCGCGAGCGGGTCATGAACCGCACCAAGGACAAGAACCTGCACCTCCTGGTGGCGACCGACATCGCGGCGCGCGGCATCGACATCACCGACCTGTCGCACGTGATCAACTACACCTTCCCCGAGTCGGCCGAGGTCTACGTGCACCGCACCGGGCGGACCGGGCGCGCCGGCAAGTCGGGCGTCGCGATCTCGCTGATCTCGCCGCGCGAGCTGGGCAACTTCTACATGCTCAAGCTCACCTACAAGATCAAGCCCGAGGAGAAGACGCTCCCGCAGCCGACCGAAGAGCAGCTGCAGACCATCGCCGAGGCCAAGAAGGTCGAGGAGCTGCGCACCCAGCTCGGTGATCGGCCGGTGTCGGATGACTGGCGCAAGGTGGCGAAGCGGCTGTGGGCCTCGGACGACGGCGAGCGCTTCGTCGCTGCGCTGCTCGAGGATCGGCTGTCGCCGGATCGCAAGCGCGTGGGCGATCCGAATCCGCGTGCGGCGGCGCTTCCCGTCGCGGTGCCACGTCCGGCGCCGGCGCCGGCGCCTGTGCCGCGAGTGGTTGCGGCGCTAGAGCCCGCGGCGCGCGCGGAGGCCCAGCCGACCAACGGCGAGGCGGAGCGCGGGCGGCCCGGCTACGAGGAGCGCAAGGCGCGGCGTGCCCGCGGACGGCGCGCGGACGGCTCGTCGAGCGAGCCGGGCGAGCGTTCGGATCGCCCGGCGGGTGGCGAACGCGGCGGGCGTGGGGGACGCGGCGGGCGTGGCGGTGCGGGGCGGGGCGGCGAAGGTCGTGGGCCGCGGCGCGAGCCGAGCGCCGGTGCACCGACGTCACCCGTGTCGGGCACCATCGATACCTCCGGCGGACGTGAGTTCTGGGAAGCGTGGGTCGACTCCAAGACCGACGCGCCCGCCTCTCCCGTCGCTGCGGCGAGCGTGCCTGCGGGCGAGCCCAGCGTCGAGCCCACCGGCGGCGAAGCGCCGCGCGAGCGAACCGGACGGCCGCGTCGCGAGCGCGAGCCGGAGAAGGAGCTGGCCCCCGGTCAGGTGCGCCTGTACCTGAACCTCGGTCGTCGCGACGGATTGCGCGATCCCGAGATCCAGCAACTGCTCGACGACAAGACCGTCACCGTCGACGAGCTGCAGGTGCGCAACTCGCACACCTACCTCATCCTCCCGGAAGATCGCGCCGACGCCGTGTGCACTGCGCTGACCGGCGGCAAGCACGCCGACCGCGACATCGTCTGCGAACGCGCCCGTAAGTAAGCCGAACCGATCAGCCGGCTGTGGCGGCCAGCATGCCGCAGCCGGCTTGTACGTCCTTGCCTCCCGAATAACGACGGACGATGGGCTGACCGAGCGCTTGTAGGGCGTCGCGGAAGCTGTTGAGCTCGTGCTCGTCGGGCGGGAGAAACGCGCGCGTGTGGTCGTTGACCTCGATCAGGTTGAAGCGGACCGGAATGCCGCGCAGGAGCTCGACGAGCTGGGCGGCGTCGTCGGCGCCGCAGTTCACGCCCGAGATGGCGACGTACTCGAGCATCACGCGCTCGTCCTTGCGGGCGCGCGAATACTCGCGGACCGCGTCGATCAGCTCGCCGATCGGCCAGGTGTTCTCGACCGGCATCAGGCTCTTGCGCTTGGTGGTGGTGCCGGCGGTGAGCGAGACCGCCAGGCGGAACGGCAGCGCGTCGGCGGTGAAGCGACGGATGGCGGGCACCACGCCGGCGGTCGAGATGGTGATCGCGCGGCCGGCGATCGCCAGCCCCGACGGGTCGGCGAACAAGCGGCCGGCGCGCACCACGTTCTCGTAGTTGAGCAACGGCTCGCCCATGCCCATGAACACCACGCCGCGCACGGGCCGATCGGCTTCCTCGCGGATGATGCGCACCTGCTCGACGATCTCCCACGTGTCGAGGTTGCGGTGAAAGCCGAGCCGGCCGGTGGCGCAGAACACGCACGCGAGCGCGCAGCCGACCTGCGACGAGATGCACACGCTGTACTTGTCGGCGAGCAGCGGAATGCGCACCGCTTCGATCAGGTGACCGTCGTGCAGTCGGAAGAGGTATTTCTTGAAGCCGTCGATCGCCGAGGTGCGGCGATCCGCCACCTCGAGCGTCGCCGTCTCGACCACCTGGCGGATACGCTCGATCTTGCCGCGCGCCAGATCGCGCACCTGCCAGTTGCGCTGGCCGTGCTGCACGTGATGCGCAAAGATCCGCCGCGACTCGCTAACGGTGATGCCGAGCGGCGCGAGCAGCTCGGCCAGCTCTGCGGGGAGCATGTCGGTGAGGACCTTCATCGAAACGGAACGGGAAGATAGCAGAACGGAGAGCTTAGTTCGCGAACGGATCCTTGAGATCGCGCAGCTTGCCGGCCGGCTTGGGCTCGGGCTTGGGCTCCGGCTTGACCTCCGGCGTGATCGGCTTCACCGCCAGCGGACGCTCGTGATGCGGCGACGACGACGACGAGAGCTCGACCACGTACTCGCGGTCCTGATCCGGCGTGACGTGCAGCTTGCCGTCCTTGAAGCCCTTCTTCTTGACCACCACGTCGAACGCCGCGGTGTCGGCCTTGTACTCGAGCGACGCCGGGGTCACGCCGAGCCGCTCGGAGCCCAGGAACAGATCGGCCCCTGGCGGCGTGGACTCGACCCGGATCTTGATCTTCGCCGCCACCATCGGCTTCGGCGCATCCTTGACCACCGGCGGATCGATCGGCTGGACCGCCACCTTCGGCGGCTCGATCGGCTTCGGCGACGGCTCGGGCTGGCGCAACGCGAGCCACGCGCCGACGCCGCCGAGCGCCACCAACAGGCCGAGCCCGCCAAACAGCGCGCCCTTCCCCTTCTTCACCGCCGGCTGCGTCAGCGTCGTCGGCGACGTGGTGGGCGCCGGCGTAGCGACCTTGATCGAGCGCGAGGTGTCGCCGCGCGGCATGGCCATGCTCACGCTCGAACCCTCGGAGCCCCACGCGCGGTTGGGATCGCCGCCCACCGCTTCCTCGAGGGCGAGCGCCATCTCCTTCATGGTCTGGTAGCGCTGGTCGCGATCCTTGGCGAGCGCCTTCATCACCACCGCTTCGACCTCGGGCGAGATCGGCTGCGTGGGCGCGCGCTTGGTCGGCGGCTCGGGCGCCTCGAACATGTGCTTGGTGAGCACGCCCATGAAGGTCTCGGCGTGGAACGGCACGTCGCCGGTCAACATCTCGTAGAGGATGCAACCGGCGGCGTAGATGTCGACGCGGTGATCGGGCCGATCGCCGCGCGCCTGCTCGGGCGACATGTACTCGGGCGTGCCGAAGATCATGCCGGTGCGCGTGAGGCGCGAGCCGCCCTCGTCGAGCGAGCTGATCTTGGCGATGCCGAAGTCGAGGATCTTGACGAAGTCGATCGCGCCTTCGCGCGTGACCAGGTAGATGTTCTCGGGCTTGAGATCGCGGTGGATGATGCCCTTGGAGTGCGCGGCGCCGAGCGCGCGGCAGATCTGGTTCATGATGTAGCGAACGCGGTCGATCTGCATCGGCCCGCCTTCGCGGATGAAGTGCGCCAGATCGCCGCCGTCGAGGAACTCCATCACGAAGAACACCGAGCCCGACGCGGTCTCGCCGAAGTCGGTGATGTCGATGATGTTCTCGTGGCCGATCTTCGACGCCGCCTTGGCCTCTTGCATGAAGCGCGCGACCAGGTCGGCCTTGCGCGCGAAGTCGTCGGAGAGGATCTTGATCGCGACCTTCTTCTCGATGAACACGTGCTCGGCGAGATAGACCACGCCCATGCCGCCTTCGCCGAGCTTGCGCAGGATCTTGTAGCGGCCCGCGACGTTGGTGCCGATGTACATGTCACCATCGGCGCGCTTCTCGAGCACCGGCGCGGGCTCGGGCGGCGGCTGCGAAGGACGCACGGCGGCTTGCTGGCCGGTCAGCGGACGCTGCGTCGGCGTGGCGTTCGACCCCTGCATCATGGTGTCGACGGCCTTGCGCGGCCCGGTGCTCCCCGCGATGCGCGGCTGGGTGCCCGTGCCTGGGGACACCCGCGGCTGCGAGCCGCTCGGTGATCCGGGCTTCTTATCCGACTCGTTCGCCAAGTAGCCCCATGCCTCCGCCCACAACGAGGAGCATTTCTAGCGTATCACAAAACTGCAAGTCAGGGCACCTACTCGAGGTACGGGTGATGTAACGCACACCTTCCCGGTACGATCCTATTGGGCGAAGGGATCGCGCAGATCGGACACCCGCCTCGTCGGAGAAAGCGCCGGTGTGGGTGTGGGTGGCTGAGCCGGCGCGCCGGCCCTCGGCGGGCGATGGCTCGAGGTCGCCACGCGGTCGCGTCGCGCCTCGAGGGTGGGAAACAACTCTTTGTTGTTGTTGGGGATGACCTCGAGGGCCTCGTCACGATAGCCGGCGTGACGGAGGGTCAGCTTGAGCGGCGTCTCCCCGCGCGGGCGCGCCAGCTTGAGCGGGGAGACGCCCAGCCGCTCCGCTCCCACGAACACGTCGGCACCGGGCGGGGTCGAGGTGATGCTGATCTCGACCGTGCTCACCGGCGGTGCGGCCTCTATCACCGGCGCGGGCTGCACCACCGGCGCCGCCGCCACGGGCGGCACGATCGGCGCGCGCGCCGGCGTCGAGGAGCGCATCACCGCGAAGCCGACGCCGCCCACCGCGAGCAGCGCGGCGCCGACCATCAGCGCGCGCACGCGCATCCGACCCGGCCGTTGCGCTGCCGCCGCGAGCGTGGCGGTCGACGGCGACCTCATCGGCACCGACGGCTGCAGCCCCGAGCGCGAGCCGCCCAGCTCCTTGCGCACCTGCTCGAGCGCGACCATCATCTCGCGCAGATCGGCGTAGCGATCGGCCGGCTTCTTCTCCATCGCGCGTATCACGATCTTCTCGAGCGACGCGGGGATCTTCAACTCGGGGCGGCGCTCCGACGGTGGAACCGCCTTCTCGAACACGTGCAGGGTGAGCGTCTTGGTCGGCGTATCCGCGCGGAACGGCACCTCGCCGCACAGCATCTCGTACAGAATGCAGCCGACCGCGTACATGTCCACGCGATGATCGGTGGGCTGACCGGTGGCCTGCTCGGGCGACATGTACTCGGGCGTGCCGAGCACCATGCCGACCTGCGTGAGCTTCTTCTTGTAGGTCTGATCCTTGGCGATCCCGAAGTCGACGATCTTGACCAAATCCTTTTGGCCGTCGCGGTCGAGGACGAACACGTTCTCCGGCTTGAGATCGCGGTGCACGATCTGCTTGTCGTGCGCCGCCGCCAGGCCGCGGCAGATCTGCACGATGATGGCGATCGCGCGCAACGGATCGATGGTGGTCGACTCGTGCACCAGCTTGCCGAGCGTCGGCCCGTCGAGGAACTCCATGACGAAGTAGGCGTGGCCGGTCGACAGGACGCCGAAGTCGGTGATGTCGACGATGTTCTGGTGGCCAATCTTCGACGCCGCCTTGGCCTCGACGAGGAAGCGCTGCGCGGCCGACTCGTCGTGCTGCGCGTGATCGGCGCGCAGGACCTTGATCGCCACGCGCTTGTCGATGATCGCGTGGCGCGCGGCGTAGACGAAGCCCATGCCGCCCTGGCCGAGCAACGCCTCGACGGTGTAGCGCCCGTCGATGGTCGAGCCGATCAGCGGATCGTAGAGCGCCTGGGTCTCGGGCGGCCCCGGCAGCTTCATGCCGTCCCGCGGGCAAAACTCGACGGCATCCGGGTAGTTGATGCTGCACTGCCCGCACGTCTTCACGGTCGCTGATTTTAGCACAGCTACAACAGGTCGGCCGCGCGCAACATCGCCGAGCACGAGTGCTGGATGAAGTCGATGCGCACGTAGCGCGCCACGTCGCTCATGAGCAGCCCGCCGCGCGCCGCTTCGGGGCTGGGCATGAGCCAGGCGGCGTCGTCGCGGATCTGGTGCGCGAGCAGGAAGCGCGCGCCGGCGAGGATCTGCTCGCGCGTGGCGGCCGTCACCGACGGCGGCGCGTTCAGTCGCAGGTCCATGTTGTAGGCGGAGATGGTGGTCTCCGAGCGGCTGCCGACGGGCGTGGCGTGCGGGGGCAGGAACGGCGAAAAGCCGTACGCGCCGAGGAAGTCCGGTTGGCCTTCGACCACTGCCTCGCCAGGGCCGAACTGGGTGCGGCGCAGAAAGGCGGTGAACTGGTCGCAGAAGTGCGCGTAGCGACGGCGGCTCGAATCTGGCAGACGATCCCAGCCAACGTCGGCGGCCATGCAGGTCCAGTGATCTTCGAGGAAGAAGAACTGTCCGGCCAGGTGCTGATACTGCTCGCCGGTGAGGTAGTCGAGGCCGCGGTCGAGCGCGGGCGCCCAACGCGGATCGGGCGCCACGTTGGGCACCGCGAGCAGCTTGGCCAGGCCGAACGCGGCCTCGCCCGAGTAGTAGAGCAGCTTGGTCTTCTGGTCGCGGCGTGCCGCCAGCGGCGCATACAGGTGGGAGAAATCGCCGTTGGGTTTCTGCATCGACAGGATGAAGCTGGCCAGACGGCGCGCCCACGGCTCGTAGCGCGCGTCGCCGGTCGCGCGTTGGTACTCGGCGAGCGCCACCAGCGTGAGCGACGCCGACCCCAGGTCCACCTGCTCATCGCCGCGGGTGCCGACGCACGCGAGCGCGCCGTCGCAGCCGGGCGGCGTCTCGGCGAACAGCCAATCGAGCGCGCGGCGCGCCGCGGCGGCGAACGCGGGATCGTGCGTGGCGCCGTGCAGCTGCGCGAGATACCACGCGGCGCCGGCGTGGCGCGGCAGCGAGTAGTTGCCGCGCACCACCTGATCGCTCGAGGTGTAGTACTCGTAGTCGAAGCGGCCGTCGGCATCGAGGTGGCGCACCAGGTACTGCCCACCTGCCAGCGCCGCGGCGCGCAGGTTCTCCCGCGTGAGCGGCGGGCCCGGCACGTTGCCGCGCGTCACCGGCAGCGCCGGTGTCGCCGAGCGGGCTTCGGGATCAGCGGGCTCGATGAATTGCTCGGCGCGAAAACGAAAAAAACGTCGCGTGCGCCAGCCGGCGGCCGTCGCCCCGCTCACCTGCGCCAGCCGTCGCAGCACCGCCGGCCCGTCGAGGCCGAGGGTGAACTCCATTCCGCGCACCGGCGCGCTCGTCGCCACCAGATCGTCCTTCATCAGATCGTCGGCGAGCAAGAGCGTCTCGCGGCCACCGATCTCCACACCGATGCCGTCGACGCCCGGCTCGAGCGAGAGCGCGAACAGCGGCGCGATGCGCGTGATCACCGGCGCGCGCGCCATCACCACGTCGACCTTGATGCGCGTCGCTTGGGGCACGATCGCCTGCCCGAGCTGCTCTCGGACTCGAGCGACCGCGCGCGCCAGCGTCTCGCCGTCGCCGGTGAAGCGCTGCACCACCACGCCGCGATCGTAGATGCTCATCACCAGCGGTCCGGCGATCGGGCGGTCCAGGGAAGGGAGCCCGACCGCCGGCACACCTCGCAACGCGCGCATCACCGCGGCTCGTTCCCCGTCGCTGAGCGGCACGTAGGACGGCGTGCGCGCCCAGCCCCACACCGTCAACCAAACGCCCGCGCACAAGGCCGCGAACGCCGCCAGCAGCTTCACGGACGAGCCTTCTTCAAGAGAAAGCGCAGCTGAAACAGCGGCAAGAGCGCGAAGCCCTCGATCACCAACGCGGCGATCAGCAGCGACACCACCGCGATCCCCTGGCCGAGCGCGCCATACACGCCCTTCAAGTACGCGCTCGAGGCCACCAGCAAGACCACGGTCACCGCCGCGAACGCGAGCAGGAGCACCGACGCGACGATCCCGAGCACCCTACCCCACTTCGCGCGCAAGACGAGCCCGACGCCCGCGCCCACCATCAACACGATCACCGTCGCCAACGCGGCGTTGAACGCGACCGACCGTCCCGGCGTCAGCCCAAACCCGAAGTAGGCGTACAGCGCCGCGAAGGCCAGATCGAGCACTCCGTAGAATCGCACGCTGCGGTTTTACACGATCTACTGGCAGCTGGGGCGGGCGATGGCGGGCGGAGGCGCGCCGGCGCCGGCGAGGATCGAGCGCAGGTAGACGAACTCGTCGTCGCAGAAGACGGCCGGGCCCTGGCCGACGAGCTCGGCGCGCTCTTCGAACGGACGGCCGTCGCCGGCGTCCATCAGGCGGTTGGGCGCGTCGCCGGGATCGTGGAACAGGTCGCCGGTCGGATCGGCGAGGCCCAGGCTGTGGCCGACCTCGTGGGTGAGCGTCGAGCCGATCAGGTTACCGAGGACGAACACGCCGCACGCGATCACGGTGGGACGATCGCGCGGATCGGCCGGACAAATCGTACCGTCGCTCAGCGCGTACGGGCCCTGGCTCGCCTCGGCGGAGGTGATCGGCGCGCCGGTCTCCGGTCGCAGCGGATCGAAGACGCTGTCGAACAGGTTGGTGTCGACCGGCAGGCGCGCCACCGACGGCGCGGGATGGGCCGAGAAGCCGAGGAACTGTTCGGTGAACACGCCGCCGTAGCCCGGGGAGCCGTCCGACTGGGTAGCCGCGTTCACGCCGCCTAGGCGGTCGAACAGCCGCTGGTTGCCGACGTCCTTGCCGGGCGTGTTGTCGTAGCCGAGCAGACCGAGGTTGTTGGGATCCGGGCCGGCGACGTCGACCTGCGAGTAGAGCGCGAAGTCGGTGGGCTCCTCGACGCGGAACTCGACGTTGACGCCCGCGTAGTCGCGCGCGGCGACCGCCATCACGCGCGTGCGCACGTCGGCGTCGACGGCGCTCGAACCGTACAGCCGCAGGCTGTCGACGTACGACGCGAGGAAGCGCACGTACACCACCTGCTTGAGCGGCGCGATCGCCAGCGTCACCGAGGTCGCGTCGCCGACCACCTCGTCGGTGCCCTTGCGCACGATCGGCGCGATCTGGCCGGTGAAGGTGCCCGACACGCGGCGCAGATCGAGGATCTTGCCGAGCGCGTCCGTTTCGTCGAGCACGTACCGCACCATCGGGCCGCTGACGAAGTGCGGGACCAGCTCGAGATCGACCGCCGCGCCCGCGCTCCCGCCCACGGCCTGGAACGTGCCGGTCAGGTGCAAGAGCGTCACCTCGTCGGCAGCGTCGCCGACGAAACCGCCGCCCTGCACGTCGACGAACTGACCGAGGCTCGCCTGGGTCGGGCTGATGCTGAGCACCTCGGGCTTGCGCAAGGTGACGGTGAGCGCCTGCGGGCCGGCCGCCATCACCTGGCCGCTCGCCAGGCGGTTCTCGACGCGAACGGTGCCGGTGAAGGCGCCCGGCTGAATGCCGGCGATCGCCGGAGCGAACGGGAACTCGAGCTGCGTGCGATCCCACGACTTCGACGGGCGCGCGGGGAGGTCGACGTTGTCGATCTTGGTGCAAGCGGTGCCGGCCGCGGCGGTGGCGGGCAAAAAGCAGCCGCTGACCAGCGCGTGCGTGGCGCCCTCCGAGGTCGCGAGCAGAAAGCCATCGCCGTCGAGCACGAGGGCGTCGTTGACGTGCAGCGTGCCGCTCGCCGCCCTGGTCAGGTGGGGCGCGAGTGTGTCGGCGACGTCGACGGCGAGGTCCACCGACGAGGACGCGTGGGTGGCGCGATCGATCGGGCTGTCGAACAGCACGGTGACCGTGACGACCAGGTGACCGACTGGCGCGCCCAGCGCGGCGAAGAAGCCGTCATCGGCGACCGCGGTCAGGTGCTGCGCGTCGACGAACGCGGCCGGCAGCGCGAGATCGATCGGCTGCGCGGCGCCGCCCGCCGGCAGGAAGCTACCAACCAGGTGCACCCGCGCAGGGGCGCGCGAGGGATCGGCGAAGCCGTCGCCCACCAGATCGATCTCCGACGACGGCAGCAGCAGCCCGGGGTGCACCTCGCGCAGCTGCACGCCGGTCAGCCCCGGATCGACGGCCGGCAGCTCGGCGCGCGCGCCGCAACCGGCGACCAGGCAGACCAGCAGCGCGCGCTTCATTGCGATCGCTTGACGACGAACGAATGAACGCCCGTCGGTGGATCGTAGCTGGTGTTGTAGGCGCAGCCGGTGACCGAGTCGTCCTCGTCGGTGGAGCGCAGCACGTAGTAGATCGTCGCGGTGGTGCCCGGCGCATCGGCGTACACCGGGTTGGGGATGGTCGCCGCGTAGCTCGAATCCACGTTCGTGCCGCCGACGAACAGCATGTCGATCGCGGTCATCTGCGTGAGATCGGGGTTGGCGAGATCAGCCGGCGCGGTGGTCGAGTAGAACACCGTCGCGTCGTACACCCCGTCGGCGTCCGCGATGGTGGCCGACAGGTGCAGGTTGCCCGAAGTGGTGATGTTGGCGTGCGGCGTGTGCGTGATCGCCGGGCCGACGGTGTCGCACACCGGCGCAGGGCCGGGCGCCGGCGTGGGCGGGGGCGGCACCTTGAGCGCGCCGAGGACGATCGTGTAGCGCTTCTCCGCGCGCGCGCCGGTCTCGTCGGTGGCGACCAGGCTGAACGGGAACACCGTCGCCTGCAGCTGCTGCGCGTCGCTCGGGCAGAAGTGCAGCGTGCCGGACAGCGCGGTGTCCTGCTGGAGCTCGGCGTTGTCGCTCCACACCGCACCGGGCTCGAGCGTCGCCTCGGCGGCGCCGGTGTCGTCGATGAGGATGCTCACGTCGGTGCACGGCGTCTTGGCGGGATCGAACGTGGTGCCGTCGCCGACCGGCTCGCGAAACAGGAGCGGCTCGGCGCCGCCGATCACCGTCACCGCCATGCGCGCGGAGGTCGCCACGCCGCCGACCTCGGCGTTGAACTGCACCACGTGATCTCCAACGTCGGCCGACAGCGGCGTCCAGCGGAAGATCGCCTCGCCGCCGGCGTAGGTGCTGATGCTCGGCTTGAGCTTCCGGGTCTTGAGGTCGGTGAGGTCCGAGTCGTAGCTGATGGTGAGCTGGCCGCCGTCGCTCTCGGCATGCAGCGTGACCACCAACTCGAGCCCTACCACCGCGGTGCGCGGGGCGAGCGGATCGAGGCGCGTGCCGGTCTGCGGGCCGCAGCCCAGCATCATTAATACAGCGGCTAGGGAAAGGCTGCGGATCACGACGCGCCTACCTTCAGCAAGGGTCGAGCCAGCTCCAACTTGTTATTTTCCTTACCGTTCCGTGGAAAAACGCTGGCTAGACCGCCTGCCGTCGCCGTCGAAAGTGACCGAAGTTTGGTCAGCCTTCCTTACGCCGTCAGGCGAGGGTGAGGGCCGGGGAGGCTCAGCCGATGCTGGTGCCGGCCTGACGACGCAGCTCGGCCATCTCCTCGGACATGGCGAAGCGCAACAGCGCGCGGACCTGCCCGTCGTCGCCCAGCCGCTTCAGCGCGGTGAGCGCGGGGCCGATCAGCCCGCACGCGAGCAGACCGGCGCGGTTTGCCGTGTCGATCAGCGCCGGGCCGATCAGCTTGAGGTCGAGCTGGTTCGACGCGCACTCCATCGCGAACGGGAACAGCTCGCCCTGCATCTTCTTCGGGATCAGCTTGGACATGCGCGCACCCTCGGCGGCGACCTGTTTCTCGTCGAAGCCGGCGGGCACGAAGTCGGGCACGAACTGGCGCACGATCGCGCCCACCAGCACGCCCAGATCGTCGGAGGACAGGCGCATGGGCAGCGCCATGTGGCACTGCATCATCTTGAGCACGCGGCCGAGCAGGAAGCGGATCTCGTGCTCGTGCGCGCCCTCGACGAGCTTCGCGCCGATGACGATCGAGAGCGGCTCGGTGAGCTCCACCATCAGCGCGGTCGGGTGCTGCGCGGTGATGTACAGATCGAACTCGCGGATGCCGAGATCGGTCGCCATGCGGTTGGCGATGTCGCGCACCGCGTGGCCGGAGCGCGGCAGCCGCTCGCTCTTGTTGATGCCCAGGCGCTTGAGATCGGCGCGGAACATTTTTCCGAGCGGCTCGTCGAGCAGCCGGAACAGGTGACGGAAGCCGGCCGGCACGCGCGAGTCGAACAGCGTCTCGTCGAGCGCCGCGTCGGCGAGCGCCGAGCCCGGATAGGGATCGCGCCCGGCGAGCTTGCCGAGCATCGCCTTCTCGTCGCTCTCAGCCTGACCGAGATGCTCGAGGACGCCCGCCGCCAGCGCTGCGCGATCGGGCGCGCGCCGCCAGCCGAAGATCTTGAACAGCGCGCGGAACGCCTCGACGTCGTACGGATCCTTCTCGAGCAGCGTGCGCACGCGCGCCGAGGTGCGATCGAGGTGCACGCGCATCGACTGCACGTCCGACTGGCGATCGAAGAAGCGCGCCAGCTCGCCGATCGAGCCCAGGTACATGGCATCGATCTCGAGCGCCGCGCGCAGCGCCTGCAGCGCGTTGCGCGCGTCCTTGAAGCCCTCTTCGTAGATCTTGGCGATGCGGTGCAGGTGACCGATGCGCTTGAGCTTGTCCTTCTCGAGATCGGCCAGCCGCTTGGTGGCCTCGAGCGCGCCCTTGTAGTCCCACTCCTTCAAGTACAGGTTCGACAGGTGCTCGAGCGCGACCAAATCGTTCGGGTCGGCCTTGACCACGCGCGTGAAGCTGGCCACCGCGCGCTTGGGATCGGGCAGCTTCTCCGAGTAGATGATGCCCAGCTTGAAGAAGATGTCCTTGAGCGCGCTGCGTCCCTTCTCGATGCGCGCGCGCTTGATCAGCGTCTCGGCCGCCTCGAGCCACTGCTGATCCTCGTAGTAGAGATCGGCGAGCAGCTGCAGCGCCTCGGCGTGCGCGGCGTCTTGCTGCAACACCGCGCGGAGCTCGGTGCGCGCGCGCTCGCGATCGAGCAGGTGATCGCGGGCGATCTTGGCCAGCTCGAGGTGCAGCTCGACCATGCGCATCCCGTCGGTCTCGACCTCGAGCCGTTGGCGATAGAGCTCGGCCAGCGCGGTAAAGTCCTTGGTGGCGACCAGCACGCCGCGCAGGCGATCGAAGGCCTCGTGGTTGCGCGGCTCGATGGCCAGCGCCTGGCGTAGATCGCCGAGCGCACGCGGATAGTCGGCCAGCTTCTCCTCGGCGAGCACACCGGCGAGCAGGTACGCGCCGGCGCGCGCGTCGACGTCCTTGAGCGCCTGGCCCGCCTGCTCCGCAGCATCGACCGCGCCGGCCCAGTCCTCCCGCTGCAGGCACAGATCGACCAGGCCCGCGAGCGCCGGCAGGTGGCTGCCGCCCCGCTCGACCGCGGCCAGGAAGCGCTGCTTGGCCTCGTCGCCCTTGTCCAGCTCGACCAGCGCTTCGGCCGCGCGCGTCAAGCACACCGCGGCGGTGCGTCCGTCATCGGTGACGGCGTCGGCGAGCCGCGCGTAGAGCTCGGCGACCTGCGGCAGATCGCGCTGGAAGCGCGCGCGCGACAGCACGTGACGCAGCGCCGGGCGCGAGTGCGACTCCTTGAACAGCGCCAGCCGGTTGTCGTTGTCTACCGCCGCCTGCAGCTCCTCGGCGGGCAGCTCGCGGCCGGAGGTGGCCTGCACCAGCTTGCGCAGGCGTGCGCGGTCGAGGTGCACCGCGGCGGCGAACGCCGGATCGTTGGCGGTCAGGCCGAGCTGCTCGTAGAGCGCGACGAGCTCCGGCCAGCGTGCGCCGGCGAGATACTGGCGCTCCAGCACGCGCATCGCGCCGTGGTGCGCGTGGTCGACCTCGATGATCGACTCCATGCCGAGCAGCGCGCTCTCCTGATCACCGCGCAGCACGCCGTCGATGAACGCGAGCTTCTCGTACGCACCCACCTTGCGACGCGTATCGGTGGCGTCCTTGAGATCGGAGAGCGCCAGATCGGCCAGCGCGGAGAAGTTCTTCGACGTGCGATAGGCGCGCTCGAGCGCGAACAGCGCGCCCGGCTGGCCCGGCTTGAGCTCGAGCGCGAGCCGATAGCGCTCGGCGCCGCGATCGGGCTGGCCACGTCGCTCGAGCCGCTCACCGATCGCCACCAGAAGCGCGAAACGCAGATCGATGTCGGTCGCCGCGGCGAGCTCGCGATCGAGCGCCTCGGCCTCGTCGCGGTCGATGCCCTCCTTGACCGGCTTGGGCGCCTCGTCGACGAGCGCCTTGGC
>PNAM01000090.1 GCA_003170275.1 Myxococcales bacterium
CGCCCCGCACCCCTCCCCGAAAACCACCCCCGCGGCCCGCAAAAACCCGCCCCCTCGCCCCCATTAGCAATCTGTTGGCCCAGCTACGGCACTTCCCGCCGCTCGTTTTCTCTCCCCTTAGCGCCGCCACTCGTCGATCAGCGACGCCACCAAACTCGACCACCCGGTCTGATGCGACGCGCCGAGCCCGGCGCCGCTGTCGCCGTGGAAATATTCGAAGAACAAGATGTAGTCGCGCCAGTGCGGATCGTTCTGAAACTTTTCGGTGCCGCCGTAGATGGGCCGCCTGCCGTCCTCGCCGCGCGTGAACATCTTGATCTGCCGGTTGGCGAGCTCGGCGGCGATCTCGCGCAGCGTCATCTCCTTGCCGCTCGGCGTCGCCACCTTGAAGGTCGCGCCATAGGCCTTGCCGAGCGCGCGCAGCGCCTCGATCATCAGGAACGAGGTGGGGAACCAGATCGGCCCGCGCCAGTTCGAGTTGCCGCCCTTGATCTTGCTCTCGGCCTCGGCCGGCTCGTAGTTGACCACGCTGTTGCCGAACGAGAACGGGTGCTGCTCGTGATACTTCGACAGGCTGCGCAGCCCGAAGTCCGAGAGGAACTCCTCCGGATCCATCACGCGCTTGAGCATGCCGCTCATCTGGTGCTCGTCGACGATCGCGCACAGGTACACGTGCTGATCGCCCTGCTCGACGAGGTGACAGCACTCTTGCACGAGGTCTTTGCGGTTCTTCAGGAACCACTCCACATTCTGGTGGAACTCGGGCAACTTCTCCATCCACTTCAGCTCGAGCCGCTGCACCGCGTATAGCGGGATCAGCCCGACCAGCGAGCGCACGCGGAACTTGTGGAAGCTCTCGTCGGGGTAGCGCAGCGTGTCGTAGAAGAAGCCGTCGTCCTCGTCCCACAAGGAGTACTTGCGCCCGCCCATGTTCTTCATCGCGGCGCCGATATAGATGTAGTGCTGGAAAAATTTCGTCGCCAGGCTCTCGTAGACCTTGTTCTCGTACGCCAGCTCGAGCGCGATGCGCATCAGGTTCAGGCAGAACATGCCCATCCAACCGGTCGCGTCCGACTGCTCGAGCACCACGCCGCCCGGCAGCTTCTCCGAGCGATCGAGGACGGTAATGTTGTCCAGCCCGAGGAACCCGCCCTCGAACACGTTGTTGCCCGACGAGTCGACCTTGTTCACCCACCACGCAAAGTTGATCAGCAGCTTGTGAAAGCAGCGCTCGAGCCACGCGCGATCGCGCCGTCCGGTGCGCTTGAGCTCGGCGTTGTACACGCGCCACACCGCCCACGCGTGCACCGGCGGATTCAGATCCGAGAACTCCCACTCGTAGGCCGGAATCTGCCCGTTGGTGTGCTGGAACTGCTCGAACAGCATGAACCACAGCTGCTCCTTGGCGAACTCCGGATCGATGATCGCGAAGGTCACGCAGTGGAACGCCAGGTCCCACGCCGCGAACCACGGGTACTCCCACTTGTCCGGCATCGACAAGATACGCATCGAGTTGAGGTGCCGCCAATGCGCGTTGCGGATCTTCTCGCGCGACGCGGGCGGCGGGACCTTCGGGTTGTCCCCGTCGAGCCAGGTGGCCACGTCGAACAGATAGATCTGCTTGGTCCACAACAGCCCGGCGAACGCCTGCCGCTGGATGCGGCGCTCGTCCTCGCTCGCCTTGGGCGGATGGATCTGTTGATAGAACGCGTCGGCGTCGGCGTGGCGCTCGGCCACGATGTCGTTGACCGCGGCGAGCGGCGCGGCCATGCGCTCGGGCGTGAGGCGCAGCCGCAGCACCACCGAGCCGCCCGCCGGCACCACGCGCTGGTAGCGCAGGCACGACTTGGTGCCCACGTTGGCCGGGTTGCACGCGCGCTCGCCGTTCACCACCTGGCGGTGGAACGCGTCCTTGGTGTGTGGCTTGCGGCTGGTCGCGCCCTCACCGAACACGCGCGGACCGTTGGTCTCGTTGTCGGTGAACAGCGCCTCGCCGCCGGCGTCGCCGTAGAGATAGCGCGGCCCCAACCGATAGGCGAACGGCAGGTTCGGCAGCGGGGTGGCGCTCGAGTCGTCGGCGACCAGGCACACCGACTTCCCATCGTTGCTCTCGAGCCGGATCGACGGCTCCTGGCCCGCGGGATCGGTCCAGCCCCAGGTGTTGCGAAACCACAGCTGCGGCATCAGGTGCAGCGTCGCCGCCTCGGGCCCGCGGTTGAACGCCTCGATGCGGATGCACAGATCCTCGGGCGAGGCCTTGGCGTACTCGACCACCACGTCGAAGTAGCGGTCCTCGTCGAACACGCCCGAGTCGAGCAGCTCGTACTCCAGCCCGCGCCCCGCGCGCCGCTTGTTTTCGTCGAGCAGCTTGCGATAGGGAAACTCCGCCTGCGGGTACTTATAGACGTACTTCATGTAGCTGTGCGTGGGCGTCGAGTCGACGTAGAAGTAGTACTCCTTGACGTCCTCGCCGTGATTTCCCTCCGACGAGGTGAGCCCGAACGCGCGCTCCTTCAAGATCGGATCGCGCCCGTTCCACAGCGCGAGCGAAAAGACCATCAACTGGTAGCGATCGCAGATCGCCCCCAGTCCGTCTTCGCCCCAGCGATAGGCCTTCGAGCGCGCCAGATCGTGCGACAGATAGTCCCACGCCGCGCCGTTCGGGCTGTAGTCCTCGCGCACCGTGCCCCAGGCGCGCTCGCTCACATACGGTCCCCAACGGCGCCAGCCAGCGTCGGCGTGCTTGAGTCGCTCATGCTCCGCGGTGGGTGTCATGAAGGGGCTCCACAGTATCACTATCTTCCGTACGGCTTCTTCGTGGTGCGCCTCCCGGGTGACACCGCGTTGTGAAGAATTCACTTAATTCGCTAGTATCCGCCAAACGCTTTGCGTATGTTTCGCGCGCCAACTTGAGGTGAACCATGCGAACCGCGCTTCTGCTTCTCTCGGTCGGATGGATGGGCGGCTGCAACTCGGCGCCCGCGGCGATGGGGCCAGGCGTCGGCGGCGGCGGCGGGAGCGACGGCGGCGCGGGCGGAATGTGCGCCTCGGCGGCGAGCTTCCACGGCGACACGATCTCGGCGCCCGACAACGCCTGGACCTGGATCCCGGTCGCTGGCAACAAGTGCCGCGACGGCTCGGACACCGGCATCGGCGTGCGCACCAACCCCGCCTCGGACAAGTTGATCGTGTACCTCGAGGGTGGCGGCGCGTGCTTTCAGGGCACCTCGTGCTTCTCGAACCCGACCTACTTCGACGCTTCCTCGTTCGAGAGCATCAAGACGCGCGTGACCGGCATCTTCGACTTCACCAACGCGGCCAACCCGTTCAAGGACTGGAACTTCGTCTACGTGCCCTACTGCACCGGCGACGTGCACGCCGGCAACGCCGACGGCGTCGACGTGCCGGGCGGCGGTCCGCTCGCGCAGCACTTCGTCGGCTATGGCAACATGACCCGCGGCCTTCAGCGGCTGGTGCCCACCTTCGACAAGGTCACGCAGGTGGTGCTCTCGGGCTCGAGCGCCGGCGGCTTCGGCGCGGCGTTCAACTACCAGCAGGTGGCGCAGGCGTTCTGCCCGCGGCCGGTCACGTTGATCGACGATTCAGGCCCGCCGATGACCGATCAGTACCTGGCCGCTTGCCTGCAGAAGCGCTGGCGCGATCTGTGGCAGCTCGACACCGTCCTGCCGGCCGATTGCACCGACTGCCGCGACGCCGAGGGCGGCGGCCTGGTCAACTACATCCCGTATCTCGCCGCAAAATATCCGGACGTGCAGCTCGGCCTGATCTCTTCCGACAAGGACTCGGTCATCCCGCGCTTCTACGGCTTCGGCGAGAACATGTGCGCGATGCTCGATCAGGGCGGCGGCACCATGACGCCCGACGAGTTCAACGCCGGGCTGCTCGACCTGCGCGCCAACTTCCTGTCGAAGTCGACCAACTGGGGCAGCTTCTTCATCTCGAGCACGCAGCACACCTGGCTCGGCTCGAACTCGTTCTACCGCACCACCACCACGGACGGCGTGGCGATGGCCGATTGGGTAACTGGCTTGATCACTACGCACACCAGCGCGAACGTCGGTCCCTAACCAATTCAGGAGCTACTTGGGTTCGTCGGCCTCGTCGCTCGCGACGTCGGAGTCGAGCTCTGCGAGCGCGTCGTCGAGCGTGCGCCGCACGCGCTCGTAGGTCGCGTCCTCGACGACCCGCGGAATGGGGCCGGTGCTGTGAACGTCGACATCGATCAGCGAGAGGGAGCGCATGACGATGGGTATAGCAACCGACGTGCCTTCTTGCGTGCGGAAGCAAGATCAGGTGGTTACGAAGGTGGCGGGGCGAATCGCCCCGAAAAGCGAGGGGATCGGCTAGCGCACAAGCCGGCGCGGCGGGCCGCCCCCTACGGAATCTGGAAGATGTGGTGCCCGAGATCGACGGTGCCGGCCCGGGTGAGGTGCTGCACGCCCACGCCGGTCTGCGCGAGGACCGCGCCGGACCCATCGGTCAGGTTCAACAGGACGTCGAAGTGGCCGGCGTCGACCAGGCCCGAGGTGCCCTGGTAGTCGTCGCAGTCGAAGGTGAACACCGCCCGTGAGCCGGTGTCGACGTTCACCAGGTCCAGGTCGACGAACCGCGCGCCGGAGGCCGAATCGATTTCCCAGGTTGCGAAAAAGTTGTCCTGCGCCGGGCCGCCCGATGGGCTCGCGGCGCTCGTGCCGGCGCCGCAACCGAGCAGCATGGCGAGGGTCGCCACCGCGGCCAACTTCACAAGATAATTGAGCTTCACGAATCGTCTCCCGACTGGCGCGCAGCGGCGCCAGGGAGACTCAGGTGCAGTCGCGGTGCCGGCGGCGCAGTCGCAGCGCGAAGGCCAACGCGAGGAGCAGGGCGGGCACGCCGAAGGGCGCCGCGTCGCGGAACGCGCCGAGCTCGCAGCCGCCGCGCTGCGTGAGCTTGGCGAGATCGGTGTGCGTGCACATGTTGGGGTTCTTGGCGACCGGATACGCGTTGCAGATGCCGGCTAGATCGTCGTCGGTGGGCGAGCGCTTGATGGTCTCGCCCGGGGACGCGAAGTTGTACATGGTCGCTTCCTTGATCTTCAGGACCTCGTCGGCCGGGATCGCGTCGCACGACGGCGGCGGGTTGCCGTTCTCGTCGACGTCGTTGGGAAAGCTCGCCGCGTCCTTGCACGTGTGCGAGAGCCCCTGCAGGTGGCCGAGCTCGTGGGTGAGCGTGTTCTCCAGATCGGCGATGCTGGTGCCGATGCGTGGTACCGGCGGCGTCGCACCCGGCGTGATCACCACGAAGGTGAAGTTGAGGTTGTTCACCTCGATGTCCGCGTCGAGGATCGTGCCGTCGGCGGGCTCGCCGTCGTTGATCATGAACACCGAGGTGATCGCCGCCGCCTGCTCGCTGTAGCAGACCTCGGGCGTGTTCTGCGGATCGATCGGGTGGCACCACTTGTCGGTGCGGAACTTGATCACGTTGGTGCCGTCGTAGTGCGCGTCGTGCACGGTAGGCTGGTCGTACATGAGCTGCAGGTACGAGCAGCCGTTGGTGTTCCAGTTGGCCATCGACTTCTGGATGATCGAGAACACCTGGTCCGACGGAAGATCGGGCGAGCCGGCCGAGTCGGGCATGACGAACACGCAGGTGCCCGGCCACGCCGAGGGGTTTCCCGTGCCATGCGAGCTGCGCGTGCGCACGTATGCGTCCGCGTCGCCCGCGAGCACGACCAGCAGCCCGAGCGCGAGCGCCGAACGGATCACTTCTTCACCAGCGTGTGCAGCTCGCGCTCGAAGTCCTCGAGCGCACGCGCGCGGCGCATCGGCGGCGACACCGGCGTCTGCGAGGGCAGGAACGCGATGCCGCTCACGTCGGGCGCGGTCACCTGCCGGGTGCCGTCGGCGGCGGTGATCACGCGCAGCTTGCCCTGCGCCATGCCGACCACGTACGAGGCGGCGCCGCGCTTCTCCAGGAACAGCACCACCTCTTCACCGATCTGGAGGCTCGCCGAGCCGAACACCTTCATGCCGATCCCGTCGACGCTGCCGCCTTCGCGCCGCACCTGCACCGTCTCGCCGGTGTGCAGCGCGCCCTTGTAGCTGCGCGCCACGCGAACCATCACGTCGGTGTAGATGGCGTCGTGATCGCTGGTCCAGTGCGACTCCGACTTTTCGACCGTTCCGTACACCACCCGATCCGCGCGCTCGGTGAGCGCCTTCAGATCGAGCGGCAGCATGGTCGTGGCGTGCGCGGATCCGAGCAGCGCCAAGGAAACGAAAAGTGTGATCCCGATCAACCTGGCCTTCATATCCTCTATAGTAGCACCACCTTTATGTCTGCATCCGTACGTGTCCGCATCGCGCCGAGCCCGACGGGAGATCCGCACGTCGGCACGGCCTACATCGCGCTGTTCAACTACGTGTTCGCGCGCCAGCAGAAGGGCCAGTTCGTCTTGCGCATCGAGGACACCGATCGCACGCGCTCGACGCTCGAGTCCGAAGCCGCTATCCTGCGCGCGCTCAAGTGGGTCGGGCTGAATTGGGACGAGGGCCCCGACGTGGGCGGTCCCTACGGCCCGTACCGGCAGTCCGAGCGCGCAGCGATCTACCAGGAGCACGCGCGCCTGCTGGTCGACAAGGGCGCGGCCTATCCGTGTTTCTGCGACGAGGCGCGGCTGGCGGCGTTGCGCGAGCAGCAGCGCGCCGAGAAGAAGTCGGGCGGCTACGACGGCCTGTGCCGCCGCCTCGATCCCGCCGAGTCGAAGCGGCGCGCGGCGGCCGGCGAGAAGCACGTGATCCGCCTGGCGATGCCCAAAGAAGGCGAGATGATCGTCAAGGACGGGTTGCGCGGCGACGTGACCTTCCAGCTCGCCACCATCGACGATCAGGTGCTGGTCAAGTCCGACGGCTTTCCCACCTACCACCTGGCCAACGTGGTCGACGACCACCTCATGAAGATCACCCACGTGGTGCGCGCCGAGGAGTGGATCACCTCGACGCCCAAGCACCTGCAGCTCTATCTCGGGTTCGGCTGGGAGCCACCGCAGTTTTTTCACATGCCGCTTCTGCGCAACACCGATAAGTCGAAGATCTCCAAGCGCAAGAATCCGGTCTCGCTCGACTACTACCGCGACGCAGGCTATCTGCCGGAGGCGCTGCTCAACTTCCTCGGCCTGATGGGCTTCTCGTTCGGCGGCGACCGCGAGAAATTCACGCTCGCCGAGATGGTCGAGGCGTTCTCGTGGGACAAGGTCTCGCTGGGCGCGCCGGTGTTCGATCTCGAGAAGCTCTCGTGGCTCAACGGCCACTACGTGCGCGCGCTGTCGATCGACGAGCTGCTCGCCCGCCTGCGCGCCTGGCGCCTCGGCGACGAGTACCTCCTGCGCGTCTTGCCGCTGGTGCGCGAGCGCGCCGAGCGGCTCGATCAGATCATCCCGGCGACCACATTCTTCTTCTCCGGCGATCTCGACTACTCGACGGTGCTCGGCGAGCTGGTGCCCAAGGGCAAGGACGCGCCCGCGACCGCCACCGCGCTCGGTGAGCTGGCCGACGAGCTCGACAATGTGCGCGCGTGGAACGCGGCGGCGCTGGAGCCGGCGGTGCGCGCGTTCGCCGAGAAGCTCGGCTGGCAGGCCAAGGAGCTGTTCTCGGCGGTGCGCGTGGCGTCGACCGGCCGCACCGCCGCGCCGCCGCTGTTCGACACGCTCGACGTGATCGGCAAGGATCTGGTGCGCCGCCGCCTGCGCCTCGCCGCCACCGCGCTGCGCGCCAAGAAGACATGATCGGGTACTACCGGCGCTGGTTTCTCGAGCCGTGGAATCAGCTCAACCGCGAGGCGGCCGAGGAGCGCGCGCAGCATCCCGGCTTCGACACGCGCGTGATGGGCGCGCTCATCCTCGCCGCGCTGGTGCTGGTGTTCCAGGAGTACTGCGGCGATCGCCCGAACTACGACGCGCTCTTCGGTCAGTACGCCCCGAGCTGGCAGTACTACCAGCTGGGCGGCTTCGTCTGGTGGTCGGGCGCCAAGGTGATCGGCTATCTGTTGGTGCCCGCGCTCGCGATCAAGCTGATGGGCGGCCGGCTGTCCGACTACGGCTTGCGCGTCGAGGGCTTTCGCAAGCACGCGTGGATCTACGTGGCGCTCTTCTTGGCCATCCTGCCGGTGATCGTGATCGCCAGCTACACGCGCGCGTTCGAGGCGACCTATCCGTTCTACAAGCTCGCCGCGCGCAGCTGGCTCGACTTCTTCCTCTGGGAAGCGATGTACGGCGCCAGCTTCTTCGCGCTCGAGTTCTTCTTCCGCGGCTTCTTCCTGTTCACGCTCAAGCGCACCATGGGCGCCTACGCGATCTTCGTGATGATCGTGCCGTACTGCATGATCCACTTTCACAAGCCGGTGCCCGAGGTGGTGGGCGCGATCTTCGCTGGGATCGTCCTCGGCACGCTGGCGATGGTCACGCGCTCGATCTGGTGCGGCGTGCTCATCCACGTGTCGGTCGCGTGGACGATGGACTGCCTGGCGATGATCCACACCTACGGTCTCCCCGGGTCTGGTCGGGTCGTCTCGCCTTGAGCTAGGATGTCCGCCATGCCTTCGTTGCGGACGGTGCGGGTGCCGGTGGGGATGGAGGGGCCGTTCTTGCGGGCGGAGGAGCTGGTGTCGCGCTACTTCCGCGAGCGCCACGACGATCCCGAGCGCGGGACGATCGAGATCTTCGGCGAGCGCTACGTGCTGGTGCGCGCGGCCTCGCTTTCGGTGGAGTTCTTCACGCTGGTGCGCGAGCTGTACGGGCCCGGACGCGAGGGCGAGTCGGCCGACTTCGCGCGCAACATCCTGTTCGATCTGGCGCACGCGATTGGCAAGTCCGACGCGCAGAACTTCCACACCAAGATGAAGCTGGAGGATCCGATCGAGCGGCTGTCGGCCGGCCCGGTCCACTTCTCGCACTCGGGCTGGGCGTTCGTCGACATCTTCCCCGAGTCCAACCCGACCGTCGGGCCCGACTTCAAGTTGATCTTCGATCACCCGTATTCGTTCGAGTCCGACGCCTGGGTGCGCGCCGGCCGCAAGGCCGACTTTCCGGTGTGCATCATGAACGCCGGCTACTCGTCGGGCTGGTGCGAGAAGAGCTTCGGCCTGGTGTTGGTCGCGTCGGAGATGTTGTGCCGCGCCAAGGGCGACGCGCATTGCCGGTTCATCATGGCGCCCCCCGACCGCATCGAGGCGCACGTGGAGCGCTATCTCCAGGAGAAACCGCACCTGGTCACCGGCAAGCACAGCTACCAGATCCCCGACTTCTTCGCGCGCAAGCGGATCGAGGAAGATCTGCGGCGCCGCTTCGCCGAGGAGATGGCCGAGCGCGAGGCGGCCGAGAAGAAGCTGCGCCACACGCACAAGCTCGAGGCGGTGGGCCGATTGGCGGGCGGCATCGCGCACGACTTCAACAACCTGATGGCGATCGTGATCACCCGCTCGGCGATGATCACCCGCAAGCTCAAGCCGGGCGATCCGATCCGCCGCGAGCTGGAGCAGATCACCGAGGCCGGCGAGCGCGCCTCGGCGCTCACGCAGCAGCTCCTCGCGTTCAGCCGCGCGCAGGTGCTGCGCCGCGAGCTGCTCGAGCTGAACCGCGTGGTCGCCGACCTCAGCAGGCTGCTCGGCCCGCTGATCGGCGACGACATCGAGCTGCACACACGGTTCGCCGCGGACGCGGGCGTGGTCGAGGCCGATCGCGGGCAGATCGAGCAGGTGATCATGAACCTGGTGGTCAACGCGCGCGACGCGATGCCGGTCGGCGGCTCGCTCACGCTCGAGACCGCGCGCGTCGATCTGACCGAGCCGCTGGCCGCGGCCGAGCTCGAGCCCGGTCGCTTCGTGCGGCTCTCGGTGACCGATAGCGGCAAGGGCATGGAAGAGGACACCCTGTCGCGCATCTTCGATCCGTTCTTCACCACCAAGAAAGATGGCCAGGGCACCGGGCTCGGGCTGGCGACGGTGTACGGGATCGTCAAGCAGTCGGGCGGCGGCATCACGGTCACCTCCAAGCGGGGGCAGGGCGCGCGCTTCGACGTGTACCTGCCGCGCCTGGATCAGCGCCCCACGCCCGCCGCCGTCGAGACGCGCAGCCCGCCGCCTGCCGCCGCCGGTCACGAAGTGCTGCTGCTCGTCGAGGACAACGACGAAGTTCGCAGCGCGCTGCGCGAGCTCCTCGAGGATGAGGGCTACACCGTGCTCGAGGCGGCCGATCCGCTGGTCGCGCTCGCGCTCGCCGCCGATCACACCGCGCGCATCCATCTCCTGCTCACAGACGTGGTGATGCCCAAGATGGGCGGCCGCGAGCTGGCCGAACGCCTGACCGTGGAACGCCCGGGGTTGAAGGTGCTGTTCATGTCCGGCCACACGCCCGACGTGTCGCTACGCGAAGGCGTGCTCGCCCATACCGCCGGCTTTCTATCGAAGCCGTTCCGCCCGGAGCTGCTGGTCAAGAGGCTGCGCGAGATTTTGGACACCTAGCGTTCGGACAGCTCCAGCAGCTTGAGCAGCGTTCGCCAATTGCGCCCGGTGCTCACCGTCTTCAGCTTGCCGTCGAAATACGCGTTGCTCAGCTTGCTGTTGCCGAACCCGTTCGGGCAGCGCAGGTAGATCTCGCCCCCGCGCACGGCGAATTCGTCGGGCGGCGAGCGGTTCGCGTCCAGGGCGGCGACGGCGCTCGCGCTCGGCCGATCGGCCAGGAACATCACCATCAGGATCGCGGAATCTGGATCACGCGCGAGGAACGGATTGCCGCGCGCGATCGCCGCCAGCTCGTCGTGCGTGCGCAACAGCACCGGCACGCGAAAGCCGAAGCGCGCCGCGATGCCCTCGGCGATCAGCGCGGGCAGCCGGGCCGCCAGCTTGACCGGCGCGTCGAACACCACGTTGCCGCTCTGGATGTAGGTCGTGACCTCGCGGCATCCGGCGGCGGTGAACAGGGCCGCGAGATCTTTCATCGGCAGGAGGTTCTTGCCGCCGACGTTGATCCCGCGCAAGAGCGCGACGTGAGCCATCTGCGCTCAGTATAGAGCGAGCGTCGCTGCGCCCGACAAGAGCATTCCGATCACCAGCCCGGCCAGACCGAACCCGAGCGTGCTGAACGCGTGACGGCCGAAGCGCCGGCGCGCGAAGCCCACGCACAGCATGCTGGTCGCCATCCAGCCCGCACCGACGAGCGGGAACGCCCAGAGGTGCGCGCACCACGGGCAGTACGGGCCCGCAGCGTGGTGGATGTTGCAGTGCGCCGGTCCGTACAGGTCGCAGCCGCAGCGGAAGAACAGGTTGCAGACCGGGTGCGCGGCCGCCGCCGCCACGAGAGCCACGACGGCGAGCGCCCACCGCTCGAGGAGCTGCATGCTCGCCATGCAGCGTGGAGCTTACGCCTTCTTGCCGTTCCCCGGCTTGGCCGCCGCGCGGATCTTCTCGCCACGGATCAGCTTGTCGACCTTCTTGGCCAGGTCGTCGATCTTGTCGCCGAGCAGCTCGAGCTCTTCGCGGGTCGCGAACGCCAGCGCGCTGCGCAGCCGGCCGACCACCTGCACCCAGGCGCCCTTGAGCTGGCCCGGCACCTCGGTGACCTGCTCCTTGACCTCTTCGAGCTGGGCCTTGGCCTTCTTCTCCAGCTTCGCGACCTTCTTCTCCATCTGCTTTTCGAACCCATTGAACTGGGTCTTGGCGTTTTCGTAGGTGTCCTTGATGCGCTCGCTGACGGTAGCCATTGGGGCCTCCCTTGGGTTTGTTTCGGTTGTGTTAACGCGATGCGTTACTCTGATAGCCAACCTACGCACTGCGTCATCATCCGTCAAGGGCGAAGCGGCAAGCGCTGGATTATGCAGGGGAATGATCAGCGATGTGCGACAAGGAATTACACGGTTTTACAACTTCATGACAATTTGCGTCATCGGTTGTCCTACGGTCCTCCCCATGCTGAAATGGTTCACGCTCGAGCACGTGCTGATCACCAGCTACCTGGTGATCCTGCTGACGCTGGCGCTCTATGGCTTTCACCGGTCGATGCTGGTGTGGATGTACTTTCGCAACCGCCGTCCCGATCCCGAGCCGCAGAACGTCTTCCAGCCGGAGGACATGCCGCGGGTGACCATTCAGCTCCCGCTGTTCAACGAGATGTACGTGGCCGCGCGCCTGCTCGAATCGATCGCCAAGATCGAGTACCCGCGCGATCGGCTGGAGATCCAGGTGCTCGACGATTCCACCGACGAGACGCAGGAGATCTGCCGCGCCAAGGTCGCCGAGCTCGCCGCCACCGGCATCGACATCAAGTATCTGCACCGCGTCGATCGCCGCGGCTTCAAGGCGGGCGCGCTCGAGGAGGGCCTCGAGGCCGCCACCGGCGAGTTCATCATGGTGTTCGACGCCGACTTCCTGCCGTCGCCGGACGTCCTCGAGCGCACCATCCACCACTTCACCCATCCGATGGTCGGCATGGTGCAGGTGCGCTGGGGCCACGTGAACCGCGACTACTCGCGCCTCACCGAGCTGCAGGCGATGATGCTCGATGGGCACTTCGTGATCGAGCACACCGCGCGCCACCGCTCCGGCCGCTTCTTCAACTTCAACGGCACCGCCGGCATCTGGCGCCGCATCGCCATCGACGACGCGGGCGGCTGGTCGCACGACACGCTCACCGAGGACATGGATCTCTCGTATCGCGCGCAGCTGCGCGGCTGGGAGTTCGTCTACCTGAAGGACGTGGTGGCGTCTGCCGAGCTGCCGGTCGAGATGAACGCGTTCAAGTCGCAGCAGTTCCGCTGGGCCAAGGGCTCGATCCAGGTGGCCAAGAAGCTGTTGCCGACCATCTGGCGCTCGAAGGTCTCGTTCGGCATCAAGCTCGAGGCGTTCTTCCACCTCACCAACAACTTCGCCTACCCGCTCCTCCTGCTGCTGACGATCATCCTGGTGCCGAACCTGCTGGTGCGCCCGCGCCACGGCTGGCAGGAGGTGCTGCTGATCGATCTGCCGCTGTTCTTCGGCACCACGCTGTCGATCGCGACCTTCTACATCACCTGCCAGCGCGAGATCCAGCGCGACTGGAAGCCGACGCTGCGCCGCCTGCCGCTCATGATGTCGCTGGGCATCGGCCTGTGCATCAACCAGACGCGCGCGGTGATCGAGGCGCTGTTCGGCGCCACCTCCGGCGAGTTCATCCGCACGCCCAAGCACGGCGTGGTCCGCAAGTTCGAGGGCTGGACCGCCAAGCGCTACCGCGCGGTCAAGACCATCATCCCGTTCGTCGAGATCGCGTTCGCGCTGTACTTCGCGGGCGCGACCGTGCTCGCCGCCTCCGCCGGCCACTACGTCTCGATCCCGTTCCTGCTGCTGTTCCTGATGGGCTTCGGCTACGTCGGCGTCCTCTCGCTCCACCAGACCCGCTAGGCTCAAAAAAGAAACGGCGCTCCCCGGAGGGTAGCGCCGTCTCGAATACTGCAACCAACCGCGAAGCCGATGGGGGAGAAGTTTGAACCCCTACATTCTAGTAGGTGGGCTCGGCAAGAAAAGATAACCGATATGGGCTTCCCAACTAGTGGGTATGCACGCCTCGGTCAGCGGCCGATCCCGGTTCAAAGATCGTAGGGAAAAAACAATCTCCTCCTGTCGAGCCTCCCAGTCAGTCCTGTCTTCTACTATAGCACCGGAAGTCGCGGCGTCAACGCGTCCCCGTCGGTGAGGGAGCGAAGAGCGCGCGATCATGCGCCAGGAATTCGGCGGAATCTGTAGTGCGAGCTACGGAGTCTTGTTCGAATCGCGCGTCTGCCAACCGGGCTGGCCGCCCTGCGTGGCGATCGAGGCGGTGCCGCGGCTCATCAGATCGTTCTTGCCGAGGATCGCGTCGAAGCGCTTGTCGACCACGTGCGCGTGCACGCCGGTGTCCATGCGGATCGCGTCGCACGGGCAGGCCTCGACGCATAGGCCGCACACGATGCAGCGCAGCTCGTCGATCTCGAAGATGGCGGGGCGCTTCTCGTTGCCGTTGCCGGTCTCCTCCGCGACGATGGTGATGCAGTGCGCCGGGCACGCCGTCGGGCAGCACATGCAGGCGACGCAGCGGACCGCGCCGTCTTCGCGATGCATCAGCCGGTGCAGGCCGCGGTTGCGCGCGGGGTAGGGGATCTTTTCTTCGGGATAGTTGATGGTCACCTCGGGCTTCTTCAACCCGACGTTGGTGAAGAAGTGCCGCATGGTGACGCCCAGACCCTTGATGATGCCGCCGAGCATCAGGTGCTTGTTGAGGTTCTCTGGGCGCTCGACGACCCGCACGGTGGCCTTCGAGGTGCGCTTGCGAAACGTCGGTTCCATTATTTCCCTCCGGCCATGAGCGCCAGCACGACGCCGGCGGTGACCAGGATGTTGGCGATCGAGAGCGGCAACAGGCGCTTCCAGCCGAGGTGCATGAGCTGATCGGGGCGGATGCGCGGCAGGGTCCAGCGGACCAGCAGCTGGAACCAGCAGAAGAAGATCACCTTGAGGCCCCAGCACGCGGTCTGAAGCATGAGGACCAACACGTGCTTCATCGGAAACAGGTGCTCGCCGAGGTGGAAGCCGTCGGCGTGCAGGAACGGAACCTGGTAGCCGCCGAAGAAGACCGTCGCCAGGATCGCCGAGAGGAAGACGATCTCGATGAACTCGGCGAGGAAGAACATGCCGAAGCGCATGCCCGAGTACTCGAGGAAGTAGCCGATGACCTCCGACTCGCCTTCGGGCGTGTCGAACGGGGTGCGCTTGGTCTCGGCCATGGCGGAGGTGAAGAACAGGAGCGCGCCGAGCGGCTGCGAGACGATCCCCCAGTGCAGCGGGTTGGGGCCTTGCGCCTCGACGATCGCGGCCGGCTCGAGCGTGCCGTAGACCAGGAACGCGCCGAGGATGGCCATGCCCATGGTGACTTCGTACGACATCATCTGCGACGACGCGCGCAGGCCGCCGAGCAGCGACCACTTGTTGTACGAGGCCCAGCCGGCGAGCGTGGTGCCGTACACCGCCAGCGACGCGATCGCGAAGTAGAACAACAGGCCCACGTCGAGCCGCGCCACCTGCAGCGTGATCTTGTTGGTGCAGATGCTCGGGTCGGAGACCACCTGGTTGAGCCGGTCGTAGCAGACGTCGCCGCCGAACGGGACGATCGCGAACACCACGAACACCGGCACGATCGCCATCAGCGGCGCGAGCGTGAAGAGGAACTTGTTGGCCTTCGCCGGGACGAAGTCCTCCTTCATGATCATCTTCACCGCGTCGGCGGCGAAGTGCGGGATGCCCTTGAGCGTGCCGACGATCGGCAAGGACGCGCGGTTCGGGCCTACGCGATCTTGCATCATCGCCGACTGCTTGCGCTCCATCCAGGTGAGCATCGAGGCGATCGGCATCACCACGCCGAGCACCAGCAGCACCATCTTGAGCAGCGCCTGGAACCACGGGTCCATCGCCCAGGTGCCCCACGGATGCGACGCGACCCACGGCAGCACGTAGCCCGGCACGCTCACCAGCACCACCGCCAGCCCGCTGAACAGGATCACCGGGACGACGAAGATCAGTAAGAGGCCCATCAACCCCTCGATCCGGCGAAGCGCAGCTGGAGCACCGGCAGCTCGCGGCCGAACTCGGCCGTGGCGAACTCGGGCACTGCCTGCTTCATCTGGTGGAAAAGAGATCTCACGTTCGGATAGTCGATCACCACGCCGAGCTTGCGCGCGAGCAGTTGGACCAGCTCGTGGTGCGGCCGCGCGTCGCCGGGCGCTTCGACCGTGCGGCGGATGCGCTGCACCATTCCCTTGGCGTTGGTGAAGGTGCCGTCGACCTCGGCCCAGCTCGACGCGGGCAACAGCACGTTGACCCGATCGGTGAGGAAGTTCTCGTGCGGCGACTGATAGACCACCAGGTCGAGCTTGGCCAGCGCCTCTTGCGCCTCTTCGTCGAGGTCGACGTGATCGCCGAGCATCCACAGCGCCTTGAGCGAGCCCGAGGCGAGGTCCATCGAGAGCTGCGTGGTCGACTTGCCCTTGCCGCCCGCGGCCGCCTGGATGAAGCGCACGCCGGTGGTGTTGGGGTTCACGTCGGCGTGCATGAGGATGTCATCGGCACGATCGGGGCGCGGCGGGCGGCCCGCCAGGTACACGTGCTGCACGCCGAGCGCCGTCGCCGCGCGCATGAGCAGCCAGTTGTCCTCGTTGGTCGCCTGCGCGTTGAGCACCACGCCCATGAGGTCGAGGTTGCCCGACTGACCCTTGAGCGCGGCGATGCGCTCGGCGGCGAAGTTGATCGCCTTGTCGACCGGCGCCGGCTCGCCGTTGAGGCGCGCGCCGGCGACGCGGCGGGTCTTCACCTCTTTATAGGTGACGCGCCCCTCGTCGCACATCCAGAACTTGTTGACCGCCGGATTCTCGCGCGGCACCAGGCGATAGATCTGCTCGTGCGCGTGGTGCACCTCGATGTTGCAGCCGGTCGCGCAGCCGGCGCAGATCGAGTTGGTGGTGTTGAGCTCCCAGGCGCGCATGGCGAAGCGGAAGTCCTTGGAGGTGAGCGCGCCGACCGGACACACGTCGACGGTGTTGAGCGAGTAGGCGTTGTCGAGCTGATGGCCGGGCGCTGTCGAGATCTGCGTGCGGTCACCTCTCTGCGACATCTCGAGCTGGTGCGAGTGCGCCACCTCGTCGCACACGCGGATGCAGCGCGTGCACGAGATGCAGCGCTCCACGTCGAGCACCACCGTCGGGCCCAGGTCGACCACCTTGGGCTTGTGCACCTTGTCGTAGTCGACGCGCGAGTGTGCGCCGTCGAACTCGTAGTAGAGCTTCTGCAGCGTGCACTCGCCGGCCTTGTCGCAGATCGGGCAGTCCACCGGGTGGTTCACCAGCGTGAACTCGAGCATCTGCGCGCGGACTTCGAGCGCGCGCGGGCTCTGCGTGAGCACTTCCATGTTGTCGGCGACCGGCGTGTAGCAGGCCGGGATGGGCTTGCCGATCCCCTTCACCTCGACCAGGCACTGGCGGCACACCGCCGGCGCGGACAGGCCGGGGTGGTAGCAGAAGAACGGCACCTGCACGCCGATGGTCTTCGCCGCCTCGAGCAGGTTGGTGCCCTTGGGGACGGTGATGGTGTGGCCGTCGATCTTCAGCGTGACGGTCGGAACGGGCTCGGTCGCCAGGGTGGTCATCGGTCGCACTCGCCGCCAATCATGTTCATCATGTCGAAGGTCGGAACGATGTCCGCGAGCGGGCGATCGATGATGCATTCGCTCAGCGCCGCGACGATCGCGAAGCAGGGCGGCCGCACGCGGCACTTGTACGGGCGGCCGGTGCCGTCGGAGACGATGTAGAAGCCGAGCTCGCCGTTGGCGCCTTCGGTGTACGAGTAGATCTCACCGGCCGGCACCTTGATGCCGTCGACGATCAGCTTGAAGTGGCTGATCATCCCCTCGATCGAGTTGTACACCTCGGACTTCTTGGGAAGGATGATGTGCGGATCGTCGAGCACCACCGGGCCGGCCGGGATCTGCTCGAGCGCCTGCTCGAGGATGCGGATCGACTGGCGGATCTCTTCGATGCGGCAGACGAAGCGATCGAAGTTGTCGCCCTTCGAGCCCACCGGCACCTCGAAGTCGAAGCGGTCGTAGACCAGGTACGGATGCGCGACGCGGACATCGTACGGCACGCCCGTCGAGCGCAGGCACGGGCCGGTCCAGCCGTACGACAGCGCGCGCTCCTGCGAGATCTGCCCGGTGCCGTCCATGCGATCGCGAAAGATGCTGTTCTCGAGCGTCGCGTCGCTCACGTCCTTCAAGATCTTCTCGAGCTTGGGGAACAGCGCGCGCAGCTTCTCGTCGAAGTTGGGCGTGAGATCGTACGCCACGCCGCCGACGCGCACGTAGCTGTGGGTCAGCCGCGCGCCCGAGAGCTCCTCGAGCAGCTCGTAGATCCACTCGCGGCCCTTGACGCACCAGAAGAAGATGGTCATCGCGCCCAGCTCCATCGCTCCGGCGGCGCTGGCGGTCAAGTGGTCGGTGATGCGCGACATCTCGCCGACGATCACGCGGATGTACTGCGCGCGCTCGGGGATCTTCTCGACCACGCCGAGCAGCTTCTCGACCGCGAGCGCGTAGCCGACGTTGTTGAGCATCGGCGAGACGTAGTTGAGCCGATCGGTGTACGGGAACACCTGCGTCCAGGTGGCGTGCTCGGCTTCCTTCTCGAAGCAGCGGTGCAGGTAGCCGACCTGCACGTCGGCGGCCTTGACGGTCTCGCCCTCGACGGTGAGCACGATGCGAACCGTGCCGTGCGTCGACGGGTGCGACGGCCCCATGTTGAGGGTCATCGGCTCGGTCGGCAGGTCGTCGTCTTCGGCGTTGTAGTCCTCGACGTCCTTGACGCCGATGACCATTTTTTTCTGTTCGAGTGCCATCAGGCCTCTATTCGTTCGGGTCGCGCCGGACGAGCGGCTGGCGCTTTTCTTTCGGGTAATCCTTCCGCAGCGGATGGCCGACGAACTCTTCGTACATGAGGATGCGGCGCAGATCGGGATGGTTGGCGAACTTGATCCCGTACAGATCCCACACCTCGCGCTCGAACCAGTTCGCTGTCGCCCACAGCTCGGCGATGCTGTCGATGATCGGATTCGATCCATCCTCCAGATCTGCGAGCGGCGCCTTGACCCGCAGCCGGTCGCCGCTGAGCATCGAGCGCAGGTGATAGACCACCTCGAAGCGCGGCTCGCGTCCGAGGTAGTCGACCGCGGTGAGATCGACCAGGAAGTTGAGCTGCAAGGTCGCGTCGTCGCGCAGCGTGCGCATCACCTCGAGGATCTTCTTGGCGTCGACGACGATGGTCTCGTCGCCGCGATAGGCGTGCGAGCTCAGGACGATCGGGCCGAGTAGATCCTTGGCGCGCTCGAGCGCGGCCGAGCTCATCGCACCACCTTGAGCTTCTTCCCGCTCTGCAGCGCGTCGTGCTCGCGTTTTTCGCGCTTCTGAACGAAGCCTTCGCCCTTCTGGATCTTGTCCTGCAGCAGGATCAGCCCATCGAGCACCTGCTCGGGACGCGGCGGGCAGCCGGGGATGTACACGTCGATCGGGATGCACTGATCGGCGCCCGGCATGGTCGAGTAGTTCTGGTAGAAGCCGCCCGTCGACGCGCACACGCCGAAGGCGACCGTCCACTTGGGCTCGCACATCTGCTCGTAGATGCGGCGTAGGACCGGCCCCTGCCGCTCGGTGATGGTGCCGACGATGATCAGCAGATCGGCCTGGCGCGGCGAGAAGCGCGGGAACTCGGCGCCGAAGCGCGCCACGTCGTACTTCGGGCCCCACAGCGACATGAACTCCATGCCGCAGCACGCGGTGACGAACGGATACTGGAACAGCGAGTACTTGCGCGCCCAGTTGACCGCGTCCGCCAGCTTCGAGGTGTAGAACTCTAAGCCCATCCGATTGCCTTCTTCTTCCACGTGTAGGCCAAGGCGGCCACCAGCACGAACAGGAACACCAACATCTCGGCGAAGCCAAAGAAGGTGATCCCCGACGAGCAGACGTTCTCGATCACCGCGCCGGTGCACGACAGCTTGCGGAACAGCACCGCCCACGGGTAGAGAAACGCGGACTCGATGTCGAACACCAGGAACAAGATCGCGACCTGGTAGAACTTCACCGAGAAGCGCACGCGCGGCGAGCCGATCGGCTCCGAGCCGCACTCGAACGGCGCCAGCTTCTCGGCGGTGTCGTGCTTGGGCCCCATGAGGATGGCCAGGGCGAGAAACATGATGCCGAGCACGCCGGCGAGCAGGAGCGCGACCAGCACGGGGGTGTAGGCGACGGACATGGTGCCGGCAACTATAGAAATGGAGTAGGGAAGTGTCAATCGCGACGACGGCTTGACGGTCGCGCGCGGTCCGGCCTACCGTAGGGTGTGACGCGTATCCGCAAGACCACGGCCAAGGGCATTCCCATCGCCGTCGAGACGGCCAAGAACCACGTCGACGACGAGGATACGCACACCGACGGTCCCAACCTGCTGCCGCAAGCGGAGTCCGGCGAGCTGTCGCTCAACCCGTCGGTGGAGGACTTCGATCTCGACGGCTTCGAGGCCACCGGCGAGCTGACCATCGATCGTGGGTCGAAGCCGCCCCAGCCGTCGCAGTCGCGCCGCCTGTCGCCGACGTTGATGAAGATCTTCCAGCGCCGCCGCGAGCAGATCGGGCTGTCCATCAAGCAGCTCGCGCAGCTGTCGGGCGTCGAGCAGGAGGAGCTCGAGCGGTTCGAGGCCACCTCGGGGCAGCATCGGCTGGTCTACGATCATGCGGTGGTGCTGGCGCGCGCGCTCGGGCTCAAGGCGAGCGAGCTGCCCGGCCTGCGCGGGCGCGAGCCGAAGGACGATCTGCGCGCGCACATCGACGAGCTGCACCGCGCGCTCTGCGCCGGGCCGCTGATCACCTTCGAAGGCAAGGAGGGCGAGCGCTTCGGCGGCGACGTCGACCGCGTGGTGACCACCCCGGCGTTCACCATCAAGCTGGGCGACGCCTCGCTCGGCGAGGGCTGGCCGGCGGGCGCGCTGCTCGGCTTCGTCTCCGACGTGTCGCCCCGGCGCGACGACGTGGTCCTCTTGCGGCACCGCAAGTCCAAGCTGCTCGCGCTCCGGCGCATGACGCCGCCCCGGTTCGTCGGGCTCGCTTCGTGGCAACCCGCCTATCCCGCCACCACCGGCGCCGAGTGGCTGGCGATGGGCCGGCTGCAGGTGATCCTGCCGCGCCCGCTCTGACGGATCCGGCATGCCCATCGTCCCCGTCAACGCGTACGGCTTCTCGGCCACGTTCAAGCTGCGCGAGCTGGTGCCGCTGTTCTCGGCCGGCGCGCTCGGCGAGGTGCGCATCAAGGAGCGCCTGATCGCCCACTACGGCGACGGCCGCTACGCGCTCGCGTATGACTTCGGCGCGGTGGTGTTCGTCGGCGTGGAGCCGGCCGAGCAGAGCGCGCGCATCAAGAAGATCACCGAGTTCCTTCGTGACGAGCCACACCCGCCGCTCACCGAAAATTTCCTGATCGAGACCGGTCCGACGACGTCGGTGCAGTTCGATCGCGTGGTGGTCGCGGAGATCACGCCCGACGTGGTCGACATCGTCGCGCTGATCGTCGCGCAGTCGGTGGCGATGGACTACTACCAGCACGACGTCGACGAGATCGAGACCGAGACCGATCGCATCGCCAAGACCCTGCGCACCACCGCGCGCATCCCGCGCACGCGCAGCCTGATCCAGTTCGTTGGCTTGTGCATCGCCACGCGCAACGACGTGCTCTCGACGCTGGCGCTGTTCGACAAGCCCGACGCGACCTGGGAGAACGAGGCGCTCGATCGGCTGTGGGACGGGCTGTACCGCATGCTCGAGCTCGACGATCGCTACAAGGCGCTCGAGGCCAAGCTGCGCATGTTTCAGGACAACCTGCTGGTGCTGGTGGATCTCACGCGGCAGCGGCAGACGCTGCGGCTCGAGATCATCGTCGCGGTGCTGATCCTGTTCGAGATGATGATCATGGTCTGGCAGGTCGTGACCACCTCCGGACATCCTTGATCGTCGACGTGCTCATCCCGGCGCTGAACGAGGCCGAGACGCTGCCGCTGGTGCTCCAGGCGATCCCGCGCGCGCTGGTGCGCGACGTGTACGTGATCGACAACGGCTCGACCGACGACACCGCGCGGGTGGCGGTGCAGGGCGGGGCGCAGCTGCTCGAGGAGCCGCAGCGCGGGTACGGCGCGGCCTGCCTGCGCGGCGTGCAGCACGTGGAGCGGCTGGCGGCGCCGCCCGACGTGGTGGTGTTCCTCGACGCCGACTTCGCCGACGATCCGGCCGAGCTCGGCTGGCTCATCGAGCCGCTGCGCGCGCGCGCCGCCGATCTGGTGATCGGCTCGCGCATTCTAGGCGAGCGCGAGCCCGGCTCGTTGTCGCTGCAGCAGCGCCTGGGCAACCGCGTCGCCGTGACCATGATGCGGGTGATCTACGGGCAGCGTTACACCGACCTCGGCCCGTTCCGCGCCATCCGCCTGCCCGCGCTGGTCGCGCTCGGCATGCACGACACCGGCTACGGCTGGACCGTCGAGATGCAGGTCAAGGCGGCCAAGACCGGCCTGCGCGTGGTCGAGGTGCCGGTCAGCTACCGCAAGCGCGCCGGCGGCAGCTCGAAGATCTCCTCGACGGTGAAGGGCACGGTCGGCGCATCGTACAAGATCCTCTATACGATTCTGCGCCACGCCACCACGCGCTAGCGTCCTACTTTCGGCGCTTGTGGGCTCGTCGTACTCCACCTTCGCTGCGGACAACGCGGACAACATCTCGACGAATTCCGGGAGCAACGTCGTCTCCTCGTAGTTGATATCCGGCCAGCGCCAGCCCGCCCATCATCGCGACCCGCTCTTCGGGAGACAGTCGTTCGATGTCCTCGTCGACCTCGGGCTCCTCTCCCAGTCGATATTTCCGAACCCGCAACGTGCTGCTGAGCAGGGCGGTGGTGCACAACTCCCGCACCGCCTGGCTGCGGCTTACGCGGGCGCCCAAGCGCTTTCGCGATTCGGCTGCTGCCCACCGGTCGATCGCAGACAGCAGCGCGGTCGGGAGTGTCAGCTGGGCCACGGGCGTACGGTGATACTGTGGCGTGGATGGGGATTCGGACGCTGGTGGTGTTTGCGCGGGCGCCGGTGCGCGGGCAGGTGAAGACCCGGCTGGCGCGCAGCGTTGGCGACGATGCGGCGCTGGCGCTGCACCTCGCGTTCGTGAGCGACGTTTGCGGGCTGGGTCGAGGCGTGGCCGACCGGCGGGTGCTGGCGGTGGCGGGCGCGCTGGACGGATTTCCGCCTGCGCCCGACCTGACCATCGTCGCGCAGGAAGGCGCGGAGCTGGGCGCGCGCATGGCCAACGCGATCGCGCGCTACGTGGGCGACGGGCCGGTGTGCATCGTCGGGTCGGATTCGCCGTCGCTGCCGCGCGAATATCTGGTGGAGGCGTTCGAGCGCTTGAAGGAAGCCGACGTGGTGTTGGGCCCGTCGACCGACGGCGGCTATTGGCTGATCGGCGCGCGCCGGCCGGCGCCCGAGCTGTTCGGCGGCATCGAGTGGGGCACGCCGTCGGTGCTGACCGCGACGCTCGAGCGGCTCAAGGACGCGCGCGCGGCGTTGCTGCCGTTCTTCTACGACGTGGACGAAGCGGCTGATCTGGCGCTCCTGCGAGCCCACCTGGCGCTGCTCCCAGCGACGGTGGCGCCGGCCACCCGACAGGCTCTCGCCCACCTCGGGATTTCCTGATAGGCTGGCCGCATCGTGAGCGATCTCTTCGAGAAATTCGGACGCACCTTCCCCACCGGGACGGTGCTGTTCCGCGAGGGCGATCCGGGCGAGGAGATGTACGTCATCCAGACCGGGCGCGTGCAGCTCACGCGGCGGGTGCGCGGGCGCGAGGCGCACCTGGCGACGTTGCCGCCGGGCGAGTTCTTCGGCGAGATGGCGATCGTCAACAACCGCCCGCGCTCGGCCACCGCGATCGTCACCGACGAGGCGCAGCTGCTGGTGATCGACGGGCGCACGTTCGAGGCGATGGTGCGCGGCAACGCCGAGATCGCGCTGCGCTTCATCAAGAAGCTGGCCGCGCGGCTCGCGCAGGCCAACTCGCAGGTCGAGGTGCTGCTGCTGCAGGATCTCAACCACCGCGTCGCGCACCACCTGCGGCACCTGGCGGAGACGCGCGGTTCCACCGACGGGCCGGGCGTGCGCGTCGCGGTCTCCGTCGACGACATCGCCGAGACCGTGGGCGCCAAGTTCGCAGACGTCGACAACTGCCTGCGCGGGCTCGAGCAGGCCAAGCTGCTCACGCGCGAAGGCGACGCGGTCCACATCGCCGAGGTGGGCAAGCTCGATCAGTTCCTCGAGTTCCTCGAGATGAAGGAAAATTTCGGGAGCTGACATGGCCGCCTGGTGGGCACGCAACAAGGAGAAGAAGACCGCCACGCCGCGCAAGCGCTCGGTGCCGTCGGGGCTGTTCCAGAAGTGCGACGAGTGCGGCGCGACCGTCGAGTCCGAGAAGGTGAAGCAGGCGCTGTGGTGCTGCCCGCAGGACAAGTGCGGCCACCACTTCGTGCTGCCCACCGAGGAGCGCATCAAGCTGGTGCTCGACGAGGGCAGCTTCGTCGAGGAGGACCTGCGCATCCAGCCCGAGGATCCGCTGCAGTTCCGCGACTCGAAGAAGTACAGCGATCGCCTGCGCGCCGCGCAGAAGCAGGTCGGCACCGCCGACGCGTTTCGCGAGGGCCTGGGCAAGATCCACGGGCGCGAGGTGGCGGTCGGCTTCTTCGTGTTCGAGTTCATGGGCGGCTCGATGGGCTCGGTGGTCGGCGAGAAGATCACGCGCCTGTTCGAGCGCGCGCTTCACCGGCGCTGCCCGGCGGTGATCTTCAACGCTTCGGGCGGCGCGCGCATGCAGGAGGGCATCCTTTCGCTCATGCAGATGGCCAAGACCACCGCGGCGCTGGCGCGGCTCAAGGAGAGCGGCGTGCCGTACATCTCGGTGCTCTTGCACCCGACCACCGGCGGCGTGGCGGCCTCGTTCGCCATGCTGGGCGACGTGATCGTCGCGGAGCCCAAGGCGCTGATCGGGTTCGCCGGGCCGCGCGTGATCGAGCAGACCATCCGCCAGAAGCTGCCCGAGGGGTTTCAGCGCTCGGAGTTCCTGCTCACGCACGGCATGGTCGACCTGATCGTCGAGCGCAAGCACTTGAAGGCGCGGCTCGGCCAGCTGGTCGAGCTGCTCGGTTCTTCAAAAGCCGCGTGACCTACCGGGAAGCGCTCGAGCGGCTGTTCGCGCTCAGACGCTTCGGCGTGCGGCCCGGGCTCGACGGAGTGCGGGCCGCGTTGGCGGCGGTCGGCGATCCGCATCGCGGCCTGTCGATCATCCACATCGCCGGCACCAACGGAAAGGGCTCGACCGCCGCGTTCGCCGAGGCGGTGCTGCGCGCGGCCGGCCGCCGCACCGGGCTGTACACCTCGCCGCATCTTCAGCGCTTCACCGAGCGCATTCGCGTCGACGGGGCGGAGCTCGCGCAGGCCGAGGTGGCGGCGCTCGCCGCGCGCGTGCTGGACGCCGCGCCGACCGCGACCTTCTTCGAGGTGGCGACGGTGATGGCGTTCCTCGCTTTTGCCGAGCGCGGCGTCGAGGTGGTGGTGCTCGAGGCCGGGCTCGGCGGCCTCTACGACTCGACCAACATCGTCGAGTCGCCGCTTGCGACCGTGGTGACCGGCGTGGCGCTCGATCACACCGACGTGCTCGGGCCGACGCTCGCCCACGTGGCGCTGCAAAAAGCCGGTATCTGGAAGCCGGGCGCGCCGGCGGTGCTCGCCTGCGACGATGCGGGCGCGCGCCGGCTGCTCGAGGACGAGGCGCAGCGCGTGGGCGCGCCGGCCTATGTGGTGGGGCGCCAGATCGAGGTGATGGCCGAGGTGATGGCCGGCGCGACCTCGCTCGGCGACTCCTTGGTCTATCGCGGGCCCGGCGGGCCGCTCACCGTCGATCGTCTCGCGCTGGCCGGCGAGCACCAGGTGACCAACGCGGCGCTGGCGCTGGCGGCGGTGGCGCTGGCGGCCGAGCGGGCGCGCTGGCCGATCTCCGACGAGGCGCGCGTGCGCGGCCTGTCCACCGCGCGCTGGCCGGGCCGGCTGGAGCGGATCGGCGACGTGCTGCTGGACGCCGCGCACAATCCGGACGGCGCTCGCGCGCTCGCCCGCAGCCTGCCGCGCCTGGCCGCTGGTCGCCCCGTGACGCTGGTGTTCGGCGTGGTCTCGGACAAGGACGCGGCGGCCATGCTCGCGCCGCTCCAGCCGCTGGTCGCTCGCGTGATCCTCACCAGCCCCCCCTCGCCGCGCGCGCGCGATCCCGAGACCCTGCGCGCGCTGGCCCCGGGCGCGACGGTCTTTCCGTCGGTGGCGGGCGCGCTCGACGCGGCCTGCGCGGGGAACGGGCTGGTGGTGGTGGCGGGCTCGATCTTCTTGGTAGCCGAGGCGCGGCGGCTGCTCACCAACGAGCCGTCCGATCCGCTGGTGGTGCAGGATCCGCTACAAAAGTTGTGAGCGGGGCCGGGCGGGCCTACCATAACAAGATGGTGCGTAGTGTTTTGGCGCTGAGCTTGTGCGTCGCTGCTCTAGCGCTCGCCGAGGAGCCGCAGGAGACTCCGCAGGCCGAAGACTCGGAGAGCCCGGCCCGTCCCGACAAGGAAAAAGACAAGGACCAGGGCCTGAAGCTCAACCCCGAAGGCGCCTACGGCGGGGTGACGCCCGGCACGCAGAACCTGCCGCCGCGCCCGCCGAAGATGCCGCTCAAGAAGGGCCCGCAGCGGCTGACCTGGTCGGGCTTCCAGGTGAAGGACGGCGTGCCGACGGTGTTCATCGAGGTCACCGGCACGCCCGACTATCACGTCGCCGAGCGGCCGGGCGAGCTGGTGGTCACCCTGCGCAACACCGTCGTGCCGATCAAGAACAACCGCCGCCCGCTGCGGGTCGAGGCCTTCAACACCTCGGTCAAGAACGTCGAGACCGCTGGCAAGGGGCGCGACACCCGGGTCACCATCCGCACCAAGGACGCCAGCGCGCCCGGCCACAAGGAGCACGTCGAAGCGGCCGCGGGCGGCTTTCAGATGTTGCTGATCGAGCTCGGCAAGTAACGTCTGGACGCAACCCCGAAATTTTACTTTCGACTTTGAATCTGCGATGATGGGCGACGATGCGTATCGTCTTCATCCTATCCTTGGCTTTCTCCCTGGGTGGCTGCGGTAACGACCCCGGCACCCTCCCGTACCTCGACTTCGGCCCCGGCGGCGGCAACGACGGGAGCGTGCAGCTCGACTTCGCGCCCACCGACGGCCCGATGCTCGGGTTCGACCTGGGGCCGATCGACCCGAACGGCCCGATGATCGTGGTCACCGTGCCGGCGGCCAACAGCGAGGTCTCGGGCGACACGCTCAAGGTCACCGCCACCATCACCTCGATGGCCGGCAGCACCATCGACGCCAACAGCGTCGTGGTGTTGGTCCCGGGCCCGGGCGGCGTGGTGGAGAACGCCAGCCTGTCGCTCACGCCCACGCCCAACGTCTACATGGGCCAGATCAGCATCGCCGGAATTCCGTCGGGCCCGGCCGATTTCGCGGTGACCGCCGCGGACTCGAAGGGCCGCTCCAACACGGTCCACGTCAACTACCTCCACGACGGCGGACCCAACCTCATCTTCGTTCAGCCGACGCAGGCGACCGCGCGCGGCGCGATCAACGTGGAGATCATCGTCGACGACACGCAGCACCCGGTCACCGACATCAACATGGTGACGGCCGGGATTCGCATGTTGGGCGACGTGACGCTGACGCAGGTGGCAGGCGCCGTGCCGTTCCGCGTGCAGGGCGTGATCAACTTCTCCTCGTTCACGCCGGCGCTCGACGGACCGCAGCTCTTGTTCGCGCAGGCGATCAACAGCAACGGGACGGTGGGGCGCGGCTCGAAGTCGTTCGTGGTCGACAACGCCGGACCGGTGATCTCGATCGACAACCCGATGCCGGGCGACATCGTCGGCGGGGTGATCGAGGTCAAGGCCACCATCACCGATCTCTCCGGCGTGGACGAGAGCACTCCGATCGCGGTGTGGGGCAACGATCTCACCAAGACGATTCTGCTCACCCGCATCACGCCGGCGAGCGATCAGTTCCATGGCTTCTTCGACGTCCGTCAGTTCGGCGCGAACTACGTCTCGCCGTCGTTGTCGGTGCGCGCCGACGACAAGCTGGGCAACCACTCCGAGCTGGGCATCGAGATCATCATCGACAACACACCGCCGCTGCTGGACCTCGACCCGCCGATGGTTCGCGTCTCCAGGACCAACAACACCGTGCTCGAGTGCACGCGGACCTTCGACCCGGTCGGCGACGAATCGATCAACGACGGCGAGATCGTGCCGCAGATCCTCGCGCTCAAGGCGCGCATCGAGGACCGTGCCAACTTCGCGCCTGGCCTGCTGGTGGCGCGTCATGCGGGCCTCGACAAGGACAGCATCTTCCTCTACGCGATGCCGGCGCTGGTCCCTGGCACCGCCACGCCGCAGGCGCTCAACGTCGACTCCGACGGCGATGCGGGCCACAACTGCGACACCATCAATCCGCTGATCACGCCGGTCTCGACCATGATCACCTCGGCCAACCAGGCGCTCGCGCTCAAGATGGTGCCGATCCAGTCGGGCGGCTCGCCTGACTACAGCATCGCCGTGGCCAGCCCGGCGCCCGCGCCGTGGACGCAGGACGCGCGCCGGACCCTGTGTGACCAGCTCGGCACCGGGCTGCCGCCACCGCCGCCGCCGCCGCCGCCGCCGCCGCCGCCCTTGCCGCCGCCGCCGCTGTGCATCCATGCCGGGACGTTCCTGACGATCGCGCTGCCGGTCCACGATCCGGGCGTGAACAACGTCGGGATCTTCACCATCCCGCCGGTGACCGGCGATGCGTTCGGCTGCATCGGGTTCCAGCTCGACACGCAGAACAACCTGCCCGAAGGACCGACCTGCATCTCGGTGGTCGCCAAGGATCTGGTGGGGAACATGAACGTGACGCCGCCGCTGCGCGTGTGCATCGATCGGTCGTGTCAGCAGCGGGGCCAGTGTGCGGGCACCGGCAAGTGCGCCGGCTACGTCGCCGCGAACTACAACTGCACCGGCACCTATACCAAGGCCACCAACAGCACCGACGCGAGCGTGCACTGCAACTCCAACGCGCGCTTCCGCAACCCCGACGTCATCAACATCGACTAGCTCACTTCTTCGCTGCGCCGCCGTCGGGACGTGGGGCCGGGACCGGCTCACCGGATCGCTGCACCGTCAGATCGGTGATCTGCGGCAGGCCGGTCCAGGGCGCGAAGCTGACGTGCTCGAAGACGTCGCGCAGGCACTCGTTCGCCTCGGGGACCCCGCGCAGCCCGAAATCGCTGACGGTGCCGGCCGGGGCGGCGACGAAGAACAGCTCGAACTGGGTGCGCTCGGGCGCGGGCGTCGCGCGCGTGATGCACTGGCCGATCTTGGGAAACAGCGGTTTGAGCGCGGCCTTGAGCTCGTCGCTGGAGGGCGGCGTGGTGCGCTCGGGTCCGGCCGGGGCCGGCGGCGCGACCGGCGTTTCCCTGGCGGGGGAGGGCAGCGCTTCCGGTGCGGCGACCACCGGCGCGGCCTCTTCGGGCGTCGCCGCAGCGACGACGGGCGCGACCGCCGGCTCCTCCGGAGGCGTGTGCTTCCTGCAGGCCGGCAGCGACAGCGCGAGCAGCAGCGCGAGCGAGAGGGTGCGCATCCGCCGAGTATACTAGAGCTCGGTGCGTGCGCTCGCCGGCGTCGAGCCGAACCAGCTCAGGTTCGAGGCCGGCACCGGCTCGAGCGTGATGTCGAAGACCCACAACAGGTGGAAGATGCGGTTGCGTCCGAGCCGCGAGTAGCCGATCAACCCCTCGACGATCTTCCACTCGAGGTCGCCCTTGCGCGGGCGCCCGAACGAGGCCAGCGGGATGATGTTGCAGTACCAGCTTCCTTCTTTCGGGCCGACGCCCTTGCGGTAGTACATGTTCAGCACCACCGTGTGCACGCCGTCGGTGCGCTTCCAGCGGGCGCCGATCGGGAACAGCACCGAGGTGCGCGACTCGCCGCGCTGGAAGTCCCAATAGAACGGCGCCACCACCGTGGTCGGGTCCTTGCCGCCGAAGCGCCACACCAACGGGAACACCACCGCGTCCGAGCCGCCGTCCTTGCCGTAGCGCGTGCGGCCCCACGAGAGCAGCGGCGGGAACAGCCACGACGTGGAGTGGTACACGTTCGAGCGGTTGCGGATGAACAGAGGCAAAAAGCCGGTGGTGCGCGACTCGTCGTACGAGTGCACGTCGAAGAACACCGGCAGGCCGATCACCACCGAGCGCTCCACCGAGTGGTAGCGCCAGATGAGCGGCGTGTACTCGGCGAGCTCGCGGCCGTCCTCGGTGCGCGTGTCGAAGAACAGCGGGAGGACGAAGCGCGTCGAGGTGCCGGTGACGTGGTCCTTGGTGAAGTACGCCAGCGGGAAGATCGCGGTCGACGAGACCAGCTCGTCGCGCCGCACATACAGCGGGCCCACGTACACGCGTTTGCCGGTCGGATAGTTGGAATAGCCGAAGATCGGCGTGGCCAATACCGAGCCGAGCTTCTTGTTGTGGAAATAGAACAGCGGAAACAGCGTCGTCGACGAGGTGCCGTCGGGGTGGTAGCGCTCGAAGAAGAACGGCCACAGGCCGAAGCGCCGGGTCTGCGCGGTGTGGCCCCAGTAGAACGGTCCGAGCACGTTGAGCGCGTAGTCGGCGGCCGAGTCGGCCTGGCGATAGAAGATCGGCGTGACGATCTTGGACGCGGTGCCGCTGCGGGTCGCGAAGGCGAGCGGGATGAGCCCGGCCGCGTAGCCGTCGGGGCGGGTGGAGCGGAAGAACGGGCCGACCACCAGCCGGCTCTTGCCCGACAGATCGTTCTTGTCCCAGTACACGCCGGGCATGCCGAAGAAGCTGGAGAAGCGCGTCTCGCCCTCGGCGGTCTTGCGCGACAAGCGGCCGTAGGCGAACAGCGGGAACAGGCCGAGCGAGCGGCCGCCGTCGAGGCGATGGCGGTTCCACAACGGGCCGAAGATGGTGGTGTTGGCGATGCGGGTCTGCGAATGGAGAAACAGCGGGAACACCGCGTCGACCGACTTGTCGGGCGAGCGCACGCGGAAATAGATCGGGAAGATGCTGGTGTCGGTCTCCTGCCCCTCGCGCACGCGCCAGAAAAAGGGAAACTGCACGGTGACCTTGTAGTCGGGCGACTCGTGGATCGCGCCCAGCGGAAACAGGAAGTAGGTGCGCGAGCGCTTCTTGTCGTTGCGCTGGTAGCCGAATGGCCCCACGACGACGGTCTCGGTCTGCTTCTGCGGATCCTTCTTCCAGCCGGCGAGCGGCGACACCAGGAGCGCCTCGTGCGGGCTGTGGCGCAGGTAGAAGAGCGGAAACAGCGCGTCGACCGTCTCGGCGCCGTCGCGGCGGTGGTAGAACGGGCCGACCAGGAGGCGCGAGGTCTGCGCGCGCTCGTCGGAGAAGTGGACGAACAGCGGCGGCAGGATCACCTGGTGCTGGCGGCCGTCGCGGTTGCCGAAGAACGCCAGCGGCGCGAGCCCGCCCGACCAGCCCTTGGGATCGCGCTTGACGAACACCGGCCCGATCACGTCGGTGGAGCCTTCGGGACCGCTCTTGTGGAAGAACAGCGGCGGCAGCGTGGCGTAGGTGGTGGCGCCGCGCCGGCCGAAGAACAGCACCGGGAACAGGCCCGCGTCCCAGCCGCCGCCGTTGGCGACCTGGTGGTGGAAGATCGGACCGACGGCGGTGGTCGACGTGTGATCCTTGTCGTCGCTCCAGTGCGCGAAGATCGGCGCGACCACCGCGTGGTGCTTGGTGCCCGAGCGGCCGAACATCAAGAGCGGCGCCAGCCCGCCGCCCCAGCCGCCCAGCCCGTTGCGCGAGCGCCAGCCGTACAGCGGGCCGAGAAAGCCGCCGCCCGCGCCCGCGTGCCGGTGATAGCCCGCGACCGGGAACAGGAACTGGGTCTCGGCGCCGGACTTGTCGGCGAAGCGCCAGTAGAGCGGCAGCAGCGACGTGGTCGAGCCTTCCGGATCCGAGGAGTGGAAGAACGGTCCGGCGATCAGGCCCGCCGAGCCGTCGTCGTGCACCTTCCAGCGCACGAACACCGGCGGCACCACGTCGACGTTGCGGCGCGTGTCCTCGCGATGGAAGACCGGCGGGACGAGCAGGAACAGCTGCTTGAGCCTGGCGTCGTCGTTGCGCTCCCAGATCGCGATCGGCGAGACCAGCCGCGCGTGCCGGCCGTGATGGTCGCTGTCGTAGTCGAAGAACGGCAGGAACAAGAAGTGATCGGTCCCGCTGGTCGTGTCCGAGAGGTGCCAGAGCAGCGGGAAGACCACGTCGGTGCGCGTGGTGGCGGTGTGCTTGAACACCGCGAGCAGCGGCGGCACGACGGTGGTGCGCGTGGTGGCGGTCTGGTGATCGAACAAGAGCGGCGCGAGCACGCGCCAGGTGTCGTCGTGGTGCCGCCGGTAGTAGCCGACCAGCCCGACCACCGCCTCGACCAGGTCTTCCTTGCTGTTGCTCTGCCCGCCCGAGAGCAGCAGCGGCGCGACGAACCACTTCTGCGGCCCGCGGTGCTTCCAGTAGAACAGCGGCATGAACCCCACCTGCTGTCCCTGCCCGTGCGCGTAGGTGCCGTACCAGAACAACAGCGGCGGGATGATCGTCGTCGAGCTCTCGTACGCGTAGTCGCGCGTGTGCGCGAAGAACGGGAACTGCACGCTGGTCGAGCCCACGCGATCCCACGTCGAGAAGTAGAGGATCGGAACGATGTGCAGATGGCCGACTTCGCCCGGCTGGTGAAAGTAGAACGGGATGATGCGCTTGCCCTTGGGCAGCGCGCTGCACAGGCCGTCGGTGCAGATCGAGCCGACCGCGCACACGTTGTCGGATGTGCACTTGCCGCCGATCGGCACGGTGCCGGTTTCGGCGCGCGCCACCGACGAGAGACAGAGGGTGGCGAGGGTTGCGAGGAGAAGGCGGCGCACCATTCAGGTCAGAGCGTCATCTTCCATTCGCCGTTTTCGAGCACCAGGTGGATCTCGGTGGTCTCGACGTCTTCGCCCTTGGACTTGGTGACCTTGAGGTTCGCGTTGGCGCCGGTGATCTTGGAGCCCTTGACGTCGAACTTGGTGCCCTCGAGATCCTTCTGCATCTTCTTGATCTCGTCGGTGGAGTGCTCGAACTGTTGCGCCACCACGCCCTGGAACATGAGCGCGTAGCAGTCGATCATCTTCGAGGTCTCGTTCTTGAGCAGCGCGTCCTTCCAGCGGGCGAAGGTCTTCTCGGGCGTCGAAAACTCGGCGCGCGGCGGCGGCAGCTTGAAGGTGATCTGCTTGATCTTGTTGGTCGGCAGCTCGACCTTCTGCCCGCCGGCCGTCTCGACCGCGAACACCCCATCGTAGTAGTGGACGATCTTCCCCGAGATCTGGGTGTTGTCGAGGAGCTGGATCACCTCCGCCCGCGCGGTCGCTGGAAGGCCGAACAGCAAGAGCGGGAGGAGGAGGCGGACGTACTGCATGGAAATCTCCTAAGAAAAGCGGTCTCGTGTAACCCGCCGCGGCCGCGGGTGTCAAGGTGAGACTCCACATATTGGGTGGGCGTTGCCCGGCGTGGGGCTATAGTCGGCCGGGATGGAAGCGAAACCATCGGCGGCGTCAGGTCGTGGGCGGGTGGCCACGTTGCTCGCGGCCGGTTGCGCCGCGACGGCGTATCTCGTCGGCGGGGCGACGGTCGTCCGTGCGTTCTGGACCGGCAAGCAGACGGCCAGCGGGGACTCGGTCTTTCTGGCGGCGGCGGTGTGCCTGCTCTTGTGCATCGTGGCCACCAGCTCGGCCATCGTCGCGCTGGTGCGAGTGGGTTCCGGCGCTGTTCCGACGCGGGTGCCACCCTACGTCCCCGGCCTGCTGATCGTGGCCGGTGTGCTCGGCGTCGGGGGCGCGATCTTTCTCGCGTTCGCCGCGACCGTCCTGAGCATCGGCGTCGGTTAGCGCGTCACCAAACCGGCGCGCATTGACCGGTGGCGTCCGCTTCTTCGTTGTATACGCGGACCGCCTCGTCGGTGCGCTTGACGCCCGCGGCAGTGAAGCCGATGCCGGCGACGGCCAGGCCGAGCACCGCGAGCCCGGCGGGCGCGATCTTCGAGTTCACCTGCGCGATCCCCACCGAGGTGCCGAGCGCACCCATGATGCCCGCGGCGATCAGCGCATAGCCGGTCCAGCGAAAGACGATCCCGCGCTTGATGATTCGCTTGGTCACCGGGGTGGCGAGCAGCGTGCGGTTGAGGTCGCTGTTGGCGACCGCGGTCGAGCCGACCCACAGCTGGGTGCGGTTGGTCTTGAACGGGATCACCGTCTCCTGCACGCACGGGCCGCCGTCGATCGGCGTGTCGGCCATCGGGCCCTTGCGGCACTTGGAGGCCGAAGGCGCCTTGGTCCCGTCGGCGCAGACCACCGAGATCGGTCGCTGCACGACGTCGAAGGTGAAGGTGAACTCGGCGCGCTCCTGAGCCGCTTCGGTGCCGGTGATGCGCAGCGTGAGGTGCGTGAGGTCGCGCGCGATCCGGCCGAACTCCTCGGGGTCGCGCGCCTCGATGCGAAACGGCAGGTAGCCGCGCCAGCTCCCGCCCGGCGGCACGACCACCTTCTCGTCGAGCAGCTGCATCTTTTCGATGTTCTCGTGCACCGACCCGAGGAGCTGCACGTTGCCCGGCTGCAGCAGCTCCGGATGGCGCTCGACCAGATCGCCGCGCACGCGCGCCTCGACGTCGGGGATGCGCGTGATCGCCGAGAACACCCGGCCGTGGCCATCCTCGAGCCGGAACTGCGCGTGCGCGAACGACAGCGGCTGATCGCCGCGGTTGGCGATCTGGACGATGAAGGCGGGCAGGGTGAGCAGCGGGAAGTCGTCGTAGCGCAACACCGACGCGCCCGCCGCGGTGATCGCGCCCTGCATGCCCGAGCCCGAGCCGCCGACGGTGTCGGTGTTGGCCTCCTTCCAGAACAGGTGCTGGAGGATCTCGCGATACTTGAGCCAGTTGCCCTGCGTGATGGGCAGCACCGCGAGCTCGGCGTTGCCATGGACCACCGACGGCTCCTTGACCGCGAGCGTGCGCAGGCTCACCGGATAGTGACGACCCTCGGCAAACTCGCCGCCGCAGCCTGCCACCAGCCCAACCCACGCGATCAAGATCACGTTCACGATTGCGTTCACGCTCGACTTCACGTTCACGACTCCTCGGGTTCCTTGTCCACCACTCCCGCCTCGACCTTTTGCTTCTCCATCCACTCGACCAGCCGCGGCAGCGCGCGGTCCATGCCGGTGCCGGTCTTGCGATCGTACGCCTCGCGCAACAGGTGCCACGCTTGATCGGTGTCGCCGTTCTTCAGGTGCGCCCAGGCGGTCAGCCCGAGCAGCGCGGACGCGCCGGTGATGCCCAGCGCGGTCTTGGCGCGCTCGTGCAGATCGTCGCCCGCGATGCGATGCTCGCCCTCGGCCAGGCACACGTACAGCTCCGACACCCAGTGCTGCATGCGCAGGTAGTCGCCCTTGGGCACGTCGCCGTGCTTCTGCTCGAACCGCTGGCGCGCCTCGCCCACGCGACCCAGGTTCACCAGCGTGGTGATCTCGGCGTACTCGACGGTGCGCGCGAACAGCGACTTCTTGCGGCTCTTGGCGTACAGGGTCATCGCCGCGCGCTGATGCGTGAGCGCTTCGTCGAAGTTGCCGCGCCGGATCGAGACCGCCGCCAGGTTCTGCTCGGCGAGCGCGCGCACGTTGCGCGGGCAGCGCCAGGACTTGAGCACCTGGTTGAGCAGCGCCTCAGCCTCGTCGAGGCGATCGTGCACGAGCAGGCGGGTGGCCTCCTGCAGCTTGAGGCCGCGCTTGATGTGCCAGCCCACGTACACGCCGAGCCCGACGCCGATGCCCACGCCCGGCACGCCGAGCAGCGCGCCGTAGACCAGCGTCACGCCGCCGACGATCGCGGCCGCCGATCCGTACGAGAGCGCCTGCAGCGCGCGGTAGCGAGACGGCGATCGCACCTGGCCCGAGGAGTCCACGTGCACGAACGCCTTGGGCGGCGCCTCGGCCAGGCTGTTGGCCAGCACCATCGGCGGCGCCGGCTTGGACTCGGCGCGCTTGACCAGCGCCTTGGTCGGATCGGGCGCCCTGCCGTCTGATTTCGGTTCGTCGGCCACGCTCGTACTACAGCCCGGGCGCCGGGAACTTCCCCGTCAGCTCGCGCACCTCGGCGAAGATGCGGTCCAGCGCGGCGCCGTCGTCGGTGCGCGCGGCCTGCACGCCGCGATCGATCCAGATCGCGATCTGCTTCATCTCGGCGGGGCCCATGCCGCGGCTGGTGACCGCCGGGGTGCCCAGCCGGATGCCCGACGGATCGAACGGCTTGCGCGGATCGAACGGCACGCTGTTGTAGTTGAGCACCAGGCCCGCCTGATCGAGCGCCTTGGCGGCCTTCTTGCCCGGCACTTCCTTGCCGGTCAGGTCGACCAGGATGAGGTGGTTGTCGGTGCCGCCCGAGACCAGGTCGTAGCCGCGCAGGGTCAGCTCGGCGGCGAGCGCCTTGGCGTTGGCGACGATCGCGTGCGCGTACTTCTTGAACGCGCCGGTCGAGGCTTCCTTCAATGCGACCGCGATGCCGGCGGTGGTCTGGTTGTGCGGCCCGCCCTGCAAGCCGGGGAACACCGCCTTGTCGATCGCCGAGGCGTGCTGCGCCTTGCACATGAGGATGCCGCCGCGCGGGCCGCGCAAGGTCTTGTGCGTGGTGGTCGAGACCACGTCGGCGAACCCGACCGGCGACGGATGCGCGCCGCCCGCGATCAGCCCGGCGATGTGCGCGATGTCGGCGACCAGGATCGCGCCGACCTCCTTGGCGATCGAGTGGAAACCGGCGAAGTCGATGGTGCGCGGGATGGCCGTGCCGCCGCACCACAAGATCTTCGGCTGCTCCTTCTTGGCCAGCGTGCGCACCTCGTCGAGGTCGACGCGGCCGGTGTCCTTGCGCACGCCGTAGGCGACCGAGCGGAAGTACTTGCCGGTGATGCTCACGTTCCAGCCGTGCGTCAGGTGCCCGCCGGCGGGCAGCCCCATGCCCATGATGGTGTCACCGGGCTTGCAGAACGCCAGGTAGACGGCGAGGTTGGCGGGCGAGCCCGAGTACGGCTGCACGTTGGCGTGCTCGACGCCGAACAGCGTCTTGCAGCGCGACACGGCCAGCTCTTCGATCCGGTCGATGACCTGCTGCCCCTCGTAGTAGCGCTTGCCCGGATAGCCTTCGGAGTACTTGTTCTGCAACACGGTGCCGCACGCCTCGAGCACCGCGTGCGAGACGTAGTTTTCGGACGGGATCAGGCGGATCTTGTCACGCTGCCGCTGCTCTTCCTCGCGCACCAGCGAGGCCAACTCGGGATCGCCTTTTTCGAGCGCAGCGAGATGTTCGTTGCCCATGCCGGGCGTTGTAGCACATCAGGCCGGGGCCCAGGGCTCCTTGAGGGTCTGGATCTTGGCGATTCGCTCGACGAGAAACGCGTGTTGCGGGCGCGAGAATCCCTTGAGCGCGTGCTCGCCGTGCGCCAGGGAGACCACGCGATCGCCGACCAGCGCGTGGGTCTCGGCGTCGATCAAGATGCCGCCCGGCGGCGCCAGCGGCTCCAGGCGCGCCGCGCGGTTGACCGGCGCGCCGACCGCGGTGAAGTCGCTGCGATGAAGCGCGCCGAACTCGCCGACGGTGGCCTGGCCCGAGCCGATGCCGATGCGCACCTCGAGCGGCGCCAGCGCGCCGAGCTGAACGAACTCCGTGCCCAGCTCGCCCACCCGTCGCTGCACCTCGAGCGCCATGCGCACGCAGCGGATCGCCTGGTCGGACTCGCCGGTGGCCTCGGGCGCGCCGAAGAACACCATCACCGCGTCGCCGATGAACTTGTCGATCGTGCCGCCGTGGCGAAACGCGATCTCGGCCACCTCACTGAAGTAGCGGGTGAGCACGCTGGCCAGCACCTCCGGCTCGAGCGCCTCGGTCATGGGCGTGAAGCCCTTCAGGTCGGCGAACATCACGGTGATCGGCCGGCGATCGCGCGCGGCGACCGGATCCACGTCGGCGGCGAGCAGCCTCTCGACCACTTGCGGCGCGAGGTAGCGGCGCAGCCGGCCGGCGCGCTCGAGCTGCGAGACCTGCTCGCGTACGCGCGCCTCGAGCGTCTGGTTGAGCTCGCGCAGCGAATGCTCCGAGGTGCGGATGCGGTTGGCGACGTGGCTCGCGACCAGCCAGGTGAACACGCACAAGACCGCGATCCACAGCGCGCCGACCACCTCGTGCCCCAGCGACGAATACTCGGGCAGGACCAGCAGCGGCACCGCCGCGTGCGGCGCGATCACGCCGGCACCTTCGAGCGCGATCAGTGCGGCGTACTGAACCAGCGCGCTGACGAGCACGTGGCGGCCGAGCGCGGCGTCGAAGTAGATGCGTGCCGCGCCGATCAAGATCGGCAGCCACATGAAGTTCCAGCTGGTGACGCTGCCCGTCACCCACAGGCTGGTCACCACCGTCCACAGCGCGAGCGACAGCGAGGCCTCGGCGGCGAGCCGGTACGCGCGCTCGCTGCGGGTGCCGCGCCGAACCCATACATTAATGAGGACGATCGCCACGTGCGCCGGCAGGTTGATCTCGAGGTAGCGCCACATCGCGGGCTGGTCGACGGTCGGGTCGAGCCGCGCTGCGAAGCAGGTGAGCACATTGATCGTCCCGAGCACGCACGGCACCCACACCATCAGCCGCGCCATGCGCCGCCACTGCGCCGTGCTGATCGGCTCCGGCACCGGAGACTCGATCAGGTTGCCGAAAAACCCCACGGCCACAGGTTACCACGCGGTGTGCTAGCGTCGGTGCAGTGCCTCGTTACACCCCCAGCCTCGAGGAGTTTCGCGACGCCGCGGGGCGCGGCAACCTGATCCCGGTCTATCGCGAGCTGCTGGCGGACGGCGACACGCCGGTCTCGGCGTACGCCAAGCTGGGGCGCGGGCCGCACACGTTCTTGCTCGAGAGCGTGGTGGGCGGCGAGAAGTGGGCCGCCTACAGCTTCATCGGCGTGGGCGCGCGGGCGCTGTTCTCGGCGCGTGGCGGGCGATGTGAGATCACGCGCTTCGACGTGGAGGGCGACGGCGCGCCGACCCGCACCGAAGGGCCCGCACCCGGCGGAGATCCGACCCGCGCGCTCGGCGAGCTGCTCGATTCGTATCGGCCGGTGCCGCAGCCCGGGTTGCCGCGCTTCTTCGGCGGCGCGGTGGGCTACCTCAGCTACGACGTGGTGCGCGCCTTCGAGAAGCTGCCGGCGCTCAAGCCCGACGAGCTCGGCCTGCCCGACTGCAGCTTCCTGGTCACCGATACGCTGGTGATCTTCGATAACCTGCGCCAGACGGTGAAGGTGGTGGCCAACGCGGTGGTCGACGCGCCGGCCGATTGCGATCGCTCGTACCGGCGCGCGTGCGAGCGCATCGACGCGATCGTCGCCACGCTGCAGAAGCCGGGCGTTCCGCTGCGCGCGCTCGATCCGCGCCCGCCGACCGGCCAGGCCGACGAGGTCCTGCAGTCGAACACCACGCGCGCGCAGTTCTGCGACGCGGTGAGGCGCGCCAAGGAGTACATCCTCGCCGGCGACGTGTTCCAGGTGGTGCTGTCGCAGCGCTTCTCAGCCGCGCGCGGCGACGCCGATCCGTTCGACGTGTATCGCGCGCTGCGCGTGGTGAACCCGTCGCCGTACATGTTCCACCTGGCGTTCCCCGATGCGCAGGTGACCGGCGCCTCGCCCGAGGTGCTGGTGCGCGTGGAGGACAAGCGCGTGATGGTGCGCCCGATCGCCGGCACGCGCCCGCGCGGCCGCACCGAAGAGGACGACGCGCGCCTGCAGGCCGAGCTCGAGGCCGATCCCAAGGAGCGCGCCGAGCACGTGATGCTGATCGATCTCGGCCGCAACGACGTCGGCCGCGTGGCGCGCACCGGCTCGGTGCGGGTCGACGAGCAGTTCGTCGTCGAGCGTTACTCGCACGTCATGCACCTGGTCTCGCACGTCTCGGGCGCGCTCGACGACGGGCGCTCGGCGCTCGACGTGCTGCGTGCGTGCTTCCCGGCCGGCACGCTGTCGGGCGCGCCGAAGATCCGCGCGATGGAGATCATCGAGGAGCTCGAGCCGTGCCGGCGAGGGCTGTACGGCGGCGCGGTCGGCTATCTGTCGTTCACCGGCAACCTCGACTTCGCGATCGCGATCCGCACGATGGTCTCGCGCGGCGACCAGGTGTACCTGCAGGCGGGCGCCGGCATCGTCGCCGACAGCGATCCCGACGCCGAGTACGAGGAGACCGTCAACAAGGCCAAGGCGGTGGTGCGCGCACTCGGCATGGCGAGACAGACCTGATGTTGCTGCTGATCGACAACTACGATTCGTTCACCTACAACCTCGCGCAATATCTCGGCGAGCTGGGCGCCGACGTGCGCGTCGAGCGCAACGACAAGATCACGGTCGCCCAGATCGCGCAGCTGGCGCCGCGGCAGATCGTGATCTCACCGGGCCCGTGCACGCCCAACGAGGCCGGCATCTCGCTGGCGGTGATCGCCGAGCTGGCGGGAAAGATCCCGATCCTCGGCGTGTGTCTCGGGCACCAGGCGATCGGCCAGGCGTTCGGCGGCAAGGTGGTGCGCGCCAAGAAGGTGATGCACGGCAAGGTCTCGAAGATCTTCCACGACGAGCGCGGGCTGTTCAAGGGGCTGCCCAACCCGATCGAGGCCACGCGCTATCATTCGCTGGTGGTGCAGGCGGAAGACTTTCCGGCGGCGCTCAAGGTCACTGCCAAGACCTGGGACGAGGAGATCATGGCGCTCGAGCACGCGTCGCTACCGGTGTGGGGCGTGCAGTTTCATCCCGAGTCGATCCTCACGCTCGAGGGCAAGCGGCTGCTCGGCAATTTCCTCGAGATGACTTGATGGACGTCGCGGCCGCCATCGCGCGCGCGGTCTCGCGGGCGGATCTGACCGCCGACGAAATGGCCGGCGTGATGGGCACGATCATGGACGGCGCCTCGACGCCGGCGCAGATCGGCGCGTTGCTGGTCGCGCTGCGCATGAAGGGCGAGACCGTCAGCGAAGTGGTCGGCGCAGCGCGGGCGATGCGCGCCCGTGCGACCAGGCTGAGCGTGCCGGCGGGCGTGCTGGTCGACACCTGCGGCACCGGCGGCGACGGGCGCGGCACCATCAATATATCGACCATCGCGGCGCTGGTGGTGGCGGCGGCGGGCGTGACGGTGGCCAAGCACGGCAACCGCGCGCAGTCGTCGCGCTCGGGCTCGGCCGACGTGCTCGAGGCGCTGGGCATGAACGTCGACGCGCCGGTCGAGGTGGTCGAGCGCTGCCTGCGCGACCTGGGGATCGGCTTTCTGTTCGCGCCCGCGTTCCACGGCGCGACCCGCCACGCCGCCGCGCCGCGCAAGGAGATCGCCGTGCGCACGCTGTTCAACCTGCTCGGGCCGCTGACCAACCCGGCCGGCGCGCGCCACCAGCTGATCGGCGTGTACGCAGAGGATCGCCTCGAGCTGCTGGCGCAGGCGCTCGGTCAGCTCGGCTCGGAGCACGCGCTGGTGGTGCACGGCGCGGGCGGGCTCGACGAGTTCGCGCCCGACGGGCCGACCGAGGTGGCCGAGCTGCGCTCAGGCGAGGTCAAGCGCTACCTGCTCTCGCCGCGCGACTTTCAGCTCGAGCCCGAGGACGCGGCAGGGCTGGCCGGCGGCGACGCGCACGAGAACGCGGTCGCGGTGCGCGCGATCCTGAGCGGCACGCGGCGCGGCGCCGGGCGATCGAGCGTGCTCATGAGCGCGGCGGGCGCGCTGTACGCGGCGGGCAAGACCGGGCTGCGCGACGGCGTGCAGCTCGCAGCGCAGCTGGTCGACGACGGGTCGGTGACGCGCCTGCTCGATCGGTTGATCGAGGCGACCAACTCGTGATCCTCGACGAGATCGTGGCGTCGAAGCGAGCGATCCACGCGGCGCGCGAGCCGGTGTCGCTCGACGAGCTGACCGCCCGCGCGGCTGCCATGCCGCCCGCGCGGCCGTTCGGCGCGGCGTTGCGCGTGCGCGATCGGGTGACGGCGATCGCCGAGTTCAAGCGACGCTCGCCGTCCGCCGGGCTGATCCGGCCGGGCGCGGATCCGGAAGAGATCGCGCGCCAGTACGAGCGCGGCGGCGCGGCGGCGATCTCGGTGCTCACCGACGTGCAGTTCTTCGACGGCGATCCGGCCCACGTCGATCGTGCGCGGCAGGCGTGCGCCCTGCCGATCTTGCGCAAGGATTTTCTCCTCGACGAGCGTGATCTCGCGGAGGCGCGCCTGCTCAACGCGGACGCGGCGCTCTTGATTGTGCGTCTGCTTCCCGCCGCGACGCTCGCGCGGCTGGTGGCGTATGCCGGGACGATCGGCCTCGGCGCGCTGGTCGAGGCGCACGACGATCGCGAGCTCGAGGTCGCGCTCGAGGCGGGCGCGCGGGTGCTCGGCGTGAACCATCGCGATCTCGACACGCTGCGCATCGACCTGGCGCTCTCGGCGCGCGCGCGCGCATTGGCCGGACCCGAGGTGGTGCTGGTCGCCGAGAGCGGGCTCAAGACGCGCGACGACGTGGCGCGCATGCGCACGCACGGTGTGGACGCGATCCTGGTCGGCGAGACGCTCATGAAAGCGCCGTCGCCCGGCGCCGCGCTGCTGGAGCTTTTGACGTGGTCGTGAAGATCTGCGGCGTGCGCACGCTCGAGGACGCGCTGGCCTGCGCAGAGGCGGGCGCCGATGCGGTCGGCTTCAACTTCTGGCCCGGCTCGAAGCGCTTCGTCACCATCGACGAGGTGGCTGGGATCGCGCGCGCGCTGCCGCCGACGCTGCAGCGCTTCGGCGTGTTCGTCAACGCCTCGCCCGACGAGATCGAGCGCGCGTTCGGCTCGGGCGCGATCGACCTCGCGCAGCTCCACGGCGACGAGGCACCGGCGTTCTGCGCGCGCTTCGCCGGCCGCTACGTCAAGGCCATCCGCCTGCGCGACGCCGCCAGCCTGGAGACGCTCGAACAATACGACTGCGCGCTCGCGCTCGTCGACGCCGACGCGCCGGGCTACGGCGGCTCCGGCCAGCGCGCCGATCTCTCGCTCGCGCGCGCCGCCGCCGAACGCCGCCGCGTCCTGCTCGCCGGCGGCCTCACCCCCGAAAACGTCGCTGCCGCGATCGCCGCGGTCCATCCCGCGGGCGTGGACGTCGCAGGCGGCGTCGAGCGCGCGCCGGGCGTCAAGGACTGGAAGAAGATCGCTTCGTTCGTCGCCGCCGCGCGAAAAAGCGGCTAAGGTCTGCGAATGGAAGCTTCCATCCCCGGCCGCTTCGGGCAGTTCGGCGGCCGGTACGTTTCGGAGACGCTGATCCCGGCGCTCGACGAGCTCGAGCGCGCGTGGGCCGAGGCGCAGCGCGATCCGGCGTTCGGCGCCGAGCTGGATGGGCTGTTGCGCAACTACGTGGGCCGGCCGTCGGCGCTCACCTTCGCCGACCAGCTCACCGCGAAGCTCGGCGGCGCGAAGATCTACCTCAAGCGCGAGGACCTCAACCACACCGGCGCGCACAAGATCAACAACTGCGTCGGGCAGGCGCTGTTGGCGCGGCGCATGGGCAAGAAGCGCCTGATCGCCGAGACCGGCGCGGGCCAGCACGGTGTCGCCACCGCCACCGTCGCGGCCAAGTTCGGCTTCACCTGCGAGATCTTCATGGGCGCCGAAGACGTGCGGCGCCAGGCGCTCAACGTGTTCCGCATGAAGCTGCTCGGCGCGCAGGTGCACGCCGTCGAGAGCGGCACGCGCACGCTCAAGGACGCGATGAACGAGGCGCTGCGCGACTGGGTGACCCACGTGCACGACACGCATTACGTGATCGGCTCGGTCGCCGGCCCGCATCCCTATCCCACGCTGGTGCGCGATCTGCAGGCGGTGATCGGCGGCGAGGCGCGCGCACAGCTGCTCGAGCGCGAAGGGCGTCTACCCGACGCGGCGGTGGCGTGCGTGGGCGGCGGCTCCAACGCGATGGGCCTGTTCCACGCGTTCGTCGGCGACGCGTCGGTCGCGCTGTACGGCGTCGAGGCGGCCGGCGACGGCATCTCGACCGGACGCCACGCCGCCACGCTGTCGGCGGGCCGCGTGGGCGTGCTGCACGGCTCCAAGAGCTACGTGCTCACCGACGACGACGGCCAGATCCTGCACGCCCACTCGATCTCGGCGGGGCTCGACTACCCCGGAGTCGGCCCCGAGCACTCGTGGCTGAAGGACACCGGTCGCGCGGTCTATGCGTCGATCACCGACGCGCAGGCGCTCGATGGCCTACACCTGCTGGCGCGCACCGAGGGCATCCTGTGCGCGCTCGAGACCGCGCACGCGATCGCGTATCTGCGCACGCTCGCGCCGAAGCTGGGCGCCGGCAAGCTGATCGTCGTCGGGCTCTCGGGCCGCGGCGACAAGGACATGGAGACGGTCGCGGCGGCGACGGGTGGGTTGCGATGAATCGCATCGTCGATCGTTTTCGCGAGCTGGGCGCGCGCGGTCAGGCGGCGCTGATCGTCTATCTGACCGCCGGCGATCCCTCGCTCGAGGAGACCCCGCAGTTGGTCCTGGAGGCGACGCACGCGGGCGCGGACCTCATCGAGCTCGGCGTGCCGTGGAGCGATCCGTCGGCCGACGGGCCGGTGATCCAGGCGGCGATGGAACGCGCGCTGTCCACCGGCGGGGCGGGGCACGACACGCTGGCCAAGACCTTCGCGGTGGTGCGCAAGATCCGCGCGCACACCGACGTGCCGCTGGTGCTGTTCGGCTATTTCAACCCGATCCTGCAGCGCGGGATCGGGCGCGTCGTCGACGAGGCCAAAGCTGCGGGCGTGGACGGGATGTTGGTGGTCGACCTGCCGCCCGAAGAGTCCGAGGAGTTGGATCGCGCGCTCGCCGCCGCCGAGCTGGTGCGCGTGCCGCTGCTCGCGCCCACCACCTCGGTCGAGCGCGCGCGCGTGGTGGTCGCGCGGGGCGGCGGCTTCGCCTACTACGTGGCGCTCACCGGGGTGACCGGCGCCGGCCACCTGGACGTCGCCGACGTCGAGCGCCGCACCCGCGCCCTGCGTCCGGCGCTCGGCGGGCTGCCGCTCGCGGTCGGCTTCGGCATTCGCGACGCGGCCGGCGCGTGCGCGGTGGCCGGGGTCGCCGACGCGGTGGTGGTCGGCTCGGCCCTGGTGCAGACGATCGCCGCCGCGCACGATCCGCAGTCGCGGCGCCTGGCCGCCTACGAGCTGGTCAAGAGCCTGAGGGAGGCCGTCGCCTCGCGGCCTCGCGCTCGAGCAGGCGGCTGAGGTCGGCGCGCAGCTCGGGATCTTCGATCTCGTTCACCGCGCGCTGCATCTCCGACTCGAGCGGAACCTCCGGCACCGGCAGCGGCGGCGGGTCTTCGGCGCGAAACTGCGCGTCCCAATCGGGCAGCTCCTCGAGCGGCCCGACGGTGAAGCGGATGTCCTGGATGCTCTCGCCGCCGGGCGTGCGCTGCAGCTTTTTCACCAGCTGCTCCTTCAGGATGTGCAGCTCCTGCGACCACGCCGACGAGGTCACGCGCACGTAGAGGATCGCGCCGCGCACCCGCTCGGCGCGCGCGCGCGCGTTGATGCGCGGTCCCGCCGCCCACGAGAACGCGCGCAGCGCCCGGTAGGCGCGCGCCGGCTCCTCGAGCTTGAGCCAGCGGAACATGTCGTCGAGCATCTCGCCGCTGGTGTCGGGCCGCCGCGCCGACGGGCGAAAATCCCTCTTCTTGCGAGCCACGAGTCAGCTAACCACAGAAGCGAAGGCACGTCACTTGGCGCGCAGCACCAGGGACGGCGGCGCGCCGCTCTTCCAGCGATAGACCGCGTGCGCGCTGCCGCCACCGACGAAGCGCGCGCTGATCGAATACTCGCCGGCCGGCAGCCGCAACGACGCAGCCCCGCCGGCGATGGTCGCGGAGCACACCAGCCGCGCGCCGCGATGTACCTCGAGCCGACCCGCGCCCAGCCCGCCGTGCGCGAACGCGACCGCCTCGACCACCGCGCCGTCCGCCACGTTGCACGCCGGCTCGTCGGGCCCGACCGTGAACGGCCGCTCCTTCTTCTTCGTACGCGGCGCGCCGCCCAGCACCAGCACCGCGCCGACCACGTGCCGCTCGACCACGCGCACGATCTCGGCCGCCGCGCCGGGTGCCTCGACGATCCAATCGCCGTCGAGCAGCCCGTCGGCCACGTAGACCTCGCCGGTGCGTGGCACGCTGCGCGTCTCGCCGCCCGCGCGCGGCCGCACCGTGACCTTGGCCTCGACGGCGGCGCCGCTCGCGTCGCGCACATCGATCTTGATCGCGCCGCGCACCAGCTCGCCCGCGGCCAACGACGCGAACAAGAGGACGGCGACGGCAGCCGCCCGGCTCATCGCTACGCGAGGCGGATGCGGCGGATCAGCTCGCGAATGCGGCGCGACCCGCCGCCGTCGCGGTAGATGAACTTGAGCCCGTTGCCGCTCGGCGCGTGGTACGCGACCCGGCCGGTGATCGGCATCGGCGCGGCGCCGCCCGGCGGCAGGATCTCCAGCACCACCTCGGTGGTGAGCGGGATGACCTGTTCTTTCGGCGTAACCAGCAGCGCGCCGCCCACCGAGATCTCGGTCAAGCTGCCGCCCGCGAAATCGGCCGAGCCCGGCAGGCGAAAGCGCACCGGCACCGCCACCGGGATGCGCGTGTGTTTGCGTCGCGGCGGATGGAGATCGCCGGCCAGCGCCGCCAGGATGAAGCGGCGCTTCTCTTCCTCTTCCGGAAGGAACGCCACGGTCGCACCGGCGCGCACGCGCAGTCGCGGCAGCGCGGGCCGCCAGGCGAGCACCGTGCCGCGGAACAGCACCTTGTTGGGGAGCCCGTCGCAAACCAACTCGACGATCACGTTCTCGTCGGCGTCGAGGGGAGTCGTGGTCGCTACGAACAGCGCACCGCCCGGTGGTTCGGACTGATACGCCTCCATAAAATCATCACGCCCATGAAAGCGGGCCTTCAGGATCTGCATCGGATCGTAACGACCATAACATATTCACTCTGCCTCGCAACTTCGAGTAATGTTCCACGAATGTCGCGGGTCGTCGTGATCGTCCCCACGTATAACGAACGGGAGAACCTGCCGCAGATCGTCGCGGCCGTGCACCAGCATCTGCCGCAGGCCCACTTGTTGGTCGTCGATGACAACTCTCCCGACGGGACCGGGCAGATCGCCGATGAAATCGCCGCGCGCGATCCGCTGGTGCGCGTGCTGCACCGGCCCGGCAAGCAGGGGCTCGGGGTGGCGTATATCGCCGGGTTTCGCGAGGTGCTCGAGTCCGATTACGAATACATCTTCGAAATGGACTGCGACTTTTCGCACGATCCCCGCTACCTGCCCGATCTGTTGGCTGCGGCGGAGAAGGGCGCCGATCTGGTGCTCGGCTCGCGCTACGTCGAAGGCGGCGGCACGGTGAACTGGGGGCTCGCGCGCCAGTTCATCTCGCGCGGCGGCAGCTTCTACGCGCGCTCGGTGCTCGGCGTGCCGATCCGCGATCTCACCGGCGGGTTCAAGTGCTTCCGACGGCGCGTGCTCGAGACGCTCGATCTCGATGCGGTGAGCGCGCAGGGCTACGGGTTCCAGATCGAGCTCACCTACCGGACCATGAAGCAGGGGTTCCGCGTGGTCGAGGTGCCGATCGTGTTCGTCGACCGCCGCGTCGGCAAGTCGAAGATGTCCAAGACCATTTTCGTCGAAGCGTTCACGCTGGTGTGGCGCCTGCGGCTGGGCGTCGCATGAGCGAAAAAGTGTGGATCGACGGCGCGCCGATCGACGCGCACCTGGCGCGCGTGCCGGTGTTCGATCGCGGGTTCCTCTACGGCGACTCGGTGTACGAGGTGCTGCGCACGTTCGGCGGCAAGCCGTTCGGCATGCAGCCGCACCTCGCGCGCCTGGAGCGATCGGCGACCGGGCTGGAGATGAAGGTCCCCACCCGCGCCGAGATCGAGCGCGCGGTCGCCGACACGCTGCGCGCCGCCGGCGAGCCCGACGCGTACATCCGTATCATGGTGACGCGCGGCGCGGGTGAGATCGGTCTCGATCCGGCGATGGCCGACACGCCGCGCCTGATCGTGATCGTGCGCCCGGTCAAGCTGCCCGAGCCCGCGCTCTACAGCGACGGGGTGGAGGTGGCTATCGTCTCGCGCAGCCGCTCGCCGGGCCAGCCGGGCGCGTCGGTCGATCCGGCGGTCAAGTCGGGCAACTACCTGGTGAGCGTGCTGGCCATCGCGGAGGCGCGGAGGCGCGGCGCCTACGAAGCCATCCTGTGCGACGGCGTGGGCCGCATCACCGAGGGCGGCTCGTCGAACTTCTTCGTGGTGCGCGGCGGCCGGCTGTCGACCGCGCCGCTGTCGGTGGGGCTGCTCGAGGGCATCACGCGCATGACCGTGATCGAGCTGTGCCGGGACAACGGAATCCCGGTCGACGAGCTGCCGCTGTGGCCGGTCGATCTCAAGCGCGCCGACGAGGCCATGCTCACCAGCTCGGTGCGCGGCGTGCTGCCCATCGTGCGCGTCGACGGCCAGCCGATCGGCGGCGGCAAGCCCGGTCCGGTGACCTGCCGCGTGATGGCGCTCTACGATCAGAAGACCCGCGGCGCGTAGCGTGCGCTGGCTGTGGTACGGCGTCGGCGGCACGCTCGCGTTCGTCGGGCTGCACGTCGCGCTCTTGATGTTGCACGATCCGCCCGCGGCCGTCGGCGCGCCCTTGCGGCTGTCGCGGCCCGCGCGCGTCGACGGCAACGCGACCGTGCTGTTCGCCGGCGATACCGCCGAGATCGACGCCGCGCAGCCGACGCTCGATGACCAGGGCTACCAATATCCGTTCACGCTCACCGTCGATCTGGTGCGCGACGCCGATCTCGCGGTCGCCAACCTGGAGGCGCCGATCACCGACGGCGGCGTGCGCTTCCCCTTGTACAAGGACTACGTGTACCGCGCACCCGCGCGCTCCGCCGAGGCGCTCGCCTGGGCCGGCTTCGACGTGCTCGGGCTGGCCAACAACCACACGCTCGACTACGGCGCCGAAGGCCTCGCCGACACCATCGCCAACGCCGCCAAGAGCGGGATGCTCACCGCCGGCGCCGGCGCCACGCCCGCCGACGCGCGCCGCGGCGTGATCGCGACGGTCGGCTCGGTGCGCATCGGCCTGCTCGCCTACTGCGAGAAGCAGATCTTGTGGCGCGTGTACGTCGACCAGTTCGCGCGCCGCGGCCATCCCGGGGTCGCCGCGCTGGTCGACGCCGATCTGCGCGCCGACATCGCGCGCCTGCGCCCGCTGGTCGACGTGCTGGTGGTCTCGCTGCACCTCGGCGACAACTACGCGCCGCCCAGCGCGTCGACGCTGCGCTGGTCGCGCCGCGCGATCGATCTCGGCGCCGATCTGGTCGTCAACCACCATCCGCACCTCGCCCACCCGGTCCTCCTACACCACGGCCGGCCGATCTTGCTCAGCCTCGGCAACTACGCGTTCGGCACGCCGGGCAGGCCGCCGCTCGACTACGGCTGGCTCGCGCTCGCGCAGATCGAACGGCGCCGCCTGGTGCGCATCGAGATCGTCCCGCTCGCCGTGCAGAACGCGCAGGTGCAGTTCCGCCCCGAGCCGCTGCGCGACGAGGAGCTGGCCCGCGCGCTCGAGCGGCTGCGCACGGAGTCGAAAAAATACGGCGCGGACGTGCGCATCGAGCGCGGCCGGGGCATCCTGTACGCAGGTCCGTCATGATGGTGCCCACGTGGTTCCTGTACGTTTCCGGGTTCTCGATGCTGCTGCTCGGCATCATGCAGCTGCAGGCGCGCCCGCGGCAGAAGGACGACAGCGCGTACCAACGGTTCGTGAACCTGGGCACGCTGTGGTCGCTGTGCTGCCTGACGGTGGGCGTCGGCATGCTGCTGATGGCGCTCGGTTACTACACGCCGGAGTTTCTCGCGCCGCCCGCGCACCGGGCGCCGGTGAAGACCGCGCCCAAGGGACGGTAGCGCTACTTCGCCTTTCGCTTCTTCACCCTCGCCGGCGCCTTCAACGCCAACCCGTGCGCCTTCTTCACCCACGGCGCCAGCGCCTCCGGATCGTCGTGAAACGCCTCCGGCACCAGCACCCAGCCGGACATCGACACCTTGCCGGGCTTCCACGATCGCGCCCCCGGCAAGCCCATCAGCGTCTCGAACGCTTCGGGCTCCGTGATCTTCAGCCCGATCCGCCCCTCTTTCCAGATCACCGAGAACACGTTCGTCCCCGCCCAGAATCCTTCGCAGCCGAACATCGACTTCCGGCTCACTCGCGCGAGCCCGACCGCCGCGTCCTCGACGAGCTCGACCAGGTGCGGATACTGCCTGGTCGGCACGCTACGACGGACCTCGCCGGCGCGCCTCGCCGATCAAGAACGGCACCAGGCCGCACACGCACAGCACGCCCGCGAGCTCGATCGGCCGGTTCGATTCGGCATACCCCTGCTCGCGAATCCGCTCCCGTACGTCAGGAGACACGCTCACGATGGCAGCGTCGGTGATCGAACGCCCGTGCACGGTCAGCGCGGCGCCCGCCAGGATCACCACGCCGAAGCCGATCATCGTCGCCACGCGCAGCTTCTCGTCACGCGAGACGCACGACACGATCGCCACGGTCACCAACGCTAGGCCCAGGAGCAACAGCAGGTACATCCCGGAGCCGCCCTCTGCGAAGAAGCGAACCACCTGGCTCACGCCGCGAGCCGCCCCTTGCCGCGACCGAGGATCACCTGATCATGGATCGCGCGCAGTCGCGGGATCTCCGAGCGCGTCTCCTGGCGCACGATCGCGCGCACCTCGTCGACCAGCGCGGCGTTCACCGGTGTGGGCACGCCCAGGAGCGCGCCGCGGCGCACGATCTCGCCGTTGAGGAAATCGATCTCCGGCGGACGGCCGCGCTCGATCGCGTAGAGCATCGAGGAGCGCAGGCGCCGGTACTTGAACCCGACCGCCATCAGCACCGAGTGCTTGTAGGCGAGCGACGGCGAGCCGAACGACATGGCGCGCTCCGCGTCGGTGATGGCGATCTTGTCGATCTCCAGCGTGCCGCCCACCGGCTGCACGTGCACGCCGCTCGCCTGCGCGACCGCGGCCACCTCGGCGAACACCTCCAGCGCCAGGCGCCGGATCGAACGATGCGACAACAGCTTGCCCAGCGGCGCGCCGCCGATCGCGCCGAACGTGGTGGTCACGCAGTTGATCGCCAGCTTGGACCAACGCACGCCGGCCAGATCATCGACCAGCACCGACTGCGACGCGGCCTCGAGCAAGGTCACGATCGGCTCCGGCGCCGGTCCGCTCACCGTCGGGCGCCCGAGCTGCAGGCCGCCGCGCGAGGTGCGCTGGTACACGCCGGGCTCGACCATGCTCGCGCCCCAACCGACCACGCAGCCGATCACGCGATTGCCGACCAGCGAGCGCGCGCGATCCTCGGGCAGCCCATTCTGGCAGGTCACGATCGCCGCGTCCGGCATCAGGTGAGGCAGGGTGGCGGCGAGCGCGATCTCGAGCGTGGTGTTCTGCGTAGCGACGATCGCCAGATCGAACGGGCCCTCGTCGTCGCTGAGCGCCAGCACCGGTGTGCGTGACGCGGGCACCGACCACTCGGTGCCGTCGAGCTCGCGCACGCGCAGGCCCGCGCGGCTGATCGCCTGCGCCACCTTCTCGTTGCCCACCACCGGCGTGACGTCCACGCCTGCGCGGGTCAAGCTGGCCGCCATCACGCCGCCAATTCCGCCGCAGCCGACGACTGCTACCTTCATGTGCGATCCTCCGACGGGCGGAAGGTAGCCCCAAGGGCCATCCCCCGGCAACTCTTTCGGAAAGTGGTCGGACCGGCAGGTCGGAAGTCGCCTTTGTCGCTGGGATGGCGTATCGTAAAAAGGCCATGCCTTCCGTGCGCCTGGGCGCGCTCCTGCTGGTGCTCGCCGGATGTAGCCATTCCGTCGACGGCCCGCAGCCGGTGTTGACCGCGGTGAGCCCGAACAGCGCCTGCGCCGAGGGTAAGTCCACGCTGATGAGCGTGCTCGGCTCGGGGCTGGTGCCGATCGAAGAGGGCGTGCTCGGTCCGGGCAAGCTCGATCTGCCGGTGCTCACGCTGCAGCGCGCGATGGACCTCGACGGTGTGGCGACCGGCGAAGAGGTGCCGGTGCCGAGCGATCCGGCCGCGAGCGACGAGCAGTGGGTCAACGCGATGAGCCTGGCGGTGACGCTGTGCCCGCCGGGCGTGTGCAGCGCTCAGACGCCGCCGAAGCCGGACTTCCCGTCGCTGCCGACCGGGCTCTACGGGATCGCGGTGCACAACCGCACGGGCGCGGCCGCGGCGCTGCCGGCGGCGCTGGTGCTGGTGCCGGCGCCGGTATTCGCGACGCTCGCGCCGTCGAGCATGTCGCGCGCGGCGGTCACCGAGGTGGTGCTGACCGGCGACTTCTTCCTGCGCCTGAACAACAAGCTGCCGACGGTGACGGTGGGCGACAAGTCGCTCACGCCGGGCTCGCTCGAGGACTGCCGCAAGCTGCCGGCGCCGGCCGGCGTGACGCTCGAGGCGTGCAAGCGCGTGCTCATGACCCTGCCCGGCAACACCTTCGCGCCGGGCACGCTGGCGATCACCGTCACCGGTCCGACGCCGGTGGACTGCGGCTCGGCGACCCAGATCCTGACGGTGACTCCATGAGGCTCGCCGTCACGTGCGCGCTGCTGCTCGCCGGCTCCGGTGCGGCGTTCGCGGAAGGGGAGGGGGAAGACACCGCGGTGCTGCCCGTCGAGGTGCACGGCGAGGTGCCCGAGAAGATCGTCGCCAAGGTGAACCGCTCGCTGGCCAATCGCGCCGGCGGGCTGGCGCTGGTCGACGCCGACGAGCGCGCGCACTCCAAGCGCGACGTGTGCGGCGCGGATGCGGCGTGCTGGGCGGAGGTGGGCCGCGATCTCAACTACCAGCGCGTGCTGGCCACCACCCTCACCGCGGGCGCCGACCCCGATCGCTATCGGTTCGAAGCGCTGCTGATCGACGTCGGCACCGGCAAGGTGGTGGGCCGCGCGTCGCGCTCGGTGCCGCGCGGCGCGGCGTCGAACATGCCGGGCAAGGTGGTGGGCGAATTGCTGTGGAGCGCGCCGCGCATCGAGCTGCCTCCGCCCGAGCCGCCCAAGCCGCCGCCCTCGACGGAAGATCCGTTGCCGCCGGGCGCCGAGCCGCCGCCGGTGATGGTGCCCTACACGCAAGCCGAGGTCGCCCAGATCGTGATCCGCCGCGACGCCACCGCGCCCACCGCGCTGATCGGCGCGCGCATCGGCGCAACCATTCCGCAGGCGTTCAACACGCTCGGCACCTCGTTCCTCATCGAGGTCGAGGGCGCCTACCAGCTGCCGTTCTGGCGCCGCCGCATCGGCGTGTTCCTGGGCGTGAGCTACACGCAGCCCGGCCGATCGGGCAACCGCCCCGTCGACGCGCGCGTGTTGCCGAACGGCGGGCAGGTCTCGTACAACCTCACGCTCGACGAGCTGGGCTTCGCGCTCGGCGTGCAGCTGCGCTATCCGATCGGTCGCTGGGTCGTGCCGTACGCCGGCGCCGGCGCCCAGCTGCTGCTGACCCGCGCGACGCTGGCGCAGACGGCCGGCCGCGTCGATCTCGGCACGCTGCACGAGCAATCCACGCGCTACGGGTTCCTCGGCCGGCTCGGCGTCGGCGTCCACCTCGGGCCCGGCGACGTGGTGCTCGAGCTGCAAATCGGCTATTCGCCCCTCTCCGATTTCCTGACCACCGGCGATAACAACACGGGACACTTGGCCTTTCAGCTGGGCTACCTGATTCGCATCTGATCTGGCATATACTGCGCGTCGTCGAAGGAGCACTTCAAAAGATGTCGCGTCGCACTGCCCTCGCCTTGATGGTTCTGGCGCTCGGGTCATGCGGCCCTGATCAGGGTCCGGGGGGACCGGGCGGTCGAAGAGATCTGTCGGGAATCGGCGGCGACGCTGCCGGTGCGGGCGACGACCTGATGTCGATCGCCACCGACGACATGTCCGTCGACACCGACGGAGACGTCGACGGCGACGTCGCCTCGTTCGACGGTCCGTCGGCCTACGACGACCTCGGCGGCAAGAGCGATTCGGGCGCGTGCCTGCCGCCCAATACCGGCGCCACCTGCGCCGCGCCGATCGCGTCGAACGCGGGCTGCACGGCGACCGAGAACTGCGGCCCGGGCGGCGCGGGCAACGGTCTGGACGACAACTGCGACGGGCGCGTCGACGAGGGCTGCGCCTGCACGCCGGGCGCGGTCGAGCCGTGCTTCCTCGGCCCACCCGGCAAGCACCTGATCGGCGCGTGCTCCGACGGTACGCAAACCTGCCAGGGTGCCGAGTTCGGCACCTGGGGCGACTGCAAGGGATCGATCGCGCCGAGCGCCGAGCGCTGCGACAAGCTCGACAACGACTGCAACGGCTGCGCGGACGACGGCCTGTGCTGCGACGCGACGCTGGCGTGCCCGGCTTCGGTTCCCGACGTGCAGCCGTACTCGACCGTCACCTACAACGGCGCCAGCTACTTCAAGGGCAACGCGATGACCTGGAGCTGGACCGTCGACGGCGGGCCGTGCGATCAGCTGTTCAAGACCACCACCGGCACGCCGCCCACGCAGAGCTACACGTTGACCGGCGCGAACACCGCGATGCCGTCGCTGAAGACCACGTTGTCGGGCGACTACACGGTGACCATGACCGTGGTCGGCACCGACGGCAAGACCTACACGTGCAAGTGGGTGCAGCACGTGACCGGACCGGGACTGCGCTTCGAGCTGTGCTGGGATCACACCGGCACGTCGACGCAAGCGCAACCGCCACCTGGCGCCGATCTCGACTTGCACATCCACAGGCCGGGCACCACCACCGCCTGGTTTGGCACGTCTGCGGCGCTGCCGTCGGCCGACGACTGCAACTACGACAATTGCACGGCGAATGCCTTTCTCCCGCCCGCCGCCAACGTGCCCGCCTGGAGCCTCGCCAACTCGAACTTGAGCGTGTGCAAGGACACCACGCTCGGCTCGACCTGGACGACGGTCACCTACTGCCACAACCCACGGCTCGATCTCGACAACGTCTCCCAGATCGGCGTGCCGGAAAACACCAACATCGACGACCCGGCCAACGGCCAGACTTTCCGCGCGCTGGTGCACTACTACGGCCAGGACGGCTCGAGCTCGACGAACAATGTCGAAGAGCACCCGATCGTCAACGTCTACTGCGGCGGCCACCTCAAGGCCACCTACGGCCAGGCCCCCAACACGCTCGGACCGTGCCCTGGCGCCGCGTGCTTCAACCACGGCTCCGGCTGGAACGCCGGCCAGATGTGGCGCGTCGCCGACGTCACCGTCGCGGTCGACGCCGCCGGCAACACCACCGACTGCACCGTCGCGCCCATCCATCCCCCCGGCACCGCCGCCGGCTACTACGTCACCACCAACTCGTCCGTCTACTAAACAAGTTAAAAAGTTAAGTCCGCTTGTTATCTCAGCATGCGGGCTTGTTCGTCGGCGTGGTAGGAGCTGCGGACCAGCGGGCCGGCTTCGACGTGCGGGAAGCCGAGCGACTGGGCCCAGGACTTGAGCGCGGCGAACTCGTCGGGGTGGACGTAGCGCGCGACGGCGAGGTGGTTGAGCGAAGGGCGCAGGTATTGGCCGAGCGTCACGATGTCGCAGCCGAGCGCGCGTAGCTCGCGCAGCACGTCCTTGACCTCGTCCAGCTCTTCGCCGAGGCCGAGCATCAGGCCGGTCTTGACTAGCCCGCCGCGCCGCTTCGCGTGTGCGAGGACGGCGTAGCTGCGATCGTAGCGCGCCTGCACGCGCACCTGCCGCGAGAGGCGCGGCACGGTCTCGAGGTTGTGCGAAAAAATGTGCGGCTGCGCGTCGAGCACCGTGTCGACGTCGGCGGTGTTGCCCTGAAAGTCGCCGGTGAGCACCTCGAGCGTCATCGAAGGGCACTCGGCGCGCACGCGCCGGATGGTCTCGGCCCAGATCGCCGCGCCGCCGTCGTCGAGATCGTCGCGGTCGACGCTGGTGATCACCGTGTGGCGCAGCCCGAGCGTCTTGAGCGCGAGCGCCACGCGACGCGGCTCGTCGGGATCGACCGGCTCCGGCCGGCCGGTGGGCACGTCGCAGAACTGGCACGAGCGCGTGCAGATGCCGCCCAGGATCATGATGGTGAGCGCGCGGTGGTCCCAGCACTCGCCGATGTTGGGGCAGGACGCGCTCTCGCACACCGTGTGCAGCCCGAGGTCGTGCACCAGCGCGCGCACGTCCATGTAGTTCTCGCCCGACGGCATGCGCGCCTTGATCCACGGCGGATGTCGCGGCGCGCGCTTGGCAGGCGGCTCGTCGCCCGCGATCACCGGCAGCTTAAACATCGATCGCTTCCCCGTAGGCGTCGGCGACCGCCTCCTTGATCGCCTCGGCGAACGTCGGGTGCGCGAACACCGTCGACAAGATCTCGTCGCTGGTGAGCTCCGCGGTCATGGCCAGCGTCAGCGTCGCGACCATGTCGGTCGACGCGCCGCCGAGCACGTGCGCGCCGAGCAGCTCGCCGTGTTGCTCTCCGACGATCACCTTGACGAACCCGTCGGTCTCCGACGCGGCCATCGCCTTGCCCGAGGCCTTGAACGGAAAGCGCCCGACCTTGAACTTGAGGCCTTTTTCACGCGCGGCCTTCTCGGTGAGCCCGACCGACGCGACCTCCGGCCGGCAATAGATGCACCCCGGAATCGCCGCGTAGTCGACCGCGTGCACCGCATGTCTGGGCCCCTGCGCGGAGCGCAGGGTGGGTTGCAATGATATCCCTTCGACACACGCGATGCCCTCGGCGGACGCCTTGTGCGCGAGCATCGGCGGCCCGATCACGTCGCCGAATGCGTACACGTTCTCGACGCTGGTGCGATAGCTCTTGCGATCGACGACGATGAACCCGCGATCGGTCTTGACGCCGCACTCCTCGAGCCCGATCCCCTCGACGTTGCCGCGCACGCCCGCCGCCAGCAGGCACACGTCGGCCTCGATCACCTTGCCGCCCACCGTCACCTTCACCGGCCGCCCCTTGTCGACCTTCTCCAGCTTGGCGCCGGTGACGATCTCGATGCCCTGCTTCTCCAGGCTCTTGCGCAGCGCGCCCGACACCTCCTCGTCCTCGACGGGCAGGATGTTGGGCAGCGCCTCGAGCACGGTCACCTTCGTGCCCAACGCGGCGTAGAAATAAGCGAACTCGATCCCGATCGCGCCCGCGCCGATGATCACCATCGACTTCGGCTGTTGCTGGAGCGACATCGCCTCGCGATACGAGATCACCGATTGCCCGTCGTGCTCGACCAGCCCGCCGATGGGCTTCGGCCGTGCGCCGGTGGCCAGCAGGATCACCGGCGCGTCGATCGGCTTGCCGTCGACGGTGAGCACCACCTTGGCGCCTTGCTTGACCAGCTTGCCGGTGCCGCGCAGCGTCTCGATCTTGTTCTTCTTGAACAGATACTCGACGCCCTTGGCCTGCCGGTCGGCTATAGCACGCGAGCGCGCGATGGTCTTGTCGAAGTCCGGCTTGACGCTTCCCTCGACCTTGATGCCGAGCTCGCCCGCGTGCTTGATCAGCTCGAGCAGCTCGGCGGAGCGCAATAGCGCCTTGGTCGGGATGCAGCCCCAGTTCGCGCAGATCCCGCCCAGCTCGGCGCGCTCGACGACCGCGACCTTCAGCTTCAGCTGCGCCGCGCGGATCGCCGCCACGTATCCGCCCGGCCCCGATCCGAGCACCACCAGATCGTACTGCGCCACTACAGCACCAGCCCCATCGGCTTCTCGAGCAGCTTGACGATCTGTTGCAACAGCTGCGCGCCGAGCACGCCGTCGACCACGCGGTGATCGCACGAGAGCGTGAGCGTCATGCGCCGCGCCACCACGATCTCGTCCTTGCCGTCCTTCTCGACGACGATCGCCCGCTTCTCGGTGGTACCCACCGCCAGGATCACCGCCTCGGGCGGATTGATGATCGCGACGAACTCCTTGACCCCGAACATGCCCAGGTTCGACACCGTCGCGGTGCCGTTGGTGAACTCCTCGGGCTTGAGCTTCTTGGCGCGCGCGCGTTCGGCGAGCGCCCGGATCTCGGTGCTCAGCGCGCCCAGCGACTTCTGATCGGCGTTGCGGATCACCGGCGTGATCAGCCCGTCGGGCAGCGTCACCGCCACGCCCACGTCGACCCGCCCGTGCCGCACGATCCCCTCGGCGGTCCACGACACGTTCGCGTCCGGCACCGCGCGCAACGCCAGCGCGAGCGCCTTGACCACCAGATCGTTCACCGACACCTTGATCGTGCCGAGCTCGTTGACCTGCTCGCGCATCTCGAGCAGCCGATCGACGGTCGCCTCCGCCGTCAGGTAGATGTGCGGGATCGACTGCTTGGCCTCGACCAGCCGCCGCGCGATGGTCTTGCGCATCAGCGACGCCGGCACCAGCTGATCCTTCGCCGTCGGCTGCAGCGGCACACTCTTGAGCTGCGCCGCCGGCGGATGCGCAGCCGCCTCCTCGACATCGCGCTTGACCACGCGCCCGCCCGGCCCGCTCCCCGCGATCGCGCCCAGATCCACGCCCTTCTCGTCAGCAATCTTTCGCGCCAGCGGCGACGCCTTGACCCGTCCGCTCTGCCCGTTCGATTTCGGGCGATTCGGATCCGGCAAGATCCGCGCAGTCCCGCTCACGGCCGCGCTCACGCTCTCGCTTATGTTCACCGGTTTCTCGTTGACGCTCACGTTCACGGTCACGGGCTTTTCGGCCACCGGCTCGGCCGGCTTCGTCTCTTTCGGCGCCGGCACGGCCGCCGCGCTCGCGATCGACTTCATCGCCTCCGCCGGATCTTCCCCCGCCTCGCCGAGAATCGCCACCGGCGCCCCCAGCTTGATGGTCTCTCCCTCCTTGACCAACAGCTTGAGCAGCACGCCCTCGTCCTCGAGCGGAAAATCCATGTTCGCCTTGTCGGTCTCGACCTCGGCGATCACGTCCCCCGGCGCGATCTTGTCGCCTTCCTTCTTGGTCCACTTGAGCAGCACGCCCTCTTCCATGGTGGGCGACAGGCGCGGCATGACGATGACGGAGGCCATGGTCCCTTACTCCTTGTCCAGGTACATCGCGCGTTTGACGGCGGCGACCACCCGTTTGGCGTCGGGAACCACCAGGTCTTCGAGGTTGAGCGCGTAGGGCATGGGAATGTCCAGGCGCGAGATGCGCTCGACCGGCGCGTCGAGATCGTCGAAGCACGCGCCCTGGATGCGCGCGGTGATCTCCGATCCCACCGACGAGAACGAGTGCCCCTCTTCGAGCACCACCGCGCGGTTGGTCTTGCGCACCGAGGTGAAGATTAGCTCCTCGTCGAGCGGCCGGATGGTGCGTGGGTCGACGATCTCGACCGAAATATTTTCCTTGGCGAGGATCTCCGCCGCCTCCATCGCCAGGTACACCATGCGGCCCCAGCTGACGATCGTGCAGTCCTTGCCCTCGCGCTTGAGGTCGCCCTTGCCGAGCGGCACCACGTGCTCCCCGTCGGGCACCTCGCCCTGCACGCCGTAGAGCAGCTCGCCCTCGATGAACACCACCGGATCGTCGTCGCGGATCGCGCTCTTGAGCAGGCCCTTGGCGTCCGCCGGTGTCGACGGCATCACCACCTTCAGCCCCGGGCAATTCGCGTACATGTACTCGAGGCACTGCGAGTGCTGCGCGCCCAGCTGGTGCGCTGCGCCGCCCGCGCCGCGGAACACCACCGGGATCTTGAACTGCCCGCCGGACATGTAGCGGATCTTCGCCGCGTTGTTGATGATCTGATCGATCGCCACCAGCGAAAAGTTCCAGGTCATGAGCTCGATGATCGGCCGGAGGCCCGTCATCGCCGCGCCGATGCCCACGCCGACGAACCCGCACTCGGCGATCGGCGTATCGATCACGCGCTTCTCGCCGAACTTCTGCAGCATCCCCTGCGAGACCTTGTACGCGCCCTGGTAGTGCCCGACCTCTTCACCCATGAGGAAGATCGACTCGTCCTTCTCCATCTCTTCGCTCATCGCTTGATTGAGCGCTTCGCGATACGACAGGCGCGCCATTACATCTTCCTCGGGTCGGTGTTCGGGTCGGCGTACACGTAGTCCCACAGGTGCGCCGGATCGGCCGGCGGTGATTCCTCGGCGAAGCGCACCGCTTCCTGCACCTCGGCCTTGACGTGCGCCTCGAGGCTGACCAGCTCGTCTTCGCTCACCTGAAAATCGGCCTTCAACCGCTCGCGCGCCACCGGCACCGGATCGCGCTTCTTCCACTCCTCGATCTCTTCCTTGGTTCGGTAGTTGCCCGGATCGGACATCGAGTGCCCGCGGAAGCGATAGGTGATCACCTCGACCAGCGTCGGCTCTAGCGTGGTGCGTGCGCGCTCGACCGCCTCGGCGATGTGCTCGTGCACCTTGAGCACGTCGTGGCCCTCGAAGCGATCGCGCGCGATGCCGTAGCCCGACGCGCGCTCGGTCACGTCGGCGACCGCGAGCGTGCGGTACAGCGGGGTGCCCATCGAGTATTGGTTGTTCTCGCAGATGAACACGATCGGCAGCTTCCACAGGCCGGCCAGCGAGATCCCTTCGTGGAACGCGCCCTGCGGCACCGAGCCGTCACCGAAGAAGCACAGCGTGACCTCGTCGGTGCCGCGATACTTCGATCCGAACGCGACGCCGGCCGCGAGCGGCACGTGCCCGCCGACGATCCCGTAGCCGCCCATCATGCGGTTCTTCGCGGAGAACAAGTGCATCGAGCCGCCCAGCCCCTTGGAGGCGCCGGTCGCCTTGCCGTACAGCTCGGCCAGCACTTCCTTGGCGCTGCCGCCCTTGGCCAGGTAGTGGGCGTGCTCGCGATAGGTGCCGACCACGTAGTCGGTGGGCTTGAGCGCCGAGATCGCGCCGACCGCGACCGCTTCCATGCCGATCGCTAGGTGAAGGAAGCCGCCGATCTTGCCCTGCGCATAGGCCTTGGCCGCCGCTTCTTCGACGCGGCGGACGGTGAGGATCTGTTTGTAGAGCGTCAGCAGCAGCGAGCGATCGTCGGTCGCCGCTTTCTCTTCGCGTTTTCGAGCCATGGGAGGGCGGAATATACTAGTTGTGCGCTCCGTTGGCCACGAGCGGCAGCTCGCCGACCACGCGCGGGCGCGGATCGGTGGAGAACGAAATGCCGCCGACGATCAGCGAGACGCCCTGGTTGGCGCGCAGATCGTAGCCGGCGTCCTTGAACTTCACGAACACCTCGTGCCCGCCGCCGGGCGGCAGCGTGTACACGTTGTGGACGTCGCCGGCGCGCCGAAGGACCCGACCGTCGGCGGTCCTGAGCGCGAAGCCGTCGCGATCGATGTTCATGAACGCCTGCGACAGGTTCGAGACCCACAGCTTGACCTCGAGCTCCTTGTCGCGCGCCCAGGCGTCCTGGAAGTTCACCTGGCAGCCGGACTGCAGCGCGGCGTTCTGCCCGACGAACCCGACCTTGTTCGGATACTCCACACCAGCCGGGCCCGACGCGCAGCCCGCCAACAACACCGTTCCGAGGAGCACCCCAAGAGTCTTCATGCCCGAGAGGCTATCAAAAGGAGCGCCGAGCGTAAATGATGCTCGTCACGCGCGGTTTTCGAACGCCGCGCGCGCCTTCAGCGCCAGCTCGCCGCCCGACGAGCCGCCCATCAGCTTGCGCTGGTCGCTGACGTCGACTCCGCGCGTGGCGATCGCAGTGGCGCGCACCGCGATGGTCGGCAGGTGCCGCACGATCGCCAGCGAGCCCGGGTAGACGAAGGCGCGCGTGCGCTTCTCGAGGCCGCGGATGATCTTCTTGGCCAGCGTCTCGACGTTGCCCCGCGGCATCGAGGCGAGCACCTTCTCGCCGCCCGGCACCACCTTGAACTCGGCCAGCATGCCGGTCTCGACCGGACCCGGGAGCACGTGCAGCACGTGCAGATCGGTGTCGCGCAGCTCCATGCGCAGCGTCTCGGTGGCCAGCGAGAGCGCCGCCTTCGACGACGAGTAGTGGCCGGCCAGGGGCATCGGCGTCACCGAGCCGATTGACGAGATGTTGACGATCGCGCCGCGGTTGCGATGGCGCATGCCGGGCACCAGCGCGCGGGTGAGCGCGAGCGGCGACCAGTAGTTGGTCTCGAACAGGGTGCGCGCCTCGTCGTCGTCGGCGACCACCACCTGCGAGCCGCCGATGCCGACGCCTGCGTTGTTGACCAGCACGTCGACGCGCCCGAGCGCCTCGATCGCGCGCGCGCCGAGCCGCTCGGCCTCGCCGCGCTGCGACAGATCGGCCGTGAGCACCACCGGCGCCTCGCCGCCCGCGTCGACGATCTCCTTGGCCAGCGAGTCCAGCGCGTCCTTGCGGCGGCCCGAGATCGCCAGCCCCATGCCGGCGCGCGCCAGCGATTTGGCCAGCGCGCGGCCGATTCCACTCGACGCGCCGGTGACCAGCGCCTTGTTGCCCTTCAGCTCGATCTTCATGACAGCTCCTTATTCGATGGGGGTGACTGCGCCTTCGGACTCGACGAACAGCGAGCAGCGGCTGAGCGTCAAGAGGTCGCCGATCTCGGCGCAGGTCTGATTGGGCGGCGTGTCGAGCGTGACCTTCACGCCGGTGGCGGTGCGGGTGATCTGGATGTCGAGGTCCTGGCCCATCGCGCTCGATTCGCCGAGCGGGTAGAGCGTTCCGTCGGTGAGCACCAGCGACGTGTGGTACTGGAGCGCGCCCGACGCGTGCAGCACCAACCGATCGGGCTCGCTCAGGACCACCGTCGCCTTGAGCGGGCCGGTCGCCTCGAGCCGCTGGTTGCGCAGCTTGGCGCCGGACGGGAGCTGCGCGGAGGCCGGCACGTCCTCGTCGGCGATCGACAGGTCGAGCTGCTCGATCGCCACGTGGCCGTTCTGCGTGGTGCGGACGCGCAGCTGCACGTCGTTTACCGCCAGGGTCACGTCCGAGCCCTGCGGATCGAGCGGCCCTTCGCGGTGCACGCCGACCATGCTGTCCGGCTGCGCGCCCGAGGCCACCACCAGCGACGGCGCGTCAAGCGGCGGCACGCCTCCCAGACCGGGATTCGGAGCGGTGCAGCCCGCGGCCAACAGTGCAATCGCCAACGCCTGGGCGCGCATTACGCCGCCACCGCGTAGGTCGTGTAGGGCAGCTCGCCGGAGCGCTGTCCGAGCCCCTGGATCTGCTTCCAGAACCACTTCACCAGCGGGCCGCCGGAGAAGTAGTCGTTGGCAAAGGTGTGCTGCATCATCGCCTGGCTGTTGTCGGCGAAGCACTGCGCCTCGATGTCGCGATACTTCTTCAGCGTCGCGAGGCGCGTGCTCTCGTCGGGCGCGTAGCGGCGCGAGATCGCCAGGCAGTAGCGCAGGTGGCGCTCTTCGTCGCCGGCGATCTCGTCGATCAGGTCGGCCGACTGCGGATCGGTCTCGCGGAACGCCTGCGCCAGCAGCTTGAACTGGGTGATGCCGCGCTCCTCGATCACCTGCAGCATCACGTACGCTTCCATCACGCCCTGGCCGTCGGTGATCGGCGAGTTGAGGAAGCCGCCGACCGCGCGATCGAGGCGGTCGATGATCTTCAGGTGATCGGGCGCCGGCGCGATCGGCACGCCCTGGCGCTCGGCCGCCGCGCGGTACAGCTTGGCGTGGCGGATCTCGTCGGCCTGGTGCTTCTCGATCATCTTCTGCAGCGACGGGTCGTCGACGTGCTTGAGCACGCTCTCGAAGACCTTGTTCTCGCCGTTCGACTCGGCGTCGGCGAGCTGGTTGAGGATGAAGGCGCGCCCGCGGGCGGTCTTCGTCATGCGACTCAGGTAACGGAGCGAGAGGCGGGTGCGGATGTCCATGTTCGTTTCTCCTATGACCTGGTGACCAGAATCGTTTTCTGGTCATCGCAGATCAAAAAAAAGGGCTAGGCCGCTTCGGTCTTCGAATGCGCGTGCGCCTGGGGACGCAGGCCGTTCATCAGCATGTCGAACGCGACCTCGAGCCGGCGCGCCACCTTCTGGTCGCGATCCATGCCGCGGTCGTAGAACAAGTAGGTCGAGATGGCCACGTCCTGGAGGATCTTGGACACCTCTTCGAGATCGAGATCGTCGCGGAACACGCCCTGCTTGACGCCCAGGCGCAGGATCTCGAGCGCGTTGGCGCGACCGAGCTCGCGCAGGCTGTCGAGCCGCTCGGCCCACTCCGGCATCATCAAATGATAGTTACCGAAGAGCAGCTCGCGCACGAGCGGGCGGTCGTGGAGGTACTGCAGGCCCGCCAGCGCGCACTGGCGCAGCATCTGGTCGGCCGGCACCCGCGGATCGATGAGCTTGGACAGCTCTGCGACCCAGGAGCGCACTTCCCGATGAACCGACTGATAGAAGAGGTCTTCCTTGGTGTCGGCCGCCAGATAGATGGTGCCCTTGGCGACGCCGGCGTCCTTGGCGATCCCTTCGACCGCGGTCTTCTTGAAGCCGAAGCGCGCAAACGCGCGGGCGGCGGCTCCCAGAATGCAGTCTTTTTTGGCCTGATCCATCGCGTTGACCAGAATCTAAATCCAGTCAGTCGAACTGTCAAGCGGTCTTTTGCGTCAGTTTTGGTTTTCGGCGCAACGTAGCGTAAGAAGTGCGATTTCGGCACGCGCCCCGAGCCTGACCGGCGGACCGGTGGTTCCCGCCCCGCGGCTCACGTAGAGGACCGAGCGCCCGACCTGGTACATCCCGGAGGTGAATCGGGTGATCATGCGCGCCAGGTTGAGGCGGCGCGAGAACAGCGGGACGGCGATCTGCCCGCCGTGGGTATGGCCGGACAGGGTCAGGTCGACGTCCTGCGCCGCCGCCTGCGGGAACAGGTTCGGATCGTGCGCCAGCAACACCGACGGCGCGCCCGCCGGACGCGCGGCCATCGCCGCCTCGACGTCGTCGCGGCCGGTCCAGGTGTCGTCCACGCCGGCGACGTAGAGCTGCGCGCCGTCCTTCTCCACCACCACGCCGCGGTTGCGCAGCACGGTGAGGCCGTTCTCCTCGAGTCGTTGCGCGAAGTCGTCGCCGTCGGTGAAGTAGTCGTGGTTGCCCATGCACGCGTACACGCCGTCGCGCGCGCGCAGCTCGCCGAGCACGCGCGCGATCGCGTCGACGTGCAGATCGCCCGAGGTGATGAGATCGCCGGTGACCGCCATCAGATCGGCGCCCAGCTGGTTCATGCGCTCGACCCAGCCGGCGACCCGCTCGGCGGGTGTGAACGAGCCGCAGTGGATGTCGGAGATCTGCGCGATGCGATAGCCGTCGAGCGCGCGCGGCAGGCCGGCGATCGGGACGTCGTGGCGCACCACGCGTGGCGAGCGGCGCGTGGCGTCGACGCCGAGCAGCAGCGCCAACCCGCCCGCGCCGGCGAGCAGCGGATCCGCCGGCAGGTGCAGCGCCCAGGCGAGCAGCAGCGCGAGCGGCGCGAGCGCCGCGAACGTGAGACAGGCCATCCACCAGGCGAAGAACGGCCACAGCCCGGCGTAGCGGTACAGCGCGCTCTTGGGTTTGTCGTCGAACAGGTTGCGCAGCCCGAGCACGTACGGCAGCGAGATCGCGACGGCGCCGCCGACGGCCAGGAGCCAGCTGCCGGTGAAGTGCGCCACTGCCGCCACGCCCGGCACCTGCACGGCGGCGGTGATGGTGAGCACCAGCATGCGCAGGCGACGAAGGTTACGTTTGGATCGCTTCACAGCCACTCTGTACCTGATGCGCGGAACGCCCGCCGGGGTTCAGTCTAGCAGGCGCGCGCTGGCACGCCGCCCGCAACGACAGAGCGTGGAGGGCCGCCGTGGCGATCAATCAACTGAGACTTTCAGAGCTCAAGCACCTCGAGCAGTGCGAGCGTGCGCTTGCCGATGCCTATCGGTTTCATCCGCCACTTCCGGCGGGGCTGGCGGAGCACGAGCTGTTGCTGATCGCCAAGCACCACCTCGAGCACGCGGCCATGCTGCGCGGTCGCATCGTCGCGCTGGGCGGCGTGCCCAACGAGGAGCCGGACGATTTCTGGCTGACCGGGTTCGACGTCACCGCGCTGCTTCGCGCCGAGCGCGCGTCGCTCGCGAGCTATCACGATCACCTCACCGACATGGATTCGGCGACCGCCCGCCTGGTGCAGGACTTCGTCATGAACGACCACGCGTGGGCGATGGCGCTACTCGATCCCGACTACGAGCCCGATCGCGACGGGGAGCTGGTCAACGTCCCCTGACGGCTCCGCGCTCGCTTCTTCGCGCTGCTTCTCGAGGTGCTTCGGGCCGATCGCGGCAAACCCGAGCTCGCCGGCGAGCGGGTGCAGCAGCGCACCCACGTCGAGCTGCGGCGCGGAGATGATCTCGTAGAAGATCTCCTGCGCGCGGGCGCTGATCGCGTCGATGCCGAGCCGCTTGGCGAGCTCCATGAACTCGAGCGCCTGCTGCACGCGATCGGGCCGCGGGTCCTTGGCGACCAACAGCAGCTGATCGCACAGCATCTGCGAGAACGCGCGCTGCGCGACCGGGCGCTGCAAGGTGAGGCCGCGCTTGCGCGCCTCCTCGGCCATCTCGATCGCGCGGCGGTAGCGCGCCGGGTCGTGGCTCTTGCGCTGGCGCGCGATCTCGGCCTCGAAGCGCGCGCCGAGCACGGTCTCGGCCGCCTGGCGCAGCGGCTCGGGGATGGGCAGCCCCGCGTCGCGCAGCACGTGCAGCGTGTGGCGATGGTTGTCGTAGAGCCGCGCGTACTCGGCGCCCACGCCCTGGAGGAGATCGCCGTAGACCTGGCCGAGCACGCGCTCGCGCTCTTCGAACAGCAGATCGCGGACCGTGTACTCGGCGGTGCCGAACCCCTGCTCGATGGAGCGCAACAGGCGCGCGATGTTCTGCCGCGGCCACTCGCGCCACACCGCCTCGACCGCGTCCTTGTGCGCGATCTGGCCGGTGAACGGCTTGACCGCGCAGCACACGTCCGCCGCGCCCACGTGCAGCACCGCGAACGACAGCTCGTTCAGCTCGCCGGTGGGCAGCCACTGGCAGCTGATCCGTCCGGTGTGGAGCCCGAAGCGCGCGTCGCCGGAGCGCTTCTCGCCCGAGCGTCGCACCAGGTAGTCGCCGGTGGTCACCTCGCGCTGGCGGTGGACGAACAGCGACAAGATCGCCTCTTGCGCGACCAGGCGCTCGTGGCTCACGCGCGACGGTACGACCAGCTTGCGATAGACGTCCGCGCCGTTTGCGTGCTCGGGGATGTTCGAGGGCGCCTTGGCGAGCAGCTCGAGGAACGCCGGCGCCAGCTCTTCGCCCGAGACCAGCTCGTAGAGCTCGATCGCGCGGTTGGCGTAGCGCAGGATCTGCGTGCCCTCCAGCCCCGAGAGCTCATCGAAGAACCAGCCGCAGCTGGTGTACATGAGCAGGCAGTAGCGCTCCATCTCGAGCAGCCGCCGCGCCGTCACGCGCGCTTGCAGCTCGCACCCCGCGCCGGCCAGATGTTGTTCGAGGAAGCTCGCCGTCGCGCCGCTGTCGAGGAGCGCCGCGCTGTAGGCGTCGCGCGCGGCCCAGGGATCGTTGAACAGCGCCTTGCCGTGCTCGTCGAAGAGCTGCGCGCAGCGATCGCGCACCAGATCGAGCGCGCGGCGCAGCGGCGCCCGCCAACGCTGATGCCAACCGGGCGTGCCGGCGTTGCAGCCGCAGTCGCGGACCCAGCGCCCCACCCCGTGCGAGCAGCTCCACGAGGTGCCTTCGCCGCCCGGGCCCGGCTTGAGCCGCGCCTCGGCGGTGGGCGGGTGCGCGGCGAGATACGCGCCGTAGTTGGTGACCTGATAACCGCGGCGCGGCGCCTCGACCGCCAGCGCGTAGGCCAGCGTGCGCTCGGCGAACGGGGTGTGGTGGCCGTACGATTCACCATCGGTGGCGACGTGGATGATCTGATCGCGATCGCGATCGCCGCGCACCGCCGCGCCCAGCCGATCGATGAGCGAGCTCGACGACCCCAGCGCGCCCTGAAAGCCGATCGCGTTGGAGATCGGCCCGTCGTAGAAGAAGCAGTCGAGGTGGCGCCCGCCTGGCGTGAACAGCCGATAGGGCTGGGTCGGATCGATGCTGCCGGTCGAGACGTCGAACCAGTCGCCGCCTTCGCGCGCGGCCTCGGCCTGGTGCGGCGAGAGGATCACGTACTGCATACCTTCGTCGATGAGGGTCTCGAGCGTGGGCGCGTTGATGGCGGTCTCGGGGAGCCACATCGCCTCGGGCCGGCGGCGGAAGCGCGCCTCGAAGTCGGCGATGCCCCAGCGCACCTGCGTCAGCCGATCGCGGTCGTCGCACAGGGGCAGGATCGCGTGGTTGTACGCTTGGGCGATCGCGTTGCCGTGGCCGCGCATCTGCAGCGAGGCCGCGTCGGCCTCGAGGATGCGCCGGTAGGTCGAGGGCGCGTGCCGCTCGAGCCACGACAACAGCGTCGGTCCGAAGTTGAACGAGATCAGCTCGTAGCCGTTGACGATGCCGATGATGCGGCCGCGCTCATCCATGATGCGCGAGAACGCGTTGGGCGTGTAGCACTCGGCGGCGATGCGCTCGTTCCAGTCATGGTGCGGGCGGGCCGACTCCTGCCGCTCGATCAGCCCGACCCACGGATTCTCCCGCGGCGGCTGGTAGAAATGACCATGAACGACCAGGTAATTGGTATGGCTCACCGGGTATTGATAAGCACCGTCCCTGTGGTATCTACGGCCCATGAAGGTGGAGCTCGTCAAAGAGTATCGCTTCGAGTCGGCCCATCGGTTGCCCGAGGTGCCGGCCGGTCACAAGTGCTCGCGGTTGCATGGGCATAGCTTCAAGTTCGAGATCCACGTGGTGGGCCCGGTGGACGCCAAGACCGGCTGGTTCATCGACTACGGCGAGCTCGACGACGTGGTCAATCCGCTAGTCGGGCGCCTCGATCACTACTATCTGAACGAGGTCGAGGGGCTGGAGAACCCGACCTCCGAGGTGCTGGCCCGCTGGCTGTTCGATCGCATCAAGGGAAAGATCCCGTCCTTGCAGGCGATCACGCTGCACGAAACCTGCGACGCACGCTGCATCTATCGCGGCGAATGACCTGGCCGATCACGCTGGCGGATGTGTTGGACGCGGCGCGCCGCATCCGTCCGCACCTCGCGCGCACGCCGTTGCGCAGCTATGCGCCGCTCGACGCGGCGGTGGGCAACGGCGTGCGCGTGTTCGTCAAGCACGAGAACTGCAATCCGACCAACTCGTTCAAGGTGCGCAACACCCTGTCGGTAGCGACGGCGCTCAGCGCGGACGAGCGCGCGCGCGGGCTGGTGGCGGCGACGCGCGGCAACCACGGGCAGGGCCTCGCGTGGGCCGGGCGGCTGGTCGGCGCGCCGGTCACGATCTGCGTGCCGGTCGGGAACAATCCGGAGAAGAACGAGGCCATGCGCGGCCTCGGCGCCGAGGTGGTGGAGGAGGGCGCCGACTACGACAGCGCGGTGGCGGTGGCGGAGCGGCTGCAGGCGGCGCGCGGCCTGCGCATGGTGCACTCGACCAACGATCGGCTGGTGATCGCCGGCGCGGCGACAATGACGCTCGAGCTCTTCGAGGATGAGCCGCGGCTCGACGCGCTGGTGGTGGCGGTGGGCGGCGGCTCGCAAGCCGTCGGGGCGCTCACGGTGGCGCGCGCGCTCCGGCCGGAGCTGCCGGTGTACGCGGTGCAGGCAGAGCGCGCCTCGGCGATCCACGATTCGTTTCACGCCGGACAGCCGGTGTCGCGACCGTCGGCCGACACGTTCGCCGACGGGCTGGCCACGCGCAACGCCTACCCCATGACCTTTCCGGCGCTCAAGGCCGGGCTGGCCGGGTTTGTCACCGTCAGCGAGGGCGAGCTGGCCGAGGCGGTGCGTTGCTTCCTGCGCACCACGCACCACCTCTCCGAGGGCGCAGGCGCGGCGGGGCTCGCCGGGCTGATCAAGCTGCGCGCGGAGCTGGCCGGCAAGCGCGTCGGAATCATCTTGTCGGGCGCCAACATCGACGAGCAGACGCTGCGCCGAATCGTCGACCGCGAGCTGTAGGTTCCGCTCGCACCGGTCCCGCGGAGACACGGGGAGACTGCAATCGTCAGGACGTATCAAGATGGTGATGGGCCATCTCATGTCCTGCACCGGCGTCTCGCTCAGCTACGACGGGCAGCGCCACGCGGTCGCCGACGTCAGCTTCCAGGTGCAGGCAGGCAGCATCTTTGCGCTGGTAGGGCCGAACGGCGCCGGCAAGACCTCGACGCTGCGCATGCTCGCCACGCTCACCGAGCCGACCGTCGGCGTGATCACCATCGACGGCCTCGATTCGCACAAGGATCGCGAGGGCGTGCGGCGGCGCATCGGCTACCTGCCGGACAACTTCGCGCTCTACGAGCAGATGACGCCGGTCGACTACCTCGAGTTCTTCGCGCGCTGCTACAGCGTGCCGGCCGCGGTGAGCCGCAAGCGAATCGGAGATCTCCTCGAGGAATTCGACCTCGGCCAGAAGCGCGCCTCGGCGATCCGCACGCTGTCGCGCGGCATGCGGCAGCGGCTCGGGGTGGCCAAGACGCTGGTGCACGATCCGAAGGTGCTGCTGCTCGACGAGCCGGCCTCGGCGCTCGATCCGGGCGCCCGGCTCAAGCTGCGCGATGCGCTCCTGCGCCTGAAGCGCCGCGGGCTGGCGGTGCTGATCTCCTCGCATATCCTGCCCGATCTGGCGGGGCTGGCCGACGCGGTCGGGATCATGGAAGGCGGTCGCATGGTTCATTGCGGCAGCATCGAGAGCGTCGCGCTACAGGCGCGCGGCGCCCGCGTGGTCTACACCGTCGACGTGCTGCAGGCCGACCGGGCGCGCCGCGCGCTGGCTGATTTCGGGCCGCGCCTGATCGCTTCCGACGAGCCGACGCCCGGCCACTTCGAGCTCACGCTCGACGGCGGTACCGAAGCGATCGCCGATCTCACCGACGCGTTGGTGCTGCGTGGCGCACGCGTCCTGCACGTCGCGCCGCGCGAGTCTGCGCTCGAAGCGGTCTACCGGGCCAGCGCCGCCACTGCGGTGGCTTAGAGGACAACGACCATGTCGATTCGCGCCTCCATCTCCGCCTTTGCCTACCGCGGCGCGCGCCGCCGCCACGCCATCGAGCTCCTCTTGTACTCGGGCGCGCTGGTGCTCCTGTTGTTGCTGCTCTCGGCGTGGATCTGCACGCAGGGCCGGCTGGCGCCGCCGCCGTACCAATGGAACCCGTCGATCCAGGTCGCGCCGATTCCGTGGAACGAGCTCGCGCTGGCCGACATCTTCGCGCTCTGGCTGCTCGGGCTCGGGCTGTTCGTGCTGGCGCCGGCGTCGGTCGCAGCGACGGTCGCGGCCGAGCGCCGCGCCGGTACGCTCGATCAGCTGCGCACCACGCCGCTCGATCCGCTCGCGCTGTTGTGCGGGCTGGTGGTGGGCGCGCCGGCGCGCTTCTATATCCTGTGCGCGGGGCCGCTCGCGCTGCACGTGTTCGCCGGCCTGACCGGCACGATCCCGCTCGAGACGCTCGGCGCGACGCTGGTGACGCTCGGGGCCGGCGGCGCGGCGTGCATCCTGCTCGCGTTGGTGGTGGCGTTGGCGCCGCGGCAAGAGACGGGCGGCGCGTTCGTCGCGCTCGGCGTGGCGGCGCTGCTCGGCATCTCCGCCTTCGTCGCGATCACTCTCGGGCACGATCGCTCGGCGGTGAACTGGGCGTTCCTGCACCCGGCCGGCGCGCTCAACGCCAGCATGCTGGCGCACGATGGTTTGTGGCGGCACCTGTCGGTGGGCTACTACAGCCTGGACAAGTTCGACACGCCCCGCTACGCCAGCGCGCTGGCGATGACGCCGCTGTTCTCGACGCTGTTCGCGGTGATCGGTGGGATCCTGCTGGCGCGCGCGGCGTGCCGCAAGCTTGGGGCGCCGCACCTGCCGCTGTTCAGCAAGACCCAGGCGGTCGCGCTGTTCGCGCTCTCGGCGGCGGCGATCATCCTGCCGTTCGACGAGCACGATTCGTCGTCGCGGCTGGCCGGCACGGTGCCGCTGGTCTACGGCATGTTTCTGATGCCGGTGATGGGCCTGATCGGGCTGTTCACCACCCCGAGCTTCGAGGCGTGGGCGCTCGATCTGCGCCGCCGGCAACCCAGCTCGGGCTGGACGGACGACGGCAAGCCGCACGTCGCCACGTGGACCATGCTCGGGGTGTTCGTCGCGCTCCTGTTCGTGCGCCTGCACGAGGTCGGCTTCCCGTCGCAGATGCGCGAGCACCACCTGGCTTCGTTCGTGTGGATGCTGACGGTCGCCGCCACGCTGCCCATCTACATGTTGTTCGCGTCGACGCGCTACTCGACGGCCGGGACCCGCTGGGCGTTCGGCATCGCCGTGTGCGCGCACCTGCTCTTGCAGATCATCTCGATCGGCATGATGCACGACAGCTATCTCGGCACCAGCGAATGGACGGTCGTCGAGATCGGCTTGCTGGCGGGCGTGCTGGTTCCGGGGTGGGTGCTCTTCCGGCAGCAGATGCTGCGCAAGCGCACGCTGGCCGGGGTCGAAAAAATCTAAGCTGCGCGTCGCCTCGCAGTTTGCGCTACGTTTGCGGCTGCGATGCAAACCATCAAGGTCGTCACGCTCAACATATGGGGCGAACAGCCGCCGCTCGAGCCGCGCATGCGCGGGATCCTGGCGGGGCTCAAGGCGCTCGATGCCGATGTGATCGCTCTGCAGGAGGTCCGGCAGATCAAGGGTGTCCTGCCCAACCAGGCCGAGACCATCGCCGCGGCGCTCGACCTGTCGTGGCACTTCGGCATAGCCACCCCTTGGGGCGGCGGCGACGAGGGGTTGGCGATCTTGTCGCGCTTTCCGATCGTCGATCGCCTCCAGCGCGAGCTGCCGCACGCGACCGCCGACGAACGGCGCATCTTGTTGGGCGCGGTGCTCGAGACGCCGGCCGGGCCGTTCGCCGCGTTCACGACGCACCTCAACTACCGGCTGCATCACGGCAACATCCGCGAGGACCAGGTGGTCGCGCTCGAGGACCTGGTGGCGTCGACGGCGTCGGAGCTGCCCAAGGTGCTGATGGGTGACTTCAACGCGGTGCCCGAATCGGACGAGATGCGCTACCTGCGCGGGCTGCACTCGGTGCGCGGGCAGCGCGTGTTCTATCAGGACGCGTTCGAGCGGCGTCATCCGTCCGAGCCGGGCTACACCTGGGCGCGCGCCAACCCGTTCACCCAGCGGCTGCGCTGGCTCGCGCTCGATCGACGCATCGACTACATCTACGTCTCGGCGATGCGCAAGGACGGGCGCGGCGTGGTGAACGACTGCCACATCGTGCTCGACGAGCCCGACCAGGACGGCTGCTTCCCGTCTGACCACTTCGGACTGTTCGCCGAGATCCAGATCACTCCGATATAATCGCGATCCGGCCCGCGCCATGGGTCGTATGGGGGAGTGATGAAGAAGTGGCTCAAGCGCTTCGGCGCGCTGGTTGGCGTGCTCGTGCTCGCGGCTGGCGCGTACGCGCTCTACGTACAGATCACCGGCATTCCCAAATATCCTCCGGGGAAGATCGAGCTGAAGGTCGAGGTCACGCCCGAGCGCGTGGCGCGCGGCAAGAAGTTCGCGACTCTCCTGTGCGCGACCTGCCACATGAACCCGACGACCCGGCAGCTCACCGGTAAGCAGATGATCGATGCGCCGGCCGAGTTCGGGACGATTTTCTCCAAGAACATCACCCGGCATCCGCAGAAGGGCATCGGCGCGTGGACCGACGGCGAGCTTGCCTATCTGCTGCGCACCGGCGTGCGGCGCGACGGCCAGTACCTGCCGCCGTACATGGTCAAGCTGCCGCACCTCTCGGATGAGGATCTGTTCTCGATCATCGCGTTTCTGCGGTCGGACGATCCCCTCGTGCAGGCGGCCGACGTCGATCCGCCGGGCGTGACCAAGGCTACGTTTCTCACCAAGATGCTCTCGCACACCGTCTTTCGCGCGCTGCCCTATCCGCCGGAGAAGATCGTCGCGCCCGCGATCACCGACCAAGCAGCCTTCGGTCGCTACCTGGTGGCGGGGCTCGACTGCTTTGCCTGCCACTCGGCCGACTTCAAGACCATGAACGTGTTCGAGCCGGAGAAGAGCCAAGGCTACCTCGGCGGCGGAAACCTGCTCAATGACTTGCACGGTGGGCAGCTCCGTTCGGCGAACCTGACGGCCGACGAGGAGACCGGAATCGGCAAGTGGTCGGAGGGGGACTTCCGCCGCGCGCTGAAGGCCGGCTTCCGTCCCGACAACAAGGTGGTTCGCTATCCGATGGTGCCCATGCCCGAGCTCACCGATGAGGAGGTGAACGCGATCTACGCGTACCTGCGCACGGTGCCGAAGATTCACAATGCGGTGCAGCGCATCGACGACGCGATCGCCGACGGCGACGATGGCAAGAAGGTCTACTACAAGTACGGCTGCGTCTCGTGCCACGGGTCGACCGGGGTGGGGCTGGCCGATCTGCGCCAGGCGGTGCTGCACTATCCGTCCGAGGACCAGCTCAAGGCCTGGATTCGCAACGCTCCCAGCCTCAAGCCAGGCACCAAGATGCCGGCCTGGGAGGGCATCATCGCCGAGAACGAGTACGGCCCGCTCATGACCTACGTCCGTCAGCTCGGCGCGAACTAGCGAGACTGGTAGATCGTCCCCGACGGCAGCTCGATCGCCGAGAGCACGCCGCCCTTGCCGCAGCCGGTGTCCAGCCCGATCAGATCGTGATCGATGAACACGTCGTCCGGTCCCGCTTCCCCGCGCTCGATCGGCAGATCGGCGACCGGCGTGTGACCGAACACCAGGCGCTTGCCGCGGTAGCCATTGTAGAACCGGGGCTCGCGCATCCACATCAGCGGCTTGGGCGCGCATTGGCTCGGATGCTTCCACCCGTCCCCATCGCTCTCCAGCCCCGCGTGGACGTAGAGCGCGTGCTCGTCCTCGTACCAGAGCGGCAGGGTCTCCATCCACTCGGCGACGTCCTTGGGAAACCACCCGGCCACGTCGAGCATCTTCTGGATCTCGGGGATGTCCAGCGTCTCGTCGGGTCCGAGCGGCGGCGCGCCCGAGAACGAGCGGAACGTGGAAGCGCAGCCATTGCCCCATTGAATGAGGAACGGCAGGTCGGGCTTGATCACCGACTGGATCCACTTGTCCTCGTGGTTGCCGCGCAAGGTGACCGTCTTGGTCTTGCTCTCCTTGACGAAACGACGCACGCGCTCCACCACGCCACGCGGATCCGGGCCGCGGTCCACGTAGTCGCCGAGGAAGACCACCGTATCCTTCGCGGCCAGCTTGGGCAGGCGAGCGAGCACCGCCTCGAGCGCCGGCAGGTCGCCATGGATGTCGGCAATGACGAAGGTGCGGGTCCCCACGCCTCCATGTTAGTCGATTTCGCAACGGGGCTCCATCAGGTCGTCGGTCGAGGCCTCGATCCGCTTGGGGGCGAGCTCGATCCACACCTGCTCGATCTGCAGCTCGCCCGACGGCAGGGCGAAGGTGAGCGAGAGATCGCGGCCCGATCCGGCCAGGTCATCGAGGAGCGCGCCGTCGAGATCGCGCACGAACGGATCCCCGGCGCGCGTCACGCCGGTGACGCGGTAGTAGACGCGGCCGTCGGAGAGCAGCGGGGTGAGCTCCCCGTCGACGGCTGCGACGCCGCCGGAGCGACGGACCACGCGCGGTCGGATGGTGGGCTGCGCGTGGACCGTCTCGTCGCCGGCGATCAGCGTGAGCGTGGACGGCGGGCTGCCCACCACGGTGGACGCGTCCGGCCAGCGCACGTCGAAGGTGCGCGGCGAGGGCAGGCTGAGGTCCCCCTGCGGATGGCCGCAGAGCGTCGATCCGCCGCCGTACAGGTCGCGGCTGGTGTGGCCGTGGAGCACGAAGCCGTGCTCGTCGCGGCGCAGCAGCCCGTCGAACACCAACTCGGTGTTGCCGGCGCGCAACGTCAGATCGCCGAGCGGCGAGTCGAAGTCGGCGATCGCTTCGTGCGTCTCGGGCGGCGGCGCTTGCGGCGCGCAGTGGGCGAATACGAGGAGCAGCGGAACGAACGACGGTCGGTATCGCATGAGCGCGTGGCAGAGCAAGCGATGTGCCGCGGTCGCGTTCGTGTGGGTTCGCGGAGTTGCGCGCGACTCGAGCGACGCCCTCGTCCGCCACGCGGACGCTGGGGTCCGCAGTCCCGAGCGGGAGCTAGTCGTCGCCGTCGAGATCGCGGATCACGGCGCGTCCCCAAGGCGGCTCGGCGTCGCGTCCGTGCACGGCCTTCCACAAGATGCGGCCGAGGTCGGCGGTGTCGGGCCGCGACCAATCGATGCGCGCGGATTCTTCGGCGAGCGGCGCGTCCATGGCGTTGAGCGTGACCGGGATCTTGCGCGGCAGGAACGTGTACGGGCGCAGGTCGGGCGTGGTCGAGAACAGATCGTACATGGCCGCCGCGTTGGCGTCGTAGAGGTTCATCGATCCGGTGCCGAGCAAGAGCGTGATGGTGTGCCACATCGACGGGTTGTCGTAGTGCACGCCCGAGGTATAGCTGGCCCGCACCCACGGGCTCGCGACCACGCAGATCGAGCGGTGTTGCTCGACGTGGTCACCGACGCCCGACGGATCGTCCTCGATGATGAAGACGATCGACGTGGCCCAGTACTGCGAGTGCGACAGCGCGTCGACGAACCGGCCGGTCGCTTCGTCGTTGTCGGCGACCATCGATTGCGGCGTGGGATAGCCCGGGTCGGTGCCCTTGGTGTGATCGTTGGGCAAGCCGATGTACGAAAACGGCTCGAGCGCGAACGACTTATCATTAATGTTGTCGATCACGAACCCGATCTTCTCCACATCGGGGATGCCCAGCCCGAAGAACACGCCCGGGTAGTCGCGGTCGAGGGTGATCTTCGCTCCGCCGATGTTCACCGCCTCGCCATAGTTATGGTAGAGGAGGCCCGCCGCATCGAGCAGCAGCCAGATGGTCTTGGAGCCGGGGGCGGCCAGGTGGTCGACGTTGTTGCCGAGCGTGGAGTAGGCCGACAGCGGCCGCGTCGAGCGCCCCCAGGCGGTGAGCCAGGTCTTCTCGACGTAGTCGTTGGAGATCGAGCCGGTGGTCCACTCGTGGCCCTGGATCGACTGGTCGGCGTTCGAGTAGAAGTTGTCGAGGTTGGCGAAGCGCCGCGCCAGCGCGTGAATGTTGGGCGTGTTGTCTTCGCCGAACATCACCAGCGACGGGTCGCCGTTGGTCCCCTCCAGATCGCCGAGCACCGAGTCGTAGGTCTTGTTCTCGCGCACGATCAGGAACACGTGCTCGATCGGGGTGGTCGCGGCCTGCTCGGCCGGCAGCGGAAACTTCTTCGGCGTGCCGGTGCAGGCGAGCGGGACCTCGACCGAATGCGGCCGGGTGAGGTTTTCGCGCACCGTGGCGTCGCCCGACTGGAGCTCGCTCTCGGAGGGGAACGGCACCACCTGCAGCGTGCCCTTCATGAACGTGTTGCCGAGGCCCTGGTCGCCGACGTCGTGGTCGGTGGCCGCGCCGCCCATGCCCTTGGCCGAGGCGATCACCACCGAGCCGTCCGCGAGCACGGTCACCGCCGTCGGGTACCACGCGGTGGGGATGCGGCCGAGCGGGCGCATGGTGCCGAGCTCGAACGCCTGCACCGCGTTCTCGCCCGCATTGGCGACGTAGAGCCGTTGGTTGGTCAGGTCGGCCGCCAGATCGTTGGGCGACGAGCCGATCAGGCCCGAGTCGTCGAGATGGGTGGAGGTGGGCGCGCTCGTGTGCGTCGCCGGATCGATCACCGAGATCGCGTCGGCGTCGGCGCTCACGACGTAGATCTTGCCGCCGGCGGAGATCAGCCCCTCGGCGGACTTGCCGGTGGGAATCGGCAGCGCGGCCGGCATCGGCGCGTTGGCGATCGAGACGTCGACCGGTACGATCCCGTCGGCGAAGTCGTGCGCGCCGACCAGCTGGCCGCCCCACAGGCTCACGTAGGCCATCTTCGTCGCGGAGTCGACCAGCACGCCGTAGGGCGCGAAGCCGAGCGTCGGCGTGCGGCCCACTTCCTGGCCGTAGGTCGCGCCCGCCGTGAGGTCGACGATGCCCATCGTGCCGTCGCCCTGACAGGCCACGTACAGGGTCTTCTCGTCGTCGGAGAGCGCCAACCCGGCCGGGTAGCGGAGCTGGCCGGCGGTCGGCGTGCCGTTGAAGTGCATCTCGATCTCCTGGCTGTCGAGCCGCGTGAGCTGCGGCGGCGAGCCGGTGATCGAGTAGACGTCGATCGGGTTGTAGTGCTTGGTGAGGTCGGGCTCGCTCGCCGGCGCGCCGTCGTGGCCGCCTTCGGAGGCGTACAAGCGGGTGCCGTCCTTGGTGAGCGCCAGGCCGTAGAAGAGCGCCGGATCCGACGAGCTCTGGAACTGGTACGAGTACAGGACGCTCGAGACCACCGGGTCGGCGCCGGCCGCGGCCTGGAGGTCGGCGATGCGCAGGTGCTCGTCGCCCACGGCGCCGTCGGTGACGACCGCGTAGCGATCGCCGGGCAGGACGCGCATCGCGAGCGGAAACCCGCCGATGGTCAAGAGGCGGCCGGCCGGGTTGAGCTTGCGGCCGCCGGGCAAGATGGCGGTTCCATCGGGCTTGATGCCGGCCGGCACGCGCGCCTCGTCCGAGATCGCGCCGAGCGTGCAGTTGGACTGAAACGACGAGCCCGCGCCCGGACCGGAGGAGCACCCGGCGAAGAGCGTGAGCAGCAGGCAGCCCATTCGCATGCGGTCAGGATACGCGCCCGCGCGCCGCCTTGACAAGCCTGGACCAACAGCGTAGCCCCTTAGGATCTCTATGGAACATCCGTACGCGACGTTTGTTGGAAGAGTCGAAAAACCGGCCCGCTACCTGGGCGGCGAATACCAGTCCGTGCACAAGAAGCCGGAGGACGTCGACTGCTCGATCGCGCTCGCGTTCCCCGACATCTACGACATCGGCATGTCGCACCTGGGCACCAAGATCCTCTATTCGCTGCTGAACAAGCATCCGAAGATCGCCTGCGAGCGGGCCTTTACGCCGTGGGTGGACATGGAAGCCGAGCTGCGCAAGCGCTCCCTGCCGCTGGTGACGCTGGAGAGCGCGCGGCCGCTGTCCGCCTTCGACGTGGTCGGCATGTCCCTGCAGTACGAGATGACGTTCACCAACTGTCTGACGCTGCTCGACCTCGGCGGCATTCCATTGCGCGCGCGCGATCGCGGGGATCATCATCCGCTGGTGATCGGCGGCGGGCCGACGGCGACCCATCCCGAGCCGGTGGCGCCGTTCTTCGACGCGTTCCTGGTCGGCGAGGCGGAGGAGGTGCTGCCGGAGCTGCTCCTCTACTTCGCCAAGATGAAGCGCGACGGCGTGCCGCGACTCGAGCGGCTGATCCGGCTGTCGGCGCGCGGCGGCATCTACGTGCCCGAGCTGTACACCACCATGATTGATGAGCGCACCGGGCTGGAAGTGGTCTCGGGCGTGGTCGATCCGCGCGTGCCGGCCAAGGTCGACCGCGTGTGGGTCAAGGATCTGAACCAGTTTCCGTTCCCCACCGATACGCCGGTGCCGTATGCCGAGGCGGTGTTCGATCGTGTCTCGGTCGAGATCGCGCGCGGCTGCACCGAGGGCTGCCGGTTCTGCCAGGCGGGCATGATCTACCGGCCGGTGCGCGAGCGCGATCCGGACGCGATCGTCAAGGCGGTGGTCGAGGGCGTGCAGAACGGCGGCTACGACGAGACCTCGCTGACCGCGCTGTCGACGGCCGACGTGTCGTGCATCACGCCGCTGGTCAAGCGCGTGATGTCCGAGCTGAAGAAGAAGCAAGTGACCCTGTCCGTTTCGTCCTTGCGCGCGTACGGGCTCAACGAAGAGCTGCTCGACGAGATGTCACAGGTGCGTGCTACCGGTTTGACGTTTGCACCGGAGGCCGGCACGCAGCGCATGCGCGACGTGATCAACAAGAACGTGACCGAGGAGGACATCACCGCGTCGGCGGAGAAGATCTTCTCGCGCGGCTGGTCGCGCATGAAGTGCTACTTCATGATCGGGCTGCCCACCGAGACCGACGAGGACGTGCTCGGGATCGCGCAGACCGGCGGGCGCCTGCGACGCATGGGACGGCGCATCCGCAAGGACGCCGACGTGACGGTGTCGGTCTCGTCGCACGTGCCCAAGCCGCACACGCCGTTCCAATGGTTCGGCCAGGACACGGCGGCCGAGTTGGAGCGCAAGGTGGCCCTGCTGCGGGACCGGGCGCGGGCGACGCGGGGGCTGACCATCCGCTGGCACGATCCGGCGGCGTCGGCGGCCGAAGGGGTGGCCAGCCGGGGAGACCGGCGCATCGGAGCCGTGCTGGAACGGGTGTGGCGGGCCGGGGGCACCTTCCAGGAGTGGTCGGAGCGCTTCGACCTGTCCCTGTGGGAGGACGCCCTGGCCGCCGAGGGTCTGAGCCTGCACGAGGTGGCGCATCGGGAACGGGGGGAGCACGAGCCGCTGCCCTGGGACCACATTTCGGCCGGGTTGCACCGCGACTTTTTGTGGACCGACTGGCAGGATGCCCTGGCCGAGGCGGTGGTCGAGGACTGCCGGTGGACACCCTGCTACGACTGCGGGGCCTGTACCGGGTTCGGGCTGGAGCATGTGGTGGCTTCGCCGGTGCCGCCGGCCGGCGGCAGCCAGGGGACCGGCCAGGACCTGGCCGTCGGCGGACGGATCCCGGTCCGGCTGGTGGCGCGTGCCTGATCCCCGCCGCCTGCGCTTCCGCTTCACCAAGATGGGGAAGATCCGCTTCACCAGCCACCGCGACGTGGCCCGCATGTGGGAGCGGGCCCTCCGGCGCAGTGGGCTGCCGATGGCCTTCTCCCAGGGATTCTCGCCCCACCCGCTCCTGAGCTTCGGGCTGGCCCTTCCCACCGGGTGCGAGTCCCAGGGTGAGTACCTCGACGCCCGCCTGGACGAGGTCAGGAAGGACGAGATCCCCCTGGCCGCCCTGCCCGAGGTCCTGACCGAATTGCTCCCCGATGGAGTATCGGTGCAGGCCGTGGCCCCCATCGGGATGGCCGAGGGGTCGCTGCAACAAGAGGTAGCATCGTGCACTTGGGACCTGGAGGTGCTCGGAGTGGCAGGTGAGGAGTTAGAGGAGCGGATAGGGCGAGTGCTCGCTGCTCCCAGCCTCATTGTCCAGCGAGAGCGGAAGGGCCGTCCCGTTGAGGACGACGTCCGCCCCGCCATTCTGGCCCTGACGATGACCCCAGACGACAATGGTCGCTTCCGGGCGGAGCTGGCCACGCACCCGCGTGGCGTCCGTCCCGGCGATTTGCTTGCCGCATTCGGCACCGACGTGGTGCTGGCGCGGGCCTGTAGAACGCATCAATGGATTTGGCACGACGGTGCACGGTACGAGCCGCTTTCGATGAGCGGGCTCGCCGCCGGGCGTGCCTCATGAACGACCCAAGGAGGGCTCTCCCTCATGTCCGAGTCGGAGATTCGCGAGACGCACGAGGGCGATAGCCCTCCCCCAGTAAGGCGACGACCACAGATTGGCGATACCAGGCCGGCACCCACTGTGCCGGTCGCGCCTCCGGTGAGCCAGACGGTCGCCACCGCACCGAAGGAGGTCAGGGTCGACGTGGCCGCCGACGGCGGGCCAGGTGCCAAGAGGACGCGCAGCCGCCGACGATCGGGGCGGGACCGCAGCAAGGCCAAGCAGGTGGGGCGGTACCTGGTCTGCGTGCACGTCAAGCCTCAGATGACGCAGATCGCCATGCTGGAGGGCCGATCCTTGGTGGAGCACTACGTCTCCCGGGCCGCCGACGACACCAACCAGATTGACGGCAACGTCTACCGGGGGCGGGTGCAGAACGTGCTGCCGGGCATGGAGGCCGCGTTCATCGACATCGGGATCCCCAAGAACGCCGTGCTGTACCGGGGTGATGTGCGCTACGACCGGGAGGACATTGAGGGTGGCGGCGGTGGCGGGGCGGCCCAGCCCCGTATCGAGGACGTGCTCAAGGCCGGCCAGACCATCCTGTGCCAGGTGACCAAGAACCCCATCGGGGCCAAGGGTGCCCGGCTGACCCAGGAGGTGTCGCTGCCGGGCCGCTTCGCCGTGCTGGTGCCCAACTCGGGTGCCTTCGGCATCTCCAAGCGGCTGGGGGACAACGAGCGGCGCCGGTTGCGTCGCATCATCGACGAGGTGAAGCCACCCGGTCACGGCATGATCATCCGCACCGCGGCCGAAGGGGTGTCGGCCGACGAGCTGCAACGCGACGTCGAGACGCTGCTGGAGCAGTGGAACGCCATTGAGGCGGAGGCGAAGAAGTCCGATGCGCCGGGTCTGTTGTACCGGGAGCCCGAGCTGTCGGTGCGGCTGCTGCGGGAGGAATTGAACGCCGAGTATCGAGGCGTGGTCATTGACGATCTGGCCCTCTTCGAGCAGGTGCGCGACTACGTGCGGGCGGTCAGTCCCGAGCTCTCCGACCGGGTGGAGTACTACGACCCCGAGGTCGAGGGCCTGCCCATCTTCGAGCGCTACCACGTCCACGAGCAGCTCCACAAGGCGCTCGACCGCAAAGTGTGGCTGCCCTCGGGAGGGTCCCTGATCATTGAGCGGACCGAGGCGTTGACGGTGATTGACGTCAACACCGGGAAGAACGTGGGCAAGACCAACCTGGAGGAGACCGTCTACCGCAACAACCTGGAGGCGGCCGAGGANNGACTTCATCGACATGGAGATCCGGGAGAACCGGGACAAGGTGGCGGCCGCTCTGCGCACCGCCCTGGCCCGGGACAAGACCCGCACCCAGGTCTTCGATATCTCCGAGCTGGGGTTGGTGGAGATGACGCGGAAGCGCATCTCAGAGGGGTTGCTGGAGACATTGTCGACCGAGTGCGCCGTGTGCGGGGGCCGCGGCGTGACCTTGGACGACTCGGTTCTGCGCTAGGGTTTCCCCCTCATGTACGCAGTCATCAAGTCCGGCGGGAAGCAGGAGCGTGTGGCCGAGGGCCAGCGTATCCGGGTTGAATTGCTGGGCCAGCCCGTGGGCGCCGAGGTCACCCTGGCGCCGGTACTGGTGGTCGACGGGGAGAACGTGTTGGCCACGCCGGCCCAGCTGGCCGGTGCCTCGGTGACCGCCCGGGTGGTCGGCGAGGAAAAGGGACCGAAGATCAACGCCATGACCTACAAGAACAAGTCGAACCAGCGTCGCCGGTGGGGCCACCGCCAGCACTACGCCACGCTGGAGATCACCGCCATCACTGTTTAGGGATTAGGGAGTTCTGCACAATGTCGAAGACGAAGGGTGGAGGCTCCACCCGCAACGGACGTGATTCCACCGCCCAGCGGCTCGGGGTCAAGGAGTTCGACGGGACCACGGTGACCGCCGGCTCCATCCTGGTGCGCCAGCGGGGGACGAAGTTCTACCCGGGGCAGAACGTGGGCCGCGGGGGCGATGACACGCTCTTCGCCACGGCCGACGGTGTGGTCAAATTCGGCGCTCGCCGCGGCCGCAAGCACGTCGACATCGTCACCGGCTAGACGTGGTTGTGCAGCTCGATGCTGTTGCCCCAGGGATCCGTGGTGAATGCCTGATGGCGCCCCGGACCGCTCGGATTGGGGTCTGAGACTTCCAGGCCTTGCGCTCTGAGCGCGGCGACCACGGCATCGAGGTCGGCGTAGAGCAGCGCGAAGTGCTGGCCCACGTTGGGTGCCGGCGGCAGCTCAATGAGGTGCACCTGTTGGCCGCCGGCGTCCAGCCAGGCGCCTGGGAAGCCGAAGTCGGGGCGCTCGTGGTTCTGCGTGAGGCCCAGGACCTCGGTGTAGAAGGTGATGGCGGCGGGCACGTCTTCGACGTTGATGGCGACGTGGTCGACGCCGGTCGGGGTCACGGTCACGGTCACGGCAGAGACACTACGACGTGCTCGATGATGGCGGCCACGGCCGGTGCGGCGGCGGCCCCGATGCGGGCGATGTCGGAGGTGTCCAGGCCGGCCCCGGCGGCGGCGTTGGTCACCACGGCCAGGCCCAGGACCTCGGCGGCGGCCTGGCGGGCGGCGATGGTCTCGAGGGCCATCGACATGCCCACCACATCGGCGCCCAGGGTGTGGAGCAGGCGCACTTCGGCCGGTGTCTCGAACTGGGGCCCGGGCACTTGGGCGTACACGGCCGGCGTTGGCACGAGTCGTTCGATGGCCGGCGTGGATCGGGCCAGGTCACGGAGCTTGGGCGAGTAGGCGTCGACCATGTCGATGAACTCGGGCCCGACGAGGGGGCTGCGCCCGGTGAGGTTGATCTGGTCGGAGATGGCGACGATCGACCCGGCGTCGAGATCCTCGCGTATGGCGCCCACGGCGGCGGTGAGGACGACGGTGGTGCAGCCGGCGGCGATCCCGGTCCGCAGCGGATGGATCACATCGGCCAGGTCGAGCCCTTCGTAGAGGTGGCACCGCCCGGCGAAGATCAGCACCTGCTTGGTGCCGATGGGGACCGACCACCCCTTGGCGTGATGGCCGTCTGCCGTGTAGCGGGGGAAGAAGGGCAGGGTGGCCAGGGGGATGGAGGGCCCGGTGGAGCCGAGGATCTCGGCCGTCCCGGCCAGGCCGCTGCCCAGGATCACCAGGACGTCGTGGTGCTCGACGCCGATGCGCCTGGTCAGCTCCCGGGCGGTGCGCGCCGCCCGGTCAGCCGCAGTGCTCATGGGGGCATGGTAGGGGTCGCCGGGCGTGGCCCGCGTAACATCACGGGATAATGCCAATTGCCCCCCGCCATCCGCTGGCCCCGCTCGATGCCGATGAGCTGTCGGCGGCCCGCCAGATCGTCCTCGACAGCGGCCGGGCGGTGGTGGCCGCCGAGGACGTGCGGTTCGCCTATGTCGGGTTGTGCGACCCTCCGAAGGAAGTGGTGCGGGCCGTCGACCGGGGCGAGGACGTGGTGGCCGACCGTCAGGTGCGGCTGGCCCTGTTGCAGGGGCCCGAGGCCAATGTGGTGGAGGCAGTGGTCTCGGTGACCCGGGGCGTGGTGGATTCCTGGTTGGTGGTGCAGGACGTCCGGCCACCGCTCCAGATGGAGGAGTCGATTATGGTCCTGGCCGCCCTGGAGGAGAATCCGGAATGGAACGCCGCGCTGGACCGCCGGGGGATCGTGGACCGCTCTCTGGTGCAGGTCGACCCCTGGCCGGCGGGGACTTTCGGGTTGGCCCACGAAGAGGGCCGACGGATCACCAAGTGCCTGCCCTTCCTGCGCGCCTCACCCGACGACAACGGGTATGCCCGTCCACTGGAGGGTCTGTTGGCCATCGTGGACATGGGCCGGGCCGAGGTGCTCGAGGTGGTGGACACGGGTGTCGTGCCCCTGCCACCCCAGCTGGGCAGCTACTACCCCGAGGACAACGGGCCGCTTCGTGGCGATCTCAAGCCGCTGTCCATCACCCAGCCCGACGGGCCGAGCTTTGTGGTCGACGGGAACCTGGTGAGGTGGCAGAAGTGGTCGCTGCGGGTGGGCATGGACCCGCTGGAGGGGTTGGTCCTCTACACCGTGGGCTACGAGGACGGGGGCCGGGTGCGGCCATTGCTGCACCGTGCTTCGGTCAGCGAAATGGTGGTGCCCTACGGCCACCCCGGTCCCACCCAGGCCTGGAAGAGCGCCTTCGATGCCGGCGAATGGGGCCTCGGGCGCATGGCGAACTCGTTGACCGTGGGCTGCGACTGCGTGGGGGAGATCTTCTACTTCGACGACATCTACGCCGACGAGCGGGGCGAGCCCCGCACCCGCCCTCAGGCGATCTGCATGCACGAAGAGGACTACGGGATCCTGTGGAAGCACGCCGACCTTTGGTCGGGCCGCACCGAGGTCCGTCGCTCCCGCCGTCTGGTAGTGAGCTCCATCGCCACGGTGGGGAACTACGAGTACGGCTTCTACTGGTACTTCTACCTGGACGGCACCATGCAGCTGGAGGTGAAGCTCACCGGGATCATGTCCACCATGGCGGTGGGTGCGGAAGGGGCCGGCGGGCACGCCAGCCTGGTGGCACCCGGCCTGGCCGCGCCCTACCACCAGCATCTCTTCAATGTCCGCCTGGATGTGGAGATCGACGGGCCCGACAACGCCGTCTTCGAGGTGGACGCCGTGGCCGCGCCCCCGGGTGGGGAGAACCCCTTCGGCAACGCCTTCACCCAGACGGCGACCCTGCTAGAGAGCGAGTTGGCGGCCCGCCGTCGGGTCGACCCCGCCCGCAGCCGGGCGTGGAAGATCGCCAACCGGGACCGGGTCAATGCGCTGGGCCAGCCCACGGCCTACAAGCTGGTGCCGGGGTCGGTGCCCACCCTGCTGGCCGACCCCGAATCGAGCGTGGGCCGGCGCGCCGCCTTCGCGGCCCACAATCTCTGGGTCACGCCCTTTGCCGCCGACGAGCGCCGGGCCGCCGGTGACTACCCCAACCAGCACCGCGGGGGTGCCGGCCTGCCGGCGTGGACCGCCGCCGACCGCCCCGTGGTCGACACCGACATCGTGGTGTGGCACACCTTCGGGGTCACGCACATCCCACGGCCCGAGGATTGGCCCGTCATGTCGGTCGAGTACACCGGGTTCAGCCTCATCCCCGTGGGGTTTTTCGACCGCAACCCCGCCCTTGACGTCCCGTCCACTTCCGGTGGGGATGGTCACTGTCATGACGGGTGACGGGGGGCACTCGCCTCAGGAGTACCACCCACCGGTGGAGGAGTATCTCGAGACCATGCTCGCCCTGGCCGAGGAGGGGGTGCCGGTCATCCAGGCCCGCATCGCCGAGAGGCTCGGTCGATCGGCCCCGTCGGTTTCCGAGATGCTGGAGCGGCTGATCGTCGACGGCTACGTCACCCGGGAGGGCCGGCTCCTCTCCCTCACCGAGCGCGGCCGCAAGCTGGCCGAGAAGGTGGTTCGTAAGCACCGTCTGGCCGAGCGCCTGCTGGTCGATGTCATCGGGTTGGAGTGGCACAAGGTGCACCGGGAGGCCGGGCGCTGGGAGCACGTGATCTCGGATGACGTCGAGGCCCGGCTGGTCGAGTTGTTGGGCGACCCGGCCACCTGTCCGCATGGCAATCCCATTCCCGGTTCCGGTTCGCCGCCCTCCACCGTGCCCACGCGCCCGCTGGCCGATGCGGTGCGGGGCGAGCGCATCCGCCTCTTCCGCATCAGCGAGGAGGTGGAGCTCAACCTGGGCTCGCTGACCCTGCTGGGCCAGGGTGGCTTCATTCCCGGCGCCGTCGCAATGGTCGGGGATCGTGACAGCGACGGCAACGTCGAGGTGCTGGTGGATGGGGGAGGTGCCGTGCTTCGGGTGCCGGCCGACCTCTCCGACCGCCTCTTCGTCGGGACGCCTTGACGATCCGCCTGGTGGCCGACGCCGTGTTCACGGTGGACGGCGACGACCGCATCCTGCAGCCCGGCGCGGTGGAGTTCGATGGGGAGTTGATCACGTGGGTGGGAGATCCGGGCCGGGAGCCGGCTGGTGTGGGGACCGAAGTCCGGGAGCTGGGCGGCCTTCTGATGCCCGGCCTGGTCAACTGCCACGGGCACTCGCCAATGACCCTGGTCCGCAGCGCGGGCGACGGCCTCCCGCTCGAGCGGTGGCTCAGCGAGTCGGTGTGGCCGCGGGAGGCCCGGTTGAGCGACGACGACGTCTTCTGGGGCATGACGCTGGGCGCCGTTGAGCTCCTGTGCAACGGGACCACCACGACCTGCGAGCAGTACCGTCACCCGGGCCCCGTGATCGAAGCCCTGGTGGCCTCGGGCATCCGGGCCGTGTTCACCCCGGGGATCTTCGATGTCCCGGGCAGCGGCAGAGAGGATTCCTGGCCGGCCCTGCTGGAGGACACCTGCCGGATCTTCGACGAGATGGACGGCCGGGAGGGACGGCTGCAGGTGGGTTTCGGTCCTCATGCCGCCTACACCGTGCCCCCCGAAGGGTTGCGGGCCATCGCCGAGGAGGCGCAGGCCCGGGGCGCGCTCCTCCAGATCCACCTTTCCGAGACGGAGGCCGAATGCCGCCTGGTGGAAGAGCGCTTCGGCAAGAGCGCGCCACGGCTCCTGGCGGATGTGGGCGCGCTCGCGGGCCGGGTCCTGGCCGCCCACGCGGTGTGGGTGGACGACGCTGACCTCGATGTGATGGCCGAGTTCGACGTGGGCGTGGCCCACTGCCCGGGCAGTAACGGCAAGTTGGGTTCGGGGGTGGCTCGCCTGACCGATCTGCTGGACCGTGGCCTACGGGTCGGTCTGGGGACCGACGGGCCGGCGTCGAACGATGACCTCCATCTGTGGGACGAGATGCGCCTGGCCGCCATCCTGGCCCGGGCCGTGGCGGCCGATCCGGGTGCCCTCAGCTCGGCCGCGGCGCTGCGCCTGGCCACCCGGGGCGGTGGCGAGGTGCTCGGGCTCCCGGTGGGCTCGCTGGAGGCCGGCCGGCCGGCCGACCTCATCCGCCTGCGCACCGACGATGCGCGCTTCGTCCCCTCGGTGACGCCGGCCGAACTGTTGGGCCACCTGGTATGGGCGGGGGCCGGCTACCTGGTGACCGACGTGTGGGTGGGTGGCTCGATGGTGGTGGAGGCGGGCCGCTGCACGCTGATCGACGGCGCGCGGGCCCAGGCCGAAGTGGCGCAGCGCGCCCGCCGGCTCATCGCCTCTTAAGCTGGATCGCCATGTCGGGATTCGTTGACCAGGCCCAATTGCACGCGCGGGCCGGCGACGGTGGTGCGGGTGCGGTCTCATGGCGGCGGGAGGCCCACGTGGACCGGGGTGGACCCGACGGCGGCGACGGCGGTCATGGCGGGAATGTGTGGCTGGTGGCGTCGGTGAACGAGTCGTCCCTGCTGGGCTTCCGGGACCACCCCTTCCGCCGGGCCACCGACGGCGTGCATGGCTCGGGGCAGAAGAAGCACGGCGCCCGGGGCAAGGACATCGTGGTCCCCGTCCCCGTCGGCGGAGAGGTCGCACACCACGGCATCGTGGTTGTCGCGTACGACGGTGCCGACGGGGACGGGGACCACGATGTCCTTGCCCCGGGCGCCGTGCTTCTTCTGCCCC
>PNAM01000096.1 GCA_003170275.1 Myxococcales bacterium
AATATCGCGGCATCCGCCCGGCGTTCGGCTACCCCGCCTGCCCCGATCACACCGAGAAGTCGAAGCTGTTCTCGCTGCTCGAGGCGCCGGCCCAGGGCATCACGCTCACCGAGAGCTTCGCCATGCTGCCGGCGGCCAGCGTCAGCGGCATCTACTTCGCGCACCCGCTGGCGCGCTATTTCACGGTTGGCAAGGTCGACCGCGACCAGACCGTCGCGTACGCCGCGCGCAAGGGGATGCCGCTCGCCGAGATGGAACGCTGGCTCGGGCCGACGCTCGGCTACGACCCGGCCCGGATTGCCTCGTCCGACGCCGCGTAGCGGAAGCTACTGGCAGGTCTGTCCGCAGATCGAGCCGACCTCGCCCACGCACACCGAGTCCCACTTGGTGCCGCAGCAATAGCTGTCCGCCGCGCAGATCTTGGTCGCGCAAGGGTCGCAGCTCGACACCAGCTTGGTGCCGGCGGTGCAGATGGCGTGGCTGCAGGTACTGCCGGTGCCGCCGCCGCCGCCGCCGGTTGTCCCGCCGCCGCCGGTTGTCCCGCCGCCGCCGGTGCAGGTGGTCTGGCCGCAGATCGACGACACCTCGCCCACGCACTGCCCGTCCCATGCGGTGGTGCAGCAGTAGGCGTCCTTGGCGCAGATCTTGGTCGCGCAGGGATCGCACGCCGCAACCAGCTGGGCCCCTGCCGAGCAGATCGCGTGGGTGCAGGCCGTGCCGCCGCCGCCACCGCCGCCGCCGGTCGTGCTACCGTCGGTGCCGCCGCCGCCACCACCACCGGTTGTGCCGCCATCGGTGCCGCCGCCGGTACCGCCGCCGCCGCCGCCGGTCGCGCCCGCCAACACCGCGCCGTTGGGCGTGCCGTTGCCGGTCGGCCCGTCATAACCGGCCTTGGCCGTGCACAGATAGGATCCGCTGCAGCTGCCGTTGCTGCCCGTGGTCACGTCGAAGAACGCGGTCGGGTTGGTGTACGACAGCGATCCGTCCGCCGAGCCGTGGTTGGTGAGCGCGAAGATGCCGGCGACGATCGGCGACGCCGCGCTGGTGCCACCGAAGACCGCCCAGCCGCCCGAGCCGTAGCTGTCGTAGACCGCCACGCCGGTGTTCGGATCGGCGACCGCCGAGACGTCGGCGACCGTGCGCTTGGCGCAACCGGTGTCCTTCTGCCACGAGGGCTTCGCCGTATAGCTCGAGCAGCCCGACCCGGTCCCGCCCTGCGAATTGGTGGTCGAGCCCCACACGCCCTCGACCCAGCCGCGCGCCGCCGACGCCGACTTGGTGAGCGCGGTGCCGCCGACTGCCGTCACGTACTTCGAGGAGGCCGGGTATTGCGCGCCGTAGCCGTTGTCGCCCGCCGACACGAAGATGCCGATGCCGGGATGATTGAAGTAGGTGGTGTCGGACTGCGTGTCGGAGCTGTCTTCCGAGCCACCATAGCTGTTCGAGACCACCGTCGCACCCAGCTTGACCGCGGTGTTGAGCGCGGCGCCCAGGTTGTTCTGCGTCGCCGAGGTGGCTTCCACCAGCAGGATCTTGCAGTTCGGGCAGACCGCCGAGGCCATCTCGAGATCGAGCATGATCTCACCGGCCCAGCCCTGATTCGCTGTCGGATAGCTGCCCTGCACGCCGCTCTGGTTCACCTTGCGGAAGCAGCCATTGGCGGTGGTGCACGCCGGCAGGCCGTAGTTGCTGCGGTAGGTCGCCAGATCGCTCTCGGCGTTGGGGTCGTCCTGCGCGTCGACGATGCCGATGGTCGCGCCCGCGCCGCCGGAGGTGTTGAGCTTGTACGCGCTGGCCAGGTCGGCGGGACCGAAGCCCTGCGCGGTCGCCAGCGGCGTGACGTTTCCGTTCGCGTCGGTGCGTACGTGCGCATCGCAGGCCATCATGCCCGGCACGTCGCTCTTCGCGCACACCCGCTTGTGCGGCAGCTTGGGAACTGCCGCGAGCTCTGACTCGGCGCGATCGGTGCCGTCGCCGATCTCTCCGGCGACGCAAGCCGAAAAGAGAAGAGCCGAAAGAACGAGTGTCCGCTGCAGAGCTGTCCGTTTCATGAAGCCTCCTCGAGTCCCCCGGGTCCGAGGTAACGCTCAGCAAGTGACGCGCCACAACGCGCGACGGCGCGATCGGATGAATGGGGACCCATCCAATGCGATCGAAAGGCCGCGAACTGCCCGGTGCGCGCGCGCTTCCGACGGTGCGCACGATCGAGTGGTGCGCATCGTGCGCGCGTGGGGTCGAGACTACGCAGCGGGGCAGAACGCGGCGAGCTCCCAGCGCGCGCGACGGAGGCGCATGTGCGCGAGGGTGAGCGCTCGCGGCTCATTGGCGCACCACACGAATGGTTGCAGTCGGAAATGCGGCGCTGCGCGATCCCCTCGTACAGCCGGTTTCGCGACCTGCAGCCGATCGTGTGCGGGGGTGCGGCCCCAGGGGCCGCGCGACTCAGGGGAGGATCGCGACGGCGATCTCGCGTGGGCGGGGCATTCTGGGCGATTGCTTTTCGCGATTCGGTGTCCTACATGTCCGGTATGCAACTCCCCGTCGCTGCGTTCTTGATTCTCGCGCCTGCGTTTGCGTGCGCCGGCTCTCAGCTTCGCGCGCCCCAGCGCGACGCCGTGCTCGCCAGCTGGCGCGCGCTCACGCCCGAAACGGTCGAAGCGCGCAAGCTCGAGGCGCTGCCCCAGGGCCTCGTCTTCGAGCGCATCGACGTCAGCGAGCAGATCAGGTCTGCCAGCTTCGGCCACACCACCACGTTGCTGGTGCCGCCCGGTGGCAAGCAGTTCTACGTCGAGTACGGGCGCAGCACGAACCGGCCGGGCGGATTCTTCGGCCCGTTTCCGGTCGCGGCAAAGTAGCGTCCGACAATGGCCCAACGTCGTCGGATCACGCTGACGCAGCAGATCTTCATCGGGCTCGCGGCCGGCATCGCCGCGGGCGCGCTGGTCAGCCACTACGCGCCGGAGCGCGCGATCTTGTTCCGGCCGTTCAGCCAGATCTTTCTCCGGCTGATCAAGATGATCATCGCGCCGCTGATCTTCTCCAGCCTGGTCGCCGGGATCGCCGGCGCAGGACACGTGCGGGTGGTGGGACGCATGGGCCTGCGCGCGCTGATCTACTTCGAGGTGGTGACCACGCTCGCGTTGGCCATCGGGCTGGTCGCGGTGAACCTGACGCGGCCGGGCGTGGGCGTGAACCTGCCGCCGCCGGGCGTCGCCGAGATCGTCGCCAAGGCGCAGACCTGGTCGGACGTTCTCTTGCACACGGTGCCCACGTCCGTGGTTCAGGCGATGGCGGAGAACGACGTGCTGCAGATCGTGATCTTCAGCATCTTCTTCGCGATCGCGCTGGGAATGATCGGCGACAAGGGTAAGGCGGTGATCGCCCTGTGCGAGGGAATCACCGAGACCATGTTCAAGCTCACCGACATGGTCATGCGCTATGCGCCGATCGGCGTGGGCGCGGCGATCGCGTACACCGTCGGGCACGGCGGGCTGAAGGTGCTGTGGAACCTGGCGTGGCTGGTGGGCACGCTGTACGCCGCGCTGATCGCGTTCCTGGTGCTGGTGCTGTGGCCGATCGCGCTGGTGTTCCGCGTGCCGGTCAAACGGTTCTTCCGCGCGGTGAAGGAGCCGGCGCTGATCGCGTTCTCCACCACCTCGAGCGAGGCCGCGCTGCCGCGCGCGATGGAGGCGATGGAGGGGCTGGGCATCCCGCGCAGCATCGTCGCGTTCATCCTGCCGCTCGGCTACAGCTTCAACCTCGACGGGTCGACGCTCTATCTCTCGCTGGCCGCGGTGTTCGTGTCGCAGGCCGCCAACGTGCACCTGTCGATCGGCCAGCAGATCACCATGCTGCTCACGCTCATGCTCACGTCCAAGGGTGTGGCCGGCGTACCGCGCGCGTCGCTGGTGATCCTGGCCGGCACGCTGGCCAGCTACGGGCTGCCGCTCGAGGGCATCACGCTGATCCTCGGCGTCGACGAGCTCATGGACATGGCGCGCACCATGGTCAACGTGATCGGCAACTGCCTGGCGACGGTGGTGGTGGCGCGCTGGGAAGGCGTGACGATCAACGATACTTGAGGCCGGTGCCGGTGTTGAAGATCACCACCCGCTCGCCGTCCTCGATGAAGCCGCTCGCGCGCAGGCGCTCGAACGCCGCCCACGCCGCGCCGCCTTCGGGGCACAGGTCGATGCCGGTCTTGGCGGAGATCCGTTGCGCGGCCGGCGCGATCTCGTGCTCCGGCACCGCGACCGCAGTTCCTTTGGTCTCGCGCAGCGCGCGCAGGCAGAGGAAGCCGCCGATCGGCGACGGCACGCGCAGCCCGTAGGCCTGCGTGGTCGCGTTCTCCCACGGGCGCGTCACCTCGTCGCCCGCGTCGAAGCCGCGCACCACCGGCGCGCAGCCCGCGGCCTGCACCGAGACCAGCCGCGGGCGCGTCTTGCCCATCGGCCAACCGAGCGCCTGCATCTCGTCGAACGCCTTCCACATGCCGACGAGGCCGGTGCCGCCGCCGGTCGGATACAAGATCACGTCGGGCAGCTTGCCGTCGAGCTGTTCGTAGAGCTCGTAGGCCATGGTCTTCTTGCCCTCGATGCGATAGGGCTCCTTGAGCGTCGACACGTCGAACGCGTGTTTGGGCCCGTGCTCGCGCAGCCACTTGCCGCAGTCGGCGATCGTGCCCGGCAGAAGGTGCACCTGGGCGCCGTAGTGCTCGCACTCCTGGGAAAACGCGCGCGGCGTGTCCTCGGGCATGGTCACCACCACCGGGAGCCCGGCGGCCGCGCCATATGCGGCGAGCGCGCCCGCCGCGTTGCCGGCCGACGGGGCGCACAGCGCGCGAGCACCGAGCGCGCGCGCCATCGACACCGCCAGCGCCAGGCCGCGCGCCTTGAACGAGCCGGTCGGATTGCGCGACTCGTCCTTGATCCACACGTGTTCGCCCACCGGCACGAGCGGCGTCCACCCCTCGACCAGGCTCACCGCGTCGGCCGGCGCGATCGGCAGCACCTCGCGGTAGCGCCACAACGAGGCGGGCCGCCCGGCCAGATCCGCGGGCGCGAGCTTGATCTGCGCGAGCGGGTAGTCCACCCGCAACGGCATCCCGCAGCTCGTGCACACCGTCTGCAGCACCGTCGGATCGTGCGCCGCCTGACAGCGAAAGCAGGACAACGTGAAGGTAAACATCGGCTGGCATCCTGACACGAAACGCGCTGTAATATCTCGTATGACGACAAAACGCGCGGCGGCGAAGGCGGCCGGCAAGGGCCGGGGTCGCAAGCCGATGGCCGACGCCGAGCGCAAGGACAAGCTGGTGCAGACCCGCGTGCCCGGCGATCTCGACGAGACGCTCCGTGAAGAGGCCAAGAAGAAGCGCGTGAGCGTGTCGCAGCTGATCCGCAACGTGCTCGAAGACACCTTCGATCTGGTGGACAACGTGGTGGCCGAGACGGTGAGCTTCGGGCAGACCGTCAAGCGCGACGCCAGGCGCATCGCCGAATCGGCGCAGGGGCTGCGCTCGTCGCCGCCGCCGGTGCATGCGATCGATACCGTCTACGCCTGGCAGCGCGTGATCCTCAACCGCCCCGGCGTGTGTGAGAACTGCGGCAAGTCGCTCGCCAAGGGCGCGGACGGCATGGTCGGCCTCAACGAGGATCCATCCGCGCCGCCCGTCTGGCGCTGTCTAAGCTGCGGCGCTCAGCGGTAGCTTCGCCGGCGTTTCCACCGGAGCCGGCGCGGGCGCGACCGACGCAACCGACGCGGCCGGCGCATCGGGTTTCGACAGCTGCCAGAGCCGCTTCAGCACCTTGCCGATGGTCTTGCCCCACGACTCCGAGCGGTACTCGACGCCGTACACCGCGCACAGGTGCTTCACCTCCGGCGCGACCTGGCGCAGCCGGTTGGTGGGGAAGCGCGGGAACAGGTGGTGCTCGATCTGCCGGTCGAGCCCGCCGCACAACTGCGAGACCGGCAGCGACACCTCGTAGTTGTTCGCCGCCTCGATCTGCATCTTGTACCACTCGCCGCGGCCATGGGCCTTGGTCCCGTCGCCGTAGGTGGCGACGTCCTCGCCGACGTGCCCGCAGTAGATGGTGGCCGCGGTGTAGTAGTCGCGCACCGTCGAGGCCAGCCAGTTGCCGAGCAGCACCTTGCCGAAGAACGGTCCGGCCAACGCCGGGTACATCACGTACTCCTTGGCGTAGTAGGGCACGTACTTGCGCAACGCCTTGGTCCACGCGGTGCGGATCGTCGCCGGCGTGCGCTCCTCGAGGAAGTCGAACTCCTCGGGGCGCCCGTTGCCGGCCATCGCATCGATCACGCCGGTGAAGTGCAGGTTCATGCCGAACATGAAGTGCGACGACTCGAGCAGCAGGAACGGCACCTGGATGCGGTGCGCGAGCCGATGCGGGGTGTTCTGCGTGAGTCGCACCGGGCCGAAGTGGATGTCGGGATCGCGCCCGGCCACGTTCGTATATTGGTGGTGTCGCACGTTGTGGCCGTACTTCCAGGACTCCTCGTCGATCGGCGTCTCCCAGCGAAAGTCCTTCGACTCGAACGCCTCGGCGCCCTCCAGCCCGTCGAACGCGCCGTGCAGCGCGGTGTGGCCGATCTCGGTCGCCTCGAGCTGCTTGTGCAGCCACAGCGCCGCCACGCCGGCCAGAAAGCTCACCGGCTCGGGGCTGAAATGGATCAGCGTGCGCCCGGCCAACTCCATGCTGCGCGAGAACCGGCGCACCTTCTTGATGTAGGCCACGTCCTCGTCGCCGATCTGCGCCTCGATGCGGGTGCGGATCTCGTCGATCGCCAGCCCAAACTCTTTCAAGCGGTTCTTGTCATCCACTTGCGTCCTCCTGTAATCTGTTGTATTACAAAATATGATGTTGTCAACACCCCAGGAGGGAAGCGCATGATTTCCGAGGTAAATGAGTTTCTGACCGGGATCGAGAAGACTGCGTGGGAGCTCCGCTCGATCTCCGATGAGCTGGGCGACTGGTCGCACAAGGGCAAGCGCGTCTCGGCGACGGGCTGGATGCTGACCAAGCTGGTGGCCGATTACCGCGCATTCGGTATCTACTCGGCCTTCCTTACTCGCAAGAAATCGGCCGAGGTGCGCGAGAAGCTGCACCGCCGCAACGCGCGCCGCTTCTACGACACCTCGGTCGCGCAGAAGGGCGCCTTTCTCAAATTGGGGCAAATGTTGTCCGCGCGCCCGGACCTTCTACCGGCCAGCTGGGTCGCGCAGCTCGCCGGGCTGCAGGACGACGCGCCGGCCGAGCCGTTCGAATCGATCCGCGCGGTGATCGAGGCCGAGCTGGGCCCGATCGCCGAACGCTTCCGCTCGTTCGACGAGGTGCCGCTGGCCGCGGCCTCGATCGGCCAGGTGCACCGCGCGGTGACTCGCGACGGCCGGGAGGTGGCGGTCAAGGTGCAGCGGCCCGGGATCGCCGAGCTGATCGAGCACGACCTCTCGCTGCTCGAGGTGTTCCTCGAGGCGATGAAGGGCATGTTGCCGCCCGCCGATTATCCGACCATCACCACCGAGGTGCGCGAGCGCGTGCGCGGCGAGCTGGACTACCCGGCCGAGGCGCAGTCGATGACCGAGGTCGCGCGCTTCTTCGAGGACATGCCGGGTGTTCGGGTGCCGCGGCCGATCGGGGAGCTGTGCGGAGCGCGCGTGCTCACCGCCGAGTACATCGAAGGCGAGAAGATCACCACGCGGCTCGACGGGGCATCGCCCGAGGAGCGCTCCGAGATCCTCGGCACGCTGCTCGAGGTGTACCTGCGCCAGATCCTCGAGGCCGGGCGTTTCCAGGCCGATCCGCACCCGGGCAACTTCCTGGTGACGCGCGCCGGAGACCTGGTGCTGCTCGATTTCGGCTGCATGCGCCTGCTCGACGACCAGGTGCGGCTGGGGTATCGCGAGCTGGTGCAGCTGTTCCTGGCCGGCGATCGCGAGCGACTGGCGGCGCTGTTCGAACGCCTCGGCTTCCAGACCCGCAGCGGCCGGCCCGACACGCTGCAGGCGTTCGCCGGCGCGCTGCTCGACGGATTTCGCCAGGCTGCGGCAAAGGGGACCTTCGCCTGGCCCACACGCGAGGAGCTGTTTGCCTCGGCGTCGGGCGTGATGGCGGCGGCGCAGGACGATCCGGTGACCCGCATCCCGCCCGAGTTCGTGATGATCGGCCGCGTGTTCGGCACGCTCGGCGGGCTCTTCCAGCACTACCGGCCGCAGATCGACTACGCGCGCCGCGTCCTGCCCCACTTGTTCAAATAGCCGCTATCCTGAAGGCGTGACCACGCCCACGCCCACGCGCTCGCAGCTCGGCGGATCGCTGCTCGGCCAGTGCCTGGGCGATGCGCTCGGCTTCGTCGTCGAGGGCTACCCGCCCGAGATCTGCCGCGGCTACGTCGACGGCGTGCTGCGCGCCGGTCAGGCGGGAGCGCACGGCCGCGGCGCGTTCGCGTTCGGCCAGTACACCGACGATTCGCAGCTTGCGCGCGAGCTGCTGCAGAGCTTCGTCGCGTGCCGCGCGTTCGATCCCGCCGACTACGCCGCGCGCATCGCCGCGATCTTCGTCGAGGAGCGCATCGTCGGACGGGGCCGCGCCACCGAAGAAGCCGCGCGCCGCCTGGCTGCGGGCGTTCCCTGGCAACAGGCCGGCGCGCCGCCCCCGTCGGCAGGCAACGGCTCGGCGATGCGCGCCGGCCCGGTCGGCCTCTTGTTCAGCGGCGATCCGGCGGCGCTGGTGCGCGTGGCGTGCGATCAGGGCCGCATCACGCACCAGGACGCGCGCTGCTCGGCCGGCGCGGTGGCGATCGCCGGCGCGGTCGCCTTTGCCCTCGAACGCGGCGCGATCGACGTGCCCGCGTTCTGCGCGCGGCTGGCTGCGCTGGTGGCCCCGGTCGACCCGTCGGTGGCGGCGGCGATCGCGCGCCTGCCGGAGTGGGTCGCGCAATCCCCCGAGGACGCCGCCGGCCCGATCGCCGCGCTCGGCCGCGCCGCCGTCAGCGACGGCTGGCAGGGCATCTCGCCGTTCGTCACCCCGAGCGTCACCTGGAGCCTGTACGCCTTTCTGCGCACCCCGGACGACTATTGGGAACCATCTGCACCGCGATCGCCGTCGGTGGCGACGTCGACACCACCGCCGCCATGGCCGGCGCGATCTCCGGCGCCCGCGCCGGCCTCGACGCCCTCCCAGGCGCGCTCCTCGATCGGCTGGGCGATCAAGGCACCTGGATGCGCTCCGATCTGATCGCCCTCACCGACGCCGCCTGGCGTCTGCTTAGCTGCGCAGGGCGAGGAGGGTGACGGTTTCGTCGACGAGCTCGCCCCAGCGGCGCTTGTAGTCGACCTCGGCGCCGAGATCGTAGACGCGCACGCCTTCGGCGACCAGCGCTTCGATCTGGGTGAGCTGGCACAGGTTGCCGAGCGAGCAGTCTTCGTAGCCCTCGGCGAAGCTGAACTGCAGCCCGCGGTAGGTGTCGCCGAGCACGCCGCCGAGGATGTACGCGACGTCGAGGCCGTCGTGCTGCGCGAACCACAGCCGCAGCGCGCCGCGGCGGGCGAGCCGGCGCAGCATGAGCCGGTAGAAGCCGAGCATCTCCGAGTGCGTGATGCCCACCCCTTCGACGCTCTTCCAGCTGCGCGCCTCGACGGCGAGCAGGCGATCGTAGGCGGCGTCGGCCTCGGCGGGCGCGACCACGCAGCACGCGAAGGTGATGCCGCGTTCGGCGGCGCGACGACGCGCGCGTTTGAGCGAGAGGCGGAAGTTGGCGCTGCGTCGCGACAGAAAGCCGTCGACGCCGCCGCTCAGCGACGCGCAATAGCGGATACAGGTGGGCCCGAGCCCGAGGTGGAAGTGCGCCGACAGCGCGCGCGCCAACGCGATCAGGCGCGGCGAGCCGGCCTTGAGCCCGCACAGCACCAGCGCGTCGGGCCGCGCGCGCCGGCACTCGTCGGCCAGCTCGCCGGCCAGCCCGACCACGTCCTCGCCCACCACCGGGCACGCCAGGCCCCACATCGCCTCGAGCGGCTCGAGCACGTGTCCCGGCTGCAGCGCGCGCATCAGCGCCACGTACCCGTGCTCGCCGCGCCGCACCCACGGCGTGCGCGCGGCCATCAGCGCCTGCGCCGCCGGCATGGTCCAATCGCTCGACGAGCAGAACGCGTCGAGGTCGCGGCTCGCCAGCACGTGCGCATCGAAGCGCTCCGCCTGGCGGTCGAGCTCTTCGAGCGTCAGCACCTCCATGGGCCAACCATAGGCTACCATTACCCTCGCATGCTCGCCGCCGCCGCCGCCCAGCTCGACCTCGAGCCGCTGCTCGCCACCTTTCAGCGCGAGGGCTGGGTGCGGCTGGGGCGCATGCTCACCGACGAGGGACTGGACGCGCTGCGCACGCGCGCCGACGAGATCATGACAGCGCAGGTGCGCTACCCGGAGATGTTCTTCCAGCGCGACGCGGAGAGCGGCCGCTACGATGACCTCGAGTTCGGCAAGGGCTGGCAGGGTCCGTCGCTCGCCTACCGCAAGATCGAAAAGCTCGAGCTCGACCCGCGCTTCTTTCAGTGGCTGTCGAACCCGCTGTTCGGGCGCGTGGCGCGCACCATGATCGCCGACGAGGTGGCGCTCTATCGTGCGGTGCTGTTCACCAAGAGCGCGGCCGGCGGCACCGCGCTGCCGTGGCACCAGGACGGCGGTATCTTCTGGGGCGTCGATCGCGATCCCACGCTGCAGATCTGGACCGCGCTCGACGATTGCCCCGTTGAGGCCGGCTGCCTCGAGGTGCTGCCGCGCAGCCACCTCGGCGGGCTGGCGACGCCGCAAGGGGGCGTCATTCCCGACGGCGAGCTCGCGCGCGCGCAGGCGGTCGAGCGTGCGCTCGCGTTGCCGGCGGTGGCGGGCGAGGTGCTGCTGATCCACAACCACGTGTGGCACCGCTCGGGCGTCAACCACACCGGCCGGCCGCGTCGCGCCTTGTCGGTCTGCTTGATGAGCGCACAGACCCGTTGCCTGCGGCGCAAGCGCGCGCCACGCCAGTTCCGCACGGTTTTTCCCGGATGACGACGCTGGCGAAGCTGCGAAGTTGGAGGTCGATGTGAACGGCAAGGTGGTCAAGACCGACGACGAATGGCGCAAGCTGCTCAGCTCGTCGCAGTTCCGCGTGATGCGCGAAAAGGGGACCGAGCGGGCGTTCTCGGGCGCCTACTGGAACGCGCACGAAAAGTCGGTGTACGTGTGCGCGGCCTGCGGGCTCGAGCTGTTCTCCTCGGACACCAAGTTCGAGTCGGGCACCGGCTGGCCGAGCTTCTCCGCGCCGATCGCCGGCGAGCGCGTCGAGACCGAGAGCGACGCCAGCCTCGGCATCACCCGCTCCGAGGTGCACTGCGCGCGCTGCGGCGGGCACCTCGGGCACGTCTTCGACGACGGCCCGAAGCCCAGCGGCTTGCGCTACTGCATCAACTCCGTTTCGCTCTATCAGGAAAAGCGCTGACCGCTGCTACTCGGTAGGCTTGGGGGACTCTGCCGCCGGCTCGTGCGTGACGGGCGCAGGCGGTTGCGTCGCGGGCTCGTGCGTCGCCGGCTGCACCGACGGGGATGCGGCGTTCTCGGCGCCCGGCGTCGGCGGGCCGGCCTGCACCGGCGTCTGGCCCGGCACCTGCGGACCCTTGCCGCGACCGCGACCGCCGCGACGACGGCGACGGGGCTTGGCGGGATCGCCGGCTTCGCCGCCTGGACCTGCGGCCGCGGGATCACCCGGCGCCGCGGCGCGCGCAGGATACGGTCCGTGCGTGCGCGGACCCTCCGGCGGACGCGGCGGACGCGGGCCCTGCGGCGGACGCGGGCCCTGCGGACGATCGCCCGCGCCTTCGACCCTCGGGCCGTCTCGACGGGGACCCCGATCGCCGGGCGCGCCGCCAGGACCGCCGCCGGGGCGACCGCCGCCGGGACGACCGGGCCGATCGCCTGGCTTGCCACCGCGCGGCTTGCCGCGGCCGGGCTTGCCGCCGGGACCGCCGCGATCACGACGCTCGCCGGGCGGAACCGCCGCGCGCGTGAGCGTCCAGCCCATGCCCACCGGCGGGATGGTGCCGCGCTCCTCTTTGGGAAGCCCGTCGCGGCCGAGCGGTACGCCGGCGCCGCCCGGCATGCGCGGACCCTTGCCGCTACCGCCGGGACCGCCGCGATCGCGACCGCCCTTGCCGCCGCGTCGATCGTCACGTGCGGCCGCGCGCATGTCGGGCTGCAGATCGATGACGTAGTTGAACTCGCCGATCTTCTTCGCGCCGGGCGGAGAATGCTCGGCGGCGAACACGCGCACCAGCCGAACGCGGTCGGTTTTGTCGCCAACCGCCTCCAGCGCTTCGAGCAGGCGGGCGGCGCGATCGCCGGTTACGCCTACCTCGGTGCTCAGGCGTTCGCCTAATTGATCAACAGCTATGCCGTCTTGCGTCAATTGGGCGTGAACCTTGGCGGCCTTCTGAATCGTCGTTTGGGAGAACTCTGTGATGGTCTTCATGATTTCGCGCGGTTATACTCCTGCAACCGGGACGGGCGCCAGTGCGAATTCAATGGTAAAATCAAGGATGCTCAGAAAGCGGTCTGCTGCAGCGCCCAGTGCGCGCAGCCCCAAGCCGGCGGAGAAGCCCGGCATGCGAAGCGAGAAGCCGTCATCTTCACCGTCGTCGACGTCTTCGCTTCGATCCACCGACAAGAAGGTCGTCATGTGCCGGAGCTGCGGAAAACGCCCCGGACAGCCGACGGCCATCTTGGGACAGCTCATGTCGGCGGAGCTTTGCGAGCGCTGCGCGGCCCTGCGCAAGGAACGCATTCGCACCAATCGCGCGGCAGCGCGCGGCCGTCCGTCTCGCGGGTAAATGCATTCGCCGCAGCGGATGTGGGAGATGATGGCGGGGGCGAGCGCGGAGCTCGCCGGTGAGCTCGGGCTGCCGGGCCCCGAGCTCGAGCCGACGCGCACGCTGGCGGCGGTCGACGCGTGGGTCGCCAGCGACGGGCCGCTCGACAAGGACGACGCCGCGCGCCTCGGCTTTCTGCTCGCGCGCCTGCTGATCGAAGCGCACGGCGGCGGCATGACGGTGATCCGCGCGCCCGGCCATGGGCTCGACGGAGAGTGGGCGATCACCGGCTTTCAGCGCGGGCTGGCGGCCGACTACCACGTGCCGTTCGTGATCTCCGCGGCGCGCATCGGCATCGATCGTTCGCTCAGCGCGGCGAAGTGGTACGCCGAGTGTTTGCGCGAGGGCTTACAGTAGCGGCGAGAGCAGGCGCGCCAGGCCGCAGCCGAAGCGGGTGGCGAAGGTGCGGGCGTCGACCTCCGCGCGGCTGACCTCGCGGCTCTGCTCGAGGTCGGCGAGGAAGCGGCTCTCCAGACGCGCGGCGAATGCGCGATCGAACATGATCGCGCCCAGCTCGAAGTTGAGCCGGAACGAGCGCACGTCGACGTTGGCCGAGCCGACCATGCCCCAGCGCCCGTCGACCATCATGGTCTTGGCGTGCAGCATCGACGGCTGATACTCGAAGATGCGCACGCCCGCCTCGACCAGCCACGGGTAGTACGAGCGGCCGGCGGGGCCGATCAGCATCACGTCGGAGCGCGCCGGCAGGAGCAGCCGCACGTCGACGCCGCGCTTGGCCGCGCTGACCAGCGCGAGCAGCGTCGGCTCGTCGGGGATGAAGTACGGGCTGGTCACGTAGCAGCGCTCCTGCGCGGCGGCGATGCCCGAGAAGTAGATGAACGCGGCGGCGTTGTACTCCTGATCGGGGCCGCTCGAGACCACCGCCACCACCGAGGTCGCGCCGGGGATTGGTTGAGGTCGTATCGGCGGCGCGAGCGTCTCGTCGGTGGCGAAGTTCCAGTCCTCGGCGAAGGTCTGCGCGAGCGCCTCGACGGCCGGGCCGCGCAGCGACAGGTGCGTGTCGCGAAAGTGCGCGCGGCCGCGGCGGCGCGCCCGTCCCGAGTATTCGTCGCCCATGTTCATGCCGCCGGTGAAGCCGACCTCGCCGTCGACCACGATCAGCTTGCGGTGGTTGCGCAGGTGGAACGCCCAGCGACGGCGCAGCGGGTTGAGCGGCAAGAAGCCCTCGGCGCGCCCGCCCGCCTTGCGGATCTCGCGCAGCCGACGCGCGTCGAGCCCGATCGATCCCACCGCGTCGTAGAGCAGCCGCACCTCGATGCCCTGCTTGGCGCGCTCGATCAACAGATCGAGAAAACGCATGCCGGTCTCGTCGCTGCGGATGATGTAGTACTCGGCCCAGATGCTGCGCGTGGCCGAGCGCAGCGCGGTCTCGATGCGCTGGAACGCGTCCTCGTCGCGCGCGAGCAGGTCGACGTGGTTGCCCTCGGTGGCGACGTTTTCGGTGAGCGCCTCGGAGAGCCGGACGATCGAGCACTCGCTCGCGTTGAGCTGCGCCGAGCGCAACGCCGACGGGCGATCGCCGAGCTGGTTGGCGATCGCGCCGCGCACCTCTTCGGCGGCCTGGCGCTTCTTGCGCGTGGTGCGCTTGATGCTCGGGTTGGCGATCAGGAAATAGAGCGTGGCGCCGAGGATCGGCAGCGCCATGATCGCGAAGATCCAGGCGAGCGTGGCGGTCACGCCCTTGGTGCGCGTGATGGCGATGACCATGGTCGCCACGCTGAACAGCGGGATCACCAGGTACACCGAGTAATGCAGGTTGCGGATGTAGTACAACACCTTGGAGGACGGTATCACTTGACGCTCGATCTGACATGGGTGCGCGCGCAGTTTCCGTCGCTGGCGAGCGAATGGGCGCTGCTCGATTCGGCGGGCGGATCGCAGATCCTCGGGCGCGTGATCGAGCGCGTGCGCGAGTTCTACCTGACCTCGAACGTGCAGCTCGGCGGGGCGTACGCGCCGTCGGTGTTGGCGGGCGAGCGGGTGGCGGCGGCCGGCGTCGGGCTGCAGCAGTTCTTCGGCGCGCGCGAGGCGTGCGAGCTGGTGCAGGGCGCCTCGTCGACGCAGCTGTTGGCGAACCTGGCGCAGGCCTTCGCGCCCTCGCTGAAGCCGGGCGACGAGATCGTGGTCACCGATTGCGATCACGAGGCGAACATCGGGCCGTGGCGGCGGCTGGCGTCTCGCGGCGTGGTGGTCAGGGAGTGGCGCGTCGATCACGAGTCGTTCGCGCTGCGCGCCGAAGATCTGGAGCCGCTCCTCGGACCGCGCACGCGGCTGGTGTGCTTTACGCACGCGTCGAACCTGCTCGGCGTGGTGCATCCCGTCGAGGAATGGACGCGCCTGGTCCACGCGCACGGCGCGCAGGTGTGCGTCGACGGCGTGGCGTTCGCGCCGCATCGCCCGCTCGCGGTGGCGGCGTGGGACGTCGACTACTACGTGTGCAGCTTGTACAAGGTGTTCGGGCCGCACCAGGCGGCGCTGTACGGCAAGCGAGAGCGACTCTTGGCGCTCGCCAAGCTGAACCACGAGTTCATCGGCGACGACGAGGTTCCCTACAAGCTGCAGCCGGGCGGCGTGAGCTACGAGCTCGCGCACGCGCTCGGCGGCATCTTCGAGTACCTGCGCGAGGTGCCGGCGGCCGAGATCCAGGCGCACGAGACGCGGCTGCTCGAACGCCTGCTCGGCTATCTGCGCGGCAAGCGCGGCGTGCGGCTGATTGGGCGGCCCGAGGTGCCGACGATCAGCTTCACCGTCGACGGCCGGCGCGCGAGCGAGATCGTCGAGGCGGTGGCGCAGCGCAAGGTGGGGATCAAGCACGGCCACTTCTACGCCAAGCGCCTGTGCGACGCGCTCGGGCTGAGCGACGGCGTGGTGCGCGCGTCCCTGGTGCATTACAACACGCTCGACGAGGTGGACCGTTTGGCCGCGGCGCTCGAGGAGGCGTTGTAATGGCCAACCCGCTGCTCTCCGATCGCGAGATCGAGTTCGTGCTCTACGAGCTGTGCGACGCCGAGGCGCTGTGCGCGCTGCCGTCGTTCGCCGAGCACTCGCGCGAGACGTTCGATCTGTTCCTCGCCGCTGCGCGTCGACTCGCGCGCGAGGTGCTCTATCCCGCGTACAAACCGATGGATGCCGAGCCGCCCACCTTCGAGCACGGGCGCGTCAAGGTGCATCCCTTGATGAAGACCATCTACCCGCAGCTGGTCGCGCTCGGGCTGACCGCGGCGACCCGGCCGTACCAGGTCGGCGGCCAGCAATTGCCGCTCGCCGTGTCCACGCTCGGCACCGCGTATCTGATGGCGGCGAACCTGAGCGCCTACGGCTACGTCGGGCTGACCGCCGGCGCGGCGCACCTCCTCGAGGCGTTCGGCGACGAGACGCTCAAGCGCGACTACATGACGCGGCTGTACGCGGGCGAGTGGACCGGCACGATGGCGCTCACCGAGCCGCGGGCCGGCTCGAGCCTGAGCGATGTGCGCACGCGCGCCACGCCGACCAGCGGCGGCCACTACCTCCTCAAGGGCTCGAAGATCTTTATCTCCGGCGCTGACCAAGACCTCACCGAGAACGTGGTCCACCTGACGCTGGCGCGCATCGACGGAGCGCCGGCGGGTATCAAGGGCGTGTCGCTGTTTTGCGTGCCGAGCCGCCGGCTGGTCGACGGGCGCCTGCAGCCCAACGACGTGCAGGTGGCGGGCGTGATCCACAAGATCGGCTGGCGCGGGCTGCCGTCGCTCGCGCTCGAGCTCGGCACCGATGACGATTGCCACGGGTGGCTGGTGGGCGAGCCGCACAAGGGCATCTCGTACATGTTCCAGATGATGAACGAGGCGCGCATCATGGTCGGCATGAACGGCGTGGCGACCGCGTCGGTGGCGTATCACGAGGCGGTGGCTTATGCGCAGGTGCGCACGCAAGGCAGGTCGCTGCGCTCGCGCGATCCGGCCCAGCCGCAGGTGCCGCTCGTCGAGCACGCGGACGTGCGGCGTATGCTCTTGCGCTGCAAGGCGATCGTCGAGGGCGGCCTGGCGCTGCTCGCCACCACCGCGCGCTATTCCGATCTGGCGACCAGCGCGGCGTCACCCGAGGAGCGCCACCGCGCGGCGCTGCTGCTCGATCTGCTCACCCCGGTGGCCAAGAGCTTTCCCGCCGAGAAGGGCTTCGAGGCCAACGCGCTCGCGCTGCAGATCCACGGCGGGTACGGATACTCGAGCGAGTTTCTGCCCGAGGCGTGGCTGCGCGATCAAAAGCTCAACAGCATCCACGAGGGGACGACCGGCATCCACAGCATGGACCTCCTCGGACGCAAGGTGACGGTCGAGGGGGGCGCGGCGCTGCGCCTCTTCGGCGAAGAGATCGCGCAGGCGGTGGAGCGAGCGCGCGCGGCGGGCGTGGCGGCGGAGTGGGGCGCGGCGCTGCACGCGAGCTTCGGCGTGGTCGCGCAGCTCACCGCGACGCTCGGCAAGAAGGCGGCGGCGGGCGACGTGGAGGGCATGATGCTGCACTCGGCGGACTACCTGGAGCTGTTCTCGATCCTGGCGGTCGGCTGGCAATGGCTGCGCGCGGCGACCCTGGCGCACGGGCGCGAAGAGGACTTCTATCGCGGCAAGCTGCAGGCCGCGCAGTACTGGTTCGCCACCGAGGTGCCGCGCGTCGCGCAGCTCGCGGCGCTGTGCGAGCGCGGCGACGACTCCTACGCGCGCATGAAGCCGGAGTGGTTCTGATGGAGCGCCGGGCCTGGCTCGTGACGGTGCTCGTGCTCGCCGCCGGTTGCGCCGCCGAATTCAGCGAGGTCAAGCACTCCGGCTCGAGCGGCAACCTGGCGATCTCCTACTGTGGCTCGACCGGCGCCTCCGCCGGCTCGGTGATCGCCGCGATGGACAACCCGGGCAGCGTCGACAACGGTCCGCTCCCTGCTGAGCGCGAGCTCACCATCTGTCTGGTCGCGGAGAACCGCGGCAGCAAGGACGCCCGCCTCGACCGCAGCCACGCCCACCTGCAATGCCCGCGCGAAAAACAGGAGTGGCTCCCCGACCGCGACCCCGAGGTCCTCACCATCGCCCCCGGCGCGTCCCAGAAGCTGCACATCACCTTCCGCTACGCGCCAGTGCAGCGCGACGAGCAGGTCTCCCTCCTGCTCGACGACCTGCACCTCGCGATCACCCTGCGGCGAAACTAGGCGTCGGCGAGCAGCGCCGCCAGCGCCTCGGCGCCGGCGCTCTTCTGGGCGGTCAGCTCGCCGAGCCCGGGATCGGCCCGCTCGACCCAGGTCAGCGGCGGCACCGGCCGCGAGCGGGTCGGCTCGGCGACCATGAACTCCTCGCGCGCAGCCTCGGGGAACGCGTCGTCGGGAAGCTCGAGCTCGGCGAGCGAGCTCTTCGCCGTCGACGGCGGCGCGGCGTGCTCGAGCTCGGCCGGCCGTCGCATGCCCACCGGCGTGAAGCGCGCGGCCACGTCCGCGAACTCGCGCGCCAGATCGGCCATCATCTCGTCCGGCTCGCTCTTCGGCGTGCGCGTCGGCGGCGGCGGGGCGCGCAGCGGCGCCGGCTGCTCGTCGAGCGGCGTCGCCGGCGTGACGATGCGGCTGGCGACATCGAAGGTCTTGCGGCAGCGCCCGCACGTCGCGCGCGGCTGCATCCGTTGCATGCGCTCCGGATCGGCCTTCATCTGGTACTGGCGCCGGCAATGCGGGCAGGAGATCGTGACTTCTGACTGGCTCATGCGATGACTCCGATCTTGAGCCGGGCGCGGATGGTTTGCAGCCCGCGCGAGACGACGAACGGCAGCACCGCGAGCAGGTCGGCGGGCAGCGCGTCGAGCCCGACACCGGCGATCCCCTGCCGCGCGCGCAACGAGGCGATGGCGATCGCCGGATCTTGCGCGGTCAGGATCGCCGCGCGCGTGCAGATGCGATTCATCGACGCCAGGATGGTATCGCCGGATGGCACCGGCCCGTCGCCCAGCACGCGGGTCGCGGCCAGCGTCAGCTCCGCGCGCGGCCGCGACGAGGTCGCCGCTTCGAGGCGCCGCTTGACGTCTTCGTACACCGGCCGACCGCGCTGTGGCGCCTGGCAGTCCGCCACCGACAGCTCGCACGCCGCCCACAGCAGGTGATCGAGCAGCGCCGGCGAGGTGGTGCTGAGGCGCCGCGGATCGCCGACGATCGCGTCGAAGCCCACGCGCGCCATCAGCTCGCCGAACACACACAGCTGCTCGCGCGGCGTGGCATCGTCGAGGTTGCGCGGCACGAACAAGATCGGCGGCACCCCCGGCTCGACGCACGGTCCGATGCGGTTGGGCGCCGGCAGCAAGCGGTACGCGCTCACCGAGAACAGCGTCGCGACGCGCGCGGCGATCGTCGCCAGCGCGCCCTGCCCGGGCGCTTCGTCGGGCGCGACGCCGTACCCGTTGAAGTCGACCGGGAACACCTTGGCCAACGCCGGGCTCAGCGCGCGCAGGAGCGCGAACACCGGCGCGCCCGCCTCCGGCGCGACCAGCTCGCGTTCCTCGGCGGTGAGCGTGCCTTCCAGGCTGCCCGAGAGCAGCGCGCGTCGCTGCCGGTAGAAGTACGCCTCCTCTTCGTCGGCGACGCCCACCGCTTCGAGCACCGCCTCGGTGAGGAACGCGCCGTCCTGATCGCCGAGCTTGAGGAACAGCTGGCGCATCGAGCGATACGACGATAGCCGCCGCGGCTCGGCGGCCAGCAGCGCGCGGTGGTGATCGAGCGCCTTCTCCGGCGCGCTGTCCGCCGAGAGCACCGCCAACCGCTCGAGCGCCGGCACGTGACCGGGATCGATCACCACGATGCGCTCGTATTGTCGAGCGGCCGAGTCGCGGCGTTCGAGCGGCCCTTCGAGCAGGTTGGCCAGCCGGCTGCGAATCGCCAGCTCCCAGCCCGGCTCCATCTCGCCGGTGCGATCGAGCGTCTGCTCGAGCGCCGACGCAGCCAGATCCCAGCGGCCGGTGCGCCCGCCGAGATCGAGCAGCCGATCGACCGCGTCGCGGCGGCGCCCGGGCAGCTTGATCGCGCCGAGCGTCTGGATCGCCGCCGCGGCGTCGCCGAGCTTGTCGTCCTGCAGGCTGGCCAGCGCGAGCTGCAGCGCGGCGCGCCGTTCGTCGTCGAGGTCGGTGTGCGCGATCAGCCGCTCGAGCAACTTGGCGGTCTGCGCGGGATCGTTGCCGGCGCGCTCGGCGGTCTGCAGGCGCACCTCCAGCGACGCGAGCCCATCCGGATCGAGCTCGCCCAGGCGCTCGGCCGTGGCGCGCGCGGCCTCGAGATCGCCGAGCTGATCGAGCTGCACGCGCGCCCGGCGGCGCAACGCTTCGGCGCGCAACGGAGTCGCCGCGTCGGCGTGCGCGGCGACCGCGTCCAGGGCGGCGGCCGCGGTCGGCCACGCCTGCAGGCGCTCTTCGAGCTCGGCGCGCAGCAGCAGCGCACCCAGCACCGCCGGATCGTCGGCGAGCACCTGGTCGAGCACCTCGCGCGTGGGACCGAGCCGCTCGGCGCGCAACATGCGCACCGCCAGCGCCAGGCCGATGGAAGTCCGCTGCGCGCCCGGTTTCTCGACCGCAAACGCGCGCAAGAGCGGATCGATCAGCCGCTCGGGCTTGCTGGTCGCGACCAGCCCTTCGAGCTCGCGCAGCGCGACGAAGTCGAGCGGGTGCGTCGCCAGCGCCTCTTCCAACGTGCTCGCCGCCTGCTCGAAGTCGTCACGCTGACGGTGATGCGCGGCCAGGCGGCGCAGGCACACCGCGCGCTCGGCGCCGGGCGGCAGCGACTGCGCCAGGCTGCGCAGCGACGCAACGGTGCGCGCCTCGTCGCCGAGCGCGTGATACAGGCGCGGCAGCGCCAGGCGCGCCAACAGCGAGTTCTGCGACGACGCGAGCGACTCCTCGAACGAATCGGCGGCCTCGCGCAAGGAGCCCAGCTCCTCGAGCACCGCGCCGAGCCGGGCCTTGGCATCCGCGGCGAGCGCCGAGTCGCCCTTGCCATGCCGGCGCAGATCGCGCAGCGCCGCCGCCAGCCCTTCGCGATCGCGGCGCGCCTCCAGCACCAGCTCCAGCTGCACGGTCAGCACCGGATCGCGCGGCGCCAGCGCGAGCTGGCTGGCGCGGGTCGCCAACAGCTCGGCTTCGGGCAGCCCCGGCGCGGCGGCGAGCTCGGCCAACAGCGGCCCGCGCAGCGCCGAGTCGTCCACCGCGGCGATCAGCTGGCTCAAGACCGTTCGTTTGCGCTCCGAGTCTTCCGGCAGGATGCGCTTGAGCGCGAGCAACAGCGGGATCGAAGTGGGCTCGACGGCCAACGCGGCGTCGAGCAGCTCGACCGCGCGCTCCGGCTGCTGCAGCCGATCGGCCGAGAGCTCCGCCGCGCGATAGCGGGCCTGCACCGCCGGCGCGCCGGTCACGCCGTTGGTCTGCTCGTCCTCGTAGCTCACCGCCAGCTCGCGCCAGCGGCCCAGCTGCGCCAACAGCCGCGCGCGCGGCCGGGCGGCGACCGTCACGCCGCGATCGAGCGCCGTCTGGTAGAGCGCGAGCGCCTCCTCGGGTGCGCCGTTCGCCTCGGCCAGCGCGGCGCGCCGCACCAGCAGGGCAGGGCTCACCGGCAGCTCGGCCACCAGCGGCCGCAGCTCTTCCCAGCGCCGCTCCTCGGTGTACAGCGCCGCCAGTGCGATGCGCGCGGGCAGGTTCGCCGGCGAGAGCGCCAACGATTCCTTGAGCCGCGAGATGCCGTCCGCCCGACGATCGAGGCGGCGCGCCAACAGCACACCGGCCTTGTAGGCGAACGTGGTGCGCGCGGCCGGATCGCCGCCGGCCATCTCCCGCTCGTGCAGCGCGAGCAGCTCGTCGTAGCGCTGCGCCCGCGCAAACGCGCGCCCGGCGGAGTTGAACACCGCGTGCGACGCCGGCGCGACATCGAGCGCGCGGCGGTAGGCGCTCACCGCACCGTCGAGATCGCCGCGCTGCTCCTTCAAGATCGCCGCGCGCTCGTACAACGACGCCTGCTGCGACGGATCCTCGGTGAGCGCGGTGAGCTTCACCAGCACCGGCTCGAGCTCGGCCAGCTCGCCTTCGCCGTCGAGCAGCTGGGCCAGGCGCAACAGCGCGTAGTGCGGGCCCGAGGTGTCCAGCTCGGCCGCGGCACGGAACGCAGCGACGGCGCGCTTGGGATCGCCCAGCCGCTCCGCCGCCAGCTCGCCGATCTGCGTGAGCAGCGCACCGCGCCGGCGCGGCTCGACCCCGCGGTCCACCTCGCGCTGATAGAGCGTGCACAGCTCGGCGAACGCGCCCTTCTTGCGCAGCGCGCGCTCGAGCGCCGCGAACGTGGCCGCGTGATCGGGCGCCAGGCGCACCGCCTCGTCGAGCAGCACGATCCCCTCGTCGAGCAGCGCCGGATCGGCCGCCGACAGCTCGCCGGCCCGCCGCAGCGCCGCGGAACGCTCCTGTGGCGAGGTAGCGCCGGCGGCTTCCTTCTTGTGCATCCACAACAGCCGGTCGATGGTGCCGCGCTGCCCGTAGATGCGGCCGGCGCCCTCGAGCGCGGGCAGGTGGCTGGCGTCGGCCTCGATCGCCTTGGCGTACGCGTCGACCGCGCCGTCGAGATCGGCGAGCTTGTCCTCGCGCAGCTGGCCGATGCGCGTCCACGCGATCGCGCGCCCGAGCGGCGTCTCCTCGGTGGCGGCGCGCTGCACCTCGATCGCGAGCAGCCGCGGCCAGTCCTCTTTGTGCGCCACCAGATCGGCCAGCTCGGCCAGCGCGGCCGCGCGCGACGCGCCTTCGGAAGACGCGACGACCAGGGTGAACGCGCGCTCCGCACGATCCGGATCGCCGACGCGATAGCGCTGCAGGATGCCGAGATCGAACCAGCCCTCGGACGCTTCGATCAGTCCTGCGCTCACCTGCGCTTCGAGCAGCACGCACAGCTCGCGCGGCTTGTCCTCGAGGCCGAGCAGCCGCTCCAAAAGAAAGCGCACCGACGGCGAGTCGGGCGCCAGAAACTCCGCGCGCAACGCCGCCGCGAGCGCCGCCGGCCTTTGCCCCGCGAGCTCCAGCAACCGGCCGGACCACGCCTGGTATTCGGCCTTCACGCCGGCATCGACGACACAGTCGGCGATCTTGCTGCACTGCTCGGCGGCGGTGGCGTGATCCCCCTCGCGCAACGCCAGGCGCAACAGCGCGGTCAGCGCGGGCGCGTCGGCGGGGTGCAGCTCGACCGCCTGCGCGTACGCGTGGCGCGCGGCCTGTGGGTTGGCGAGCGATCGTTCGAGCAAGAGCCCGCGCTCGAGCTCGAGCGCCGCCCGGTACGCGAACGACGGCGCGGCCTTCGCTTCGCCCTCGAGCGCCAGCAGCTGGTCCTCGACCGAGCCCGCGCGCACCGCCGCCTTGCGATAGGCGCGCGCGATCACCACCGACTGGCTGCGCTTGAACGCCGCGCGCATCGCCTCCAGCGCGCCCGCCGGGTCGTCGAGCGGATCCGACTTCAGCATCGCGATGTCGCGCAGCGCCTGCGCCGCCTCGGCGCCGTCCACCAGCGCCGGCAGTAGCTGCTCGAGGAACGTGACCGTGCGCCGCGCGCGCTCGAGCTCCGCGCCGCTCGCGCCGAGCCCATCCAGCCGCAACGTATCCGACGAGCTCGATCCGGAACCGTCCGCCTCGCGAGTGACTTCCATTGCGCTCGGACCCCTTTGGCGAAGGGGTATCATATCGCGAAATTCGCTCCACAGGGGGCGCAAGTCCTCGTAGCTGCTACAATGATCGTGTGTTCGAGCTGGTGCTCGTGGTCGCGGTGCTTGCCGGCGTGCTCGGCGCGACCGCGCTGGTCGCCATCGCGCCGTGGCACTGGCTGTTCGGCGGCGGGCTGGTGCTGCTGGCGCTCGGCATGGGCGTCGGGGTGCCGGCCGGCTTCTGGTACCACGTGCTGCTCTATCGCCTGCTCAAGCCGCGCGCGCAGCTGGTCGCTGGCTGGTGGCTGCGGCCGTTCTCGCTGCACGGCGCCTTGTCCGACGCCGAGCGCGCCCGGGTCATTCGTTGGTCGTACGTGGGCGGCGCCGGCTTCGTCGCGGCGATCGTCGGCTGCTTGTTGGTGGGGGTTGGTGCCTGGCGGAGCTGATGACTACGGGCAGCCGGCGCTGATGCTGAGCGCGTAGTCGGACACATCGCCATTGACGCCGTCGACGATCACCCAGTACCAGCGCTCGGCCGTGGTGCCGGTGGTCAGGGTCAGCACGGCGGTCTTGCCGTCGGTGCCGCCTTCGGTGGTGCCAGTTGCCGCCGCCACGTAGGTCCCGGTCGACGCCAGGACGGTCGTGGTCGCGGCCACGGTCACCGGCGCGGTCACGGCGCAGGCCTTCGACGGGTCGCACGCGGCCGGGCTGGTCGCGCCGGCGTCGAGCACCACCATGCCGAGGTGCTTGCCGGTGGTGAGCGCCGCCAGGGTCAGGGTGTAGATCGGCTTGTTGCTGGTGGTCGTCTTGTGGAACAGGTAGGCGTACTCGGGACCCGACAGGTTGCTCATTCCGCCGCACGCCGCGCCGGTCGGCCCCCACGCGCTGATGTCGTTGGTCGAGCCGCTCACGCCGTTGTTGGCCGACGCCGTCTTGGTGCTGCAGTCGAGCGTGTCGCCGTTCGCGTTCGAGCAGTAGGCCGCGCAGTTGATCTGCAGCCCGAAGGTGGCGTCGGCGCCCGCGGCGGGCGTATCGATGACCACCCAGTAGTGCGCCGGGCCGCCGCTGAACGGATCCGGATCGGCGCTGAAGGTGAGCGACGCGCTCATGTTGGGCGCGGTGCCGGTGGCCGTGGCCGAGCCCAGGCAGCTGGTCGGATCGCACGCGCCCAGGTTCGACGGCAGCGCGAACAGGGTCACCGCCTTGGACGCGTTGACCACCTTCGCGGTGACCTGCTGCGTGCTCGGCGCGACGGTGTTGAAGAGGAACGCCTGCTCGTTGCCCGGCGCCATCACCGACTGCGTGCCGGTGCCCTGGGTGCAGGTGTACATCGAGAGATCGCTCTTGCCCTTGGAGGTATCGCCGGCGAGCGGCATCGACTGGTTGCAGGCGAGCGTGGTGGTCGGCGTCGGCTGGCACGAGCCGCATGCCTCGATCTCCAGACGGAAGTTGCCCATCGCGCCGTTCTTGGCGTCGACGACGAAGTAGTAGGTGTGGCTCGAGAGTGCCTTGAACGTCAGCCGCTCGACGCCGTTCCCGGCGGTGATGCCGGCGTAACCGCCGCCCGCCAGCGCCGGGTTCATGCACGCCGCCTTGGCGTCGCAGGTCTGGTCGAGGACGATCAGATCGAGGTCCGGCGCGGTGCCCGTCCCGCCATCGGCACCGCTCGGCGCCATCGGGGTGAGCGCCACGGTCACGTCGCCGTCCGCGTCGGGGATGAACTGGTAGGCGACCTCGGGCCCGGTCTCGCCCGTCGCGCACGCGTAGGTGTCGAGCACCTGGGTGGGGCTCGAGAACGAGGTGGACGGGTCGGTCGAGTCGTCCTCCGGACCGTAGTCACAATAGATGTAGTTGAACGAGTTGTTCACGTCGTAGCAGGTGGGCAGCGGCAGGCAGCTGCCGGAGGTGCAGGTGCCGCCCAGGCCGTCGGTGGTGGTGCACATCGTGCCGTCGCCGCCCGGGCTGGTCTTGCAGGTGCCGTCCGTCGGGTCGCACGCCGACGTGTTGCACGAGTCGGGCGCGTCGCACTGGATGTCGACGTAGGTGCACACCTGCGACTGGCAGTGCGCGGTGTGGCACAGCTTGCCGTCATCGCAGTCGGAGTCGATCTCGCAGCCGGTTTGCAGGTGGCCGTCGAGCTGTCCCCCGGCCATGTCGCCGCCGCCGCCGCCGACATTGTTCGGATTGCCAGCACACCCGCCAACCAGAAGCACCACGATCGCCAGGGTCTTGCTCTTCATGAACCGAGAAATAACCACAACCGGGGTGGATGTAGGTCTTACTTCGTCTGTCCTGGCGAAAAGGCTAATGGAGTCAACGTATTGGACCTCAAGAGCGCGACGTGCAGATCGGGCCCCAGGCGGTAGCGGCCGTCCGAAAGCTCGACCAGCGCCTCGGAGTGGGTGAGCTTGGCGAGCGACTCGCGCAGCCGGGCGAGGGCCACGTAGACGGTGTTGCGATGGCGCAGCGGATGGTACTCGCGCGCGCCCCACAGCTTCAAATAGAGCTGCTCGATGGTGACCCCGCCGGCGCCAGCCTGGACCAGCGCGTCGAGCAGCTGCAGCTTCTGCCGCGGCAAGGGCAGGTGCGTGTCGGACGCGCGCACCTCGCCCGCGTCGAGATCGGCGGTGAGGTCGCAGCGCGGCAGCGGCTCGTCGGCGGCGAGCAGCCAGGTGTGGCCGTCGAGCGTGCAGTGCACCGCCGCCGGCCGGGCGAGCCCGAGCCGCGCCACCCGATCGCGCCACATCTCGAGGCCGGGCGCGGGCGCCGCCGCCACCGGCACGCCGAGGCGCGCGCAGGCCGCGACCAGGGACGGATCGACCAGGCGATCGCCGGCCTCGGCGCCGGCACGTGCCAGCGCGGCGGCGTACGCGTCGAGCTCGCCGGTGCGATCGGCGAGCGCCGCTTCGACCAGCGCGAGCGCGACGGTGAGCGGACGGAACTGGTGCGCGGCCGCGAGCGTGCCGGCAGTGCCGAGCGCGAAGCGCGCCTCGTCGTGACGGCCCTGGCGTGCGCGCGCTTCGCCGAGCGCCACCAGCGCGCGCGCCGCCTCGAGGTCCGCGCCCACGCGCCGGTACCAGCGAATCGCCGCCTCCGCCGCGATCGCGCTCCGTTCCAACGACGCGGCCGTCTCTCCGACCGTCTGCTCGCGCCGGTGCTCGAGCCCGACCTCGGCGAGGCGCAGCTCGGCGTACGCGCCGGCCGCCCCGAACGCGGCGCGCGGCGGCGGTCCGTCCGCGCCGGCGAGCGCCCACGCCTCGATGCGCGCGAACGGCGAGCGCACCGTTCCCGAGAGCGCATGCTCGACGCGGCGGCGCGCCTCGATGCGATCGCCGCGCACCTCGGCGAGCAGCGCGAAGTCGAGATCGCACATCGGACGCAGCACCGCCAGGCCGGGCTCGGCCGCCACGCCCGCCGCCACGCGCAGCAGCTCCTCGGCGCGCTGGAAATCGCCCAGCCCGATGGCCACGCGCGCCAGATCGCGTGCGACGATCGCGCGGAAGATGCTGTCGGCGCGCCGGTTGAGCGCCTGGAACCCGCGCTCGCCGAGGTCGCGCGCGCGGCCCAGCTCGCCGCGCCGCCAGTGCACGCCGGCGTGGAACAGCACCGTCGGACCGTCGCCGAGTGTCTCGCCCAGCTCGCGCGCGCCGGCCGTCGCGTGCGACAGGATCTCGCTCGACTCGCGCAGCGCTACCGCGGTGGCGCGGTCCAGCTCGTCGAGGCCGATCAGCGCCGAGATCTCGATGATCGGCACCAGCGCCTCCACCGGCCGCTCGCCGCGCTGGCGGTAGGCGAGCCGCGCGCGCCGCGCACAGGCGACCGCGCGCGGGTAGCGCTCCTCGAACAAGTACGAGAGCGCGAGCGTGGTGGCGCGCCGGCCTTCGAGGTTCGAGACCGCGCGGGTGCGCGGTGCCAGCTCGCGCAGGGCGGCGCGCGCTGCGGTCAGGTCGCCGCGCAGCACCGCCAGCTCGGCCTGCGCCAGCGCGATGTTGATGTTGCCCGGGCCGATCAGCATGCGCGCCCGCTCGAGCTCCTGCGCTGCCGCCGACGGATCGCCCGAGCGCGCCAGCGCCTCGGCGCGCAGGATGGCCGCGCGTCCGGCGGCGCCGATGTCGAGCTTGCCGAGCGGCATGCGATCGAGCGTAGCGCGCGCCGCCTCGAAGTCGCCCCAGCGGAGCTGCTCGCGCGAGAGCACCAGGTGGCACTCGATGGCGCACTCGGGATCGAGCGCGCTCAGCTCGGCGAGCAGTCGCTCGATCGCGCCCGAGCCCGTGGCCGTGCGCGCGCCCACGTGCGTGCGCAGCGTCTCGAGCGAGCGGCGCCCCTGGCCGCGATGCGCGAGCGCGCGGCAGGCGAGCACCAGCGCTTCCGGATCGCCCGGCGCGGCCCTGAGCGCGCGATCGGCGATCGCCAACAGCACGGTCCACACCGGCTGCGGCGGCAGGCCGAGCGTCGAGCGCACCAGCTGCGCCATGCCTACCGGCAGCACCACGCGTGAGCCGTCGTCGGTGACCAGGTTGTGACGCTGCAGCGCCTCGATCGCCGCGCGCGCGCCGGGCACCGCGCCTTCGAGCTCGCGCACGTCGAGCGGCGTCTCGGCCGCCGAGAGCAGATCGAGCAGCACGCGCGTCGGCCCGGTGGCGAGCCGGGCGATCAGATCGCGCAGGCTGCCCGCCGGATCGGCCGCGCCCGCCGACGCGCCGGCCAGCGCCAGGTGGAATCCGAGCGGGTTGCCGGCCGAGCGCAGCACCAGCTCCTCGACGAGCGAGCGGCCGCGCAGCGCCTCGAGCCGCTCGACCAACAGACGGCACGCCTGGGGCGGCAGCGGCCCCAGCTCGAGCGACGGCAGCACCGCGACCAGCGGCTCGCGCGAGACCACCACCAGCCGGAACGCCTCGCGTTGGCCGGTCGCGAGCGCGGCGATCGCCGCTTCCAGCGACGGGCGCGGCACGCCGTGCGCGTCCTCCCAGACCAACGTGCGCGGCTGGGCGCGGACCAACCGGTGCAGCGCCTCGAGCAGCCGCGCTACGCTCCCGGTCGGGCGGCGCCGGCCGAGCGCCTGCGCGGTGCGCTCGACGATGCCGCGCTCGCCCTCGGCGTTTTCGAGCGACACGAACGCCGGCTCGGGGATGCGCCCGGCGGCGTGCTCCTCCTCGAGCACCGTGCGCACCAGCTCGCTCTTGCCGATGCCGAGCGTGCCGTGCACCACCGCCAGCCCGCCCGCCAGCAACGCTCGCAGCCGCGCGGCTTCGCTCTCGCGCCCCACCAGCCCCACCGTCGAGCGGGGCCACGACGATCCGGAGCCGTCGCGCGTGAGGACCACTCCTTACATTTTACCACGTAGCAGCGGGGCGCGTCAGGCGGCGAGCGGCCTGGCCACCGGGAGCTTGTGATCGTTGGCCGGCTCGTCGTGCGACAGATACTCGCGCAGCCGCCCGATCAGCTGCTTTTCGACCTGGCGCGCCCGCTCGCGGCTGATGCCGAAGCTCTTGCCGACCTGCTCGAGCGTCTTCGGCTCGTCGCTCAGGAGCCGCTCGTAGAAGATCACCTGATCGCGCCCGGTCAACCCACGCCCGAACTCGACCAGCCCGGCGTGCGCGCGCTGGCGGAGCTCCGCCTGCTCGACCGCCGCATCGGGCGTCGGCTCGCGATCGACCAGCGTATCGATGATCGCCTTGCCCTCGGGATCGCGCGAGTCGAGCGGCGCGTCGATCGAGATGTCGCCGCGCGCCATGCGCATGTCCATGTCGCGCACGACCTTCTCCGGCAGCTTGAGCGATTCGGCGATGCGCTCCGCGGTGGGCTGGAAGCCCAGCTTCTCCAGCCGCGCCTTTTCGCCGCGCAGCCGGAAGAACAGCTTGCGCTCGCCCTCGGTCTTGCCCACGCGCACCAGCCGCGCGGTGTCCACCAGGTGCTTGAGGATGTAGGCGCGGATCCACCACGCCGCGTAGGACGAGAACTTCACCCCGCGGTGCGGATCGTACTTGCGCAGCGCCATCGCCAGGCCGAGGTTGCCCTCCTGGATGAGGTCCAAAAGGCTCGGGTGCATGCGGCCGTAGTCGCGGGCCAGCTTGACCACCAGCCGCAGGTTGGCGGTGATCATCGCCTGCCCGGCGGCCTCGTCCTTATCATTAATATAGCGGAGCGCCAGCGCGTGCTCGGCCTCGCGGTCGATGAGCGGGTAACGGCGCACCTCGTTGAGGTACCGGTTCAGTTCGTCATGGTTGAAGCTGGCCATGGGTCCACCTCCCCCGTTAAACACTTCGATGCTCATCTATGTTCCCTGGTTTCAGCGCAGCGAAGTGTCACCGACGGGCTACGGGTACTTTACAGAAAAACGTATAGACGCTAATCTATTCATCGATGCGCCCTTCGTCAATGGGCGCCGACCCTGCGAGCCCCACCATGAAGCGTCTGACCACGGTCCATTTTCAGAGAATTTCCAAGGCCTTGGCTGATCCGCACCGGTGCGAGATCCTGGAGTGGCTGGCGCCGCGCGGCGAGCTCTCGTGCATGGATCTGACCGAGCGCTTGCCCGTTACCCAGGCGACCGTCTCGCACCACTTGAAGGAGCTGTCCAACGCCGGCCTGCTCGCGTGCCGGCGGCAGGGCCAGTTCGCCTATTACCGCGTGTGCAGCGAGGTGATCGAGGCCTACCTCGACGAGCTGCGCCGGCGGGTGTGCGTTCAGAGATGAGTACGATTCGGGCGCGCGAACGGATCGCGCTGGTGCTGGCTGGCGGCGCGGCGCGCGGCGCGTACGAGGTCGGGGTCGTGCAGTATCTGCTCGAAGAGGTGGCGCGCGATCTCGGGCGGGAGCTGCCGCTCGACATCCTGAGCGGGACCTCGGTGGGTGCGATCAACGCGTGCGCGCTGGCGGCGTTCGCGGACGAGCCCGGGCCGGTGCGCGCGCAGCGGCTGGTCGAGCACTGGACCTCGCTGCGCATCCAAGACGTCATCCACCCCGATCTGGGCGAGCTGTTCCTGCGCTCGATGCGCCTGATCCTGGCGCGGCCGGCGCGGGCCGGGTCGGTCGCGCTGCTCGATCCCGCGGGCCTGCAGCGGATCGTGTCGGGCTCGATTCCGTTCGAACGCATCGGCGCGAACCTGCGCGCCGGGCGGTTCGAGGCGCTCACGGTCTCGACCACGCACGTGGCGAGCGGCCGCACGGTGGTGTTCATCGAGCGCAACGGCCCGCCGCTGCCGGCGTGGAGCAGCGATCCGACGGTGGTTCCCAAGGAGACGCAGATCCACGCCGAGCACGCGCTGGCGTCGGCGGCGATCCCGTTCCTGTTCCCGCCGGTGCGCATCGGCGACGAGCTGCACTGCGACGGCGGGCTGCGCCAGAACGTGCCCTTGTCGCCGGCGCGCCGCCTGGGGGCCGACGCGATCCTGGTGGTCAGCCCGCGCCACGTGACGACCTCGCCGATCCCCGGGGAGGAGGAGTTCGCCGCCGGGCCGCTGGCGATCCTCGGGCAGACGCTCAACGCGCTGATGCTCGATCGCATCGACAGCGATCTCGATCGGCTGCGGCGCATCAACCTGATCCTCGACGCCGGGTCGCGCGCCTACGGCGACGAGTTCGTCGACAAGCTCAACCGCGAGCTCGGCTTCGGCGACGCGCTGCGCATCCGCCCGCTGCGCTCGCTGCTGATCCGCGCGTCGGTCGATCTCGGCGAGCTGGCCAACAAGTATGTACGCTCGTTGGCGTTCGCGCAGCGGGCGAGCGGCGTGGTGGGGCGGTTGATCCGCCGGCTGTCGTCCGCCGAGGGCACCCACTCGGACCTGTTGTCCTACGTGCTGTTCGACGGCGAGTTCGCGCGGCTGCTGATCGCGCTCGGCCGCGCCGATGCGGCGACGCGCCACGACGATCTGGTGCGCTTCTTCAGCGGGGCGCTGGGCGATTGATCAGCGCGTCGAGCCGCGCCACCGCTTTTTCCAAGACCGGCATCGACGGGCCGAACGAAAAGCGCACGTACTTGCGGAAGCGGGACAGGCGGCCCGAGCGGCGCTTGCCCGGGTTCACGTCGAAGAATTCGCCCGGCACGGTGATCACCTGCTGGTCGAGCGCAGCGCGGAAGAAGCCCATGCCGTCGTCGAGCCCGGGCGGCAGGTTGGCCACCGAGCCCCACGCGTAGAACGTACCGTCGGGCACGCGATCGAAGCGCACGCCCAGCCGCTCGAGCTGCGGCACCAGGTAGTCGCGCTTCTTGCGGAACATCGACTGGATCGCGTTGGTCTCGGCGATCACGTGCGCCTCCGAGAGCAGCGGCACCGCCGCGCGCTGCAACGGCTTGGAGCCGCCGCCGTCGAGGAACGAGCCGGCCGAGGCCAGCGCGTCGACCACCTGGCGGGGGCCTACAGCCCAGGTGACGCGCCAGCCGGGGTAGCGCCAGTTCTTGGTGAGCCCGTCGAACAGCAGCACCGGATCGCGATCCACGTTCTCGACGTAGCGCGCGGCGCTCACCACCGGGAGCGCGCCCGGTTTGCCGCGGTAGATGTAGTGCGAATAGAACTCGTCGAACAGGAGCGCGCAGTCGAGGTCGCGCGCCGCCGCCACCCAGCGCTCGAGATCTTCGCCGTCGACCAGCTTGCCGGTCGGGTTGCACGGATTGGAGAGCAGCAGCGCCGACAGCCCGCGGCCGAGGATCTCGCGCCGCAGATCTTCCGCGGTGAAGGCGTAGCCGCGCTCGCCTTCGAGCAGGATCGGGATGGCGGTGAACGCCTTGAAGATGTCGAGCAGCTCCTCGTACGCGGTGTAGTCGGGCAGGAAGTGTCCCAGGTTCACGTGCCCCAGGCTGGCCGCCGCGCGGGTGAGCGAGGCGCGCCCGCCACCCGACACGCACACGTTCTCGGCCGAGTACTGCGACTTGAAGCCGTGGCGGTAGAGCTTGTTGTACAAGGCGGCGATCGCGTCGCGCAGCTCCCACAGCCCGGCGACCGGCGCGTACTCTTGATCGTCGACCGCGATGTGGACGTCGCGCACGCGCGGTGGCGCGCCGTCGAGCTCGCCGGTCTCCGGCTGTCCCTGGCCGAGGTTGCACCAATCCGCGTGCGTCGGCGAGAAGCCCTTCTTGACCGCCTCGGTGGTGACGTAGATGACGCCGGTCCGCGGAACCTGCCGGAACCCGGCGATCGGCTGTTCCTCGCTCATGGGCGGCTATGATACACCGCGAATTCGCACCTCGACGTCGAGCTCGCCGCGCACCCGCAGGGTGCCGAGCATGGCCGAGTAGGGGCGGATGCCGAAGTCTTCCTGCTGCAGGCGCACGCGCGCCACCCACTCGCCGGCGGTGTGCTCGGCGCGCGCGGTGACGTTGCGCGTCCTTCCGTGCAGCGTCAGCGCGCCGTCGACGGTCGCGTGCTCGCCCTCGCGCTGAACGCGCGTGGACACGAAGCGAATCTGCGGGAACTTGCGCGCCGCCAGCACGTCGCCGGCGACGCTGGCCTCGATGCTCGCGCGATCGCGATCGCCCGGCGGCGAGCCTGGGCGACCGTCGTGCATCGTGCACACCACGCGCAGCGAGCGTGCGTCGAACGTGGCCTCGACGCGCGATAGATCGTCGGCCAGCTCGATCGAGAACGCCGTCACCGTCAGCTTCAGATCGTGCGCCACCGCCGACAGCAGCCCCTCTTTGTAGGTGAACACGTAGCAGGCGGCGCCGCTCTCGGGCCCGAGGCGCATTTATTTCTTCGGTGGCTCGCGCCGGTCGGTGCGCGCTTGATCGAGCTCGACCAGCGACTCGACGTCGTAGTGCGGAGAATAGATGCGCTTGCCGCGATAGAGGAAGTGCTCGTCCACCACGTGCTGCATCGAGGTGCAGATCGCCTTGTACGCGGTGCGCACCACCTCGGTGGTGGTCGAGTACGGCGACACGTACCACTTGCGCGCCTTCTGCAACGCCGGCTCGCCGGTCTCCACGTCGGCTTCCAGGTACTGCACCTGCAAGAGGAAGCCGTCGCCCTTTTCCATCAGCACGATCTTGCGATCGAGGAACTGCACCTCAGCGAGGATCGCGCGCAGCTCGGCCAGGCTCTTCTTCGGCTGGGCCATCAGTTGCCGAACGGATCGAGGAACTTGCCGTTGTCGGTGCCCTTCGGTTTGTCGGCCGGCGGCTTGACCACCGGCGGCTTGACCAGCGGCAGCGACTTGGCGACGTGACCGCCGGGCTTCTTCACCTCTTCGGGCTGGAGCACCACCGGCAGCCCCTGCTCTTCGCCTTCGCCGATGCGCAGCGGCATGGTCGTCGGCTTGAACCCATCCGCTTCCACGCGCAGGATCCAGTCGACGTCCGGCGGCACCGAGAGGCGCAGGTTCTGCCCGCCGGCCGCGGTCGGCTTCTCGCTGCGCTCGGTCGCGCTCTTGTCGAGGTACACGCGGGTGGCGAGCGTGTTGGTGCTGACGTTCACCCGGCCGGGCTTGATGACCTTGGGCTCGACCGGCGGCCTGGGCGCCTCGATCACCACCGGCGGCTTGGGCTCTTCCTGCTTGACCGCGAGCTTCGCGATTCCCACGCCGGCCGCCAACAACATGAGTCCCCCGAGGCCGAACACCAATCCCTTCGACCCGCTCGACTTCGACTTCGGCGGCGGCGGCTTGCGCGTGACGGGCTTGGCTTCGAACGGCATCACCTCGCCGAACAGCGGGGTCTGATCCTGGATCGCCAGATCGCGCAGCCGGGTCAGCTCCTCGCGCACCACCGCCATGTCGGCGGGCCGATCCGCGGGCTCCTTGGCGAGCAGCTGATCGACCAGCTTCACCAGGTCGGGGCTCACCTTCTCCACCAGGCTGTTCAGCGGCGGCGGGGGCTCGTTCATGTGTGCCGCCAGCAGCTGCACGACCGTTTGGGCGACGAACGGCGGGCGCTCCGCGACGGTCTCGAACAGGATGATCCCGAACGCGTAGAGATCGGTCTGGTGGTTGATCTTCCCGCCCGCCGCCTGCTCGGGCGCCATGTACGCGGGTGTGCCGATCGGCATGCCGGTCGAGGTCTTGGACATGCCCATCGGCGAGTCGCCCATCAGCTTGGCGATGCCGAAGTCGAGCACCTTGACGAAGGCGCCTTCCGGCGACGGCGAGAGGAACACGTTGTCGGGCTTGAGATCGCGGTGCACGATGCCGTGCTTGTGCGCCGCCTCGAGCGCGCTGGCCACCTGCAGCCAGATCGCGACCGCCTCGCTCCACGCCATCTTGTCGCGCCGCAGGCGTTGTGCGAGCGACTCGCCGTCGAGGAACTCCATCACGAAGTAGTGCCGCCCGTCGGGCAGGTTGCCGAAGGCAAAGATGTCGACGATGTTGCGGTTGCGGATCTGGTTGACGCTCTTCGCTTCTTGGATGAAACGCGCCACCACGTCGGGGTTGGCGGCCATGGCCGGGTTGAGCAGCTTGATGGCCACCCGCTTGCCGATGATCGGGTGCGTGGCGCCGTAGATCACGCCCATGCCGCCTTCGCCGATCTGGTTGTCGACCAGGTACTCGCCCACCTTGGTGCCGGGCATGAGCTGGTCGGGCCGCGTGGTGAACTCGAGGTTGGTGCCCTGGTCCTCGATCGTCGGGTTGCCGGGCTGGGGGACAATGGTGGCCCCGTAGGCCACGTCGGTGCGCATGCCGGTGCCGCCGCCGCCCGAGGCCATCGCCTGGGCGGTCACCGCCTCGGAGCCTGCGAGCACCACCAGCACGGCGCCGTCATCCAGGCAGAACTTGACCTCGGCGTCGGTGTAGCTCCTCGAGCACCTGGGGCAGCTTCGAGCCATCCCCCTATTTTACCCCAGCATGAAACGGAACGCCGATCGGCGGCGCCGGTTGGCTCAGCGTCACCCCCACCGCGATCGCGCCGGCCGCCACGCCCGCCACCGCCACCATCGCGGTCCAGAACCACCACTTCTTCGCCACCGACGGGCCGCGCAGCTGCTCGACCTGCACCGCGAACGGCAGCGCCTCGGAGCCGAGGTGCTGCAGCACCGCATGGTTCTTGTCGAGGACCACGCCGAAGTATTCGATCTTCGAGCCCGGCGGCACGCCCATGGTGAACACGCGCGGCAGCGAAATCTTTCCCGCCTGCTGCGGCTGCAGCGACGAGAACGCCTTGCCGCCGCCCAGCCGATAGAACAGCTGGATGCCGGTCACCAGCGCGAAGCGATCGCCGCTCACGGTGAAGCTCACCTCGACCGGCTGGCCCGCTTTGAGCGAGCCCGGCTGGTTGTGCGCCACCGACAGCGACGGCCCAGGCCCTTGTCCGCGCGCGGCCTCGAGCGCTTTCTTGGTGGCGTCGGGCGCGTCGCCCGGCAGCGTGGCGGTCGGATCGAGCTCGAGCGCGCGCCCGCACGCGTCGACCGCCGCCTGCGCGTCGCCCTTGCCCGCTTCGAGGGCGCAGCGCAACAGGTGCGCGCGCGTCACCCCGGGCCGCTCGTTGTTGGGCGTGCGCTCGTAGCTCTCGAGCTGCGCCTGCGCGTCGGCCGGCCGGCCCTGCGCGACGAACTCCTCGCCCAGCTTGAGCGCCTCTTCACCCTGCGCGCGCGAGGCGCGTTCCTTGGCCAGCCAATCCTCGGCTTCGCGCTGCTCCCCGTCGACCACCTCGCGGCGTTTGGGATCGGCTGCGCGCCCCGAGGCGATGTAAGCCTTGAAGTGCTCGATGGCCTGCTCGACGTACTCGAGCTTGCGCGTGCGCGCGAACAGCTGCTTCTTGACCAGGCCCAGGTTGAACAGCAGCTCGGGCGCGGCGGTCAGCCGATACGAGGTCTCGAAGTGCTCGAGCGCCTTTTCGTAGTGACCGAGGTTGAACTCCTTCTTGGCGGCTTCGAACTCCTGGCGTCCGAGCTCCTTCAGGTCCGGCGCCTGCGCGCGTCCGAGCGACGGCGCGAGGAGGAGCAGGGCGACGAGATGGATGCGCAGCTTCATAGGAGGGGCCCGCGGACGATCGAGATGGTCTTGGCCGCCGCCGCGCCCACCGCGACGTCGGGGTAGCCGTCGGAGTCGAAATCTCCGACGAGGAGCTGAGATCCCAGGGCGTCACCGGGGCGCGCGCCGAGGAGCGCGGCTGCGGCCGGCGAGCCGTTCGCGCCCAGCTGGAGCATCGGCGCCGCGCGCAGGGTGGCGCCGCGCACGACGTAGAAGGCGCCCGCTCCGGGCGTGGCCGCTGGGAGCGGCGAAGGCGCGCCGATGAGCAGCGCATCGCCGCCCGGCCAGGGAAGGACCGCGAGCGCCGCGCCCAACCTGCCGACGGGCGACGAGCCGCGGACGGTCTGGCTCGCCTTGGACAGCGGCAGGTCGCCGGCCAGGAAGTCCTGGGCGGCGAGCACGAACACGGTCCCTGCGCCGTCGTCGGGAGCGGCCACCGCCAGCGACGGTGAGGTGCCGTCGATCGAGAGCAGCGCCACCGCTTCACCAAAGCCACCGCCTTCGCCGAGCCAACGCCCGAGCGGCCCGGCGGCCACGTTCGGCGCGTTGATCGCGCTCGCGCTCACCAGGTAGGCGGCACCGACGGTCTTGGCGTTGGGGTCGGTCGCCGCCGGTGCGCCGATCGCCACCTTGCCGCCCGAAGCCGCCAGCGCGCTGCCGAAGCGAGAACCGGCGGTGCCCTTCAGCGAAAGGGCCGCGGCCAGGCTGCCGGTGCCGTCGCGCGGGAGCTCGGCTGCGCGCAGCACGAACACCGTCGCTGCGCCCTCGGCGCCGGCGAGCACGTCCAGCTTTCCGTCGCCGTCGACGTCGAGCAGCGCGATCGACGTGCCGAGCCGATCGCCGGTGTTGGTGCCGCTCACCGTCGAGAGCGTGGGTGTTCCTCCAGCCACGAACATCGATCCGCCGAAGATCACGAACACCGCGCCGCGCGTGTCGTTCGCGCCCGGCGCGCCGATCACCACATCGTCGGCGCCGTCGCCGTCGAGGTCGCCGACCGCGAGCGCCGCGCCATACTGCTCGCCGGGCTTGCCGGTCGCGCTGAAGTCCGGGGTCTGCTTGAACGCCGCGCCGCCCAGATAGATCGACACGATGCCCGAGTTCGGCGCGGATGCGTCGCCTTGGCTCGCGTTGGCCACCACCAGATCGCTGTGGGACGGTTTGGCGCCGGTGAGGTTGCCCGCCGCGAGGCGCCCGATCGGCGCGGTCGCCGACGTCACCGTCTGGTCGGCGTCGGTCACCGCGAGGTGCAGCGTGGCATCGGTGCAGTCGTCGACGCAGTCCGGCGCGAGGGTGGCCTTGCTCGTCTGGCCCGGGTTCAAGAGGGTCTGGATGCGGTCTTTGGTCGGATCGCGCGACGCGCCGCCGAGCTTCGCCAACCGGTTTTCGTAGACGTCGTACACTTCGGCGCGCACGGTGACGTTGAGCGCCATCGGCAGCGCGTCGGGCATCAGTCGGAAGGTGCTGGTCTTGTCGAGGCCGTAGTCCTTGGCCAGGTCGACCACGATGTCGCCCAGCCCGTCGCCGTCATAGTCGTAGTTGGAGACGATCAACCCGGGCTTGACCGTCGCGGCCTGCATGGTGGGGTTGAACGAGAGCTTGTCGCTCGAGCTGATGATAATGCGCGCGTGCGCCGCGCTCACGAACTCTGGATCGGTCAGCTTGAGCGTGAGCTCGAGGCCCGTCCCCGAGCTCGAGCAGCCCCCGACGACCAGGGCCAACGCGAGCCCGCGAATGCGCCGCCGTGACCACACGAGCGCGACCAACGCCAACAGCCACGCCAGGCCGCCCGCTTCTCCGGGTCCGCCCACGCTGCAGCCGCCCGGCGGGGCCTTGCGCACGAACGGCGCCGGCCCGCTGGTCATGCACGCGCAGCTCCCGGTCATGCACGACCCGGTGCCACACACGTCGCTCGCGCAGGTAGTGCCGTCGGGCGCGTCGCTGAAGGTCGTGCAGTTGCTCAAGCTCGACGACACCGCGCACTGCCCAAACGACTCGCAGCTGTTGGCGGTCGGATCCGTATAGGTGCGGCATTGCGTCGACAGCCCTGCGCACGAGACCTGCGGCGCCGGGCAGCGCGCGTCCGTGGTGGGCACCTCGACGCAGCCCTTGGAGCCGCACGCCTGGCAGATGCCGTCGCACGGAGTATCGCAGCAGACGCCGTGCGTGCAGATGCCCTGCCCGCACCCGGTCGCGTCGCTGCACACCCCTCCGAGCCCGACGATGCCGAGGCTGCGGTAGTGCACCCGCGGCGTAAAGGCGCCGCCGAACGACTCCAGGCGATCGTAGGCGATCAGCGCCTGGCCGGTGGGGGCGACGGCGAGCAGCGGCGAAGGCGTGAACCGCGGAGTGAAGGCGGTGTCGCCGCCGTACACCTGTCCAGGGATCTGGTCGGCACCCATCGCGCGAAAGGTCGCGTTCGCGTCGATCACGAACGGCGCCTCGAGCTTCTGCAGGGCCGCGTCGATCCGCACGCCCATCACGCCTGCGGGCGACGCCTCGATCCAGCTCACCAGGCCGATCGGCTGCCCGCCCGACGGCGTGCTGAATCCCAGCGCTGGCGCCTCGCGCACGCCGGTGCCGGTCATGAGGGTGGCCGCAGCGGCGGCCGGCGAGGTGGCGCCGTCGGCCAGCGCGACGACGCGAATCGAGTCGCTGTTCAGCAGCACGTCGCGCCAGGCTACGTACACCTGCTTGCCGTCCGAGCCCACCGCCGGCGCCCGCTCGGGATCCAGTTGCGCGCTCACCGTCGCGATCGCACCGAGCACACCGGTCTTGGCGATCCACGCGCCCTTCACGTCGGAAGGACCCTTGTTGCCGTACTGGCTACACGGCGTCTCGAACGCGACGAAGTATTGGGTACCGTCGAACGCCGCGGCCTGCGCGCAGGCCGCATCGGCAACCACGGCTTCGGTTCCCGGCGTTCCGTTGGGCGCCACCAGGTTGCCGAACACCTGCGTGTTCAAGTCGTTCGCTACCACTCCGCGCCAGTCCTCCCATGCGACCAGCCAGCCCGCGCTCGAGCCTGCGACCGTCGGCGCCTGCTGTGCATAGAGTGCGGGCACAGCGCTGACGGCGATTCCGCCGGGGTCCTTCACGGTGCCGTCGGCTCCGACGCGGGTGGCATAGATCGACAAGGCGTTGCCGTTCGGCAGGTCGCGCCCGTCGGACCAGGCGACCAGAAAATCGCCGCTCGGCATGGCTCCCACTGCCGGCGTGATCTGGTCGTTGGGCGCACCCGCCGTGGCATCCGCGGGATCGCTACTGATGAGAAACGGCGCCGCATCGGCCGGCAGCCCGTTGAGCTTGAAGCGCATCCCGTACACGTCGAGGCTCGAGACGTCGAAGTTGCGATCGTCCTCCCACACCAGCAGGAAGAGGTCTCCGTTCGACGCCGCGTGGTACCCGCGCTGAAAGCTGTGCGCCTGACTGAGTACGTGCGACGGCACCATCGGCAGCATTCCCGGCGCCGGCGGAGGGCTCACGCTCAGGTCGGTCGGTAGGGCGAAAACATCGTATCCGGTGATCCCGCCGGACAGTCCGCCGACGTACCCCACCCAGGCGGTGAACACATGCCCGGCGGCGTCCGTCGCGATCGCCTGCCGGAGCGAGTCGGTGTCACCCGGCAGGGTCGGGTTCACCTGCCCGATCGTGGCGTCGATCAGCGATCCACCGCCGTCGCCGACGCCGCTGCCGTCATAGCGCCCGCCATAGTGAAGGAGGAGGCCGCTGTTGAAGTCGAACGCCTCCCAGGAAAGAAAGAACTTCCCGGTGCCATTCGAGAGCGCCTGTGGCCGCTGGAAGGACGCCGTCGTGCTCGCGGCCAGAACCTGATCGGAGGCACCCAGGGTTCCCGTCAGGGACAGCGTACGCATCCAGATCTCGAAGATCGTCTTCGGTGTCCGAAGGTCTGCCCAATAGATGACGTAGCCGCTCCCGTCTGAGGCAGCGGTTGGGTGCGCTACCGCGGGTGCCCCGTCGGCTCGCGGCGCGCTGGTGTTGACCTGCTGCGATGGCTTCGGTCCGGTGGCGTCGAGGAGCGCCGCCCGTACCTGCGTCGGCGGCTGAGCGTTGCCGCCGGCGAGTGGCTGGATCTCCCAGAGCACCAGATAGCTCGCGCCGCTGCCGCTCCACGTTACCGACGGCACACCCGTGATCTGGGTGGCGGTGGTGTCCGAGACCAGTCTGGCGTTGATGGTGCCCGACGCTGTCTCGTTCTGAAACAGCGTGCACTCGACGACGAAATTGTTCCCGACCAGCACGTGCTCCCAGCACACCAGCGCGCTGTTCGCGCCGCCGCCCACGGAGGGGTCTACATGCGCGCCGCTTCCGGCGGTGAGCATCGTGGCGGTTCCGACCGCTGTCGCCGACGGCGCCGCCGGATCGACCAGCACCGAGGCGATCTGCGGCGTGCCTCCTCCCGCATCGCTGTACGTCACCAAGAACTTGCTGCCATCGAACGCGACCGCCGGAGTGAGCAGCTGGCCGCTGCCCGTGGCGATGGCCAAGGCCGGGAAGTCGATCACCGTTCCGGCCGCAGTGAAGCGCACGCCGCGGATATTGGAGATGCCGCTGACGCCGGGCAGCAGGTCCGCCCAGACCGCCAGGTACACGCCGCCGCCGTACGCGATCGATGCGCGCTGCTGGTCGCCGACCTGCGCGGCGAGCTTGGGCGCGTCGACCGGCAGGTCCATCGAGAGCACCGGCTGCGCGCGCGCGACCGGCACGCAGAGGATCCCGCCAACCACAGCAATCACGAGGCCAGAGCGCATGTCGGATCCTTTTAGCGGGTATAGACGACGTGCATGGGGGCCGTGATCATGCCGGGCACGCCCTCGAGCGTGGCCTGCACCTGCCAGTCGCCGTCCTCGGGATAGCGGATGAAAGACGTCCCACCGATGGGCAGGCCGCGATCGAGGGCCGAGCCGCCCGGTACCGCCAGCACCGGGTTCATGTTGAGCGGCTCGCCCATCTGCGCGTGCATCATCTGGCCGCCTGCCGGGTCGGTGGTGAACGCGGCGTCGTCGCTGTAGGTGAGCACCCCCTTCGGATTCACGAACTGAAGGTGGAGCATGGTCGCCTTCGGCATCTGCGGCGTGATCACGCGGACCCACAATTCGTCGAGCGCCGAGAAGTTGAATGCGGTCTTCAACACCCCGTTCTCGATCCCGAGCCGGCTGTCAGAGAGCTCAATCGCCGAGCCGATCGGCGGCGGTCCCCCCGGGTCCGGCGGTGGCGTCATCATCGTGGTGCTCGCGCCGCCCTTGCAGCCGGCCACCGCGACGAACAGGAGCATTATTGACGTGCGCATGGTCGTCATCCTTTTCACGGCCACAGGGGCATACTGATGAACGAAGGGTTGGTGTTCGGGCCCGTCACGGTCATGCGGATCAGATCCGCGTTCGCCGCCGCGACTCGCCCGTCGACGGAGAACGAATAGGGCACGTTGATCGGCGAGCCATTCTGCGAGCCCGTGAGCGACAAGGTCTTGGCCATGTCGCCGACGTTGTAGACGTGGACCGGACCGCCCTGCGCCAGGTAGGAGTTGGAGAAGTACAGGACCAGATCCTGAACCCCGCCCGTCACGTCACGCGCCTCGAAGTAGACGTCGCCATACAGCGGATCGGCCGACGTGCTCAGCACACCGATGATGTTTTGCTCCGCCATGTTCGTCGGATCGGGCTGGTACCACGCGGGGTCGGCCAGGTCGGCCCAGATGCCCGAGCTCGCGCCGCCCATCATGCCGTCGCCCTTCCAGTGCCAAAAGAAGACCTTGGTCCCCTGGGTGATGATCGCGTCTTGTGGGATCGCGTCGATCGTGGTGCACCCTGCCCCCATCGAGCGGCAGGCGTAGTCGGTCCAGGCGAGCGTGGTGATGCGGCCGCCGCTCACCCAGCCGGTGAAGGGTAAAGGCGGCCAGCCCAGGACCGTCGGATTGGTGAACGTGCACCCCGACCCGGAACCCGAGCAGTCGGCGTTGATGCGGAACAGATCGCCATTGTTGGGCCAGTTGGCGTACAGCATGCCGAGCCACGAGGTCCCCTCCTGGACGCCGGTCTCGAGCATGACGGGGCCGACCACACCCTCGTTGTAGATCCTATTGTTGTACGGGCAGTTCCCGCCCGGACAGCTGCTCGATCCGAACACGTCCCCGGTGCTCTGGGAGTCGTCGATGTTGTTGCCGGACGCCGTGACCTGGATGTTGTCGACGTACGCAGTGGTCGGATCGCCCGGGCAGCCGTCGTCGTGGACCATGAATTCGAGCGTGCCGGTTACCCCGGCCAGGTCGCTGACGTCTGCCGACGCTGACTCCCACGTCCCGTCGCCGAGCGTGTTGGCCAGGAGCGTCTTGGATCCGAAGAACGGGAAGCTGCCGTAGTTGAACACCGCATGGAAGTTGTCGAAGGTGATGCTGTCGTTGCTCACGACCTTATACGCGAAGTCGATGGTCGTCGCACCGTCCGGAATCTTGATGTTCGTCTGGTAGATGTAGTTGTTGTTGGGGGTGCCGCAGCTGCTCAAGGTGCTGTTGAGGCGCGCGCACTGCGTGCCCGCACCCACGGAGCAGCCCGACGACTGAACGGCGGTGCTGCCTACCGAGGTCCAGTTGGTGAAGCCGCTCTCGAAGCTCGGGTTCTTGACCAGGTTGGTCGTATCGCCCGGGACCACCAGGAACATGCCCGGCTGCGGGTTGCCGCCGGCCGGGTAGTTGATTCGCGTACCGGCGATCGCCCAATTGGCGTCGTAGACGAACGACTCGTCGGTGACCCACATCGGCCAGACGCCGTGGAACGGGTAGACCGGCGGAGCGCCGAATATTGCGCAGTCACAGGCGGCCTCGGTCCACGTCGACACGCGCCAGGGGGCGTTCGGATCGACGAGCGCGATGCCGTTGTTGAACCCGGGTCCGATGACCGGGCCGAAGAAGCCGCACGTGCCACTGCAGGCCGGGCCGGTGTTGGTCGTGTTGTAGGTCGAGAACGCCAGGCCGCAGCGCGTTCCGTCGGCGCCGCCCGTGAGCGTCCGCAGCGTCGGAAACGCGATGTTGTCGGCGCCCATGAGCGAGGTGGCGAGGTTGTTGAGCTGCGCTTCAGTGGGCGCGGTCGGGCTGCAGTAGAAGGTCTCGTCGCGCACGCAGATGCCCTGCACGCACTTGTCGACGCCGGCCGGCGTAGTGGCGCCGAAGCGGCTCGCCGCGCAGGCGTTCCCGCAGGAGCCGCAGTTCGAGCGATCGTTCATGATGTCGACGCACTTGGCTCCGCCGCAGCAGTACGTGCCATTGGGACAGGCGCCCTTTTGCCCGGCGGTGTTGCACGAGGCAGGGGAGCACGTCGAGTCGGTGGTGTTGAAGACGCATTGCCCCGCCTGGCAGTGGCCGTCTGCGCCGCCCGGGCAGAAGCCACCCGACGGCGAATCACAGCCGCAGCTGACACCGTCGTTGCAGGAGGTGCCGTTGGCGACCACCTGCGGGTTGCAGTTGCCGGTGATGGGGTTGCAGACGTAGGTGACGCACGGGGTGTTGGCCGGGCACTGGCACGACACCTTCGGCCCGGGCGCGCCCGGCGGGAGGATGCTGGTGCCAGGGCCGCCGCTGAGCGGCCACGGCACGCAGTAGGTCTTGAAGTTCTGGGCGCCGGTGCCGGCGGTGTTGATCGACGTCGCCACCCGCATGCGGTCGAGATCGACCGACGAGGTGGTGGCGACATCGAGCGCCGGATCGTAGACCGTGTCGGTCCCGCCGGCCGCGGCCGTGTACTGCTCGTCGGTGCCGGTGATCAGGTTGAGCTGGTGCAGCTGCCCGTTGTTCAGCCCGACGTAGACCTTGCCGGCGAGATTCGAGAGGACCGGCGCGCTCATCACCTTGGCGCCGCCCGTCGGCGTATAGGTCCAGGAGAGGCCGGGGGCGCCGCCGTTGTCGGTCACCGAGTGCAGCACGCCGGCGGAGTCGCCGACCATCACCACGGTGTTCATGCCGCCTGTCAGGCGCGGCTCGGGCCATGGGCTGCGGTTGATCGATCCGCCCGCGATGATCGGCGTGGTCCAGATGGTGCTGCCGTCGACGGCGCTGTGCACGCGCAGCGTGCCGGTCTGCGTACCGAGGTACAGCCGGTTGCCGCGCAGCTCGGGGCGCGTGATGAGCGAGTCCGCGTTCACCGACCAGGAGAGCGTGCCGTTGACCGTCGAGATGGCCCACAGCGACGCCTGCGGGTGTGAGATCGGGACCTGGGTGCCGCAGTAGATGAGATCGTTGGTGTAGTCGATCGAGCAGCCCTCCGAGCCGTAGGACATGGGATAGGTGCCGGCGAGGTTGAAGGTCCAGGCGACGGTGCAGTTCGAGCCGTGCAGCGCGTAGACCTTGTTCGCCGTGGTGTCCGAGCACATGTGCTTGGTGATGACGAAGACCAGGTCGTCGTTCCACGTGGTCTGGAAGCTCCCGCCCGGGGTCGAGTAGGCATTGAGCTGCACCGTCGGCGAGCCGACGATCGTGTCCGAGCTGCAGGTGGCGCCGCGTCCGAGGAGCGGCGAGGTGCACTGCAACGTCGGGGTCCCCGGTGCATTGCTGTCGAAGTCATAGCGCCGCACCTTGGCGTCGGCGCCGGCGATGAAGATGGAGGTCTTGGTGCCGTTGTTCTTGAGCGGTACCGGAATCGGGACGTTGCTGATGGTCGCCGGCGACGGCGTGACCGAGTACTTGGTCGCCGCGTTGGTGTTGTCGACGATGTACATCGTCTTGTCCTGGGCGGTGTAGCTGAACGACTTGCCCTTCGGGTTCCAGGAGGTGTCGCTGATCGCCGACGTGGCGCTGCCGCCTGCTGCATTGAGCTGCGTGTGATCGATCGCGTTGAGGCTGCACTGAGCCTCGGCGCGACCCGCGGCCCACCCCAAGACCCCGAAGCACGCGGCGAGAGCCAAGGACCTTGTCACGTAAGACCTCCGGCGGCGAGACTGCATAAAGGTTGTATTGCGCAAAGCTTCGCCTCCCACGAACCATCCATTGTAGCCCCTTTGACGTCGCACCGGTGCAGAAAAGCTCGGATCCGGCGCCGCCGAATCAGCCGGTGGTCGATCCAGCGCCGCGCGTGCGGCGTCCCTACGAGCAGCCGCAGATCATCTGGTGAGAGGCCTACGAGCCGATGGGCCTCGGCATTTCGTGCGCGAAGTTTCCCGGTCTTCATCTCACCCGAAGCCCAGAGCAATCGCCGTACCGAACCCATAGCCCTGCGAATCCGTGGTTTCTCGACGAGAATGGGCCGCCGCGGGTGGCACGTGCCAGGCACAGTGTGCCGCATTTGGTGTGGGCGGGGGTGCGACCGCGCCCACGCGATCAGCGGCGCTTTCGCGCCTTCTTGCGGACCGGCGCGGCCGGCTCGATCGGCGGCGGCGTCTCGTCCGGCTCGACGGACGGAGTGGTCACCGGCGTGGCGGCTTGCGGCGGTGGTGGGGGCGGCGCCGACAGTCCGCTCGACGAGCGCTCGAGCGCCCACACCACGCTCTTCGTGATCAGCTTCTCGGTCTCGAGCGAAACGTTCGAGGACAGCCCGTCGGCCTTGAACTCGCGCGTCTCCTTGACCAGCTCTTCGCCGCCGGCGCCGACGGTGAGCAGCTGCACCTTCCAGCTGCAATCGGTGCCCGCCAGGATCGCGCGCTCCTGCTTGAGCTTGCCGCCGATGGTCACGCGCGCGTCGCCGCCGGTGGACACGCGGCGCACGCTGCGGTTGCCCGAGAGCAGCCAGCGCAGCGCGTCCTCGACGGTGTCGCGCTCGTCACCCTGGACCTTGATCTCGACCGACATGGGCCGCTGCACGCCGCTGAGCTGCGGCGCGGGCCCGGCGCCGATGTAGCCGCCGCATGCGGACAGCGTGACGAGCGCAGGGACCAGCAGGCGGACCATCGACCGATCTTAGTCGATCTCGTCGGCCGGGCGCTCCTCGAAGTAGCGCGTGAACAGGTAGAAGCGGCTGCCCGTCAGGCGCAGCTCGTCGAGCGGGCACTCGGCGTCGGTCTCGCACTGCTGGCGCAGCTCCTCGAGGCGCTCGCGATCGTGCGCGTACACGTTCCAGTCGCCGTCGCGCGGCTCGACGATGTCGAACAGCCAGTCCAGATCGCCCGCCGGGCGGTTGCCCCGCAGCGCGCCCACCTGGCCGTGAAAATCGACGTAGCCGAAGCGGATGTAGTGCAGGTCGGTGGTCGACAAGATGCCCTGCTCGAGGTCGCCTTCGGGGTGCGTGTGGTAGGTGCCGATGAGCTGCTCGCGCGGCAACAGCGCGCCCAGGTCCGCGTCGGTCAGGCTGACCGTGTCGCGCGTGAAGCGGAACGGCGGCACCACCACGCGCGTGACGTCGACGTCGTTGCCGCCCGGCATGCGTCGCCCGAGCACGAACGCCGCCATCTCACCGAGGCCGCGTCGTCCCATCCCCTGTGCGACGGAGATCTGCTTGAGGCGCCGGAGCTGGCACACCGCGCGCGCCCCGAATCGCACGCGCGACAGCCGGCCGGCGAGCAGCACCGAGAAGCTGCGCGGCAGCGCCTTACACTCGCGCTCGTCGAAGCCGGGCGTGCCCACCTCGCTCAGCGCCACCTTGAGCACCGCTGCGTTGGCCATCGCGTCGTCGGGATCGAGGCGGGGGATGCCGGGCGAGACCTCGCCGCGGGTCAGGCCGCGCGCCAGCGGGTTGTGGATCCGCTCGCCGTTTTCCTGGCGCAGCTGCACCGCGCCGAGGATGGACAGGAACGCGGCCAGGTACAGCGAGATGACCACGTGCGGCGATGAAGGCATCGGTTTTCGTTCTACGCTGGGAGAAGCAGGATTCTACCCGGGAGGATAACTGGCTGGAAGGACGAGAGAATTAGTAGGCGCGGGTAATCTGGACCAGGTTTCCGCTGGCCGACCCGGAGGCGCCGAAGTAGATATTGCCGGTGCTCAGCGTCGTCGAGTCGTAGGTCAGGTAGTCGATGACGCAGGTGGTGTCGATGCTCGAGCCGTACTGCGGGCTGGCTGCCGGGGCGGCGAACACGGTCGTGCTGCCGTCGAGGACGAAGCGATCCATGAAGCCGCCGCCGTCGCCGATGAACAGGTTGCCGTTGAACAACGTCGGCGAGGAGCGCGGGTGGGTGACGTCACCGGTGCCGACGGTCGGCTGCGACAGGATCGTCGACCCCGCGGTGATCGGGTAGGCGATCTTGAACAGCTGGTTGTCGAAACCGACGTAGGCGAACGGCGGGGTCGAGTCCAGGTCGACGCTCGGCGACGACCACACCGCGCCGGGGTGGCCGGTGAGGAAGGGGAGCGTCGCCGTGATCGCTCCCAGGGGGCTGAGCTCGAACATCCGCTGGTTGGCGGCGGCGATCACCACCTCGCGTCCCATGTCGAACCACGGCGTGGCGTAGACCGCATCGTCGGCGCCGCAGGTGCCGGGGCACAGGTTGGTGGTCGAGAGCACCGCGCCGCTGGTCGCGTCGACGCGCAAGAGCTGGCCGGCGTCGTTGCCCAGCCAAACCACGCCGTTCCACACCACCGGGAAGGTATGAAGCGCCGACGCGGTGAGCAGACGCGGAAAGCCGGCGATCGCCGTCCCGCTATCGCCGTCCATCGCGTACAGGTTTCCTGACGTGTCCCCGATGTAGAGCAGGTTGGTCGCGAAATCGACCCAGAAGCCAGTGTGCACGAAGCTCTTGCCCGTCGAGTGGACCCACCTGGGCGTGACGGTGGTCGGGACGTCGCTGCAGGTGGCCAGGTTGGGGATCGCGTACATGAAACCGTTGGCCGTTGCGACGTAGAACGTCTGGCCGTCGAGCGAGAGCGTGATGAAGCTGTTGTCGACGGATCCAGCGAGCGGCGTTTCGCCGCACACGTCGGGCGGCGCGTCGGCCGGCTTGTAAAGGTTGTAGTAGCTGCGCGCCACCCAGCCGCTGCCTGTGTTGACCACCGCGTAGAGCCGGTCGTCGGCGTCGCTCAGCATCGGGTAGTTGGGAATGAACAGCGCGGGCGTGGTGTCGACGCCGCTGGCGAAGGACATGTTCCAGTCCAACTTTCCGAGCGGCGCCGGCGCGGGCGCTGGATCGGGCATCGCGGGCGCCGGCGCCACGCCGGGGCTGCGGTAGACGTTCACGGTGCTGTGCACATGCGGCCGCAGCGCTGCGGCGATCGCGACGAACCGTTCACGCACGCCGGGCGGCAGGATGAGCGGATCGAGACCACCGAAGCGCTGCCTGGTCTGATCGACGGCGAGCCCGCCGGACTTGGTCGGAGCCGGCGGCGAGCTGCACGCGCCCAGGGCGAGAAGGCTGGTCAGAAGGACATGATGTTTGCGCATGCCAGTCCATCGGCGGACCTGCACGCGCCTTGAGCGGCTAAAGCGACAATCGCACCAGGCCGCCGCGCGTGCCCACCCACACCCGACCACCCTCGGCGACCAGCGCCGTCACGTCGTCGGAGGGGAGGGCCACGCGCTGCCCGTCGACCAGCAGGCCGTCGCCGAGCGTCATCACCGCCAGGCGCGCGCCGATGCGGGCGATCCCGTTCGGGTTGATCCACGCCTTGGCGAGACCCGGCTCGATCCGGCCGTGCCCGTCGGGAGCGAGGCGCGCCACGCCGGCGTCGTAGGTTCCGGCGAGCACGTCGTTGCCGTCGGGCAATAGCGCGGTCACCCAGTTGTGCGGCAGCGCGCCCGAAGCTTGCGTGTAGAGCGTGGCGCCGCTCGCGCCCAGACGCACCACGCCTTCGGCGGTGCCGGCCCACAGCGCGCCGTCGGCGGTCTCGGCGACCGCGTAGGCCAGGCGCGACGGCAGGCCGTTTCGCTCGTCGAGGACGCGCATGCCGTCGCCGTAGCCGTCGGATGACAGGCCGACCACGCCCTGTCCCGTAGCCAGCCACAAGGTGTGCCCGCGGCCGCCGGCGAGGCCGTTGACGTGCTCCGAGGCGAGGCCGAGCTCGAGACGCTCGGCACGATCTTCCGCGCGCAGGCGGTAGAGGCCCTTGGGCGTGCCGATGAACAGCGTCTGACCATCGGAGTAGAGCGCGTTGATGAACGCGGGCACGCCGGCTACCGAGGTGAAGCGCCCATCGGCGCCGCGCCGGCTCAGCCCGCGATCGAAGGTGCCGGCGTAGAGCGCGCCGAGGTGGGTGGCGAGCGCGGTGATGTGGCCCGACGCCAGGCCCGAGCTGGGCGCAGCGGGTTGCGCGCAGGCCGGGCCGGGCAGGCGCGCCTCGACGCCCGCGCGGGTCTCGACGAAGCAGCCGGCGTACACGCCGCGGACCAGCCGCACGGCTCCCGACGGCGCGATGCGCCACCAGCCGTACGGCCCGGCGCCGGCGTGCACGCTGCCGTCGCGCGCGGCCCACAGCGCGGTCAGCTCGCGCCTGCGCAGCACCGCGTGCGTCGAGCGATGCGCGCCGCTCGCGTCGACGTACCACAAGCCGGTGGCGGCGGTGCCCACCCACAGTCGATCGTCGCGCGCGGCCAGCGCCCGCACCGCATCTCCAGGAAGGCCGCGCACCGTCGAGAAATGCGCGCCGTCCCACACGAACACGCCGGCCGAGCGAAAGGCGACGGTCAGCTGCCCGCGCCACACCGCCAGCGCGGTCGGGTTCGGATCGGGCAGCCCGTTGCACCAGGTGAGCGACTGCTTGCCGATGCGCAGCTCGCCGGCGCGCGCGGTGACCTGCGTTCCGTCGGGGAGCACGGTCCGCGCGAGCGCCGGTCCTTCGGGCACCAGGCACTCGGCGGCCGCCAGGAGGAGCGCCAGCCCGAGCATCAGCGAACCTCGACGGCGAGCGACGTCTCCGAGGTGTTGGACGCGAAGTCGGTGGTCAAGAGGCGCAGCACGTGGTGGCCGGGCGCAAGGTCGAGCACGACGCCCGCCTGCCACACCTCGGTCTCGCCGGCGCGCTGCAGCGGCACGTCGGTGTCGCCCACGCGCACGACGATGTGCTTCAGGTCGATACGATCGCGCACGATCGCGTCGCCGCCCTTGTCGAACACGCCGTCCTTGACCCGCGCGGTGAGCAGCACGCGCGAGCCACGCTCGACCGGACCCGCGCCGTCGCGCGAGAGCACGAACGTGGGCGGGCGCGAATCGACCTGGAAGAACAGCGTGCCGCGCAAGAGCGTGCCGGCCTGCGCGTCGACGAACACGCGCACCCGATACAGCCCGTCGACCACGCCGCGCGGCACCAGGAAGCGGCCCAGCCACAGCTCCTCGTCGGGCTGCCAGGCGCACTCGACGACTTCGCCCCACGGCAGGATCGCGCGCACGCCCAGCGCCGAGCGCGGCGCGCGGATGCGGATCTCGGGATCGCCCGGCTTGATGCGATCGGGCGAGAGCGAGTCGGTGACCACGAAGCTGGTGAAGCGGGTCATGAGGTTGTAGTCCTTGCCCAGGCTGCGGATCTCGCTGGAGAGCTGCGCGAGCTCCGCGGGCGGCGCACCGGCGTCGATCCGGGACTCGAGGTTGCGCACGCGCATGCGCGCCCACTCGACGGCCAGGCCGCGATCGCCGCGCCCGTCGGGCTCGGCCGGCACGACGATGCGCTGCTCGAGCTGGAACGGCCGATCGTGCAGGCGGCCCGACATGCGCAGCGTCAGATCGCCGTCGGCGCGCGCCATCAGCCGCACCGATTCGCCCACCGCCAGGCGGGTGGGGATCGCGCCCTCGAGGTGGCTCACCGTCGGGCCGATCAGCAGCATCTCCAGCCCTTCGATGGTCGGCGCGACGGCCAGGCGCGTGAGCTCGCCGACCGCCTCGTCGCCCGCCGGGCCGTCCGGCACGTAGCGCGTGGTCACCGACGGGAACAGCGCCTCGAGCGCGCTCTTGCGCGAGGGATAGTTGAAGTGCGCGATCACCACGCGGGTGTTGGCGAAGTCCTTGCGCGTGGCGGCGCCTCCTTCGTAGAGCTCACCGACGGTGGGCTGGCCGTCGGTCATGAGCACCAGCAGGCCGCGCGGCGAGCCCTTGAGCAACAGCGCCGCCTCGTCGAGCGCCGCCTCCAGGTTCGAGCGCCCGTGCGCGCGCAGCTTGCCGATCGCGTCGCGGGTCATCGCCAGCATCGCGCCGTGCGCCGGCACCATCCCGCCGTGCAGCGTCGTCACCTCGTCGTTGAACGACACCAGGTTCATGCGATCGGCGGAGGTCAGGCCGCCGAGCACGCCCTCGGCCAGCTTGCGCGCGCGCTCGAGCGGCTCACCGGCCATCGACAAGGAAGCGTCCACCACCATCACCACGTCGACCGGCTGGTGCAACAGCGGCACCGGATCGGCGTTGAACGCGATGCGCGCCTCGACGAACGCCGGCTCGTCCTTGTGCACGCGCACCGCGCGCGCCGCCAGGTCCATCGAGCTCGCGGGCTGCTGCCAGCGCAGCGCCAGATCGCGCTCGAGCCCGTCGTGCGCGCGGTGCAGGCGCGCGATCCACTGGTTGGCCGACGAGCGCTCGAGCCGCGCGTCGGGGTGGTTGAGCGACGTGGCCGACAAGATCGGCTGGTCGCTGACCATCGCCACCTCGAGGTCGAGCAGCGTCGGCGGCGGCGCGGCTTCGGTCTTGCCGGCGGGGAACACGTAGCTGCGCTCGCCGCCCAGCTGCGCCAGCGTTTGCGCGTAGGTGAGCTCGGTGCGGCGCGTGCCGTGCGCGGGGATCGCGCCCAGCTTCATCTTGAAGCGGCTCTCGCCCTCCGACTCGGCGAGCCCCGCCTTTCGGCCCTCGTCGGCCGCCTTCTCGTATGTCTTGGCGGCGTTCTCGCGATCGTCGGCCTTGGCGTCGAGGCGCCGCCCGTCGCTGAACGACGCGAAGCCGGTCACCGCCGCGTCGGCCGGCAGCGGAAAGGTGTAGGTCGCCTCCGCCGCGCTCGGCAGATCGTTGACGAACACCTGCGTGACCACCGTGCGCGCGATATCGCCGTCGACGGTGACCTTGACGTTGGTGTAGGCGTTGCGCAACGCGCCCGCGGCGGTGCGCGCCAGGCCCGACGCCTGCGCCAGGTTGGGAACCAGCAGGATGAGAGCCAGCAGCGCGCGCTTCACGAGGCACCTCCCTTGGTGATCACGATCGATTTGTCGGCCGGGATGACCACGAACCGCACTCCCGGCGCAGCAGCCCTCACCGTCGCCCAACGCACGCCATCGCCGGTCTCCAGCTTGACCAGCTCGAGCCCCGCGTCGGCGCCGCCGAGCACGATCACCTGCGAGCGGGCGAAGTCGATCGCCGGCGGGGGCGGCCGGTTGGCGTCGGGACCCAGGCTGGTGTGCGCGGCCCACAGATCGGTCCACGCGCCCTGGTCGCTGATGGTGCGCAGCTGCGCGCCCAAGAGGCCGGTCGACGACGCCTGGGCCGGCGTGGGCAGCGTGCTGAACGCGATCGGCGGCAGCGCCGACGGTTTGTAGGCGATGCCCAGCGCGGTCGAGTAGGCGCGCGCGCTGTTCGAGACCGCGGCGCCCAGGCTGACCGTCGAGGTCGCCCCGGCGGCGCTGACCCGCCCGCGCGCGCCGGCGCCGGATCGTGCAACCACGTCGGTGAGGCGGAACGGCCGCCCCTCGGTGCGGCGCGCCATCTCCTCGAAGAACTTCTGCCCGTCGCCCTCCATCGATCCGCAGGCGATGGTGTGCATGACGATGCCGCGCTTGAGCGCCTCGTCCGCCAGCCACTTCTCGGTGGGGCTATCATTATAATGATGCGGCGGCGCATCGCCGACCAGGTACAGGAGCTTGATCGACTGGCCGTCGTCTGGGCTCCAGCCGAGCTCGACGATGCCGGCCTTGAGGCCCTCGAGCACCGACTCGGGCGTGTCGCCGCCGCCGTCGGCGCGGGTCTCGGTGAGCCAGCGGCGCATGGTGCCGAGGTCGCGGGTGAAGTCGTGCGCGCGCGTGACGTACGCGTCGCCCTTGTCGCGGTAGGTGACCAGGCCGAAGCGCACGTCGGGCGGCGGATCGCCGCTCGCCAGATCGCTCGCGATCGCCGCGATCTTGTCACGCGCCGCGTCGATCCACGGGCCCATCGATCCGGTCGCGTCGAGCACGAACGCGACCTCCACGCGTGGCCCCTGCCCCGCGTCCGCACGCCCCGGCACCAACAGAATCGACAGCAGCAGCCACGGTAGCTTCCTCATCGCGCGCCTCCGGGGTGACGCAGAGCACACGCCGCGCCAGGGGCAACCTGTTAAAATGACTGGACTGAATGCAGCAGAGTGGATAAAGGCACACGTAGATGGCGCGCATTGGGACACGGCTGTTGGGGATCTGGATGGTGGTGCTGTTGGCCGCGGGCTGCAGCTTGCTCAATCAGCCGACGCCCGACGGCGGCGGTGGGGGCGGCGGCGGCACGTTTGGCTACGGCACGCCCACGCTCGCGCTCACCATCAACGGCGTGCACTTCGGGCCCGACGTGCCGCTCGCCGGATCGGGCGTCGATCTCACCACCACCCGCGACAGCCTCACCGATCACATCAGCGACACCAAGCTGATCATCGGCGCGCAGACCGCGGCGGGCGCTGCGTGTCAGCTGGCGTTCGATCGCTTCGGCGACGACGTGTCGCCGTTCCACGCCAACGCGGGCTACATGATCACCGGCATGGGCGTCACCGCCACGCCCGACGGCGCGGTCACTCCGCTCGGCGCCCAGACCGTCAGCGTGCCGCAGGGCGCGTGGTCCTGCGGCGGCTCGGACTGCGAGGGATCGGTGCTGCTGCTCACGGTGATCGCGGCCGACCATTTCGAGGGCACGGTCTCGGGCAACTTCCCCAACACCGGCGGCGCGGGCGACGCGTCGGTGGTCTGCTCGTTCTACCTGCCGACGCGATCGTATCAACCTTAGTGGGCACGGTGCGGCTCCCGTTGGTCCTGGCGGCTGCGACCGGGATGCAGTGCGGCCCCACGCCGCAGCAGATCGGCGAGCAGGTGCTGCTGGTCGCGCCGCTGGTGTTCGTGCTCAGCCTAGGCGTGCAGTGGATCTTGTTGCGCATGTGGCAGCGGCGCCGTCCGGACGTGGCGATCTCGTGGCGGCGCAACCTGCTGGTCGCTGGCGCGCTGCTGGTGCCGGCCGGCCTGGCGCTCGCGTTCGGCGATCGGCGCGAGGATTGGCTGCTGGCGGTGTGGGGGTTCGGCAGCTCCTACGGTGCGGTCTTGCTGATCGCCACGCGGGTGTTCTTGTCGATCGATCGGCCGCGCGCTTTTCAGCGCTCGCACCTGGTGCCGATGGTGATCTTCCTGGTTCCCGCGGCGGCGCTGGCGCTGGGCGCGGGAGCTCCGCTGAGCACGCACGCCGAGGAGCTGTTCTTGTGGCCCGGGTTCCTCGGTTGGATCACCGGGGGCTTGTGGCTGGGGTTGATGGTGGAGGCGTGGCTGGCCGGGCGTAGGCGCGATTGAGCAGCGCGTAGGGGTGGGTGGGGACGATGGCCAGCACGCGATCGTATTGCAGGGCGGCGGCTTCCGGATGGCCGGCGAGCTGGAGCCGGGCGCCGAACAGGTAGCGGGTGTCGGCTTCGTCGGCGGGGGTGAGGCACTGGTGATCGAGCGCGTCGAGGCGGGCGTCGAGCGCGCGGTCGGGTTGGGCGAGATCGTAGAGCGCGGCGGCGAGCCGGCGGTCCCACTCGCAGCGCGCGACCGGTGAGCGCGCCGGTGGGCTTGCGATCGGCTCGACGCTCGAGCCGCCGGCGAAGCGAAAGCGGACGCGCAGCGGAATCTCGGTGCGCGCGATGACCGCCTGGTAGTGCGGGATGCGGCGCGCGAACACCAGCGCGTCGGCGTGGCGGTAGACCAGCGCCCATTCGTCGGGATCGAACGAGCCGGCGCGCATGTTGATGTCGGGATTGTTGAGCAGCGCAGCGTCGACGCCGTACTGTTGCAAGAGCGCGTCGAACGCGGCGGGCGCGAGCGAGGTCTCGTCGAGCGCGCGATGGAACGCGTCGGGGTAGGCGGGCAGCCGCGCGTCCTGGAACACCTGGTAGCGCGGCCAGCCTTCCCACAAGAGGTAACAGCCGACGTCGAGGTCGTGGTACAGGCGGTCGCGCAGGCCCTCGTCGGTGACGAACTTGATCGCGCGGAACGGCGCGACGTCGCGCGCCAGATCGATCTCGAACGCGGTGCCCGCGCGCTCGAGCCCGACCACCGCGAGCAGGCTGGCGGCGACCAGCACCACGCCCGCGCGCCGCACGCGTAGCGACGACAGCGGGGTGGCGAACGCGTGCAGGGTGAGCGCGATCAGCGGCGTGGAGAGGAACGCCCATTCGGCGACGAAGCGCACCGAGCGCCAGGCGAGCAGCGCCACCGCGGCCGACGGCAGCACGTAGCGCAGCCGGGCTCGCCCGAGCTTGAACGCACCGAGCGTGCACACCACCATCAGCACGAAGAACCACGGATCGTCGTACGGATCGGCGACGCGGAACTCCTCGATGTTGCGCGTCGCGCCTAGGCCGGTGTGCCACAGCAGATAGCGCGGCAGGCGCAGTCCCGCCGGCGTCGCGAACACCACGCTCGCGACCAGGCCGAGGAGCAGCAAGGTCTTGGCGCGCGAGAGCGGCAGCTGGCGGGAGGCAGCGGCGCCGGCGAGGTGGAGCGCCAACGTGACCACGCACAGAAACACGCCCGCGTGGAAGTTGGCCCACACCCAGGCCAGCGGGATCGCCAGCCACAACAGCCTCGGCCGGCCGCGCTCGGCCTCGACCAGCAGCAACGCCAGCGCGCCCAGCCCGACAAAGGTGATCAGGTGCGGGCGCTCGACCATTCGCTGATCGGCGGCGCACACCGCCAGCGCGGTGGCCAGCGCGCTCGCTCCCGGCCCGGCCCCGGCACGCCGGCTCGCGCGATGGACCAGCGCGGCGGCGGCGACGATCAGCGCGCTCTTGGCCAGCACGATCGCCGCGAAGCCACCGACTTCGTGCAGCCAGGACACCAACACCTGGAACGCCCACGCCAGATCCGGATCGGGTTGGTCCGGCCAGGTGTACGAGAACAAGTTGCGGAACGGGATCGCGTGGCGGGCGCGGATCAGATCGCCGAGCTTCAGATGAAAGAACAGATCGGTCTCGGCCATCGGCACCAGCGCGCGATGAGCGACGAACAGCATCAGGCAGGCGAACGAAACCGCCGACAACGCGCGGTCGGCTTGACAGCGCCGGTCGTTTGGTTGTGCGCTGTCCACCATGCCCACCATGACATACCAGGTCACCGGTCGTATCGCCCGCATCACCCTCGATCGCCCCGAGCGGGGCAACGGGATCACGCTGGAGATGCCGCGCGAATTGGCGGCGTGCGTCGAGCGCGCCAACCTCGATCCGTCGGTGCACGTGATCGCGCTCGCCGGCAACGGCAAGGGGTTCTGCGGCGGCTACGATCTGGTGGCGTCGGCCGAGCAGCGCATGTCCGGCACCGGCGATCCGGCGCACGCGCCGCCGCCCGGCTCGCCGCTCGATCCGCTGGTGCAGTTGCGCAACCACGATCCGGACGGCACCTGGGATCCGATGGTCGACTACCAGATGATGAGTCGCAACGTGCGCGGCTTCATGAGCCTGTTCCACAGCGACAAGCCGGTGGTGTGCAAGGTGCATGGCTTCTGCGTCGCCGGCGGCACCGATATGGCGCTGTGCTCCGATCTGCTGGTGATCGAGGACGTGGCCAAGATCGGCTATCCGCCGGCGCGCGTGTGGGGCGTGCCGACCACCGCGGTGTGGGCGTTCCGCATCGGCATCGAGAAGGCCAAGCGCCTCTTATTCACCGGTGATTGTCTCTCCGGCACGGAGGCGGTCGCGTGGGGGCTGGCCACAGAGGCGGCGCCGCGTGCGCTGCTCGATGAGCGCTTCGAGATTCTGCTCGAGCGCATCGCGCGCATGCCGGTCAATCAGCTGATCATGATGAAGCTGCTGATCAACCAGACGGTCGCGTCGGCGGGCCTGCAGGCGACGCAGATCCTCGGCACCATGTTCGACGGCGTGAGCCGCCACACCGCCGAGGGCCATGCGTTTCAGGCGCGCGCGGCGCAGGCCGGCTTCAAGCAGGCGGTGCGCGAGCGGGACGAGCCGTTCGGCGATTTTGGGCCTTCGACCTTCAAGGGATAGGTGACTGGCTGGCGTTACTGTCGTTTGTACATTAAGTTAGTGTACAGGAGACAATAACCATGTTCAACATCCGGTTCATGAAGGCGCCGCCGACTACCTACGTGCTGCACTACAAGCAGGGGCGGGTGAAGCGCGAGGGCCCGGGGCTGGCGTTCCTCTACTACGCGCCGACCTCGACCATCGTCGCGGTGCCGATGGCCTCCACCGACGCGCCGTTCGTGTTCAACGAGTCCACCGCCGACTTCCAGGCGATCACCATGCAGGGGCAGCTCACCTATCGCGTGGCCGATGCGCGGCGGCTGGCGGCGCTGCTCGACTACAGCCTCTCCGCCAACGGCAAGCACGCGTCGGAGGATCCGCACAAGCTGACCGAGCGGCTGGTGCACGTGATGCAAACGCTCACGCGCGCGATCACCGGCCGGCTGACGCTGCGCGAGGCGCTGGTGAGCTCCGAGGCGATCGGCCGCGAGGTGCTGGCCGCGCTCGAGCAGTCGGAGCCGGTGGCGACTCTCGGCGTGGAGATCCTCGGCCTGGCGATCTTGTCGCTGCGGCCGACGCCGGAGATGGCCAAGGCGCTCGAGGCGGAGGCGCGTGAGGCGCTCTCGCGGCGCTCCGACGAGGCGATCTACGCGCGGCGCAACGCGGCGGTCGAGCAGGAGCGGCGCATCAAGGAGAGCGAGCTCAACACCGAGATCGCGGTCGAGGAGAAGAAGCGCGCGATCCGCGAGACGCAGATGGCCGGCGAGATCGCCGTCGAGCAGCAGCGCGCGCAGCTGATCGATCAGCGGGTGGAGAACGAGCGCAAGGACGCCGACGCCAAGGCCTACACTCTCGACGCGTCGATCCGCCCGCTCAAGGATCTGGACTGGCGCAAGCTGATGATGCTCAACGGCGGCGGCGATCCGCGCACCAGCATCGCGCTCGCGTTTCAGGAGCTGGCCACCAACGCGCAAAAGATCGGCGAGCTGAACATCTCGCCCGACCTCTTGCGATCGCTCGTGAAGTGACGTGCGCGCGTTCGACAAGATCGTGGTGGTCACGCGCAAGACGCGGCTCGAGGAGCTGATCGAGCGCTTCAACACGCGCGGCCAGGCCAAGTTCTACCTCACCCACGCCGGCGGAGACTTCGCCGAGTACGAACAGGAGGACGACACCTACCGGCGCGCGCTCGATCAGGTGGTCTCGTCGCTGGAGCTGGGGCCCAAGGTGCAGCTCGTCGATCGCGGGTTCGTGCCCACGTTTCTCTTCGCGCCCGAAGATCTGGTGGTCACGCTCGGCCAGGACGGCCTGGTCGCCAACACCGCCAAGTACGTGGGTGCCCAGCCGATCGTCGCGGTCAACCCCGATCCGGCGCGCTTCGACGGCGTGCTGTTGCCGTTCGGCGCCGCGCAGGCGCGCGTGGCGGTGCAGCGCGTGCTGGCGGCGAGCGCGCAGGTGCGCGAGGTGACGCTCGCCGAGGCGACGCTCTCCGACGGGCAGCGCCTCTTGGCGTTCAACGAGCTGTTCCTCGGCGCGCACTCGCACGTGTCGTCGCGCTATCGCATCGAGGTGGCGGGGTGCGCCGAGCCGCAGTCGTCGAGCGGCGTGATCGTCTCGACCGGCGCGGGCTCGACCGGCTGGGTGTCGTCGGTGTTCAACATGGCGCGCGGCGTGACCGCGATGATGGGCGGCGAGACTCCGCCGAAGGAGCCGCGCCTGCCGTGGGAGGACGAGCGCCTCTGGTACGTGGTGCGCGAGCCGTTCGTCAGCCGCCACTCGCAGGCTTCGATCGTCGCGGGCCTGCTCGAAGCCGGCCACGAGCTGACGCTCGAATCGTCGATGCCTTCGGGTGGGGTGATCTTCTCCGACGGCGTGGAGGTGGACTTCCTGCAGTTCAACTCCGGCGCCACCGCGCACGTGCGCGCCGCCCGGCACAAGGCGCGGCTTGTCGTAGGGTAACGAGCCGCATCGTTGTAATATCCGCGCGGGGGTGCCATGCGCACGACACAGATGATCGCGTTCGCGCTGCTGCTGTCGGGCGGATCGGCGCACGCGTTCTGCGGGTTCTTCGTCGCCGGCTCGGACGCCAAGCTGACCAACAACGCCTCGCAGGTGGTGCTGGTGCGCGACGGCGATCACACCACCATGACCATGGCCAACACCTACAAGGGCCCGCCCGAGAACTTCGCGATGGTGGTGCCGGTGCCGTCGGTGCTTCACAAAAAGGACGTGCACGTGTTGCCGCACGACGTGTTCGATCACATCGATGCGCTCTCGGCGCCGCGGCTGGTCGAGTACTGGGAGCAGGATCCGTGCGTGCCGTCCGGCGGAGGGATTGGCGCGCTGGGTGCGCTCAGGGGCGGCTGCGCCAACTGCGGCGCGGGCGGCGGGGGTGCTGCACCGCAGCGACACGGCGTGACCATCGAGGCCAAGTTCGCCGTAGGTGAGTACGAGGTGCTGATCCTCTCGGCGAAAGAGTCGAGCGGGCTCGAGGACTGGCTCAAGGAGAACCACTACAAGATCCCCGACGGCGCAGCCGAGGCGCTCGCGCCGTACGTGCGCGACATGTCCAAGTTCTTCGTCGCCAAGGTGGACATCCAGAAGGTCAAGCGCGACGCGCAGGGGCTCGTGCAGCTCTCGCCATTGCGCTTCTCCTACCAGGCTGCGCAGCTCAAGCTGCCGGTGCGGCTCGGGCTGCTCAACGCCGACGGGCAGCAGGATCTGATCGTCTACATCCTGCACGCGAGCGCGCGCTTCAAGGCGGCCAACTATCCGAACGTGTTCATCCCGACTAACCTCGAGGTCTCCGACGACGTGCGCGCGTCGTTCCCCGAGTTCTACGCCGAGCTGTTCGACGTGACCCTGTCCAAGCATCAGGGCAAGGCGGTGGTGACCGAGTACGCGTGGGAGACCAGCTCGTGCGATCCGTGCCCGACGCCGCCGTTGAGCGCGCAGGACATGGCCGCGTTCGGTGTGCACGTGAACGCCTACACCATGGGCGGCAACCTCGGGGGCATGGGAGGCGGCGGGATCGGCCTCGGCAACGTGCGCGGCGCGGGTATCGGCATCGGCGGCAGCTCGGCGAGCTACGATCCGTACGTGCTGACGCGCATGCACACGCGCTACGACAAGAGCGCGCTGTCGGAGGACATCGTGTTCAAGGAGGCGGGCACGGCCGAGGGCGGGCGCTCGGCCGGCTGGGGCGACACCGGCGTCGGCGCCAAGCAGGTGACCACCAACAGCGGCGCGAACGCCTTTCAAGCGCGCTACGTGATCAAGCACTATTGGGACAAGCCGCTGAAGTGCAAGCACCCCACGTACGGAACCTTCGCCGGGCCGCCCGACGGCAAGGAACCGAAGCCGCACGCTGCGCGCGGGCTCGCGCACGCCAAGCGCGGGGTGGTTGCGCTGCCGACGGTGGTGCGCTCGCCGTTTCCCGAGCTCGGCCTGCTCGGCTGGCCCAATCCACACAAGAAGGCGCCGCAATGATCCGCTTTGCGATCGTCGGGCCGGGTGGGATCGCCGAGTCGATGCTCGCGCCGGCGCTCGCCGAGGTGCCGGGGGCGCAGCTGTGGAGCGTGCACAGCCGCAGCCTGGAGCGGGCGCGCACGTTCGCGTCGCGGTTCGGAGCGGCGGCGCCGCGGCCCGCGTTCGACGATCTGGCCGCGCTGTGCGCCGACCCTGCGCTCGATGCGGTGATCCTGGCCACGCCCGACGGGCTGCACGCCGAGCAGACGGTGATGGCCGCGCGCGCCGGCAAGCACGTGCTGTGCGAGAAACCGATGGCCACCGATCTCGACGGCGCGCGCGCGATGGTCGACGCGTGCAAGAAGGCCGACGTGCGGCTGGGCGTCGCCTATCACCTGCGCTGGCACGCGGGACATCGCGCGCTGGCCGAGCGGGTGCACGCGGGCGCGCTGGGCGAGGCGCGCCACCTGCGCGTGCAGTGGACCTATCAGGCGCGCTCCGCCGAGAACTGGCGCGCGCACGGAGACGTCGGCCGCTGGTGGAGCCTGGCCGGGGTCGGCACGCACTGCCTCGATCTGGCGCGCTGGCTGTGGAAGCCGCTGGCCGGCGAGGTGGTGGAGGTGCGCAGCCTGGTGACGCGGCCGGTGTGGCGCGGGCCGAACGACGAGACCGCGCTGGTGATGCTGCGTTTTGCGTCGGGCGCGACGGCGGAGTTGGTGACCTCGGTGCTGTTCGAGTCCGAGCCGCGCGTCGAGCTGTTTGGATCGCAGGCGAGCGCGATCTGCGAGGGCACGCTCGGCCCGCACGGCAAGGGCCGCATCACGCTCGGCGGCAAGCCGTTCGAGTTTCTGCCGGTGAATCCCTACGTCGGCGAGCTCAGCGACTTCGTCGACGCGATCCACCAGCATCGCGATCCGGAGGTCGACGGCCGCGAAGGCCTGCGCAACGTCGCCATCCTCCTCGAAGCGGCGCCGCGCGCTACTTGAACTCGCCCTCGGCGAGCCACAGGTCGCCGTCCCACGTCGCGACCGAGGCGATGAAGCCGTCGCCATCGGCGGCCCAGGCCACGTACTCGATGCCCTCGATGCCCGCCTTCCAGCGCACCTCGGGCGTCGGGTTCTTGTCCTCGAGCGAGAGCTCCAGCACCTCTTGCATCTTGCGCACGATCAACAGGCGCTTGCCGTCGCCGGAGATACGCGGCGTGGTGTAGTCGCCCGCCGGCAGGTAGCGAAACAAGAGGTTCTGGAAGTTGCCGCCCAGGTCGGTGCTCATCACCAGCTTGCCCTTGTCGCTGGGCTGCAGGTAGACCACCTGGTCGCGCGCCGGCGAGACCGAGGCGTCGATCGAGCCCGCCGGTGTGATCGCGCGCGGCTGGTCGCCCGCCTTCGGCTCGAGCGGCGTGACCCAGATGCGCGGCCCCTCGCCGCTGGTGGTGCGCTGGAAGATCACCCGCGTGCCGTCGTAGCTGAACTGCGGCTGCGCATCGCTCGCGTCCTCGGTGAGCCGCCGCGCCGCGCCGCCGGCGAGCGGCATCACGTAGACGCCACCGGCCGCGCTGTCCGAATAGGCGAGCCACTTGGCGTCGGGCGAGACCGCCGGCGCGAGCGTGTCGCGACCGGTGAGCGGGCGCGTCTCGTGCTTGTCGAGGTCGAGCAGCCACACCTGGTTGGAGCCCGCGCGATCGGAGGTGTAGACCAGGCGCGAGTGATCGATCTGCACCGCCTGCCGATCGCGCCACGCGCCGCGCGGCATCAGATCCGCCGCGGCCGCGCCGGGCCGCAGGCGCGCGATGTAGTTCGATTCGCGGCAGGTCGAGTAGGCGAGGCGGCGTCCGTCGGCGGAGATGCTGAAGCCGCTCGACGCCGAGATGCCGCCCGGCACCACCAGCGGCGGGCCGCCGGCGCGCGGTCGACGCAAGAGCTCGTTGGCGGTGCCGCCGTGCCGCGCGTAGTAGAAGCCGTCCTGCGACGGCGGCACGTAGAGGCCCACTTGATCGAGCGCGAGCTTGGTCTCGATCTCGCGCATCGGGCCGGCCGCGGGGATCTCCCCGAGGGTGAACTCGAGCGCCTGCTGCGACGGCTGCCACATCCCGACCAGCTGACCGTCGCGGTAGGTCGACAGGTAGCGCAAGATCGTACCTTGCGGCAGCGCGGCGACTCCGGTGGAGATCGGCTGCGCACCGCTCAGATCCCAGCGCACCACCGTGTCGCCGGTCGGGCTCACCAGCACCGCGCCGTCGGCGGTCCAGGTGGGGAAGCTCATCGACGTCGAGATCATGCGCGGCTGCTCGCGATCGCCGGCGGTGGGCATCAGCCACAGCTCGCGGCCGCGGTCGGCCAGGTGCACGAAGGCGATCTGCTTTCCGTCGGGCGAGACCGACGCGCCGTAGTCCCAGCCGGCCTGGTGGGTGAGCCGGCGGTGGCCCGAGGTCTCCAGATCGAGCGCGAGGATCTCGTAGTCCCCATCGGCGAGGCCGTCGTAGACGAGCGTCTTGCCGTCGGGCGTGAAGGTCGGATATTCCTCGCAGCCGAGATCGAACGTGATGCGCCGCGTGGAGCGCACCACCACCGGCGACGCGGCCGGCCGGCGAACGATCAGCACCGCGCCGCCGAGGATGGTGGCGAACGCCAGCGCGGCGGCGATCGCCAGCGTGCCGCGCCGGCGCGATCGCAGCGCGTCCATCGGCCGCGACACGCTGCGCCCGTGACGCGCGGCGGTGGCGAACGTGGCCATGTCGGGGAAGCGGCGCGTGCGATCGCGCTCGAGCGCGCGCAGCACGATCGAGTCGACCAGCGGCGGGATGCGTCGCTCGGGCGCGAGCTGCGACGGAGACGAGATCGGCGCCGAGCGCACCGCCTCGAGCGTGTCCTGGATGGTCGGCCGGTCGAACGGCCGGTGACCGACCAACAGCTCGTAGAGCACCACCCCGAGCGAGAACACCTCGCTCTGCGCGTCGCCCGATCCGCCCCGGGTCTGCTCGGGCGCCATGTACGCGGGCGTGCCGACCAGCTGGCCGGCGAGGGTCAGCGTCGAAGGCGTGAGCGCGCTGCCCGGCTGCGACTCGATCTCGTCCGACTCGCTCGACTCGAGCGCTTGCGCGAGCGGCGACGGCTGCGAGGAGCCGGGTGTCGGCGTCACTGATGCGTGCGGCGGCTTCACCAGGGTCTCGGCCAGCGCCGCGCCCGCGCCGACCTTGGGGAAGGGCTCAGTGCTCACGTCAATCGAGGTGGGGGAAGCGTGCGCGGCCGGCGCGGGGCCGCGCAGCTTGGCGAGCCCGAAGTCGAGCACCTTCAGCCGGCCCTCGCGCGTGCGCATCAGGTTGTCGCTCTTGATGTCGCGGTGCAGGATCTCGCGCGCGTGCGCGGCGCCCAGCGCATCGGCCGCCTCCGCCACCAGGCGCAGCGCCTCCTCGACGGGAATTCCCTGCCGCGCCAGATCCGACAGGCGCTCGCCGTCGACCAGCTCCATCACCATGAACACCTGGCCATGCCACGCGCCCACGTCGTGGATGGTGACGATGCCCGGGTGGTTGAGCGCGCTCGCCGCCTGCGCCTCGCGCAACAGGCGCGCCTGCATGTCCGCGTTCTCGGCGCGCGCGCGCGGCAGGAGCTTGAGCGCGACCGGCCGTCCGAGCCGCTCGTCGATCGCGCGGTACACCTCGCCCATCGCGCCCCGGCCGAGCCGCGCCACCAATCGGTAGTGGGAGATGCGCTCGAGCTCTGGGGGGACGGTCTCGGACATTCGATCTCGGACTCCGCATCATTATATATATGATCGCGACATGACTGCGCCGACCTCCCGCTTCGTGCAACTGGCCACCGGCTTGCGCTACCACTTGCTCGAGTGGGGCGCCGGCGATCCTGCGCTCGACCACACGGTGATCCTGGTGCACGGTTTCCTCGATCTGGCGTGGGGTTGGGAGGCGGTGGTCGACGCGGGGCTGGCCGGTCGCTTCCACGTGGTCGCGCCCGACATGCGCGGCCACGGCGACAGCGCGTGGGTGGGCGCGGGCGGCTACTACCACTTCGTCGATTACCTGGCCGATCTGCACGAGCTCGTCGGTCAGGTGGCGCGACGGCGCGTCTCGCTGGTCGGTCACTCGATGGGCGGCAGCATCGCCGGCTACTACACCGGTAGCTACCCGGAGCGCATCCACAAGCTGGCGCTCCTCGAAGGCATGGGGCCGCCCGAGACCTCGGACACCGGGCCGGAGCGGGTCTCGTCGTGGCTGGGCGCGTGGAAGAAGGTGCGCGATCGGCCGCAGCGCACCTACGCCACCGTCGGAGAAGCGGCGGCGCGGCTGCGCGAGCACGATGCGCTGCTCGGCGTCGAGCTGTCCGAGCGGCTCGCCGAGCACGGCACCACGCCTGCCGGCGACGGGCGGCTGCGCTTCAAGCACGATCCGCTGCACGCCACCGTCGGGCCGTACGGGTTTCGCGTCGAGGTTGCGTTGCGCTTCTGGCAGCGCATCACCTGTCCGGTGCTGCTGGTCGAGGGCGCGCAGTCGCTGTTCCGGCTGGCACCCGACGACGCCGAGCGCCGGCGCAACGCGCTCCAGCGGGTCACCCGGACCCAGATTGCCGGCGCTGGTCACATGATGCAGCGACACCAGCCGCAGGCGGTCGCCGAGGCGCTGGCCAGCTTCCTCGACGCCCCTTGACGCCCGCCCGGCGAAGCCTATGATGCGCGGCTTCAACGGAGGCGCAGCAAATGAAGTTTCTCGGTCTCGTTTTTGCGGTCGCGCTCGCCGGCGGCTGCGCGGATAGCCAACAGCCCGACTTCGATCTCGGCGGGCGGCGAGACCTGTCGATCAGCGGCGGCGACGATCTGTCGGTCAGCGGGGACGACCTGGCGACCGGCGCCGATCTGGCGAGCTCCGGAGACGGCGCAATGGTCGGCTGCACCAAGGTGACCAGTTGGCCGGGCCTGACCCCGTTCGCCGGCTACGACAGCACCGTGCCGGTCACGTTCGTCGATTCGTTCAAGGTCTCGTCGTTCCCCAGCGACGTGCTCGAGGTGGGCGACTACCACGCCGGCGCGGTCTATCCGAAGATGGTCACGTTCAGCGCGACCGACACGTTCGGCACCTGCGACGTGTGCGCGCAGGTGTTCGCCAACTGCGACAACACCGGCGCGTGCGATGCGAACTTCTACTTCGCGCAGGCCGGCAGCGTCACGGTGACCCGGGCCGACAGCAACGAGACCATCGGCCGCATGACGGTCACCGGCAGCAACCTCAAGCTGGTCGAGTGGAGCTACGACGGCATGGGCGTCGATCAGCCGGTCGCCGGCGGCAAGTGCTACCAGATCGACAGCCTCAACCTCAACGTGCCCTGGGACAACACCACCGACGGTGGCGCGGCTCCGGGCGCGGACATGAAGCTGGCCTGCACGCCGGTGGTCAACGAGCTGCAGACGGCGGGGACCGCGGCGATGATCGACGGCGGCACGACCGCGTCGTACGAGTTCGTCGAGATCTACAACCCGTGTCCCACGACGGTCGACCTCACCGGCTGGAAGCTGGTCTATCGATCGGCGGCCAACAACAAGGGCGCCCCCACCGACACCGCGGCGTTCAGCTTCGGCACCATGAGCATTCCGGCCGCCGGCTATCTGCTGATCGCCGGCTCGAGCTATCTCGGAACGCGCGACGGAACGCTCACCACCGGGCTGGCCGCGCTCGGCGGCGCGGTCGGCCTGCGCGACTCGGTCGGTACCCTGGTCGACTCGGTCTCGTACAACACGCTCAGCGTCGCCAACAACTTTACCGAAGGCGCCCCGGCGGCCAATCCGCCCGCGGGCAGCTCGCTCGAGCGCTTCCCCAACGGCGCCGACAGCAACCACAACAACCTCGACTTCAAGACCACCACCACCGCTACGCCTCGCGCCGCCAACCTGTAATCGGTAGGATGTGACCACCATGGCGACGCCGTTGGTGGTGGCAATCGAGATGGGCTACGGCCACCTGCGGGCGGCCGAGCCGCTGGCGCGTTTGCTCGGGACGCAGGTGCTGCACGCCGATCGGCCGCCGCTCGCCGACGCCGACGAGCAGCGACTGTGGGGCGAGGCGCGCCGCTTCTACGAGCTCGGCTCGCGGCTGTCGCAGGTGCCGATCGTCGGCGCGCCGCTGCGTCAGGCGCTCGACGCGCTCACCTATATCCCGCACCTGCACCCGTATCGCGATCTGTCGGGGCCGACCGCCAGCGCGCGCGCGGTGGAGCGGTTCGCCAAGCGGGGGCTCGGGCACGGGCTGGCGGATCGCCTGCGCGCGTCCGGCGAAGCGCTGCTGACCACCTTCTTCACGCCGGCGGTGATCGCCGATCGGCACGGCTGCGACCACGTCTACTGCGTGGTCACCGACGCGGACATCAACCGCGTGTGGGCGCCGTTCGATGCGCGCGCCAGTCGCGTGCGTTACTTCGCGCCGAGCGTGCGCGCCGAGCGGCGGCTGCGCTCGTACGGCGTGCCCGAGGCGCACATCCGCTACACCGGCTTCCCGCTGCCGCACGAGCTGCTCGGCGGGCCGGGGCTGCCCGTGCTCAAGCGCAACCTGGCCGGGCGGCTGGTGCGGCTCGATCCGTCGAAGGTGTTCCGCGGACACTATCGCGACGAGCTGGGCCATTTCCTCGGGGCCCTGCCGGCCGGCGAAGAGGGACGCCCGCCGCTGGTCACCTTCGCGATCGGCGGCGCCGGCGCGCAGGTCGGGCTGGTGCGCCAGTTCCTGCCCGGCTTTCGCCCGCTGTTGGCCGGCGGCAAGATCCGGCTGGCGCTGGTGGCGGGCGTGCGCCCCGAGGTGAACGCCGCGCTCTCGCAAGCGGTCGCCGAGGCGGGGCTGACTTCGTGTCTCGGAGATACCATCGAGATCCTGCACGTGGGCGACATGCCCGGCTACTTCGAGCGCTTCAACGCGCTGCTCGCGCGCACCGACATCTTGTGGACCAAGCCGAGCGAGCTGACCTTCTTCGGCGCGCTCGGCCTGCCGCTGGTGCTGGCCACGCCGATGGGCGTGCACGAGCGCTACAACCGTCGCTGGGCGCGCGAAGCCGGCGCGGGCCTCAAGCAGCGCGACGCGCGCCACGCCGCCGAGTGGCTCCTCGACTGGCTCGCCGACGGCACACTCGCCGGCGCCGCCTGGAACGGCTTCATGCGCCTCCCCAAGTTCGGCCTGTACCAGATCCTGGAAACGTTCGGCGTGCAGGTCCCCGACGAAACGTGATCAATCCGCCGCGATCGCGTTGAGGTCGTGGTTCTCGAGGACGGGTTTGTCGGCGCCGTGCTTGGCGACGTGGAGCATCGCGCGGCCGACTTTTTCCGAGGTGGTCACGAACTTGGGCGCGAGCGCCTTCCAGACGGGAAAGAGCGGGCCGGTCACGGTGTAGAGGGCCCGGTACAGCCTGGTCTTCGACTTGATGCCGTGCATCGGCTGGATGAACGCGGGGCGGAACATGTACTTGGCCTTGAACGGCAACGCGAGCAGCGCGTTCTCGGTCTTGCCCTTCACGCGCGCCCACATCGAGCGGCCCTTCTCGGTGCTGTCGGTGCCCGAGCCCGAGACGTAGATGAAGGTCATGCCGGGGTTGAGCTTCACCAGCAGTTGCGCGGCGGCGAGCGTGAGGTCGTAGGTCACGCGCTGATACTCCGCCTCCTTCATGCCCGCCGAGGAGACGCCGAGACAGAAGAAGCACGCGTCGTAACCCGTGAGCTGATCGGCGATGGCGGAGAGATCATAGAAATCTTCGTGCAGGAGCTCGCGCAGCTTCTCGTGCGTCTGGCCGGTGGCGCTGCGCACGACCGTCAGCACGCGCGCGATCTCGGGATCGAGCAGGCACTCGCGCAAGACGCCTTGCCCGACCATCCCCGTCGCGCCGAACAAGAGGACCCTCACGGGCTCGGCAGGCCGGCGATCTGCAACACCACGCCGCCCTCGGCGCCCGGCTTGTCGGCCTTGACGATCAGGTGGTAGCGCCCCTGCGCGGTGCCGGGCAGGCTGACGGTGCCGGTGGGCATGCCCATCGACGCCGCGCAGTTGATACGCGTGCCGGCGTCGCAGGCGAGCAGATCGCTGTCGTTGGTGTACAGCGAGAACACGTGGCTGCCGGCCTGCGCCCACTGGATGGTCAGGTCGGTCTTGGCCGGCAGCTGGAAGTCGACCACCTCGTCCTGGCCGCCCGCGGTGGTCACGCATGGAACATTCTGATCCGCGCCGGCGCCGGAGGTCTGCACCACGGTGGTCGTGGCCACGCCGTTGAGCGGCAACAGCCCGAGCTTCTGATCGGGGCGGCACTGGAACTTGGCGCACAGCGGCGAGGTGACGCACTTCTTGTCGGCGCAATCGATGAAGCCGTCGTGGTCGTCGTCGATTCCGTTGTCGCAGATCTCGAGCACGGTCTCTTGAATGCCCGACAGCGTCAGGTTGACCGTGCCCTCGGAGCCGGCGCGGAACGCGTCGACGATCACGTTGTAGACGCCCGGCTGGATGTTGGGCATCGCGAAGTTGCAACCGAACGGCAAGATCGACGGATCCGCGCAGTTGAACTCGTGCGCGTCGCACGGCTCGAGCGGTTGCAGCTGCGCGCCGAGCTGCAGCACGTGCGAGCCGGTCTCGGTGCAGCTGAACCCGAGCGCCATCGGCTCGGTGATATGCAGGCGCACCACCTTCTCCTTGCCCGAGCCGGTGTCGCAGGTGGTCTTGTAATAATTGTTGCCGGTGGTGGTATCGAGCGTGACCGACTTCTGCGTGCCCCACATGAAGTCGCCGAGGTCGACGTCGACGAAGCACAGCGGCACCTTGCAGTTGGGCACGCCGAAGCACGCCGGGTCCTCGCAGTCGATCAACCCGTTGCCGTCGTCGTCGATGCCATTGGCGCAGATCTCCACCTGCTGGTTCTTGAACGCCGAGACGCTGATGTGCATCACTCCTTCCTTGGCCGGGCTGAGCGCCTTGAAGATGAACACGTAGTCGCCAGGAGGCCGCGGCGAGAACGCCACCGTGCCGCCGCTCGCGCCGCCCGGGTAGTAGCACGAGGTCTGCGTGGCGTCGCAGGCGAGGCCCGACGCCGCCTCGTTGAAGATCGAGAACACGTGATCGCCGGTCTGCGACCACTGCACCAGGATCCCCGCGGTCTCGTGCAGCGTGAAGCGCACCACCTCGTCGTTGCCGGTCGAGGTGCCGGCGCAGGTCGGATGGAAACGGTTGGCGGTGTCGTGCGTGTCGAAGGTCGCGTCCTTGGCCGGTGCGCCGACCACCAGCGCGCCCAGGTTCAAGTCGGGCATGCAGGTGGTGCCGATGCAGATCGGCGACAGGAAGCACGCCGGGTCGGCGCAATCGATCAGCCCGTTGCCGTCGTCGTCGATGCCGTTGTTGCACAGCTCGGGCTTGGTCGAGCTGCCGGTCGAGAGCGTGACGGTGGTCGAGCCCTGCGTGCCCGGGTACGACTGCACGACTACATAATAGATACCGGCGGGCAGCGCGGCGAAGCTGTGGGTCGCGGTCGGCGCCTGGCCGGCCTTCAGGCAGAACACCAGGTTGGCGTCGCAGGCCTGTAGCGTGCCGGCGCGGAACACGTCGACCACGTGCGCGGCGCCGGTCTGCTGCGTGAAGTCGAGCTTGACGCTCTCGGTGGTGGTGAGGGTGAACTGGCCGACGCGCGCCTCGCCGCCGGGGATCGCGCAGGTGGTGAACGAGCGTGTGGCGCCGCGCGTGTCGAAGGTGCGGGTCACGCTCGCGTCGACGGGCGCGATCGCGCCGAAGTCGATCTCCGGCATGCACGCCAGCACCACGCACTTCGGGTTCGACTTGCAGCGCGGGTCGGTGCAGTCGGGGTTGGCGTCGTCGCACAGCGACAGGGTCATGTCGGTGGCGCCGTCTTTTGCGCCCGCATCCTTGGGCCCGTCGGTGTTGCCGAGATCGGGGAACACGGTGCAGAACGGGCTGCCGAAGCAGTCGGGATCCGCGCAGTCGATCAGGAAGTCGTCGTCGTCGTCGAGCCCGTTGTTGCAGATCTCGGTCCCGGGCGGCACGCACTTCTTGTCGCCGGCGCAGAACGGATCCTGGCAGTCGACCAGCCCGTTGCAGTTGTCGTCGATGCCGTTGCTGCAGTCCTCGACGATCTGGCAGCCCGCGTCGTTCTTGCCACCGTCGGTCTTGCCGCCGTCGCTCTTGCCGCCGTCCCCGACGAAGCCGTCGCCCTTGCCGCCATCACCGGCAAAACCGTCGCCGGGGAAACCGTCGCCCGGAAATCCGTCGCCTGGGAAGCCGTCGCCGGTGAAGCCGTCGCCCGGCCCGCCGTCGCCGCCCGGGTTGCACGTCGGATCGCCCGGCAGGCAATCGTACGGCGACGGAAACAGGCTCGAGCGGCCACAGCCCGCTGCCGTCACTGCCAGGGTGAGCGCCGTCACCGCCAGGCGCTGCGGGAACCTCATCCCGCGTATTGTACCCGATCTAAAGCGTTTTCAGATATTCGAGCAGCGCGCCGCGATCCCCGTCGCTGAGCAGATCGCCGAAGGTGTGGCCGGTGTTGGTGTAGCCGAAGGTGTCGGTGTCGTAGATCTTCTTCTGCGTGGTCGGATCGGGCTCGGCGGCCTTGCCGTGATCGTAGACGGTGACGTTCCAGCCGATCCCGGCGAGGTCGTAGTCGGTGGAGTCGAAGGTGCGTCCCCAGTACTTGGGCCGCGTCTTGGAGTCGAGCAGCGCGGCGAGGGTCGGCACCGAGCCGTTGTGCAGATAGGGCGCGGTGGCCCAGATGCCGTCGAGCGGCGGGGCGACGTAGCCCTTCTTGGGCGCCAGCGTGGTGGTCATGCCGTAGAACGACTTCGCCCACCAATCGAGGAAGCGATCGGCGAACTGCGACGAGCCGACCGCGAGCACCGGATCCGAGCCGATCACGTCGAGCGGGATGAACAGGTTGGGGTAGACCCCGGCGTCGCCGTAGGTGCCGTGGCAGCGCGCGCACGTGCCGTCGAACACCGGCTTGCCCTTGGCGGCGAGCGTAGCGTCGACGGGAAACGGCCACACCGGCGGCACCAGCGACTCGAGGTACGCGCGCACGTCGGGGAAGTACGAGTCGATGTCGGCCGCCTCGGCGACAGTGTCGGTGCATAAGTTGGCGGCGGCCATCTCGACGCGAGCCAGATCGCCGTGCGCGGCGTCGACGTAGAACATCGAGTGCTTCTTCTTCATGCGCCACCACGGCGGCACGTCGAGCGGCACGCCGATGGTGGGCGGCAGGTCGAGCAAAGGCGTGTCCGACCAGGCCAGCGTCACCGGATCGCGGTGCGCCAGCAGCACCGCCGCGAAGTTGTCGCCGGGGTTGACGCCGAGCGTGGTGAGCACCGTGTACGGCCCGATGGCGATGAAGCGATCGGCGAACTTGTTCAGCTCGGCCAACTCCAGGGGATCGCTGGTGAGCATCGGGCCGAGCTGCTTGGCGAGCGCGAGCTGATCGCTCTGATCGGTGGTGTAGTCCTGCTCGGTGTTGCCCAGGCCGATCACCAGCGTGCCGTTGATCTTGCCGGCGTGGCAGGTCAGGCAGTTGGGCGACACCACCTCGACGCCGCTGGCGGCGATCGACGCGGTCTCGTTGTACGCGAGGTCGGCGTTGTGGCCGGTGCGGCCGGGAAGACGCAGGTCCGGCGTCGCCGGCTGCATGACCTTGGTGAACACGTTGTACGGCACGCCGCAGCGCACCGCGCCCCTGTTGACCAGCGCGTCGTAGCCGCGCGTCGCGTCGCCGGGGCGCTGGTCGGTGGCCGGGATCACCACGCCGCTCGGGTCGAGCATCAGCCCGAGATCGGGCGTCTCGTTGGGAGCGCTGTTACAGCCGACGCACACCAACGCCGCGACAAGAATCCTTCGCATGCGCGGACGCTAGACGGTCGCTCACGATTTTACAAGCCGCACGACGCGTCGAGCAGGGCCCACCAGCCGAGCAGCGGCGTGACCAGCGCGCCCAGGCCGGCGGCGAAGCTGGCCTTGAACCAGATGAAGCCCCACGGGCTGAGGCTGGCGGGCCCGACCAGCGCGAACACCAACACCACCGGCGCGGCGGCCAGCACCATGGCTGCGAGGCCGAGCAGCGCGCCGCGCACAAAGCTCGAGCGCCGCGCCCACGCGGGGCGACGGTCGGCGTCCGAGATCGGCGCGAGCTTGCCGCGCTTCACCTGCCGCCGCACCAGAAAGCCGGCGAACAGCGCGGTCAAGACCGGCAGGATGAACGCCGTCCCCAGGGTATCGGCGGCGATGCTCGACCAGCCCCATAACGGCACCGTGCGCGCGGATCGAAACAGGTACCAGGCGATCGCGCCGTTGATCGAGAAGTTGACGATCGACGAGCCGACCACCTCCTCGACGATCAGAAACGTGCGGTGCTGGCGCGACAGGGCCATGGCTAACGGTACAGCAGCGGCAGCACGTGGCCGCTGGCTTCGCCGATCAGCAGGCGGCCGCCCGGGCCGAACGCGCAGCTGGTGGGCGGGCTGTCGAGGAGCCATTCGGCGAGCAGCGCGTCGCCCGGGAGGGTCCACACGCGCACGCTGCGATCTTCGGAGGCGGTGGCGAACCAGGCGGCGTCGGGCGCGACCGAGAGGGCGACCACCGCGCGTTCGTGGGCGCGCAACACTTTCAACGGTTCCGGCGTGCCGGGCTGCCACACGCGAATCGTTCCGTCGCTGGCACCGGCGAGCAGCGTGCCGTCGGGGCCGGCGGCGAGCGCGCGCACGATCGCGTCGCCGTCGTGCAGCGAGGCCGTGAGCTCGCCGCGCGCGTGATCGTAGAGGAGCACCGACGGGCCGCTCGCGACGGCCAGCCGCTCGCCGCCGAGCGCGAGCAGCGGGCCCTGAAACGCGACCTTGGTGGGCGCGTGCACCGTCGCGCGCTGGCCGCCCGAGTCGGCGGCCCAGGCGCGCACCGAGGTGCCGTCGGCGGTGAGCACGATCTGCCCGCCGTCGTCGACCGCGACCGAGCGGAACGCGGCGCCTTCGACCGCGCTGCGCCAGCGGTTGCGGCTGGTGAGCGTCTCGACGCGCTTGAGCACGCCGCGGTTGTCGGCGAGGCACACGGTCGCGCCGTCGGGGAGCAGCGCGGCACCGGTGACCGCGTGCTCGGCGCTCATGCGCCAGAAGGGGAGCTGGGTGGTGATGCACACGCCGGCGTCGAGGTCCCACACGCGCAGCATGCCGGCGCCGCACACCGAGACGCCGCGCTCGCCGTCGCGCGCGATCGCCACCAGCACGATCGGCTCGACGTGCGCCTGCGGATCGGCCGCGGGGGGCTCGACGTCGGGATCCCAGATGCGCACCATGCCGTCGTCGCCGCCGGTCACCAGGCGGCGGCCGTCGAAGCTGAAGGCGGCCGCGCGCACGGTGCCGGCGTGCCCGTCGAGCGAGTAGGACATGCGCTTGTGGCGCACGTTCCACATGTGGATGCGCTTCTCCGCGCCGAACGAGATCGCGCGCTGCCCGTCGGGGTGAAACAGCACGGTGTGCGCGGTCGAGGCGGTGCGTTCCATCTCCGCGCGCGCGCGCGAATAGCCGGGCTCGGTGGGCCGATCGCTGGTCTCGCCGGTCTTGCAGTCCCACGCGCCGAGCGTGCGGAAGCCGCACACCTCCAGCACGTGCTCGCCGTCGGAGTGCAGCACCAGCGCGCGCAGCTCGGGCGCGAGCTCCTGACGCTCGACCAGGAGCGCGCCGGTCTCCAGATCGCGCACCAGCGCGCGCTGCTCGTCGGCGACGATCACGCGGCGGCCGTCGGGGTGCAAGATCAGGTGCGCGATGCGCGGCAGGCCGCTGGCCAGCTGCTTGACCCGCGTGCCGCGGTCGAGGTCCCAGATCTCGAGGTACGGCGACGCCGCCACGACGATCCGTTTGCCGTCGGGGTGCACGGCGAGCGCGCACACGAAGTGCCCGTCGGTCTGCCAGTGCTGGCGCGGGATGCCGGTGACCAGGTCCCACAGGCGCACGCTCGCGTCGCCGCCGCCCGAGAGGATCAGTTTGCGCAGATCGTGGATCGCCAGGGCGGTGACCGCGCCCTGGTGGCCGTCGAGCGTGCGCAGGCACGGCGAGGGCTCGGCGCGGCGTGGTCGCCCGACGCGGTGCAGCCAGCGGCGGTCGGGGTGCTCGGTGAGCCAGCGCTCGGCGGCGACGCTGGTCGGCGAGCCCTCGGCGTGCGCCAGCGCGTCCTGCAAGAGGGTGGCGCCGCCGCCGCGGGCGATGCGGTGCGCGTGGGCGGAGAGGAAGCGCCTCCAGCCGCCGTCGTCGTCGCTGCCGGAGCGGGAGGCCGCGCTCAACGCGCTGTGCACCGCGTCGGCGCGCGCGTTCGCATCGTCGCCGTCGAGCTGCGACAGCCCATCGAGCAGCTGGCGGAACGCGCGTTCCATGGCCCCGGACGCAGTGTAGCCCATGCCGCTTGACAAAAGCGGAATGACGTGTCATTCATTTACTCGATGGCACGCGCGGATCTCATCGAACGGCGACGGGAGGAGATCCTCGGCGCCGCCTATCGGCTGTTCGGCGAGAAGGGCTACCACGAGACCAACATCGCCGACATCGCCGCCGTGCTCGAGATCGGCCACGGCACCTTCTACCGCTACTACCAGAACAAGCTCGACATCTTCATCCACGTCATCGACCTGGTGATCGAGAAGATCGGCGGGGTGGTGGCGTCGGAGGAGCCGCGCACCACCGAGACGCTCGACGAGTATCGTGCGCAGCTCCAGCGCATCGGCGAGCGGCTGTTCGACCTGTTCGTGTCCGATCGCCACCTCGCGCAGATCTTGTTCTACGAGGCGCCGGGGATCGACCGTGCGCTCGACGAGAAGATCGAGCGCGCGCTCGACGTGTTCGGCTCGTTCACCGAGCAGTACCTGGTCAACGGCAAGAAGAAGGGCTTTCTGCGCGGCGATCTGAACGCGCCGGTGACGGCGCTGGCGGTCAACGCGATGATCTTCGAAGGCGTGCGGCGCGTGCAGCGCGCGACGCACCCGAAGAAGGCCAAGGACGAATGGATTCGCGCCATCACGCGCTTGATGTTGGAAGGGCTGGCCGCCTGAGGAGGTGAACATGGTCCAGGTCGATGTGTTCTGGTCGTACGGTCTCGGCTCCAGCTTCGCGGTCGCGGCCTCGCGGCAGCTCCTGCAGGCGCGCAAGCAGGGCAAGCCCAGCCTGCTCGAGAGCCCGTTCTTCACGCGCGCACTGTTGTTCCTGTCGGTGATCTTCGTGCCGTCGGGCGCCTGCCTGTTGTGGGCGTTCCCCAGCTGGGAAACCATGCACGTGGGTGGGCGCGGGATGCCGGCGTGGCTGGTGACCGCGTTCGTGGTCACCAACCTGACGCAAGGCGTGCTCGGCTTCGCGGTCTCGAGCTGGCAGTTGGCGCGCAACCGCCGCTACCTGTCGTACCTGCAGTGGTACGCGGCCTACTTCTGCATGTTCTTCATCCTGGTGCACGGCTGGGACGGCTCGGGCTACCGCCGCTTCTTCTCGTCGACGGCCGAGGCGTTCGCCGCCTGGCAGCCGGCCAACGTGCGCGCGTGGTTCTCCTCCGACGTCGCGATCACGCTGTACCTCATGGGCGTGGTGCTGGTGCCGCTGCTCTTGTACTGGCTCTCGACCTGGCTGCGCGACGGTCAGTTGATCGAGGATCAGGGCGCGCGCCCGCGCAGCCGGATCGCGCTCGCGCTGTACAGCCTCGGCGTGGTGTTCGTGGGCGGGCTCGGCAGCGCCGTCCTGGCCAGCGTGCTCGTCCGCTATCTCGGTTGGCTCGGCGGCGCGGCGGCCTTCGCGGTGCTGCTCGCGCTCATAGGCCTGCGCAAGGGCGGCGTGCTGCACTTCTTCTACGATCGTTTGCTCGCGTGGCCGCGCGCCGCTACTTGACCTCGGAGCAGCCGATGTCGGGAGCGGCGCCGAGCGTGCGCGGCATGGCTGAGACGTCGAGGGTGATGTCGGTGCCGTCGTTGCGCTTGCCGGTCGAGCCGGCATCGACGCACTTGGACGCCGGATCGAGGTGGTAGTCGGGCTGCTGGACGGTCAAGAGCTGGCAGCCCGTCGAGCCCATCGCGTCGGCGATGTTGCCGGTGCCGGTGGCTGCGGCGCTCGTGACCAGGTCGGTGCCCAGGGTCGCGCCGCTGGCGAACCAGAAGTAGTCGTCGGAAAACTTCAGCGAGCCGATCGTGCTGTTGCCCGAGTAGACGGCGTAGTGCTGCGTCGGGCTGCGTCCGCCGCCGATGATGCACGACTGAATGGTGCCGGTCGCCGAGGCATCGGTCACGAACAACCCCTCGGTGGTGCCGCTCACCGCTGAGCCCGCCGCGTCGAACGTGTCGCCGATCGCGCGAATGACCGCCAGGTTGGCCAGGCTCATGGCCTGCGTGTAGTTGTTGCCATGTCCGGCGTACACGAAGCTCTGGTACAGCTCGAGCTGCGAGTTGGCCACCACCACGCCCTGCCCGATGTAGCTCTCGCCGAGGAGGAACTGCGAGCGCTCGGCGCGCGCCGTCGAAGCGCTCAAGGCCAGGCCGTAGAGGTAGGCGCTGCCGGTCTGGCCGAGCAGGGAGAAGCTCGAGTCGTTGATCACCACCGAGGCCAGGTTCGAGAAGTTGGCGTTGGTGACACTCACGCCGTAGCCGTTGTTGATGACCTTGTCGTTGGCGAAGGAGCTGTTCTTGATGGTCACCGGGCCGGTGGTGATCGCCAGGTTCCCTGCGCCGCCGATGTTCACGTGCGTGAGGTAGCTGGCCGTGCCGTGGTCGGCGGTGTGCTTGTCGACGGTGACCAGGCCGCGCGGACCGATGATGTTGATCCCGGTGACGCTCGCGCTGGGGAGCACCGGATAGTGCACGGTGTTCATGGACAGGGTGGCCACCGAGTCCTCGATGTGGAAGGCCTCGAGCGCCTGCCCGGTCGCGTTGTTGATGGCCGTGCCGTCGATCAGGTTGTTGCTCACGACCAGGTTGCTGACGCTCATGGCGTAGATGCCCTGCCAGTATCCGGCGCCGAAGAGCATCTGGCTGTTGCTGATCGTGACGGTCCCCACGGTCGGGCCGGTCACTTCGATGGTGCGCCCGATGCTCACCGCGTTGTTGTTGGTGAACACGTCGGCCTGCGTGCCGTCGATCAGCAGATCTCCGACCGTGCCGGCGACGTCCACCACCGCCCAGCGGAATTGGCTGATGGGACCGGCCTTGGCGCGCAGGATCTTGCCGGAGGTGCCGGAGAGCGTGAGCAGAAACATGGTCTCCGCCTGGCTGGCGATCAGGCCGGGCGTGGAGAGATCCTCGATGTCGACGTTGGCGCAGCTGGCGCACGCGACCCCATCGTGCCGGACGGCGCCGTTGTAGGGGGCGAAGTTGGGGTACACGATCATGACGTTGAACAGCGACAGCCCGGGCGCGTTGCCCGCGTCGAGGAGATTGTAGACGTTGTTCACGTCGGTGGATTGCAGCGTGACGTTGCGCATCGTCACGCCCGAGAGCGGCGTGACCGGCGTGCCGGGGATCTGCAGCACGCCTCCTGAGGCCGTATTCTCGATCGTCGAGCGCTGGCTGTCGTCGCGAATCCAGCGGTTGCCGCAGGTGGTGACGTAGCCGCCTAAGAGCTTGACGCCCGACGCGGTGATCGCCTGCGCCGCCGTCGTGGTGAGCGTGTCACCCGCTTTCACTGCGACCACGCCGTTGGCCGGCACCGCGCCGAGCTTGGTGAGATCGCTCGAGGCGTTGTTGGGGTTCGATCCCGAGCCGTTGCCGGTGGACGCCGCCGCCAGGTACAAGGTGGGCGTCAGGTCCTGCACGCACACGCCGCCGGTGCACGCCTCGCCGGTGCGGCAGTCGCACGCGGTCGCGCAGGTGTACTGGCCCATCCCGTTGGGATTGGTCGGGCGCGCCACGCACTGGCCCATCCCGCCGGCGATCACGCATAGCTCCGTCGGCGGGCAGTCGGCGTCGAGCGCGCAGGCGCCCGACGGTACGCAGGTGCCGGCGTTGCAAGCGGTGAACGGCTTCGACGCGCAATCCGGCGTGGTGATGCACTCGGGGATGCAGAACCCGTTCGGATCGCACTTCATCCCCGCGACGCACGGGCGCGATCCGTCGCAAACGGTGCGGCAGATGCTCATCGCGCAGGCCTGCCCGTTCATGCACATGCCGCTGCACGGCAACACGCAGGTGTGCGTGGCGGGATCGCAGGTGCGCGTGCCGGTGCAGTCGCCGTCGGTCACGCACTGCGGGCGGCAGCTGCCGTTGTCGCAGTAGTCGTTGTTGGTGCAGTCGGCGGTCGAGCGGCACTGCTGGCACGCGCTCGCCACGCAGAACGGCGCTCCGGTCGGGCAGCTCGCCGCCGTGGAGCACTGCGGCTCGCAGTGGTTCAGCACGCACGCGAAGTTGGGCCCACAGTCGCCGGAGAGCAGGCACTCGACGCAACGGTTGAGCCCGCCGCACTTCTCCGTGCCGGGGCAGGTGTGCGCGCCGTCGCAGTCGACGCACTTGCCGACCGTGATGTCGCACACGCGATCGCCGCACTGCGACGAGTCGATGCAGTCGACACACTGGCCGAACTGGCAGATCTTGCCGGTGCCGCACTCCTGGTTGTCCTTGCAGAAGCGGCAGGCGTCGCCGATGCCGTTGCCCACCGCGTCGGCCTGGTCGGGGTTCGGCGCGGTCGGGCAGTCGTCGCACACGTCGCCCACGCCGTCGCCGTCCGAGTCCTTCTGGTCGGGGTTGGCCTTGGTCGGGCAGTTGTCCTCGAAGTCGAGCTTGCCATCGCCGTCGGTGTCGGGCGTGTCGTTCTTGTGGTCGATGCCGGCGCCGCCCATGGAGCGCAGGTCACCGCGATCGCCGACGCCGTCGCCGTCGGTGTCCTTGGTCTCCGACGGGTCGAAGGGGAACGCGTCCATCGCGTTCGGCACGCCGTCGCCGTCGATGTCCGGATCCGTGTCGTCCGGCACGCCGTCGCCGTCGAGGTCCTGGTGCTGCGGGCTCACCGCCAGCGTCGACGACAGCTGCAGATCGCTCGCGCCGCGCACCACCACCGACGGGATCACCGCGGTGATCGGGTTTTGCCCATCGCGGGCGCGTACGATGTAGGTCCCCGCCTTGGCGCTCAGCTTGAAGGTGCCGTCGGCGGCGCTGGTCGCGTGATCCACCGTCGTGCCGTTGAGCGACTCCACCAGCTCGACCAGGATGCCCGCCTGATCGCCGCCGAGCGCGTCGGTGCGCATGGTCCGGCCGGTGACCGCGACCACGTTCGGCGCGATGTTCATCAGGTCGAGATCCGCGCCGATGGTCACCTTGCCCGGCAGCACGTTCACGTCCTTGCGGATCACCGTGCCCGCGTCGGTGATCAGCACCACCTCGTGCAGGCCCGGCGAGACCGAGTCGAGGAGAAACCCGCCGTTGGCGTTGGGCGCGGTGACCGCCCCGACCTCCGGCACGGCGATGATCGCCAGGGAGACGTCCATCCCGCCCACGTTCAAAAGGTGCCCGCCGATCGAGCCCGGCTTGGCCAGGGTCAGCGCGCCCAGGTCGCTCACCTGTCCCGAGTTGGAGCCCGCCGCCACGCGCTTGGCCGGCAGCGCGGTCGCCGCCCCGTCGGTGACGATGCGCAGGTCCCAGCGCCCGGGTGGAACCCTCCGGACGTCGAAGGTGCCGGTCTCGTCGCACTGCGCCCCGAGCGGCGTGCCCTCGAGCAGCACCTGACACGACGACGCCGGCGCATCCGTCGAGATCTCGACGCGTCCGATGATCTCGCCCGGCTCGGGCGCTACCGTCTTGGTCGCACTGTTGCAGCCCGCCACCGCGACCAACACGAGCACCTGGTAAAATCGCATCCGACCCCCCGTGCCTCATTTTAGCGCGAGGAGGCGCCCGTGACTAGGCGAGTGCGCGATCGGCGATCATGGCGCCGCGGGTCCAGACCGCCAGGATCGCGCGGTGCCAGGCGGGAGCGTTGGCGACGCCACCGGGCGGATGGATGAAGTCGACGATGTTGGGGCCGAAGCCCTTGCCCGGATCGAGCAGGCCGCGCACGGCGTCGCGGCGCCGACGGGTGCCGCCGGTGGCCATCATCTCGGCGACGATGTCGCTCTGCAGCTTGATGGTGTGCTTGGCCAGGTTGCGCGGCTCCATGCCGAGCGCGCGGAAGTCCTCGCGCAGGGTCAGCCCGCCCGTCATCAGGAAGCCCACGCAGCGCAGCTGAAACGCGGCGACCTCCAACGACTCACGACGGTTGAGCGTCTTGAGCAGGCGCGGCAGGTACATCACGCCGAGCCCCACGTGGCGCGCCTCGTCGGTTTCGTAGTAGGGGAGCAGCTCCTCGAGCACCGGCTCGAGCTTGGCCTCGACCAGCCCGCGGAACAGCGACAGCGCGTTCGACTCGACCAGGAGCTGCATGCCGACCAGCTTGTGCACCAGCGAGTCGGTCTCGAGGATCTTGAGGAGCAGGCGCCGCGCGATCCCGCCCAGGTGCGGCACCGGCTCGCCGAGCGCGCGCAGGTAGTCGCGCAGCACGTAGAAATGGCGCGCCTCGTCGTGCGCTTGCGAGGTGGCGGCCAGCTTGGCCTCGACGTCGTCGATGCGCTCGGCCAGATCGGCCGAGATCGCCCACGCCGCCAGCTCGCCCCACAACAAGATCGACAAGATCTTGAGCGCCGCTTCCTTGCGCGTCGGGTCGAGCTTGGGCTTGCCGTGCTTGGCGATCAGGTCGGCGAGCACCTTTTTGCCGTCCCAGATGTTGTTCTGGCCGATGTGGTAGAGGCGCTCGAGCTTGTCGAGCCGATCCTCGGCGCGCTGCGCGATGTTTTCCTCGACCATCCGATAGGGAGGCCACGAAGCCTTCTTCTTGAACAACATCAGCGCACCTCTTTTCGAACTTGTGGATGGAGCAGCCCGAACAGCTCGAGCTGCACCGCAACCTGAACGATCTCGTCGAGGTCGATCTTCTCGTCGCCGGCGAGCGCCGTGAGCACCATCTTCTCGACGCCGCCGAGGATGTAGCGCGCCATCAACCGCGCGTCGCCCGAGCGCAGCACGCCGGCCTTCTGCGCGGCGCGCAGATCGGTCTCCAGCGCCGCGAACAGCAGCTCGTCGATGGTCGCGATCACCCTGTCGACCGTGCCGTCGAGCCCGCGCGCCTCGCGCAGGATCAGGCGCAGCGCCGATTCGTCGACGAACACCGCGTCGAGCAGCGCGCGCAGGCGCGTCTGGCAGAACTCGACGATCATCTCCACCGGCGCGTGGCGCGCATGGCTGATCGACGCCACCTTGGGCCGATTCTCGAGCACCCGCTTGACGCGAGCGGCGAGCTCCTCCATGACCGCCAGCAGCACCGCCTGCTTGTTCTCGAAGTACTGGTACAAGGTGCCGCGGCCGATGCGCGCCGCCGCGCAGATGTCGGCCACGTTGGCGACGCGATAGCCGCGCTGCGCGAACACGCCCTTGGCCACGTCGAGGATCTGCGCGCGGCGATCGTCCGCCTTCAGGTACGTGCGGCGGCGTGCCGGCTTCGGAACTGACATGTCAGTTCTAATACCAAGAACTGACACTGGTGTCAATTGTCATCGCATCCCCGTCGAGCAGGTCAGGGATTCGAGACGCGCAGCAGGCCGTTGAGCTTGTTCGAGGCGCGCCCTTGCAGGTCGATGATCCACACGTTGAAGTGCCAGTTGCCCGGCTCGTCGGGCGTGAACATGAGGGTGTAGTTGACCATCCCCACCACGCCCATGCCCACGTTCATGATCGGCGTGGGCGACGACACGGTGCTCACGTTCTCGGGCGTGAGCAGCTCGATCTGGCTCTGGCTGATGTCGTTGTCCTGGTCGGTGTAGTCGACCATGCCGTTGATGGTGCTGGGCATGCCGACGATGGCGGCGTTGGGCGAATACTGAAGGTTGCGGATGGAGGGCGGGTCGTCCGCGCAACCGCTCGCCAGGGGGAGCAGCGCCAGCAAGATTCCCACCCGGGAGAGGCTCATCGCCGCGATTCTATCAGGTGGGAAGAACTTTTCCTCAGTTGCCCCACGGAGGGGTGATCGTCACCGAGCTTGGCCGCGCTTTGGCCGTGGCACGCGGCCTGCTTTGTCCTCACCTCAACGAGGTGCCGACCATGAACGACTTCTTCGAAAACGTGAACGACAAGGTGGACTTCGAGGACGAGGAAACGCTCGAGTTCGGCCTCGGCGAGATGGACTCGGGGCTGGAAGAGACGACGTGGGAGTGGGACGGGATGAACTGGACCAAGCTCCACTAGCCTGTTGCTTGAGTCACTTGACGCTCCGCAAGAGCGCGACCGGGAAGCTGGCGAAGCACTGGGCGAGCGAGAGCGCGCCGTTGGTGGGTGTGACGCGCGCGCCGGTGACCACGTCTTCGAACGCGCCGGCGAGCGACTCGGGCAGGCGCAGCTGGCCTTGCCACCCGATCGTCGGGCTCGCCGCGTCGAGGAGCGTGAGGGTCAAGCGCGGCGCCACGCAGATCGCGGCGCGGCCGTCGAGAGCGCGCGCGAAGGCGACCACGTGCGCCGCGTGCGCTCCGTCGGCGATCAGCGGCTGGTAGTCGCCGGCTGAGAACAGGAGCGGATCTGCGCGCCGCCAGCGCAGCGCCTCGCGCAACAGCAAGAGCTTGGCGCGACCGTCGACCAGCCCCTCCGTCGACGCCAGCTCGCGGGCCAGCTGGGCACGCGCGGCCGGGCCTTTTTCGAGCGCGCCGCGGATCCCCTCGAGCAGACGCGCGCGCAGCGTAAAGTCGACCGGCCGGCGGTTGTCGGGATCGACCAGCGACAGGTCCCACAGCTCGCAGCCCTGGTACACGTCGGGCACACCCGGCGACGCGACCTTGAACGCCACCTGCGACAGCGACGAGAGGCGCGCCGCCTGCGCGATGCGCCGCACGAACGGCACGAAGTCCGCGAGGAACGGCGCCGACGCCAGCGCGCGCCCGGCGAAGCTCTTCACCGCCTGCTCGTATTCGTCGTCGGGGTTGGTCCAGCTCGAGTGGACCTTGGCCTCCTTGAGCGCCTTCTCAAGGTACGCCTGCACGCGCGCGACCAGCTCCGGCGTGACCCGTTCGTCGTCGGGAAACGCGCCGATGAGCGTCTGGTAGACCAGCAGCTCCTCGTTCGCATCGGGCGCCGGCGCGTCGACCACGGTGGTCTTGAACGCGCCGTTGAGCTGCGCCCAGCGGCCGAGCGTCTTCTCCCACTCGATCGGGATCTCCGACAGCGCGGCGATGCGCGTGCGCACGTCCTCGGAGCGCTTGGTGTCGTGCGTCGACGTGGAGTTGAGCGAGCCCGGCCAGTCGAGCAGGCGCTCGCGGTTGAGCGCGTGGAACTCCTCGACGGTGGTGCCGAACTGGCGCGGATCGCCGCCCACCTCGTTGAGCGAGAGCAGCCGGTTGTAGGCGTAGAACGCGGTGTCCTCGATCGCCTTGGCGGTGATCGGTCCGGTCACCTGCTGCAGCTTGCGCACGAACTCGATCGAGTCCGGGGTCGGCTTCTTGAGCAACAGGATCTCGCCGAGGAAGTCGTAGATCGACTTGTTCAGCTCGCGCGACGCGCGCTTGGCCGCCGCCAGCGTGGACTCGATGTAGCGGCGGTCGCGCCCTTCGATCGCGCTGGCGTCTTCGCCTTCGACGTAGGTGCGGTAGATCGGCAGGCGCGCGACGAACTCGATCAGCGCCTTCTTGAGCGCGTTGAGCGTGAAGTCGCGCGTGCGCCGGTTGCCCTCGGAGAGCCGGTTGAGCCGGTGCGACAGCACGTTCATCTCGCTGGCCATCGACGAGCGCATGAGCGTCTGCTTCTTCTGGTAGACCAGCCGCTTCCAGTCGATCGCCTCGCCGATGAAGCGCGCGTAGAGCGCGTCGAACGCGCCGGCGTTGCGCCAGTCGACGAACAGCCCGCTGGCGGCGGCGAGGAACTCGTAGCCGGTGGTGCCGTCGACGGTCCACGAGCCGGGCATCTTCTCCTTGCCCTCGAGGATCTTCTCCACCACCACGTACAGCGGCTGCGCGCGCGCCTGCAGCCGGCGGAAATAGGCCGACGGTTGGTACAGCCCATCCGGATGATCGATGCGCAGGCCGGTGACCTTGCCCTCGTCGATCAGCCGAAACACCAGCCGGTGCGTCTCGGCAAAGACGTGCTCGTCCTCCATGCGGATCGCCGCCAGCGTGTTGATGTCGAAGAAGCGCCGGTAGTTGATCTCCTCGCCGGCCACGCGCCAGTGCGCGAGCCGATAGGCCTGGTTCTCCAGCACGCCCTCGAGCAGATCGAAGCTCTTCGCGTCGCCGGGCGTGCCGTTGATCTGGCGCACGTTCTCGTCGATGAAGCGCTGGATCGGCGGGCTGGCCTCGAACAGCGCCGCCAGCCGCCGCTTGGCGACCTCCTTCTCGCGCGCGCGCTCCTGCACCTTGTCCGCGTCGACCTCGTGGCGCGGCGCCAGCTTCTCCAGCGCCGAGATGATGCTCAGCATCTCCTGCAGGTGCACGTCGCCCTCGCCCACCTCGGCGGTCAGCTCGGCGATGCGGTGTTGCAGGATGCGCGGCACCTGGCGCGGAGCGATCGGAAAGACGTGCTCCCAGTAGTGCAGCTGGAACGTGCCGCCGTTGCGCCGCAGCTGGAGCTCGCCGCGCTCGAGCACCTCGCCGAACTGATCGCCGAGCACCGGCACCAGCACCTTGTTCTCCAGCTCGTGCTTGATCGGGCGCCAGTCCACGTCGAAGAACGGCGCGTAGACCGAGCTGGGCCCGTTCTCGAGCACATCGGTCCACCACTGGTTGGTGGGCCCGATGCCCATGTGGTTGGGCACGAAGTCGAGGAGCTGGCCCAGGTCGCATCGCTTGGCCGCGGCGCACAGCTCCTGGTAGCCCGCCTCGCCGCCCAGCTCCGCGCGCAGCACGTTGTGCTCGACCACGTCGTAGCCGTGCCTCGAGCCGGGCGCGCACTCGAACGGCGGCGACAGGTACAGATCGGTCACGCCCAGCTCGTGCAGATACGGCACGAGCGCGGCGGCGTCGCGGAACCCGAAGTCGGGCGTGAGCTGTAGGCGATAGGTCGAGGCCGGGCGGCGCATGATCGTTCACCTGAGGTAGGCGCTGCGCATCATACCGCCATGCGCAATGGTTGCGCGAACCCTTGGAACCCTTGACGGGGCCGGGCGGCGGGCCGACCCTCTCGGACGGTGAGCCCGTTGCGGTCGGTGACCCATTACCTGCGCGCCGCGACCCGGGCGGCGACCCGGCTCACCGAGCGGCTCGAGCTCGAGCACGTGGTGCAGACCGCGGTCGGCACGCTGGTCGAAGACTTCGACGCGGCGCTCGCGCGCCTGTGGCTCCACGATCCGGTCGCCGGGCGGCTGGTGCTGCGCGGATCGGCCGGCCTGTCGAGCGAGGTGACCGACAGCTCGCTCGAAGTTGCGCGCACGCGGCAGCCTCTGTTGCGCAACCAGCTGGCGGGCGATCTCGCGGCCGCGGTCGACTTCCCGCTGCTCTCGGGCGGCGAGCTGCTCGGCGTGGTCTCGTGTTTCTTTCGCCAGCCGCTCGAGGACGAGGTGTTCGAGGTGCTGGGGACGCTGGCGGTGTTGATCTCCTCGGTGCTCACCGACGTCAAGCTGGTGCAGGCCGAGCGCGCCTCCCGCGATCGGCTCGAGCAGCAGCAGCAATGGCTCGAAGGCGTGCTCGATCTGTTGCCGCTGCCGGTGGTGCTCTCGGAGCCGCGCACCGGCAAGCTGCTGCTCACCAACAAGCTCGCCGAGGAGCTGCTCGCCGGGCAGGAGGGCAAGGACTTCTACTTCACCGATCGCGACGGGCAGCTGATCCCGGACGAGCAGACCCCGCGCCAGCGCGCCGCGCGCGGCGAAGAGCTGCGCAGCGTCGAGCTGATCTGGCACACGCCCGACGGGGCGCGCCCGCTCTTGTTCAACAGCGGGTTGGTGCCGGCGGGGTTGGGACATCCGGATACGCTGATGCTGGTGGCGCAGGACGTCAGCCGCCTCAAGCAGGTCGAGGCCGAGCTGCAGCAGGCGGTGCGCGCGCGGGACGAGTTCCTGTCGATCGCGTCGCACGAGCTGAAGACGCCGCTCACGTCGCTGATGTTGCAGGTGCAGGGCGTGCGGCGCGGGCTGGAGAAGCGGCCCGACGAGCTCTCGGTCGAGCGGCTCTTGCCGCGCGTGCTGGTGATCGAGCGGCAGGCCGAGCGGCTGGCCCGGCTGGTGAACGATCTGCTCGACGTCTCGCGCGCGTCGGCCGGGCAGCTGCGCCTCGAGGAGGAGCAGGTCGATCTGTCGCTGCTCCTCGAGGAGATCGTCGAGCGCCTGGGCGCCGACTTCGAGAAGGCCGGCAGCCGCGTGTCGCTCTCCGCCGCGCCGCTGTTGGTGGGCGCCTGGGATCGGCTGCGGCTCGAGCAGGCGCTGACCAACCTGTTGTCGAACGCGATGAAGTACGGCGCCGGCAAACCGATCGAGATCGCGGCCGTGCGCGCTGGCGATCAGGTGGAGGTGCGAGTGCGCGACCGGGGAATCGGCATCGAGCACGCGCAGCAGTCGCGCATCTTCGACCGCTTCGCGCGCGCCGTCTCGGAGCGCAACTACGGCGGGTTCGGGCTGGGGCTGTGGATCGCCCGCCGGTTCGTCGAGGCGATGCGCGGTACGATCACCGTCGAGAGCGTGCAAGGCGAAGGAGCGACGTTCACCGTGCGGTTGCCGCTGACCTGAGCGGTTGATCTAGCGCGAGGCGACGGCCAGCACCTGCTTCAGATCGGTGACGCCCAGCATGGCCTTCTGGATGCCGTCCTGCAGCAGCGTGACCATGCCCGCCTCGATGGCCTTGTCGCGGATCTGATCGATGGGCGACTTGTGCGCGATCAGCCGTTTGATCTCATCGTTGTTGATGAGCAGCTCGTGCAGGCCGATGCGCCCCTTGTAGCCCGAGCCGCCGCAGTTGTCGCAGCCCTTGCCGAAGTAGAGCGTGAACTCGGGGTACTTGATGCCCTGCGCCTCCAGCACCTCGGGCCCGCCGAACGCCGCCGCGATCTGATCGAACTCTTCTTTGAGCGGCGCGCGCGGCTCCTTGCACGCCTTGCACAACGAGCGCGCCAGGCGTTGCGCGAGCACGCCGAGCAGCGAGTCGGCGAAGCTGAACGGATCGAGCTCCATGTCGAGGAGGCGCGTGATGGTCTCGGGCGCGGAGTTGGTGTGCAGCGTCGAGACCACCAGGTGTCCGGTGAGCGACGCCTCGATGCCGGTCTCCGCCGTCTCCTTGTCGCGCATCTCGCCGACCATGATCACGTCCGGATCGGCACGCAAGAACGCGCGCATCGCCGCCTCGAAGGTGAACCCGATCTTCGGCTGCACCTGCACCTGGCGCAGCCCGTACTGCGTGATCTCGACGGGATCTTCGGCGGTCCAGATCTTCATGTCGACGGTGTTGATGAAGCCCAGGCACGAGTGCAGCGTGGTGGTCTTGCCGGAGCCGGTCGGCCCGACGCACAAGATCAGCCCGTACGGTTTCTTGAACACCTCCTTGACGCCGGCCAGCGTGCGCTCGCTCATCCCCATCTGCTCGAGCGGCAGCGGCTTGGACGCGGCGAGGATACGCATGACCACGTCCTCGTTGCCGTTCGCGGTCGGGATGGTGGCGACGCGCAGCTCGAGCCCGCGGTCCTTCATCTTGATCTTGATCTTGCCGTCCTGCGGCTTGCGCTTCTCGGCGATGTCCAGGTTCGCCATGATCTTCAGGCGCGCCACCAGCGCGGTGCGGTACTGCGGCGGGATCTCCTGGTAGGCGATGCAATCGCCGTCGATGCGAAAGCGCACCACCGTCGCGCGCTCGCGCCCGTACGGCTCGATGTGGATGTCGGAGGCGCCGCGCTTGTAGGCGTCGGCGATGATCTGGTTGGCCAGCTTGATCACCGCCGAGTCCGACTCGCCGACGTTTTCGTTGTTGCCATCTTCGAGCGGCGGTCCGTCGGCGCTGCCGCCCTCCTTGATGCTCTCCTGCGTGAGCTCCTTCAGGATCGAGCCCATGTTGCCGCCTATGCCGTACGACTGCTCGATGAGCCCGATGATCTCGTCGCGGAAGCCGACCTGCAGCTCGATCTTGAGCCCGTGCTCGAGCGCCTTGAGCGCGTCGGCGCGCCCGAGATCGTTGGGATCGTCGATCACCACCACGATCGCGCCCGGCTTGCGATCCACCGGCGCGGCGCAGATCTGCTTGAGGTACTCGACCTTCACCTTCTTGCGCAGGTCCTCGGGGATCGACTCCTTGCCGGTGAAGCGGAAGAACTCGCAGTTGTAGAACAGCGCCAGCGACCGCTCGACCTGCTGCCGCTGGATGCCCACCTTCTCGATCAGCCAGCGCGGCAGATCGGTCTTGTTGGCGGCGGCGTCGCTCTTGGCCTTGTCGAGATCCACCTCCGAGATCGCGCCCCCGTCGATCAGCGCGTCCCACTTGCCGGGCTTGCGCTGCTGCGTCAGCGCCTTCATCTGGTTGAGGTTGTAGAACGCCATCCCCAGGTTGCGCGCGATCTCCTCGGCGGAGACCTGATCGCGCGGGTTGAACGGCGTGCGGTCCTTCTTGTTGATCGCCTGCACCGCGCCGAGCAGGTTGCCTTCGTAGAGCACCGGCACGCACAGCATCGAGCGCGTGACGAAGCCCGACGCCTTGTCCCAGCGATCGTCGAACTGGAGCTGCGGATGGATCTTCTTCAGCTCGCCGGCCTCGTACACGTTGGCGATGTTGACGGCCTTCTTGGCGACGCCGACGAACCCCGCGATGCTGGTCGCATCCACGCCGACGCGGATCTCCTTGAACTCGCCGCCGGTCTTGGCGAGCGAATAGAAGTGTCGATTCTTGGTATCGAGCGCGAAGATGGTCACGCGCTCGGCCGAGAGCATTTCCAGGATCTTGCTCTGCGCGCCGGGCAGCAGCTCTTCGAGGCTATTCGCCCCGGAAATGAAGGTAGAGAGCGCGTGCAGCCGCTTGCGGAGCTCCAGTTGCTGTGCCGGGTCGTCGGCCATGTCGCGATTGTATCATTCAAATCAAGTGGATGGGAGATCCGTCGTGAACGCGCCACGACGCTGGGCTTTTCTTCGCGGTCTTGTTATTTTCTTGGCCTCTCATTTATTGAACGGGGGTTACGCAGATGGCGGAATCGTTTTCGGTCTCGGATCTAATCCCCGCTTCGCCCGAGCGGATCTACAACGCATGGCTGGACGGTGGTGAGCACGCCGCGATGACCGGCGGCGGCGCCACGGGCGACAGGAACGTGGGCGGGCAGTTCACGGCGTGGGACGGCTACATCAAGGGCGTCAACCTCGAGCTCGAGCCGGGCAAGCGCATCGTGCAGGCGTGGCGCTCGCAGGACTTCCCCGACGGAAGCGCGGACTCGCGCATCGAGCTGTTGCTCGAGGCGGCCGACGGCGGCACGCGGATCACGCTCAACCACACCGAGATCCCCGACGGGCAGTCGGGCGACTACGAAGAGGGCTGGCGCGATCACTACTTCACGCCGATGCGGAAATATTTCGCCGGGTCGAGCGCGGACACCGCGTCGCGCGCGGCGACCACCAGGTCGATGCCTGCCATCGCCATGCCGCCGGCCGAGGCGTGGGAAGAAGTGGCCGAGGAGCCGACGCGCCCCGATGACATCCATCGCGTCGCGGCGAAAGCGAAGCCGGCCGCGAAGCCGAAAGCGAAGGCAGCGCCCAAGAAGAAGGCGCCTGCAAAAGCCAAGGCCGCTCCGAAGAAAAAGAAGGCCGCGCCCAAGAAGCCGGTCAAGAAAGCCGCGCCGAAGAAGAAGCCCGCCCCCAAGAAGAAGCCCGCCCCCAAGAAGAAGCCGGCCCCCAAGAAAACCGCCAAGAAGCCCGCCAAGAAAAAAGGAAAACGCACTTAATTTAAGGCGCTCCGGCGCGTTATTTCGCCGGGTGTTGGGCGGCCAGCTCGGGCGGAATGCCGCCGGCGGTGGCGATCTTGGCGTAGGTGGCGACGGAAGTGCGCGGGACGCGTGTCTTTTGCGGATCGTTCTTGTCGACGGCATAAAGCCCGAGCGCGAAGCTCATGCCGTGGTTCCATTCGTAGTTGTCCATGAGCGTCCAATAGAAGTAGCCGCCGACGCTGGCGCCGTCGCGGATGGCGCGCTTGACCCAGGTGAGCGTCTGCACGATCCAGTCGGCGGCCACGCCGCTGTTGGTCTTGTCCTCGGCGCCGGTCTCGCTGATGTACATCGGCACGCCGTAGCGCTGCTTGGCGAACATCAGCACCTCGTAGATGCCTTTCGGATACGCGTAGTCGTAGGTGAGCCCGATCGGGTTGAACGTGAGCAGCGGCGACACGTCGGGAAAGAACGAGGTCGGTGTCCCCTGCGCGATGGTTCTCGCGTAGTAGTTCACGCCGAGAAAGTCCATGCGGTTGGTCAGATCGTCCCGATGCGTTGGATTCCCGTCGAGGTTCGCGTCGAGATCGCCCTTGATCACGCCGTCGAGGAACGCCTCGTTCTCGAGGTAGTTCAGGTTCTCCGCGCCCTTTTGATCCTGCGCGTCGGTGGGATCGGCCGCCGCCACCGCCTGCAGGTTGTAGACGATGCCCACGCGCGCGGCCGTGCCGTCCCCGTCGGCGTCGACGGTGTCCGCGGCCTTGACCGCGTCGTACATGCGCGCGTGCGCCTCGATCATGGTGGCCATCGCCTGCTTGGCCTCGGTGGTCTTCAAGAACACCGCGGGCGGATTGGTGCGCTGCGCGGTCTGGAACAGGTACGCGGTCAGCACCACCGCGGTGAGCGGCTCGTTGAGCGTCGCGTACAGATCGATGCGGTCGCCGAACTCCTCGCCGACGAAGCCGGCGTACTTGGCGATCTCGTGCAGGATGCGATCGTGGTCGACCCAGCCGCGGTTGGTGCAGTTGGCGAAGTCCACGTGGCAGCCGTACGCGTCCTCGATCCAGATCGGCAGCGTGTAGTGGTTGAGCGTCACCAGCGGCTGAAGGCCGTGCGCCTTGATCGCATCGAACAGCGCGTGGTAGTAGGCGAGCGCCGCCGGGCTGGCCACCTGCAGGAGCGCCGCGTGCCCCTCGATGCCGTCGGTGGCGGTGGGAAACAGCCGGCTCCATTCGATCGACAAGCGCAGCGCGTTGCCGTGCAACTCATTGGTCACGCGATCGAGATCTTGCGGATAGAGCTCGAAGAACCCTGGCCCGCTCGACGGTGGATCGCCGGCGATGAACAGCATCGGATCCTGCACCAGCTCCGGCCTGGTGATGTACGTGTACCAGTCGGAGCTGCGGTCCTCGCACTCGGCCGCGCTGATCGTCGGGCAACCCATCTCGACCTGAAACCCGGCGATCGCGCTGCCGTAGAGAAACGTCTTCGGCAGCGTCAGATCCTCGGCGCTGCCGCAGCCGGCGCTGCCCACCACGACGAGAACCCATGCGAGTCGGCCCATTGCGGCCGATCCTACTACGCTTCGTCGCGCGGGAGCCGGCCTACGGCTTGAGCGTGGCGGCGAGCTTGCTCATGATGCGGGTGTAGAGCGCTTCCTTGATTGCCGGATCCGGCACCATGTGCGTAAGGCCCGGCAGCGGCAACAGATCGAACGGCTTGTTGGCGCGGAACAGCGCTTCCGACAGCTTGAGCGAGTGGAAGAAATAGACGTTGTCGTCGCGCGTGCCGTGGATCAGCAAGAGCGGCCGTTCGAGCCGGGGCGCGTAGGTGAGCAGCGACGAGGCGTCGTAGCCCTCCTTGTTGGCGTCGGGCAGGCCGAGGTAGCGCTCGGTGTAGGCGGTGTCGTAGTCGCGCCAGTCGACCACCGGCGCGCCGGCCACCGCGACCGCGAACACGTCGGGCCGCTTGAGCACCGACAGCGCAGCCAGGTAGCCGCCGAACGACCAGCCCACCGCGCCGACGCGCGTCAGATCGAGCTCGGGAACCTTCGCGCCGAGCGCACGCAGCGCGGCCACCTGATCGTCGAGCGTGACCTTGGCGAAGTCGTTGCGGATGGCGCGCTCCCACGCCCGCCCGCGGTTGGGTGTGCCGCGGCCGTCGATGGCGACGACGATGTAGCCGTGATCCGCCATCCACTGCCGCAACAGCGCCGGCGATTCCGCGCGCAGCACCTGCTGATGATGCGGGCCGCCGTACACGTCGAGGATCACCGGATACTTCTTGCCCTTCTGGAACGCGCGCGGGCGCGTGAGCGCGACGTGGAATCCCTCGCTGCCGGCGGTAGTGAGCTCGAGCGTGGGAACGAACGGCGGCGCCTCGGCGACGCTGGGCAGCTCGCCGGCGAGCTTCTCGCGGCTGTACACGAACGCGCGCGGCAGCTCGGTCGCGTTGCTCGAGCGCACCACGTACACGTCGTGGCCCTTGCCGAAGATCGCCCCGTGCACGCCCGGCTCCCGGGTGATCCGCTCGGCGGTGCCGCCGGCTACAGCCACGCGATACACGTGCTGCTCGATCGGATCGGGCGCGCCCTCGAACCACGCGGTGGTGCCGTCGCTGCCGGCGAGCGCGAGGTAGCCGTCGCCGGGCGCGCTCAGGTTGGCGCGCACGTCGCCCACGCGATCGCGCAGCTCGAGCGTGCGCGTGCCCGAGCGCTCGCTCGACCAGAGGAACGCCGAGCCGTCCGGCATCCAGCGCGGCACGGTCTGATCGAGGTTGAGCCAGTCGTCGTCGTGCTCGGCGACCAGCTGCGTGGTCTTACCGGTCTTGACGTCGGCGGCGAGCACCTGAAGATCGCGCTGCGAGCGGGACAGCACCACCAGCGTGAGCGGCGCCTTCGCCTCCTTCCACGCGACGGTGGCGAGATAGGGAAACTTGGCGGCGTCCCACGACACGAACGTGGTCTTGCCGCCCAGCGCGGAGATCACGCCGAGCCGTACCACCACGTTGGCGGTGCCGGGGCGCGGATAGGGCGTGGCCTCGGCCTCGTGCTCCGGATGGGTGACGTCGAGCAGGTGGAAGGTCTCGACCGGCCGGCTGTCCGCTTCTTCGTAGGCGAGCTGCTTGCCGTCGGGCGACCACCACAGCCCGGTAAACCGATCGAGCTCCTCCTGCGCGATGAACTCGGCCAGCCCGTTGGAGATGCGCGGATGCGCCGAGTGCGTGAGCTGCGTCTCCTTCTTGCCGGCGAGCTCGAGCACGTACAGATCGCGATCGCGCACGTACGCCACCTTCTTGCCGTCGGGCGAAAAGTGCGGATCGACGATCGGCGACTTGCCGGCCGGCAGCTCGCCCACGCTCCCATCGCTGCGGCGCACGGTGTACAGGCGCCCCGAGAGCGCGACCAGGATCAGCGCGCCGTCGTCCGAGAGATCGAAGCTGGCGAAGCCGCGCGTCGACACCCGCATGCGCTCGCGGCGCGCGCGTTCCGCCGGCGAGAGCTGCTCCTCGGCGCCCTTGAGCAGCGCGGCGGGCGACAGCAGCTCGCGGGTCTTGCCGCTCGCCACGTCGAATTCGTACAACGACATCGACGCCACGCGCGGCTCGGCGCGCAGGAACAGCACCGCCTTGCCGTCGGGCGTCGGGCGAATGCCGGTCGGGCGGCCCAGGCTGAAGCCGCGCGTCTCGGCGTGCAGGCGCATGAAGCCGGGCCACGGCCCGTCGCTGCCGGCGGCGAGCGCTCCGGTGAATGGCAGGAGCAACGCGAGCGAAAGCAGCATCCGCGACATGCGCGGCAGCCTAGCACGTGGTGTTATGATCGGCTCATGCACAGGGCCGAGGCGAGGCGCGTGGCGGAGGCGGCGATCGCGGCGGCGGCGCGCTTGCAGCTCGAGCCGCCGAAGAAGCTCGCTTCGGAGAAGACCGGCGGGCCGCCGTCGTACTCCTCTCGGCTGGCGTCGGCGTTCGCGTTCGCGGCCGAGCAGCACAAACTGCAGGTGCGCAAGGGCACGACCATCCCGTACGTGACGCACCTCATGGGCGTGGCGTCGCTGGTCGGCGAGCACGGTGGCTCCGAGGACGAGATGATCGCGGCGTTGTTGCACGACGCCGTCGAGGACACCGGCGGCGCGCCGGTGGCGGCCGAGATCGAGCGACGGTTCGGCGCGCACGTGGCCCAGATCGTCGCCGGCTGCACCGATGACGACACCGGCGCGCCCGGCGGCGCCAAGCAGCCGTGGCTCGAGCGCAAGATCAAGTACGTGCGCCGCGCGGCGGGCGAGCCGCTCGACACCGTGCGCGTCTCGGCGAGCGACAAGCTGCACAACCTGCGCGCGATCCTCGCCGACTTTCGCGAGCACGGCACGATCGTATTCGAGCGCTTCAAGGCCGGGCGCTCGGGAACGCTCTGGTACTACCGCGCGCTCGCCGACGTGTTCGCGGCCGTCGCCGCCGGGCCGGACGCCGACGACGGCTTTCGCCGGTTGGCGGCCGAGCTCGGGCGTGGCGTCGCGCAGCTGGAGGCCGAGACGCGCGTGTGAAGACCTCCGACTATTTTCGCTGGCTGATCCCGGGCGTGCTGGCGGGCGGCCCGCACCTCGATCCCTACGGCGAGCCGGGTCAGCTCGCGCGCGCGACCGCCGACCTCGCGCTACACGGCATCGGCGCGGTGATCTCGGTCGTCGAGCTGCCGCTCGCGCTCGAGGGCCTCGAGTACCTGCACGCGCCCACGCCCGACGGCGAAGCGCCCGAAGATCTCGAGCACCTGTGCATGTTCATCGACGCCGCCAAGCAGCGCGGCGTCGCCACCTTCGTCCACTGCCAGGCCGGCCAGGGCCGCACCGGCACCGTCCTCGCCGCCTACCTGATCTGGTCCCGCGGCCTGCGCGCCTGGGAAGCCGTCGACGAAGTGCGCCGCGCGTACCACACCTCCGCCGTCGAGTCCGCCGCGCAGCTCGCCGCCCTCGAGGTGTTCGCCCGCCGCCACAAACTGATCTGAGCAGGTCTAGTTGATGCCGAGGGCGAACGGGATCACGGCGACGTTGGCGATCTGGCCGGTGGCGGTCGATTGGAAGAAGACCTCCATCGGGCGGTGCTGGCCGTCGATGTACAGGTCGAAGAAGACCGGCTCGACGTTGACGGTGAAGCCGATCCCGTCGACCTCGTCGATGGCGAAGGTGTCGAAGTCGATGCGCTCCCCGCCAGCGACCGCGTAAGGCTGCGAGACGAAGTCGTCGGCCTCGATCGGGCAGCCCGGGGAGCCGCTACAGCCGGTAGACACGTTCGAGAACGCGCCGGGCGTGTAGATCGATCCCCAGAACTCCTGGAACATGCCGACCGACTGCCCGTAGCCCGTCCAGTACAGCTGGAACGCGTCGCCGGTGGCGGTGGTGATCCCGTAGCCGGCTTGCACGCCTGCTGCCACGCTCACCGCCACGTCCGGTGTGATCTGGTAGGAGGTGGTGTTACCCGGTGGGAACGGCGCGTCGGCGCCCAGCGGATGGTTGACGCACGACGGGCAGCTCCCGCCGCAGTCGATCCCGGTCTCGCTGCCGTTCTGGATCCCGTCCGAGCAGGTAGGCGTCACCACCACGCCGCAGCGGCCGCCGTTGCACACGCCGGCCACGCAATCCTGCCCCGAGATGCACCCGCGCCCGTCGCCGCACGGCGCGCAGCTGCGCCCGCCGCAGTCCACGTCGGTCTCGTCGCCGTTGATGATCCCGTCGCTGCAGCTGGTCGCGACCACCACGATGCAGCTCGAGGAGGTGAGCGCGAGCAGGGCCAGTCCGAGAATTCGCATGCCGCCAGTATACGTCAGGGATCGATCGCGTAGGCGGGATCCGCAGCGTCGCTGGTGATCCAGGTCACCGTGAATTTCTTGCTCGCTCCTGCGAAGCGATAGCTGCGTTGATCGCCGCTCGACTCGTCCGCGATCAACCGCGCGGTCGGATCGAGACCGGCGAGCTGCGCGAGCTGCGCGAGCGCGGGCTTGGGCGTGCCGTCGAAGCGCACCACGCCGAACGCGTCCTCGGGCGGAAACGCTTCCGGATGCGGCCCGTCGTCGAGCGTGTAGGCGGCGACGCGATCGGCGCCGGCGGCCAGCGCTTCGATCGCGCCGCGCACCAGGAAGCGCGCCTGCGTCGCCTCGTCGACGGTGCCGTAGACCGGATAGCCGTACTCGGTGACCCAGATCGGTTTCTGCTTGTCGCCGTAGTAGACGAGCGTTGCGCGCACCCGCGCCAGCTTGAGCCCGAGCGCGTAATCGCGACCGTCGGTGACCTCGGGCGCGCGCTGCGGCGGATAGTTGGGATAGGGGTGAAACGCCAGCGCGTCGTAGAAGCTGCCGAGGTCGGGCCGCGCGAAGTACGCGTCGGCGAGAAAGTCCTCGCCGGTGGTGGACACGCCTTCAGCGTTCAGCCCGCCGAACGCCACCAGCGCCGCCGGATCGCCGCGCTTGACGGCCGGGTACGCGCGCGCGAGCAGCTCGGCATACGCCGCCGGATCTTCGTTCGGCTTCCAGAAGCGAAAGCCCAGGTTGGGCTCGTTCCAGATCTCCCACGCCGCCACGCGCCCGCGAAAGTGCTGCGCCACGGTCTCCACGAAGGTCGCGTACTTGTCGGGATCGGGCGGCGCGTCCTCGTCGCCGGTCGGCGTGGCCCAGGCGACGTCGTAGGCGAGGATGCCGATGGTGGCGAGGCCGCGCGCGTTGGTCGCGTCGACCGCCGCGTCCTCGGCGGCGAAGTCGAACGTGCCGGCCTGCGGCTCGAGCTGCGCCCAGAGGAAATCGCGGCGCACGAACCCCGCGTGTAGTGCGCCGAGCCGATCGAGGTCGGCGGATCGCGCGGTCGCGTCGTCGAGCGAGAGCTGCGCGGCGATGCCGAGCGCCTGCCCGATCGGCACCGCCGACGGCGCGAACTGCGCGGTCACGCCGCTCAGGTCGGGCGGCGGCTTGCGCGCCGGCGGCCCTCCGCAGCCCACCCATATTAATGATACGAGGAGCGGGCCTCTGAGGGTCATGGTCCTGGCGTTCCGTTGACCAGCCGGACCAGCACCGTGCTGGCGAAGTAGTCGATGATGCTGGCCGACGCGTAGGCCTGATCGAGCCGGAACAGATCGTCGTCCGCGAGGTGCAGCGCCTCGGCGAGGATCGCCCGGGTGACGCCGCCGTGCGCGACCACGGCCACCGTGCCGCCGGCGTGCGCACGAACCAGCTCGCGCGCCTCGCCGAGCACGCGCTCGCGCAGCCGCGCGTAGCTCTCCCCGCCCGGAAAGGTGACGCGCGTCGGGTGCGCCATCCACGCGGCGTAGAACTCCGGATGTTGCGCGCGCGCTTCGTCGTAGGTGAGCCCCTCGAGGCTGCCGAAGTCGATCTCGCGCAGCCCCTCGCGCAGCTGCACGGTGAGGCCGCGCGCGGACGCGAACGGTGCGGCGCTCTCGAGCGCGCGTCTTCGCGGGCTGGAATAGATCGCCTGCAGCGGCGCGGCGGCGAGCCAGCGGGCGGTGTGCGCGGCCTGCTCGCGGCCGCGCGGCGACAGGCCCACGTCGAGCCGGCCGTAGCAGCGCCCGTGGCTGTCGACCTCCGGCTCGCCGTGCCGCACCAGCACGAGGCGCGTGGCGCCGGTCATCAGCGCCCAGTCGATCATGCGCTCTGCCCGCGCGGCATCAGCCGACCGCGACCGCGAGCACGTACACGATCGCTTCGCACACCTCGGTGTTCGCGCCCAGCGTGTCGCCGGTGACGCCGCCGATGCGATCGAGGCACATGCGCCCGTTGGCTAGGCTGACGAACGCCGCGCCCGCCCACAAGATCCCGCCGCGCTGCCAGCCGCACAGCCCGAAAGCGAACGCGCCCGCCAGCACCGTCGAGCCGAGCAGCTCGAGCGGGCCCACGTGATCGGTGAGCGCGGCGCCCAGCCCGCCGCCTTCGCGACGCGCGTACGGCAACAGGCGGCTGAGCGGCACCGAGCCCCAACGCGCTAGCGCGGCCGCGGCGATCAGCACGCGCCAGCCGTCGACGGTGGGGATCAGCGTCGTCAGCGCCGCGACCTTGATCGCCAGCACGACGATCAGCGCGACCGCGCCGTACGCGCCGATCGCGTGGTCGCGCATGATGCGCAGCACATCCTCGCGGGTGCGGCCGCCGCCGAAGCCGTCGGCCATGTCGGCCAGCCCGTCGAGGTGCAGCGCGCCGGTCACCAGCGCCGAGAGCGCCACCAGCAGCGCCGCGGCGAGGAACGCCGGCAGGCGCGCGCCGAAGGTGATCGCGCCGAGCGCCTGGATACCGCCGAGCAGCGCGCCGACCAGCGGAAAGAGCAGCGTCGCCTTGCCGACGTCGGCGGCGTCGAAGGTGAGGTTGCCCGGCACCGGCAAGCGCGAGAGGAACGAGATCCCTGCGAGCAGCCGGCGCATTCAGCGTCCGCTGTCGCTGACGCCCGCGCCGGCGAAGGTGGCCATCTCGTTGAGCACCGCGAGCGCCGAGTCGCACAGGCCCATCGCCAGCGCCGCGCCGGTGCCCTCGCCGAGGCGCAGCTCGAGCTCGAACAGCGGCTCGAGCGCGAGCGCCTTCAGCACCAGGCGATGGCCGACCTCGACCGAGCGGTGCGACGGCAACAGGTAGTCGGCCACGCGCGGCTCGATGCGCACCGCGCACAACGCCGCCACGCCGGCGATGAACCCGTCGACGATCACCGGGACGCGCGCGCCGGCCGCGCCGAGCACCACGCCGCACAAGCCGGCGATCTCGAAGCCGCCCAGCTGCGCGAGCACGCCCAGCGGATCGCCCGCATCGGGCGTGTGCAGCGCGAGCGCGCGGCGGATCACGTCCAGCTTGCGCGCCAGGCCGGCGTCGTCGATGCCGGTGCCGCGCCCGGTCGCCTCTTCGGGCGGCACGCCGGTGAGCACGCAGGTGAGCGCGCTCGCCGAGGTGGTGTTGCCGATCCCCATCTCGCCGATGCCGATCAGCTCGATGCCGTCGGTGGCGAGCTCGCTGGCGATCAGCGCGCCGGAGTCGATCGCCTGCATCGCCTCGAAGCGCGACATGGCCGGCTCGCGCGTGAAGTTCTTGGTGCCCGGGCCGATGCGGCAGTCACGCACGACGCTGCTGTCGGTGACCGGCGCCTTGACGCCCATGTCGACCACCACCACGCGCGCATCGGCCAGGCGCGCCAGCACGTTGATCGCCGCGCCGCCGCGCTGAAAGTTGAGCGCCATCTGCGCGGTCACCTCTTGCGGATAGGCGGACACGCCCTCCTCGGCGACGCCGTGATCGGCGGCCATCACCACCACCGCCTTCTTGAGCAGCGGCGGCGCGTCCTCGTTGCGGATCGAGGCGATGCGGCAGGCCAGCTCCTCGAGCCGCCCGAGGCTGCGGCGCGGCTTGGTCTTGCCGTCGAGCAGCGCCTGCGTGCGCGCGCCGACCGTGTGATCGACCGGCGCGATGTGCGCGCACAGCGCCTGCACCAACGCATCCTTGAACGAAGCGGTCTCGCTGGACATGAGGCCGCAGCTTACACCAGCGCTCCTACGCGCGCGTGAACCAGACGGCGGCCGCGACCATCAGCGACACGCGCACCAGCTCGACCGGCAGCGCCCAGCGACGACCCTCGAGCAGCGCGCCGGCCGTCGACAAGGCGAGCACCGAGAGCCCGGCGACCGCCGCCATCGCCGCGATCGGCAGCCGCGCCTGCCACCACAGCACGCAAAAAGTCGCCGCGACGATCAGCGCCAGGTTGAACAGCACATACAGCTTCACGCGCCCGGTCGCCGGCGGATCGAACTTGGGACGGCTCTCCGGCGTCACCTCGCGAATCGGCGGCTTGGGCAGCCCGGCCGGCGCCCACGCGGGCGACTTCCACCACACGCGCAGCTTGTCGAGCGGCGCCGGCGCGTTCCACGACAGCTGCGCCAGCTCGACCCAGTAGTGCACCTGCGCCCACAGCGGGTTGAAGGTGCCGAGCGGCTTGGTGATGCCGTACACCGGCGCCTCGAGCTCCTCCTCGTAGGTGCCGAACAGCCGGTCCCACACGATCAGCGTGGCGCCGTAGTTCTTGTCGAGGTAGCGCGGGTTGATCGCGTGGTGCACGCGATGGTGCGACGGCAGGTTGAGCACCAGATCGAGCGGCCCGCGCACCTTGCCGACCAGCTCGGTGTGGATCCAGAACTGGTACAGCGTCGAGAGCGCCTGCGTGGTCGCCCACACGATGGTCGGCACGCCGAGCAGCGCGAGCGGGAAGTAGAACGGCAGCCAGGTCCAGCTGGTGAGCACCGCCTGGCGCAGCGCCACCGCCAGGTTGTAGTCCTCGCTCTGGTGATGGACGATGTGCGCCGCCCAGAAAAAGTTCACCTCGTGGCTCGCCCGGTGCCACCAGTAGTAGAGGAAGTCGACGGCGACGAACGCGACCGCGTACTGCAGCGTCGTCGACGGCAGGGTGACCAGGCGGTGCTGATAGACCCACGAGTAGATGGCGAGCTGCGCGCCGATGAAGAACACGCCGATCAGCTGCGAGCTGATGCCGCAGCTCAGATCAGTGACCGCGTCGTTGAAGCGATAGGTGCGGCTGCGCTTGCGGGCGCGCGCCCAGAGCAGCTCGCCGCCGATCAGGACCAGGAAGAACGGGATCGCGAGCGCGATCGGATTGAGCTGCATCGGCTCATCGATACTACCATGTCAGGCAGGACCACCGCCGCCGGGACCACCGCCGCCGCACGCGCCGTCCGGCACGCAGCTGTCGCTGTCGAGGTTGCTCTTGCAGCAGGTGTACATCGCGCGGCAGGTGTCGCTGCAGTGCACGACGCAGATCGATCCGCCCTTCAGGGCCGCGCACTCGCTACCGCTCGGGCAGGGGGAGTTGTTGCTGCACGCCCGGCTGCAATAGCCGCCCGGGAATTGCGTCGAATTGGGACCCGCTCCGAGGCTGGTGAAGCAGGTGAGCGCGGCGTCGCACGGGTGCGCCGGGTCGCAGCCATCGCCGAGCGCGCCGAGCGGTGTCGACGGCGACGGATTCGGCGGGGCCGGATTGGTCGGGTTCGTCGGCGTGTCGAGGTCCGGGCTGGCGGCGCCCGCGTCGTCGGAGGCGACCGGCACCTGTCCGCCCGGTTGCGCTGCGCCGCCTCCCGATGGCGGGACGAATCCCTGCACCGCGAAGTTGCATCCGGTGAGCGTGGCGATCAGAACGACGATGGCGGCGTTGGTCCCCATTTGTACCCGCCTTCGAGAGCAAGTTGGGTGCCGCTCCAAGACTGCGTGGCGACGCCAGATTTCTCGACGTGGGTGGGGGTAAGCGCCCCGTTTCCAGGACTCTTGTCGACGTGGGATATACTGCGCAACCGGCGATGCGCGGCCTACTGGTAACTTTGGTGATCCTGCTTGCCGTCGCTACAGCGCACGCGCAGGGCGCGTTGTGCCCGACGTGGGAGCCGTGCGGCGACTCGGGCGTGCGCTGCTACCATCGCGGGCTCGAGCTGCGCGCCACCGACGAAGCGTGCGCCGCGCAGTTCTTCGACGCCGCGTGCGAAGCCGGATCGGGCGGCGCGTGCTTCGAGCTGGGCGCGCTGGAGTGGGCGCGCGGCGAGCACGGCGCCGGGCTGCGGAGGATGCTCGGCGGGCTCGGCAGCGACGTGGTGCACGATCCGTGGCGCTTCTATCGCTCGGCCGTGCTCGAGGCGCTGCTCGCGTTGTGGCTGCTCGAGGCGCTGTTCTTGCGCATGATCAAACGCGTCGACGTGCTGCGCACCGCCGCGTGGCTGGTGGTCGCGTCGGCGCTGCCGTTGGCGTTCTTCTTCGCCGAGCTCGGCAAGCTCGGTTGGCTCTCGCTCGCCGGCGCCGCGCTGTTCGCGCTGCCCATCCAGTCGCGCGTGCTTCGGCGCAAGGCGCGCCCGCCGTTGCGCGGGCCGCTCGTCGCCGCTGCCGGTGCGTTCGGCTTCGGCGCGATCGCGGTGGGCGCGCTCGCGTACCTGGGCGATCAGCTGGGCGCCCGCACGGACGGATATTGGGGCGCGCTCTACGAGGAGGTGCGTCGCAACGGCGCCGAGATCCTGCTCGCCGGCGCGCTCACCTGGGCGGCGTTCCTGGTGCCCAAGACGATCGTGGTGCGGCTGTTTGGCTGGCGGTCGATCGGCCGCACGTTCGTGCTCGTGCTGTGGACCACCGCGATCGCGTTCTTGCCGGTGGTGGCGCTGTCGCTGATGGCGGCGGAGTACGGCATGCTCGCGCGACACCGCGCCGGCGAGCTGGCGATGCTGCTGGGCGCGCTCGGTTCGTCGGTGCTGATCGACTGGCGGCTCTGGAGGCGCGCCAACCCCGGCCGGCGTGCCCTGGTCGCCGCGCTGCTCGCCAACCTGGTCAGCTTCGGCGCGCTCCTGCTCTATCTCTGGATTCGCTTTTCACACTGAGCCGCGGCGCTGCAGTTTGTAAAAGTTTGTAAAATTCCACAACCTTGCCGTCAGACGTACGTTATGTTTCCAGCGACATGAAGCGAGCCTGGTGGATCGTCCTGGTGTTGATCGGCGTCGCGGGTGCGGCGTGGATCGTACACGCCCGATCCTCCCGGCCGCCGGAGCCGAAGTACGTCACGGTGGCGGCGGAGAAGGGCCGGCTGGTGGCGCGCGTGACCGCGACCGGCACGCTTTCGGCGCTGGTCACGGTGCAGGTGGGCAGCCAGGTCTCGGGGCGCATCTCGGATATCTTCGTCGACTTCAACTCGCCGGTGAAGAAGGGGCAGGTGATCGCCAAGATCGATTCGCAGCTGTTCGTTGCGGCGGTCGAGCAGGCGCGCGCCAACTATCTCGCCGCCGTGAGTCAGCTCACCAAGGCCAAGGTGCAGTCGATCGACTCCGGGCGCCAGTTCGAGCGCTCCAAGGCCTTGCGCGATCAGAAGCTGATCGCCCAGGCCGATCTCGACACCGCTCAGGCTACGGCCGACGCGGCCAAGGCGAACGTCGATGCGGCCGACAGCGCGGTGGCGCAGGCGCGCGCGTCGCTGCACCAGTCCGAGATCAATCTGCAGTACACGACCATCATCTCGCCGACCAACGGGGTGGTGATCTCGCGCGCCATCGACGTTGGTCAGACGGTGGCCGCGTCGTTCCAATCGCCGACGCTGTTCACCATCGCCGAAGATCTGAAGAAGATGCAGGTCGACACCAGCGTCGCCGAGGCCGACGTGGGCAAGCTCAAGTCCGACATGCCGTCCACCTTCACCGTCGACGCGTATCCGACCGAGCGCTTCAAGGGCAAGGTGCGGCAGATCCGCAACGCGCCGCAGACCGTGCAGAACGTGGTCACCTACGACGCGGTGATCGACGTCGACAACACCGAGCTCAAGCTCAAGCCGGGCATGACCGCCAACGTCACGTTCGTCTACGCCGAGGTGCCGGAGGCGCTCAAGGTGCCGAACGCGGCGCTGCGCTTCCGTCCGCCGGCGAGCGCGATGAGGACCGACGGCGGCACGCGAGGTCCAGGCAAGGGCCTGGCCGGTGGGAAGCGCTCGCACGATCAGCCGCCCGATCAGCGCACGGTCTACGTGCTGCGCGACGGCAACCCACAACAGGTGATGATCCGCATCGGCGTCTCCGACGGCAGCATCACCGAGGTGGTCGACGGCCCGCTCGCCGCCGGCGACCTGGTGATCACCGAAGCGCTCGGCGACAAGCCCGGCGCTCCGGCCGCCTCGCCGTTCCGCGGGGGACGACCGTTCTAGTGTCATGGGCGAGACGCTCATAGAGCTCGAGGACGTCGCCAAGATCTACCGCATGGGCGACGTGGACGTGGTGGCGCTCAAGAGCGTCTCGCTGACCATCGAGAAGGGCGACTTCGTCGCGATCATGGGCTCGTCGGGCTCGGGCAAGTCGACCATGATGAACATCCTCGGCTGCCTCGACCGGCCGACCAACGGCCGCTACGTGCTGGCCGGCCACGAGGTGTCGCTGCTCGGGCGCGACGAGCTGGCGGTGATCCGCAACCGCACGCTCGGCTTCGTGTTCCAGAGCTTCAACCTGTTGTCGCGCACCAGCGCCGTCGAGAACGTGGAGCTGCCGCTGCTCTACTCGGGCGTGGCCACGCGCGAGCGCGTCAGGCGCGCCAAGGAGTCGCTCGATCGCGTCGGGCTCGGCTCGCGCTTCGATCACTTTCCCAGCCAGCTCTCCGGCGGGCAGCAGCAGCGCGTGGCGATCGCGCGCGCGCTGGTCTCCAACCCAAAGGTGATCCTCGCCGACGAACCGACCGGCAACCTCGACTCCAAGACCAGCATGGAGGTGATGACGCTGTTCGGCGACCTGGGCAAGTCCGGCATCACGGTGGTGCTGGTGACCCACGAGGCGGACATCGCGCAGTACGCGCGCCGCGTGATCACGATGAAGGACGGCCTGATCGTCGAGGACCGCCTGCACGCCGCAGCCGGAGAGCTGCGATGAACATCTGGCAGACCACGCGTGTGGCGGTGCGGGCGCTCTTGCGCAACAAGCTGCGCTCGTTCCTCACCACGCTCGGCATCATCATCGGCGTGGCGGCGGTGATCGCGATGGTGGCGATCGGCGAAGGCGCCAAGAAGAAGGTCGAGGACGCGTTCGCGTCGATGGGCTCGAACCTGTTGATCGTCATGCCCGGCTCGAGCTCGACCGGCGGCGCCAAGGGCGGCTTCGGCTCGCAGCCCACTCTCACCTGGGACGATCTGAAGGCGATCCAGAACACCGTGCAGTCGGTGAAGCTGGCGGCGCCGCAGCTGCGCTCGACCGCGCAGGTGGCCTCGGAAGATCAGAACTGGACCACCTCGGTGATCGGCACCACGCCCGAATATTTTTCGGTGCGCAACTGGACCATCGATCGCGGCGTGCTGCTCACGCAGTCGGACGTGGAGTCGGGCGTCAAGGTGGTGGTGCTCGGCCAGACGGTGGTGGACAAGCTCTATGGGCCGAGCGCGGACGTCATCGGGCAGCTGGTGCGCATCCGCGGCATCCCGTTCCAGGTGGTCGGCGTGACGGCGCGCAAAGGTCAGTCGCCGGTCGGTCAGGACTACGACGACTCGGTGTTCATCCCGTCTTCCACGTTCCTCGCCAAGATCCAGGGCGGGCTCAAGAACTACTTGAACGGCGTGATCTTCGTCGGCGCCAGCTCGCCCGAGGGCACCGCGCGCGCGGAGCTCGAGATCTCCAACCTGCTGCGCGATCGCCACCACCTGGAGGCCGGCGCCGAGGACGACTTCTCGATCCGCAACCTGACCGAGATGGCGTCCGCGCAGCAGGAGGGCACCAAGACCATGACCACGCTGCTCTCGTCGATCGCCGCGGTGTCGCTGCTGGTCGGCGGCATCGGCATCATGAACATCATGNNACGCGCGAGATCGGCCTGCGCATGGCGGTGGGCGCCAAGCCGCGCAACATTCTGTTCCAGTTTCTCATCGAAGCGCTGGCGCTGTCGACCATGGGCGGGATGATCGGCGTGGTGCTCGGGGTGTTCGGCGCCACGCGACTGGCGGCAAGCTTTGGTTGGCCGATGCTGATCCGGCCGGACGTGATCCTGATCTCGGTTGGCTTCAGCGCGCTGGTCGGAATCGGGTTCGGGCTGTACCCGGCGCGCAAGGCTTCGCAGCTCGATCCCATTGATGCGTTGAGGTACGAATGAACGCGATATTGCTACTGCTGGCGCTCCAGGGGCGCGTGCTCGGGCTCGACGAGGCGCTCAAGACCGCGGCGGCGCGCCAGCCGCAGCTTCGCCAGGCGCACGCCAACACCGACGTCGCGCGCGCGCGCGCCAACGAGGCCCGCGCGCCGCTCATGCCGCAGGTGCTCGGTACCGCCAGCTATCAGCGCTCTACGGCCAACTTCGTGCTGCGCCCCGGCGCGAATCCGCCGTCGTCGCTGTCGGCACCAATTCCAACGCCCAACTCGAACACCTTCGACTTCTTCAACTTCGGCATCACCGCCAGCCAGACGGTGTGGGATTTCGGCGGCAACTATTATCGCTGGAAGTCCGGCCAGGCCACCACCGACGCCACCGCCGCCACCGAAAAGGCGACCACGCTGCAGGTGGGCGCGTCGGTGCGCGTGGCGTACTTCGGCGCGCGCGCGCAGAAGGCGCTGATCGTGGTGGCCAAGGAGACGCTCGACAACCAGGAGCGGCACCTGCAGCAGATCGAAGGCTTCGTGAAGGTGGGCACGCGGCCCGAGATCGATCTGGCGCAGGCGCGCACCGACAAGGCCAACGCGGTGGTCATGTTGATCAACGCCGAGAACGGCTACGAGACCGCCAAGGCGCTGCTCAACCAGACGATGGGCGTCGAGACCCCGACCGACTACGACGTCTCCGACGAGAGCCTGCCGCCGCTCGACGTCGAAGATCTGCCGGTGGAGGCGCAGGTGAACGAGGCGGTCAAGACCCGGCCGGAGATCGTCAGCTTCGATCAGCAGGTGCGCGCGCAGCAGCTCGCGCTCAAGGGAACGGTCGGCGCGTACGGTCCGTCGATCGGCGTCTCGACCGGGCTCACCGACGCCGGCTCCGACATCACCAACCTCGGCTGGAACTGGAACGCATCGGTGACCGTGACCTGGCAGCTGTTCCAGGGCCTGTTGACCTGGTCGCAGGTGAAGGAGGCCAAGGCCACCATCGTCTCGCTCGAGGCGCAGCGCGACGTGTTGCGCCAGCAGGTGCGCTTCGACGTCGATCAGGCGCGCCTGCAGGTGCGCGCGGGCAAGGCAGCGTTGGTGGCCACCGACGAGGCGTTGGTCAATGCGCGTGAGCGCTTGCGCCTGGCCGAAGGGCGCTACCAGGCCGGCGTCGGGAACATCATCGAGCTCGGCGACGCGCAGGTCGCGCTGACCAACGCGTCCGCGCAGCGCGTGCAGGCGGAGTACACGCTGGCGACCGCGCGGGCGCAGCTCATGCGCGCGCTGGGGCGACCGTAATGGGCCTGATCGCGGGCGGCCATCCGACCATCTACGTCTCGGACTTCGGCGCGTCGCTGCGCTTCTACACCGAGACGCTCGGCCTCGCGCTCCTCGAGCGGGTCGGTGACGAGTGGGCGACCGTCGACTGCGGCGCAGGGCTCGTCCTCGCCTTGCACGCGGCGATGCCGGCGGCGCCGCGGCCCGGCACCTCGGGCGCGATCACCGTCGGCTTCGCCGTCACCCAGCCGCTCGAGCTGGCGGTCGAGGCGCTGCGCGCGCGCGGCGTGTGGTTCCGTGGCGACATCGTCGACACCGCCCGCGCGCGGCTGGCGTACTTCGGCGATCCCGACGGGAATGATCTCTACCTGACCGAAGCGCCCGATTCTTAGCTACACTGCGCGGCCATGCCCCGCTCGCAGACCGCGCAAAAGCTCGTCGACAACATGGAAGCGTTCAACGTCGAGGGCGCCGCCGCCGTCGAGCGCATCGCCGAGCTCTACTCCTTCGACGTCTTCTTCCAGGATCCGATCCAGACCCTGACCGGCCTCGAGCCGTTCCTCGAGACCAACCGCCGCATGATGGCGCGCGCCAAGAGCCTGGAGGTGCAGATCGGCGAGCTGGTCGAAGGGAACGATCAGATCTTCGTGAGCTGGAAGATGCGCTTCTCGCCGAAGATGGGCCCGGCGATCGCCATCGAAGGCTGCACCCATTGTCGCATCGGCGCCGACGGCAAGATCAACTACCACCGCGACTACTGGGATCTGCTCGGCAGCGTGATGGACGGCATGCCGGTGGTGGCGCCGATCTACCGCATGCTGGTCAAGCGGCTCGGCTAGCGCTTTCCATCGGGGGCGGGCTTCTTCTTCGCGGCCGCGCCCAGGCGATTCGCATCGGCGAGCGCGCGGCGCAGGAGGAACTCGATCTGCCCGTTCAAGCTGCGCAGCTCGTCGTTCGCCCAGCGCTGCACCGCCTCCAGCAGCGCCGGGTCGACCCGCAACAGGAACGCCTTCCGCTCGGCCATCTGATTGCCTATCGCCTATTGCCTATTGATAAATGGTGCCGGTGTTGATCACCGGCTGCGTCGAGCGCTCGCCGCACAGGACCACCAGGAGGTTGGACACCATCTGAGCCTTGCGCTCCTCGTCGAGCTCGACGACCTTGTTGCGCGACAGCCGCTCGAGCGCCATCTCCACCATGCCCACGGCGCCCTCGACGATCTTCGTCCGCGCGGCGATGATCGCGCCCGCCTGCTGGCGCTGCAGCATGGCCTGCGCGATCTCCGGCGCGTACGCCAGGTGGCTGATACGCGCGTCGAGGATCTGCACGCCCGCCAGCTCCACCTTCTCCTGCACCTCCTTCTTGAGGTGCTCGGCTATCGCCGCGGTGTGGCCGCGCAGCGACAGGTTGGCGTCGTCGTGCGAGTCGTAAGGATAGCTGGTCGCCAGGTTGCGCAACGCCGCCTCGGTCTGCACCTGCACGTAGCGCGCGAAGTCGTCCACGTCGAAGCTGGCCTTGGCGGTCTCCACCACCTTCCACACCACGATGGCGGCGATCTCGATCGGGTTGCCGTCGAGATCGTTGACCTTGAGGTGCCCGCTCTCGAAGCTGACCGCGCGCTGGCTCACGCGCTTCTTGCTGTAGAAGGGATTGGCCCACTTGAGGCCGGCCGACTTGACCGTCCCGGCGTAGTGCCCGAACAGCTGCAGCACCTGCGCCTCGTTCGGGTTGACCACGAAGAACCCGCCCACCGCGATCAGCAGCGGCACCAGCGCGCACGCCGCCACGATCACCACCAGCGGGCTGTGCGACATCGTGCCGAAGCGGATCAACCAGCCATCGCTGACCAGACCGGCGAAGATCGCCGTGACCATGAACCCACCCGAAATCACCGACCGTTCCAGCTCGCGAACCATTGGAAGCCTCCTTCGATGATTGCAATGTGATATCACTTTGCAATCTCGTCAAGGCCCTCGCCGATTCGCCAATCGGAGCGGCTGCTTGCCCTACGGGAGCTCGCGAACGCCGTTCGAGAAGTGCGCCTGCACCATGCGCCAGAGGCCGCTCTCGTTCAGGTAGACCATCAGCCCGCGCGTCGGCACGTTCACCTTCTTGCCGCCCTCGGACGCGGTCATGTCGATGTTGGCGGCGACCCAGCCGACCCGTCCGTTGGGCGCGACCCCCGCGTGCACGCCGCCGCGCCGGGTGATCACCAGGCCGAGCGTGTCGATCTGCTTCTTGAAGGTCTCCTTGATCTTGTCGCCGCCGATCAGCTGCTCGTCGGGCGCGGTGCCGAAGACGAACGCGTCGGGCCGGCTCGAGAGGCTGCCGAGGAACTCGCCGATCTTGGCCGAGGTCTTCTGGAACTCGGCGGCGATCGCCTGCGCGCCGGGCGCGACCGATTCGCCGAGCGCCTTGAGCTTGCCGAGCGAGCCGTCGGCGGCCATCGCCAGCGCGCGCTCGTTGGGCACGCCGATCGACCAGTGCACCGCGTGCACCCACCACGCGCCATCCTGCTCCGCCAGCACCTCGGTGAGCCGCAGCGGCGAGGTGACGCTCTTGCCCGCCTGCGTCACCGTCAGCTCGATCACGTCCGCGACCCACGCCGCTCGCCCGTCGGACGAGAGCCCGATCTGCAGCCCGCTCGACTTGACCGCGAAGCGCGCGCCGGCCTTGAGCTTGCCATCGGTCGCGGCGTGCATGTTCTTGAGCGTGGCGGCCTTCGTCGCCACCGCGTCGTCCGGGCCAGTCCCGAAGAACACCGGATCGGGCGCGAGCGGCGCCGCCCATTGATCGGGATCGCCCTTCTCGAGCGCGGCGTACTGCGCCTCGACCACCTTGGTGACCGCGGCGCGCGCGTCGTCGACGGTGATCGCGCGCGCCGGGGGCAGCGAATCGCTCGACGAGCCGGCCGTCGCGCAACCCGCATACGCGACCAGCGCGAGCGTACCCACAACCCGCACCACCGTCTCGCGTCTCATTCCGGGTCCCCCGTTTCGCGGTTCATCCTAACATGCGCGCGCCGCCGACGCCGCGCGCGCAGCGCGAGACCGCCGAGCAGCGTCAGCGCGGTCAGCGAGATCGCGGCGCCGTACGGCAGCCACTGGTCTTCGTAGTCCATCGCGATCACGTGCGTGCCGGCGCCGATCGCCACGCCGCGCAGCGCGTAGTCGACGCGCAACAGCTCGGCCGGCCGATCGTCGACCGTCACGCGCCAGCCCGGATACCACGGCTCCGACATCACCAGCACGCCGGGCGCGGCCGCCACCACCTCGACCGCCAGGCCATACGCGCCTTCGCGGTAGCACGCGAACTGCTCGTTGGGCAGCGGCGAGGCTTCGCCCGGCTTCAGCTCGGGCACGCCCGCAATCGCGTGCTCGACCACCGCGAAGCGGCTGGGATGGAAGGTCTTGTCCGCCACCGCAGCCGCCTGCGCCGCGTCCCCGACCGCTACGCGCGTGCGGTAGACCACCAGGCCGTTGGCGTAGGCGTCGTCGTTGCGCCACACGTCGACTCCGTCGCTGCCCGAGAACGCCTTGACGAACGAGCGCGCGTCGATCGGCCGATCGCTCGGCGCCAGCACCCAGCGCACGCCCAGCAGATCGACGATCGGCGACGACCAGGTCCACAGCGCCTGCGCGGTCAGATCGTCCGCCAGCTTCTCGTGCGGATAGACCGCGCGATGGTTGGCGATCCACAACAGGTGCAGGTAGCGCCACACCGGGAGCGAGCTGTAGCCGACCGCGCCGTCCAGGCCCCACAGAAAACCGGCGTTGAAGTAGCGCTGGCCGAGGTGCGGCTCGACGGCGAATTGCCCGCCGTGGCCGTTCTCGCGCAGCCAATCGACCGCCTGCGGATGCTCGAGCGTGGCGGCGAGTGTGGTCGAGGGATTCTCCGCGCGCCAGGTGACCAGCAGCTCGAGCGCGAGCGCCACCACCACCATCCCTGCGACCAGCCGCCGTCCGCGCCCGCGCGACCGCTCGGTGAGCGCGTCGAGCCCGTCGGCGGCGAGGATGGGCGCGGCCAGCGTCCAGATGTAGAGCGCGCGCGCCGGGCAGCGCAGCGAGCCGTACAGCGGCACCAGGCGGAAGAACAGCGGATGCAACAGCCCGCCCGCGCCGCGCGCGAGATCGGCCGCGACCACGCACGCGATCAACAGCGCGATCCGCTCGCCCCGTCGCTGCTTGTGCAGGAGCGAGAGCGGCACCAATAGTGTCGCGAAGACCCCAACGGCATAGCCGCACAGCTCCCACTGGTCGGACGCGCCGGTGTAGTTGCCGCGCGCGACGTCGCCGAAGTAGGTGGGGACGAGCAGGGTGACCAGGTACTTCCACGACGGCCACGCGTAGCTGGACGCGAACGCGTAGTCCACGCCGATCGCGCGCGGCGAGACGCGCGCATGCGCGAGCGCGGGCAGCAGCTGGGCGGCCGACAGCGCCACCCCGATCGCGGCAGCGGCGGCGAGGCCGACGAGGATTCGTCGACGTTCGGAGTTTGCGCTGGCGTTCAGTTTCACGCTGCCGATCGCCATGATCGTGATGACCACGACGGCGAAATAGAGCATCGACCACCCGCCTGCGAGCAACGCCATTCCCGTCGCTGCCGCGATCAACACCAGATGCTCGAGCCGGCGCTCCGCCGAGTAGCGCTCGATCCCCCACATCAGCCACGGGATCCATGCGGTCGTCGCGCCGAACATCGCGTGGCGGATCTGCAGCACCACGAACCCGCCCAATCCCAACCCCAGCGCGGCGACCGCGGCAGCCTCGCGCGAACGGCCGCGCGCGCGCGCCAGCATCCACATGCCCGCCGCGCCGAACGCCGCGTGCCCGAGCCCGAGCCACGCGTACATGCGCATCGGCTTGAGGAGCAGCCAGATCCAGTTGGGCGGGTACAGCACGCCGAGCTGCGGATCGCCGAGCAGCGGCATCCCGCTCCACCCGCCGAGATCCCACGACGGCACCGTTCCCCAGCGCATCTGGCGCGCGATCGCGGTGTACATCGGGTGGAAGTACGCCTGGATGTCCTCGAACCAGTACACCCGCCCGAGCAGCGGCGCGCGAAACTGAACGGCCACCGCCAGCGCCACCACCAGCGCCGGCCACAGCCGTCGGACGCTCATCTATTGATCGCCCGAAACGGGGGTGATACCGTCCCCGCACTCATGGCGACCACGCTTCGTACTTATACGTTTCTCGACGCGTTGCAGCCGCAGCTGGCGAGCTTCATCGGCAAGACCGCCAAGGGCTTCTTGCCGCTGCCGGGCATGTCGTCGCTGTTCGTCGAGATCGCGCCCGGCATCGCCATCAACCGGGTCACCGACATCGCGCTCAAGTCGACGCGCGTCGTGCCGGCCATCCAGGTGGTCGAGCGCGCCTACGGACTGCTCGAGGTTCACGACCCGGACCAGGGCGAAGTGCGCCAGGCGGGTCGCGCCATTCTCGAGCACCTGTCGGTGAACGAAGAAGACCGCCTGAAGCCGAAGGTGCTCACCAACCAGATCATCCGCGCCATCGAACCGTATCAGGCGCAGCTGATCAACCGCAACTCGCAGGGCATGATGATCCTGCCCGGTCAGTCGCTGTTCATCCTCGAGACCGAGCCGGCCGGCTACGTGGCGTTCGCCGCCAACGAAGCGGAGAAGGCGGCGCGCGTGTTCCTCGTGTCGGTGACCCCGTTCGGCGCGTTCGGGCGCTTGTACATGTCGGGCACCGAGGCGGAGATCGATTCGGCCGCGCAGGCGGCGATCTCGGCCATCGAGGGCATTTCGGGAAAACAGGCCGAGAAATTTCAAGACAAGTAGGGCAGGGGCTCGCTCCCTGCCGGATCACATTTAAGGAGATCTCGTCAAAATGGCTGATGCGTTGGGAATGATCGAAACCAAGGGCTTCGTCGGAATGGTCGAGGCCGCGGACGCGATGGTGAAGGCTGCCCGCGTCGAGCTGATCGGCTACGAGAAGATCGGCGGCGGCTTCGTCACCGCGATCGTGCGCGGCGACGTCGCGGCGGTGAAGGCGGCCACCGAGGCCGGCCAGCGCGCGGCGGAGCGCGTCGGCGAGCTGGTGTCGGTGCACGTCATCCCGCGCCCGCACACCAACATCGATCTCGTGCTGCCGCTCGGCCGTCAGGACGGCGGGGGCGAGACGTCCAAGTCCGCCGCGAAGTAGCCCGCCGATGGTGATGGGAATGGTGGTCGGGACGGTGGTCTCGACCCGCAAGGAGGACGAGCTGCAAGGGCTCAAGTTCCTCCTGGTCAAGGCGTGTGACGCCGACGGCAAGCCGACCGGCTCGACGGTGGTGGCGGTGGATGCCGTCGGTGCCGGCGTGGGCGAGGTGGTGCTCTACGCCTCGGGCTCGTCGGCGCGCCAGACCAAGGTGACCAAAGATCGGCCGGTCGACGCCACGATCATGGCCATCGTCGATCAGGTCGAAGTCGACGGCGCCCGCCGCTACAACAAGGAGTAGTCGGTGCAGCAGCTCGACGAAAAGCGCATTCAGGAAATCGTCGAGAAGGTGATGTCGCGGCTGGGCAACGCGAACCTGCCGGCGACGCCGCTCGAGGCGATCGATCGCGCGATCGTGCGCGCGCAGCCCAAAGCGCCGGTCTACGGGCAGCCGCTCCCGTCGGAGATGAAGCACGGGCACGTGCGCGTGCCGCGCGCCACGCGCGGGATCTTTTCGGACGTCGACTCGGCGGCCAAGGCGGCGCGCAAGGCGTTCGAGCAGTACGACCGCACGCCGATCGCGGTGCGCAACCAGATGATCGAGGCGATGCGCGCCACCACGCTCAAGCACTGTAAGGAGCTGAGCGAGTACGCCGTCGAGGAGACGCGGCTCGGGCGCGTCGAGGACAAGATCAAGAAGAACACGCTGGTGGCGACCAAGACGCCGGGCACCGAGATCTTGCGGCCGATCTCGTTCTCCGGCGATCACGGGCTGACCGTGCTCGAGCGCGCGCCGTTCGGCGTGTTCGGCGCGATCACGCCGACCACCAACCCGACCGAGACCATCTGCTGCAACGGCATCGGCATGCTGGCGGGCGGCAACGCGGTGGTGTTCAACACCCACCCGTCAGCGTGGCGGGTGAGCGCGTGGCACGTGCACCTGCTCAACGAGGCGATCGCCGCCGCCGGTGGGCCGGAGAACTTGATCTGCACGGTGGCCGAGCCGACCATCGAGAGCGCGCAGGCGCTGATGAAGCACCCGCTGACGCGCATCCTGGCGGTCACCGGCGGGCCGGGCGTGGTCAAGGAAGCGATGAACTCGGGCAAGCGCGCGATCGCCGCCGGGCCGGGCAATCCGCCCGCCGTGGTCGACGAGACCGCGCACCTGGAGCTGGCCGCGCAGGGGATCATCGACGGCGGCTCGATCGACAACAACATCATCTGCACCGCCGAGAAGGAAGTGCTGGCGGTGTCGTCGATCGCCGATCGCCTGAAGGAGCTGCTGGTACAGCGCGGCTGCTACCTTTTGAACGACAAGCAGGTGCGCCAGCTCGAAGGGGTCATCCTCGAGGGGGATCACACCAACAAGAAGTTCGTCGGCAAGAACGCCAGCGTGATCCTCAAGCAGATCGGCGTGCATGTGGGCGACGACTGCCGCCTGGCGATCTGCGAGGTACCCGAGGAGCACCCGTTCGTGCAGCACGAGCTGCTCATGCCGGTGATGGCGATCGTGCGCTACCCCGACGTGGCGGCGGCTATAGCCGGCGCCAAGCGGGTCGAGCACGGCTTCGGCCACACTGCGGTCATGTACGGCACCAACATCGACGCGCTCTCGGCGATGGCGCGCACCATCAACACGTCGATCTTCGTCAAGAACGGCCCCAACCTGAACGGGCTCGGTTTCAACGGCGAAGGCTACACCTCGTTCACCATCGCCTCGCCCACCGGCGAGGGGCTCACCACCGCGCTCAGCTTCACGCGCGAGCGGCGGTGCACGCTCAAAGATCACTTCCGCTTCGTGTAAGGGGGACGCATCGCCGCGAGTGCAGGGACCTTTCTTCCACAGACAGGGCGAAGGCGCGACGGTCGACGGACCGGCGCTCGGGCTCGTCGAGACCTCGAGCATCGCGCGCGGCCTGGTGGTCGCCGACGCGATGGTGAAGAAGGCGCCGGTCGAGCTGGTGCTCGCGCGCACCGTCTCGCCGGGCAAGCACCTGGTGCTGGTCTCGGGCGCGGTCGCGGACGTCGACGAAGCGATCAAGGCCGGCATCGAAGCGGCCGCGCACACGCTCGTCGATCGCCTGCAGCTCGCGCAGGTCGCCGCCGAGCTGCTCGACGCGCTCCGGCGGATCACGCCGCCGCTCCCCGCCGGCACCGCGCTGGGAATCTTCGAGACCTTCTCGGTCGCCTCGTCGCTGCTCGCCGCCGACGCCGCGTGCAAGGCCGCGCGCGTCACGCTCATCGAGCTGCGCCTGGCCGACGGCCTCGGCGGCAAGGCCTACTTCGTGCTCGCCGGCGATCAGGCCGACGTCGAAGCCGCCTTGTACGCCGCGGAGACGGCCATCCCAACCGGGTTGCTGTTGGCGCGCGAGTTGATCGCCCGGCCCCACGATGATCTACTCGCGGCGCTGCGAAAAACCTAGCGTTCGGCTTGCAGGTACGCGCGGTGCGTGACGTCGTCGAACAGGACGAAGCGCACCAACACCACGTTCTTGGCGTGGGCCAGCGCGTGACGGGCCGCGGGTAGCGCCACGCGCGCGGCGTCCTCGACGGGGTAGCCGAACGCGCCCGTCGAGATCGAGGGGAACGAGACGCTGGCGGGCCCGAGCGTGTCGGCCAGCTCGATCGCGTTGCGGTAGCACGCGGCGAGCGTCTCCGCTTCGCCGTGCTCGCCGTCCTGCCAGACCGGGCCGACCGTGTGCAGGACGTGCTTGACCGCCAGCCGACCGGCGGGCGTGGCGACCACCTCGCCTGCCGGCAGCGGCCCCTGCGCGGCGCGAATCACGCGGCAGGCCTCGAGGATCGCCGAACCTCCCGCGCGGTGGATCGCGCCGTCCACGCCGCCGCCGCCGAGCAGCGACGAGTTCGCTGCGTTGACGATCGCATCGGTGGTCTCTCGCGTGAGATCGCCGCGCACGATCTCCAGGCGCCGATCGGACATGGGCGGCAGTATCGCACGGCGGAATGCGCTAAGCTCCTAGCACTGATGGCGGCGGAAGGGCTGCGGTTCGGTCGGCGGATCATCGTACCGGACGTGCTGCTCGCGCTCGGCGAGCTGGCCGTGATCGGCTATCCGCTGTACGACTCGTACACGCTCGACGACGCGCAGCGGCGCGTGTTCTTGCAGTCGGCGCCGATCGCGATCCTGCTCGCCGGCGCGGTCTGGTACCTGGCCATGCGCGCGTGGCTGTCGCCGCTCTTGCGCGCCGCCAGGCGACGGCTGGCCGGCGAGGTGCTCGATCCCGAGGCGCGCGCCGCCGCCTACCACGCGATCTTGCGCTTTCCGCGGCGCACGCTCGGCCTGCGCGTGGCGCTGTACTTCGCCTGCGGGCTCACGCTCGCGCTGTTCTTGCGCCTGCGCGCCGGCTTTGCGTTCGAGAGCGTGCTCACGGTCACGGCGATCTGCACCGCGCACTCGTTCGGCGTCTCGATCTTCCGTGCGCTATGGTACGGCCGCGTCCTCGAGATCGCGCGCGCCGGTGTGCTGCCCGATCTCGACTCGCTGCGCCTGTTCGCCGACGGCTATCGCCAGCGCCTGGTGCTCACCGCGCTGGCCACCGGCGCGCTCGGCATCGGCGCGATCGGCACCTTCACCTGGTACTTCATCTCCATCAACCTCGAGCACTACCTGCGGCTCGAGACCTACTACCCGATCACCATCGGGGTCTTGTGCGGGCTCTGGTACCTGTACGAGCGGCGGCTGCCGCGCCCGGTCGATCGCTACCTCGAGGCGGCGCTGTCGACGCGGCCGGCCGATCAGCCGCCCCGCGAAGACCCGCGCGCGGTGGTCGCCTATCGCGCCGCGCAGTCGCTGCCCTATCGGCTGGCGATCTCGAAGGTGGCGTTCTGGATCGTCGCCGAGGTGCTGCTGGTGGTGCAGTGCGTGCTGTTGTTCTCGGTCGACTTCGAGAACGCGGCGCTGATGGGCGGCGAGGCGATCGTGGTCACCATCGGCGTCGCGCTCTACGAGGCGCTGTGGCACCGCGCCACCATGCGTCCCTTCCTCGTGCACGTGGCCGCGCGCCACCGCCCGGCGCCGGAGAAGATCCGCACGCCGCTGTCGCTGCGCTCCAAGATGCTGGCGGGCTTCGGCGCGCTCACGCTGTTCGCCTCGGGCCTATCGCTGTTCTGGTCGTTCATGCAGTACAAGACGCTGGCGAACGTGTTCATCCAGCGCGAGAGCGAGCTGCGGCTCGACGCGATCCTCGGCAACCTCAAGCACGCGGACACCGAGTCGGGCTTGAGCACCGGGCGCATCGTCGGCGCGCTCAAGGAGTCCGCTGCGCAGTTCGCGCCGCCGGGCAGCGTGCACGATCACGCGGTGCTCTACTACCTGCCGCCCGAGCCGGGCGCGCGGCCGATCGCCGTCGGTGGGCCGAAGGAGGGGCCGCCGCCCTTGCCGTGGGCGGGCGAGGCGCTGCTCCGCCGGCTCGATCGCGGGCACATGGAGCTCTCCGGGCTGCACCTCACCGGCGCCTACGCGCGCCTCTACCTCGACACGCGCGACGGCGGCGCGATCGCGCTCCTCTTGCCAAACTATCGCGGGCGCGGCCCGTCGACCGCGCCGCAGATTCGCATCCTGGTGTCGTTCTTCCTGGTGCTGCTGATGGCGTCGATGGGCGTGGTGATCTTGATCGCCAACGACGTGGCGGGACCGATCCGCGAGCTCGAGCGGCGCGCGGATGCGATGGCGCGCGGCGATCTGACGCGCCCGGTGGTCTCCGCGACGGGCGAGGGCGACGAGGTAGGGCGGCTCACCTTCGCGTTCGAAGAGATGCGCCGCGCCCTCAACGACAAGCTGCGATCGTCCACCGAGATGAACCTGTCGCTCGAGGCCGAGGTGACGCGCCGCACCGCCGAGCTCGAGCGCCGCAACAACGAGCTCAAGGAAGCGCTCGATCAGCTGCAGCACGCGCAGGACGAGCTGGTGCGCTCGGAGAAGATGGCCTCGATGGGCCGCCTGGTGGCGGGCATCGCGCACGAGATCAACAACCCGGTCAACGCGGTGGTCAACACCGCCGGGCCGCTCGCCGCCACGCTCGACGAGCTGGCAAACCGCGCCGGCCACCTCGACGGCGACACCGTGCAGGACGTCAGGGAGATGATCCGGGTGATCCAGCGCGGCGCCAAGCGCACCAAGGAGATCGTCCAGGCGTTGCACAACTACTCGCGCGGCGACGACGATCGCCTGGTCGATGTGGACCTGCAGGGATCGATCGACGAGACCCTCGATCTGTTGCGCCACCACTTGAAGAACGGCATCACCGTCGATCGTCAGTACGGCGACGTGGGCCGCGTGCGTGGGCTCACCACGCTCAACCAGGTGTTCATGAACCTGCTCACCAACGCCGCGCAGGCGCTGGTCGAGCGGCAGGACGCGACCGGCCAGGGCGGCACCATCTCGATCAAGACCGCGCGCCAGGACGGAAAGGTGATCGTCACCGTCGCCGACAACGGCCCGGGCATCCCGCCCGACGTGCTGCCGCGCATCTTCGATCCGTTCTTCACCACCAAGGACGTCGGCGAAGGCTCGGGCCTCGGCTTGTCGATCGTGCACGGCATCGTCGAGCGCCACGGCGGCACGATCGCCGTCGACAGCGAGGTGGGCCGCGGCACGCGCTTCACGGTCACCTTGCCGCAGTCTCCGCCGGCGTGATCCTGGGCACAGCTTCCCGTCGGGAAGTCGGGCAATTTGACAGGTACGCCGGTCAAATCGTACGATCGACGAGGGAGGTCTATATGAAGCGCACGCAAGGCGTACTCGCGGGCATGTGCATGGTGGCGCTGACGTTGGGGCCCGGCATCGCGCACGCGCAGTACTGCCCGGAGAACACCCCCGAGACGTGCAGCGACGGCATCGACAACGACGGCGACGGGTATGTCGACTGCTACGACAACGACTGCCGCTATCTGCCGTTCTGCCAGCAGGCTGCGCCGCCGCCGCCGCAGTACGCGCCGCCGCCGCAGTACGCGCCGCCGCCGCAGTACTACGCGCCGCCGCCGCCGCAATACTACGCGCCGCCGCCGCCGCAGTACTACGCGCCGCCGGTCCAGCAGGTGCCCAAGAACGGCGTCGGTGAGCTCATCGTCGGACTGATCTTCCTGCCCGTCGGCGTGATCCTGCTCGGGACGTCGGTGATCTTGTGGAACAACGCCGGCAGCACGTGCGATTCGTTCGGCTGCTACGACAGCGGCGCCAACATCGCGGGCGCGGTGGTGATGGACGTGTTCGGCTCGGCCATGACCGTGGCGGGCATGATCATGATTCCGGTCGGCATCGTCAAGATGGCCAAGTTCAACCGCTGGAAGCGCGAGCACGGCGGCCGCGCCGACGCGACTCCCGTCCAGCCCACCGTCGAGCCCACCTTCAAGGCCGACGCCAGCGGCGGCTCGATCGGCGTCAAGGTCCGCTTCTAGAAATCCTGTAGACTCGACGTCGTGGGCAGCGGGCTCGACGACACGATCAGCGCCGGGAGCGGCGGGCTCGGCGCGAGCGGCGAGCTGATCGGCGGGCGCTATCGGATCCTCAGCCTGCTCGGCGCCGGCGGCATGGGCTCGGTCTATCGCGTGCGCGACACCGAGCTCGACGAGGTGGTGGCGCTCAAGATGCTGCACCGCCACGTGGTGGACGCGCCGGGCGCGCTGGCGCGCTTTCGCCAGGAGGTGAAGCTGGCGCGCCGCGTGACGCACGGGAACGTGGCGCGCACCTTCGACATCGGCGAGCACGCCGGCGAGAAGTACCTGACCATGGAGTACGTCGACGGCGAGTCGCTGTCGGCGACGCTGCGGCGACGCGGCGCGCTGCCCATCGGCGAGGCGATCTCGATCGCGCGCGCGGTGTGCGCGGGCTTGTCGGCGGCGCACGCGGCCGGCGTGGTGCACCGCGATCTCAAGCCCGACAACATCCTGTTCGCCAAGAACGGGCGCGTGCTGGTCACCGACTTCGGCATCGCGCGCGGCCTGTCCGCCGACGGCTCGTCGCAGACCATCGGCAACACCGTCGGCACGCCCGCCTACATGGCGCCCGAGCAGGTGGAGGCCAGGCCCGATGTCGACGGGCGCGCCGATGTCTACGCGCTCGGCGCGGTGCTCTTCGAGATGCTCACCGGCGCGCGCGCGTGGCCCGGCGATGGCGCGATGGCGGTGGCGGCGGCGCGGCTGCACCAGGCGCCGCCCGATCCGCTGGCGCGCCGGCCCGATCTGCCCGAAGGGCTGGCGCGCGCGGTGGTGCGCTGCCTTCAGCGGGCGCGCGAAGATCGGTTCGCCACCGCCGACGAGCTCATGCGATCGCTCGAAGGGTTCGCGGCCGCCGCGCCCACCCCCGCGCCGCGTGCCGATCTGTCGACGCCGTCGCTGTCGCGCCCGATCGCGGATCTGTCGATGGCTGTCCTGCCGCTGCGCAACCTGGGTGCCGCCGACGAGGCCTATCTCGCCGACGGGCTCACCGAAGATCTGATCGATGCGCTGTCGATGACCCAGGGCGTGAAGGTGCGCGCGCGCGGCGCGGTGATGCCGTTCAAGGGACAGGAGCTCGATCCGCGCGAGATCGGCCATCGCCTCGACGTGCGCGTGGTGGTCGAGGGCTCGGTGCGCAAGCTCGGCGAGCAGGTGCGCGTGACCGTGCGGCTGCTCAACGTCGACGACGGCTTTCAGCTGTGGACGCGCCGCTTCGATCGCACGCTCGGCGAGCTGCTCACCGTAAACGAAGAGGCGGCGCGCGCGATCGCCGAGGCGCTCTCGGCCAAGATCCCCACGCCCGCGCGCCCCGCGCAGGCCGCCGATTCGTTCGCGGTCGAGCTATACTTGCGCGCGCGCCAGCTCTCGGAGTCCGAAGCCTTCACGCAGCCGGAGTCGATCTCGCTGCTCGAGCAGGCCCTCGAGCGCGCACCGAACGATCCGACCATCCTCTCGGCGTACACCGCCGCGCTGTCGCGCGTGCCGCCGGGGTCGGGCCCGCTGTTCGCCAAGTCGGCGCAGCTCGCGCGCGCGACCGCCGAGCGCGCCGTCGAGGTCGCGCCCGAGCTGGGCGAGCCGTGGCTGGCGTTGGCGACGGCGATGGCCAAGGAGGGCGACACGATCGGCGTGATGACTTCGCTGCGCCGCGCGCTGCGCAACGCGCCCAGCCTGGCGAGCGCTGAGGAAATGGTGGGCGCGATCTTGATCGACGTCGGCGCGGTGGAAGAAGGCATCGAGCGCCTGCGCCGCGCGCGCTGGATGAATCCGCGGCTGTTCTATCCCGAGGCGAACCTGGTGCGCGCCTACGATCTCTCCGGCCGCTTCGCGGAGTCCGAGGTGCTGCTGAGCGAGGCCCGCGATCAGCGGCACGAGGACCTCCGCTGGCTGACGCGCTACCGCCATCACCTGTGGGCCGGCAAGCGACCCGAGCTCGGGCCGCCGCCGTCGACGCTGCCCGCCTACCCGTTGCGGCTTGCGACGCTGCTTCATCAGGCGGTGAACGCGGCCCCCGACGACGTGCAGTGGAGCGCGGACCTGCGCACCTTGCTCGGCAGCGGTGCGCTGCGCACGCCGGGTCGCCGCTTTCCCTGCCAGCTCCTCGCCGAGCTGCACGCGTACAAAGGGGACGACGAGGCCGCGCTGGAATGGATCGCCGATGCCAACGTGTCGGCGCTCTCGGACCTGATGTGGATGGATCGCCTGCCGCTGTTCGCGAACCTGCGAAAAGATCCTCGTTTCACCGTGATTCGCGACCAGGTCGCCGACCGCGCCGCCAAGATCCTCGCCGCCTGGCGTTGACATCCTGTCGCGCCGAGCTTGCCAAAATGTCCCACCTGGGGCATGATTGACGAGTTGTCACTGCGCTACCAACTGGAAATCATTTGGGAAGCGCGATTGGCTCGGAAACGGCAAGGAGGCGAGGGCCATGAACCTGCGAGCTGAGTCTCCCACGCTGCTGGTGGTGGACGACGAGCCTTCGAACCTCGAGTCGCTCGAGCGCATCTTCGCGCGCGAAGGGTTGTCGGTGCTCACTGCGCCCGACGGCAAGGAGGGCCTCGAGGTGCTGCGCAAGCGGCGCATCGACGTGCTGCTCACCGATCTCATGATGCCCAACGTGTCGGGCGTCGATCTGCTCAAGGCCGCGCGCCAGGTCTCGCCCGAGACCGAGGTGGTGCTGATGACCGCCTACGGGACCGTCGAGACCGCGGTCGAGGCGATGCGCGAAGGCGCGTACGACTTCATCACCAAGCCGCTCAAGCGCGCGCATGTCGTGCGCGTGGTCGAGAAGGCGCTCGAGAAGCAGTCGCTGCTGGTCGAGAACCGCACGCTGCGGGCGCAGCTCGAGGCGGCGCGGCGCCGGCCGATCGTCGGGCAGTCGCTGGCCACGCGGCGCACGCTCGAGGTGGTGCAGCAGGCGGCGCCGTCGGCAGCGACGGTGCTGTTGCTCGGCGAGTCGGGCACCGGCAAGGAATTGTTGGCGCGCCAGATCCACGAGCTGTCACCGCGCGCGGGCCGCGCGTTCGTGCCGGTCAACTGCGCGGCGATCCCCGAGGGCATCCTCGAGGGTGAGCTGTTCGGCTACGAGAAGGGCGCGTTCACCGGCGCGGTGGCGCGGCGCGACGGACGCTTCGCGCACGCCGATGGCGGCACGCTGTTCCTCGACGAGATCGGCGAGATCCCGCTGTCGGTGCAGGTCAAGCTGTTGCGCGTGCTGCAGGAGGGCGAGATCGAGCGCCTGGGCGGCAAGGCGCAGAAGATCGACATCCGCCTGGTCGCTGCGACCAACAAGGACCTGAAGCGCGCGGTGCAGGATGGCCGCTTTCGCGAAGATCTGTACTACCGGCTGAACGTGATCGCGGTGAACGTGCCGCCGCTGCGCGATCGCGCCGACGACGTGCCGCTGCTGGTCGACTACTTCCTGCAGCGCTTCCGCGAGAAGAACCAGAAGGCGGTGAGCGGTTGCACGCGCGCGGCGCTCGATGCGCTGTGCGAGTACGACTGGCCGGGCAACGTGCGCGAGCTCGAGAACGCGATCGAGCGCGCGGTGGTGCTCACCAAGAACCCGGTGATCGACGTGGACGATCTGCCGCGCGAGGTGCGTGGGATGCCGGCCGGGCTGGGCGGCGGTGGCTCGGGTCGCGCGCTCAGCTTCGAGATCGGCACGCCGCTCGAGGAGATCGAGCTGCGCGTGATCCACGAGACGCTGCGCCACACCAAGGGCGACAAGCGGCTCGCCGCGCAGCTGCTCGGCATCGCCACGCGCACCATCTACCGCAAGCTCGACCCGGGGTCCGCCAACGCCGAAGCGCCAAAAGATCCCGAGTAGCGTTCGCGAGCTGCCATTTTGGCAATCGAGAGCGGCGGCTAGATTCTCAAGTACCTGCAATTCGTAGGACTTCTCCACCAAACGACTGGCACGGAAGCTGATAGAGAAGGGCGCAGGCCCTCGATCAATGGACGTCCTTCTAAAGAAATATTTCTGGGTGGTGAACCTGGTGGTCATCGCCATCTGCGCGATCTTCGCCGGGCGCGCGATCACCCATTCGTTGGCCGGCGCGTATCTCGCGGGGGACGACACGCGGCCAGCCGCTCATCGCGCCGCGCCGCCGGCGGTCACCAAGGTGCACGGCAAGGACTCCGAAGAGATCGTCAGGCGCAACGTATTCTGCTCCGGCTGCGCGCCGATCATCGCGGTGGCGGCGGCGACCGGCGGACCGGACTCGAACGAGCCGCAGAAGACCGCGCTGCAGCTCGAGCTGGTCTCGACGATGGTCTGCCCGACCGACGAGCAGTGGTCGATGGCGGTGATCCGCGATCTGTCGACCAAGGAAAAAGATCCCGGCATGTTCAACCGCGGGATGACCATCGGCGGCACCGGCGCGACGATCGTCAAGGTGGTCAACAAGCGCGCGTACCTGCGCAACGCGGGCCGGCTCGAATACGTGGAGATGGAGGGCGCCGCCGCACCCGCCGCGGTGGCCACCGTCACGCCGCCGCCGACCAACATCGATCCCGCGCTCGGCGACATCGACAAGGGCGTGACCTGCAGCGGGCTCAACTGCAACGTCGACCGCGCGCTGGTCGAGAAGCTGCTCTCGAACACCACCATGCTGGCCACCGCGGCGCGCTTCGTGCCGTCGATCAAGGACGGCAAGCCGAACGGCTTCAAGCTGTACGCCATCCGGCCCAACTCGATCTTCGGCAAGATCGGGCTGCAGAACGGCGACACCATCAAGGGCATCAACGGCCTCGACATGACCAGCCCCGACAAGGCGCTGGAGGTCTATACCAAGTTGCGAAGCGCGAGCCACCTGTCGGTGCAGGTCGAGCGGCGCGGCGAGAACCTCACGTTGGACTACACCATTCGATGACGAAGATGAGGCCCATGCTCAGACGACAGATCCTTCCGTTGGTGGCGTTGCTCGCAGTCGGGAGCGCGGCGGAGGCGCAAAAAGGTGGCCCTTCGGTCACGCCGCCGGTGCCGTCGAAGCCGCTGCCGGCTCCCACGGGCGGCGTGCAACCGCGCGGCGCGGCCGGTGCGGGCGCTCCCGCCGACGTGGCCGGCGTGCCGACCTTGCCGGGTGAGAAGGAGGCGATGCAGGAGTGCCACAAGTATCCGCCCAACAAGAAGTTCAAGTGGGAGCTGCGCGGCGAGATCGATCTGATGTCGATGCTCAACGCGATGGCGCCGATGCTGTGCCGGCCGTTCATCGTGCCGGGCAACATCCGCCAGACCAAGGTCACCATCATCGCGCCCGACACGATGACCGCGCCCGAGGCGTATCGCATGTTCCTCTCGTCGCTGGAGGCGATGGGCTTGACGGTGCAGCCGGAAGGCAAGGTGCTCAAGATCATCGAGACCAACCGCGCGCGTGAGAGCGCGATCCCGCTGTACGGGTCGGAGCAGACGCCGCCCACCAACGATCAGTTCGTCACGCGCATGCTGCGCGTCGATCACGCGGATCTGAACGACGTCAAGACCGTGCTCGATCGGCTGCGCTCCAAGGACGGCGACATCACCGCCTATCCGCCGACCAACACGCTGGTGATCACCGACCTGGGCACCAACATCCGCCGCATGGAGCAGGTGGTCGCGCAGCTCGACGTGGCGATGGGCGGCGAGAAGATCTGGGTGATCAAGCTGCACACTGTGTCGGCCACCGAGATGGCGACCATGCTGCAGTCGGTGTTCAGCGTGGCCAAGGCCGGCGCGGCGGCCGGTGCGCCCGCGGCGGGCGGCAGGACGCGCGTCAACATCAATATGGGATCGACGCCCGCGGTCTCGGGGCAACCGGCGGAGTCCGCCGTTCACATGATGCCGGGCGCGGACACCTCGATCTCGCAGATCATCCCGGACGAGCCGCGCAGCCTGTTGATCATCGTGTCGACGGAGAAGGCCTACCAGCGGATCCTCGCGCTGGTGAAGCGGCTCGATCAGACCGCGCAGGTGCCGGGTGATCAGGCGACCGATCGCGTGCACGTGCTGCCGCTCGAGAACGCCAACGCCGACGACGTGGCGGGCACGCTCGGCGGGCTCGGGGCGGGCGTCAGCCGGTCCGGATCGTCGTCGTCTCCGGCGGGCGCGCGGCCGGGCGGCACGCCGCCGCCGTCGTCGTCCTCGTCGGCGCCGGGCGGCGCGACCGGCCAGCACACCGGCCTGTTCGAAGGAGAGGTGCGCATCGCCTCGGACAAGCCGACCAACTCGCTGGTGATCCTCGCCTCGGGCCGCGACTACATCACCGTGCGCGACCTGATCAAGAAGCTCGACATGCCGCGACGGCAGGTGTTCGTCGAGGCGACCATCCTCGAGATCTCCGTCGACAAGACGCGCAAGATCGGCGTGGCCTGGCACGGCGGCTCGACGCTCGGCTCGGATCCCAACACGCAGTCGCTCTTGTTCGGTGGCTCGGAACCGTCGAGCGACGTGAACTCGCTGTTGTTCTCACCCGCGGCGCTGTCCGGCCTGGCGGCAGGGTTGCGCGGGCCGCCGATTCCCAACGCCTCGCAGATCCTCGGCCTGCCGCCCGGCACCTCGATCCCGTCGTTCGGCGTGTTCGTGCAGCTCTTGCAGAACAACGGCGACGTGAACGTGATCTCCATGCCACACCTTCTGACCACCGACAACGAGAAGGCGACCATCCAGGTCGGCCAGAACCTGCCGTTCCCCGGCTCGCTGGGCGGCTTCCCCGGCTTCGGCGGCGCGGGCGGCGCGACCGGCGCCGCGCCCGGCGGCTTCGGCATCGGCACCTCGGTGCAGCGGCAGGACGTGGCGCTCAAGCTGGAGATCACGCCGCACGTGAACGACTCCGACTTCGTGCGCCTGGAGATCGACAACGAGATCTCGGACGTGTCCAACCCGAACTTCAACGGGCTCGGCCCGGCCACCTCCAAGCGCACCATCAAGTCGGTGGTGACCATCCGCGACCAGCAGTCGATCGTGCTCGGCGGCCTGATCAAGGACTCGGTCTCGGAGACGGTCAACAAGGTCCCGCTGCTGGGCGACATCCCGATCCTCGGCTACCTGTTCAAGAGCACCTCGAAGACCGTGGTCAAGCAGAACCTCTTGATCATCCTCACGCCGTACATCATCAAGGAGCCGGGCGATCTGCGGCGCATCTTCGATCGCAAGATCCGCGAGCGGCGCGAGTTCATGGAGCGCTTCTCGGCGTTCCAGGACGAGCGCGACTACGACGCCGAGGTCGACTACCACCGCAAGCGCGGCGTGCTCGAGGAGATCAACCGCACCGCGATCGAGGCCGAGCAGGAAGCTACCGATCTGCGCGTCGCCGAGGCGGCGCTGCGCGGGCGGGACATCGACGGCGCGGTGGAGGTGCCGTACATCGCGCCGCCGTACAAGTCGCGCCTGCCGCCGGTGCGCGATCTGTCGCCCGGGCAGTTGAACCTGCCGCTGCCGGTGCCCGAGCCGATCCCGCTGCCGTCGCCGCCGCCAAGGGATGAACGCTGATGGCGTTCGACGAGCAGGAGGACGAGATGCCGACGGCGGTGCGCGTCACCAGCGAGATGGCCATGCCGGTGAGCGAGCGGCTGCTCGGCCAGATCCTCCTGCGCGAAGGCAAGCTCACCGAGCCGAACATCCTCGATGCGCTGCGCATGCAGTCGGAGGAGGGCGGGCGCGCGCGCATCGGCGAGATCCTGGTGCGCAACCACGTGTGCACCGAGGACGACGTGCTGGCGGGGTTGGCCTGGCAGCTCGATCTGCCGTTCGTCAAGGCGCTCAAGCCCGAGGAGTGCGACGCCGAGCTGGCGATCAAGATCCCGATCGCGTTCGCGCGGCAGCATCGCATCGTCGCCATCCGGCGCGTCGGCCGCGCGGTGGAGGTGGCGATCTCCGATCCGCTCGACGTGCACGCGATCGACGACGTGCGTCGCGCGCTGGGCGCCGAGATCTCGTGCGTGCTGGTGCCGGGCTCGAGCATCGTCGAGGCGATCAACAAGGTGTACGCGCGCCAGGAGGGCGGCGCGGACCTGGGCGAGTCGGCCGAGGGCGAAGAGTTCGGCGAGGTCGAAGAGCTCACCGACATCCTCGATCTCACCGACGAGGCGCCGATCATCCGCTGGGTGAACTCGCTGATGTTCCAGGCGGTCAAGGAGCGCGCGTCGGATATCCACATCGAGCCGCGCGAAAAAGATCTGATCGTGCGCTACCGCGTCGACGGCAACTTGTTCGAGCACAAGCGCGCCAGCCGCAAGCACGTCAACTCGATCTTGTCGCGCGTCAAGATCATGGCCGGCCTGAACATCGCCGAGAAGCGGCTGCCGCAGGACGGACGCATCCGCCGCAAGATCGCCGGCAAGGACATCGACATGCGCGTCGCCACCGCCCCGGGCGTCAACGGCGAGCGCATCACCATCCGACTCCTCGATCGCTCGAGCATCATGCACGACCTGGCCGACATCGGCTTCGGCGAGGATCACCTCGAGGTGATCAACGAGCTGATCCGCCGCCCGCACGGGATCATCCTGGTGACCGGCCCGACCGGCTCGGGCAAGACCACCACGCTGTACGCGTGCCTGGCCAAGATCAACACGCCCGATCTGAACATCCTCACCGTCGAGGACCCAGTCGAGTATCAGCTCGAGGGGATCACCCAGGTCCCGATCAACACCAAGATCGAGCTGACCTTCGCGTCGGTGCTGCGCAGCTATCTGCGCCACGATCCCGACGTGATCATGGTCGGCGAGATCCGCGACGGCGAGACCGCCGCCATGGCGATCCAGGCGTCGCTCACCGGCCACCTGGTGTTCTCCACCGTTCACACCAACGACGCGGCGGGCGCGATCACCCGTCTGGTCGACATGGGGATCGAGCCGTTCCTNNCCGACGACGAGCTGCGCAAGCTCAACATCGATCCGGTCGCGTTCGCCGCCGGCACCGTGCGCATCCCGCCGCTGCGCTCCAAGTACACGCCGCCGCCGCGCGGCATGTTGTACCAGGCGCGCGACGGTGGCTGCCCGAAGTGCTCCAAGTCGGGCTACCTGGGGCGAATGGGCATCTACGAGCTGTTGCTGATGGACAACGAGATCCGCCAGCTGGCGCTCAAGAACACCGACTCGAACGCGATCAAGCAGGCGGCGATCGGGCACGGCATGCGCACCCTGCGCGACGACGGCATGGCCAAGGTGCTCGCCGGTGCGACGACCATCGAAGAGGTGCTCATGGTCACCGCGGAGGACAAGCAGTAACCCATGCCCGTGTTCAGCTACAAAGGCTTCGATACCAAGGGCAAGTCGGTGTCGGGGGTCAAGGACGCCGACAGCCTGAAGACGCTCAAGGCGGCGCTCAAGCGCGACGGCGTGCTGATCACCGAGGCCAAGGAAGCCGCGCTGCGCGCCAAGGCGGCGGGCGAGGCGGCGGCGATCGGCATC
>PNAM01000043.1 GCA_003170275.1 Myxococcales bacterium
ATGCGGTCTTTCACCGAGCCGCCCGGATTCATGTAATCGACTTTGACGTACACGTCCGCGGCAATTCCGGCAGTCAGGCGATTTAAGCGCACGAGCGGCGTGTGTCCAATGGCTTCGAGAATATTGTTGCAGCGCAACGAAGGCTCCTTAATTTACGTGTGGCAAAAGTTCAAAAGCTTTAGCACAGAGAACACAGAGAAAAACAAGTCGGTTCCGTCGCATCGAGATTGCCGCGCGTCATTATTTGACGCTTTGTTTTTCATTGTCCTAATCTTTGTCTTTCTCAGCCTTGCTCCTGTTTTCTCTGTGTTCTCTGTGTTAAAGCTTTTCTCCGAGAATCCAGCTTAAGTGGATTGCCGAGCGGTTGTCCAGTTTCTCAACGAGCACAGGTTCGTGGCAGAATACCACCGAACATTTAACATCCGGCTATTCAACTCATCTCGATATGGACATGACTTTTCAAAAGCCTATGTACTTTCCTCTCTACTTCATAAGTCTGTGGAGTGGAATATCTCTTGTCGTTTCGCTAATCGGTGGTTGGTCTGAACTTGGGCGGGCATATCGAGCTGTGGTTCCGTTTGAAGGGAATCGCTGGAATTTTCAGGACGCGTACCTGCGACTCCTTACAAGTTACAGAGGAATTGTTTCGGTGGGAGCAAATTCGGAAGGATTCTACGCTTCGGTATTTCTTCCTTTTCGAATCGGCCATCCTTCGTTATTTGTTCCGTGGCAGGACGTTTCCGTTCGATCGGATAAGTGTATGTGGGTACGAGTATACGAATTCAGATTTCGTCAAGTTCCTTCTGTCCGCTTTCGATTGAAAGAGAAGCTTGGTAAGAAGATTCGAGATGCTGCCGGCCCTGCCTGGCCTGGCGATCGATCCACGACAGGTTAAGTATTTTAAAATCTCGCACTTATTTTTCAAGAGGAGAACCATCATGAAGAGAACCAATATTTCCACGGGAACGAAATACGAGCCGATCATCGGATATTCGCGCGCGGTGCGCGTGGGCGATATGGTTCACGTTTCGGGAACGACGGCCGGCGGCGCCGACGGGAAACTGGTCGGCGTAGGCGACGCGTATGCGCAGACCGTGCAAACGCTGCGGAACATCGAATCCGCGCTGCACAAGGCCGGCGCGCGCCTGGAAGACGTGGTGCGCACGCGCATGTATGTCGTCAACATCGCCGAGTGGGAAAAGATCGGCCGCGTGCACGGCGAGTTGTTCGCCGCCATCCGCCCCGCGACCACCATGGTGCAGGTGGTCGCGCTCATCGATCCGCGCATGCTGGTCGAGATCGAAGCCGACGCGATCGTCGCGTCCGAGAGTTAGGCTACGGCGCCGGAATGCGCTGATCGAAATCGATCCAGATGCGGGGATCGCGGCGACAGTCGAAGCTGCGGCACGCCGCTGGGCGCTGCAGGTACACACCGCAGCCGAGCGTGTCGCGCTGCAGATGCGCGCAGGTGCCGTCGGTGTTGTGGCGGATGAGGTATGGCTGGTCGAGCTCCCAGCGCACCACGCCCTCGTCCAGATCCTGGTCGCTCAGCTCGAACGTGAACGAGCAGCAGCGCGCCTTGCACAGGTGCAACCGCGCGGCGCAGTCGATGTCGGCGTTGGGGACCTTGTACTTGTCGACCCATTGCCGCAGCCGCACCTTGGGCGCCGGTGCCGCTGCGGCCGTGCGCTCGCCCACTTTTTCGAGCAGGCGCCGGTGACCTTCGACGAGCGCGCCGCGCCCGACCAGCACCTCGATCAGCTGATCGAGCTGGCCCCGCAGCACCGCCACGTCATGCCGAAGCTGCGCGTTCTCGCGCGCCGCCTGTCGCAACGCAGCCTGTAGCTCCTGCCACTCGTCGAGATCCATCGTGACGATGATAGTGCAGATCAGGCGCTGCTGCTCACCGCCCATTGGGCTCGGAGTCGACGGTAACTCTGGAACACCACCGTAAGGCCGAGCGCGAGCACGAGCCCGAGCAGCGTCGCGCCCAGCGCCAGCGAGCCGGCGGCCGCTGGAGCACCGGCCTCCAGCACGGCGCTCGCCGGGTCCACCGGGTCGTAGAACACGGGGATGGCCGAGCCCTCGGCATACTTCGCCTGCACCTCGCGCGCCCTCTCGGCGGAGTCGTAGCTCGGAAAACCGCCCAGGTGAATGACCGTCCCATCCCGTGGCTTGCCGTCCACCACGTAGGTGTAGGCGACGTGGACGGTCCAGGTCTTGGCGCCGCCGGCTCCGATGCGTTCGCGGAGTGTGATCGAGGACGACGTGATGGTGCCTGCCGTCTGTGGCCAGCGGCCGGAGGCTTCCGCCGTCTTCCACTGTCGATAGAGACTGAAGAATCCAACCAGCGCCCCGCAGACGATCACCAACCCGACGACCATCGTGCGCCGGGGGCGACCCCCCTTTTGGCTCGGCGTTCGCGCGCTCGGTGTCGACATGCCTAACGAACGGCCTTGGGTGGCGCGTGCGGGGCTTTGGGCGCGGTGTATTTGCCGTCGAGATCGCGGTCGAGGTAGATCGGGTTGGTGATGGCGAGCGGGAGCGTCGCGGGGAGCCCGGCGCGGTGTGACACCACCGGCTCGAGCGGTTGGTCGCCGCGCACCAGCACCACCACGTACGCGTCTTCGGTGAGGTGCAGGTCGATCGCGCCCTTGTAGCGCAACGCCGCGCGCGAGGCCGGGATCTCGATCGGCTTGCCGCGCCGCTCGCCGTTGACGAAGATCTCGAGGCGTCGCACATCGACCCACGGCGCGGCCTGCACCTCGACGTCGAGGCGCGCCTTGCCCTTGGGCGCCGGCGCGAGCTGGCCCATGCCGCGCCCACCGACGGCGACGCGCACGAACGGGCCGTTGGTGACCAGCGCGTCGTGGCGCCGCTTGAGCCCCTGCACGAGCGCCTCGCCCGCGCTGGTCGACAGGGTGGGCGCGGGCACGCAGGTGCGCGGGTAGCCGACCTCCTGCTCGTAGATGAGGTGCGAATCGGAGCCGCCGACGGCGGTGTAGGTGAACCCGCGATCGAGGAGCGAGAACCAATCGCGCAGCGGCGCCTCGGCGTTCGAGGTGTCCTTGCCCGAGAACACCTCGATGGCGTCGAAGCCGCCTTCCCAGTCGGCGGGGAGTGAATCCGCGCGTGGGTCGAGCTTGATGTTGTTGAAGTAGCCGATGATGCCGGCGCGCGGATGGTTGATCTGCACCACGCGCTCGGCGCTCGCATCGAGCGCGCGCAGCCCGGCGACGATCTCGTGCGCGCTCTTGTGTCGCGCGTCGAGCGCGCCGCCGCGCGGCTCGGCGGTGTGCAGCTCGACGGGGTAGGCGTTCCAGTGCCCCAGCCCGTCGAGCGTGGCCTCGTCGCCCAGCACCAGCTGCAGCGGCCGCACCGCGCCGAGCGCCGCCAGCGCGGGCTTCCAATCGGCGATGTAGTTGTGATCGGTGGCGACCATCACCTCGAGCCCCTCGGCCAGGTTCGAGGCCGCGCGATCGCGCAGCGAGACGGCCGAGTCGGGCGACGGCGACGCGTGCTGGTGCAGGTCGGCGCACAACAGGCCCTTCAAGTCGACCGCGCGCTTGAGCTCGAAGGTCACATGCGGCGCGTTGCCGGCTCCGGCCGGAACCTCCACGTCCTTCTCGTCGATGGTGAACTCCGGCCCGCGCGACGCCACCACGCGGTAGCGGCCGGGCGGCAGCGCGATCTTGCCCTCGCCGGTGACGGTGAGCGCCACGTTGCCCGCCGGATCGCCGAACGGCGGGCCGAGCATCGGCGGCTTGTCGGCGAGGAAGGTCAGCTTGCCTGGCGTGGGCCGCCCGCTCTCCAGCACGCGAAACGCGAGCGTGCCCGGCCGCGACATGAGCACGTCGACGGTAGCCTTGCCCGCGCGCAGATCCACATCGAGATCGAGGCCGCGCCGCCCGAGCCCCTCGGCGGTCACGCGGTAGTCGCCGGGCGGCGCCAGCACCACGTAGCCCTTGTCGGTCGAGCGCGTGATCGCCACCGGTCGCCCGTTCGGGTCCTCGAGGATCACGCGCGCGTCGGCCAGCAGCTTGCCCGAGTTCTCCGACACCACGCGCCCCTCGAGGCGCGCCCAGCTCTCCTTGCGCAACGACGCGACGGTCTCGGCCACCTCGACACCCGCCGCGTCGCCGACCACCAACCAGCGACGTGCGCGGCCCGACTTGCCGGGCGGCAGATCCACGCGCGCCACGTTGGTGTCCGACCACGCCGAGCCGTGCCGCCCGCGCAGCGACTCGCCCTCGCCGACGTACGCATACGTGGTCTCGTCGGAGATCGCGCCCACCCAGCCGTTCTTCAGCTCGACCTGCCCGTGCAACTCGAAGCCAAAGCCGGGCGCGAACCGCTCGGTGCGGCCCCACTGGATCGCGTCGCCGATCTGGTAGCCGTTGACCGCCGCGCGCGAATGGTTGGTGACGGTAGTGGTGATCTCGAGCGCCAGCGCGCCGGGCTTGAGCGCGTACTCGGTGACCACCTCGAGCTCGGGGTTGTGCGAGTCGTGGCCGGTAGAGCGCACCACCGCGTCGTCGCCGCGCTGCGTGGGCACGACGGTGTCGTAGAGCGGCTGGCGCGGAAACGTGTCGTCGAGGTAGCCGAACACCTGCTTGATCGCGTCGCGGCCGGCGGCCGGCGCGGCGTCGATCAAGTTGCCGCCCGAATCGGCGAAGCCGATCGCCGAGTCGGCGCGGTCGATGATGAACACCGCCTTGCCGTTGTCGAGCCGCAGGTCGCCGAGCTTGCCGTCCGCCGTCGGGCCGGCGAGCAGATCCTCGGCCCGCTCGATCACGAAGGCGCGCGCCGGCGTCTTCAGCTCCTTCTTGGAGCGATCGACCCACACCTGCCCGGGCGAGTACGCGGCCGACGGGCTGGGCAGCTGCAAGATCGGCTCGGTGCACGAAACTGCGAGGAAAATCGGAAGCCATCCGAGCCGTCGCACGGCCGGCAGCTTAAACGACCGTCCCTTGCGTGGCAACGTGGGGCCGTGCTAGGCATTTCGTATGTCTGGGCATAACCGTTGGTCGAAGATCAAGCACACCAAGGCCGCCACCGACGCCAAGAAGTCCAAGGGGTGGACCAAGCTGCTCAAGGAAGTCACCATGGCCGCCAAGGGCGGCGGTGACCCCGACGGCAACGCCCGCCTGCGCTCCGCCATCGAGAAGGCGCGCGCGGGCAATGTTCCCAACGACACCATCAAGCGCTCCATCCAGAAGGGCACCGGCGAGCTGGCCGCCGAGACCTACGAGGAGCTCTTGTACGAGGTGTACGGGCCGGGCGGAACCGCGTGCGTGGTCGAGATCCTCACCGACAACCGCAACCGCACCGCCGGGGAGATCCGCAAGCTCCTCGAGCGCGCCAACGGCAAGCTGGCCGCGTCGGGCTCGGTGCTCTACCTGTTCCACAAGCGCGGGCACCTGGTCTTCGAGAAGCAGGGGATCGACGAGGACAAGCTCATGGAAGCGGCGCTCGACGCCGGCGCCGAAGACGTGCGCACCGAGGGCGACATCTTTCTGGTGGTCACCGAGGCCGGCAAGATGCACGACATCATGGGCACCCTGGAGAAGAAGGGCATGAAGCCCAGCCACTCCGAGGTCGGCATGTACCCCGACACCCACGTGCACCTCGAGGGCAAGGACGCCGAACACATGTGGAAGCTGGTCCAGCAGCTCGAGGACCACGACGACGTGCAGAACGTCTACGCCAACTACGACATCGACGACGCGCTCGTCGAGCAGCTCTCCGCTTCCGCCTAAAATCTCGCGATCGCCTCCGGATTTCGTTAGCCTCAGTGGGTGCAGGTCCGCATCCTCGGCATCGATCCCGGCAGCCAGCGTTGCGGCTACGGCGTGATCGAGCGCGACGCCGCCGGGCGGGTCACCTACGTCGAGTGCGGGGTGCTCGAGCCGCCGGCGCACGCGCCGCTCGCCGCGCGGTTGGCGGAGATCGGCCTGGGCCTGCGCGAGCTGATCGAGGAGCTCGCGCCGCACGCGGTCGCGGTCGAGGGCGTGTTTCACGGAAAGAACGCGCGCTCGGCGCTGCAGCTCGGCCAGTCGCGCGGGGTCGCGCTGATGGCCGCGGGCGAAGCGCGCCTCGAGGTCTTCGAGTACGCGCCGGCGACGGTCAAGCGCTCGGTGGCGGGCAACGGCGCGGCGACCAAGCTGCAGGTCTCCGCGATGGTGCGCTCGCTGTGCCGCCTTTCGCGCGCGCCCAAGCTCGACGCGTCCGATGCGCTGGCGGTCGCGATCTGCCACGCGTTCCGGATGCGGGCGCTCGCTCGACCCAGGGCCATCTGATGATCGCCCAATTGAAGGGCACGCTCGTCGAGAAGGGCTACGACCACGTGCTGCTCGACGTGGGCGGCGTGGGCTATCGGGTCACCGTCTCCTTGCAGACGCTGGCCGAGCTGCCCCTCGAGAATCAGCCCGCGCGGCTACTCACCTATCTTCAGGTGCGCGAGGACGCGCTCACGCTGTTCGGCTTCTACACCGCCGACGAGCGCGCCGCGTTCGAGCTGTGCATCGGCGTGCAGGGCATCGGGCCCAAGATGGCCATGTCGATCCTCTCGTCGCTGGCGCCGGCCGAGCTGGCGCAGGCCGTCAAGCTCGAGGACGTGGCGCGCCTCAAGCGCGTGCCGGGCGTGGGCATGAAGACCGCCGAGCGGATGGTGCTCGAGCTGCGCGACAAGTTCGAAAAAGCGGGCATCGGCCTGCGGCCGGCGCCAACCATCCAGAAGCCGCTCGACACGTTGACGGCGCAGGTCGCGTCCGCGCTGGCCAACCTCGGCTACAAGCCGGCCGAAGCGCAGCGCGCCGCCGAGAGCACAGTCAAGGAGAACGCGCAGCTTCCGTTCGCCGATCTGCTCAAGCGCGCGCTGCGCGCCCTGGCGGAGTAGACTTCGATCATGCCGCGCAAGAAGCACGAGGATGGCGATGCCGGGGAAGAGCCGGTCGCGCGCGAGGTCGATGCGCGCGTGCCTCGCGACGACTCCGCGCTGCGCCCGCAATCGTTCGACGAGTACGTCGGCCAGCGCAAGGTGGTCGACAACCTGAAGGTGTTCGTCACCGCCGCTGCACGCCGCGGCGAGAAGCTCGATCACGTGCTGTTCTCGGGCCCGCCCGGCATCGGCAAAACCACGCTCGCGCACCTGATCGCCGGCGCGCTCGGCGTTCCGTTGCGCGCGGTCGGTGCGCCGGCCATCGAGCACAAGGGCACGCTCGCGTCGTACCTGACGTCGCTCGAGCCGCGCGGCGTGCTGTTCATCGACGAGGTGCATCGCCTGCAGCCGGTGGTCGAGGAGTACCTCTACCCGGCGATGGAAGACTTCCGCCTCGAGATTCCCGTCGGAGACGGCGCCAACGCCGAGATGCTGCCGCTGGCCCTACAGCCGTTCACGCTGGTCGGCGCGACCACGCGCACCGGGCTGCTCTCGGCGCCGTTCCTGTCGCGCTTCGGCATCAACCTGCGCCTCGACTACTACAGCGCGGTCGAGCTCACCGAGATCGTGCGTCGCTCGGCCGCCAAGCTCGAGACCCACGTCGATCCCGCCGGCGCCGAGGAGATCGGCAAGCGCGCGCGCGGCACGCCGCGCATCGCCAACCACCTGCTCAAGCGCGTGCGCGACTTCGCCGAGGTCGAAGGCGACGGCCGGGTCACGCAGAAGGTCGCCGCCTCGGCGCTCGATCGATTGGGCGTCGACCCGCTCGGGCTCGACGAGCTCGATCGTTCGGTGCTGCGCACCATCGCGCAGAAGTTCGACGGCGGCCCGGTGGGCGTCGAGTCGCTCGCGGCCGCGTGCGGCGAAGAGCGCGACACGCTCGAGGACGTGGTCGAGCCGTACCTCATCCAGGAAGGCTTCCTCATGCGCACGCCGCGCGGCCGCGTGGTCACCCGCCGCGCGTATCAGCACCTCGGCCTGCCCGTGCCGCCGCCGGTGCAGGGCAACCTCCTGTAGCGCTGCTAGGGTTTGCGGGTCGGCGGCGGGAGCGGCTCGAGGCGCATCACCGCCGAGTCGACCTCGCGAAAACCGTGGCTGGCGTAGAACCCGCGCTGGAAGCTCTCGCGGCTGCGGCGCGTGTGCAGCTCGACGCGGCGACAGCCGAGGCCGCGCGAATACTCGATCGCCGCCTCGAGCAGGGCGGTGCCGATCCCGTCGCCGCGCCGCGACTGATCGACCACCATCTCGTCGATGCTGGCGCAGCGGCCGCCCAGCCGGATCTGCGGCCGGTGCGAGAGCGCCAGGTAGCCGATCACCCGCGGTCCCTCGGCCGCCACGAACACCGCCGCCTCGGGATGACGCACGACCTGCGCGAAGGTCTCGTCGTAACCATGGGCATCGGGTGTGTAGCCGAGCTGATGGATGAGCGAGAGCATCGGGGCGGCATCGCCCGGCCGAGCCCTTCTGACCATCACGCCCGACGGCAGGGACATCACCATCGCTATATGATCGTACGCCAAGCGGCGGGCAGCGGCAAGTTTGGCCCGTGCCCCGGCTCGCGTACAACACCACCACCGGCGCCGGCGCCGGATGGACCCCGCTCCTCGGCCTCGACCGCGCACTGCTCGACGGCGGCTACCTCACGGTCGGTTTCCGATCGATTCGCTTTTAGGGCGCGGGCGCGGGAGCGGGCTTGCCGGTCTTGGGCGCTGCGGGCTTGTCGACCGCCTTGGGAGCGGACACCTCGGCCTTGGGCGCGGGCACGACGATCGGCGCGGTGCCGGCCGGCGGCGGCGTGGTCGCTTCGGGCGTGGCGGCGGGCGGCGTGGTCGCGGGCGGCACGGCGATCTTGGCGCGCTCGGCCGCTTCCTTCTGCGCCTTCTCGTCGGCAGCCTTTTGATCCGCCAACTCCTGCTTCTTCTTCTTGTCGACGGTCAGCTTTTGCAGCCGCGCCGAATCCGACTGGCTGGCGAAGTACGCCAGGCTCATCGAGGTCATCATGAACACGATCGCGGTGCCCGCCGTGACGC
>PNAM01000018.1 GCA_003170275.1 Myxococcales bacterium
GAGTGGGATTCGAACCCACGGTATCTTTCGATACACACGATTTCCAATCGTGCGCCTTCGGCCACTCGGCCATCTCTCCTGAAGCTGTAAAAAATGTTTCGGCGGAGAGGGAGGGATTCGAACCCCCGGTACCGTTGCCGGTACACCTGATTTCGAATCAGGCGCAATCGACCAGACTCTGCCACCTCTCCATTCTATTCTTTTCGCAATGCTTTGAAAAAGTTGGACAACAGCGCCGAACACTCGCTCGCCAACACGCCGGGCGTCACGGCCACCCGGTGGTTCAAGCGCGGATCCTCGACCAGCTGGTAGAGGGTTCGCACCGCGCCCGCCTTCGGGTTGTCGCAGCCGTACACCAGCCGCTCGACCCGCGCGTTGACGAGAGCGCCCGCGCACATCGGGCACGGCTCCTGGGTGACGTACAACGTCGCCCCCACCAGCCGCCAACCACCGACGGCGAGAGCGGCTTCGCGGAGGGCCAGGATCTCGGCGTGCGCGGTCGGGTCCTTGGCGCTCTCGCGCCGATTGCCGCCACGTCCCAAGATGGTCCCGCCGACCACCACCACCGCGCCGACCGGGACCTCTCCCAGCCGCCCGGCGGCTTCGCCCTCGAGCAGGGCCTCGTGCATGTACTCGTCGTCTTCCATTAATGATGTTGCCAACGATGTTGCGCAGCCAAGAGGATTCGAACCTCTGACCCTCGGCTCCGTAGGCCGATGCTCTATCCAGCTGAGCTATGGCTGCGTGTCATTCCTTTACCACTTCGCGGAGAGGGAGGGATTCGAACCCTCGATACAGTTTCCCGTATGCCGCCTTAGCAAGGCGGTGCCTTCGGCCACTCGGCCACCTCTCCCGACAAGCGCATCGCAACTCTTGCGCATGAGCGTCTATTCGATTTTCAGTTTCGCGGAGGAGGAGGGATTCGAACCCCCGGTACCCTTGCGAGTACAACGGTTTTCAAGACCGTCGCCTTCAACCACTCGGCCACTCCTCCCGGCGCGAGTCCGAAGCAATTATGCTACGCGTCACCTCCTGTCAAGTGTAATGGATGACTTGTAGGCGTGGTATGATCTCGTGCCGCTCATGAAGATCACCTGCGAGAGCTGCAGCGCGCAGTACGACCTGGATGAGAGCCGGATCCCGGCGTCTGGCATCAGCATGAAGTGCCCGGCCTGTCTGCACCAGTTCACGGTGCGCAAGCCGGGCCCCGGGGCCGCCGCCGCGCCGCCGCCGCCAGCCAAGAAGGAGATCGCGCTCTCGGACGTGGACGAGGAGCGCGACGAGACGCCGCTTCCCGACGACGCGCCGGGCATGGTCGCGCCCAAGCGCGCCTCGGGGCCGCCGCCGATCCCGCCGGTGCGCCCGGCCGCGCCGTTGGTGCCGCCGCGGATCGCCTCGACGCCGATCGCGATGAGCGACGAGATGGATCTGCCGGCGCCCAAGATGAAGGGACCCGGGCTCGGCCACGTGTCCAGGCCGCCGCCAATGCCGATCGAGGGCGAGACCACCCGCGATGATGCGTCGCTCAAGATCTCCGCACCGGCGGGCCGCGCGCAGGAGGTCGATCTTTCGGAGGACGTGATCGATCTGCCGGGGCCGGTCGCCGAGCGGCCCGAGGTGATCGATCTGCCGGCGCCCAAGGGCCACTCGTCGGTGCAGCCGATGCCGCGCGCGGACGAAGGGCCGGATCTGCTGGCGCCCAAGCGCGCCTCGGGGCGGACGGTGCAGCCGATCGGGCTGGATCTCGATGCGCCGGATCCCGAAGACATGGGCGTCAGGCCGATGGTTCGCCCTTCCGCGGGCAGCCCGCCGCCCGGACCGCCGCAGCTCGGCGAGCTCGGCGACGACGGGCCGCCCGGGCTCGACCTCGACTCGATCGACGTGGTCGCGCCCAAGGGCCCCTCGAACGCGTCGCCGCACCTCTCGTCGTCGAACGGCAGCGAGATCGATCTGCCCGCGCCCAAGCAGGAGACGATGGAGGTGGCGCCGCGGCGCGAGACGATGGACGTCGCGCCGAAGATGATGCAGTCGGCCGGCGATCACTCGCTCGACGATCCGACGCCGGTCGAGGCGATCAAGTTCGAGCCGAAAAAGGCCGCGGCCGATGCGGCGGCGGCCAAGGCGGTGGCCAAGGCCAAGGCGCGCGCGCCCGACGAAGAGGACGACGAAAAGCCGAGACGGCGCCTGCCGCGCGCGCTGATCGCCGCGGCGGTGGTGCTGATCCTCGTCGGTGGCGTGGGCGTGGGGCTGGGCATGTTTACCGGCCAGGGCTACTTCGGCGCCAACCTGTGGAACGGCAAGCGGGCGTTGAACGACGCGCGTATGAACACCGCGCGCAAGCTGATGGCCGACGACACGCTCGCCTCCTATAAGAAGGTGGCGATCGATCTGCGGCTGATCACCGAGGCGGACACGGGCAACGTCGAGGTCGCCGCGCTCGAGGCACAGGCCCGCTTGTGCGAAGCGCGCCTGGGCGTCACGGCCGAGGGTAAGGCGGCCGAGCCGCTGCTCAAGCGCGCCGACGACGGTCGCAAGGAGCAGGTGACGCCAGAAGTGGAAAAGGCCCGCGCGCTGAAGCTGCTGGTGGCAGGCAAGCCGGCCGACGCGCGCGCCAAGATCAGCTCGGTGGTGCAGGGTGCGCCGTCGGACGCAGTGGCGCTGCAGTACCTCGGCTGGATCGAGCTGCAGGCCGGCGACTACGCGGCGGCGGACGCGGCGTTCGGCAAGGCGCTCGCGGCCGAGCCGGGGCGCGCGGCGGCGATCTACGGCGCGGGGCTGTGCAAGGAGCGCGAGGGCAATCTGGCCGCGGCCGAGGAGCTGTACGGTCGCGCGCTGGCGCGTAGCCCGAATCATTTCGGCGCTGCCGTTGGACAGGCGCGCGTGGCCACGCAGAAGGGGGCGGGGACGACGTCTGCGCAGGCGAAGATCGAGGAGCTGATCCAGAAGCGCTCGTCGACCGTGGGGCCGAAGGAGCTGGCCGACGCGTGGACCTCGGTAGGCATGATGGCGGCGGCGGCCGGCCGGCGCGACGAGGCCGAAGACCGGCTCAAGCGCGCGCTCGCGCTCTCGCCGGAGTCGACCGCCGTGCAGGTGGCGCTGGCGCGCGTGCGCTGCGACGCGCACAAGTGCGCGGAGTCGGTCCTGCCGCTGCAGAAGATCTTGCAGATCGAGCCGAAGAACCTCGACGCGCGGCTCGCGCTGGTGCGCGCGCTGGTGGAAGGCGGGCAGCCCGACGAGTCGGTGGCGATGATCGCGGCGGCGGCCGCGCAGGCGCCCAAGGATGCGCGCGTGCTCTATTGGCAGGGGCGCGTCGGGCTGGTGGCGGGCGATCACGATCGCGAAAAAGCGCTGCAGCGCTTCAAGGACGCGATCGGGGCCGATTCGAAGTACATCGCGGCGTACCTGGCGGAGTCCAACGCCTACGCGCAGCTCGGCAAGCCCGACGACGCGCTCGACGCGCTCAAGCAGGCCGAAGCCAAAGCCTCGGACGATCCGGCGCTGATGGTCGAGCTCGGCCAGGCGTACCTCGGGCTCGGCAAGGCGGCCGACGCCGAGGCGCGCTTCCGGGCGGCGCTCGACAAGCGGCCTGATTTTTCGGCGGCGCGCATCGAGCTGGGCGCGGCGCTCGAGGCGGAGGACAAGGCGGCCGACGCGCAGAAAGAATACGAAGCGATCGCCAAGAAGGAGCCCGAGTATCCGGGGCTGGCGGAGAAGCAGGCGCGGCTGCAGGCCAAGCTCGGCAACCGCGAGCAGGCGATGGAGCTGTACACCCAGGCGCTCAAGCAGGGCGTGCCGACCGCGACCTTGCGGCTGGCGACGGCTCAGCTCGCGCTCGACATGGACAAGGCCGAGCAGGCGCGCCAGCTGGCCGAGTGGGTCACGCGCGAGGACGATCGTTCGGCGGTCGCGCACTTGATGGTCGCCAAGGCGCAGCTCGCGCTCGGGCACATCGAAGACGCGCTGGTCGAAGCGCGGCGCGCGGCGGCGTTCGCCGATCTGCCCGAGGCGCACCTGATCGTCGGACGCGCGCTCGAGCTGCTCGGCAAGCTGGATCAGTCGGTCACCGAGTATGGCATGGCGCGCAAGCCGCCCGTCGAAGGCGAGGCGAGCCTGGGGCGGGCGCGCATCCTGGTGCGCATGGGCGCCACGCGCGACGCGCTCGCCGAGCTGGCCGCGCTCGCCAAGGATCCGAAGCTGCGCGCGCAGGCGCTCCTTTTGGAGGCCGACTCGTACGCGGATCTCAGCCAGCGCGACAAGGCGCGCGCGGCGTACGAGGCGGCGGTCAAGGCCGGCCCCGAGTCGAGCGAGGCGGCGTTCAAGCTCGGGCGCTTGTACCTGGACAGCGGCAAGCGCAAGCCGGCCGCCGACATGCTCGAGCGCGCGCTCAAGCTGGCCGGCGACAAGGCGGCGTTCGCGGCCGAGGCGTATCTGTTGCTCGGCGACGCGCATCGCGAGAGCAAGGAGAACGACGCGGCGATCCGCGCCTACAAGCGCTACCTCGAGCTGGCGCCGGCGGACGCGCCGCAACGGGTCGAGGTGACGCGGCACCTGTCGATGCTGGGGGCGCCGTAAGTGGATCTGACGCACCGGCTGCGCAAGCTGCGCAAGACCTTCGAGCTGATGCGCCGCGGGGCGCAGGTGTTCCGCTCGACGGGGATGCACCATTCGCTCTCGCCGCTGGTGGCGCTCAAGCTGGCGCGCGACAGTCGCAAGGGCCGCAAGGGAACGGTGGCGGTGGTGCACCTGCACGCGCTGGCCGATCCGCTGCGCCCGGCGATCGTCGCGCTGCCGGCGGAAGCGGGCGGCGACGAGGTGCGGCTCAACTACGGCGAGCTCGAGCAGCGCATCAACCGGCTGACGCACGGGCTGCGCAGCTTGGGCATCGGACCGGGCGAGCGCCTCGGCGTGTTCCTGCACAACACCCACGAGTACCTCGAGCTCAACGCGGCGCTCGGCGCGCTGGGCGGGGTGAGCGTGCAGATCGGCTATCGGCTCAAGGCGGCCGAGGTCGCGTACCTGCTGGAGAACTCGGGTGCGCGCGCGCTGGTGTTCCACGCCGATCTGGCGCCGGTCGTCGAAGAGGCGCTCAACGAGGTCAAGCGGCTCAGCCGCGACGCGTGCGTGTCGCTCGGCCACGCGCCCGGGTTTCGCAGCTACGAGGACCTGCTCGCCTCGCCGGGGTGTGACCCGATGGAGCCAGCCTCCGTCGAGGGCGGCGGGTTCGGCGGCATGATGGTGTACACCTCGGGCACCACCGGAAAGTCCAAGGGCGCCACACGCGATCTCAAGAAGATGGGGGTCGAGCCGATCCTCAACTTCATCGCGCAGTTCCCGCTCAGCCGCGACGAGCGCCACCTGGTGGTGTGCCCGCTGTACCACTCGGCGGCGCCGGCGTTCGTGGCGATGGTGATCGGCGTCGGCGGGTGCAACGTGATCCTGCCGCACTTCGAGCCGGAGGAGGTGCTGCGCTGCATCGAGCGCGAGCGCATCACCTCGTCGATGATGGTGCCGACCATGCTCGGGCGGCTGATGTCGCTGCCCGCCGAGACCATCCGCAAGTACGACACCTCGTCGCTGCGCTGGATCATGAGCGGCGCGGCGCCGTTGCCGACCGATCTGGCGCGACGCGTGGAGGACGCGTTCGGGCCGATCCTCTACAACTTCTACGGCGCGACCGAGACTGGCCTCGTGACCATCGCCAAGCCGGGCGAGCACACCGCGCGGCCGGGCACGATCGGCAAGATGATCGGCGGCAACGAGATCCGCCTGATCGGACCCGACGGCAGCGAGGTGCCGATCGGACAGGTCGGCGAGCTGTACACGCGCAACTCGATGCTGATGGACGGCTATCACGGCAACCAGGCGGCCACCGACGCGGCCATGAAGGAGGGCTTCTTCTCCGTCGGAGATCTGGCCTGGCGCGACGCCGACGGCTACTACTACCTGGCGGATCGCAAGACCGACATGGTGATCTCTGGCGGCGTGAACATCTACCCGTGGGAGATCGAGCAGCGGCTGCACGAGCATCCGGCGGTGCTGGACGCGGCGGTGGTGGGCGTGCCCGATCCCGAGTGGGGCGAGACGCTGGTCGCGTACATCGTGCTGCAGCCGGGAGCGAGCGTGACCGCCGAGGAGCTGCAGGCGCACGTGCGCCAGACGCTGGCCGACTTCAAGCGGCCGCGGCGCGTGTTTTTCATCGATTCGTTGCCGCGCAACCCGACCGGCAAGATCCTCAAGCGCGAGCTCAAGGCGCGCGCGCTGCAAACGCCCGCCACGTGAAGTGGGCGCTGGCGTTGACGCTCGCGCTGGCGGGCGTCGCGCGCGCCGACGGGCTGGCGCAGCTCGGCGAGGGCGCGCCGGCGTACGTCGTGTTGCGGCCGCTGTCGCTGATCGGCGCGCTCAAGCGGCTGGGCACCGACGAGCTGCCCGAGGTGCGCAACCTGCGCGCGCAGCTGGGCGGGATCGATCCGCTGAATCCCCAGCTGCTCGAGCCGAGCGGCATCGACATCAACGCGCCGATGGTCGCGTCCTTGTTCGAGCTCGAGCCGGGCGGCAAGCGCTATCACGCGCGCCTGGTGCTGAGCGTGCGCGATCGCGACGCGCTCCTGCGGTTGACCACCATGGCGGCGCGCGGCGGGGTGACCCCGGTGGTCGCCGGGTCGCGAGCGGCGAAGCTGGGCGTGGCCGCGACCATCGTGTTGCCCAACGATGCGGGCACCGGAGTGCTGCGGCTCGAGGGCGCGACGGCGATCATCGATCTGGTGCTGCCGATCGATCCGAAGGGAACGCAGGCGACCGCCGAGCAGATCGCGCTCGGCCACCCGTTCACGCCCAAGCATCCGTTCTCCGCCGACAAGGGCGCGCGACGGCTGTTCACGCCCAGCGCGGCGCTGGCCCTGTACGTCGATGGGCGCAAGCTCGACGCGCTGTTCGGCGCGCTCTCGAAAGACACGCGCGGGCCGGCGTCGTGCGCCGCCGAATGGAAGCGCGCACCGGGCGCGTTCGACGACCTCGCGCTGGCGCTGGCGAGCGATCCGGCGGGCCTCGAGCTGACGCTCGCGTGGGGCACGCAGGGCGGCGTACCGCTCGGCGGGCTGCGCTTCCATCCCGTCGACGATGGCGCGCTCGACGTCGCGCTGCTCGGGCGGACCGCGCCGGCGGTGGCGGCGCTCTACGCGGCCAGCCTGCAGCCGTTCCAGGGGCTCAAGCGCGCCGGCGTGCTGGCCTCGGCGAGCACCTTGTCGGCGTCGGTGGTGCGCTGCGGCGCCACGGCGTGGGGACAGCTGGTGGTGCGCGCGTGGCCGCAGGCGATCGGCGCGTTGATCTCCGAGGGGAAGTCCTACTCCTTCGGCGCGGACGTGGGCCGCCAGTCGGCGCTGCGCGTCGCCAACCTGGTGCGCAACGTGACGCTCGCCTTGCGCGACGAGGCCGCGGGCGTGCCGCGCTGGGCGGCGGGCGGCACGTTTGCGCCGAGCGCCGGGTCGCTGGTCGAGCTGTTCTTCGGCGCGAGCGGCGCCGAGGGCCATCCGCTTCCGCTCGGCAAGCGCACGCCGACCGTCTACCGCGTCGAGAACGAGGGCGTGAGCGCCGCGATCGAGACCCTGCCGTCGGGCCCGGTGGCAATCACCGTCGGCGACTCGGAGGACTCGCTGAGCTGGGCCTATCGCACGGCGACGCTCATGCCCGGCCAGGCGCCGGCGGTGGCCGCTCCGACGCCGCTGTTGGCGCTGTTCTTCGACGGCGTGCAGCTCGCCCAGCTGGTGCCGGCGCTGAAGCTCGGCGCGCAGCAAGAGCGCACCGTGCGCGAGCTGCTCCTGCGCTTGCGGCGCGTCGATGGACAGGTGATCGCCGATCGTGACCTGTTCCGCTTGACGGTGCGCGCCCCCGTGAAGCAGTAATCACTACGTGCAAGTCGGTCGCGTCATCGGCACGGCGGGTCACATCGACCACGGCAAGACGTCGCTGGTGCATGCGCTCACGGGCATCGACACCGACCGTCTGAAGGAAGAGAAGGAGCGCGGGATCACCATCGAGCTCGGCTTCGCGCACCTGACGCTGCCGTCGGGGACGCAGGTGGGCGTGGTGGACGTGCCCGGACACGAGCGCTTCGTGCGCGCGATGGTGGCCGGCGCGGTGGGGATCGATCTGGTGGTGCTGGTGGTGGCGGCCGACGAGGGCGTGATGCCGCAGACGCGCGAGCACCTGGACATCTGCGGGCTGCTCGGCGTCGCGCGCGGGGTGGTCGCGCTCACCAAGGCGGATCTGGTCGACGACGAGCTGCGACAGCTGGCGATGGCGGACGTGGCCGAGACGCTCAAGGGCACATTCCTCGAGGCGGCGCCGATCGTGCCCTGCTCGATCAAGAGCGGGCTCGGGCTCGACGCGCTCAAGGCGGCGATCGATGAGGGCCTGAAGGATGCGCCGGTCAAGGATCCCGACGGGCTCTTGCGCTTGCCGATCGATCGCGTGTTCACGATGAAGGGCTTCGGCACGGTGGTGACGGGCACGCTGTGGGCCGGGCGAATTGCACCGGGCGACGACGTGAGCGCGCTGCCGGGTGTCGAGTCCGCGCCGTCGGTGGGAAAGGTGCGCGGGGTGCAGGTGCACGGCGGCGCGGTGGCCGGCGCGGTGGCGGGGCAGCGCACCGCGGTGAACCTGAGCGTGCCGCGCGAGTCGCTCGAGCGCGGCGAGGTGCTGGTGCGCTCGGGCGAGCTCGAGGCGGGGCGGCTGCTCGACGTGCGCATCCGCTATCTGTCGACCTGCCGCGCGCCGCTGCGTCGAAAAGCGCGCGTCTTGTTCCACGCCGGCACCGCGCAGGCGCTGGCGACGGTGACGCTGCTCGATGCGCCGTCGCTCGAGCCGGGGCGCGACGGGCTGGCGCAGCTCGCGCTCGATCGGCCGATGGTGCTCTTGCCGGGCGATCACTTCATCCTGCGCGGCTTCGCGATGCAGCGGCACCACGGCACCACGCTCGGCGGCGGTCAGGTGATCCGCACGCTGGGCGCGCGGCATCGGCGCGGCACGCCGGCGCTGCTCGCCACGTTGCGCGCGAACGAGAAGGCTTCGGGTTGCGAGGAGCGCGTCGATCTGGAGGTGCAGCGCGCGGGGACCGCGGGGGTTGGGCGCGCGGCGCTGCAGATGCGCGTGCCGCACAGCCCGCGCGTGGTGGACGCGGCGCTGGCCAGGTTGCAAGGGGCGCGGCGGGTGGTGCGCTTCGACAAGGAGCGCGGCGCGCTGATCGGGATCGACGCGCTGTCATCGCTCAAGCAGGGCGCGCTCGATGCGGTGACGGCGTTTCACGCGGCGCAGCCGCTGGCCGATGGCATGCCGCGCGAGGAGCTGCGCGCGAAGGTGACCGGAGACGTCAAGCTGCTGCACCTGGTGCTCGAGTCGCTGGCGACGGAGAAGGCGCTGGTGGCGGAGCGCGACGTGGTGCGCCTGCCGGGGCACGACGCGCGCAAGTCGTCGGCCGCGCAAGGGCTGGCGCCGCTCGCCGAGCGGGTCGCCAGGCTCTACGCCGAGGCGCTGCTGCAGCCGCCGCGCACGGCGGAGGCGGCGGTCGCGCTCAAGAGCGATGCGCACGAGATCACGCAGGCGATCGAGATGCTCGCGCGCGGCGGTACGCTGGTGAAGGTCAAGGATCTGGTGTTCCACAAGGCGGCGCTCGACGCGCTGCGCGCCCGCCTGGTCGAGGAGCTCACCGCCAAGGGCCAGATCACCCCGCAAGAATGGAAAGAGCTGGTCGGCGCCTCCCGCAAGTTCGCCATCCCGCTCGCCGAGCACTTCGACGCCGAAAAAGTCACCCTGCGCGTCGGCGACCTGCGCAAGCTCCGCTCCCGCTGACCTACACCAAAGGCGCGTAGCGACGGGAAGCGGGGGACCAGCGCTCGACGCGGGTGAGCTTGGGCAGGATGCCGTGCTTCCCCCGGTGCGTGGTGACCTTGTCTGGCCGGACGCCGGCGTGCTCCACGCACCACAGGAGATCGAGACGCCGATCGGCGAGCCGCTGCAGCTGGCCCCACTCGAGCAGGTCCTGCACGCGGCTCGGATCGTTGACGCGCAGCCACTCGCCGCCGGTCGTCGCATAGCGCTCGTATCCGAGCACCAACACGGTGTGGTTGCCCAGCTCGCGGCTCTCCCAACCGAGCACGCAGGGCAGCCCGCGATCGACCTGCTCGCGCAGGAACTCGACGTTGCCGCGCACCTTGTTGCCGGCGCGAAACTCGAATCGCGTCTCGATCGCGCCGCGCGCGCACGCCGCGTTGAGCGCGTCGCACACGCGATCGAGGTGCACGCCGGTGGCGATCCAGTCGCTCACCTGCCGCTCCACCTTCTGCCCGCGACGACGCGGCAGGTTGCCGAAGATCGGATCGCGCCGCACGTGCGCCGCGTCGAACTCGTCGTCGAACTCGGGCCGCAGCGCGCACAGCAGCATCGCCGCCGCGTAGTAGGCGCACAGCGAGTCGTGCGTCCCCTGGTGCCGCAACGGGATGCCCGCCAGGCGCACCGTGACCCGCTGGCTCACCGGCGCGCGCACCATCAGAACAGCACGTGGAAGGCGCCGCCGAAGAAGATGGCGTCGCGAAAGCCGACGTCGACGTCGAAGGCCAGGTGGCGGTGCACCTTGAAGCGCATCCCGACCTGCACGTTGATCACGATCATGACCGGCGGCTTGTTGTCGCTGACGTGGCGGTGCGGATCGTCGGCGAGATCGATGGAGCCCGCCTTCTCGGTCGCCCGCAGCTTGGCCTCGGTGTCGGCGCGGCCGAGCGGGATGTCGACCGTCCCATCGGGCGTGTGCGGATAACACTTGGTGGTATCGGAATAATTCTGCGCGGTGCACTGCCGCCCATCGTTGATGCTGTGCACGTCGCCGAGCACCAGGCCGAGGCCGACGCCCGCGCCGTAGCGCAGCTCGAACCAGCGGTTGAACGCATGATGACCGATGATCGACACGTCCGCCGAGAGGAACGTCAGCTGCCCGAAGCCGCCGAACTGCACGTAGTGCGTGTCTTGCGTGGCATCGTGCCCGTTGCCGAGATAGTTTCCGTCGGCGAGCGAGACGAAGGTGAGATCGAGCGAGGTGACCACGTCGTAGGTCGGGTGGCGCACGATGAATTCGGCGCCGCCGGCGATGCTCTGCAAGCCCGAGGTGGTCTGCACGAACGGCGCGAGCATGGCCGGGGTCACCCACACGCCGCGCAGGCGGGCGCCGAGCGCGTACTTCGCGTCGCCGTCGCCGGGGTTGCCGCCGGGGTCGCCCCGGGCTCCGCTCGCCAGCACCGTGACCACCATCACAGCCGCGAGCGCACGACGCATCCGATGCGAGTGTACCACCGCGACCCGGCTTGATAGACTAATGTGGTGGGAAGACTGCTCGCTCCGCTGGTCCTGGTGTGCCTGATGTTCTCGTGCACCCCGGACAACGCGACCGGCGCCGTCGGCGATCCGTGCGGCGTGTGCACCATGGGCCTGGCGTGCGCCACGGATTTTCCCGGCGGCTACTGCACGACCGACTGCAGCACCGTGTCGTGCGCGGACGGGCAGACCTGCAGCACGGTCGCCGGGCAGACCCTGTGCCTCAAGAACTGCACCGCCTCGAGCGACTGTCGCGACGGCTATCAATGCTTCGGCGGCGTGTGCACGCTCGACTGCAACGTCGACGACGACTGCGGCACCGGCTTTCACTGTGACACCGGCGCGTGCAAGCCCTACGACGGCGCCGCGCTCGGCGCGAAGTGCGTGATCGACACCGACTGCTCGTCGCGGCTGTGCCTGCTCGGCGCGTGCGTGCAGAGCTGCAACCGCGACAACGCCTGTCCGACCGGCCAGACCTGCGGCCTGAACGCCGTCGGCCAGAACGACCCCACGCCGACCACGCAGATCCGCCCGGCCTGCGTCGCACGCCGCGGCACGGGCGCGTCCGGCGCCGCCTGCGCCGCCGACGGCGACTGCGATCGCGGGACCTGCCAACTCGGGATCTGCGTCGAGCTGTGCGCCACCGGATCCGATTGCCACAGCGTGGGCTCGACCTGCGCCAAGATGGTGATCGTCCTCGACGACGAGAGCATCTCCAAGTTCAACGGCTGCCTGCCGTCGTCGGGCACGCTCGAGTTCTCCGGCGACTCGAGCTTTCTGCCGCTGCCCTCGAACGCGCAGTCGTTCGCCATCTACAGCCGGCTGTCGGTCTTCGACTTCACCAACTTCATCGGCGTGACCATGCTGGTCGATCCGAACGGCGCGACCATCTACACGCCGCCCGCCACCGCCGCCGATTTCTTCACGCTGCCGATCCGCTATCAGCCGGCCGAATCGACGTCGACCATGCTGGTGCCCAACTCGCCGAGCACCTCGCTCATCCCGGGCGTGTACCAGTTCGACGTGCTGGCCGAGCGACCGGTGGGCATGACCACGCGCGTCTACGTCAAGCTCGGCGACGCGCCGATCGCGAGCGGCTCGATCTCGCTCAACTTCTACGTCACCGATCTGTCGAGCGCCTGCAAGGTCGTCACCGCAGCGACGGGACCCACGATTCTGGCCACGGACATCGCCGACATCAAGATGATCTACGCGCAGATCGGCATCACCATCAGCGAGGTCACCTTCCACTCCACGACCGCGCCGAACAGCCTGCGCGAGAGCCTGGACCCGACCGTGCAGCTGCCGGATCTCGACAACCTGTTGCAGGCCGCGACCACCGGCCAGCCCACCACGCCCGGCCTCGACGTGGTGCTGGTGCGCGCGATCACCGATCAGAACGGCAACAACGTGGGCGTGCTCGGCATCGCGGGCGGCATCCCCGGCTCGCCGGTGCTGGGCACGCCGCACTCCGGCGCGGTGGTGTCGATCGCCAACGATTGCGGTCAGAGCCTGCTCGGGCCGGTCGCCGCGCACGAGCTCGGCCACACGCTCGGGCTGTTCCACTCGGTCGAGCAGCAGGGCCAGCATGATCCGCTGAGCGACACCAGTGTCGACGGATCGTCGAACCTGATGTTCTGGGAAGAAAACTCCGGCCGCCACCTGAGCCCGCAGCAGGGTCAGGTGCTGCGCAACGATCCGAAGGTGAGGCTGCCATGAAGCGCATCTGCTCCGTGCTCGCGTCGCTGGCGCTGCTTTCGGTCGCGGCGCACGCGGCGCCGTCGCAGCGCGAGCTCGCCCGCCTCGATCGTTTGCTGGCGGGCGTCGAGCACGTGCCGGGCGCCGACGAGATTCGCCGGCTCGGTCCGGGCACCGACGCTGCGCTCATCACCTACGCGAGCGACGCGCGCGCCTCGCGCCTCCGCCGGCTGCGCGCGGTCGCCGCGCTGCGCTTCGTGCCTTCGATTGCGGCGCACGCCTTCCTCGATCAGCTGGTCGCCGAGCGCGCCAAGGCCACCGACGGCGCCGACGTTCTAGATCTGGCGGCGGCGCTGGGCGCGCTCATCCCGTACGGTCACGACGCGCTCGCCACCGAGCTCCGCTACCTGACGCACGCCTCGGCCGACGTGCGTCAAGCCGCCGCCGCGGCACTCGGCCAGCTGCACGAGCCGGACGCCCGGGGCGCGCTCGCCGCGCGGCTGATCGCCGAACGCGACGCCGGGGTGCACGTCGCCGTCGAGCGCGCGCTGCACGAGCTCGATCGTCCCGCCGCGCGCTGACCGCTACTCCTCGGTCGCGTCGTCCCCGGGCTCGGGCCCGGGCTCGGGCTCGGCGGCCGCGTCGCCGCGCGGGTTGATGCCGAGCGCGCGCATCTTCTTGTACAGGTGGCTGCGCTCGAGGCCGAGCTCGCGCGCGGTGTTGGCGATGTGGTGCTGGTTGGCGTCGAGCGCCGCCAGCACGATCTCGCGCTCGGCCGACGCGACCAGATCCTTGAGCGCCGCGCCGCGCTTGTAGGCGCCGCGCACCGCCTTGACGCCCGGCAGCGCGGCCTGCACGTCCTCTACGGTGAGCGACGCGCCGGCGGCGAAGATCACCATGCGCTCGATGGTGTTCTTGAGCTCGCGCACGTTGCCCGGCCAGTCGTGCTGCATGAGCAGCGACAGCGCCGGCTGCTGCACGCTGGCCTTGCGCATGCCGTTCTGCGCGCACGCCTCGACGAGGAAATGCTCGACCAGCTGCGGCACGTCCTCGCGCCGCTCGCGCAACGGCGGCACCTCGATCGGCACCACATTGAGCCGGTCGTACAGATCGGCCCGGAAGCGCCCCTTCTCGCACTCGACCTCGAGCGCCTTGTTGGTCGCCGCCACCACCCGCACGTCGACGGTGATGGTCTCCGAGCCGCCGACGCGCTCGATCTCGTTCTCCTGCAGCACGCGCAGCACCTTGGCCTGCGCCGACGGCGTCATGTCGCCGATCTCGTCGAGGAATAGCGTGCCGCCGTGCGCCTGCTCGAACTTGCCGCGCCTGAGCTGCGTCGCGCCGGTGAACGAGCCCTTCTCGTGACCGAACAGCTCGCTCTCGATCAGCTCGGACGGGATCGCCGCGCAGTTCAGCTTCACGAACGGCCCGTCCTTGCGCCTCGAGTGCTCGTGCAGCGCGCGCGCGACCAGCTCCTTGCCGGTGCCGCGCTCGCCGGTCACCAGCACGCGCGCCACCGTCGGCGCCGCCTTGCGGATGGTCTCGATCACGCGCTTCATGTGCGGCCCCGACCCGATCATCCACTGCTTGAGATCGGCGCGCTCCTTGGCCTTCTGCGCCTCCGACTCCTCGACCAGCCGCGCCAGCTTGAGCGCGTTGTGCACGGTGATCAGCACCTTGTCGGTGGTGATCGGCTTCTCGAGAAAGTCGCACGCGCCGAGCTTGGTCGCCTCCACCGCGGTGGCCAGCGTGGCGTTGCCGGACATCATGATCACCGGCAGCTCGGGCGAGATCTCGCGCAGCGCGCGCAGCGTCGCCAGGCCGTTCATGTCGGCCATCGCCACGTCGAGGAGCACGCCGTCGAACGAGCCCGCCTTGAGCTTCTCGAGCGCGATGCGTCCGCTCCCCGCCACCTCGACCGCGTAGCCTTCGAGCTCGAGCGCGCGGCGCAGCGTCGACAGGATGTTCGGCTCGTCGTCGACGATCAACAGCGAAGGCTTTGGCATGTCGCTACATTATACGGCTAGTTAGATGCGGATCTCTTTCCAGCCGCCCTCGGCGAATTTCCAGCCCATGATCAAGCAGAGCAGGATGACGTAGGCAAACGCCCCCGACCACACGCCGAGGATGCCCAGGTCCATTCGGATGCCGCAAATGTACGCCAGCGGCACCAGGCAGAAGAAGTGCAGCCCGAACTCGACGAACATGACGAAGCGCGTGTTGCCGGCGCCGAACAGCGCCTGCGTCAGCACGATCGCGGCGAGGATCGCCGGGAGCAACAGGCCGCAGATGCGCAAGATCGGCCGGCCCACGTTGATCACCGCTTGATCGCGCGTGAACACGTGCAGCACCGAGCCGGGCACCGTCGCGACGATCGCGCCGATCACCGCGGTGATGTACACGCCCAGCTTCACCGCTTCCCAGCCGTAGCGCTCGGCCAGCTTGATGTTCTTGGCGCCCATCGATTGCCCGACCAGCGTGGCGGTCGCGGTGCCGTAGGCGATGCACGCGGTGAACGCGAGCATGAGGATGTTGATGATGTTCGAGGTCACCGTCGCGTACACCACGCCGTCGCCGGCGCGCTGGTCGAGCAGCCCCGCGATCTTGACGAACAGCCCGAAGCCGGACATCACGAAGATGGTCGCCACCGCCGACGGCGCCGACAGTTTGACCAGCTCCCACTGCTGCTTGCCCGACAGCGCCGACAGCCGGTAGTTGTGGTAGCGCACCCGATATTCGGGGAGCAGGCTCCACAAGATCATCAGCCCCATGCCGATGTACGAGCTGATCATCGACGCCAGGCCCGAGCCGGCCACGCCCATGCGCGGAAAGCCCCACTTGCCGAAGATCAGCGCGAGGTTGAGGAAGAAGTTGATGACGTTCATGGTGAGCGCGGCGCCCATGTGCACGCGCGTGTGGCCGAGCCCGTCGAACCAGCTCTTGTAGGCGATCGCGGTGACCATCGAGACCACGCCGATCATGCGCCAGCGCAGAAACGGCATCCCCAGGCGGACCACTTCGGGGTTGGGATGGAAATAGGGGAACACCACCGGCACCAATAGATAGCCGGCAATCGCCATCACCGTCGAGGAGGCGAGCGCGACGATGATGGTGTTGAACATCACCTGGCCGGCCTTCTCGGGCTCGTTCTCGCCGTAGCGCCGCGCGGTGAGCGCCTGCGCGCCGACCGAGATCGCCGACAGCGAGCCGCCCACCGCCCACATCAGGATCAGCGAGATGGTCACCGCGGTCTGGCCCGACGACGCCTCGGCGACCGGGAGGCGGCCGATCAGCGCGTGATCGACCAGGTTGATCGCGGTCTGCGAAATCATCGCCAGGACCACGGGAGCGGCCAACGTAGCGATGCGCTTTCCGAGGACGCGGTCGACTGCCAGATTCATCGGGGACAGGGAGTTGTAGCCGAAGGACCCTACCGATTCAAGGAGCCCGTCAATAGGTTGACACGGCACACCGACGGGGCTAGCTTCCCAACCATGCAACGCTCCGTCATCTTATTCGCGCTGCTCGCGGCGCTCGCATCGCTGTCAGGCTGTGGTCCGGACTACCCCAAGTGCGCCCGGGACAAGGACTGCAAGGAGAAGGAATATTGCGTCAACGGCATGTGTCAACAATGTCGTGACACCAGCGATTGCAAGAAGGGCGAGGTCTGCAACAAGGGCCGTTGCGAAGCCGGCGCCAAGACCTGCAGCGACGACGCGCAGTGCGGCCAGGACGAGTCGTGCATCGACGGCAAGTGCACGCCGTGCGCGAGCGACGATCAGTGCGGCGCGGGCGGCAAGTGCAACCACGGCAGGTGCCAGCGCGCCGCTACCATCAATCAAAAGGATCCGAACGAGGGCAACCTGCCGCCGCCGGGCGCGTGCCAGCTCGAGCCGGTGTACTTCGACTTCAACGAGTCGGTGCTCTCGACCGACGCCACGTCCTCTGTCGAGCGCAACGCGGACTGCCTGAAGAAGGTGGCCGGGCGCGGCGCGACGCTGGTGGGCCGCACCGATCCGCGCGGCACCGAGGAGTACAACCTGGCGCTCTCCGACAAGCGCGCGCAGTCGGTGCGCGACCGGCTGCAGCGGCTGGGCGTCGAAGCCGGACGCTTGAAGACCGTCGCCAAGGGCGAGCTCGACGCCAGCGGCACCGACGAGAGCGGATGGGTCAAGGACCGCCGGGTCGACGCCCAGTGGTAAAGACGGCGCTGTTCAGCGGCGTGCTGCTGGCGCTGTCGGGTTGCCTCACGCTCGAGGACGGGCAGAACCTTCGCAAAGAGATCAAAGACGTCCGCGATCTGTCGGCGAAGAACGAGGTGCGCGCCGGCGAGCTCGCCACGCAGATGGACGAGCAGCTCGCGCGGCTCAAGGGCGTGGTCGACGAAGCCAACAAGGTGGTCTTGCGCAACTCCGCAGACGTGGGCGGCAAGGTCGACAAGATGCAGCTCGACCTGGCGCAGATCACCGGCCGCATCGACGACCTCCAGCACGCCGAGGACGCGCTCACCAAGCAGTTCCAGGACTATCGCGCGTCGTCCGACACCAAGCTCGAGCAGCTCACCAACAACTCGACGGTGTCCAAGTCGCCGCCGGTGCCGGAGACGCCCGACGGCGTGATTGGCGAGGCCGACAAGCGCTTCCTCGCGGCGCAGTGGGGCGATGCGCGCCGGCTGTACGACGCGTTCCTCAACCGCTATCCGCAGGACGCGCGCGCCCCCAAGGCGCAGTTTCAGATCGGCGAGTCGTATCTGAACGAGAAGAAGTTCGCCAACGCGATCAACGCCTATCAGAAGGTGATCGACAACTTCCCCAAGTCCGACGTCATGCCCGACGTGATGTACAAGGACGGGCTGGCGTTCTATGCGCTCAAGTATTGCACCGACGCGCGCACGTTCTTCCAGGAGCTGCTCAAGCGCTACCCCAAGACCACCTGGAAGAAAGACGCCAACGACCAGCTCAAGAAGCTGCTCAAGGACGTCAAGGACAAGAACGCCTGTTCATCCTGAGCAGCGTCGAGTAGCTCATGAAGGATCCCGAAGCACCCGATCGAAGGTTCGCGCAGGGCAATCCGTTTGCCCGTGCGGTCCTGCCCGACGACGAGAAGGCGACCAGCCCGGTGATGTACGTGGTGTTCGGGCTGTTGTCGCTGGTGCTGGCGGCGATCTTCGTGGCCGCGATGGTGTTGCCGCCGCTGTTCACGCACACGCTGATCATGCGCGGCCTGCGCACCGGGCGTCCCGGCATGCTGGCCGCCGGCATCGTCATGGCGCTGATCTACTTCCTGATCGTGTTCTCCGTCGGCAAGCGGCTGATGTCGCGACCGAAGCCGCCGCCCGAGACGCCGCCTACCGAGTGAACGCGGCGACCACCGCACGCGCGGCGGTGGCGATGTCGGGCGCGCCGTTCACCGCGGCGATCAACGCGGCGGCGCTGGCGCCCGAGCGCGCGACGTCCGCGACCCGGTCCAGCGTGATGCCGCCGATTGCGACGACGGGTGTTCCCAGCGCGCACACCGCGGCGAGCTGCGCGAGGCCGACGATCGGATCGGGGTTCTCTTTGCTGCGGGTCGCGAAGCACGGGCCGAAGCCGAGGTAGTCCGCGCCGCCGGCGATCGCCGCGCGCGCCTGCTCGGGAGTATGCGTGGAGACGCCGATCAGGAACGGCTTCGGCGCGAGAGCGCGCGCGTAGGCGAGCGGTAGATCGTCCTGCCCGAGGTGCACGCCGTGCGCGCCGCCGGCCAGCGCGACGTCGAGCCGATCGTTGACGATCAGCGTGGCCTCGTGGCGCCGGCACAACGGCCGCAGCTCGTCGACCACCGCCAGCATAGCCGCCGCCGACGCGCCCTTCATGCGCAGTTGCAAGATGCGCGCGCCGCCGTCGAGGAGCTGCCGCGCGAGCTTGCCGCCCGGCGGCCCGCCTCCGCGCAGCGGCAGATCGACCATCCCGTACAACCCACGCAGCTCCATCACTGCACCTTCATGGCGCGATGATACACTCGCGCCACGATGGCGGACCGTCCGTTCAAGATCGTCTCCGAGTACCAGCCGCGCGGCGATCAGCCCAAGGCGATCAAGGAGCTGGTGGCCGGCCTGCAGCGCGGCGACAAGCACCAGACCCTGCTCGGCATCACCGGCTCGGGCAAGACCTACACCGCCGCCTGCATCATCGAGAAGATCCAGAAGCCGACGCTGATCATGGCGCACAACAAGACCCTCGCCGCGCAGCTGTACGGCGAGTTCAAGGAGCTGTTTCCCGAGAACGCGGTCGAGTACTTCGTCAGCTACTACGACTACTACCAGCCGGAAGCGTACGTGGTGGCCTCGGACACGTTCATCGAGAAGGACTCGATGATCAACGAGCAGATCGACCGCATGCGCCACTCGGCCACGCGCTCGGTGCTCTCGCGGCGCGACGTGATCGTGGTGGCGTCGGTGTCGTGCATCTACGGCATCGGCGATCCCGACTACTACCGAGGGCTGGTGATCAACCTCGGCGTCGGGCAGGAGCTGCGGCGCGATGCGCTCTTGCGGCGGCTGGTCGATCTGCAGTACGAGCGCAACGACATCGACTTTCACCGCGGCACCTTCCGCGTGCGCGGCGACATCGTCGAGATCTTCTTGGCGCACGAGGAGGAGACCGCGGTGCGCATCGAGTTCTTCGGCGACGAGATCGAGGGCGTGTCGGAGATCGATCCGCTGCGCGGCAAGACCAAGTCGAAGATGAAGGAAGCGCACATCTTCCCCGCCTCGCACTACGTCACGCCCGCCAGCCAGCTGGTGCGCGCCATCGAGACCATCAAGGTCGAGCTGCGCGAGCGGCTGCAGGAGCTGTCGGCGGGCATGAAGCTGGTCGAGAAGCAGCGGCTCGAGCAGCGCACCATGTTCGACATCGAGATGCTCGAGCAGATGGGCCACTGCAACGGCATCGAGAACTACTCGCGCCACCTGTCGGGCCGCGCTCCGGGCGCGCCGCCGCCCACGCTGATCGATTACTTTCCAAAAGACTTCATGCTGTTCGTCGACGAGTCGCACCAGTCCGTTCCGCAGGTCAGCTCGATGTACAAGGGCGACCGCTCGCGCAAGGAGACGCTGGTCACGTACGGCTTCCGCCTGCCGTCGGCGATGGACAACCGCCCGCTCAAGTTCGAGGAGTGGGAAGGCAAGATCAACAAGGTCATCTATGTGTCGGCGACGCCGGGCGACTACGAGCTCAAGCAGAGCGCTGGCGTGGTGGTCGAGCAGGTGATCCGCCCGACCGGGCTGCTCGATCCGGAGATCGAGGTGCGGCCGGTCAAGGATCAGGTCGACGATCTGCTGGGCGAGATCCGCGATCGCGTGAAGAAGAAGGAGCGCGTGCTGGTGACCACGCTCACCAAGCGCATGGCCGAGGACCTGAGCGAGTACTACGCGGATATCGGCGTCAAGGTCCGCTACCTGCACTCGGACGTCGAGACGCTCGAGCGCATCGAGATCATCCGCGACCTGCGCAAGGGCGAGTTCGACGTGCTGGTGGGCATCAACCTGCTGCGCGAGGGGCTCGATCTGCCGGAGGTGTCGCTGGTGGCGATCCTCGACGCCGACAAGGAGGGCTTTCTGCGCAGCGACCGCTCGCTCATCCAGACCTGCGGGCGCGCGGCGCGTAACCTGAACGGCCGCGTGATCATGTACGGCGATCGGATCACCGCGGCGATGAAGAACGCGCTCTCGGAGACCGAGCGCCGGCGCAAGATCCAGGCGGACTACAACAAGAAGCACAAGATCACGCCGAAGGGTGTGCAGAAGGCGATCCTCGATCTGCGCGGCAGCGTGTACGACGCGGACTTCGTCGATCTGACGGTGCTGCCGAGGGCCGCCGAGAAGGTGCAGAAGTACATCGCCGACGTGAAGATCGACGAGATCCCCAAGACCATCATCGAGCTGAAGAAGAAGATGCACGGCGCGGCGGAGGATCTCGACTTCGAGAAGGCCGCCGAGCTGCGCGACAAGATCAAGGCGCTCGAGGCGATCGAGCTGGCCGCGCGATGAGCGAGCCGGCGTACATCCACGGGTACACCGACGCGGAGGCGGCGCGGCTCGAGGCGCAGGCCGAGTTCCTCGCGCCGTGGCTGTTCGCCGATCTCGATCTGGGCGGCGTGCACACGCTGCTCGAGGTGGGCATCGGCGTGGGCGCCGAGACGCGGCTGTTGCGCGCGCGCTGGCCGGAGCTGCGCGTGATCGGCGCGGATGTGTCGCAGGGCTCGCTCGAGCGCGCGCGACAGACGCTCGCGGGCGATCTCGACGCGGGGCGGGTCACGTTGCTGCGCGGCTCGGGCGCGCGGCTGCCGCTGGCGACGGCGTCGGTCGACGCGGCGCTGTTCGTCTGGGTGCTCGAGCACGTCCCCGATCCGCAGGCGGTGCTGCGCGACACGGCTCGCTGCCTGAAGCCGGGCGGGCGGCTGTTCGCGCGCGAGGTCTACAACCGCAGCTTCCTGGTCGAGCCGCGCCGCCCGGTGATCGACGAATACTTCGACGCGCTCTCGGAAGCGCAGCGTCGCGGCGGCGGCCATCCCGACATCGCCGCGCGCCTGCCCGAGCTGGCCGAGCGCGCCGGCCTCGAGGTGATCGATTTCCGCTTCGTCCCCGCGCTCGCCGACGGGCGCGATCCGGTGCAGCGCACCGCCTTTCTGCGCTACTTCGAGGGGATCTTCCGCTCGGCCGAGCCGCAGATCCGCGCGGCCGGCGTGTTCCCCCCCGAGCGCATCCCCGAGGTCTGGCGGGCGTTCGATGAAGTGGTCGCCGCACCCGACGCGCTGTTGTGCTACATCGGCGGTCGGTTGGAAGCGCGGAGGAGAGCATGAGTCAGGCTTCGACGGTGTTGACGGCGCTGTATGCGGGCAAGAAGGACGAGGCGGCGTACCTGGCGTCGAAGAAGTCGTCGCTTGATCTGTTCGAGGCGGCGGCGCTGGGCCGCACCGCTCGCGTCACCGAGCTCCTCGAGCAGCACGCCCCGCGCGCGAAGAAGTTCGCCGACGACGGATACACCGCGCTGCACTTGGCCGCGTTCTTCGGCCACGTCGAGGCGGCGCGGGTGCTCCTCCAGCACGGCGCGGAGGTCGACGCGATCGCGCGCAACCCGACGAAGGTCACACCGCTGCACTCGGCGGCGGCGATCGGCTCGCGCGAGCTGATCGTGCTCCTGCTCGACGCCGGCGCGCGCGTCAACGAAAAGCAGAAGGGCGGCTTCACCGCGCTGCAGGCGTGCGCGCTGCAGGGCAACGTCGAGCTGGTGCGCTTGCTCCTCGAGCGCGGCGCGGACCCGCTGTTGCGGGCCGACGATGGACGGAGCGCCGAAGGCATGGCGCGCGAGAAGGGCCACGCGGCGGTGGTCGCCGCGTTAGGCGAAAGGAAGCGTAAATGAGTGAGCGCAACGCGCGAACGATCAATAATGGAAAAAAATGCGTGGCCCGTGGGGCCGCGCAAGTCATGGGCGCGAAGCGTCCCATGAAGAGAATCGTGCTCATCGGTGCGGCGCTGTGCGCGCTCGCCGTCCCCGGGCTGGCCAAGAAGAAGCCCGCCAAACCCAAGGCGCCGGCCGTCAAGGTCGGCAGCGAAGACGAAGCGCGCAGCCTGCTCGAGGAGCTGCAGAAACCGGGCGCGGACGCAAAGGCGCTCACCGCCCGCCTGCGTCCGACCCACGAAGACTACCTCGCGGTCTTCGAAGGCGACTCCGCCGCCAAGGCCGAAGGCGGCTACACGCCGGCGTGGGACAAAGGCGACCTGGTCATCACGCTCAAGCCCGACCAGTCCGATCTCAAGCTATTCCACGCCACCAGCGACGAGCTCAAGGCCGGCGGCGCCGCCGCGCAAAAGTTCCCCGGCGGCTACAAGCAGATCGCCCCGATGCTCAAGAAGGGGCTGGTCTTCTACTCCTTCAAGTTCGTCCGCCCCGGCGAAGAGCTGGGCCTGGCCTACGACGGCCTGGTCTCCGTCAACGGCCACTGGACGATCTTCCCCAAGCCCTGGCGCTACGTCCACTAACCAGCGTCCCCTTTCATAGCAGGAGCGGCGCGATGGGTTTGCCGTTGTCGGTGAGGGTGATTGGGCGGCCGCGTGGAGTGGAGAACTCCTTGGTGGGATCGAGGCCGAGCAGGGTGGCGATGGTGGCGAACAGGTCGGCGACGGACGTGGGATCGGTCACCACCTTTTCGCCGGTGGCGTCGGTGGCGCCATGCACCACGCCGCCGCGCACGCCCGCCCCGGCCAGCACCGCGCTCCACGCCGCCGGGTGGTGATCGCGCCCCTCGTTCTCGTTCAGCTTCGGCGTGCGCCCGAACTCGCCCATGCACAACACCAGCGTCGACTCGAGCAGCTTGCGCTCGTCGAGCTCCTTGAGCAGCGACGCCATCCCCGGATCGAGCGCGCCCATCAGCTTGCGCGTGCGCCCGAAGTTGTCCTGGTGCGTGTCCCACCCGTCGAGCACCACCTCGACGAACCTCACGCCCGACTCGACCAGCCGCCGCGCCATCAAGCAGCCGCGCCCGAAGTCGCTGTCGCCGTACGCCGCGCGCACCGCGTCCGGCTCCTCGGCCAGGTCGAACGCCTTGAGCCGCGGCGAATACATCATGCGCACCGCCTTGGCGTACACCGCCTCGCGTCCCTTGATCTTCGCGTCGCCGGTCTCGACCAGGAACTGCGACTCGAGCGCATCGAGCGCGCTCTTGCGCCGCAGAAACCGCACCATGTCGACGTTGCGCGCGTAGCTGGTGTTCTGCGGCGGCTGGCGTGGCGTCGGCACGATGAACGGCCCATGCTGCACGCCGAGAAAGCCGGCGCCCAGGCTCGGCCCGTTGATGGCCACGAAGCCGGGCAGGTTGGTCGCCGGATCGCCCAGCTCCTCCGAGACCCAGCTGCCCAGCGACGGGTACGCGACGGTGGGATTGGGCGAGTAGCCGGTATGCACCAGGTGCTGCGCGCGATCGTGGTTGCCCTCGCGGCTGGTCATGCCGCGCACGATCGCCAGCCGCGCCGCCTGCTCGCCGACGAGCGGCAGGTGCTCGGCGAGCTCGATCCCCGGCGCGCGCGTCGCCAGCGGCTTGATCGGATTGTTCGCCTTCGGGTCCCACGTATCGATGTGGCTGGGCCCGCCGTTCATCCACAGAAGGATGCACGCCTTGGCCCGTGCCGGCGCCGCCACCACGCGACGCGCGCCGAGCGCCCACAGCCCGAGCATTCCGCCGAGCCCCGTCTTCACGAATGTGCGTCGATTCATCATCAGTGTCTGAAATAGAACTCGCTGGAGTTGAGGAGCGCCCAGAACAGATCTTCGTACGCCTGACCCTGCGCGGTGAGCCCCGGCGCGACCCGTCGTTCGAGCCGGGCGATCGGATCGTTGCCCAGCTTGCGCGCGAGCTTCTGCTTCTCGCCGTTGAGCACCGGGGGCGGCTTCTTTCCCGGCCCGGTGTCCACCACGTCGCGCGTCGCGCGCACGAAGCCGGTCCAGCGCGTGGTCTCGGCCGCGGTCGGCTTGCGCGACAGCGTGCGCAGGTACAGCGCCTCGATCTTCGCCTCGTCGCCGAGCGGCATGGCCAACACGTCGGTGAGCGTGGTGCCCGGCAGCGCGCTCGCGCCCGCGTTCACCAGCGGCCCGTTCAAGAGGAGCAACGTCTGCGGCACGGTCCCCTCGAACTCCGTCTGCTCGCTCTCCTCGTCGATGTCGAACAGGAACGTGACGATGTTGCGCAGCTGCAGCTTCTGTTTCTCGAAGTTGACCCCCGCGAATTTCTGGAACACCGGTTCCACATTCGTGGCCAGCATCAGCGAATCGAGCAGCTCCTCGGGCCCGAGCGCGCGCAGCCGATAGCGCGCCCACAGCTTCTCCCCGTCGGCGCTCCGGGTCGGCGCGGCCTGCAGTTGGTACGCGCGCGTGCCGCAGATCAAGCGCACCAGCCGCTTGAGGTCGAAGCCATGCGACGCGAAGTCGTTGGCCAGCGTCTCCAGGAGCTGCGGCGCGACCACCGGGTTCGAGCTACGGAAGTCGTCGATCGGCTCGACGAAGCCGCGCCCGAGCAGGTACGCCCACATGCGGTTGACCATCGCGCGCGCGAACCACGGGTTGGTCGGCCGCACCATCCAGCTCGCCAGCGCCTGGCGCCGGTTGCCCGCGCCGGTGAAGTCGGTCCCGTCGAGCGCGGCGGGCTGCGCGGCGGCGATCGCGTGCAGCTCGGCGTCCATCTTCATCTGGTTGCCGAGCCCCACCACCGCGATCGGGAAATCCTTGAGCGCCGCGCGCCGGATGCCCAGCACCTTGCCCTGCTCGAGCGGCAGCGGCCCCGAGTACGCGAAGCACGCCGCCAGCTTGCGAAAGTCTTCCTGCTTCCACTTCTCCGACGGATGGTTGTGGCACTGCGCGCACTGGATCTGCACGCCGAGGAACACGCGCGACATCTTGCCGGTCAGGTCCTGCGGCGTCTGCGCGAACTTGAGCATCCAGTTCACCGCGCCTTCGATCTTGTTCTCGCCCGTCGCCGTGAGCAGCGTCGTGGTCAGCTTGTCCCACGGCGTGTTCTTCTCCAGCTCGGCGTGCAGCCAGGCGCGGAACGCCACGCGGTCGACGATCTGCGAGAACACCTGCCGCCCCATCAGCACCTTGTCCCAATAGGCGGTGAAGTGATCGGCGTACTGCGGCCCGTCGAGCAGCGCATCGAGCGCGCGCACCCGCTTGCCCGGCGACTTGTCGTCGAGGAACGCGGTCACCACCTGCGGCGTCGGAATGACGCCCGCCAGATCGAGGTACACGCGGCGCAGGAAGCGCGCGTCGTCGACCAGCGGCGCCGGCTTGAGCCGCGCGCGTTTCCACTCGACCGAGACCAACCGGTCGAGATCCGCCGACGACAGCTCGCCTGCCCGCGCCGGCGCAGCGCGCAGCGCGGGAATCGACAGCAGGCACACCAGGGCGAGCGCGCGCATCGCAGCGTTAGACTGGCATGCCCGCGAAAAGGTTAAAAGGTGACCGCGATCACGCGCCGCACCCCGGGCCGGGTCAGATCCGCCCCAGGGCCTCGAGCACCGCGTCGATGCCCTGGAAGAGCGTCGCGCCGTCCCACAGCGCGGGCAGCTTCGTGCCGCCCCGCGCGGCGAAATCTGCCTGTACTTCCGGATAGAAAATATTCCGAAACCGCACTTTTTCCGTCAGGGACAGATCGACGACGGCCTTGCGCGCGCGCGCCGACGAGCCGTCGTCGTTGGTGGCGTGAAACAGCTCGGGCAGCATCAAGCGATCCTCCGCCGCAAGCGCGCGCGCAACAGGCCGGTGGCGATCAGCAGCAGCGCGACCAGCCCATCGATCGCGCACCACTTCCAGAACGGCTTCAGCTCCACCCACGTCACCGTCGACACCGCGCCGGCGAACCACATCCCGCACAGGCCAGCGACCAGCCCGATCGCGACCGCCCACACCAGCGCGCGCGGCGGACGCGCGACGAACGCCGCCACCAGCGCCACCAGCGCCATCGACAAGCGCGCGCCCGCCCACAGCTGGCTGTAGATCAGCGCCGTCGAGGTCAGCGACGCGCCCACCAGCTCGCGCCCCATCACGCGCGGCACCACGAGCGTGATCAGCGCGCTCGCGCCCGCGTACAGCGCGTACAGCGCGAGCACCGCGCGCTGAACCTTGTGCACGATCGCCAGCGCGGTCATTGCGACCCACCCTGCGCTTCGCGCCGGGGCCCAATGTGCGCGCCCCGTCCCGGCACCACGTTCCACAAGCGCGAGATCAGGAGCGCGCCAATGATCGCGAACGGGATCGGCGCTAGCGGCCACACGTTGTACTCGGTGCCCGGATGCAGCGCATCCTTGTAATGGTCGAGCAGCCGGCCCATGCCGTAGCCGACGAAGGTCGCCGCGAGGTACTGCGCGCCGTCGAATAAGCCGGCCGCGGTGGCCACCGCTTTCTTGCCGCCGAAGTCCATCGAGGCCGCGCCACCGACGAGCGAGTGCGCGCTGCTGATGAAGAACGAGATCCCCATCAGCACTGCACAGCCGGCCCACGCCGAGTGCAGGAAGTTGTACATCAGCCACAAGCAAGCCGCCTGCCCGACGAACGCGAAGAAGATGACCGGCGCGCGTCGCGAGCCGAATACCCGGTCCGATGCATTGCCCGCCACCAGCCCGCCGCAGATCGCCGCCGCCGGCATGCCCCAGCTCGCCACCTGGTACGGCAAAAAGTGCGAGAGCTCTGCGGCGCGGATGTGGAACACCGTGCCGATGTAGCGCGCCCACCAGTGGTCGACCGAGTTGCGCACCATGCCGATGCACATCGACGAGAACGCGATCAGCCACGCCGCGCGCGATGCGAACACCTTGCGCAAGACGAAGCCGAGTGACGGCTTCTGCGCCTCTTCTTCGGCGGTCTCGTCGGCGGTGGCGTACTCGTAGCCGGCGTCGGCGGGCGTATTGGCGACGAACGCCCGGTTGGCGAAGAACATCACCAGGAGGATCGCCGCCGGGATCCAGAAGCAGTACTGCCACGGCAGGTAGGTGAGGATGAACGGCGAGAAGAAGAAGGCGAACCAGCGCCCGCCCTGGATCATGATGCCGAACAGCCCGGCGAACTTGCCGCGCTCCCGCACGTGGAACCAGGCGGCGTTGATCTTCACGATCGAGAGCGCGCCGAACGACTGGAAGTAATGGTTGCCCGCCCACAGCGCCGAGAACGTGGCGATCAACGTCGAGGCGGTCATGCCGTGCGAGAGCATCGCCGGCTCGACCACCTTGCCGTCCTGCCACACCGCGGGACGCTCGAGGAAGATGTGACACAGCCCGAACAGGAAGTTGAACACCGCCGCGCCGACCGAGCCGATCAAGATCGCGCGCTTGCCGCCGATCTTGTCGGCGAGCGGCCCGTTCAAGAACACCGCGAGGCCGTACACCAGCACGCCCGCCGAGACGATCCCGCCGTAGTCCGCGTTCGACCAGCCGAACTTCTCGCCGATCGCGACCGAGATCGCGCTCAGGTTGTAGCGCGACATGTAGAAGAAGCCGTACATCAGGCCGAGGAACACCCAGTTGACGCCGCGACGCGTCCGGAAGCCTTCCGGATGCTGGAGCGGCGACGGCGGAGTGAGCTCGGACATACGCGGCGAGTTTGATAACACAGCGGTCCCGTGGTGTCATGCGACGATGAACGCGGGGCTCGGCGACGATGCAGTTCGGCACCTGCAGGCGCTGCTCAAGATCGACACCACCAATCCGCCGGGCAACGAGACCGCCGCCGCCGAATACCTGGCCGACCTGTTCGACGCCGCCAAGCTGCCGCCGGTGTTGTTGGGCGCGCGGCCCGAGCGCAAGAACGTGATCGCGCGGCTGCACGGCTCGGGCGAAAAGCCGCCGCTGCTCTTGTCAGCGCACCTCGACGTGGTGCCCGCGGAGCCCGACCAGTGGACCCATCCGCCGTTCGCCGGCGAGATCCACGACGGCTATCTGTGGGGCCGCGGCGCGATCGACATGAAGCACATGGCGGTGATGTCCGCGCTGGTGCTCTTGCGCCTCAAAGAGGAGGGCGTGTCGCTCAAGCGCGATCTGATCTTCGCCGGCGTCGCCGACGAGGAGGCCGGCTGCGACGACGGCTCGCGCTTCCTCGTCGACCACCACCCCGACAAGGTGCGTGCCGAGTTCGCGCTCGGCGAAGCGGGCGGGTTCACCATCTATCTCGGGGGACAGACCATCTATCCCATCCAGATCGCCGAGAAGGGCGCGGTGTGGATGAAGCTGCGCGCGACCGGCCGGCCGGGCCACGGCTCGATGCCGCGCGAAAACAACGCGGTAGCGCGCATCGGCCAGGCGGTGGCGCGGCTGGCCTCGACGCGCCTGCCGCAGCATCGCACCGCGGTGGTCGACAAGTACCTGCGCGCGATCGCGGCGACACAGAAGTTTCCCAACTCGTTCCTGCTCAAGAAGCTGCACATCCGCCGCATCGCCGACCTGGTGCTCGGCAAGCTGCCCGACAAGGGCGTGGCGGCGGCGCTCGCGGCGGTGCTCTCCAACACCGCGGTGCCGACGGTGCTGCGCGCGGGCGGCAAGATCAACGTGATCCCCGGCTTCGCCGAGGCCGAGGTCGACGGGCGCTCGCTGCCCGGCCAGACCACCGCCGACCTGATCGCGGAGGTGCGCCGCACGATCGGCGAAGACGTCGAGATCGAAGTGCTGCGCGAGATGCCTCCCGTCGAGCAAGAGGCCGAGTCCGCGCTGTGGGATCTCATGAAGTCGGCGCTCGAGCGCCACCATCCCGGCGCGATCGTCGTGCCCTACCTGGCGCCCGGCTTCACCGACGCCAAGAGCTGGTCGCGCCTCGGCTGCCGCTCGTATGGCTTCATGCCGCTGCGCTTCCCCGACGACGGCACCAAGTTCGGCGACCTGTACCACGGCCACGACGAGCGCATCCCCGTCGAGGGCTTGAAGTGGGGCGTGCAGGTGCTCTACGAAGTGGTCAAGGCGTTCGTCACCTGACCTACTTGGTGCCGATCGCGCGCTTGAGCAGCGCCTTGGCCATGCGGCGCTTGTTGAGCTGGCCCTTGCGCAAGACCCAGATGCGCACCGCCTTGCCCGCCATCCAATAGAGGAGCGCCCAGGTGAGAAACCCCGCCAGCGCGGCGCCGGCGATTCCGATCGCGTTCCACGGCGCGGCGAGCAGCACGGCCTCTCGCGCGAGCAGCCCGAAGACCACCGGCACCATCAGGAACGCCATGACCCGAACCAGCATGCCGCGGCGCGCGCCGTACTGCAGTCGGATGTATTTCCAGATGCCCTTGGGCAACGTCTCGGCCGCGTCCTTGGCGTACGGATCGCGCAACAGCGTGCCGCAGTCCTCGCAGTGGGAACCGCCCGCCCACGTCGACGCGCAGCCTGGACACACCTTGATCACGCGGGGAACCTACCGGAGCTAGTAGCCGCGCGCAACCAGCCAGTCGGCCAGTTGGCGATAGAACAGATGGCAGTCGAACGGGTTCCCGGCGCCGGGCGAGTCGTTGGCGAGCTGGCACATCTCGTCGAGGTGGTCGGCGGGAATGCAGCCGAGGAACGTGCCGTAGCGCGCCGAGCCGACCGGCACCAGTCCGTCGTTGGAGGGCGACGGGGTGACGTCGTTGGAGAGGATGGTGCCCGTCGCAGAGAGCAGCGGATCGACCGGGTCGGGATAGCTGTTCCAACGCGCGACGAACGGCGCTTCGGTCGGCGTGCCGCACGCGTCGTCGCCCATCGACATGTTCGAGCGGCCGGCGATCGAGTAGTAGGCGACGTTGGGGTTGTCCGGGTGCAACAAGGAGAAGGCCGCTGCGCCCTTGGACGACAGCACGTCGAGCGCCGCCTGCGCGTTCATGTCCACCTTGCCGTCGATGGTCGCGCCGAGCACGTTGAGCAGCGCCGAGATCGCGTCCTGCATCGGCCCCGGCAGATCGCCGGTCGCGATGTCGGCCACCGGCGTTCCACGGTGCGGAGCGGAGATGGTGGTCACCGACGCGATCTTGTCGCCGATGTTCGACGCCACGTAGCGGCAGTCGAGCCCGCCCTGCGAGTGGCAGATCAGGTTCACTTTTTGCGCGCCGCTCATCACCAGGACGTTCTCGACGAACGCCTGCAGCTGCGCGCCACGGACCTCCGACGAGTTGTAGGCGTCGACCTCGGCGGTGTAGACCTCGTGGCCATCCTGGGTCAACGCGTCGGCCACGCCGTAGAAATAATTGATCGGGCCGATGTTTTTGAAACCATCCAACCCATGCGCGAGCACGATGGGGTACGATTTGCGCGTGCCGCCGTCCTCGCTCCCAGTGGGAAACTGCGTCGGGGATCGATCTCCCGCGTCGGCGCCCTGCGTTCCGGGAGACGCAGCGTCGGGTGCGGCAGAACAACCTGCGACAAGCACGGCGGAGAGGGCGACCGTGGCCAGCTTCATGACAACAACCCCCGGTGGCGCTTATTTGAGGTCTCACGACGCACCTTGTCAAGAGATGTAGGTAAGGGTAATGACACAATGGACCGAGGTTGAACGATTTCTGACGGATGCGGTCGGCGTGGTGTTTCCCGCCGCGCAGCTGGTCGTGCTCGATCAGGGACGCTCCGTGGTCGAGATGCAGGTGGGCGCCGCGCGCGCGGACACGCTCTTCGATCTCGCGTCGCTCACCAAGCCGTTCGCCACGGTCGCGCTGGTGGCGCGATTGCTCGAGCGGGGCGCGCTGACGATGGACACCCAGGCGCGCCCGAGCGTGACGGTGCGCCACCTGTTGTCGCATTCGTCCGGCCTGCCGGGGTGGAAGTTGCTCACCGCCGATCCCGCCGCATCGTCCGGACGCGCGGGGATCGTCGAAGCGGTGCGTAACCAGCCGCTCGAGGCGGAGCCGGGCGCGCGAGCGTGCTACAGCGACCTCGGCTTCATCCTGCTCGGCGACCTGGTGGAGCGCCAGGCGGGCGCGCGGCTCGACGAGCTGTTCCGCACCGAGATCGCCGAGCCGCTCGGCGTGGCCACCGCGTATTTGCCGAAAGATCCGTCGGCGTGCGCGCCGTGCGAAGGGCTGCGCGGCGTGGTCCACGACGAGAACGCGCGCGCGATGGACGGCGTGGCGGGTCACGCAGGATTGTTTTCGACCGCGCACGACGTGGCGCGCCTGGCCCTCGATTGGCGCACGCGCTGGACGCGCGGTGGAGTCGAGCGACAGCTTTGGCAGCCGAGCGGCGTGCAAGGCTCGACCTGGTGCTTCGGCTGGGACCGGCCCTCGGCGGAGGCGTCTTCGGCCGGCACGCGCTGGCCGCGCGACGGCGTCGGGCACCTCGGCTACACCGGTACGTCGGTGTGGATCGCGCCAGGACGGGGCCGCGCGGTGGTGCTTTTGACCAACCGGGTCGAACCCACGCGCGAGAACGAAAAGATCAAGGAGCTGCGGCCGGCGCTGCACGACAAGATCGTCGAGGCCCTCGACGCGCAGCAAAGCGGGCGTTGACGCATCTCGTCAGGCGATCTAACGTCCGGCTCTCATGTCGTTCAGCGCGCCGCTGCGGGTTCCAGTCGAGCTCAAGGGCTCGTCGGAGCTGCGCTGGTTCAAGCTCGCGAACGAGATCTGGGACCGCGGGCTCGGCTTGAGCGCGCCGGTGCCCGAGGAGCTGGACGGGCCGATCGAGCTGGCCTTCCACCTGCCGGGCGATCCGAAGCCGATCCGCTGCCGCGGGCGCGCCGAAGAGGTCGTCGTCACCTACGGTGAAGAGGAGCGCGCCGAACGTCGCGAGCTGCGCTTCCTCGATCTCGACGACGCGTCGCGCGCGCGCATCGAAGCCTACGTGCAAGAGAGGTTGGGACTCCCGGAATGAATGAAAAGCATCCGTTGAAGCAGCTCGAGCTGATGGAAGCGGCGGCGCTCAAGGGCGGCGGCGACGAGCGCATCGCCAAGCAGCACGCGGCGGGCAAGCTCACCGCGCGCGAGCGGGTCGAGGTGCTGCTCGATGCGGGCACCTTCGTCGAGCTCGACAAGTTCGTCACCCATCGCTGCGCCGACTTCGGCATGGAACAGCAGAAGATCCTCGGCGACGGCGTGGTCACCGGCTACGGCACGGTCAACGGCCGTCAGGTGTTCGTCTTCGCGCAGGACTTCACGGTGTTCGGCGGATCGCTCTCGGGCGCGTACGCGACGAAGATCTGTAAAGTGATGGACCTGGCGATGAAGGTGGGCGCGCCGGTGGTGGGCCTGAACGACTCGGGCGGGGCGCGCATTCAGGAAGGCGTGCAGTCGCTGGCCGGCTACGCCGACATCTTCACGCGCAACGTCTTGTCGTCCGGCGTGGTGCCGCAGATCTCGGCGATCATGGGACCGTGCGCGGGCGGCGCGGTGTACTCGCCGGCCATGACCGATTTCATCGTCATGGTCGAGAACACCAGCTACATGTTCATCACCGGCCCCGACGTGATCAAGACGGTCACGCACGAGGAGGTCTCGAAGGAGGAGCTCGGCGGCGCGCAGACGCACACCGCCCGTTCGGGCGTCGCGCACTTGATGTATCCCGACGAGCGCACCACCCTCGACGGAATCCGCGAGCTGCTCTCGTACCTGCCGCAGAACAACGCCGAGAATGCGCCGGCGCTCGAGCCCCCATCCAAAGACCGTTGGGATCGCGAGACGCCCGAGCTCGACTTGCTGATTCCCGCAGAGCCGAACAAGCCCTACGACATCAAGAAGGTGATCGCTGGCTCGGTCGACGACGGGCGCTTCTTCGAGATCCAGCCCGACTACGCGATGAACATGGTGGTCGGCTTCGCGCGCATCGAAGGACGGCCGGTCGGCGTGGTCGCCAACCAACCGGCGCACCTGGCCGGCTGCCTCGACATCAACGCGTCGGTCAAGGGCGCGCGCTTCGTGCGCTTCTGCGATTGCTTCAACATCCCGCTGGTCACGTTCGTCGACGTGCCCGGCTTTCTGCCCGGCACCGCGCAGGAGTTCGGCGGGATCATCAAGCACGGCGCCAAGCTGCTCTACGCGTTCGTCGAGGCGACGGTGCCCAAGGTCACGGTCATCACCCGCAAGGCGTACGGCGGCGCCTACGACGTGATGGCGTCCAAGCACGTGCGCGCGGACATCAACTTCGCCTACCCGATGGCCGAGATCGCGGTGATGGGCCCCGAGGGCGCGGTCAACATTGTATACCGCAACGAGATCGACAAGGCCGAGGACAAGGAAGCCACGCGCCAGGCGTTCATCGCCGAGTACCGCGAGAAGTTCGCCAACCCCTACGCAGCGGCTGCGCTCGGCTACATCGACGAGGTCATCCGCCCCCGCGAGACGCGCGCCAAGCTCGCGTCAGCGCTGCGTATGTTGCGCAACAAGCGCCAGTCGAACCCGCCGAAAAAACATGGCAATCTGCCACTCTGAGGGAGACGTCTAGGCCCGTCTAAATTGTCTGGTTGCAGACGAATTCCTTCTGCTAGTATGAATGTCTCGCTCGTGCGCAGCAACCAAGCTGTCGGAGGCGTGTCAATGCGTCGAACTCTCCTTATTATTAGTACGGTCCTCGTGGCTTGCTCACCGGCGACCATGCCCGACCCCATTGCCGGCTCGCAGCCAGGCGACAGCTCGGAGCCGCTGCACGGGATTGCCTTCGATCACTCCTGGTCGCGCCTCGGCTCGCGCGATCTGCCCAGCCGTGGTGCGAGCTTCACCGAATGGCTCAACGTGCACCCCCGTCTCGCCGGCGCTGCCTACTTCGAGGCTCAGGCCTCGACGAAGTTCACCCACGCGGCCCTCGGTCAGAACGCGCCGTCGGTGCCCGACTGGGCGATTCCGGCGAACGCAGCAATGAACGTAACCGGGGCGCTGTACACCAACGGTTTGACCGGCGTGCACAGCAACGCGAACGATCGATTCTTTTTCTACGGGAACGATGCGGGCAGCTCGTCGTACCTTGGAATTGCCGGCAGCACCGACGGTGGCGCGACCGGTGGCCTCTACACTGCGGCGCCCACCATCACGCGGGTTCCCATCGGGTCTTTGGTCAACGGCTCTGCACTGGCCGTCAACGTGACCGGTCGCTACGTCTACGCCGCGGGCACTGATGGAAAGGTCTACGGAGTCGACACCTGTGCTGGTGTTGCCTCCGGGTGTACGCCGGGAATCCTCACCGGCTGGCCCGCGACGATCACCGGAAAAACGATCGTGTGGTCGTCGCCCTGGTATGACTACGGCTCGAACAAGATTTACATCGGTACTTCGGGCGGCCTCGCGATCATCGATGCCACCTCGCCAGCAACTGCACCCATCGTCGTCAAATTGGGTGCGGGCGGCTTCTGCCACGGCACGCCGGTGCTCTACAACGGCTTCGTCTGGATCGGCTGCGATGATCACAATCTGTACTCGGTCCGTCAGTCCGACAACTCGGTCCGGTCCGCGACCCCGCTGTGCTCGATCGCCGGCGCAGCTTGCGGCGCCAACGACGCCATTTGGGGCGCGCCGTTCATCGACACAACGCCCACAAAGGCAAACATTCTGATCGCGGAGAAATTCAACATCGTCCAGGTTCCGGCCAACGACGCCACGAATGGCTGCGCCATCGTTGCTGGAGCGGCGCCGCAACCCTGTTCGTTTTCAAATCCCAAAAACAGATGGATCAGACGGCTTAGCGGCGGAGGATTTACCGCGGCAGCGGCGGTCCAGAAATCGTCGGCGTTCGTCGACTTCAACAACGGCACCGGCGGTACAGACACATCGTTTGTATACGTCAGCACGTTTGGCAACGGATCGAACGGGGCGCTGGTCCTCTGGAACTACCCGATCAACGGCGGCCAGTATCTTACCGCCGCTTATCCCGCGGGTGCGCAGAACTCCAACTCGAGTCCGCTCGCGCTCGACAATCCGAATATTGCCGGTTCGCCGACGGCGGCCGACATCTTTGTCGGAGACGCTGCGGGCAACATCGAACACGCGTCGGTGGACTACTTCAATGCGACCATCTCCCTGACCAGTTCAAAGGTGTTCGGGGCGACGACCTTCACCAGGATCGACTCGTCGCCCGTGGCTGATTTCGCCCCTCCTGCGATCGGAGGCGCCGGGCCTGGCAACGTCTATTTTTCGGGTGCGTCCTCCGCACCGACGGCTGGGGCCTACGTGCAATTCTCCCAGACCGCGTTCTAGCCGCCAGTTTCCTTGCCCGACCTGACCATCGACATCGCGGGGCTGCCGGTCCTCATCGAGGGACTGACGGCCGCGCTGGAGGCGGCCGCGCTTCGTCGATATCGGCCCTTTCTGACTTCGGGCAAGCCAGCCGTCACCGTGGGCGTGACGTATGTCGAAGGCCCCAAGCCGGAGCCCGAGGGGGATCCACAGGTCGAGCGAGTTGCGCCCGGCGAGTATTCCGTTCGCTGGGGCGCGCTCTCGGCGCAGGTCTCGGTGCGCGACCAGGCGGTTCGGGGCGAGCTGCTCGAGAACGTGTACATGCTGGATTCGCTGTTGCGGATCTCCATGTCGCTGCTGCTGCTCGAGCGCGGCGGGCTCTTGCTGCACTCCTCGGGCGTCATGCGGGACGGGCGGGTCCTGATCTCGTTCGGGCCTTCGGGAGCCGGAAAGACCACGGTCGCGCGCAGCGTGCCTGAGGCCGACGTGCTGTGCGACGAGGTCATGGCGCTCTTGCCCCAGCCGGACGGCTCGGTGCGGGCGATTGGCACGCCGTTTCACGGCGATCTCGGGATCTGCGCGCCGGGAGCCGGACCGGTCGCTGCGATCGTGCGCTTGCGGCAGGCCGCGCGGGACCGCCTGACGCCGCTCTCCACCGCCGCGGCTGCGCGGGAAATGCTCGCCGCCACTTTGTTTTTCTGTCGCGAGCCGGACCTGGCCGGTAAACTCCTGGATATCGCAGCTATCGTTTGTAAAGCTCGAACGTTTTCACTAGAATTCCAACTAACCACACATGTCCCCTCCTTCGTGTTCGAACATCTCGGCCGAAACGCGGCTGAGACCCAGCCGAAAATTGCCGACCCGGGCACTGGCGGGTGAATCGGTGGTCGTCGATCCGCGCGATCGCCGCGTGATCCTGCTGAATCCGGTGGGTGCGCTGGTGTGGGCAGGAGTCGAGCGCGGGGCGCCCGAGTCGGAGATCGTCGATGACGTGGTGCGGCGTTTTGCGGTCCAAGCCGACCAGGCGCGCGCCGACGTGGACAAGTTCCTGCTCGAGCTCGAACAGGTCGGGCTGGCCATCCGCGAGCGGGCGACGTCGTGACCGCGCTGCTCGAACGCATCATCGATCGGGCCGAAGAAGCGCAGGTTCCCTTCGAGGTGATGTTCGAGGTGACGCACCGGTGCAACCTGCCGTGCGCCCACTGCTACCTGCCGGATCACCTGGATCACGGCGAGCTCTCGCTGCCCGAGATCGCGGCGCTGTTCGACGATCTCGCCGCGGCGGGCACGTTCTTCTTGACCCTCACCGGCGGCGAGATCTTGTCGCGGCGCGATTTTCGCGAGATCGTCGATCTCGCCTATGAACGTGGCTTCGCGCTCAAGTTGTTGACCAACGCGACCATGGTCACCGACGAGCTGGCGGCGTTTTTCAAACAGCGCAACGTCCTGCAGGTGTCCGTCAGCCTCTACGGCGCGAGCGCCGAGGTGCACGACGGCGTGACCGGCGTGCCGGGATCGTTCGAGCGAACGCTGGCCGGGATCGACCGGCTGCGCGCCCACGGCCTGAAGGTGTTCCTCAAGACCGTCGTGCTGACGACCAATGTCGAGGGGGCACGCGACGTCCACGAGCTGGCGCGGTTGCGCGACATGCCGTGCAACTACGAGCTCGCGATCAGCGCTCGGACCGACGGCAACACCTCACCGCTCGATCTGCACGTGAACCGCGATCGGTTGGTCGAGCTGCTGCAACAGAAGCCCTTCGACGATCTCTTCGCGGTGTCCGAGCACCCCGGCCCGTCACCGTGCTCCGCCGGGAAGCGATACGCCGCCATCGGTCCAACCGGCAACGTGATGGGCTGCATCATGATGCCGGCGCCGGTCGGCAACGTGCGCGAGCGAAGCTTCAACGAGATCTGGACCACCGCGCCGTTCTTTTCCGAGCTGCGCGCGCTTCAATTCGAGGATCTTCACCAGTGCCGGAGCTGCGACGTCAAAGCGGCGTGCTCGCGCTGCCCCGGTTCCGCGATGACACGTGGTCAAGGACCCGACGGCTGCGACCTGACCGCCAAGGAGGTCGCCCGGGCGAGGGTTGCGGCACACCGTCTTCGTGTGATTCAATAGAGGGTAACGATGAAAAAGCAAGACGAGAGCACCATTACGAACGAGACGTCCGTCGCAGACGGGCGCGAGCCCTACGACGCTCCGAGGATGGAGATCGAGGAGCTGTTCGAGGTCCTGGCCCTCGCGTGTGGCAAGACCTTCGGCAACTTCCAGTGCACGCACACCAGTCAGACGAAGAATTCATGACCGGCGGCTGATCGCGCGTTGCCCCTCTGTGGTTGGGGTGATATTCTGAAGCCCCGAGATGAAGGTCTTTAGTTACCTGGCGTTGGGGTGGGTTGCGGCGGCGGGCTGTGCGGGCCGGCTGCCCGAGCCCCGGCAGCCTTCGATGGTGCGAAGCTTCAACGGGACGCTCGTGCCGGGCTATTACGTGAGTCCGGCTGCCTACCAGCACTATATCCAGGCGCAGCTCCTTTCTAACGACGGGCGCTCGGAAGAGGCGGCCGAGGAGCTTCGGCACGCGCTCGCCTCCGATGGCGCGTCGTCGTACCTGCGCTCGCGGCTGGCCGAAGAGCTGCTCAACCTCGGGCGCGTCGACGAGGCGCGCGAAGAGGTCGAGGCTGCGCTGCACCTCGATCCGCAGTTCCCCGAGGCGTACGTCGACTTTGCGCGGGTGAAGTTGCGCCTGGGCGATGCCAACGGCGCCGAGGTTGCGCTCAAGCGGGCGATCGAGATCGATCGCGCGTGCGAGGATGCGTACCTGGGCCTGGTCGGTGTCTATCGCGACCGCGGCCACGACGCCAAGGTCGAAGAGACCTGGCGCGAGATGGCGAAGAACATCCCCGGCGCGGCGCAGGCCCACCAGGCGCTCGGGCTCGCGGCGCAGGCCCGCGGCGACGCACGCGCGGCCGAGGCCGCGTTCGACAAGTCGATCGAGCTCGATCCCGGGCTGCAGGAGGCGCGGGTCGAGCTCGCGCAGCTCCTGCAAGGCGAAGGACGATCCCAGGAGGCCGCCGCGCAGCTCACGCAAGCGTGGCAGCGATCGGGAGACGTCAAGGTCGTGGAAATGATCGTGCGCCTCGACATGGCGTCGGGGCGCGAGGCCGAAGCGCGCGAGCTCATCGATCGGTTGGATGACGAGGGGGGCGGGGGCGAGCGGCGGGTCCTGGTCGGGTGGTTGCGACTCGCCGCCAAGCAGCCCGACCGCGCGCGCACGGTCGCGGACGAGATGCTGCGCTCGACGGAGTCGGCCGGTGCGCGCCTGTTGGCCGGCGCCGCGCTCGAAGCGCTCGGCAAGGTCGAGGACGCGTTGGGGCAGCTGCGCAAGGTGCCCACGCAGGCGCGTCAGTTCGGCAAGGCGCAGGAGCGCATCGGTCAGCTGCTCCGCGACAATGGTCGCTACCGCGAAGCCATCGACCTGCTCGGCAAGGCTCTGCTCTCGGTGGCCTCGGATCCGGCCGGCACCGACGCGACCGATTCGTTGAACGGAATTCTCGCCGGCGTTCACGAGCGCGCGGGCGATCGCGCGCAGGCGATCAAGGTGCTCGAAGGCGCCTTCACCCGGCGCCCGCAGTCCGATTCGCTGCCGTTCGCCCTCGGTACCGCATATTCGCGAAACGGACAATGGGAACGGGCCGTCGAGACGGTACAGAAGGTCCTCAAGCGGGATCCGGATAGCGTGCGGGCGTTGAACTTCATCGGCTTCGTGCTGGCGGATCACGAGGTGCGGCTCGACGAGGCGCAGCGCCTGCTCACGCGCGCGGTCGCGCTCAAGCCGGCCGACGGTGGGATTGTCGACAGCCTGGGTTGGTTGTACGTCAAGCTGGGTCGGCTCGATGACGCCGAGCGCATGCTGGTCCGCGCCGATCGATTGGCGCCCGAGGATCCGGAGATTTTGGGGCATCTCGGCGAGCTGTACGTGAAGAAGGCCGATCGCGTGCGCGCCCTCGAGACCTACAAGCGCGCGCTCTCGTACCATCCCGAGGAGCGCGTGCGCCGGGTGGTCGAGGAGCAGATCTTACTTCTCGAGACCGGGCGGGTCGGTTCGCGGTAGATTCGCCGGATGCGCTTTTGCATCCTCGCGCCACTGCTGCTGCTCACCGCCTGTCCGGCGCCGAAGCCGGTCGCGCGTCCCTACGCCGCGCCCAGCGCGCAGGAGCTGCTCGCCGTATTGCGAGATCGCGCGAGGAAGGTGACCTCGTTGCGCGCCGAGACGCGCGTCGATCAGCGCGGCGAGGGAAGCGAGCGGATCAAGGTCACGATCAGCATGCTGGTTGCGAGCGGCGGCAAGCTGCGGTTCGAGGCCCAGGCGCCCATCGGCGGCGGAACGGTCCTGGCGGTCGCCTCCGATGGCGCGACGTTTCAGCTGTTCGACTCGCACAGCAACCGATTCCTGGAAGGTCCGGCGAAGGCCTGCAACGTCGCGCGCTTCATCCGGATCGAGCTCGAGCCGGACGAGGTCGTCGCGGTCCTCTCCGGAGGTGCTCCCCTCCAGGGCGAGCCTGCGGGCGTCGAATGGGACGCGAACGGCGGGCGCGAAGTCCTCACTCTCAAGACCTCCGACGGTGGGACCGAGGTGCTCCGGCTCGACGGCAGGGATCGTCACTGGGATCTGCTGTCGGCGGAACGCAAGGACGCGTCGGGCAGAATCGTTTGGACGGTGACTCACGAGGACTTCGAGGACCATGCGGGGATTCGCTTGCCCAGGTTCACCAACGTCGCCCAGCCGCTGCACAAGGCGGACGCGCGCATCAAGTTCAAGTCCGTCGAGCCGAACGTGACCGTGAAAGAGGAGCTGTTCAAGCTGACCCCGCCGCAGAACCTCCGGGTCGAACCGGCCGACTGCTGAGCGCCCGGTCAGTCGATGGAATGGCGGCGCAGCGCGCCCAGGGCGGCGGGTTGCTCGGTGTCGGGGAGGTCGTCGTGGATCGCGTGGATGACTTCGGCCTCCATGCAGGTCCAGTCGTCGCCGAACTGCACAGGGCCGGTGTACACGCCGGTGTTGCTGAAGATCACGCCGGAGGAGCGACGGCAGTGCGGCATGTGGTCGCAGGTCTTGCAGGAAGCGAAATCGTCCAGGTGCAGGCCGCGAATTTTCTGCAGCTGAGGCGAGCCCTGCCAGATCTCGTGAAAGGACGCGCTGCGCAGGTTTCCCGATGGCACCGGCGCGCCAATGCACGGGTAGACCTCGCCGAACGCCGAGATGCCGCACACGGTGCGGGCACACGCGCACTGCACCGACGTGGGATTTTCGATGGTGCGCGGCACCAGGTGCGAGAGTGGGCCGCGGTAGAGCGCATCGAGCGTTGATCGATCGACGCGCAGATCGAGCGAAGATCGCGAGCCGTCGTAGCGCGCGGTGAGCTGCGGATCGATCCCGTAGGGGACCTCCAGCTCGGTCGCGAGCGCCATCATCCGATCCACCTGATCGGCGTTTCGTTGCACCACGACGAACGAGAACTTCACGCGCAGCCCGGCCTCGCGGGAGGCGCGCGCACCGTCGATCGTGCGCTGGAACGCGCCGGGCAGCTTGACGAAGGCGTCGTGCGTCTGCGCGTCTGCGCCGTACAAGCTGATCTCGACGGTTGCGGTCCCGGCGTCGGCGAGCGCGCGGACCCGTTCAGGGTCGAACAGGGTACCGTTCGATTTGACCGTCACCATCATCCCGGCTTTTGCGGAGTGAGACACGAAATCGTTGATGCGGGGGTGCACCATCGCTTCGCCGCCGCTCAGCGCCAGGTAGAGGCATCCCTCGTCACGCACCTCGTCGAGGATCCGGAAGACCTCGGCGTCGGCGAGCTCTTCCTCGCGCTTCTTGAGCGGGAGATAGGGGAGGTCGCGGTCGAAGTTATAGCAGTGCACGCAGCGCAGGTTGCAGCGCAGCGTCAACTCGAGCGTCACGTTGAGCGGAATGCACTTTTCCTGCGCACGCTGTCGCAGCCCGTCGAACATCGAAGGCATACCGAATACTATAGCAGGACGTCGTCGGGGAGGCGGCCGTCGAGGTAGTCGCCCTCGAGCTTGGTGACGAACGCGCTAAGGCGGTCTCGCTCGCCATCGTTGGCGAAATCGAACCGCACGCCAATCCCGCGGTCCTCGCCCTCGGGCTGCAGACGCGCAACCGTCGCGTGGATTTCGATCGGCTTGTAGTCGCCACCCGGCGGCGAGATGAGCAGCAGCGTTCGCGCGCCCACGTCAAGCAACTCGGACGCGCGCACGAACGCGCCCTCTTCGTTGAGATCGCGCGTGAAGTTGATGCGCCGGCCCTTTGGCCCCGAATAGGCGACCCGCAGCCGCACCGGCAGTCGGCGTTTCTCCCGGACGTCGATCATGCCGCCGCGTACGTAGCCGAGGATGTAGTTCATTTTCGACTTCTCGGTGCGGTCGATGGCCACGCCCACGCCGGGCCGGGTGCGCGCATCGCCGGTCGTGCGTCGCCAGCAGATCACGCCGTTGAGCAGAACGCGCGGGCCGGCTTGAAAGACCACTTCGACAGTCACGTGCTCGCCGACATTGGGGGCATCGCCGCCGGGCACAAAGAGCCCCTGTCCACCCGCGGATGGGTCCTGGAACTTCGTGAAATCGCTGCGTTCGATTAGGTGGAGCTTGAGTCGGCCCACGTCCCCCCCACGCGAAAGCTAGCGCCTCGGCCGGGGATTCGCGATGACGGGAACCGGGATCGGCGGAGGCGTCGCGAGGGCGCGAACCTTCTCGATCACGCGGTCGATCAGCTCACGGATGCGAGCACCCATCAGTAGCCTCCACCGTGGCCAGACCCCTGTCCTTGTCGCGAACGATAGCATTGCATGCCTCATCAGCTTACCGTGAAAAGGGCCGCCGCGTCAACGCACCGTGCTAGCATCGCGCACCATGGTTCGAAGCTGGCTGTGGGTCCCCTTGTTGGCCGCCTTGTGCGGGTGTCACGAAGATCCGCCGATCGTCATCCGGTTCGAGCCGAACGACATGTCGGGATCGAAGATCGCTGCTGCGCCGGTGCAGCTCGATGGTGCGATTGCTGCGCCCCACCTCGCGGAACCCGTCGGCGCGAAGAAGAAAGCGGAGTGCAAGGTGAAGGCGGACTGCATCGTCACGCCGGTGGATTGCTGCGACTGCGCCAACGGCGGCAAGCAGCAGGCGATCGCCAAGCTCACGGCCGTGGCGTCGAAGGCTGCGCGCGACAAGCGGTGCAAGGGCGCGCTCTGCACGCAGATGTTTTCGACCGATCCGACCTGCGGGAAGCGGGCTGATTGCCAGGATGGAACGTGCGTCCTGACGCCCTAGTTCTGCGCCGTCTGCGTCGGAGTGACGACATAACGTAGCTTGACCGGACGCCCCTCGCGGACCAGGTCGACCGTGAAGTGGTCGGTGACTCGCAGCCACGCATAGGCGGCGGATGCATCCTCGACCGCGTTGATCGGCCGGTTGTCGACTCGCAGCAGAACGTCGCCCGCCCGTAGCCCGATCCGCTCGACGAAGCTGCCACTGCGAATGTTCACCAGTCGAAAGCCGCCGCGCGGACCCTGGGCCAGCGTCACCTGGTCGGCCAGCGAGGCGAAGTCGCCAAGCTCGCGGTCGAGCACGTTGCGCGAGATGACGACTACCGGCGAGTCCGGAGAGGGCGGCGGCCCGTGCACCACGACCGGCGCAGCGGCGGGTGTCGGGGGAGCGGTGGGCGGAGCGGGCTGCGTTGGGACGGGTGGCGCGACGGGAACCGAGGCGACCGGAGCCGGCGCGACCGGGGCCAGCGCGACCGGAGTCGCGGGGACAACTGGCTGAACGGGCACTGCGGGCGCGGCAG
>PNAM01000003.1 GCA_003170275.1 Myxococcales bacterium
CTGTGGGCGCAGACGAACTACCAGCAGCTGACTGCGCTCTTTCGCGTCGAGGAGCGCTCGACGCAGTATGCGATCGCGAGCGTCGCGAACGTGCTCATCACCGTCGCCGCGATGGTGCTCTTCGTCGCCGTCTTTCACTGGGGCGCGGTTGGGCTCGTCGTCGGCAACTTCACCGGCACGCTCATCGTCTACGCCGTCCTCGTCGCGTACCGGAGCGAGCAGCTCGGACGCGAGTTCGACACGGGGCTGCTACGCAAGATGCAGCACTTCGGGATGCCGCTCGTCCCGTCCGCGCTCGCGCTCTGGACGATCAACTTCGTCGACCGCGAGTTCATCGCCTGGTACAAGAACGACGCAGAGGTCGGCGTCTACTCCGCGGCGGTGAAAATCGCAGGCGTGATCGCGTTCGCGCTCGTTGCGTTCCGTACCGCGTGGCCGGCGTTCGCGTACTCGATCGAGGACGACCGCGAAGCGAAGCGGACGTACTCGTTCGTCCTCACGTACCTGCTGACGCTCACGTCGTGGGGCGCACTGGCGCTCGGCGCGCTCGCGCCGTGGTGGGTGCGCTTGCTGACCGATCCGCGCTACCAGCGCGCGGAGAAGGGCGTCGCACTACTCGCGTTCGCAAGCGCGATCTATGCAGGCTACGTCGTGCTGGCGATCGGCAGCGGGCGCGCGCGGAGGACGCAGCTGAACTGGGTCGTCACCGGCATCGGCGCGGCGGTCAATGTCGGGCTCAACTTCTGGCTCGTGCCGGCGTACGGCATGGTGGGAGCGGCGATCTCAACGGCGGCGTCGTATGTCGTGCTCTTCGCCGGGATGACGCTCTACGCGCAGCGGGTGTATCCCGTCGCGTACCAGTGGCGCCGGGTCGTCACCTGCGTCGCCACGGCCGTCGGCCTGACGGTCGCAGCGCGGGCCGCGCATCTGCCGCTCGCGCCGTCGGCCCTGCTCGTGCTCGCGTACCCGCTCGCGCTCGCGGTGCTCGGGTTCTATCTTCCGGCGGAGCGGCAGAGACTGCGGCGGCTGATTCCGGTACTTCGCTAAGAGCCGCAGAGCAGTTTCGCGCTCGCTTCGCTCTCTTCGCCGAAGTCGAGCGACCAGGTCGCTCCGCGACCTGGTCGCAGTCTCTTGCTAGCGCAGCCGCCAAGACAACTCTGCGCCTCGCTCTCTTCGCCGAGAGCCGCAACCAGGTTGCACTGACGCTTCTATGAGTGTCAAGTGGCGGTGCTGGCCTCCAGGAGTCGGTAGAGGTGGCGGGCGAGGTAGCGTTTGAGGCAGCGGTTGATTTCTCGGTCGGTTTTGCCTTGGCTGCGTCGACGTTCGACGTAGGCGATCGTGCGGGGGTCGTGTTTTCTGCGGGTGACGACGATTTGGTGGAGGGCGGTGTTGAGTTTGCGGTCGCCGCCGCGGTCGAGCCGGTGGCGGATGGTCTTGCCGGAGCTGGCCGGGATCGGTGCTGTGCCGGCGAGGCGTGCGAAGGCGGCTTCGCTGCGGACGCGGCCGGGGTGCGACCAGGAGATGAGCGCTTGCGCGGCGCCGATGGGGCCGACGCCTTGCTCGGCTTGCAGCCTGGGTGCGAGTTCGGCGCTGAGCGTCCGCAGCGTCTGCTCGAGCTCGCGCTGCTCGCGGGCGAGCGCCTCGATCCGGGTTGCGAGTAGCTGCAGCGCCCGTTTGGTTGCTGCAAGCTCGAGGTCGTCTCCGGGTTCGCGGTCGAGCGTTTGGCAGCGTGTGAGCAGCCGCGCCCTCGTCAGCCCGCGCAGCTCTGCGCGTAGCGGCTCCGGGCAGGTGACAAGCAGCGCCCGCAACTGGTTGAGCGCACTGGTGCGCGCCATGACCGCGCCGGCGCGGACCGAGGAGGAGACGCGCAGCGCTTCCCGGGCGCCGGCCGCGCGCGGCAGCGCCGGCTTGTCCTCGGCCAGAAGCGAGCGGGCGGCCCGCCGTGCGTCCAGGGCATCCGTTTTCTGGCCGGCCTGGCGGCCGTGGCGGCGCGGCCGTTCGACCTCGACGACGCGCTCACCTGCGGCGAGCAAGCTGCGAAGCAGCCCTTTGCCGTAGGAGCCGGTGCCCTCGATCGCCCAGACGCGGACGCCGCGCGCCCGCTCCCGCGCAAACGCCAGCGCTGCCGCGTAGCCGTCTCGGTCGGCCCGGACACACAGCTCCGCGACCACGGCGCCGCTGGGCCGGGCGACGACCGCGAGCGCGTGCTCGTCGCGGTGCGTGTCGACGCCGAGCACGAAGTCCAGCTCGTCTGCAAGCATCCCTGCAACCTCCAATCCGATGGGGGGATCGCCGGTGCCGGCCGGGCAGACCAAGGCCGCTTGCGGCAGTGCTGTGAGGAGTCACGCTCCAACAGGGCGGACAGGCTTCTGATCAAGCCAGCAAGCGGGAAGCCAGGCCGGCACCGGTGCGCTCGCCGGACAGCTCAGAGCAAAGACACCCAACAAGGGGTCAGCAACCTGGCGAGTCACGAACGAGCACGACCGGCGTCAGCCTGACAACCAACCCCGACGACACACCACCACTCTCACAGCAACCTGGTTGCAG
>PNAM01000054.1 GCA_003170275.1 Myxococcales bacterium
CGCCGCCGACGATCCAGACGCTCGTCGGAACCAGCGCATCGCAGGCCAGCTCGAGTCGCCGCGCCGCCGGATCTGCGATCGCCGCGAGTGCGCGCTTGAGCGCCAGGACCTGCTCCCGTCGTAGCGCGAGGCCGGTCTCGTCGCGCGAGGCCGGAGCGGCGAGGGCCTCGACGAGCGCGCCTGGCAGCGACGGCGCCAGGCGCGCGAGCAGCAGGCTCGCCTGGCGGGCTCCGGCGTCGACCGCGAGCCGCATCCCCAGCCCGAACTCGGCGTTGTCCTCGAACAGCGAGTTCGCCCACGCCGGCCCGCGCCCGTCGCCGTTCGCCGACCACGGCGTGGTCGGAAGGTTTGCGGCGTAGATCGACGAGCAGCCGGTGGCGTTGGCGACCAGCGCGCGATCACCGAAGAGCTGCGACAAGAGCTTCAGGTACGGCGTCTCGCCGCACCCCGCGCACGCGCCGGAGAACTCGAACAGCGGCTCGAGAAACTGTGATCCCTTCACGTCGAGGTGCACGGTCGGGCGCGGCAGTTCGGGCAGCGTCGTGAAGAACTCCCAGTTGGCGCGCTCGCGCTCCCGCAAGGGAGGCTGCGGTTGCATCTCGAGCGCCTTGCGCAGCGGATTTGCCTTGTCCTTGGCGGGACAGATCTCGACGCAAACGCCGCAGCCGGTGCAGTCCTCGGGTGCGACCTGCAGGATGTAGCGATCGCCCTTGTACTCGAGCCCGCGATAGTCCGTCGCGACGAAGCTCGACGGCGCCCGCTCGATCGCGCCGGGGTGCACGACCTTGGGGCGAATCGCGGCGTGCGGACAGACAAACGCGCACTTGTTGCACTGGATGCAGATCGCGGGGTCCCAGACGGGAAGCTGGTCGGCGAGGTTGCGCTTCTCGAAGCGCGCGGTGCCCACCGGCCAGGTGCCGTCGACGGGGAATGCGCTGACCGGCAGGCGATCACCGTGGCCGGCGAGGATCGCTGAGGTCACGCGTTGAACGAAGCTCGGCGCCGTTGGCGGCACGGCCGCCGGGCGATGATGCGTCGCGCCGGCAATCGCCGGGACCTCCACCTCGTGGAGCGCGGCGAGCGTGGCATCGACGGCGGCAAAGTTGCGTGTGACCGCGCCGACGCCCTTCTTTCCATAGTTGACTTCAATCGCGTGCTTGATCGACGCCAAGGCGGCTTCGAGGGGAATCGGCCTTGCCAGCGCGAAGTGGCAGACTTGCATGATGGTGTTGATCCGACCGTCGAGCCCGGCCTCCTTCGCGATCCGGCCGGCATCGATCGCGTAGAGGCGAATGCGCTTCTGCAGGATCTGCTCCTGGACTTCGCGCGGTAGCGCGCCCCACAAGTGCTCCGGAGCCGCGTTCACCAAGAGGGTCGCGCCTGGCTCCGCGCGCTCGAGGATGTCGTAGCGCTCGAAGATCCCGACCTCGTGCACGGCAACGAACGGCGCCTGCTCGACGAGATAGGCGGCGCGCAGGGGCCGCGGCGACACGCGCAGGTGCGAGACGGTGACCGCGCCCGACTTCTTCGAATCATAGACGAAGTACCCCTGCACGAAGGACGGGGTGGCGTCGCCGATGATCTTGATGGTGCTCTTGTTCGCGCTGACCGTGCCGTCGGCGCCGAGCCCGAAGAAGAGGGCGCGTTGGACGTCGTCGGCTTCGATGCGGAAGCTCGAATCGTGCGCGAGCGAGGTGCCGCTCACGTCGTCGACGATGCCGACGGTGAAGTGGTTGCGCGGGTCCTCGGTCGAGAGCTCGTCGAAAACTCTCTTAATCATCGCTGGCGTGAGCTCCTTCGACGACAAGCCGTAGCGTCCACCGCGGACCATCGGCGGCGCCTCGGGCCAGGCTTCCACGAGCGCGGTGACGACGTCCTGGTAGAGGGGCTCGCCGATGGCGCCCGGCTCCTTGGTGCGATCGAGCGCAGCGATGCGTCGGACGGTCGGGGGCAGCGCGCGACAGAAGTCCTCGACGGAGAACGGGCGAAACAGGCGGACCTTGAGCAGGCCTACGCGCTCGCCCCGCGCGATCAAGTGCTCGACCGTCTCGTGCGCGGTCTCGGCGCCCGACCCCATGCACACGATCACACGATCCGCCTGGGGATGCCCGACATAGTCGAACAGACGGTAGCGCCGGCCGGTGAGCGCCGCGAACCGCGCCATCGCCTGTTCGACGATGTGCGGGCAGGCGCGATAGAACGGGTTGCACGCCTCGCGCGCCTGGAACCAGGTGTCCGGGTTCTGCGCCGTGCCGCGGATGGTCGGATGCGAGGGAGCCAGCGCCCGCCGGCGATGCGCGGCGATGGCCTCCTCCGAGAGCAGGGCCGCCATCGTCGAGTCGTCGAGTGAGTCGATCTTCGACATCTCGTGCGAGGTGCGAAAGCCGTCGAAAAAGTGGAGAAACGGAATTCGCGACTCCAAGGTGGCGGCGTGCGCGATGCAGGCCAGATCCTGCGCCTCCTGCACCGAGCCCGAGGCCAGCATCGCGAGGCCGATCTGGCGGCACGCCATCACGTCGGAGTGATCGCCGAAGATCGAGAGCGCGTGGGTAGCGACGGTGCGTGCGGCGACGTGCAGGCAGAACGGCGTCAGCTCGCCGGCGATCTTGTAGAGGTTCGGGATCATGAGCAGCAGCCCCTGCGACGAGGTGAACGTGGTCGCCAGCGCGCCCGCTTGCAGCGCGCCGTGGACCGCGCCGGCGGCGCCGCCTTCGGACTGCATCTCGACCACCGTGGGCACCGAGCCCCACAGATTGGGCCTCGATTGGCTGGCCCATTCGTCGGACAGCTCGCCCATCGTCGACGAGGGTGTGATCGGATAGATGGCGATCACCTCACTCGCTCGATAAGCGACCTCCGCGACCGCCTGATTTCCGTCCACGGTGATCTTCGCCATGAGCGCCTACGAAGCACGTCGCGTGCCCAGCTCAAGCGATGCGCGATCGACCGCCCAACCAGGCTGGCGCGCCGCTTGCCTAGGCTCGGTCACATGACGACACGAGCGCAGGACTACCAGACCCAGGAACAACAGCAGCACACCAGCGGTCGGGCGATCAAGGCGAGGGCCAAAGCCAAGGTGCGCACCGAGCACCGGGACAAGGCCAAGCTCGATCACGCCACTCACGCGACCCACAACGAGGCCGCCCGCGCCGCGTCGCGCAGCGCCTACCAACTCGAGACCGGGACGCGCAAGTCGGCTCGCGCGGCCGCCAACCGCTCCAAGACCGACAGCTCGATCCGCAAGACCGTCACGGTGCTGGTCTCCTCGCCCGAGGCGCGCGCCACCCGCCCGAAGGAGGGCTGCGGCAAGCAAAAGAGCCGCTGACCCGCGGTCATCTCGAACGAACCCGCCGAGCACTTCCGCGAAAGAATTGCGCCTCCGTGGCCAAGCCCCGCAATCGCTTCGCACCCGCATCAACCGGACCTCCTGCCCGACGATTGCCTGGGCATGGCACCCGCTTCGCATGGCTGTGGCCAGACCATCAAGGAGATCGCCCATGACGACCGTTGAGCAGCTAATGAAGACAAACCTCGTGACCGCACACGCGCAGACCAGCGTGCGCGATGCCGTGCAGACGATGGCCGAGGCGGAGATCCGTCACCTGCCCGTCGTCAACGAGGGCGGGAAGCTGATTGGCATGGTGTCACAGCGCGACGCTATGAGCGCGTTCAACGTGATGCGCGCCACGGGCGGCGAGCGTACGACGACGCGAGTGGGCGACATCATGACGACCTCAGTTATCCGGGTGACGCGGAAGATGGCGGCACATCAAGCTGCGGCGATGATGATCGAGACCAAGATCGGCGCGCTGCCGGTGGTCGCCAACGACGGCCAACTGGTCGGCATCGTCACCGAGACCGATTTCCTCGAGGTCGCGCGCGAGGCGCTCCTGGGCATGAGCCCCGTGCCACGCGCTCGCGCGTGACGCGCGGGTGACCTGCCGCAAGACTTGCGCGCATCGCGGCCCGGCGCCATCAGTTCCACGATAACCTTGCGCGCCTGGGAATCGGCGATCGCCTCGAGGCAGACTGGTTGCCCGCCTGTCGCACCGGCGCAGTCGCCGACCGGCGCTACACGGCGAACTCCTCGGACAAGGCGCCAAGCACGCGCTCGTAGCGCCCGGGGGTGTTCTGGCGCTCTCGATCATACGTAGCGAAGACCGAAACCAGCCGGCGGTCCTGTGCGGAGTTGAGCACCCGCTCTGCCAGCACGAGCAGAGCGTCATTCTCTTTGTGAATGTGATGACGCAAGAGCGCGCCGTACTCGCGCGCATCGATGATGAAGCGATCACGCGACTCTTTTCGCTCGAAGTGTGCGACGTCGGCAGCCAGCGCGCGCAACCGGGCCCGGCCTTCTTCGTGCTCGATCTTCAGTACGGCGAGCGGCCCTCGCTCCGTGGAGTAGCCCGCCTCCTCCAGCACTGGAAACAGCGCCCCCTCTTCCTTGGCGTGATGGCAGTCGTCGGCGAACCGCCGAAAGAAATCGACGAGCGGAGCGAGCGGCGCCGAATTGATCAAGCCGCCGCCTTCGAGCTGCCGCACTACCTCGTCGAGAATCTCGACTCCTTTCAAGATCAGCGCGTGCTCATCTCTCAAAATGTCGGTTGAGTTCACATTCTCCTCTCAGGGCCGCGCCGTTGGCCGCGACCAACCGTTCAGCGGCGACAGGCAGGCCTTGTTACATGGCACCTTCTGCGTCGGGCCGAAGACCGAGCACTGCTCGAGGTCGACCCAATCCTTCGTCAGCGTGTCTTGCACCAGCGTACAGCGCACCGGCTTGCCGGTCTTCGGGCAGAGCAGCTGGCGCCGTCGACGGCGCAACAACTCCACGCGCGACCCCAGCCAGACCATGAACACGACGCCCAGGCCGCCCAGAATCATGAGGAGTGGATCCATCCACTGTGACTCACCCGTCATGGGCCCCCTCCATCATGCAAGCAGCTGCATCCACCGCGCCATTCGCTCGTGCTGCCGGAATACCGTGGTCCCGGAGCGGATCGCGCACGAATTTCGTCGTGGTGAATGCGGACGAAGCTTCTGCGCGGATCGCCACTGCACCACGCATCGATTGTGGTGACACGCTCCCTGCTTCAATCCGCAGAGGAGATGAATTCCGTGCCGACTCCCGCTTACAGGGAGGACACGGAGGTCGACGCCAGCGTCGAGACGCTGCCGGCGCAGGGAGTGCCGGCGCACGTCACGCGCTCGCGCCGCACGCTCGAGTGGGCGCGCGCCGCCCCATCCACGCGAGGCTCCGCTTCGTCGCGAAGCACAGATGCAAGCAGCGTTTCGCCATCCCGGCCTGGTGACCGCCCACGCGCTCCTGCGCGACGGCGAGCGCGAATTTCTCGTCCTGGAGTTGCGATCTGAAGCCGTCGAACATCATGCTCGCAGCCGGTGGGCGGGTGGTGCTGCTCGATTTCGGCATCGCGCGGATCGAGCAGTCGCCGTGGCGAGGCGAGATGATCTCCGGCTCGCCGCACTTCATGGCGCCCGAGGCGATCCGCGGCACAGTTAAGCGCGGTGAAGCGCACCTGGTCGATCTCTACGCGCTCGCCATCGTCGCGTATGTCCTATTCACCGGCTGCGCGCCGTTCGAAGACGACGATCCCATCGAGGTTCTGGTCAAGCAACTCGAGATGCATCCACCCTTGCTCGCCGCGGAGCGTCCTGACTTGCCCGCGCCGCTGTGCGCAATCGTGCAGCCGATGCTGGCCAAGAAATCGGAAGATCGCCCAGAGCGCATCGAGATCGTCGCCGATACGCTGCGCCTGATCGCCCGTCACCGTGACGACGATCGCCCCGGCATACCCGCGCGGCGGCTTCCGCATCGAAGGGTCTAGCGGGTGACGAACATCCGGCCGAGCGTCCGGAGCAGCTCGTCGACGTCGACCGGCTTGCCGATGAAGGCGGCGCCGGACGCGCGCGCTTCGCTGATCCCGGCATGCGTCGCGAGGTGCCCGGACATGATCACGGCGGGAAGCTCGGGGATACGCTCACGCAGTCGATCGAGCATGGCGAGCCCGCTCATACCGGGCATCTCCACGTCGAGCACCACCACCCCGGGACGCCGCGTCTGCACGCTGGCCAGCGCCTGCTCGCCGCTGGTCACGCCGTGCACGTCCAGTCCCTCCTCGGCGAGCAGGGAGGTCAGCGCGGAGAGCGCGTTCTTCTCGTCGTCGACCAGCAGGACCTTGAGCCCACGTAGTCGGGCCACGCCGTCGTCCGCCCGCTGCGCGTCGAGCGTGATGGTGTACGGGACCCGGTTCTCCTGCTGGCGGAGCAGCGGGACGGTGAAGAAGAAGGTGGTCCCCTGTCCGGGCGTGCTCTCGACGCCAATCTGGCCGCCGTGCGCCTCGACGATCTTGCGGCTGATGTACAGCCCGAGCCCCAGCCCGTCCCGCTTCTTCGCGCTCTCGGTCCGGCGGTACTTGTCGAATATATACGAGGCTTCTTCCGGGCTGATTCCTGCGCCCTCGTTCGAGACCGACACGACCGCCTGATCTGCGTCGACTTCCAGCCGCACCTCGATCGGCGAGCCGGCGGGCGCGTACTTGATCGCGTTCTGCACGAAGTTGACCACCACGCGCTCGATGCGGCTGGCTTCAATCGCGCTCGCCGCCAGGTCGCGAATCTCGAGGCGGATGCGCGCCCGGTCGTTCGTCGAGACCGTGCGCTCGAGGACCGCCTTCAAAAACGCCGGCAGCTCGGTCGGCTCGGTTCGGAGCTCGACCTGGTCGGACTCGAGATAGGCCATCTCGAGCAGCTCGCGCACCAGCCGATCGATGAACGAAGCGCTCTGCGCGATCACCTCGATCGCCTGCATCTCGTCGTCCAGCCCACGCGCGTCGAGCTGTTGCCAGAGGAGCCTGGCCTGTAGCGTGATGACCGACAGCGGGTTCTTGAGGTCGTGCGAGATGTACCCGATGTACTCGTCGCGAAACTGCTCGAGCTCGCGGCGCTTGGAGACGTCCCGCACCACCGCGACCACCGAACCGTCGCGGTCCGGGCTCAGCATGATCTCGACCGGCACTTCGCGACCGGACTTGTGGCGGGCGGTCAGCATCCCGCGGCCCATCGGCCGCGGGCTCGGGGTGGACTGGTATCCGCGCCGGTGCCCTTGGTGCGCGTGGTGAAACCGCTGCGGCACGAGCTGCTCGATGGGCGATCCGATCATCTCGGCGCGCGCGTAGCCGAACAGCGTCTCCGCGTGGGAGTTCACGCGGAGGATGTTCCCCTTCGCATCGACGATCACGACCGCGTCGGCCAACGACTCGAGATGGATCATCATCCGGTCCTGGCGTCTCTATTAGCACACTTGTTAGCGGGCGTCGCGGCGATAGGTGGTATGGAAATCGAGGGGCATCGGCAGCCGTTTGGCGACGATGTGCGTGTAGATCGTGAGCGTGAGCCCGTCGGCAGAGAGCGCGAAGTCGTTTCGGCTGAAGCTCTTCGGACCCTGAAAGGTCTGGAACAGCCGATCAGCTTCGAGCCCGTGCGTCACCTGGAAGTCGTCGCCGTCCGGGCTGGTCCAGGTCACCGGCGTCGCGTTCGACGGCGCCGACACGGTGGGTTGGCCGGGGCGCACCACGGTGATCGTGTCGGCGCCGATCACCAGCGTCAGCTCGGCGGACGGCTGGTTGCCCTTCTTCAAGCGGCTGCGCGCGATTCCTCGAAAGAGAAAGTTCATCTTCTGCACGACCGTCTCGATCGCCGCGGAGAGCGCGTCCACCTCGCCGACTCCGCCGGAGTAGTGGTAGGTGCCTGCGAACGCCGCCAGTCGCTCCGGCGGCGCGGCCAGCACGGGGCGGCACAACGCGAGCAGGCCGAGAGCGATCAGGCGCTTCATCGAGGCCTCCCGAGCAGAATGATTCCTTCGTGCGCAGCGAGCGTGTAACGCGCTCCGCGTGCCTGAGGCGTGGGATGCAGGTTGGAGTGCAGCGTGTGCCCGAGCGGATCCCCGAGCGCAACCGACACCTCGCGTTCGGAGAAGTTCAAGAACACCGTGGCCTGTTCGCCGCCCTGGCCCTCTTGCGTACGGCGGTAGCCGAGTACGTGCTTGGGCAACTCGCGGTCCGAGATCAGATCCAGGCTGCCGCCTCGGAGCGCGGGGCTCAGCTTGCGCAGCGCCAACAGCCGCTGGTACACGGACAACAAGGAATGCGGCTGCCCCTGTTGCGCCGCCACGTTGACCTCGCTCACCGACGGGTGCACCGGCAGCCATGGGATGGCACCCGCGGCGCTGAACCCGGCGTTCGGGCCTGCGTGCCACTGCATCGGCGGGCGGCATTCGTCGCGGTTGAGCAGGATCCCCCAGCCGCGTAGCCGCCGCGCCATCCACTGCGGCACCCAGTGGAATCGCCGCGCGACCGGATCGAGCGCATCCTTGGTCGGGAGCTCGTGATGCTGCATCCCGATCTCGTCGCCGTAGTAGATGAACGGCACGCCGCGCGCGGTGAGCTGCAGCGTGGCCAGGAGCTTGGCCTTGCCGACGTGATTGCCGAGCCGCTCCATCCAGCGCGGTCGATCGTGGTTGCCGAACACCCAGGTGGGAAACAGCGGGTCTGGAAAGCTCGACTCGAACTCGTGGATCAACGCGCGGAACGCCGGCGCGCTGAACTGCGAGCGCATGGCCTTGAACAGGAACACCAGGTTCAGCCCTTCGCCGGCCGGGCCGCAGTACTGCTGCAGCACCGACGATGGGCCGAACACCTCGCCGACGAGAAAGCGGGGCGGATGGGAGAACTCGTCGACCACGGCGCGCAGCTCGCGCGCGAATGCGATCGTGTCCGGGTGGTTGATGGTGTGCTGGTTGCGCTGAAAGAAGCCGTCGGGGTTCTCCTCCGACGGGATTGGGCGGAACGAGAACGGATTGTCGGTAAACGCCTCGTCCTTGAACAGCGCGTTGAACAGATCGAGCCGCAGCCCGTCGACGCCTTCGCCGAGCCAGTGGCGGACCACGTCGAGCATGGCGCGCTTGACCGCCGGGTTGCGGTAGTTGAGGTCGGGTTGGAACGGCAGAAAGCTCGCCCAGTACCATTGATCGGTCGCCGGATCGTGGTGCCAGCCCGAGCCGCCCAGGAACGAGCGCCAGTTGTTGGGCGGCTTCTTGCCGTCGCGCCAGAGGTACCAGTCACGCTTGGGGTTCTCGCGCGAGCTGCGTGACTCGAGGAACCACGGATGCTGATCCGAGGTGTGGTTGAGGACCATGTCGAAGACGATCTTCATGCCGCGTGCGTGCACCGCGTCGATCAGCCGGCGGCAGTCGTCGAGCGAGCCGTACTCGCCGGCGATCGAGAAGTGGTCGCGGATGTCGTAGCCGAAATCGGCCTGCGGGCTCTCGAAGAACGGCGAGATCCAGATGGTCTCCACGCCCAGCGCGTGCAGGTAGTCGAGCTTGTGCAGGATCCCCGGCAGATCGCCGATGCCGTCCCCGTTGCTGTCGGAGAAAGAGCGCGGATAGATCTGGTAGACCGTGGTCGTCTTCCACCACGGCAAGACGCTTTGCGGCACATGTTCTACTGTAAGCATCAACCGATGAGCGCGCCGACCAATCGGTCGAAGGACCAGTCCTCGAGCGCGTGGATCGACCGATGCCACGGCTGCTCCGCCTCGGGGTGGATCCCGTAATAGACCTTCCACCACAGCTCGGAGCCGCCGGCCAGCGTCGGCGTGAGCCACGGCTTCTGCAGCGTGTAGTGGATGATCCGGGCCTCCTTGGCCATCGGCCGCAGGCTCGGGTGGGCGACCAGGAACTGCAGGATGAAGTGGTGCATGTTGTAGCCTGCCGGCAGCCGGTTGCCGACCGGCATGGCGTACCAGTTGGTGAAGAACTCGTTGAGAAAGCCCTGATCGCCGCCGTCGTAGCTCAGCGAGCCTTGCAGCGCCTTCATGATCGCGGCGTAGGTTTCGGCCGAGGGGTCGAGCACCATCACGCCGGAGTTGAACCGGTCGGGCACGAAGAAGTCGGGCGCAGCGGCGAACGCGGGGCGCGCGAACAGGTCGTCCACGTTCTGCACCACGATGGTGTCGGCGTCGAGGAACACCACCTTGTCGAAGTCGGTCAACCCCCAGACGCGCAGCTTGGTGAAGGTATTGCCGAAGCGCGCAAACAGAAGGCCGCGATCCGGATGCGGGTTGGGGATCGGCGCGACCTCGCGGATCTGCCAGCCCTGGCCGGCGAGCACGGCGCGACTGGCCTCGGTCACGTCCGAGGTCACCAGCAGCACCTTGGGATACGGGGTCTTCGTCGCAGCGAGCGAGCGGCCTAGCGCCTCGGCGCCGGGCACGTACGCGTCGCCCCCGCAGAGCATCGAGACATAGGCGTTCTTCTGATCAGGGCGCATGGAGACCATCTTTCTTGATCGTGTAGCGGACCAGGGTCTTGAGCAGGCGGTTGCGTTTGACGTTGCCGAGGATGGTCTTGAGGTCCTCGTACACCGACGGGTCCTTGAGCAGCGCGCCGACGGTGCCCTTGCCTTGCTGCACCTCGTCGCCGAGCTGGCGGACGGTGCGCGATAGCGCGGTCAGGTTCTCGAGCAGGTTGGTCCGTTCCTTCTCATAGATGAGCGAATGCAGAAGACCGTTTCCGGTCTTGATCTCGCCGATCACGGAGGACAGGTCGCGCTCGGCCTGGCCGAGCTCGGTGAGCAGGTGTGTGGCGTCGTCGCGGTAGACCAGCGTGTGCAGCGTGCCGTCGCCGTGCTCGACCGCGGCGAGCACGCGATCGAGGCGCTCGACGGCGCCGTTGGCGGTAGCCGCCATGCGCCGCGCGTCGCCCAGGAGGTGCTCGCCGTCGCGCGCTAGCCGCGGATCGTAGACCAGCGCATGCGCCAGCCCGTCGCCGTGCTCGAGGTGCTCGGCGACGCCGGCGGCAGCGTGCAGGGTGCGGCCGAGATCGCGGCCGAGCTCGTCGGTGAACACGGTCTGCAGCCGCTCCTTGACCGTCACCGACAGCGAGCGGATTTCCCCGATGCCGTCCTGCAGCGACGCCATCACCTCGGTGAGCCCGTCGCTCTCCTGCGAGCGCAAGGTCGCTCCGTCGCGCAGGGCCGGCGACTCGGCGCTGCCCACGCCGATGTTAACGATCATGTCGCCGAGCAGCCCCTTCGACGCCAGGCGGGCGATCGAGTCCTCGCGGATGCGGTCGAGGTAGCGCCGGTCCACCGCCAGCGCGATGCGCACGTTCTTCTGTCGCAGGTCGGCGTCGAAACGGATCGACTCGACGATCCCCACGTCGACGCCCGCCAGTCGCACCGACGTGCCGACCACCAGACCGCTCGAATTCTGAAACGAGGTGTGCAGGTGCGCGCGGTGCGTGAACATCGTCTGCGAGCGCCCGAGCAGGAACACCGCCGTCAGCAGCAAGCCGATCGAAGCGAGCAGGAAGATTCCAGCACGCAGCTGGCGGGCACTGTCGTCGCGACTCACGGTGACACCTCCATCGCCGACAAGAAGGTGTGCACCGCCGGGTCGGACGAGCGGCGGAATTGCTCGTTGGTCTCGATGGCCCGGATGTGACCGTCGGCCAATAGCGCGATCCGGTCGGAGACCAGGAACGCGCTCGGCAGGTCGTGGGTCACCACGATCGAGGTGAGGCGCATCCGGCGCTGGACCTCGCGGATGAGATCGTCGATGCGCCGCGTGCTCACCGGGTCGAGGCCGGTGGTGGGCTCGTCGTACAAGATGATCTCCGGCTCGGGCGCGATCGCGCGGGCCAGGGCTACGCGCTTCTTCATGCCGCCGGACAGCTCGGCCGGCATCATGTCCTCGATCCCAGGCAGGCCGACCACCCCGAGCGCGTCGGCGACCCGGCCTGGGATCTCGCCCGGCGAGAAGCGCGGCTGCCGGCGCATCGGGTAGGCCACGTTCTCCGCCACCGAGAGCGAGTCGAACAGCGCGCCGCCCTGGAACAGCATCGACAGGCGCGATCGGATCGGCAGCAGCTCGGCCTCGGTCATCGGCACTAGATCCAGCCCGTCGACGAGGATTGCGCCGCGGTCGGCCTCGATGAGGCCGATCAGCAGCTTGAGCAGCACGCTCTTGCCGCATCCCGAGCCGCCGAGGATGGTGAGCGTCTCGCCGCGCCGGACCGAGAGCGCGAGGTCGCGGAACAACGGCTTGGAGCCGAAGGATTTGTACAATCCGCGCACCTCGATGATCGGATCGGTCACAGCCCGAGCTCCAGGAGGCCCTTGGTGAGCACGAAGTCCGCGATCAGTGTGACCACCGAGGTGATGACCACGGTCTGCGTGGTGGCGCGTCCCACGCCCTCGGTACCGCCGCGTGTGGCCAGGCCGATCTTGCAAGCGATCAGCGTGATCGCCGCGCCGAAGAACACCGTCTTGGTGAGCCCGCCGGCCAGATCGCTCAGTTGCACGGCGCGCAGCGTGGCGTTGAGAAAGTAGGTCATGTTCACCCCCGAATCGAGCCGCGCGATCGCCATGGCGCCGGCGATGCCGAGCACGTTGGCCAGGAGCGTGAGCAGCGGCAGGGCGATCGCTCCCGCCACCACTCGCGGCACGACCAGCTCCTTGATCGGATCGGCGCCCATCGCGCGCATGGCGTCGAGCTGCTCGGTGACGCTCATCGATCCCAGCTCCGCCGCGATCCCGGCGCCGACGCGGCCGCCCACCATCAGCGCGGTGAGCACGGGGCCGAGCTCGCGCACCAACGAGAGGGAGACCACGTCGCCGACGTACTCCTTGGCGCCGAAGCGCGCGAGCTGCACGGCGAACTGCACGGTCATGACCATGCTGGAGAACACCGCCGTCAACACCACCACCGACAGGGATTGGTAGCCGATGGTCTCGATCTGGCGGCCGATCTCGCGCAGGTTCCACGGCGGCTGGAACGCGCGCACGGTCGTGCGCCAGGCCAGCACGGCGGTGGCGCCCACGTCCTCGACCTTGCGGCGCAGCTCGATCATCGCTTCGCCACCTGGGCGAACCCGGCGAGGAAGCGATCGAACGCCGGCTGGTGGGCGGTCAGGGCGCCGGGCGGGGCGATCAGGAACAGATCGTAAACGCAGCCGTCCTTCTTGAGCACGACCAGCTCGAGCGCTACCGGCACGCCGTCGAGCCTGCCGTCGATTCGGGTGCGCAGCGCGCCGCGGCCGTCGACGGTGATTGGCGTGCGCGCGCGCTCCTGGCGCTGCTCGATTCCAAACAGCAGGTGATTGGTGAGCACGTCGAGGGGAACGTCCTCGCCGGAATCACAAGTCACGTTGGCGGCCATCGTGCCGCCGCCGGCGTTGTGGTAGGCGAAGCTGTCGCCCTCCGCGCCGAGGCGCTGCCAGCCGGCCGGCGGCGCAGGGACGCGATAACCGGGCCCCGCGCACGCGATCGCAAACAGGAGCGGAAGGAGCAAGGTCGGGCGTGTGGACACGCGGGAGACGCACTGCAGCGAGCATGCCGCGCAGATCGCCGGGCCGGGCGCCCCCGCCAGCGAAAATCGTGCGCTGGCCCGACGCCCGGCGCACGAATTGCGCGCTTCCTGCGGCTCCGCTTTCGGGAAGTGCTGCGCAAGGGGGCACGTTCGAGCTGGCCTTGGATTTGCTAAGTGCCTCGCGCATGACGAAAGAAATCGTACAGACGGGCGACACCCTTTTCGAGAAGGCGACATGGGCCATGCTCGGCCTGTCGACGCTGGCGTTTCTGGCTATCGGCTGCGCTCCCACGAACGTGCGGACCGATGCGATGAGCGCGCAGTCGCACCGGCAGGAGGCCGCCAAGGAACGGGCAACGGCCGACTCGCAACGCAAGCTCTTCAATCCCCACGCGACCGCCAGGACGGCGCCGCTGATTCCGCCCGCCGCGCTCGACACGGTCGTGTTGGCCGATACCGGCGGGACCTACAATCCGACCCGCTGGCACCTGACCGAAGCGGCGCGCTCGAGCGCGCACGCCCGCCAGCACGAAGCGGCCGCCGCCAAGCTGGAGTCGTTCGAAGCGGCCGAGTGCGCCGCGATCGCGCCCAACGTGCGCGCCGCCTGTCCGGTGCTCGGTCCGGTCTCCCGCGTCGAGGATCTGGCGAACGGCGTGCGCGTCTACCTGACCGACGGCGCGCCGATCGACGCGATCATCGGCCACATGCGCTGCCATACGGCCTACGCGCGAGCGCGCCACTTCGAGCAAGTCGCGGATTGCCCGCTGTACATCAAGGGTGTCGACATCCAGCGCACCGCGGACGGCAGGGCAATCGAGATCACCGGCGACCGCGCCGGCGCCGGCGAGATCCAGAGGCTCGCGCGCGAGCTCGTCTACGCCGGCAACACGCTGTGACCTGAGCCGCCACCCCGCCCGACGGAACGGGACTTGCTGTGACGCCGGGAATGAACGCGTTCGCCCGCCCAGAATGGAGGCTCGTCGTCGCGTTGGCGATCGGATTGGTGATCGGGGCGGAGCGCGAGCGTCACCAGGGCGGTGGTCGCTCCGGCACCGCGGGGATCCGGACCTTTGCGCTGGTTTCCCTGCTCGGTGGGGTGACCGCGCTCGTTGGCGGCAACGCCAGCCTCCTGCTCGGCGGTGGGTTCGTCGCCCTGGCCGCGCTTGTCAGCTATGCGATCTCCAGCCAGCGCGACCGCGGGCTCACCACGGAAGTCGCGCTGCTGCTCACCTATTTCCTCGGCTACCTGGCCGAGAGCACGCCCACGCTCGCGCTGCCCGTCGGGCTGGTCACGGCGTTCATCCTGGCGTTCCGCGTGCGCCTCCACCGGATTGTGCGCAACGTGCTGACAGAGCGCGAGATGCTCGACGCGCTGGTCTTCGGCGTCTGTGCGATCGTCATCCTGCCGCTCTTGCCAAATCGCGCGGTCGGGCCGTTCGCGATCCTGAATCCGTTCACGCTCTGGCGTCTGGTGGTGGTCGTGATGGGAATCACCGGCGGCGGGTACGTGGCGCAGCGTCTGCTCGGCGGGCGATTCGGCCTGGCGCTCGCCGGCCTGGCATCCGGCTTCGTGTCGAGTGTCGCCACGATCAACGCGATGGGCGCGCGCGCCAAGGCTGATCCGGCCGAGGTCCGGCCTGCGGTGGCGGGTGCGACGGGCTCCACGGTGGCGACCTTCGTGCAGCTGACGATCCTGCTCGGCGCCGCCAGCCCACGACTCTTGCGCCACGTCGCCATCCCGCTGGCGTGCGGCGGTGGAAGCGCGCTGTTCTATGCGGCAATCCAAACCTGGCGGGCCGCACGCGTCCAGCGCGAACCCGTGCCGCCCGGCCGCGCGTTCGATCTCCGGTCCGCCGTGGTGTTCGCGACGCTGGTCAGCGTGATCATGCTCGTCTCGACCTTGATCGTGCGCTGGCTCGGTCAGTCGGGCGCACTGATCGCAGCGACCGTCGCGGGCTTCGCCGATGCGCACGCGACCGCGTCGTCGATGGCCTCGCTGTACGCGGTGCAACAACTCGAGGAGCGCGCGGCCACGCTCGGCGTCGCGCTCGCGGTCACGTCCAACTCGGTGACCAAGATCGTGATCGCGCTCTCATCCGGCCCACGGCCCTACGCCTGGCGCGTGGTGCTCGGCGTCGCGATCGTGCTGGCCTGCACCTGGGCGGGCTTCCTGATCGTGTTGTGGCCCGCCTGACGCGCGCGATCCGGAGACGGCCCGTTCAGCGCTCTCCGCCGCGTCGCTGCTTCTTGAGGGCCTGCACGCGCTGGCGCGTCATCTGCTGAAGCCTCTCCACCATCTCGGGCCGGTCGGTGCGCACCACCAGCTTGACGCCGTCGACCAGGTTGCTCGACTCGACGGTGGTCTCCTGCACCATGCCCGGGCAGAAGCCGAACTTGCCGCTGCCGGTGCCGAGACCGGTGTGCTCTAGCGCGCCACGCTCAGGCTGCCACGACACCTCGACCTGCTTCGCGGCGCGCTTGCGGATCTCGTCCTGCATCCCCGGATCCTTGGCGGTGATCACCAACTCGACCCCGCCTGCGGTGTCGACCACGCGCGTCACGGAGCCGGCGACGGCCGACGGGCAGTTGGCCATCTGCAGCTCCTTCTTCCCGCTCATGTCCTCGTCACTGGGGCGCGCATCCTTGGCGAGCCCCGTGCCGGCGAGCAATAGCACCGTACCCATCACTACGTTGCGCAGCATGCTTTCCTCCTGGTGAGCGCTCGTGAAAACAGGTTCCGGCGTGTGTCGAAGCATGCGGCGTGCCGAGAGCGTCACGCGCAGGTGCGATCGCAGGAGTAGCCTCGGGAACGCTCCTTGCAACTTGTCCAGCGCAATGCACGATCTCAATCACGCGGTCGCCGAGCAGCTGCGCGAGGTAGCGGACCTGCTGTCGCTTCAGGAGGCGAGCCCCTATCGGGTCGTCGCGTACCGGCGGGCCGCGAATACGGTCGCTGCGCTCGACGAGAGCGTCGCGACGCTGCTCGATCGCGGCGGTCTCGAGGCGCTGGTGGCGTTGCCCTGCATCGATCGCACGCTCGCGTCGATGGTGCGGGAGTTGGTAGGCACTGGGCGGCTGGCGCTGCTCGATCGGCTGCGCGGCACGCTCGATCCAGAGCGGCTGTTTCAGCGGATTCCGGGCATCGGCCCGCGGCTGGCGCGACTGCTCCACGACACGCTGCACGTCGACACGCTCGAGGCGCTCGAGGTCGCTGCGCACGACGGACGTCTCGAGACGGTGCCCGGCGTCGGCCGGCGCCGGGCGCAGGCGATGCGTGCGTCGCTCGGCGAGCTGATCGGCCGGCTGCGCAACGGCGCGGGGTACCGCGCGCACGCGGTTGGAGAGGAGCCGGCGGTGGAGCTGATCCTCGACGTCGACGGCGAGTACCGAATACGCGCCGAGCGTGGCGAGCTGCGCACCATTGCGCCGCGCCGCTTCAATCCAGAGCGCGAGTCGTGGCTTCCGATCCTGCATGCGCAGCGCGGCCCCTGGCACTTCACCGCGCTGTACTCCAACACCGAGCGCGCCCACCGGCTCGGGCGCACGCACGACTGGGTGATCGTCTGCTTTTCCGACGGAGATCGGCACGAACGCCAGCGCACGGTGGTCACCGAGACCCATGGCCCGCTCTCCGGCCGGCGCGTGGTGCGCGGCCGCGAGCCCGAGTGCGTGCGGCTGGCTGCAGATTCTGCGTCCGGTCCATCGCAAGCCGAAGAAAATGCCGCCACAGACGCGTCCGTCCCCAGGTAGGCGGTTTCCGCAGGACTCTTTGGGTGGCCTGAACACTGCAGAGGCGTTGCATCATGACCGCTGGCAACCTGATTCCACGATCAGAACAGGACGCGCTCGCTCGGGAGTACCGGCGAACGGGTGATCGCGCGCTCGAAGACAAGTTGGTGCGTAGCCAGCTTCGGCTGGTGGCCACCCTGGCGCGAAAGCACGCGCGAGACGAGCAGAAGCGCGAAGAGCTGTTTCAAGAGGGAAGCCTCGCTCTGATCCATGCCGTGCGTCGCTACGATCCAGCTCGCGGCGTGAGCCTCTCGAGCTACGCGGCGTGGTGGATCCGCGCGTATCAGCTCCGCTGGCTGCTCGCCAACCATCGCCTCGTACGCATCGGCAAGAACGCGGCGGAGCGGCGCATCTTCTTCAACGCGCGGCGGCTGCGCGGCCAGCTCGAGAGCGCGGGCGTCGAGGTGACCACGCACGGTCTGGCGGATCAGCTGCGCGTGAGCGACAGCGAGCTCGCCGGCACGTTGCGCCGCATCGATGTATCGGAGCGATCGATCGATGCTCCACTCGGCGACGGCACGCCGTCCGATCTGCTCGCCGATCCCCGCGTGCTGCCCGACGAGGCGGCGGCCACCGCGGAGCGCGAGGGCTGCGTCGCCCGCGAGGCCGCTCGCTTCGCCGAGTCGTTGACCGGCCGCGACCGTGTGCTGTTTGCGTCGCGCTGGCTGAGCGGCTCTCCGCCGACCCTGGCGTCGCTCGGCAAGCGCCTCGGCGTGAGCCGTGAACGAGTGCGCCAGTTGGAGGCCCGCCTGCTCAAGCAGTTTCGCGCACAGATCCCGACTGCGCTCGCCGCCTGATCGGCGAACGCGGCGCACAGTTAGGAGTTGACCATGGAAATTCTCGTTACGTTTCCCGGCGGCCAACGCATCGATGCGCAGGCCGGCGAATTCACCCTCCGTACCGACCAGTCGAAGGAGCACGGCGGCGAAGGCAGCGCGCCCGATCCTTTCACGCTGTTCCTGGCGTCGATCGGCACCTGTGCGGGTCTCTACGTCGTCGGATTTTGCAAGACGCGAAACATCCCAACCGATGACATCCGGATCGTCGAGCGGTCCGAGAGCGATCCGAAGACCGGGCGCCTCGTGCGCGTCATGCTCGAGGTGCAGGTGCCTGCCAGCTTTCCGTCGCAGTATCGGGATGGCGTCGCGCGCGCGGCGGCGGCCTGCAAGGTGAAGAAGACGCTCTTCGACCCGCCCGAGGTCACAGTGACCACTTCAGTGGCGAGCGCCGATCTCAGCCATTCGGGTGCAGATACAGGATGTAGGTGAAGCGGCCTTCCAGCCAGTATTCGCTGGTCGCGTAATTCACCTTGGCTTCGATCTTCTCATCGACGACATGAGCGCAGCTCCCATGCTGTCGCAGCACCTCCTGTGCGATTCGTTCGCTTGCCGCCACGACCAGGCTTGGATAGCACTGCCCCCACAGTCGATCATGGTCGACCACGGAAACCGGAACCGGCGTGCTCCTGGCCTCGACCAGATGCTCGCCTTCGACCTGCTCGCTCAATGGTGGCAGATCGCGACGCCAGCGGCGTCCGGCGGGGAGACTGCGAAAGTATTGCGGCGTCCTTCACCATCGTTGCAGTCCTTGCGCGCGATCCCCGGCAGCCAGTCCGGTGGCAGTGGCGCGCCCGGTGCATCTGGCGCTCCGAAAGAGGACGATCATGATCAAGCCAAGGATGATGCTTCCGTGCCTGCTGCTGGCCGCCTGCGCGCACCAAGGTCCGGCGGCCCCGGGCGTCACCGCGCCGTTGGGATCGAACGGGGCCTACAATCTGACCTACGAGGCGATTGCGTGCTGGATTGGTCCGGTCTGGGGCGACGCCCTCGGTGAGCCCGTCGAGCAGCGCAAGCTGAACGCAGAGAATCGCTGCCTCGGGGCAGTCCGGCGCGTCTGGACCAATGACGACAAAGGCCATGTCGAGCGCCTGCGCGCGCTCGAGGTGACCGCGGTCGCGGAGTTGCTGGCGCGGGTCGATGAGCTCGGTAAGGGTACGCTCAGCGACAAGGAGCGTCGCGATCTCGTCAGTCTAGTGCGCGAAGTCGCGGGCGCGCAGCGCGACAACCTTTGGGCGCGACGTGCCGCCGATCGCATTCGCATCGACGAGAGCCGGCAGAAGCCGCACACGCGCATCACGGACGACGAGCGCGCTGCGCTCGATCCGCTGCTCAAGGCCGCCTCTCTTCGCGCGCTCTACGAGCTCGACGCCGGCCGCTACACGGCGGATGCGCACACACTCGCGATCCTGTCCGCGATGGATCGCCTCAACGTCGCCGGCGGGCTGCCGCGCCACGTCGAGATCTACGCTGCCGAGCCGGTGTTCACGCTGCTCTTCCACGTTCCGACGCTCGAGCTCGAGTCGAATCCGGCGATCGAGATCCCGCCGCACGTGTGGATCGATTATCTGGTCAAGGCGGCGGCGAACGCCGGCCATCCGGTGCCGTCGATCGCGGCGCAGACCGCCGACCGCGATCTGATCGGCTGGGCCGGCATGCTCGACGGGATCTCCGATCAGCTCGCGGAGAATTCCGCGCAGCTCTCGGATCACCTGAAGCCGGTCGCCGCCGGAACCATTCGCCGCCTGCAGGCGGAGGCGATCGCCGATCGCAACCGGTTCGCTGATCTACAGGCACGCCGCAGCAATGAGCGCGCGGATCTGTCGGGGCTCAAAGAGCGAGGCATGGCCAACTGTCCCTCGGCGGTTCCAGGCGCTAGCACGCGAGCCGTGCCGCTGCCTGACGGCGTCGAGGTGGTGGTGACCGCGAGCGAGCCGGCGCAGATCACCGAGATTCGCGATCGCGCGCGGCGGCAAGCGACCGTGTCGAATCATCCGGCCGGCCTCAGGCCGCACACCGGAATTGGCAGCGACACCGGCGAGATCGGCTACTGCCCGGTAGTGCTGATCGACGCGGACGTGCGCGCCGAGAATGTGCCGACGGGCGCGCGTATCACCGTCAGGCCGAAGGACAAGGCCAACATCGCGGCGGTGCAGAAGCTGACCGAAGAGCGAATCGACGCCCTCCACCGTACCGGACCGTGACCTCCGCGCAGGAGCGGCGCGAGGCCGAGGAGGCGCTTCGTCTATCGGAGGCGAGATTCCGCGGAATCGTCTCGATCTCATCCGACGCGATCATCACCATCGACGAAGCTCGACGAATCATCATCTTCAACGACGGTGCCGAGAGGATATTCGGTTATTCGAGGGCCGAGGCGATCGGGGCTCCGCTCGATTCCCTCATCCCAGAGCGCCTTCGGGTCATCCACCGCCAGCACCTGGAGAGGTTCGCAGCTGGGGAAGCGACGGCGCGTCGGATGGGAGACCGTTCGACGATCGAGGGTCGACGCAAGAACGGCGAGGAGTTTCCGGCGGAGGCCGCGATCTCCAAGATCGAGGTAGGGGGCCAGCGGCTGCTCACCGTCGTGCTTCGGGACATCACCGAGCGCAAGCGCATGGAGAACGAGGTGCGGTTCCTAGCCGACGCCGCCCAACGTGCAACGCAGGCGCGAGATGAGATGCTAGGAATCGTCGCTCACGATCTCAGAAATCCGCTCACTGCCATCAACCTCGCTGCGCAAGTCCTGGAGCGTCAACTCTCGGAGGAGGGTGCAGAGCGAGGCATGAAGAGCGTCCAGACGATTCGCCGTTGTCTTCGGCGTGCCAATCGCCTCATCGAGGATCTTCTCGACGTGATGCGCGTCGAGGCGGGGAAATTGTCCATCGAGCGTGCCCGCCTCTCCGCAGAGCAACTGGTCTTCGACGCGGTCGAGGAGCAGCAACTTCTCGCCGCTTCCGCTTCTCTCGAACTTCGCCTCGACGTGGAACGGCCGCTGCCCGAGGTCTGGGCCGATCGTGACCGACTCCTTCAGGTGCTCGAGAACTTGATCAGCAACGCGATCAAGTTCACATCGCCGGGAGGCCGCATCACCGTCGGGGCAGGGCCCGGGCATGGCGAAGTGCGATTCTGGGTCGCAGACACCGGCCCCGGGATCGCAACCGAAGACCTCCCGCACGTCTTCGATCGGTTCTGGCAAGCAAAGAGAGCCCAGCGCAGCGGAGCGGGACTCGGTCTGATGATCTGCAAGGGCATCGTCGATGCCCACGGTGGGCGCATTTGGGTCGAGACCACTCCGGGCCGCGGCGCGACCTTCTACTTCACCATGCCGACCGGTTGACCGCCGCCCGTTCCGCGTCGATGGGCTCGGGCGCAGTTGCTGCGGTGGAGAACGCTTCGCGCGCAATCGATTCGGGTATTGCGGCGACCGACCCCGCGTCACGCTAGGCCCACGAGTGGCGTCGATCCTGCTACCGCGTCGGGTCGTGGAAAACTGGCAGGTCGCGCTCCTGGTCTTGGTGGCGGTGCTCGTCGGTGCGGGTCTTCCCGTGCTGTTTCAGCTGCGCGCCACGCTGCGCGCGGCGGAGATCGCGCTCAAGGGCATGGTGCCGCGCGTCGAGGAGGCCCTGGACGACCTATCCAAGCTGGTCGTGGACGTTTCCGAGGTGGTCGAGGGGCTCCAGTCCACGACGCGAGTGTGCGATCACCGCGCTCTTGACCGCGCCGGCGTCGGGCGCCGAGACGCGCGCGCGGCTGCGCGCGGCGGGGGAGAAGGGGCGCGAAAAGGCGCGTCACCTGCCCGAAGCGATCAAGGCCGCCACCGTTGCTGCGGAGGAGGCGGTCGTCGCCGCGCTCGACAAGGAGCAGCCCGACCCGGCACACAAGCATCGCGAGCCCGCGCACCGCCACCAACAGCACGGCCAGGCGTCTAGCAGCGCAGCCGGTCGTGGACCGCCGGCGTGCGTACGTCGGTAAGACCGCGCTCGACGAGGAGGCCCTTCAGCGCGGCCTGGGCGGGCGCTTCGCCGTGCACCAGAGCGACGGTCTCGAGGCTGCCGCGCTCGCGCACCGCCAGGGCGAACTCGACCAGCTCGCGGCGGTCGGCGTGGGCGCTGAAGCCGTTCAGCACCACCACCTCCGCGTTGCGATCGCGCTCGACGCCGAAGATGCGCACGCGCGGCCGCCTCTCCACGAGCCGCCGGCCGAGCGTGTGCTGGGCCTGGAAGCCGACGATGACGACCGCGGTGCGGGAGTCCTCGATGAACGCACGCAGATGATGCAGGACCCGACCGCCCTCGGCCATGCCGCTTCCCGAGATCACCACCAGCGGCGCCGGCGAGGCGTCGATCGCCTTGGAATCCTCGACGGAGGAGACGTACTCGAGGCCGTCGAACTCGAACAGCCGCCCATGCCCGAACAGCATCGTGCGCGTCTCGCGGTCGAAGCACTCGGGGTGCATTCGGAAGACGTCGGTGAGCTTTACCGCCAGCGGCGAGTCCAGGTAGACCGGCATCGGCGGCAGCCGGCCTGCGTGCTGCAGTCGCTTGAAGGCGAGGATCAGCTCCTGCGCACGCTCGAGCGCGAACGACGGGATCACCACCTTGCCGCCTCGCGCGTGCGTCCGCCGAAGGACCTCGGCGAGCGCGTCGTCCATGCGCTCGATCGGTTCGTGCAGCCGATTGCCATAAGTGCTCTCCATGATCAGGGCGTGCACGCCGGTGGGGATCTCCGGGTCGCGCAGGATCGGCATGTCGCGCCGGCCGAGGTCCCCGGTGAACGCGAGGCGACGATCGGCGAGGTCGAGCACGCAGATGGCGCTGCCGAGCACGTGCCCCGCGTCGAGGAAGGTGAGCGTCACGCCGCGCGCGATCAACTGCGGACGATGGTACGGCAGGCCGACGAACAGCTCGAGGGTGCGCGACACGTCCTCGAGATCGTAGAGCGGCTCGACTGAATCCATGTCGGCGCCGTGGCGCTCGATCGCGCGGTTGATGAAGCGCGCGTCCCCCGCCTGCACCATCGCCGCGTCGACGAGCATTGCCGCGCACAGGTCGCGGGTCGCCGGCGTCGCGTAGATGGGACCGCGATAACCGCGCTTGACCAGCAAAGGCAGCGCTCCGGAGTGATCGACGTGCGCGTGCGACAGCACCACCGCATCGAGCGCGGCGGCATCGACCGGCAGGTTGCGGTTGCGATCGAACGACTCGCGCCGGTGGCCTTGAACCAGGCCGCAGTCGAGCAGCACGTTGGCCGACGAGGCCCGCACCAGGTGCATCGAGCCGGTGACCTCTTGCGCGGCACCCAGAAACTCGACTTCGCTCATGGTGTCACTCGTAGCGCAGCGCTTCGATGGGATCCAGGCGCGCGGCCTTGGACGCGGGATAGAGGCCGAACCCGACGCCGACCAACGCGCTGAACCCGACCGCGATCAGGACCACCGTCGGCTGCACCACCATCGACCAGCCGAACCGCGCGGCGAGCTGGCTGGCGCCGAGCAGGCCGAGCGCCACTCCGACGAAGCCGCCCGCCATTGCCAGCGCGAGTGACTCGATGAGGAACTGTGCGAGCACGTTGCGTGGCTTGGCGCCGACGGCCATGCGCAGGCCGATCTCGCGCGTCCGCTCGGTCACGCTCACCAGCAGCCATGCGGGCGCGCAGCCGCCCGACCCTCACCAGATCGGTCTGCGAGATCATTCCGAGCAGCTTGCCGTCGACGGCGACCACGGCCAGGCAAGAGATGGCGCACTCCTTCATGAGCGCGTCCGCATCGGCGAGCGGGGAGTGCGCGGCCACGTGCACGACCGGCGAAGTGGCGTAGACTCCGACCGCCTGGTCGAAACGACTGATCGGGCTCCGTAGGATGCGCACGAGGTCTGCGCCATGCACGAGCCGTTCCGGCTAGCCGCCCCCTGTCGGCTTGCGGTTGCCCGGCTGCCGGATGGATTCTTCGAGGAACGCCTTGATCCGCACTCGCAACGCCACGGCGTGCTCGCTGAAGTCGACGCTGGGACGGAATCCGTCCAACACCTGCTCCGTGATCTGTTCGAGGTCGGTCGCGTCGCCGCCACGAAGCCGCTCGGTGAGCAGCGACTTCGCAGACGCACGCATGGCGCGAAACAGGGCGTCTTCGGTCGACACGGAGGTGCTCTTTGGTAACAGCGAAGTGTCGCCACCACCATGTACCAAAGGGAAGGAGTCGCTCAGGCGTGCGCTTGCGTCCGCGGGGGCTGCAGCCCCGCGCGATCGGCGATCAGCGCCAGCCGGGTGCGGTTCGTGACGCCGAAGGTCTCGAGCAGGGTCGAGACGTGCGCCTTGACCGCGCGCTCGCCGACCCGCAGCTTGCGCGCGATCGACCGGTTGTCGGCTCCCGTCGCCAGCCAGCGCATCACGTCGCGTTGCCTTGGGGTGATCCGTTTCCAGAGTCGGTGCTGTCGGATCACCTCGGCCGACTGGCTGCGCGCTCCCGACGCGATGGCCGCGGCGACGAGCGCGGCGGAGTCGGCCTTGGGCGTCTCGATCTCGTCGTCTGCGGATCCGTCGGCGGCTGCTCCCTGTCGCTGCGCGGTGCCGATCACGATGATCTGGGTATCGAACAGCTCCCGCCGGAGCGAGCGTACGAGCGTCATCGTGTCCTCGCGCTCGTGATCCAGGTCGATCAGCAGGACGTCTGGCGGCTGCGAGCGCACCGCCTCCAGCAGCTCCCTGCTCGTGGCGTACTCCGATAGGGAGCGTAGGCCGTGTGCGCGTAGAAGCTCGGAGATGCCCTGACGAAACAGGGTTTGGTCCGAGAGGATCGCGATCGACCGTCTGTTTGTCTTCACGGGAGCGCCTACAGCAAGCGGCGGGCCACTCAGCAAGCGGCGCCGGAGACGCGGATCGCGCAGGATCTTCGCCAGCACGTTGGGCCTGCGCAGATTCTGCGCGCGCCCCAACTGCGCGACGCGGCGTGTTGTGGTGCGCTTCTGGCATCCGCTCCGGCGCGATGGGCGCCGTGCGCATACTGGTCGTGGACGACGAGGCTAACGCCCGCCTCGCGTTACAAGAGTTGCTCGAAGAGGAAGGGTACGAGGTCATGACCGCCACGGGCCGCCTCGAGGACCTCCAGGCTGCCGCAGGGTTCCGGCCGCAGGTGGCTCTCATTGACGTGAAAGCCCGCCGCGCCTTGGCGGCGCTCGATCCCAGGCCCATATTGGTGCTCATGTCGACGCGCGACCTGCCGCTTTCGGACGCCGAAACCCTGTTCGTTCGCAAGCCCCTCAACCTCGCCGAGCTGTTTGCAACCATCGCGACGGCCGTCAAGCGTGGAGGAGCTCTCGGGGAGCCGGGAGGATGAGCGACCGAGTGCAACGCCCCGCCCACCCGCAACGCGACCAGACCGACGAGAGCTTGCGCGTCGAACGGGACAAGGCCGATACCGACGTCGCGAAGAAGCGCGAGGCCGACGAAGAGGAGGCGGATCAGGTGCTGCGGATCGCCCGCCAGCGCGCCGACCAGGTCGTGCAGACCGCGCGAGAGGCCGATCGCGAGGGCCGCCCGCCGTCGACGGCCACTGAAGCCAGCTCCGCGCGCGCGCGCGTCGTCCTCGAGCACGAGAGATCCAGCGCGGATGCGGTGCTGGTCTCCGAGCGCGCGGAGCGGAGGCGCGACCGGGCCGACACGCTGGCGGTCGAACGCGAAGCCACCGACAAGGACATGAGCGGCGAGCGGGCTCGCGCCGATACGCTGAGCGTCGATCAGCGCGAGGCGAACCAACAGATGGTCAGCGCGACGATTCGGGCGCAAGAGCTGACGGAGAAGGCGGAGCAGGCGTTGGCGCGCGCCGAGCTGAGCGAGCGCGACCTCCGTGCGGTAGCGGAGTTCCGGGAGATGTTCATCGGCATCCTCGGGCACGACCTGCGCACCCCGCTCGGGTCGATCAGCATGGCCGCCGGTCTCTTGCTCCGGCGCGGCCATCTCAACGAGCAAGACGCGGAGACGGTCGGGCGCATCATCCGCGGCAGCCAGCGCATCACGCACATGATCACGCAGTTGCTCGATCTCACGCGCGCTCGACTTGGCGGCGGGTTGCCGATCGAGCCGAAGCCGACCGATTTGCGTGAGGTCTGCCGAAACGTCGTCGAGGAGTTCGAGACCACCATCCAACTAAAGGTCCAAGGCGACGTGACCGGCCTCTGGGACCCGGATCGTTTGGCGGAGGTCCTCTCCAACGTTGCGGGGAACGCCATCGAGTACGCTGCGCCGGGAACAGCCGTGATCGTCGAGGCGCACGGCGACGGACCGGAGGTGGTGGTCGAGATCAGCAACCAGGGCGATCCCATTCCTGCGGACGTGCTGCCGTTCATCTTCGAGCCCTTCCGCCGAGCGCAACAGCGCGAGAAGTCGACCACCGGGAATCTCGGGCTCGGCCTCTACATCGCCCACCAGATCGTGCTCTCGCACGGCGGCACGCTCGACGCGCGTTCCTCAGACGGGACGACGACCTTCGTGATGCGTCTGCCACGCCGTCCGCCGCCCGCTCCCTAACGCACCGGCGGGTCGCGCGAACGCGTTGCGCGCTTTCGGGCCGGATCGGCCGGTTTCGCCCGGGCATGGCCCATGCACTGCGCGAGACCATGCGCTTGCCAATTCACACGCTCCGGGTGGCCACCAATCGCGGGCCGCTCGAGGTCCGTCGAACGGTTCCGTGTCCCTCGCATGATCCGGTCTCTCTCGAGCAATGCCGGACGTGTGAGCGGCTCGACGGCATCACGCGCGATGCAAGCGGTCTGGAGACCGGGGTCGCCTGTCATCCGCCCGTGCGGGATCGAAACGCGGGCGAGCGGACCCTGTGGTCGCGGCTGAGCGGGCATGATGCTCCGCCCGATCCGGCGCGCACGCCGATCGCCGCGATCATGACCTGTGACGTCACCTGCGTGAGCGCCGACTTCAGCCTGGAGGCGGTGGCGGCGCTGTTTCTCGACAAGCACATCGGTGCGGTGCCGGTGGTCGACTACGAGGGCTGTCCGATCGGAATGCTGACCAAGACCGACCTCGTGCGCGATGACTTCGGCGGCGACAGCGCACTGGCCGAACCGGACACCTTCGAGCTGACGGTGCGGGTTCGCGCCCGCGTGATCGATCTGATGTCGCCGATCGTCCACACCCTGCGGCAGCGCGATAGCGTGTCGACCGCGGCCGCGCTGATGCTGAAAGAGCGGCTGCATCATCTCCCCGTGGTCGACGACAACGGGCGCGTGGCGGGGATGCTCTCGACATTCGACTTCGCCCGCTGGATCGTTTACGCGCGGCCCGCCTGACCCTTCACCCGTGAGTCCTCGATGAACCAATCAGTGCAGAAGCTTCGATGGCGTCGAGCGTGCGAGACGCTCTTGCAGCTCGAAGAGAACGGCTTCGAGCCGCGCCGACAGCGGCTCCAGCTCGAGGATCTGCTGGCGCTGGAAGGTTTGCAGGTGAAATAGCAGTCCACCGACGGCGCCGAGCACCTCCTCCGGCGTGCTCGACTCGACGAGGCGAGCGGCGGCTTCAGAGACGTGCACGCAGCGCTGGAAGTGACCATGGATCCGTCCGGCGACGGTGCGGACCTGGAGCGCCAGCCGATGGCCGTCGATCTCGGCTGAGGCGCTCGACAGCAGCGCGCAACTCGCTTCGCGATACGGTTCGAGCCGCGTAAAGCACGCGACGCGCACGCGTGCGATGCCTTCCAGGTCGGCCACGAGACGTCCGCAGCAGCGGCCTTCGCCGGCGCGCCGTACGAGCGCGAGCGTGCCGACCGAGTGGAGCTGCGCGACGCCGTCATCGGGCGAGTCGAACCGGTTGGCGAACACCACGATCGGCCGCCTCGCCTCGCACGCAGCGCGCAGCGCCGCCAGCGCGTGCGCCGTGCGCAGGTGCACCGAGCAGCGCATGTGCGGAAAGAGAACGAGTTTCCCAGCGACGAGAACTGGGGCGTGGACGAGCTCTTCGGTCATGGCTCGCGCGTCTTGTTCATGCCGTGTTCCGCATGAGCGATGCGAGCGCCGCTGCGCAGCCGCTCGAAACCAGAGGTCCCGGATGAATGAGCACATTGCCGCGCACGATCGGCGCGCCGCTCCAGCCGTATCGCACCAGCAGAATCGGCAGCGCAGGATCGATGAGCTGCACGGCCTCGATGAGCGAGCCGGCACCCGAATCGGGAGGCGCGCCGTCGATCACGAGCAGGCGTCGGTGCACCGGAAGGTTGAGCGCAGCCACGCAGATGCGTGCGCTGTGCACGCAGATGGCCTGGCCCTCTTCGGGCGCGACCTCGTCGAGAAAGTCGTCGACGAACGCCTTCGTTCCGCCGTCGAGCGAAAGCAGCACTACCCCGCGCCGGGCCATCCCACCCCCAAAGCTCGTAATGAAGATATAGATTACTACTTGGGACGGAGCGCGACCAGTCCGGATCTGTTTCGCGGCGGTCGAAAGCGCCGCGACTGCACCATGTCGGCGATGCTGGCGTCGCGCAGCACCTCGATCATCGCGTGCTGCGCCCGGCGCCAGACCCCGTTGATGCGGCAGGCGACCTCATGCTCGCACGGCTCGCCGATGAGCAGGCAGCCGACGTCGAATGGTCCCTCGAGCGCTTCGATCACGTCGAGCGGCGAGATCTTCTCCGCAGGGCGCGTCAGCGCGAAACCGCCTTGGACGCCGCGTGCAGAGACCAGCACGCCGGCGCGGACCAGCACCTGGAAGATCTTCGCCAGGTGCTTCTCCGGCACGCGGTAGTGCTCGTGGATCTCCGAGAGCGGAACGAACCGGCCCGGCGGCTGACCGGCCAGGTAGCTCAACCCATAGAACGCGTAGGTGCTCGCGCGCGACAGCTTCACGCTACGAGGATAGTGCAATCGGCGCCTGCGCGCACGGCCCACCGCCCTCTATCGACCGCTCATGGGCCGAGGGCGTGCGCGAGACGCTGCGAATCGAGCACGCGGACCGACCGAGCGGATCGCCAGCACCGCCGGCGCGACGCGCTCCTCGCGCGCGCGCGAGCATCACGGACGTCGCGAACCAAGTTGGGAGCCAATGCGTGCGAAGCGATTGGGGCCAGATCGCGCATGAATTGCGTGCGTCTTCGCCAGACCGGCACGTTCTTCGCGCTTCGAAGCGAACCGAGCCGCATCGTGGCGGCGCGTGCACGGGCACGACACGTGCTTCCGGTGGGTCGTATGGACGTGCAGCACCTGATTGTCGATCTTCAAGCGTGCGTTGCGGATGGCGAGTGGGAGCGGGCGGGAACCTACTTCGGCGATCTGCGCCCGGCGGTACAGGAGATCGTCCGTTCAACGGAGACACCGCGGATCGCCGGTGCGATCGCCGCTACCCTGACCGGCGTCGAACGCGCTTTCGAACGCAACGATGCGAAGATCGTGAGTGTCGCGCTTCGCCATCTCGTCTACCTGCTCGACAAAGGCGCGCCGACGTCCGTCGGTTGAGTCTCCCGCCCCCTTCGATGCGACTTGATCGCGATCAAGTGGTCGAATCGACGTTCGCGGTATGGCACTCCCCATGACCGAGCAGGCCGACGTGGCGATCGTGGGTGGAGGCTTCACCGGCGCGGCGCTCGCGTGCGCGCTCGCCGATGGGCGCCGGCGCATCGTCGTATTCGAGGCGCGACGTACGCCGTCGGCGCGCTTCGCGGGCGAGTTGCTGCACCCGACGCGGCTCGGCGTGTTCGACGACGCGCTCTTGACACGTCTGCGGCGCCGCGGCGCGGACGTGCTCGGCTTCGCGGTCGTGCCGGAGCCGGGCCGGCCAGCAACCCTTTTGCCCTACAGGGCGGCGAGCCCGGACGCGCCGCTCGGGCTCGGCATCGAGCACGCGGTGCTGGTCGAGGAGCTGCGGCGCGCTGCAGCCGAGCGCCCCGGGGTCGAGCTGAGGTTTGGTGCGCGAGCCGAAGTGACGTACCACGAAGGCCGCGCGATCGGTGTCCGAACGGGCGAGGGCGATCGCGTGAACGCCGATCTCGTGCTCGGCGCCGAGGGACGCCACTCTCCGCTGCGCGCGCAGCTCGGGCTTCCCGCCGCCACGCGCCTGGTGTCGTTCACCGCCGCGCTGCGGGTTCGCAAGGCCGAGCTGCCGCACGCCGGGTTCGGCCACGTCCTGCTCGGCGCGCCGGGACCGATTCTGGCCTATCCGATCGGCCCCGGCGACGTGCGCATGTGCTTCGACCTGGCCTCCAATCCGCACCTGCCGTCGGTACCGGCGCGCCTGCGCGCGCAGTATGCACCGGCGGTTCCCGAGCCGTTGCGCTCGGCGATGCTGCGATCGCTGGACGGCGACGGCGAAGAGCTGCAGCTGGTCGCCAACCATGCCGTCCGCACGACCGGTTGCGTCGCGCCGGGCGTGGCGCTGGTCGGCGACGCCGGCGGCTGCGCGCACCCGCTGACCGCAGCGGGCATGAGCGTGTGCCTCAATGACGTGCAGGTGCTGGCCGACGAGCTCGCGCGCAGCCGGCCGAGCGTGGCGGCGCTTCGTCGCTTCGAGCTGCGCCGCTACCGATTCGCACGCACGCGCGAGACGCTGACCGATGCGCTCTACGAGCTTGTCTCCCACACGGGCGAGTGCGGGCCTGCGCTCCGCGGCGCGCTGTTCAACTACTGGAGGAGCGCGCGTGCCCGCTCGGCGTCGATCGCGCTCCTGTCGGGCGAAGACTCGAGCTCGCTCGCGCTCGGACGCGAGTGGAGTCGTGTGCTGGTCGGCGCGGCCACGCTCGTGGCGCGAGGCGCGAGCGGCCCGCGTGTCGCTGCGCTGGGCGATCTACTCGCGTTCACCGGCGCGCGCTTCCGGCGTATGCTCCATGCGCATGACTAGAGCGATCGTCCTGGGCGGCGGCATGGTCGGATCGGTGATCGCGCGCGATCTGACCGCCGATCCGGGCTGGCAGGTCACCGTGGCCGACGTGCGTGCGCCCGTGCTCGAGCGGCTAAAGGACCGCTTCGGCCTCGGCGTCGTGCAGGCCGATCTCGCCGACCCCACCGCGGTGCGCCGGGTCGTCGCCGGGTTCGACGTGGTGGTTGGCGCGCTCTCCAGCGCCCTCGGCCTGCAGACGCTCCGCGCGGTCATCGAGGCGGGAAAGCCGTACTGCGACATCAGCTTCATGGCGGAGGACGCGTCTTCGCTGTCACCGCTCGCGGTGGAAGCTGGAGTGACCGCGGTCGTCGACTGCGGCGTCGCGCCCGGCCTCAGCAACTTGATGGTGGGCTTTGGCGCCGCGCAGCTGGACCCTTGCGAGCGCATCGAGATCTACGTCGGCGGGCTGCCGGTGGTCCGCCGCTGGCCCTACGAGTACAAGGCCGGCTTCGCTCCTTCGGACGTCATCGAGGAGTACACGCGCCCGGCGCGGCTCGTCGAGCATGGCCGGGTCGTGATCAAGGAGGCGCTCTCCGAGCCGGAGCTGCTCGAGTTCCCGGGCGTGGGCACGCTGGAGGCCTTCAACACCGACGGGCTACGCAGCCTCGTGCACACGCTGCGCGGCGTTCCCGACATGCGCGAAAAGACGATGCGCTATCCGGGCCACATCGAGCTGATGCGTGTGCTCCGCCATACCGGGTTGTTCGCCAAGGAGCCCATCGAGGTCAAGGGGCAGAAGGTCCGCCCGCTCGATGTGACCGCCGCGCTGCTGTTCCCCAAGTGGACCTTCGACGAGAGCGAGGCCGATCTGACGGTGATGCGCGTGGTCGTCGAAGGGAAGCGCGAGGGTGTGAAGGCGCGCTTTCAGTGGGACCTCCTCGATCACTACGATCCGGCGAGCGACACGCGCAGTATGTCGCGCACCACCGGCTTTCCGGCGGCGGTGATGGCGCGCTGGCTCGCCGCTGGCAAGGTGCGGCGCCCGGGCGTGCATCCGCCCGAGGTGCTGGGGAGCGAGCCGGGGCTGCTCGACGCCATGCTGCACGAGCTCGACCGACGCGGCGTCAAGGTGGTCTCGCGGTCATGAAAGTTCTCGTTACGGGCGCGAACGGGCACGTCGGGAGCCACGTGGTGCGCGCGGCGCTGGCGGCGGGCTGGACGCCCGTCGGGCTGGTGCGCGAAGGCAGCGACCGGCGCGCGCTCGCCGGGCTCGATGTCGAGCTACGGACCGGCGAGCTCTTGGATGCGGGCAGCGTCGATCGTGCGATGGACGGCGTCGAGCTGGTGTTCCACGTCGGCGCGGTCCACCGCAACTTCGCGGCGGACCCGGCGCAGATCGAGCGTCCCGCCGTCGAGGGCACCCGCAACGTGCTCGAGGCCGCGAGCCGCCGCGGCGTGCGCCGGGTGGTCTACACCAGCACCGGCGCCGCCGTCGGCTTCAGCCCGGATCCGGCGCACCCGATCGACGAGCGCCACTTCCTCGGCGAGCTCATCGAATGTATCGAGTCGGGCGATCGGATCGCCGTCATCTCGCGCGTGACCGAGGGTCGCGGCGAAGGTGCGCGCGCAGCTCGGCGAGCGCGCCGCGCCGGACGCCGACTGGACGCCGGCTTGACGCTTTCGTCGCTGCGTTGCAGTGGTAGCGGCCATGTGCTCCATCGGACCGCTCCAGAAGATCGTCCAGCAGGGAATCGTCGATCTCGACGCGCACCGGCTCGACGAGGTCATGAAGCTGTTCCATCCCGAATGCGTGATGATGATGCCCGCCGGCGAAGAGGTCGGCCTCGACGGGATCGCGCTCGCGTTCAAGCTGCAGATCGACGGCTTCCCCGACGCTCGCCAATTCGTCACGCCCGCCGGCCTGTTGGAGCCAACCGGATCGCACGTCACCTGGCGCGCCTGTGACGTGCTCACCTTCCGCAAGGACAAGATCGTCCGCTGGTGCGCCTTCCTCGACCTCGCGTCGATCGCGCTGCAGATGGGCTCGCCCTAGCCGCTGCGCTACGCGGCGCGCTGCGTGCGCTCCGTCCGGGCGCGCGCCGGCTCACGCTTGACGCCGAGCGACGCGATCAGCAGCACGACCGGCAGACCGCCGAGCGAGATCAGCACCCAGCCGTACGCGGGGAACACGTTGACCACCAGGATCGCGCCGCACACATAGGCCCAGAACGCCAGCGGCATCAGCATGCCGAGCAGCGCGATGGTCCCCGGATAGTCGTTGGCGCCCATCACCAGCGAAACGATGCCGGTGCCGATCGCCAGCAAGAAGACCACCGGCAGCGCCAAGGCCGGCCGCAGCCCCAGGACCGGAATCAGCCCGGCCCCGATCAACGCGAACGATGCGGCGGCGGTGAGGGATCGGGCGGTGAACGAGTTGCGGAACGGCTTCATGGTCGCCTCCTGGCCACTCCACTCTGCAGGCGCCATACCGAAGATCTTCACTCCGCGCGCACGATCCTTGCGCAAATCCTGCGAATCGGCTGCCGGCGCGCGCAACGGTTGCGGGCTATTTCCCGCCCTGGAGCCACCGGTGGCCTTCGCCCTGCAGCGCCGTGCGCGTGACGCCGGGAAGGAGCTTCTCCGCCTCGGGAACCAGCCTGGTGTAGAAGTTCTTCGCGACTTCGTACATGCCCTTCCACTGCACGAAGTCGGGCGCCATCATCGCCGCGCCGTGTCGCGCACGCCGCCCCTCGTGGTGCCACAGCTCGAAGAAGGTGAACTCGATCGCCTCGTCGAACTGGATCCCGGTGAGCTTGCCGGCCTTGCGCAGCCCGTCCATGATCAGCTGCGCCGGCGCGGCGAACTTGGTGTTGTAGTGCGCGACGAACGCGTCGTACTGGGTGAAGTAGTTCTTGGCCCAGCTCTCCGAGTGGCACTGCTGGCACACGTCCATCATGTCGTCGCGCTTCTGCTCCCAGTCCTTCTGACGGGTCGAGATGATCGGGCGGAGGGTCCATGCGATGCGCATGCCCGGATCGTGGTTGACCGGCTGGGTGGGCGTGGCCGACATGTGACAGGTCGCGCAGGTGGGCGCCGCGTGGTAGTCGCGGCCCACCACCCACGGCTGGGCGGTCAGGTTCATCTGGTCGTGCAGCTCGCGGAAGCGCACGCCGTGCTTGGACTCGTTGTAGACCTCGAGCTGCGGGTGATCCGGGCCCGTGTGGCACTTGCCGCAGGTGTCGGGCCCGCGCGCGATCGCCAGCGAGAAGTCGTGGCGATAGTGGCAGGCCGCGCACGAGCCCTTGGAGCCGTCGGGGTTGATGCGGCCCATGCCGCCGTTCGGCCAGGTGGCCGGATCGAGCTTGCCGCTGGGCAGCACCTTGACGGTGGTGCCGTGGCAGGCCTCGCAGCCGAGCGTGGGCGTCGGGCCGCCCTCGACCACCTCGCCGAGGAAATTGTCGGCGGAGCCGACGAACGACGCCGCCTCAGCGTGGCGGCTCGCCGCCTGCTGCTTGAATTCGGTCGGGTGGCACTTGGAGCAGTCGAGCGGGCTCACGATGGTCGCGATCTTGACGCCGTGGTGCTCGAACGCGTCGACGTCCTTCGCGTCGGCGGCGTGGCAGGTGAGGCAGCCGATGCCGCGTAGCGCGTGCTTGGAGTCCTGCCACTGCAGCACGATCCCTGGCGAGGTCTTCTGATGGCAGTCGACGCACTCCTTGGAGTCCGCGGCGACCACCGGCTTCGGCCGCTCGCCGGGCTTGTGCTCGCGCTTCACTTCCTTGTACGCGACCACCAGCAGCGACGCCAAGAACAACATCCCGAGGACCGCAACGATCACGCGTTTGAATTCAGCAGTCATCAGACGAGAGCCTCCCAGATGGTGAACACGACCACGACCAGCACCGCGAGGATGCCGAACAGGATGTTCAGCTCACGCTTCGGCGCCAGGCGGCGCAGCCCCGCGTCGACGGCGGGCCAGAACAGCATCACCAGTGCGGCGGTGAAGGTGCCGAGCACCCCCACCTTGAGCGAGGTCAGCTTGAGCCAGCGGAACGCGAAGTAGAAGTACCACTCGGGCCGGATGTGCTCGGGCGTGATCGCCGGGTTGGCCGGATCGCCGAGGCCGGCGGGCGCCATCACCGCCACCACGTCGAGCAGCACCATCAGCGTGAGCGCGATCATCATCTCGGTGAGCAGGTGATCGGGAAAGAACGGAAACGTCTTGGGCTCGTTGACCTGATCGCGGAAGCGCAGCTCGTCGGACATGCCGTGGATGCGCACCAACGCGATGTGCGCGGCCACCAGCGCGACGATCACGATCGGCAGGATCGCGGTGTGCAGCACGAAGAAGCGGGAAAGCGTGGCCGGCCCCACCTCGTCGCCGCCGCGGATGAACGTCGAGGCGAACTTGCCGACGAGCGGCATGGCGCCGGCCAGGTTGGCGGTGACCGTGGCGCCCCAGTACGAGAGCTGCTCGTAGACCAGCGAGTAGCCGGTGATGCCCTCGGCCAGCGTCATGAACAGGAGCAGGCAGCCGAACATCCAGGTGAGCTCGCGCGGCTTCCTGAACGAGCCGGTGAAGAACACCCGCAGCGTGTGCAGGCAGACCGCGACGATCATTCCGGTCGCCGACCACTTGTGCAGGCTGCGCAGCCACCAGCCGAAGCTCACGTTCTGCGAGATGTTCGCGACCGAGCCATACGCGCGGCCAGGCTCGGGCACGTAATAGAACAGGAGCATCAGCCCGGTGGCGATCTGGATCAGGAACAGGTATGCGGGGGTGCCGCCGAGCGCGAACCACCAGCGCTTGAGGTGGCCCGGCACCGGCTCGTTGGTGACCTCGCTCAGGCGGTCCAGATCGACCGGCACCCGCTCCTTGAGCCACCCGCGAAGGCTCACGCAGGCTCCTTCATCTTGAGGTAGACGCTGCCCTCGATCACCTCGACCTCGTAGCGGCCGAGCGGGCGGGGCGGCGGGCCGGAGAGCACCTTGCCCTCCTGATCGAACGCGGCGTTGTGGCAGGGGCACAAGAACTGTTTGGCGCCGCCTTCCCAGCGCACGCGGCAGCCGAGGTGTGGGCACACGGTCGACAATGCGAGCAGCGAGTCACCTTGCCGCACCACCTGCACCGGCACGCCGCGCAGATCGGTCACCACGTGGGTGCCACCGTCGGGAAGCTGGCTCAACCGCGCGACGAAGATCGAGCGTATCGTCGGCGTCCTCTTCATTGGATACAGATATTTTGCAGCCAGCACCGCCGCCGTCCCGTAGCTCACCGCAAGGCTCACGTACATCGCGAGCTGGCCGAAAAAATTGCGTCGATCGTTATGCACGGGTGCGCACAAAGCAGGCTTCGTGCCACCCGGCGGCGTCATTGGTGGCACGCGAGGCACATGTTGTTGCGTGAGATCTCGTCGCGGCCGTGGCGGTCGGTCCAGCCGAGCGGGTGCGGATTGCCACCCACGCCTCCCACCTTGTGGCAGTCCACGCAGATCGAGCGCACGCCCTGATCGTGGCAGGCGGCGCAGTTGGTGATGTCGCGGCGTGCGGCCTGTCCGTGGAAGCTGGCCGAGCCCGGGAACGCCCAGCCGGGCGGGTGCGGATCGCGTGGGTTCGCGGCGAACGGGGTCAGGTTCTGCGCCTGGTGACAGCTCTCGCAGAAGCTCGAGCCGTGACAGCGTCGGCAGGTGGCCGGCTCGGCCTTGGCCTCGATCGCGTGGCGGCTGATGAAGTCGTTGCGGTGGATGAAGCTCACGTCGACGCGCTCGGGCAGCTTGACCTCGATCTTGGTGGACACCGTCGACGCGTGGCAGTCGCTACAGAAGGTCTGGTCGTGGCACTGCGCGCAGCTGTCCGCGTTCGAACGCGCCGGCGCGCCGTGCTCGCGTACCCAGTCGAGCTGGTGCGAGAAGTCTGCGACCGGCTTGAGCGGAAGCTTCCTGAAGTCCAGGTGGCAGCCGCGGCAGCGCCCCTCGTCGTATTCCTTCTTGTGCTCGTGGCAGGAGAGGCACGCCGTCATGGGCGGGCGCGTCTCGCTGGTGCGGAACGGGCTCGGCAGGGTCTTATGGCACACCGAGCAGTCTTCCTTGACGCGCTCGATGTGGTCGGCGTGCGAGACCCGCAGCGTTGGCTTCGGCGCGGGGAAGTGCGCGGCGCGGCGCACTTCGGTGTGGCAGAACCCGCAGTTGCCCTTCTCCTTCTGCTCGCGGTGACACGAAAGGCACGTCTTCTCGTCGGGGAGAAAGCGCCCGTCGAGTGTCTTGGCGTCGTAGATGCTCTCGTGACAGGTCAGGCACTCGACCTTGGCGGCCTTGTGGGTAGCGTGCGGGATCCTGATCTGATCGATGCGGAAGAACGCGCACGAGGCGGTGAACACGACGGCGCAGACGAGCACGGTCCTCATTTGCGCTCCTCGCGGACGTGGAACGTCTGGTTGTAGACCAGCTTGACCATCCCTTCGAGGCGCCGCTCGACGAACGGGGTCACGTCGCCGATCGCGGTGCCCACCACGCGCCAGCCGGGGTGGAAGTCCCAGCCGAGCGTGCCCGCGCCGGTGAACGAGAAGGTCTGCCCAGCGTATCCGGTGAGCGGCTGCTCGAGCACGATCGCGTCCGCGTCGAGCGTGATGGCCAGCGTCGGCAGAATGCGGTGAATGAGGTACAGGCGCGCCTGCGTGTAGCCGTTGCCAGGCAGCGTGAGCAGCCGCGCCTCGGCGCCGAGCGAGGTCTCGAACGCCGGTCCGAGGTACACGTTGAGCTTCACGCCCGCGCGGTTGCCGGCGCCCGCCGCGTCGACGCCCGCCGCGCCGACGATGACATGGTAGTCGGCGGTCAGCCGCACGCGCGCATGCGGCCGCAGATAGATGCTGGCGCCCGCCTCATCGTGCGACTCCTGCGAGAACACCGACAGGATCGAGCTGCGCGGCAAAAACAGGTCGGGCGCGGTACGGCGATAATCGGCGCGCACCTCGAGCATGCGGAGCGGCTGCCAGGTCGCGGCCAGATCGCCCTCGGCCAGCCGCAGCTCGGTCAGGCTCAGGAGCGCATAGTCGGTGAGCGCCAGGGTGGGGTGCGCCTGCCAGCGCGCGTCCGCGCCCAGGTCCTCGCGCGCCACCCGGCCCTTGTCGAGCACGTGTACGAAGGACAAGCCGAGCTCTGTGTTGAACGAGCGTCGCCAGAACAGCCGCGCCCCGGCGATCGCGTCTCCCTGCTGGGTGGCGAAGCGGGGCGTGACCGGCGCGCCGCCGTAGGCATTGACGGCGAGTCCCCTCCACAGCCGCACGGTGAGCGAGCCGCCGTCGATCTGGCGGGCGCGCGCCGCGCCGCCGAACACGAACTGCCGGCCGATGCGCAGCACGAACCGGCGATCTAGCAGCTTGCCTTCGATGAACCCGACGTCGAGATCGCCGGTGGCCAGCCCTTCGCGCGGATCGCCGAGCGCGAGCTCGCCCCAGCCCGACACCACGATGCGCAGATCGTCGACGTGGCGCAGCCGCACGTCGCCGACGGTCAGCGTGAGGGTCTCGTAGACCGGGACCACGGTGTACACGCGTCCGTCGCGCGGATCCTGCCGGCCGGCGATTAGCGTCGAGACGGTGGCGTCGACGGTGTCGGCGCGCGCGGTCGAGGTCACGGCGAGCAGCAGCAGCAGCGCGCTACGGCCCATCGATCACCCCGTCGAGGTGCGTCGAGGTCGCGCCCACGATCAGGCTGCCGGTCGCGTCGATGGTCGACGGGTGGCACAGGTGACAATCGGCTAGGCCGATCGAGCTCGTGTGCGCGGCGTTCAGCGGCGGGATCCCGTGGCACGCGCCGCAAGCGGCCGCGCTGCTGCCGCCGTTCCAATCCGGTCGCGAGCTCGTGCCGTGGCAGTAGACGTTGCTGCACGTCGACGTGCTCGCGTCGAACGCGGGCGTCGCGCCGCCGGTGGCGCCGAGGCCGGTCCAGCCGGCCGGAAACACCGTCGCCGGCCCGTCGTGATCGATGTGGCCCGGGCTGCTCACCTCCGCCGGTGGAACGTGGCACTCGGTACAGCCGAGCGGCGGTCGCAACCGATGGAGTGCACCGGTGTGTGCCGCGTGCGCTCCGCCTGGCGACGGATGGCAGGCCAGGCACGTGCCCGAATCGTCGCCCAGGCTGACCTTGCCGTCGACGTGCAGCGCGTCGCCGACCAGCCTGCGGCTGGCGTCGGTGACCCGCGCATGGCACTCGACGCAGTTGCTGCGCGTGTGGTTCGACGGCGGCAGCCCGTGGCAGGTCCCGCATGCCGCGTTGGCCGCGCCGCCATTCCAGAGCGGTCGGGTGACGATCGCGTTGGTATCGCGAAAGGTGTCTCCATGGCAGTACACTCCGCTACAGGCGCCGTTCTTCCACTCGGGCGGCTCCGAGCGGTCGCCGGCGTGTAGGCTCGCGTTGGCCAGCGCGCCGAAGGTGATGCGCGGGGTGTCGATCACCGAGCCGTTCTCGGCGAACAGGTGCCCCGCGTCGGTGTAGAGCACCGGTTTGACGTGGCACGCGCTGCAATCGAGCTTCTTATTGGCGTGTGCCAGATGCGCGCCGGTTTCGGGCGGTTGGCCGTGGCAGGTGGTGCACGCCGAGACGCCTTGTTCGTGGCAGCGGAGGCAGCTCTTGCCCGAGGTGCCCCCGGCGAAGTCTTCCCCGTGACAGTGCGCGCACTTCCCCAGGTCCCAGCCGAGCGACTCGATCAGGATCCCGTGGAAGTCCGGGCTCATCGGATCGGCGATTCCGGGCGGGTGCACCGTCGCGCACGCCGCCTCGGTCGGGCAGCGCCGTCCCTCGTCGTCGAGCGGCCGCACCGTCGAGCAACCGAGGATGCCGAGGGCCCACAAGCCAGCCATCGCGCGCGCCCCTCCACTCACGTCTGCGCTCTACTTCGCGAGGGCGCGCAGGTAGGCCACCAGCGCATCCACCTGCTCGGGGCGCAGCTTGTCCTTGAACGACTCCATCTCCTGGTGCTTGCCGTTCTTGTCGCGCTTGAACCCGTCGTTGATGGCGGCCTTGATCTTGTCGTCGGTAAATTCCTTCTGCCAGGCGGCCGAGCTCAGGTCGCCCATCCCCATCTTCTTGCCCTGCTCGGTGGCGCCCTTGCCGTCGTCGCCATGGCACGCGGCGCACTTGGCCTTGAAGGTGCGGACGGTGCGCGGATCCGCGTCGGCGAAGGTGATGCCGACGTGGACGCCGACGAGTGCGAGCATCAGGATTCCGAACGTGAGCTGGATGCGCATGGTCAGTCCTTTCTTTTTATCGTCCGTAGGTGGGGACGTAGGGGTCGGCGATCTGGTGCACGTTGGCGACGGAGAACTGCTCGGTTTCGCCGTGGCAAACGTCGCAGCTTTCGATCTTCTGGTTGGTGGCCGGGTCGGTCCAGGTCTGCAGCGCCGAGTGCGCGAACACCGCCTGCTCGTCGTGGCACGAGGTGCAGGCGATGGTCGACGGCTGCTTCCAGGCGTTGTTGACGCACGTGCCCGCTTCGCACGCCTGGCCGATGCCGCAGTCGGTGGCCACCTTGCAGGAGTTGCCCGCGTCGGTGTGGCACTTGGTGCAGTTGCGGATGTCCTGAGGAAACAGCTCGTCCTTGAATTCGCCGATGCTGCCGCCGAGGATCGAGAGGACGCCCGGGTCGACCAGGTTGTTGCGCTCGGAGTATCCGGCGCGCAATCGCGCGAAGTGGATGTCGTGGATCAGCGCGCGGAAGTCGAT
>PNAM01000052.1 GCA_003170275.1 Myxococcales bacterium
GGCGGCGTGGCGGTGATCAAGGTCGGCGCGGCCACCGAGACCGAGATGAAGGAGAAGAAGGCCCGTGTCGAGGACGCGCTCCACGCGACCCGCGCGGCCGTCGAAGAGGGCATCGTTCCGGGCGGCGGCGTTGCGCTGCTGCGGGCCCTGCCGGCGCTCGAGAACCTCAAGGTCTCCGAGGAGCAGCAGTTCGGCGTCAACATCATCAAGCGCTCGATCGAGGAGCCCCTGCGTCAGATCGCGCAGAACGGCGGCGTCGAGGGCTCGATCGTGGTCAACAAGGTGCGCGAGGGCAAGGGTGCCTTCGGCTACAACGCTGCGACCGACGAGTACGAGGACCTGATCGAGGCCGGCGTCATCGACCCGACCAAGGTCGTGCGCACCGCGCTGCAGAACGCCGCGTCGGTCGCCTCGCTCATGCTCACCACCGAAGCACTCGTTGCCGAGCGGCCGAAGGAGGAGTCTCACTCCCACGGCGGCGGTGGCGGCGGCGGCGGGATGGGCGGCATGGGTGGAATGGGCGGAATGGGCGGCATGGGAATGTAGCTCCCGGCAGCTCACGTCGTTTCTAGAAAGTAGTTCGGAAAGCCCCGGGAAACCGGGGCTTTTCTTTTTGGTGCTAGCGCTGGGCGAGGGTGTCGAGCTTCTGGAGCGGCTGCTGGAGGATTCGGGTGAAGTTCGAGGCGCCTTCGGTCTTGAGGTGGACCAGGGCTTCAGGGGCGATGGGCGTGACGGAGAGCAGGTCCTCGATCGGCGCCTGGACGCGGGCTTCGAGGAGGGCCTCGATTGTGGTGGCGTCGAGGCCGGGTACTCGCAGCAGTTGGTCACGCGTGGCCGTGTTGACGTTGAGTCGCCCAACCACGCGTAGCTGTGGTTGATTGACCCCGTCACTGGCGACAGAAGTCGCCGTCGTGGCGACCTCACCGGCCACCGCGGGAATCGTGAAAAGCATAGTCATTCCAAGTACTAACGTTCTCATTGGTTGCACCCGTGTCCTGCTTCCGTCACCGGTATAGCATCTGCCATGCCACTGATTTGACTGCGTTTTGGTGGAAAGTTACGCGGAGCCGGAGGTCGGGTCGTCGTCGGACACGGGCCAGCCGTTCTCGGCCAGGGCCGCCGAAAGCACCTCGACGCGCGCCGAGGCGTAGGGGCTGCTCTTGAGTCGCTCTTCGAACGGGAGCCGTTCCTGTTCCGTCATCGCTCCGTCGAGAAAACGGAGCAACTCGTCGTCGGTCGGCTCGTCGATGGAGGGCGCCGGCACCGGGTGCGAAACCCGGATTCGGCGCAGTGGCCGCTTGCTCAAGCTGCCCTCCGCAAGGATGTTCTCGCTGATCTCCATCTTACACGTCAATTCCTCGATATACCCGGTCTTACGGGCGTCGGGCGGCGGCCTTCCCTGGTTCATGGGCCGGCGCCCATAAACAGCACGGCCCGACGGGCCGCGCATTCGTTCCTATTGTCGACCGCTCGCGCGGGGCGCTCGCTCATTTGGTTCCCACGCGGTAGCTCAGGCCCAGGTAACCGACGTGGCGCTGGAAGCTCGCCGGAGTCGACCCAAGCTCGTTCGTATACACCGAATAGCGCGCCTCCACCGCCAATCCGCTGCGCCCGATCGGGCGCTCCAGATCGACGATGAACGCGTTGCGGTTCTCCTCCTCGATGCTCACGAAGGTCTGCGTGCTGACTTCCCGGTCGAGGAGCACCGGGTCGAGATACCGGTTCACCAGCAGCTGCCCCTTGAGCGTCAGGTACAGCTCCCACGGCAGCCGGGCCGACAGCTTGAGCGTGATCAAGTGCCGCAGCAGCGACTGCCCGAAGCTGTTCGATTGGTTGAGCTGAATCGCGTAGGCCAGGCTGACCAGCACAACACGCACCCAGGTCAGCTCGACCGCGCCTTCGTGGAACCAGTCGGCGCGGTTGCGGCTGCCGTTGCCGATGCAGGTGTCCGAGAGCGGCATGCCAGGCATGCAGTTGTTGACCTCGAGCAAGCCGGTGTACAGGCGCCGCTCGAGGTGATAGCTCGCGCTCAGATCGATCTCGTGCTCGCGCTCGGCCGACCCCGCGTATAGCCGCACCGCGGCGAGCACCGTCGCCTGGCCGGCCTGGAAGTCGAAGCTCGGGTCGGGCTTCCATACGAAGCCGCGATAGCCGCCGGTGAAGGTGAGCTCCCCAGGATCGTCGACGAACGACACGCGTGCTTGCGCCGAGCCGGAGCGGAAGTCGCGGTGGCGATCGCACGAGACCACCGCGCAGGTGGTGTTCACCGTCTGCTGGGCGACGTCGTAGTAGTCGCCGGAGAGGCCGAGATCGAGCCACGAGGTCGCGCGCACGCGGTCCTCGATCCCGAGCTGCCCGACCAACATGTTCTGGTCCTGCACGTCGGGGTTGAAGAACACCTTGCCGCCGATGAGGGCCGCCGCGCGCAGCGTGTTCCGGCCCGAGCGCCACGCGAGCGACCCGCGCACCGTCGAGCGCAGCAGGAACGAGCCGGTCGGCACGTCGGTGACCGCCGCGCCCTGGACGATCTCGGCGCGGTTGGCGTTGGAGTCGTACTCGGGGCCCAGCTCGAGGCGCAGCGTCAGCTTGAGCGCTGCGAGGAGGAGGACCCCATGCACGGCGCTAACGTACCTTATTTCTGGTGCTTGAGCTCGTTGGCGCGCGAGGACAGCCCCTTGGCGCGGCGCTCGAGGTCGTTGGCCAGGCCCTGCAGCTCGCCCTGGGCGCGGCGCAGCGCGCGCACCTGGCGCTCGAGATCGTCGGAGCCGTCGGCGCGGCGCAGCTCATCGAGGGTGGCCGGATCGACCAGGTTGCGCAGTACGGTCGAGTCGCTGCCGCGGTTGGCCGGATCGTTGGCGAAGTTGCTGACCGGCGGAGTGCCGCCGCCGTTGGTGGTGCCTCCGCCCGCCGGTGAAGGCGTTGCGGAGCCTGCGCCGCCGCCCGTCGGAGGTCCGGCGACGCCCGCGCCCGGAGTCTGCGGATTGGCGTCGCTCGCCTTGCCGGCGGTATCGGTTCCGTGGCTCGTCGACGAGCGCGCGACGTGGCGGTTCGAGGTGGACTCCCCGAACCAGTCTTCGTCCACCGCGCCGGCGCGCTCGCGAAGGTGGCGGCGGCGCTCGACGTCGTCGATGCGCGAGGCGATGCGGGTCACTTCACGGCGCAGCTTGTCGCCCGAGTCACGCAACAGATCGGCCTTCTCCGCGAGCTCGCGCGGACCGTCCAGCGGGTCATAGGCGGGCGCGGGCACCGGTTTGCCGATGCCGAGCGGCTGCTGCGGCATGGCGAGCAGGGTGACCTGGGCGGTGCGCAGGCGCGCCAGCTCGAGGCGGCGCGCTTCGGGCAGGCTGCCGCCGAGCGCGCGGTCGCACGAGCTCATCAACGTGCGGCGAGCGCCGGTGAGCGACTGGGTGCGCGCGCGCAGGTCGCTGGCGACCCGCTCGAGCTCGGAGGTCTTGGCTTGCGACGCCGCCAGCAGCTCCTGGAGCCGGAAGTCGCGGCGGACGCCTGGCGCCTCGGCCTTTTCGCGCTCGATCTCGGCGGCCAGCTCCTGGCTCTCGTGCTCGAGCCGCACGCGGCGGCCGTCGAGCTGCGCCCGCTCGCCGTCGAGCCGGGTCACCTCGAGCTGCTGCGCCTGCACGTCGCCTAGCGCGTCGGCCCGGGCCGGAGCGGCCTGAACGGCAGCGAAAAACAGCGCGATGGCGACCCACAGCTTCATCTCGGTCCTAGTCTAAGCAACCGGTATGCCGCCACGCAAGGTTCTCCAAGTGCGCGACGCCAAAGGCTAACCACTCACTCCTACTCTCAAATTTCTGCGGTTTGGGTTAGCTGATTCCATACTTTTCGAGTTTGTAATACAGCGCACTCGTTTTTATGCCCAAAAGTCGCGCGGTCTCGGTCTTGACCCCTTTGGCCGTGGAGTAGGCCTTGAGGATCAGCTGTCTTTCCAGGTCGTCGAGCAGATCGGGCAGCGCCAACTCACCGGTCGGCACGGGTAGCCCGCCGCCTTCGCCGGGCGCGCCCCTGGGGCGGGCGGTCCCATCGGCTCCGCGGAGGGCGTCGGGCAGCGCGTCGGGCGAGATTCTCTCGCCGTCCGTGAAGACGAGCGCCTGCTCGATCACGTTGCCAAGCTCGCGCACGTTGCCGGGCCAGCGATAGGCGAGCAGGCGGGCCAGCGCGGCGTCCTCGATACCGGTCACCTTCGGGTTGGTCCTGGGCGCCAGCTTGGCGATGAAGTGGTCGACGAGCCGGGGCAGGTCGTCCTTGCGCTCGCGCAACGGCGGGATGGTGATCGGCACCACCTGCAGCCGGTAGTAGAGATCTTCGCGGAAGCGCCCCTCGGCCACTTCCTTGGCGAGGTCCTTGTTGGTCGCGGAGACCACCCGCACGTCGACCTTGATGCTCGACTCGCCGCCGACGCGCTCGAACTCGCGCTCCTGCAGCACGCGCAAGAGCTTGGTCTGCAGCGACGGCGTGATGTCGCCGATCTCGTCGAGGAACAGCGTGCCCCCGTCGGCCAGCTCGAAGCGGCCGAGCTTGCGCTTGATCGCGCCGGTGAACGCGCCCTTCTCGTGGCCGAACAGCTCCGACTCGAGCAGGGTCTCGGCCAGCGCGCCGCAGTTGACCTTGATGAACGCGCCCGACGCGCGCCGCGAGCGCGTGTGGATCGCGCGCGCGACCAGCTCCTTGCCGGTGCCCGACTCGCCGTACACCGCCACCGAGGTCTCGGTGGGCGCGACGCGCTCGATCACGCCGAACACGCGCTTCATCGCGTCGGTCGAGCCGACGATCTCGCCGAAGCGCTCGGTCTCCTCGCCGCGCAGGTACGCGTTCTCGGCCTCGAGCCGGCCCTTGGCGCGCCGCGCGTTGCGCAGCTCGAGCGCGCGCTCGACCTTGAGTCGCACCACCTCGGGCGCGAACGGCTTGATCAGGAAATCGAAGGCGCCCAGCTTCATCGCCTCGACCGCGGTCTCGACGGTGCCGAAGCCGGTGATGATCATCGCCGGGCAGTCGGGATCGAGCTCGCGGATCGAGCGCACCACCTCGACGCCGTCCATCCCCTCCATCTTGAGGTCGGTGATGACGAAGTCGGGGCGCGCGGCCTTGAACTTCTCGAGGCCCTCCTTGCCGCTCGCCGCGGTCACGGGCGTGTGGCCCATCTTCTTGACCACGTGCGCAAGTCCGTCGCGGATGGTCTCGTTGTCGTCGATGAGGAGGATCGTCGCCATGGGTCAGGCTGACTCCGGCAGCGTGAGGGTGAAGGTGGTGCCTCCCGGTTGCGACTCGACCGCGATGCGCGCGCCGTGATCGATCGCGATGTCGCGCACGAACGCGAGGCCGAGCCCGGTGCCCTGCTGCTTGGTGGTGTAGAACGGGGTCCAGATCTTTTCCAGCGTGGCCGCGTCGATGCCTGGTCCGGTGTCGCGGATGGTGACCAGCACCTCGCCGTCGGTGCGCGCCACGCCCAGCCGCACGCGGCCGCTCCCGTCGGTGGGGCAGGCCTGCACCGCGTTCTGCGCCAGGTTGAGCAGCGCGCGGCGCAGCTGCCCCGAATCGCACGCCGCCCGCGCCGGAACCGCGTCGAGCGTGACCTCGACCTGGCGCGGCTGTGCCGAGGCGAGCGTGAGGTCGCGCACCTCGGCGAGCAGCTCGGCCAGATCTTGCGGCTTGAGCTCGGGCTTGGGCCGCCGCGCGTACTCGAGGAAGTCGTTGACGATGATCTTCAGGCGCTCGAGCTCGCGCTCGATCTTCTTCACATAGCCGAGCTTCTCGGCGTCGCCCGCGAGATCGTCGCGCAACAGCCCGGCGTAGAGCTCCATGCCGCCGAGCGGGTTGCGCACCTCGTGGGCGATGCCGGCCAGCATCATCTGCATGCGCTCGTCGCGGCTGCGCAGCTGCTGCCGCATCGCCTCGAGCGTCTCGGCGACCACGCCGATTTCGTCGCGCGAAGAGGCCACCACCGGCTCCTGCAGATCGCCCTGGCCGATGCGCGCCGCCGCGCGTTCGAGGCGCTTGATCGGCCGCACCAACAGGCGCGCCACCAACATCGACAGCGCCACCACCGCCAGCGTGCCGCCCGCCCCGACCAGCACCAGCGTGCGGCGAAAGCCCGCAAGTTGCTCGTACAGCGAGGCCGCGCCGTCGACGCCGACCGCGAACGCCGCCGGCTGGCCGAGCGGCGCGTAGCCCGACTTGTAGAGCATGCCGTCGCGGCCCTTGAACAGCACCGAGGCGGCCGGCGTGCCGGCGAACACCGTGCGCAGCTCCGAGCGATCCGCGTCGAGCTTGTAGTAGCGCTCGCCGATCGGCAGCTCGCGCGTGTCGCAGCGGGAGCTGCCGTCGGGCGCGAACACGTAGATGCGCGCCACGCCGGTGGCGGTCTCGAGCTCGGCCAGGCGCTTCTTCACGTTGCGGTAGGCACGCGTCGATTCGTCGCCGGGCTGTAACGATGCCACGTTCTCGTCGCCGATCTGCGCCGCCGCTGCCGCCGCCACCGACGTGAGCCGGCGCCCCAGCTCCTCTTCGAGCGACCGGCGCGCCACGTAGTGGGCGAGCGCGCCGAAGCCGGCGAAGGTGGCCACCGTCGGCACCAGAGACGCACCGAGCAGCTTGGCGAGAATGGGGACGCGGCGCCGCACGTCGCGATGATAGCAGTTACTGAAGGTGCAGCATCCATCCGTCGGCGAGGGCGAGCGTGGACGGCTGGTCCAGCCCGCCGAGGACCAGGTAGGCGTCGTCGATCGGATCGTAGCCGGCGGACGCGAAGCCGCGTGCCGGTGGTGCGCCGTCGCCGGAGAGCTGCAGCCAGGCGCCGCGCGCTGCGTCGTAGCGCCAGAGATCGTTCAGGTCCGCGGTCTCGACGGTGCCGCCGAAGATCACCCACGCCCGCCGCGCGCCGTCGAAGGCGGCGGCGGCGACGCGTCGCGCGGCCGGGTGCGTGCCTTGGGCGAGCGCGGTCCAGTCGGTGCCGTCGAAGGCCCACAGATCGTCGAGGTGTTGCGGGTGGGCTGGGTCGACGTCGAGCGCGCCGCCGAACATCAGCATCCGCCCGCCATCGCCGGGATCGTAGGCGGTCGCGCCGTCCATGCGCGCGGGCGGGATGGTGTTCGGGCTCAGCCGGGTGAACGTGCGCGCGAGCGGATCGTAGGCGTAGGTCTCGCTCGACAGCCCGCCCGAGCCGCCGCCGCCGAACACGATCGCCTGGCCCGTGCTGGGGAGATACGCGGCATGGCAGCCGATCACGCCGGGCGGCAGCTCCGCGCCTGTGATCCCGGTCCAGCTGCGCAACGTCACGTTGAAGGTCCAGGCGGCCGGCGGCAGCGGTCCTGCGTCGTCGCGCCCGCCGATCAGCAGCATCTCGTTCTGGTCCGGCAGCCAGGCCACGCAGGGGCTGTAGCGCTTGGCGGGTGGCGGCGTGGAATCGAGGACCAGCGACCAGCTCTGATCCTTCATCGACAGCGACCAGGTCTCGGCGACCGCGCCACCGCCTGGATAGAGCGAGCCACCGAAGCCGACGAAGCGCCGTTCGGCGGGCACCTGGACCAGCGGCATGCCCCAGCGCGGCATCTGTTGCGGGACCGAGGGCGAGAAGATCGCCCACCTCGGCGTGAGCGCCGCGCCGTCGTCACCGCCGAGGTCCGCGCCCGGCGAGCCCGGCGGCGCACCGCATCCGCCCAGCGCCACCGTTAGCCAAACGAACGCGTGCGCGCGCATGGCCCCCTCTTTAGCAGGATGCATGCCGGTAAGTTTGCTAACGCCGTCAGGGAAACATCGCCAGGCTCGCCAGGCCTTCGGTCTCGGGCCAGCCGGCGATCGTGTTCAAGCACTGGATCGCCTGGCCGGCCGCGCCCTTGATCAAGTTGTCGATCGCGCCCACCGCGATCACTCGATGCGCACGGCGGTCGACGAACACCGAGACCTGCACGCGGTTCGAGCCGCGCACGTGCGCGGTGTCGGGCGGGCGATCGAGCACCGTCACGAACGACTCGTGGGCGTACGCCGTTCGCAGCGCCGCGAGATAGTCGGCGCGCTCGCGCGACGGATCGGTGGGCGTCGCGTAGCAGGTCGACAGGATGCCGCGGCTCATCGGGATCAGGTGCGGCGTGAACGTGAGCCGCACCTCCTTGCCGCACGCGAGCGCCAGCTCCTGCTCGATCTCCGGCGTGTGTCGGTGATCGGCGATCTTGTAGGCGCGCACGCCTTCGCCCGCTTCCGCAAAGTGGGTCGCCAACGACGGCGTGCGACCGGCGCCCGAGACGCCGCTCTTGGCGTCGACGATCAAGCCGTCGGGCGAGATCAGGTGCGCGTCGAGGAGCGGCGCGAGCGCGAGCAGCGTCGCGGTCGGGTAGCAGCCGGGGACCGCCACCAGGCGCGCGCCGGCGAAGCTGTGGCGGTGCCGCTCGACGAGGCCGTAGCGCGCCTCGGCCAGCAATTCGGGCGCGCCGTGGGCACCGTACCACTGCTCGTAGACGGCGGCGGAGCGCAGGCGGAAATCCGCCGACAGATCGAGCACCAGCAGGCCGCGCTCGATCAGCTCCTTGGCGGCCGCGATGCCCTCGCCGTGCGGCAGCGCGAGGAACGCGACCTTGGCCGCACGCGCCACCGCGTCGGCATCGTAGTGGAGATACTCGCCGTCGAGCGTCCCGGCGAACTGCGGAAAATGCGCGGCGATCTTGTCGCCCGCAGCGCGCCTGGCGTACAGGCCGGCGAGCGCGACGCGCGGATGGCCGTGCAGCAGGCGCACCAGCTCTGCGCCGGTGTAGCCCGACGCGCCGATGACCGCGACCGGCAGCCGTTCCATGAGCTGAACTGTAGCAAAAGAAAAACGCCGCGTCCCCGAGGGAACGCGGCGTGTAGTCGAGGCGGGAGTTTCTAGCGCTTGGAGAACTGGAAGCGGGCGCGGGCGCCGCGCTGACCGTACTTCTTGCGCTCTTTGATGCGCGAGTCGCGCGTGATGAAGCCGGCCTTCTTGAGCGCCGGACGGAACGACGCGTTGATCTTCATCAGCGAGCGCGTGATGCCGTGCTGGATCGCATCGGCCTGTCCCGACAACCCGCCGCCGGCGACGTTGACGTAGATGTCCCAACGCGCGGTGGTCTCGGTCAGCTCGAGCGGCTGGCGCAGGATCATCTTAGACGTCGCGCGACCGAAGTAGTGATCGATGTCGCGGTGGTTGATGAGGATCTTGCCCGAGCCGGGCATCATCCACACGCGCGCGACCGCGTGCTTGCGGCGGCCGGTGGAGTAGAAGGCGTTCTTGCTGTCGACGGACAATTCCATGCGTTCCTCTTTACTGGTGACGGGACGGCTGGAGCTTGAGCTCGTTTGGCGTCTGTGCGGCGTGCGGGTGCTTGTCGCCCGCGAACACCTTCAGCTTCTTGTAGACCTTGCGGCCGAGCGGGCCCTTCGACAGCATGCCCCACACGGCGCGCTCGATCAGCTCGACCGGGTTGCGCTTGAGGAGCTGCTCGGCGGTGAAGATGGTGAGCCCACCCGGATAGAGCGAGTGGCGATAGTAGAGCTTGCCCTGCAGCTTCTTGCCGGTGAGGTGGATCTTCGCGGCGTTGAGGACCACCACGAAGTCGCCCGCATCGACGTGCGGCGTGTAGGTCGGCTTGTGCTTGCCCCGCAGCACGTGCGCGATCTGCGTGCACGCGCGGCCCAGGGTCAGTCCCGCGACATCGACCACGTGCCACTTGCGATCGGCAACCGCGGCCTCAGCCGTCATCATCTGTGTTTTCGTCGGCATCTATGTAGATCCTTGGGGAAGGCAGGGACTTATAGTCGGGCCGTCCTTGTGTGTCAAGCAGTTTAGATGTGATAGGGTGAAGCGTGCCGAGCGCCTCGCGGAAGCTCCTCGGAGCCTACTATACCCCCGCCAGTCTTGTCGAAAACGCGCTCGGGACCCTTCCCGAGACGCTCCGCCCGGCGCGGGTGCTCGACTTGTCGTGCGGCGAGGGGGTGTGGCTGGGCGCGGCCGGAGCGCGCTGGCCGGACGCGAGCCTCGAAGGGCTCGACGTCGATCGGGGGGCGCTCGAGGAAGCTGCGCGATTGGTGCCCGCAGCGCGGCTGCGCCTGGCGGACGGGCTGCTCGCTCCCATCGGGTCGGACGTAGATCTGGTGCTCGGCAACCCGCCGTGGGGCGCCGGACGAGTGGGAAACGATCGGCGCGGGCAGGAGTCGGCCACCGGATTCGTCGTTCGCGCGCTCGAGCTGCTGAGACCGGGCGGGCGGATGTGCCTGTTGTTGCCGGCGGCGTGGCTGGAGGTCGCGGCGCACCGGGCCGGGCGCGAGCGGCTCTTGGAGCTGGCGGCGATCGAGCGGCTGGAGCCGCTCGGCAATGTGTTCACGGGCGTGCATGCGCCGGCCGCGCTGCTGGTGGCGCGGCGCGAGCCGGACGCGGCCGCGCGCTCGGCGCAACCGGTGTGGACCCCCATGGGGCCGGTGGCGCAGGCGACGCTCGCCGGCGAGGGCTCGCTCAACCCGCGGCTCTCGGCCGGCGATCGCGCGCTGCTCATAAAGCTCGACGCGCGCGCCGAACGGCTCGCGGGGCGGGTCACGTTCATCCTCGGCGTGGTCACCGGCCGCAACCGCGCGGCGCTGGTGGACGCGGGCGGCGGCGAGCCGATCGTCTCCGGAACCGACGTCAGCGCGTTCCGCATTCGCACGCCCGCGCGGCGGCTGGCGCTGCCGCTCGAGCGCGTGCAGCAGGCGGCGCGCCGCGAGAACTACGCCCGGCGCAAGGTGGTGTACCGCTTCATCGCGCGCCATCCGGTGGCCGCCGTCGACGAAGAGGGGCGGCTCACGCTGAACAGCGCCAACGCGCTGGCGGTCGACGACCCGGCGCTCGACGAGCACTTCGTCGCGGCCGCGCTCAACTCGAGCCCGCTGCGGTTCGCGCACGCCGCGCGCCACGCGCTGCCGCGGCTGTTGCGCTCGCACCTCGAGCGACTGCCGCTGCCGGCGGCGAGCGCGAGCGCGCGGCGGCGGATCGCGCGGCTGGCCGAGGCGCGCGGCGCCGGCGCCACCGAAGAGCTCGACGAGCTGGTGATGGACTTGTTCCTACTCACGCCCGCCGAGCGGGCCCGCCTGAGGTCTGCGTGCCGAGCATCCTGATCGTCGAGCAGCCTTCGGCGCAGCGCGACGGGCTGCTCGAGCTCCTGCGCGCGGCCGGCCACTCGATCACCATCGCCAGCGACGGCGAAAATGGCCTGGCGTTGTGGCGCGCGCAGCGGCACGAGCTGGCGGTGATCGACGTGGACGCGGCGAAGATCGCCGGCAACGAGCTGGCGGCGCGCATGAAGGCCGAGACCCCGCACGTGTTCGCGCCGGTGATGTTGGTGGTGGCGAATCCCAATCTCGAGGCGCGCATCGAGGCGCTCGCGGTCGCGGACGACGTGGTGTGCCGGCCGTTCTTTCCCGCCGAGGTGCACGCGCGCATCGAGGCGCTCTTGCGCACGCGCAACCTGGTCGACCAGCTGCGCGCCGCGCGTGCCGAGGTCGAGGCGCGCTCGATCGCCGACGGCGTGACCGGGCTGCGCAACCGCATCTTCCTCGGCGAACGGCTGAACGAAGAGTTCAAGCGCTCGGTGCGCTACAACGAGCCGCTCGCGTTGATCCTGCTGACGGTCGAGGGGCTGCGCGAGGTGACGCACCTGCGCGGCACGCCGTTCAGCGACAAGGTGCTGGTGGCGATCGCCAACGCCGCGCTGCACTCGCTCCGGCAGATCGACGTGGTGTGCCGCTACGGGCCCTCCGAGCTGGCGGCGCTGTTGCCCAACACCCACTTCGCCGGCTCGCTGATCTGCGCCGAGCGCCTGCACCGCGAGGCCGCGCGCTCGAAGGTCGAAGACTTCGTGCCGACGGTGTCGATGGGCGTCTCGTTCTATCCCGGCCGTGAGGTGAACGAGCCGGCCGACCTGCTCAAGCTCGGCGCGCGCGCGCTCGAACGCGCTCGCGAAGAGGGGCCGGGGAACATCTGTCTGTTCCAACATCAGGGCTATCTCTTTACGCCCAAGTAAGTAGACTGGTCCGCTGATGCGGCGCGTGGGGATGTTGCTCAAGCGGAGCAAGCCCGAGGCGGTGGAGATCGCCGGGCAGCTCGCACCCTGGTTGGCCGAGCGCGGGCATCAGGCGTTCATCGTCCACGAGGGCGGGGTTCCCGGCGCCACCCAGGTCGCCGAGCAGGCGCTCGCCGAGCAGATCGATCTGTTGCTGGTGCTGGGCGGCGACGGGACGCTCTTGCACGGCGCGTTGTTGGTGGCGGATCGCGGCATTCCGATCCTCGGGGTGAACCTCGGGCACCTCGGCTTTCTCACCTCGTGCGCGCCGGCCGACGCGCAGGTCGCGCTCGAGCGCGCGATCACCGGCGAGATGCGCATCGAAGAGCGGCTGCGGCTGCGCTGCGTGCTGCGTCGATCGACGGGCGAGGAGATCGTCAAGTTCGCCTGCAACGACGCCGTGGTGAGCCAGGGCGCGCTGGCGCGCTTGATCGAGCTGGAGGCGTTTCTCGACGGAAACCTGGTGACACGCTACCGCGCCGACGGGCTGATCGTCGGCACGCCGACCGGATCGACCGCGTATACGCTGGCGGCCGGCGGGCCGATCGTGACCCCCGACGTGCGCGCGTTCGTGGTCACGCCGATCTGCCCGCACACGCTGACCAACCGGCCGCTGGTCGCGCCCGCCTCGGCGCGGCTGACCATCAAGCTGGCGGCGCCGGCCGACCACGTCATGTTCACCATCGACGGGCAGTGGGGCACCAACCTGGGGCAACACGACACGCTCGAGATCTCGCAAGCCTCGCCGCCGCTGTATCTGTTCCGCCCGACGGAGAGTTACTTCGATGTGCTGCGACACAAGCTGCGTTGGGGCGAGCGCGAAGGGTAGCGCAACTTCTTGGGTGCGAGAGCCGATAAGCAAACATGTTGACCCACCTCCGGATCACCGACTTTGCCCTGCTCGACGACGTGGAGATCGATCTCGGGCCGGGCTTCAACGTGCTCACCGGCGAGACCGGCGCGGGTAAGTCGCTGCTGGTCGAGGCGGTCTCGCTGTTGCGTGGCGGACGCGCGTCGGCGGAGGTCGTGCGTGCCGGCGCCGAAGAGGCGCGGGTCGAGGCGGTGTTCGAGCCGCCGCACGGCCCGGCGGCGGACGCGCTCAAACAGCGGCTGGAACGCGCGGGGATCGAGCCGTCCCCTTCCGAAGAGGGCTTGATCGTGCGGCGGCAGATCTCGAAGTCGGGGCGCGGTCGTGTCTACATCAATAATGTGTTGGCTACCGCCGCCGCGCTCGGCGACGTGGCGGGCGTGCTGATCGAGCTGGCCGGGCAGCACGAGCACCAGACGCTCGGCGATCCCGCCAAGCACCTGGCGATCCTCGACGCGTTCGGCGGGAACGAGAAGCTGCTCGCCGAGACGACGGAGGCGCACGGGCGGATCGTCGGGCTCGGCGAGAAGTTGGGCGCCGCCACGCTCGACGAACGGCAACGCGTCGAGCGCGAGGAGTTCCTGCGCTTTCAGCTCAAGGAGCTGGAGGACGCGGAGCTCGAAGCGGGCGAGGAGGAGCGGCTCAAGATCGAGCGCGAGCGCCTGCGCGCCGTCGAGAAGCTGTCGGCCGGCGCGCGGCGCGGCGAGGACGCGCTGTACTCGCGCGAGGGCGCGATCGTCGAGGAGGTGGGCGGCCTCGGGCGCGAGCTGGGCGAGCTCGGTCGCGTCGATCCGGAGCTCGCGCGGCTCGGCAAGCAGATCGACGAGGCGCGCGCGTTGCTCGAGGACGCGGCCGCGGATCTGCGGCGCTACGCCGACGGGCTGTCGGCCGATCCGGAGCGGCTGCAGGAGGTCGACGATCGTCTCCACCTGCTCGGCAAGCTCTTGCGCAAGCACCAGGCGCCCGACGTGGCCCAGCTGGTCGCGCGTCGCGATCGCATCGCCGCTGAGCTGTCGGATCTGACCTCGGGCGAAGAGCGTCGCGCCAGCCTGCGCGTCGAGCTCGACGCCGCTCGCGCTGACGGTGCCAAGCGCGCCGAGGCGCTGTCGGACGCACGCAAGAAAGCGGCGCGCACCCTGTCGCAGCGGGTGGAGAAGGCGCTCGCCGAGCTGGCCATGAAAGGCGCTCGGCTCGAGGTGCAGGTGGCCAACGCCGCCGCGCGCGACGGCGACGATCCGGCGCTGACCTTCGACGGCCGGCGGCTGGGCGCGAGCGGTTGGGATCGCGCCGAGATCCTGCTCGCCGCCAATCCCGGCGAGGAGCCGCGCCCGCTGCACAAGGTCGCGTCGGGCGGCGAGCTGTCGCGCATCATGCTCGCGCTCAAGCGCATCCTGTCGCGGGCCGATCAGGTCGCGACCTACGTCTTCGACGAGGTCGACGCGGGAATCGGCGGCGCGGTCGCCGATGTGGTCGGCCGCCAGATCCGCGCGGTCGCGGCAGAGAAGCAGGTGGTGTGCATCACCCACCTGGCGCAGATCGCCGCCTACGCCGACGTGCACTTCCGCGTGGAGAAGGGCGCCGACAAGGGCCGCGTGCACACCGTGGTGCGTCGCCTGGACGCCGGCGACCGCAAGGACGAGATCGCGCGCATGCTCGGCGGCGCGAAGATCACCCCCAAGGCGCGCGCGCACGCCGAAGAGATGCTCCGCGCAGCACGCCTGTAGGGCGCGACTGAACAGGTGTTTACCCTGCGGAGATCGTTACGAAAATTGGCTTTGGTCGCGGGTGCGTGATATCCGCTAGACAGCGCCCGTGTCGAAGAAAATCGCCAAGCGTTCCCGCCGACGCGCCGCTCCCTGGCAGGGCGCGGTGCGCATGGCGCTCATCTTCGGGGCGCTGATCGCGATCAACGTCTATTTCTTCTTTCTGCGCGGACGGACCTCGCTGCCGGATCTGATCAAGACCAGCGCGATGGGCAAGCAGGTGGGCCCGAGCGCGGCGATCACTCCGGAGGGCGGGCCGGCGCCGGTGGCGGCGAAACCGAAACCGTCCGGCGATGAAGAGGACGCGCGCGTCGTCGAAGGCGTGATGAAAGAGACCGACACCGTCGAGCGCGCCTGGAAGGCGGCAGGCCTGGCGGGGCGCGACGTAAACGAGCTGGCGACGGCGCTCGGCAAGGTCTTCGATCTGCACACCGTTCGCGCGGGCCACGCTTGGACGCTCCGCTTCGACGCCGAGGATCACCTGCGGGCGCTCGACTATCGCACCACGCTGGCGCTCGCCTATCGCGTCGAGCGCGCGCCCGACGGTATCGGCTGGAAGGCCACGCGTGACGAGAAACCGATCGAGACCCGCGTGACCGAGATCGGCGGCGTGATCGGATCGTCGCTGTACGAAGCGGTGCGGCGCTCGGGCGAATCCACATCGCTGGTGAGCTGGTTCGTGGACATGTTCGCGTGGGACATCAACTTCTACATCGACTCGCAGGCGGGCGATCGCTACAAGATCATCGTCGAGAAGCGCTACCTTGGCGGCAAGTTCTACAAGTACGGGCACGTGCTGGCGGCGGAGTACGCCGGGCGCGTCGGCACCTTCCGGGCGTTCTACTTCCAACCGCAGGACGGGTCATCCCAGGGTGCCGGCTACTTCACCGAGCATGGCGAGAGCATCGTCAAGAGCCTGCTCAAGACCCCGCTCAAGTACGTGCGCGTGTCGTCGTCGTTCGATCGACACCGCTTCCATCCGATCCTGCACACCGAGCGCGCGCACCTCGGCGTGGATTACGCCGCACCGACGGGAACGCCGGTGTGGGCGACCGCCAACGGTCGGGTCACGTACGTCGGGCCACGCGGCGGCGCGGGCAACGCGGTGATCCTCGCGCACGCGAACGGGATGGAGTCGACCTACATGCATTTGTCGAAGTTCGCGCGCGGGCTGCAGGTGGGGCAGCAGGTGCGGCAGAAGCAGGTGATCGCGTACGTCGGCATGACCGGCCTGGCCACCGGGCCGCACCTGCACTTCAGCCTCAAGCAGAACGGTGTCTTCGTCGACCCGCTCAAGCTCAAGCCGATGCGCGAGCAGCCCATCGACGCCCGCTACCGCGTCGAGTTCGCCGACGCGATCACGCCGCGGCTGACGGCTCTCGGAGCCATCGAGACCCGCTCGCCGGACCACCTGGTCGTACACGGCCCGTCCGCAATGCCGTAACTCCGGCTGGTTTTCCGACCAATCTGTGACATGAACCACGTAGATATTGCTGGCGGGAATATTCGCCGTGCGTAACAGGTATACTTAGGAGTGGGAGGCGCCGTCACATGGTTCGCGTGATCCTCGGGTTGATCAAGGGAGCGATCGTAGGCGGCGCCGTAGGCTTCGGTCTCGTCAAGCTCGGCTTCACCGGCGGCTTCTTCGCGTATGTCGGGTGCGCGCTGGTGGGCGCCGTGGTGGGACTGGTGGCGGGTCGCGCGCCGTGGCAGGCCGAGACCAACTGGACCTGGATCGTGAAGATGATCGTCGGCGCCATCATCGGCGCGGGCCTGTGCGCGCTCGGCATGCACTTCCTGCCGTCGAAGTCGTTCACCGTCTCGCAGCTCGGCGTGCTGCCGTTGCAATCGGGGCCGGTCCTCGCGCCGCTCATCGGCGTCCTCTACGGAATCTTCGTCGAGGTCGACGATGGCGGCGCCAAGAAGGCGCCATCCGCTGCACCCAAGGGCAAAGACGCCTAGAACGTCCTGATCCGGGGACCCGGTATCGGTGTCCCTTCTCCCCACCTGCGGCCACATAGACGCCGATGTAAGCACCGCGCGGAGCGCGGACTTCCGGATTCCGTGCGGTCTTCCGGCTGCGATCGGTTTGGTGCAGCGCTTGCTTTGGGCGGCGCTCATGAAAACGGTACAGGCGGCGTTGTTGGTGACGATGGGATTGGCGGGCGGATGCCTGGGCGGGCAGGTCGACACTGGCTTCGAGCACGGGGACATGAGCGCGCCAGCGGCCAAGACGCCGGCGCCCGCCAACGGCTCGGGCACCGCGCCCGACTGCAGCGGCGCCACCGAGAAGGGGAGCTGCGTGCTGCAGGGCGACTCCGAGGTGGCCGTCACTTGCGATCTCGACACCGGCATGGCGCACAAGCTGGACTGCACGGCGATGAGCAAGCACTGCACCCTCGACGCGCACAAGGGCGCCTCGTGCGTGAACCCGCCACCGGCTCCGACGACCGCCGGAGCGACCGACGGCGGGGCGCCGGCCGGAAAACCGAAGGGCGACGGCGGGACCTCGCCGCCGATGACCACGCCGCCGCCGCCCGCGCCGCCGGGCACGCCGCCCAAGCCGCCTGCGATGCCGGCTCCTGCGCCGACTCCGCCGCCCGCGCCGCACGACCTGGGCACCACTGCGATGCCGGACATGAGCATGGCCGACCTGTGCAACCACGGCGTCACCTTCACCGGCTACTGCTCGGGCTCGACGGCCGTCTGGTGCGATCCGTCGACCGGGCAGATCATCACCTGGGCGTGCGATCTCGACGGCTACGCGTGCGAACAGGACGGCTGCGCCGACGGCGCGTACTGCTGCGGGCAGGCGGTGACCATGCCGGACATGGCCGGACCGGTCGAGCCGTCTCCCGAGTGCAACGCGCTCGGCTACGCGGGCGAGTGCCAGGGCGGCGCAGCGGTGTGGTGCGACAATGGCCAGATCTATACGGTGGACTGCGCGGGGCGCGGGCAGACCTGCGAGGTCGACACCTGCTCGTCGGGCGCGTTCTGCTGCGACGCGGCGACCACGCCGCCGGATCCGCCGGCGCCGAGCGAGTGCGATCAACTCGGGCTGCTCGGCGTATGTGGCGGGCTCGACGGCAACACGGTGCGCTACTGCAGCGACGGGACGACCATCGTCGAGGACGATTGCGACGCGCTGGGCGAGCAGTGCCAGGTGGACACGTGCGGCGCCGGCGCGAACTGCTGCCCGCTGTAGCGGATCAGCTCTTTTGCGGGCGCAGGTGCGGGGGACGCTCGGGCGAGGTCGCTTCCTCGCGGTCGTCGTAGGCGCCCAGCTCCTCGAGCACCTCCTCGTCGGAGCGTGCGCCGCCTTCGGCCTCGAGCACCATCTGCGGCGCCTTGGCGGCAGCTTCTTCCTCACGGCGGCGACGGTAGAAGATCAGCTCTTCGAGCAGGCCGAGGCCGAGATAGAACGCCATCAGCGCGACGAACACGAACGCCGAGTGCATGTGCGAGTACAGGACCACGCCGGTGAACGCCAGGATCACCAGGAACCCGGCGAGGGTGCGGCGCGTGAAGCGTAGATCCTTGAACGAGCGGAAGCGGATGCGGCTGACCATCAGGTAGGAGAGCACCACCACCAGCACCGCGAGCGACGCCTGGCCGGCGCGCACGAACGAGCCGCCGAGCTGGTGGTTGAGCACGACGATCGACACCAGCACCGATGCGGCGACCGGCACCGGCAGGCCGACGATGAATTTGCCGGGCTTGCCGCTGTCGTGCCGCATCGACAGCACGTTGAAGCGCGCCAGCCGCAGCGCGCCGGCGCCGCAGAAGACGAAGGCGATGAACACGCCGTACAGCCCGAAGTGGCTGAGGCCCCACTTGTAGACCAGCAGCGCGGGCGCGGCGCCGAAGCTGATCACGTCGGCGAGCGAGTCGAGCTGCATGCCCAGATCGGACTGGGTCTTGGTGAGGCGCGCCACGCGGCCGTCGGCGAGATCGAAGAAGAACGCGAAGCAGATGGCGATCGCGGCCTGGTAGAGCGCCTCGGTGGGTTGCGATGTCGAAGCGCCGGCGCACAGGGTGATGGCGAAGAACCCGCAGAACACGCTGGAGAGCGTGAACAGGTTGGGCAGGATGAAGAACGTCTTGCGAAGGTTCACTACTCGATAGTGTAGCGTCAGTAGTCGACGCGTACCAGCGTCAGTCCCTGCGGCGGCGCGGTGACGCCTGCGCGGGTGCGGTCCTTGCCAGCGAGCAAGCGCTCGACGTCGGAGGGACCGAGCTTGCCGATCCCGGCGGCGACCAGCGTGCCGGTGAGGATGCGCACCATGTTCTTGAGGAACGCGTCGCCCTCGACCTCGAGGGTGACGAGGTCGCCGGCGCGTGTGACGTCGAGGCGGGTGAGCGTGCGCACGCTGGTCTTGCGCTCGCAGTCCGCGGCGCGGAACGCGTTGAAGTCGTGCTTGCCGATCAGCGGCTGCGCGGCCTCGTGCATGCGCGCGGCGTCGAGCGGGCGCGGATGGTGCCAGACGAAGCGATCGCGCAGCGGCGCGCGGCTGTCGGCGTTCCAGATCTGGTAGCGGTACAGCTTGCCGCGCGCGGAGAAGCGCGCGTCGAAGTCGGGTCCCACCTCGTCGAGCGCGATCACCGCGATGGTGCGCGGCAAGAGCGCGTTGATGCCGCGGCGAAATCCCACGGTCGGGATGGTGGCGGCGGTGTCGAAGTGCGCGACCTGCCCGAGCGCGTGCACGCCGGCGTCGGTGCGACCGGCACCGCGCACGCCCGTAGGCTCGCCGGTCATTTGGCCGATCACGTCCTCGAGGTGCGCCTGCACGGTCGGCCCGTTCGACTGCCGCTGCCACCCGACGAAGTCGGTGCCGTCGTACTCCACCTGCATGCGCAACCGCCGCATGCGGAGCCTAGAACTCGAAAGCCAAACCGCAGTTGAAGGTCGTGTCGGAGAGCGTGAGCTTGTCCTTGGCGCCGAAGCCGGTCACGTCGGCGTAGTGAAGCTCGATGAACACGTAGCTGTGGTTGATGCCCAACTCGGCGTCGATGGTGCGCGCCGCCGTCGGGTCGATCACGTCGAGCAGGAAGGAGATGCCGGGATTGACCACCCACCCGAAGGTGCCGCCGTAGCCCGATTCGACGTTGTTCTTGGTGTTGGTGAACGAGGCGGTCGCGCCCGCGCCGTTCTCGATCCACCACACGTAGTAGGCCAGGCCGATCTTGAGGTACGGCACGAGCGGCACGTGGTGCTTGAGCGCCAGCCAGTCCCAGCGGTAGACCGCGAGCAGCGAGAAGGGCATGACGTTGAGCGCGGTCTCGTCGCCCGAGCGCGTGCAGTTCGGGATCGTGCACGCGACCTTGCCGGCGAGGTCGTCGAAGTTGAACGAGTGGGTGGTGCGGCGCGCGTAGCCGGCGGTGACGCCGACGCCCAGGCTGCCGTGCTTGTGCAGGAACTGGAAGTCGAACTCGAGCTGGGTGAGCAGCCGCGAGTCGGGACGGTGATGGTTGGTCTGGCTGGTGAAGAGATCGGCGAACGGGGTCTTGCCGTTGAGGCCCGCCGAATCGTCGATCTTGGGCGAGTACGGGCTGAACTTGAGCTCGAAGGCGAACCACTGCGACGACTCGTAGGAGTGTTTCGGGTTCTCGCCGAACGCCGGCGCCGTCGGGCCGACCATCTCCTTGGCCGAGGCGAGCTGGGGAACCGACAGCGCGAGCAGCGCGATCGCGAGGCGCATCTTCACGCGCGCACCCGCGCGGCAAAGCGGCGGCGGAAGCACCAGGCCAGGATCAGCGTCAAGAGCAGCGCCTTCTGCCAGGCGGTGAGGTAGACGATCATCGCGGCGATGGCGATGATCGGCCACAGCACCATCTGCGTGAGGATGCGCAGCGCGCGGTGCTCGCCGATCACCTGCGCGGCGGCCGGGCTGTGCGCGTAGTACCAGTCGACGAACGCGCGCCCGCCGTCGGTGGGCAGGAGGACCTCGTCGCGGAAGTCGCGCAGCACCTTGACGTAGCGATTCTCGTACGACCCGTACGCGGCGGTAGCGATGAAGCAGAACCCGGTCGCGCCGCCGCCCTCGTCGCGATAGCGCTTGTAGAGATCTTCGGTCGGCTGTGGCGTACCGAGGATCACGTCGCTGGCGGTCGGGTTGCCGTACGCATCGATGGCGAGGATCACGAACTGGTAGGTGTGGCCGTCGGTGAGCCCGTCGATGCGGGCCGAGAGTGTGCCGGCGCCCGGCTTGATCTCGCCCGTGCAGGTGAAGTCGGGGTTCATCGACTTGGCGAAGTCCGAATTGCCGATGGTGGTGAACGCGCCGCCGTCGGCGCCGCCGTCGTCGAGCCCGCCATCGACCGAGTCGGTGCCGAGCGGCTCGGAGAGCGGCTCGCTGCCGGCGTCCAGGATGGTCGTCGTTCCAGCGTCGAGGTCGGTGGTGGTGGCGCCCGACGAGGCGAGGTTGGTGCGCCGGCGCAGATCTCCGCCGGGGAGGCAGATCGAGTACGCCCGGGTCCCGTTCACCTTGCCGGGAACGGCGACACCATTGTTGTCGGCGCACAGAATTTGATACGAGACCGGAATTTGATTGATGGTTCCGAAGGGGGCGGACCAATTGATCGAGACGGCGCTCTCGCCGCTCGAGACGGTTGCGCCCACCGCCGTGAGGGGGCCCTCGGTGCTCTCGCCCAGGGTGAGCGAGCACGAGGTCGCGGTGCTGAAGTCGTCGGTCGGCGCGAACAGCAGGTAGAAGCTGTTCAGCTGCAGGCGCGGGGCGCACGACCGCGCGTTCGGCATGGTCGGCGTGAAGAGCGGCGCCGACGGGATGGGAATCGAGATGTCGGTCATGAAGCTGGGCTGCCCGGTGACGAAGGAGGCGTAGGACGGATTGACCAGCGCCGTGATGTCTTCGCAGAAGGTCGAGTTGGCGATGCGCATCGTGGTCATATCGCAGCTGGTGCCCACCCACGCCTGCACCTGGCCGCTCGACATGGTGGCGGGAATGCCGGCCGTCAGGTGGATCTGCATCGTGATGTCGTTGGTGTTGCAGTCACACTCGGCCTTGTCGAACACGTACATGATCGACGTGGGCGCGACGCTCTGGGTGGGGGTCGACAGGCCGGTGGTGGCCGTGAACGGGCCGGTGCAGGTCGTAGTGGTCTGCGCGCTGGCGACCGAGGCGGTCAGGGTCACGGCGACGATCAGCAGGGCACGCATCGTGCGGGCGTTCTGCAAGGTGAATGCCGCTCGTGATTTCGGGCGGTTGGGGGTCGTCGGGGAGCGGGTTGGGGTCATCCAGTCACGGGCGGCGCGGCGGCAGCGCCAAAGTGGCAATCTCCCATGAATGTGGAGCGCGGGTCAATTTGCGTCGGCGCGGGGCTGCGGCGGACGAACCTGCGGGCGCACGACCTTCTGGGCGAGCTGGTCCAGCTCGGTGGTGGAGACCTCGGCCCCGCCGAAGCGGGCCGCGTAGTACAGCTCGACCAGGTAGGCGAACGACGGGGCGCCCGGATCGCCCGCGGCGCCCACGCGGCTGGCTAGCTCGCGGCCGGTCTCGGCTACGCCGCGCGGGAAGCCGCGCCGCTCGAGCGCCTTGAGCGCGCGCTCGAACGCGTGGTGCGCAGCGACTGCACGCGGCGCACGCACGACGGTGCGGCGGCGGCGGCGGCGCGTGCTCCACAGGTACAGCCCGCCGAGGCCGAATACGACCGTGCCGAATCCGGTCTTGTGGATGCGCAGCGTGTCCCAGATCGATCTGCTCGCCTCCGACCTCGCGCCGTTCGAGCCCCAGTTGCGCAGGCTGTTGAACGCGTCGGTCTGCTTGCCGAGATCGTACTCGATCACCCACTTGAACCAGGCGAGCTCGACGGTGTCGAACATCTGGCGCACGCGGTTCCACGCGCTCGGGCGCGCCGGGCCGCCCGGGCCCGAGGGCGTCGGATCGAAGGTCATCCAGCCGGCGCCGTGCACCCAGACCTCGACCCAGGAGTGCGCGTCGCCCTGGCGCATGGCCAGGTAGTGGCCGTAGTCGTTCCACTCGCCGCCGAGGAAGCCGTTCACCGAGCGCGTCGGCACGCCGACCGCGCGCAGCATCACCGCCATCGCGGAGGCGAAGTATTCGCAGTGGCCGGCGCGCTGCACGAAGAGAAAATCCTCGAGCGGCTCGAAGCGCTCGTCGCGCTTGAGGTCGAGCGTGTAGCGATATTCGGTCTGCAGCCAGCGCTCGATCGCGGTCGCCTTGGCGAACGGCCCGTTGTGCCCGGCGGTCACCTTGCGCGCCAGCTCGGCGATGCGCGGCGGCAGATCGGCGGGGATCGACAGGTAGGGCTTGAGCGAGAGCTGCTCGGCTTCGTCGGCGTCGGGCGCTGCGATCAGCGCGGTGATCGGCGGCTGGGACTCGCTCGAGTACACGGTGTAGCGCAGACCGCTCTTGCGCTCGACCGAATACAGCCGGCCGGTGCCGGGCTCGACGTGCTTCTCGATCGCGATCACCTCGCCGGCGCCGCGCGACTCGAGCTCGATCGGCGCCGCGCCCGGCCGACGCTCGCCACGCCCGCCGATCTGGAACGCCCCCGGCTGCGGCGCGCCGAACAGCACCGCGGTGTCGAGCGGATCGAGATACACGTTCTGCACCAGCGCGTGATCGAGCAGCGCCTTGACCTTCGGACCGGTCGGCCGGTTCCGGCCTTCGTAGCCGGTCAGCCACAAGTCGCCCCAGCTCACCAGCGGCTCGGGCGGGATCTGTTGCGTGCGCGACCAGTGCCCGTGCACGTAGCGATCGAACGACACGCCGCGCATGCGCAACCCCTGCTGCGGCTTGCCGCCGGGGAACTCCACGCGCATCACCACCTGCGGGTTGTCCTTCACCAGGCCGTACTCGCCGAGATCGACACGATCGGAGAAGCCGACGGTAGTGACGCCACGCCGCTGCCGGCTGTTGAAGAAGCCGAACCCGACGCGCGGGATGACGAAGAAGGTGACGGTCGCGCACAGAAAGATGCCCAGCGAGACCACGCTGGTGCCGATGAGGAACGAGCCGCCGACGATGCGGCGCGAGTTGAGGATGCGCTCCACCTCGACGCGCTCGGACTGCGCGCCGTCGGAGTGCTTGAGCAGGTAGTTCTCTTCCATCTCGCGGCGCAGGTGGAAGAGGGTGAGCGTCCAGGTGGAGAACACCACGTAGAAGAGGAAGCACGCGGCGTAGCTGAGATCGCTCGAGAGCGCCGCGCCGGCGACCAGCATCAGGAACGAGACCACGTAGGCCTGCAGGTAGTCGCGCGAGGCGCGCCGGTTCCACAGCTTGTTGACCAGCAGGAAACAGAGAAAGCGCACGCCGGAGAACAGCGCTTCGCCGCGCAGCGCGTCGAGGATGGTCCAGGAGAACGCCACCAGCGTGGCGGTGTTCCACAGGTAGCCCCACCAGCGCGAGCGCAAAGCCGCGTGGCGCGACGGCTCGGCGAAGAATGACAGCGCGCCGCCCACCACCGTCGCGGCGACGATGATCGGGGGCAGCTCGCGGGAGAGCGCCAGCGCGGCGAAGGCGGCCGCCACCATCAGGTACGAGGCTACTTTGTGGATGGCGGAGAACCGCATCAGGCCTCGATCACGCGGCCGAAGCCCTGGCGCGCGCCGCCGCCCGGGCCGCTGCGCGGCTTGACCAGGATCGGATCGGCGATGCCGTCGGCCTTGGCGGCGAACGGCGTCTCCGACGGCACCGCGGGCAACAGCGCGAGCATGCGCAACAGCCGCTCGAGCTGCATGGTGCCCTGCATCCACGAGGTCGCCGAGGCGGCGTCCTTCCCGCGCGTCACCATGCGCACCGCGTAGCCGCGCTCGAGGTACTCCGCGGCCAGCGAGGCGGCCATGCTGATCGCGCGCTCGAGCCCTTCCTTGAGCGCTTCGTCGGCGCACGCCTCGCCGCCGGGCAGCCCGTTGTCGAGGAAGATCGAGAGCCGCCGCGCGGACTCGTCCTCGTACTCGCGCACCATCATGCGGCCCTTGCGCGCGGTCGAGCGCCAGTGGATGTCGCGCGGGTCGTCGCCCTCGCGATAGTCGTGCAGCCCGCCGAACTCGCCGCGCCGGCCCTGGCGGCCGTGCGACTCCTCGCCGATCACCCACGCGCGCGGCGGCAGCGCGTGGTTCACCGGCTGCAACGCGGGGTAGACGATCACCTCGGTCTCGAGCTCGACCAGCCGCGACTTGCGGAACAGCGCGAAGGGGAACTTGGTCGAGAGGCGGAACGCGGTGAACCGGTAGCGGCCGCGGCGCAAGAAGGTGTGCCGATACGAGGTGTGCTGCAGCCGTCCGGCGGGCAGCTTGAGGAAATAGCACTTCTTGTCGAGCGGCTTGTCGCCGATCAGATCTTCCACCTCGATGGAGAACGACGGCAGGCGCTTCTTGTTGTTCTTGAGCCCGATGCCCATCAGGAACGGCCGTCTGGCGTGCACGCGGCCGGGCGGTTGGCGCGTGACCTCGAGGCCGCGCAGCGACATCTCGGACATCAGGCCCGAGGCGATGATCAAGGAGAGCATCATGCCGAGGAGCAGGTACAGCAGGTTGTTGCCGGTGTTGATCGCAGCGAAGCCGACGCCGACGGTGATGCCGACGAAGTACTTTCCTTCGCGCGTGAACTGCAGGCGTCGCGGCGGGCGCCACCAGCGCTTCCAGCGCACGCGAAACGCCGCCCAGCGGTCCGGCTCCGGACGGGCGGCGCTCACGCCGGTACGGGCACGCGCTCGAGCATGTCGTTGAGCACGCGCTCCGCCTCCTCGCGCGCGCGGCCGAGCGGCTCGCCGGCGCCACCGCCGGTGGTGACCACGCGGTGCGCGAGCGCAGGCAGCGCCATCTCCTTGAAGTCGTCGGGCACCGCGAACTCGCGGCCGGCGCCGCACGCGCGCGCCTTGGCGGCGCGGAACCACGCCTGAAACCCGCGCGGCGAGATGCCGAGCGAGAGGAACGGTGAATGGCGCGTCTCGGCCACGATGCGCTGCGCGTAGTCGAGCAGCGCGTCGTCGACCTTGATGCGCGACGCCGCGGCCTGGATCGCCTCGACGTCGGCGGCGTCGACCACCGGCTCGATCTCTTCGGCAGGATCCGATCCGGCCAGCGACGTGACCACGCGGCGCTCGTCCTCCGGCGACGGATAGCCCATGCGAATGCGCAACAGGAAACGATCCATCTGCGACTCGGGCAGCGGATAGGTGCCGAAGTGCTCGAGCGGATTCTGCGTCGCGATCACGATGAACGGCTGATCGAGCTCGTGCGTGTGGTTGTCGAGCGACACGCGCCCTTCGCTCATCGCCTCCAGCAACGACGACTGGGTGCGCGGCGTGGTTCGGTTGATCTCGTCGGCGAGCACCACGTTGGCGAAGATCGGCCCGCGCCGGAAGTCGAAGCGCCCGGTCTCCTGGTTGAACACGTTCACGCCGAGGATGTCCGAGGGCAACAGATCGCTGGTGAACTGGATGCGCCGGAAGGTGCCGCCGAGCGCCCGTGCGAGCGCGCGCGCCAGCGTGGTCTTGCCCACGCCGGGCACGTCTTCGATCAGCACGTGGCCGCGCGCGGCCAACGCCGACAGCGCCAGGCGCACCGCTTCGGGCTTGCCGTGGATCACCTTCGAGACGGTCGCCTCGAGGCGGGCGAACGCCTCGCGCGGGTCGCGTGGGCGGTCTCTCACTTCTTTTTGGGCCTCGAGGGAGACGGGAGTCATGAAACGCTCAGTCATCGAGTATATCAGAGTTTTACCGGCGTGCGCCGGGTTCCGCCGCTGTGCGTCAAAGTGCTCGTAGGCTCAGGCGAGGCGGGACAGCGGGATCACCATCTTGAAGCGGGCGGGTTTGCGGTTGGTGAGCTCGAGGTTGCCGCCGTGCAGCTCGGCCAGCCGGCGCGCCAGCGGCAGCGCCAGGTGCAGGCCGTTCTTGCCGCGCACCCGCCGGAAACCGTCGAACAGGTGCGCCGCCTCGTCGTCGTCGAGCTCGCCGGCGTGCTCGATCTCGACCACGAACAGCCGGCCGTTGGCGCCTTCGCCCTCCTGCGCGCGCAGGATCACGTGCCCGTCGCGCTGACTCTCCAGCGCGGCGTCGATGGCGTAGTTGAGCAGATGCGTCACCGCCTGGGTGATGCGCAGCGGATCGATGTGGATCGGCGGCAGCCCGGGCTGCAGCACCACCGACACCTGATCGGGTTTGACCGGACGGCCGCGCTGCGCCTCCTGCAGCGCCGCGCGCACCAGCTCGGCGGGCGGCGAGGTCTGGCGGTGCAGCTCCATCTTGCCGCTCTCCACCTTGGCGGTGTCGAGGATCTCGTTGAGCAGGCGCAAGAGCTGGTTGCCGCGATCCTGCACGGTGTTGAGCGCCAGCCGTTGCTCCGCGGTGATCGGGCCCTCGATGCCGCGCAGGAGCAGCTCCGAGAAGCCGAGGATCGAGTTGAGCGGCGAGCGCAGATCATGGCTCATGTTGGCGAGGAACTGAGACTTGAGCCGCTGCGCCTCTTCGGCGCGCTCGATGGCCAGGAACGACTCGACGGTGAAGCGGGGGATGCGCTCGAGCAGCCGGTTGACCGCGTGCGTGAGGCGCCGCACCTCGGCGGTGGCGACGCTCCGGAGCGGACCGGGCTCCTCTTCGCGCGCGACGCGATCGATCTGCGTGGTCACGCCGCGCAGATCGCGCGACACCGCGCGCCCGGCCGCGCCGCCGATGAACAGCGTGAACAGCAGCATCGCCAGCGTGACCGCGAGCAGCGGCGCGCGTGCGAGCGGCCGCGCGAGGTAGGCGACGCGCAACGATCCGCCGCGCAAGGCGCCGGTGAGCGGCACCTCGACGTACGGGACCTCTTCGAGCTCGAGCTCGTTGGCGCTCTCTTCGGGCAAGAGCGCGCCCGAAGGGGCCTTGTAGAGCGTCCGCGCGCCGCCGCCGAGCGGGGTGCGGGTGATCAGGTTGGTGGCTGCGGCGACGTCGAGATCGGCGGCCGCGCCGGCCAGCCGCACCGCGGTCACCTGCGCGCGGGCCCGCGCGTCGGCGGCCGCCGCCACGTCGAGCTGCGCGGCGCCGAACACCGCCGCCGGCACCAGCGCGGCCCACGCCACCGCGACGATCCCGTAGCCGAGCTGCATGCCCACCGACAGCCGGCGGCCTTCGGGAGGCGTTTCGTCTCCGAGCTTGAGCGCCAGCGGCAAGAGCGTGACGCTGGCGAACGCGTAGAGCGGCACCGGCGGCAGCGCCAGGATCGCGCTGGTGCACAGGGTCAGGCCCATCACCACCGGCAGCGGGGTATGCGACAGCCGCAGCCCGACCACCAGCGCGATCAGCGCCAGCGCTTCGGCGCCGAGCACCGCCAGGCCGATGCGCACCGGCAGCTGCAAGACCCGCAAGCGCGCGCGCGGCGCCGGCGCGCTCAAGAGACCGTGCGACAAGATCACCAACGTGGTGACCAGCACCAGCGGCACCAGCCCCCAGAAGACCAGCTGCAGCACGCGCGCCTCCTCGGCGGGCAGGCGCAACAGGTGCTGGTACATTGCCGGCAGCGCGAGCGCGATCGCCAGCTGCAGCGCGGTGGCGAAGCCGACGATCTTTCCGCGCGGTCCCATTAGACCGCTTGCACCGGCGTGTCGTCGCCGACGTGGCTGGTGGGCAGCGGGCCCGACATCGGCAGCGAGATGGTGAAGGTGGCGCCGCGCCCCGGCTCGGATTCCACGCCCACCTCGCCGTCGTGCGCTTCGACCAGGCGCTTGCAGATCGCCAGGCCGAGGCCGGTGCCGTGCGCGCGCTGCTTGAGCGAGCCGAGCTGCACGAACTCGCGGAACAGCTTGGGCAGCGCGTCGGGCGGGATCCCGGGACCGGTGTCCTTGACGATCACCTCGACGCGCCCGCCGGTCTTCTTGACGCTGCACTCGATCGAGCCGCGCTCGGTGAACTTGACCGCGTTGGAGATGATGTTGGTCACCACCTGGCGCAGGCGCCGCTCGTCGCCGCGCACCTCGGGCGACGGCGAGTCGATGTGCATGATCACGTCGACGCCCTTCTTCTGCACGATCGGGCGCTGGCTCTTGGCGACGTTGGCCACCAGCGTGCCCAGGTCCACCTTGCCGAGGCGCAGCGCGACCTGACCGGTGGCGATCGCGGAGACGTCGAGGACCTCGTCGATCAGCTCGGTCAGGTGCTTGGACGCCGAGAGCACGGTCTGCACGTCGTCGCGCTGCTCCGGGGTCATCGGCTCGGAGTGCGGATCGAGCAGCCCTTCGGCGGCGGAGATCACCAGATCGAGCGGCGAGCGCAGCTCGACCGAGACCAGCGCCAGGAAGTCGTCGCGCGCGCGGTCGGCGGCTTGCGACTTCTCGAGCGCCGCGCGGTGCTCGGCGAGCGTCGGGCCGAGCCGCGCGCGCAGGCGGCCGAGCGCCGCCGCCAGATCTCCCACTTCGTCGAGCGAGGCGACCACGATCGGCCGGTCGAGCTCCATCATCTTGATCAGGCCCTTGGCGCTGCGCCGCAGATCGTCCACCGTCGACGAGACGCGCTCGAGGTGGCGCGCGGTCGACGAGCCCACCAGGCCGCCGATGGCCAACGCCGCACCGGCCACCGCCAGTCCCACCAGCGCGAACGCGAGCACCACGTCTCCGCCGATCGGCTCCGACGCGACCGCCGCAACCACGCGCGCGTTGTCGCCGAGGCGCCGCACCGCGCACGGGAGGGCCTGGTGCGAGATCCGGCACACCGTGGTTCGATCGCCGGCGATCCGGATCAACGTCCCGGGCGACACGTTCGCGCCCACGCCGTTCAGCACCAGCCCCTCATCGTCGACGGTGACCAGGTAGCCGCCCGGTGGCGACAGCGCGGAGGCAAGCGCGTCGAGGCCGGGCTTGACCAGGTGGCGCTCGGCGGCGATCGAGACCAGGTCGCGCGCTTCGTCGATGGCGTGGCGCGAGGCGTCGGTGTGGCGCTGGCCGAGCACGTGGCCCGAGGCGAGCGCCCAGGCGGCGATGGCCAGGCCGCCGCACGCGCCGGCGATCAACGCGCGCAACGGCACGCCGCGCGCCTCCGACGGTGCGCGGTTGCGTTTGCGATCGACGGCGAAGCCCAGCGCGGTCACCAGCAGGCCCAAAGCGACCGCGGCGCCCAGGCAACACAGGCCGAGCGCCATCGCCGGCGCGGCGCCGATCGAGCGCGCGCTCGAGAGCGCCCCGAGGATCGCCGCCAGGATCCCGGCGAAGGAGAGCATCAACCCGACCCGCGCCGCGCCGCTCGAGCCGAGCACGCCGCGCGGCGTGGCGGCAACGGCGCACAGGCCCGAGCCCAACCCGAACGCGATCAGCTCCAGTCGCAGCGGCCCTGCGGCTCCGGCGTCGAGCCCGATCAGCCACGGGCACACGAACGCCCAGCACAACCCCAGCACCGCGCCGCCGATGACGGCCAACCCCGCCCCAACGGGGTTTCTCTTTGTAGGCGAAGCCACTTCCACGGTGCTCGGCAGGAAATCCCCTTCTCGGCGGACCATCGTAGCTCACTCAGGGGAGGGTAGCGAGGAACCCGTCGAGCTGTTTGGCGAAGGTGTCGGCCTGCTCGAGCATGAGCATGTGGCCGGCGTTCGGCACCAGCGTGAGCTGCGCGCCCGGCAGCGCCTCGGCGAGCGCGCGGGACACCGCCGGGGGCGTCAAGAGATCGTCGCCGCCGCCCAGCACCAGCGACGGGGCGCGCACTTGCCGGGCCGCCTGGAGCCCGTCGAACCGTCCGACCGCGGCAAAGTCCGCGCGGGTGATCTCCTGGTCCGCCGTACACATCACGCCCGCCCAGCGCTCGACGATCTCGCGCGGCGTCGCGGGCGACCACGACACCTTCTGCAGCCACTCGCCGAAGTGGCTAAAGTCTTTGTCGATCACCTCGTACACGCGAGGCGCCACGTGGATCTGCGCGCCCGACGCCACCATCACCAGCCCGCCCACCCGCTCGGGCCACGCCGCCGCGCACGCCAGCGCGACCTGCCCGCCCATCGAGTGGCCGGCGAGGATCACCTTGTCCACCTTCAGGTGCGCGCAGATCGTTCCGATCGCGTCGCGATACATCTCGATCGAAGTCTCGGCGGCCGGATGCCAGCGATCGCTCTGCCCGTGCCCCGGCAGATCGGGCGCGATCACCCGCCGCCGGGAATGCAGCCGCCTGACCACGTCCATCCACACCACGGACGAGGCCCCCGCGCCATGAACCAAGACGACCGGTAGCTTCTTGGAATCGCCCTCGTCGCGCACCCGCAGGACGCGGTCGCCAATGCGAAGGCGTCGCACGGCTAGCGCTGCGCGGACTTGAGCTTGCCGATCTCGGCCAGCAATTCCGGGATCGCCTTCTCCCAGGTGGTCACCAGGCCGTAGTCGGCGACCTGGAAGAT
>PNAM01000053.1 GCA_003170275.1 Myxococcales bacterium
GCCGATGCCGGCGATGCCGGCGATGGTGCCGCGCGCGGCCGCGCCTGCGCCGATCGCGTCGCCACGCGCGCCGCGGGCTCGTCCGACGGTCGTGGCCGCTGCTCCGCTCCCAGCCGCGCCTGCGGCGCGATCGCCGGAGGTGTCGCCGATCGTCCCGGTCGCGCCGGTCGTCGAGGATGCGCTGGTGCGCGAATCGCAAGTGGTCGCGGCGGCGATCGAGCGCCTGCGCCGCCATCGCGATCCGGCCGGCGCGCTCCAGCTCCTGGCGCGTCATGGCGTCGAGTTTCCCGACGGTGGGCTGCGCGCGGAGGCGACCTCGGTTCGCATCGAGGCCCTGCTCGCCGCCCAGCGTCGCGCCGAAGCGCTGGCGCTGCTCGACGGGCTCGAGCTCGAAGCGACCCCGCGCGGCCCGGCGCTGCGCGTGCTGCGCGGCGAGCTGCGCGCGTCGGCCGGCCGCTGTCCGGAAGCGCTCGCCGATTGGGCGCAAGCGTTCGATCACCTGACCGGCGAGCTGCGCACCCGCGCGCAACGCGGTCGCGAGCACTGCGTTAGGGCCCGGCAATGAATGACTCGATCGATGTGCTGCCGCTCCTTCACCGTCTCCGTCGACAGCCTTCAAGGAGTTAGCGAGTGACGGCTGGCAGCCCGCTGGTTCAGACGACGGAGTCATTCGCAAGGTGTTCGACGCGGCCTGGCCTGTCTGGAGTTGCCCCTGTCAAACCGGACACCCGACTGGGTTGAGTTAAGCACTACCACCAGCTCGCTGCAGAGCCAGGTACTCGCGCGGCGAGCGCATCTTGAGGGTGGGGAAGAGGTCGAGCAGCAGCACGTGGACGGTGGCGGGTTCGCTGTCGATGCCGTCCTCTTGGCCTCGCAGGAGGGGAGGGCGTGGTCTACGACCACGAGACCTCGACGGTGATCCAGGTCTTTGGATACTCGGCACTCGGGCCCCGACTTGAACCCACCAAGCATCCCGCAGTGTCACCGGGGGCGGCGTGGGCGGGTGCCAACCTCAGTGGCCTTGATGGGCGGTAACTGTCGGAGACGCTCCAACTGATGCATTAGCGATGCAATCCGTGGGCGGCCGATCATAGAAACTGAACCAACTCGGGCGGATAGGGCGGGTGACGCGGTGATTGAAAATCCGCGTGTCCCTGGTTCGATTCCGGGTCCGAGCACTAGGGATTTTGCTACCAGCGACGAGAAAGGATCTCCTGCAGCGCCTGCGCGGCGACGTGCGCGCCGAGGACTGAGGGATGCATTCCATCGCCGATCGTATAGAGTGCCTTTGGACCGTCGCATTCGCGGGCGCCAGACGGACAGCGACGGGCGTAATCCTTGCGGAAATACGGCGCAAGGGGAATCGGCTCGAAGCCATGCTTGGGCGCCAGCACCTGGATCGAGTTTTCGGTTTGCGGGTTCACCGGATCGTTGATCGCTGCATCGAGAAATTCCGGCCACAGCGCGATCAGTGTCCCAAACCGTTGCGTTCGCGAAAGCTCGGCAAGCCGACGAAGGCCGCAATTGACGTTGTCGCCACCGAGGGCGTCCCGATTGCGGCGCGTCCGTTCCGTTGGGTCGACCTCCTCGCGAAAATGGAACAGGTCGAAGCGGAGGCTGCAGAAGCGTACTAGATCCGAATGGAGGAACAGCCAATCCAATGCCGGCCGGCGGCGAACGTAGTGATCGACCTGCGAGTTGAGGTCGTAATAGTCGTTCATCACGAAGAGGAGCACCACCGTTTCTGGCTGGTACTTCACCCCTTTCTCTTCGAGCAGCTCGACCTCGCTCCGCGTGCAATACCCGCCGACGCCGAAGTTGAGCACCTCCACGTTGCGCCCCGCGAGCTCCCTCTCCAGTTGGCGCGATATGGTGTCGTCGACGCTGAAGATGCCGTGGCCCGCCACGACCGAATCCCCCAGCAGCAGGATCCGGTGCCAACCCGGGTGCCGCGCGCGTGTGCGCTCAACGTCGCGCTGTCCGTCCGCGTTCGTCGATGGAAACGACTCGTGCAGATCAGGAACGTCGGCGTCTCGGTAGTTCTCCTTCAAGACATAGCCGAGCAGGGGATTGTCCGAGACGCGATAGGCGGTCTTCTCGATCCCACTGCGCATCCGGTACACCTTCGGCGCGAGCCCCAAGAGTCGCACGCCGCCCTCCAGGCCACCGACAAGGATAACCAACGGAAGCCCGATGCGGGCGATCCAGACGAGAGCGCGTCGCTTGGCGGAACGGACGATCATGGGACGGCGCGATGCCAGTAAATCGCTACTTCACGCGTAGGAAATCTGATCTCCGCCATTTTTTCATTTTGCCGGGAAAGGACGCCCCTCTAAATTAGGGATTGTTGGACCGTGACGGGGAATGTCAATTGGAATCGGGGGTGATAGGTGGCGTAGCGCTTGTAGAGCCAACGTTCCGTTTGCTCCCGCCTGATAGGTCGCGAGGTCCATCATGCCGGTGGCCTGGAAGTGGCTGACCGCTTCGGTCAGCCTGCGCACCGTGAACGCGTCGGGGCTGGCCTGGGAAAGCGTTCTGCGTGAACGGAACGCAGCTCGCGACCTGCACGCTCAGGTGAGCGGCAATGAATGACGAGCAGGAGCAACCCATCTCCGTGGCGGCGGCGCGTCGCCGTCGGGCTGCGCCGAGTGCTGGGCTCGCCTCCGGGCGCGTGAACGGGTATATGATCGTGGGATGCGGGTTACGCTCCCCCTGATCGCTGGACTGATCGCAGCGTCGGGATGCGGCTCCAAGACGGCCGCCATGGATGCGGGCGCACCGGATCTGACGCCTCCGCCGATGGTGACCGAGCACGGCGTGATGCTCGACTACCAGAGCCTGATGCCGGTCGCGGGGCTCACCATCACCGACGGCGCCGCCAGCACCATGACCGACGCGCAGGGCATGTGGATGCTCATGGTCCCGGCCGGCCCGTTGGCGCCGGTGGTGACCGGACCGAGCTACAGCCAGGATGTCTTTCCCAGCTCGACGAGCGCCGCCTCCGATGTCGACTTCGGGCCGCAGGTCATTCCGACCGCCTCGGCCTACAACCTCGAGCAGATCTTGCTCTCGAACGATAACACCAAGGCGCTCGTGCACCTGGTCGCCCTGCCGAGCACCACCTGCACCGATCCCAGCGGCGGCACGGTGAAGGTGCTGTCCCCGGCCGGCGCGATGGTCGCCTACTTCGCGGCGTCGAGCGTGCCCGATCCGGCGCTCACCGCCACCCAGACCGTCATGGCGCCGCGGCCGATCGCGGTGATCTTCAACGTGACGCCGGGCGCGGACGTCAGCTTCGAGTTCCACCATCCGACCTGCACGCAGGTTCCCTATCCGGCGACCTTCAACGGCAAGGTCCTCTCGGGAAAGGTCCCAACCACCGCCGCCGAGCCCAACCACGTGAACTCGGCGCTCGCCATGATCTTGCAGTAGCCACCGCGCCCACTTCCACTAGAAGGCGGAGAACCGCGGGCGCCGGCTGAACGCGCCAGCCTTCGCTGGACGCACCGTGGTCAGTGCTGATGAAGCGAACGTTCTTCAGTGTGCCGTCCTTGAAAGTGAGAGTCCGAATGAAGTCGCTTGGCCCGAGATTGTAGGTCGCGTCACCGACGCTGACGAGGCGGTCTCCGCAGCGCATGCCGTCTGCGTAGCACGCCGTGCGAATAATTGAATAATCCTCGAAGGCGGTCGTCCAGCATCCATGTACGCTCGATGGGCCGCACTCGTCTTCTGCTTGCCTTGCACCGGGTGTCTCTTGACCAACTCGGTTCACATCGGGCCGCCGCAGGCGCCGAGAGGGGAAGGCTGCGCCGTCACGTTCGAGCAACTGCGCTATCAGGATGCGATCAGCAACTACGATCAGGTGGGCGCCGTGTGTGCCAACGTGACCGAGGGCGCCGCTGATCGCTACGAGTTCGTGAGGCGTGGCGTTGCGGAAGAAGCATGCGGCCTCGGCGGGGACATGGTCACCGTGGTCGGCACCTGCGCCGTCGGCAAGGTTCCCGGCGTTGAGTACGGCGTGTTTCGGCGCCGAGGCACGTGATGCGCAGGTCGCCCGTCGCCAGTTTCGCCGGTCGCGTCCGCGAGCCGAGGCTGACCAGTTGCAGGGCATGCTCGATGAGGCACAGCAGCGCAACGTCGCCACTTATCCCGTCGGTGATTTGGCGACCTACCTGATCGAGATCGAGAATCGCAAAACGCTGACCCGCAGCGACGGGGAACGTGTATCCTGATGGGGCGTGCCGGACCCGTTTCAATGCGACAGAACCCGTCCTGAGTTGACAGATCCGGCGTTATCGCTCCCCACCCGCCTGCTTGGCTCAGCTCGACCCGCGCAGGACGTCTGTGTTCCACTGCCGTGTCCCTATGACGCCGGAATGGCCACCGTCACCTGCCGCAACGGCCCAGCGTGCGATCCCGCGAACGGCCAGTGCGTCGCCGCCACGAAAGCGATCAGTCAGTTGAATTGAGGAGCGCGATGGCCGATGAAACGCGGCAGGACGATCGATTGGCGCTTCTGCATCCGGATGTCGTAGAACGGCGCGCCGCGCTCGCGCAGAAGTTCGCCGCCGCCGAGCCGTTTCCCCACCTCGCGTTCGATGCGCTCCTCGCGCCCGAGCTGTGCGCGCGGCTGGTGCGCGAGTTTCCACCGTTCGAGCGCGGCGACGCCACCGACGACTACGGGCGCCCGGGCCGGAAAGCGGCCGTTCACGACCTCCGTGGGCTCGGCGGCGCGTACGCCGAATTCGATGCGCTGATCGGTGACCCGGCGTTCCTGTCGCTCCTGACCGAGCTGACGGGCTTTCGCGACCTCGTGTACGACCCGGAGTACGCCTCGAGCGGCACGCACGAAAATCTCTCCGGGCAGGCGCAGTCGTACCACGTCGATTTCAACGAACACCCCCGCGGCTGGCAGCGCGTGCTCAACCTGCTCGTCTATTTGAATCCGGAGTGGGAAGAGTCGTGGGGCGGCTGCCTGGAGCTCTGCGATTCGCCGGTCGCGCCGACCAAGGTGAGCCGCATCGTCCCGCTCTTGAACCACGCGGTGCTGTTCGCGGCGAGCGAGCGTTCGTGGCACGGCTTCCCCGCGCCCATCGCGCCGCCGGCTGAGCGCGTGCCCTCGCGCCGCTCGATTGCCGTCTACTTTTACGTGAAGACCCGCGATCAGGTCCCGGCCCACTCGACACGCATCGTCGACGTGCCCATTCCCGGGCAGATCCACGCCGGCACATGCCTGTCGAACGACGAGACGGAGACGATCATCAGCCTCCTCCTGCACCGCGAGAACCACATCCGCCGTCTCTTCGAGCGCGAGTCGCTCTACCTGCAGTCGATCCACAGGCTGCTGTTGCAGCGGCTTTGCTCCGTCGACCACGCGCTCACCGCCGAGGAGGCGGAGCTGTTGCGCTTTCCGTTCGTCGAGATGGATCGCCACGTGGCGGAGCACTATCGGCGCGAGCTGGCGCTGTCACGAGTGGAGGCGCGCATCGCGGCGCTGCCGCGGAGGGAGATCGGCGGCCGGTTCGATCTCCACGGACAGTCGGGCGTGACGCACGATTCGTGGGTGGGGCCTCGCCTGCGCGCCTGGGGGCGTACCACCGAGCGCGTCGGCACGGTGGAGGTTCGCGGCTCAACCCCGTCGGGGATTCCGGAGCAGACGCTCATCCTCGCGATCGGCGGAAAGCAGTGGGAGCGCGTGGTGCGAGGAGACTTCGCGTGGCGCGTGGAGATCGAGCCGATCGACGCGGGGCGCGAAATCACCGTCGAGATCGAAGCGGCGCGGATGTGGCGTCCATCGTCGAGCGGTGGATCGACCGATACGCGCGATCTTTCGTGGCTCCTACGCGAGCTCCGCATCCTCTAGGGCCCGTCGACGTTGACATCTTCTCCCGCGATGGGACAATCAACGTCCTAAGTGCCCGGGAATGGCGATGCGCAAGTGACGCTGAGGTCGCGGCGCTGGGTCACCATCGCGATCTGCGCCGCCCCGATCGCGCTTTGCATCGCGGTCTACTGGCCCGGGATCTTCGCCTGGTTCCAGATGGACGACTTCTGGTGGCTCTCACGGCTCGGCGCCGCCGGACGAGACGGCTTCTGGCAGACGCTGCTCACGCGGCCGGGCCACGGGACCTATCGGCCGCTCAGCGAGCCGGCGTTCTTCATGACCTTCGAGTATCTCTTTGGCCCGCGACCGCTCCCGATCCGGATCTTCGTCTTCGCCACCCAGTTCGCGAACCTGCTCCTGCTCGGATCGCTCGCGCGCCGATTGTACGGCTCGCAGCTGGCGGCGCTGATCGCGCCCATCGTCTGGCTCGCTCATACGTCGCTGGCAGGTCCGCTGGTGTGGAGCTCTTCCTACAATCAAATCCTCGGCGCGACGTTCCTCCTCGCCGAGCTGTCGCTGTTCGCGCGATTCGTCGACACCGGCAGGCGCTCCGCGTGGGTCGCCGAGTGGTTGCTGTTCATCGTCGGGTTCGGGGTGATCGAGACCAACCTCGCGCACCCCATCCACGCCATCGCCTGGGTGCTATGTGTCGCGCCGAGCGATCGGCGTCGCGCGCTCTTGCGTCGCACCATCCCACTGATGGCTGCCTCGGCGGTCTACGCGGTCGCGCACCTGGTCCTCGTGCCGCGGGTCGGCCCTTACACGATGGGCGGTCACCTCGTTCCGATGCTGAAGAGCGCATACGGATACTGGATGTGGACGGTCATCCCGATGCAGCTGATCTTCGAAGGCGCGCAGGCGGTGCACCACGTGATCGCATGCGCGGCGTTCGCCTGCCTCGCGACGTACACGCTGTGGCGCGTGCGTAGCGGCGACCGCCGCCCCCTCCTGGGATGGGTGTTCTACCTCGCCACGCTGGCGCCCTATCTCCCACTCGTTCAACAGCGCACGCCTTCCTACCTTTCGATCCCCAGCATCGGGCTCGGCCTCATCGCCGCCGACGCCATCGTCGCGCTTCGGGTGCGGCGCGCCGCTCTCGTCGGTGCGGTGCTGATCACCGCGGTGTATCTGCGGTTCATGTTGCCGACGGCTCACGCGACCGTTCGCCTCTCGGCCCAAGACACCCATGCCGTCGAGCGAGTGGTCGGCGGGATCCTGGATCTGCGACGCACGCGGACCGAGCCGATCCTCATCGACGGCGTCTCCGAGACGGTCTACAACGCGGGATTGGCGATGAGCCCGTTTCGCTGTCTTGGCGTTCCGGATGTCTACCTCACCGACAACGCCATCGAGGAGCTGCACGCACTGCCGGGGGTCGCGCCTCCGAGCGAATACGCGGCCAATCCCGCCGACGTCGCGCGCTGGCGCTGGGCGCACACGTTGTTGGTTCTCTCTGCTCGCGGTGATCGACTGGTCGACATCACCGGGGTATGGCAGCCGTGAAGCGCCGTCGCCTGCGCTCGCTTCTCACCTACGTGCTCTCGGGAGCGCTGACCCTGTTCGTCATCGAGACCGGCTTTCGCCTGCACGCTCACTTCGCTCCGGCGCCGGTGTGGATCAGCGAAGACCACTACGCCGAAAATCCACGCGGCTACTTCCGTCCTTGTGAACGGCCGGGCGTATTCTGCCCCAAGCTCGATCGCTCCATGCATGGCTGTGATGCTCCGGTCGAGCCCGGCCAAGGACAGATCCTTTTTCTCGGGGACTCGTTCACGTATGGCCAGGGCGTCAACGCCGAGGACACGTTCCCGTCGAGGATCGAGTTTCCGGGCCGTCAGCGACGCAATTGCGGCGTCAGCGCTTACGCGGTGGATGACGTCTTCCGAAAGTTCACCGTTCAGCGCAGCCGCTATCGGCCGGAGCTCACGGTCTACGCGCTGGTGTTGAACGACTTCGGGCTCTCACCCGATCCCGAGGCGTATCGGGACTTCGCCGAGCTCGACGGTCCCAGCAACATCGAAGACTACATGAACTTCCGCACCATGAACCTCGACCGCTACCTCGCGACCAGGGATCATTCCCGGCTGGTGCGGTTTCTCCTCGAGACGGAGACGGGCGCCTGGTTCTATCGGCAGTCCGTAATCCGACGCGTGAGCAGGACCACGCTGCAGGCCTATCGCAACGCCTTCAACGATCCGGCGGCCTGGGAGCACGGGATGGGCGAGATTCGCGCCATGGCGGCGGGGTCGGATCATTTTCTCCTGGTGGTGTTCCCGCTGTTCGCTCGCCTCTCGGGCTATCCGCTCGAGGACGTGCACCGGAAGATCGTCGACGAGATGCACCGCTCGCACATCGAGGTGCTCGACCTCTTGGACACGTTTCGCGGGATGGACGAGTCGAAGCTGGTCGTCTACAAGACCGACTCGCACCCGAACGAGATCGCGCACGCCCTCGCCGCCGACGCGATCAAGCGGAAGCTCCAGCTCCTCGGCTGGCCCCCGTTCTAGACCAGCGGCGCGGCGTGCACGGTTTCCAAGGTCCAGGGAAAGCCGGCGTCGCGGATCAATGGGATCAGGTTCGGCTCGAGCGCGGCGAGGCTCTGCCCGCGCGAAGAGTCGAGGTCGTTGGTGAAGAGCATGAGCTCACGCAGTTGCTCGTGATCGATCTCGCTGCCGTCCGCGTCGAGCTCGGACGCGAGGCCGAGCGCGGTGCCGCGATTTGTCTCCGACGCGCACTCGTCCGCGTACGCGCGTAGTCGCTCGCTCGCCAGCCGGCGCACCGTCGGTGGCAGCACAGTCGGCCGCAGGTAGCGTGGATAGAGGAGCGACGCCGCGCCGAAGGGAAGGCCGTGAGCGTCGAGGTAGCGAAACAGCTTGGGAAGGTGCAGCACGTTGTACGCCTGCACGGTGATGCTTATGGAGCAGCACGCGTTCGGAATCTTCCGATACTCGGCGAGGTTCTCGACCAGCTTGCTCCATCTGGCGGGGTGGCGGATGTACTCGTAGTGCTTGCCCTCGCCGTCGACGCTGATCCACAAGTTGAGCTGCTTGAACTCTTTGGCCAGCCCGAGCCAGCGCGGCCGCGCGATCGTGCCGTTGGTGTTGAAGCAGAGCGTGATGTTCCGAGCCGCGCCGGCGTCGACGAGGATCTGGATCACGTCGCCCACCTCTCTGATCAGGAATGGCTCACCGCCGAGGATGTAGAGATTCTTCACCTGCTCGGGATTGCGCAGCAGCTCGCCGACTACGAACTCCTTTTGTTGGAACCAGTGAGCGCTCCCGGCAAAGCGATTGTGCGGGACCGGCTCGACCTCTTCGGTCCACTGGCTGGCCCATTTCTGCTGGATCGGGTCGCGCTGGATCCGCGAGCTCGAGAGGCCATTGCACATCCGGCATTTGAGATTGCAGAGGTTGCCGATGTCGAGCTGGTAGCTGGCCGGTCCCTCCATGCGGTAGCCGCTCGCCACCGACCTGCGGACCAACGAGTCGACCGAGAGGAGCTCGTCGCCGCCCGTCTTCGCCGCCCACTCCACGTTCTCCGCCATCCGCTTGCTGCGACCGCCGAGCCGCTCGATGCGATTGCAGTACTCGCATCCCGCGACTTCCTTCCCCTCGACCATGTCGCGACGGATGGTCACCATTTCGTCGGAGTTCCAGATCGCGTCCAAGGGATCGCCGTAGACCGACCAATGGTGGCCGTCCTTTTTCCACAGTCCCCCTTCGAACGCGCAACAGACCTGCGGCCGTCCGTTCGATCGGATGTGAAGGTGGGTGAACGGCAAGACGCAGACCTTGTCGGACATCGGACCGATCATACCGCGGGTTGACTGAAGGGGGTGCCGAAGCGGATGATTGCCCCAATGCCAAGAGCGCTCTTGATCCTGTTCGCCGTCGCTGGCAGCTGCGAGACGCCGCCGCCGCCGCAAGCGCCACCGCCGCTGCATCGCGCGTTCGAGGCGATGGTGGACGTGGCCGACCCCGACGTCGAGGTGCAGCTGGTGAAGGGCTTTCACAAGATCGAATGGGGGAGCGGCCGCTGGACGAAGCAGTCCTTCACCGTCTCGCTCAAACCGCCGCGCACGGCGCACGAGCGGGGCGCTACGCTGCGGGTCAAGCTCGATCTGCCGCGGGCCTTGATCGAGCAGGAGGAGAGCGTCTCGCTGGCGTGCACCATCGACGGCAAGGGGCTGACCGAGGAGCGCTGGAAAACTTCCGGCGCGCACGTCCTTACGCGCGACGTTCCGGCGCTCACTGCCGATCCGGTAGCGGTGACCTGTACCGTCGACAAAAAGTACACCGCGCCCGGCGATTCGCGAGAGCTCGGTGTGGTGCTTCATGCGATCGGCCTCGAGCCGAACTGAAGACGCCGTGGGATGAAAGCCTTTCTCCGCCGCGTCGTGGGGGGTCTCGCCGTCGCCGTCGCGATCCTCGCGCTCCTCGAGGGCGTGGCGCGCTTGATCGAGCTCCGGCACCCGGCGCGGGCGTTCGACGCCGGGCTGGGGTTCGATCCCGCGAGTCGTCTCTTTGCGCCGGTGCCGGGTTCGCCGGGAACCTACGAGACCGCCGTCGAGAAGCGGGTGGCGTTTCGCACGCAGCGGTTCCTCGTGCCCAAGACGCCCGGGACGCTGCGGCTGTTCGCCGTCGGTGAATCGTCGGTCTACAACCTCGACAATGAGCTCGGCAAGATGGCGCGCCACCTCGCTGAGCGGCTCGGTCGGCCGGTCGAGATCGTGAACGCAGGGGGCCGGTCGTACGGCTCGCAGCGGCTGGTGCCAATCGCGCGCGAGCTCCTCGACTACCAACCCGACGGCGTCCTCTTGTACCTCGGGCACAACGAGTTCGAGGAGCTCGAGCAGCTGCAGCTGGCGTCGCCGCGGCTGGCGCCGGCGATGCGCGTGGCGATGCACTTCGCGCTGTTTCGCGTGCCGCTCGACGCGGTAGCCTCGGCGCACGAGCGGGAGCTGCGCGAGCACAACCGCCGCGTGCTGGCCGTCGGGCGAGTCGACTACCAGAGCGCCTGGGCGCACGAGTTCAGCGCCGGCGAGGTGGCGGAGCGCATGCGTGCCTTCGACGCGCACGTGCGCGACATGATCGAGCTGTGGACTTCGCGCGGCGTCAAGGTGGTGATGGGCACCATCCCGTCCAATCGCTTCCGGCCGCGGCTGCTCGACGGCATCTCCGGCGACCTGCTCGACCTCCAAGCGCGCGGGCTCTGGAGCGAGGCCGACGCGCGCGCGCGGGCGCTGCTCGCCAACGCGACCTGGCGTCATCAATCCTCGGATCGCGAAAACGCAATCCTGCGCGACGCGGCGGCGAGCTACCACCTGCCGATCGCCGACGTCGAGCGCGGCGTCGTCGAGGCGGAGCCCCACCGCGTCCCCGGCGAGACGCTGTTCGTCGACCAATGCCACCTCAACCCGGCGGGCAACGCGATCTGGGCGCGCCTCTACCAGGCCGAGCTCGACCGGATCTTCTGACGCGCGCGCACGCTTCAACGCTGCGCTTCGCGCTCGTGGCGATATTCCGCACTGCGGCGCGACGAGTAGACTCGCACGCTGAGTAGCCGTCAGCCGAGTTGGTGGAAGCGCCCCACGGCGGAAAGCGGGTGACGTACTTCATGCGCGGCGCCAGCTTCTCGATGGTACTCGGTGCCCGGGCTGTGTTGGTGATTGCCGGGCCCGCCCTGGCCGATGAGGACGGGTTGCGGCTCGCCTTGGAGTCCGCGCCGCATCTATGGGTTCGCTACGGGACATTGACACGAGAGTCGCAATTGATACACATGTTGCACCATGCCCTTCCGCAGGATGTGGCTCTTCGCTGTGCTGCTCACGGCTTGTCGCGCGACTCCACCCGCCGATTCCACGGTGGTCGGCGTCGCAGTTTCGGGCCAGCTCAGCCTCCTCGGCACCGTACCCACCGTCAGCGGCGCGCACTGCGTCGCCGCCGATGATCGCGGCAACGCCTACGTCTGCGATCCCGACAACGGCGATCTGCTCGTCATCGCCGACGCACTGCCGAAGAGCGGCTCATGAAGGCGGCCGCCTTGGTCCTCGCTCTTCTCGTCGCAATCCAGGCGGGTGCGGACGAAGCGCGGTCGCGCGTGCGCCGCAAGCCGGACCTTCGCTATGTCGTGAGCGGCGCGGTCCTGCTCGGCATCTTCTACCTGTTGCCGCTGGCCCTGGCTATCCGCTACGAAGAAGGCGAACTGGCCATCGGAGGGCGTTTGTGATGGATCGCGCCGAGCCGCGCTGGCTCCTCTTGTTGCAGCAACTTCCGCGCAAGAACGACTACCTGCGCGTGAAGATCTGGCGCCGGCTTCAGCGGCTGGGCGCCGTTGCCATCAAGGGCGGGGTCTACGCGCTGCCGCGATCCGAGGAGCGCAATGAGGACTTGCAGTGGGTCATGCGCGAGATTGTCGCTGGTGGCGGCGAGGCGACGCTGGTCGAGGCCAGCCTCGTGCAAGGGCTGTCCGACGCGCAGGTCGAAGCGCTATTCAACCAGGCGCGCGACGCCGACTGGAGCGAGCTGGCGACCGATGTTCGAGCGGCAGCCAAGCTCGTGCCGAAGCGAGGCAAGCTGAAGGACGAGACGCGGCGAAAGATCGAGGCCGACCTGGTGCGGCTGCGCCGCCGGTTCGAGGAGATTGCGGCGATCGACTTCTTTCACGCGAGCGGCCGCGAGACGGTCGTCGGTCTGGTCGACGAGCTGACCAACGGGCTCGCGGCGGCACCGCTGCCGATCGCGTCCAAGAAGGTCGAGACCTACGAGGGACGCACGTGGGTGACGCGCAAGGGCATCCACGTCGACCGGATGGCATCGGCGTGGTTGATCAAGCGCTTCATCGACCGGACGGCGAAGTTCAAGTGGGTGGCGCCGAAGGGCTACGTTCCCAAAACCGCCGAGCTGCGCTTCGACATGTTCGAGGCCGAGTTTACGCACATTGGCAACCTGTGCACGTTCGAGGTGCTGCTGCAGCGCACGGCGCAGAAGGATCGCGCGCTGCGGGCGATCGCCGAGATCGTCCACGACATCGACATCAAGGACGACCACTACCAGCGCGCCGAGACCGCCGGCGTCGCGACCATGGTCGCCGGGATCGCGCTCACGAGCGCCGATGACGACGAGCGGCTCGCCAGCGCTAGCGCCGCGCTCGACCAACTGTACGAAGTCTTTTCGCGCAAACGGAGCGGATGACGTCCAAAAGGAGACCGACATGATGAATCGGATGGTGGTGATGGCAGGGCTGTTCTGGGGTGGCGTATCGGTGGCGGCTCCGGTGCTCAACGCCGCGCAGATCGAGCAACTCACGGGCGCCAAGGGCAAGCTCGACGAGAAGGAGGGGGTGTTCAAGGTGTCGGTGCCTCGCAGCGATCTCAAGGTCGTCGCCGGGGGCGTGCATCTGACGCCGCCGATGGGCCTGACGACCTGGGCGGCGTTTACCAAGAATGGTGAGCACACGATGGTGATGGGCGATTTGTGCCTAACCGAAGATCAAGTCAACCCCGTGATGAGCGCGGCGCTCGACAGCGGCCTCGACGTCACGGCGCTGCACAATCACTTTTTCTGGGACTCGCCGAAGATCATGTTCATGCACATCGGCGGCATGGGGGACGAAGCCAAGCTTGCCGGCGCGGTTGGCAAGGTGTTTGCCAAGATCAAGGACACCAGCGGCGGCAAGGGTGAGGTGGTGAAGGCCGACATCGATCCTGCCAAGACCTCGATCGATCCAGCGCGCATCGAGCAGGCGCTCGGCCAGAAGGGCGAGCTGAAGGACGGCGTCTACAAGGTGACCATCGGTCGCACGACGAAGATGATGGGGCACGAGGTCGGCAAGACGATGGGCGTGAACACCTGGGCTGCGTTTGCGGGCAGCGACGACAAGGCCATCGTCGACGGCGATTTCGCGATGCTGGAGAGCGAGCTGCAGGGGGTCCTCAAGGCGCTGCGTGGAGCGGGGATCGACGTAGTGGCCATTCATCAACACATGACCACCGAGCAGCCGCGGGTCATGTTCCTGCACTATTGGGGAGTCGGACCGACGGTGAAGCTGGCGAGCGGTCTGAAGGCCGCGCTCGACACGCAGAAGAAATGACGACGCTACGGTGGGTCGGGCTGGTTATCTTCGCGTTCGGGTGCGCCAAGCGCGCTGATGAGCCGAAGGCCGTGAGTCCCGCCCCTCCGTCGTTCCGCGCGGACATCGCGCCCGTCCTCGAGCGGATGTGCGCGCGCGCGGAGGGTTGCCATGGCAACAAGCCCACCGATTCGGTCGACCTCGACCTGCGCTTGTCCGCGTCTTATCGCCAGCTGGTGGGAATCGCGGCGCAAGCGCGGAAGGGTGGGGTCCGGGTCAGGCCCGGCGATCCGGCGGCGAGCTTCCTCCTCGACAAGCTTGCCGGCACGCTCGGACCGCGCGAGGGCAAGCCGATGCCGATCGATCCCGTGACGGGCGCGCCCATTCACCCGAACCCGCTAGGCGCTGATTACGTCGAAGGAATCTTACGACCGTGGATCGCGGCTGGGGCGCCGAATAACTGACATGGACGGCCAAGCAAACGATCCGCGCCCGTCGCTGCGCTCGTTCTTGGCGTACTTTCTGAGGCTGGGCGCGTTCGGTTTCGGCGGCCCCATCGCGCTCGCCGGCTACATGCAACGTGACCTCGTCGAGAGGCGGCATTGGGTCACGGAACAGGAGTACCTGCGCGGCCTGGCGCTCGCTCAGCTCATGCCCGGCCCGCTGGCGGCGCAGCTCGCCATCTATCTCGGCTGGGTGCGTGCGGGCGTACTTGGAGCGACGCTCGTCGCGGGCGCGTTCATCCTGCCATCGTTCGTGATGGTGATGGCGCTTTCGGCCGTATATCTGCACTTCCAGGGCCTGGCGTTCATGCAGGGGCTCTTCTACGGCATCGGCGCGGCGGTGATCGCCATCATTGCGCGCAGCGCCTACAAGCTGGTCCGGATGACCATCCGCAAGGACGTGCTCTTGTGGATGGTCTTCGCCGTCAATGCTGTCGTAATCGCCTGGACCGAGAGCGAGATCATCTGGGTGTTCCTGCTCTCGGGTGTCGTGGCGCTGCTCGTCAAGGCGCCGCCATCGTTTGTGCGTCGTCCGCCGTCCGCGGCGTTCCTGCCGTGGGCGGGCTGGCTGTTCACCGGTCTGCACGGCCCGGCCGATCTTCCGCTGCTGGGTCGCGTTGCGCTGTACTTCGCCGAGGCCGGCGCCTTCGTCTTCGGCAGCGGCCTGGCCATCGTTCCGTTCCTCCATGGCGGCGTGGTCGATCGCTTCCACTGGCTCGATGATCGCCAGTTTCTCGACGCGGTGGCGGTCGCGATGATTACGCCCGGTCCGGTGGTCATCACGGTGGCCTTCATCGGCTACCTCGTTGCCGGTCCGCTCGGCGGCATCGTCGCGGCGATCGGCGTGTTCGCCCCTTGTTGGATCACCGTCGTCCTGCCGGCGCCGTACTACCAGCGCATCGCCGACAACGTCTCGGTCAAGGCGTTCGTCGACGGGGTCTCAGCCGCGGCGACCGGTGCCATCGCTGGGGCTGCGTTCGTGCTCGGACGCCGCGCCATCATCGACTTGCCGACGATCGTGATCCTCGCGGTGACGTTTGCCGTTCTCACGTGGGTCAAGAAGGTGCCCGAGCCTCTGGTCATCCTAGCTGCCGGAATCGTCGGCCTCATCCTCAAGGAGATCCATCCATGAACCTGCGAGTCGTCGTCCATCTCATTGCTCTCGGCGCGAGCGCTCCCGCCTGGGCGCAGCAGGCCACGCTTTCCTTGCCAGACGGTCGCGGCGGCATCGGCTTCGATGATCTGCGGTACGATCCGATCTCGAACCTGCTGCTGATTCCCGCGGGCCGGACCGGCAATGTCGACCTGATCGATCCAGCGACCAAGGCCGTCACACCGGTGGGCGGCTTCAGCAAGGTCGCCAAATTCGACGCAGGCCACGGCCAGAGCGTGACCTCCGTCGACCTCGGCGCCGGTTACCTCTTCGCCGCCGATCGGACTGCGCTCGAGCTCGCCGTCGTCGATCTGAAGACGCGAAAGATCGTGCTGCGGGTGCAACTCGCCAGCGCGCCCGACTACGTTCGCTACGTCGCGGCCACGCGCGAGGTGTGGGTGACGGAGCCTGGGAAGAAGCGAATCGAGGTCTTTGCGCTCTCGAAGGCAGCGCCTCCGGTCCCCACCCACGCTGCGTTTATCGACGCTCCCGGCGGACCCGAGTCGCTGGCCATCGACTCGAAGCGTGGCCGCGCGTACACGCACAAGTGGAAGGACTCCACGATGGTCATCGATCTCGAGAGTCGCAAGATCGCGGCGACCTGGTCCGCGGGCTGCGGCGATCCACGTGGCATCTGGATCGACGAGGCCCGCGGCTTCCTCTTCGTTGGCTGCGAAGACGGCACCGCCACTTCACTGGACGTCGATCACGACGGCAAGCTTCTCGCAGCGGTGAAGAGCGGAAATGGCGTCGACATCATCGCCTATGACGCCAAGCACGCTCACCTATACTTGCCCGGCGACGAAAGCGCGACCATGGCGATCATCGGTGTCTCGGCCAAGGGGGGGCTCTCGATTCTCGGCACCGCGCCGACCGTCAAGGACGCGCACTGCGTGACGACGGATGAGCACGGCAACGCGTACGTCTGCGATCCGAAGCAAGGTCAGCTCTTGATCGTTCACGATCCCTATCCGGCCGCAGGCAACTGAGACCCCTGGGCCAGCTAGTACGGCGGCGTGAGCCCGGTGAAGTCGCCCACCACCTTGGCGTCGTACGGGCCGTTGAGCTGATTGGCGCCGTTGCCGCTCACGCCGATCTGACCCTGCTGGAACACGACCTTCGCCGCCGGCGTGATCTCGATGACCTGGTGGTTGTTCTGGTCGCTGATGAGCGTGTTGCCGCTGCGCAGGCGCACCGCGCGGGTCGGGTTGGGCGAGGTCACGCTGCCGGGCAGCGACGTGGTGGCAAAGTTGAACACGACCTTGCCGTGAGCATCGATCTCGACGATGCGGTTGTTGCTCGCGTCGGAGATGAGCGTGTGTCCGTCGGCGAGCCGGCTCGCGAAGGCGGGGCCGTTGAGGAGGGTCGTGTCGTTCGGGTCGCCGTACTGCCAGAGCAGGTCCCCGTAGCGATCCACTTCGATGACGCGGTTGTTGCCCTCGTCGGCGATCAGGATGTTGCCGTTCGACAAGAGCTCGGCGCTGTTGGGATTGTTGAGCTGGTTGGCGTCGGCGCCGGAGGTTCCGGTGGTGCCGTACTGCCAAACGATGTGATGGCGGCCATTCACTTCGATGACGCGCTGGTTGCCCTGATCGGTGATGAGCACGTGGCCGTTCGGCAGGTAGACCGCGGCCACCGGTGCGTTGAGCTGGTTGGGTCCGCTGCCGGAGACACCACCGTCCTGGCCATACTGCCAGGCGATCTTGCCGGCGTGAGTGACCAGCAGCACGCGATTATCGCCGCATGCGTCGGTGCAGGTCGGCTCTGCGCCCGCGGGCGCGCCGGTGCCGGAGATCAGCGTATACGTGCCGACGCGCTGCGCGTCGTTGGGGGCGACCACCGAGCTCGGGCCGGCGACGCTGGCACCGTCGCCGAACTGCCACACCACGTTGTGTTTGGCGTCGACCTCGATCACCCGGTTGTTGTACTGGTCCGAGATGAGGATGGTGCGCTTGGCGCTGTGGCCCTGGCCGTCGGCCTTGCCGTCCACCGTCACGTCGGTCGTTATTGCATCCGCCTCGAGCGCGCCGTCCAAGCCGCAACCGGTCATGAGCAGCCCCGTCAACGCCGTTCCGATGATCCCATTGATTCGCATGTGCGCTCCTCGTTTTGATTAAGAGCGCTGTAGCCCATACCTTCATCCGCCTACAATCCATTGATTGAGCAGTAAGCGTTTCCATTTTGGAAAGGCCACGGCATTCTGGCGTTTCCGCAGGAGAAACGCCTCAGCGCGGATCTAGCTCGGCGAGCGCCTGGCGCAGCGCCGCCACGAGCGCGCGCTGGCTCTTGGCGCGAACCCGCTCGCCGTTGCACGCGACCGCCAGCGGGTCCGACGCCTTCCAGCCGACCACCTCGAGCTCGACGAGCTGCCCGCGGTCGAGATGCCCGCGCGCCGCGATCACCGGCCCGTACACCAGCTGTCCGGTGCGCGCGGCCAGCTCGAGCGCCAGCCCGAGCGTCTGCGCTTCGTGCCCGAGCTGTCGGTCGGCGTGACCGAGCGGGCAGCCGTCGTCGACCGGCACGAACTGGCCGTTCACGTTGAAGATCGGGCTCACGAACGGCAGCTCGCGAATGCGCGCCACCGGCAGCGGGCCGGCGCCCAGGCTCTTGGCCAGCGCCGGCGGCGCGAACAGCGCGCGCCGCACGTGACCGACGCGCGTGCTCACCCAGCTGCCCGGCAGCCGCTCGTCGCCGAGTGTGAGCGTCAGATCGAAGAAGTTCTCCGCCGCGTAGGCGCGGATCAGCGCCGGCGGCAGCTCGAGCCCGCGCACGCGCAGCTCGGGCAACGCAACCGCGATGCGCGGCACCAGCAGCGACGTCAGATACGATGGTGCGGCGACGGTGAGGTCGTTGCGCTCGAGCGGCACGTTTCCGCGCAACGCGCGCAGCCGCGTGACGAGCTCCTCGAGCTGCGGCGTGAGCCGCCGGCCGGCGTCGCTCACCTGCACGCCGCGCGTCGAGCGCGAGAGCAAGGTGACGCCGAGCTGCGACTCCAGGCGCACCACCGCCTTGGACACCTGCGAGGGCGTGACCTTGAGCGCGCGCGCCGCGCTGGTGATCGATCCGCAGCGGCACACGCCGAGAAAGGTGATCACGTCGGCGAAGCGCAGCTCGTCCAGCGACGCGGTCAGACCAGTCCGGCCTTCTTCAGCTCGTGCCGAACCATCTTGCGCAGCTCGCCGACCGACCAGGCCGCGCTCACCGAGGACTCGACCTGCTGCGGGCGGTGGGCCGCCACATGGCGCCGCACGTCGGCGGCAAAGACGGCGAAGAGATCCTTGCTGGCGAGGATCTGCTGCGCGGTCCGGCCGCGCACCGTCCGATCGGCCAGGCGCGTCACGTATTGCCTGAGCGGCGCCATCAACTCTCCGACCAGCGGCTCGACCTCACCGGTCTCCGCCGCCAGCTTGCGCAGCTCCGCCTGGGTGGCCCCGGCGGCCACCGCCTGCTCGGCGCCGATGCGCAGCAGCATGGCGTCGTCGGCCACACCGAGCCCCTGGTAGTGATCGGGAAAGATGTCGAGCAGATCGAGCACGTAGTTGAGCACGCCGCAGAGCACGCGTCGCGCCGGCGCCGGCGTCTTCTCATCGCCCAGGGCCTTGAGGGTGACGTCGATCGCCTCCACGTAGCCGTCGACGAACCGCTGGAGGACCGCGAGCTCTGCTTCTGGGTTGGTCATCAAGCGCCGATGATAGGCGCAGTTCCCCAAGCGGTCCATCACCGATGCCCGGCGGCAGCCATGGTCGACACCGGGGCGCGCGAATGCAAGTGTTCTCCGTGCATGATTTTCTGCACGTTCTTGGGTATGGTTCGCGCATGAGGAGCGGCGGTACCCCACTGGCGCTCGGTTTGGCGCTTCTGGGCATTTCGGGTTGCGATCCGGTGCTCGAGGACCGAATCGCGCAGCTCGGCCCCGAAACACCGGGCGTACGGCCCGGGCCGTTTCATCGGCCCGGCCAGCCGTGCCTGGCGTGTCACGGCGAGGGCGGCCGAGCAAGGCCGCAGTTGAGCGTCGCTGGCACGGTCTATCGCGATCCCGCCGACACCCGACCGGTCGACAGTGCCGAGGTGATCCTGATCGACGCGACCCAGGCTCGCTATACCGCCACCACCAACTGCGTCGGCAATTTCTTCGTCACGCCAGGGGACTTTGCTCCGGTGTTGCCCTTGTGGACGACGGTGCGGCTCGGCACGTTCAGCATCGACATGGAGAGCGCAGTTCACCTGAACGGCGACTGCGCCTCGTGCCACACCGATCCGCTCGCTCGAGCGAGCGCGGGTCACGTCTTTCTCACCGATGATCCGGCGCTCATCGGCACGGTGCCGGAGGCGCGATGCAACTGAGCGTTTCACTGCTGGCGCTGCTCCTGGGTGGCTGCTCGTTTCCCGAGATCGTGGCAGTCGACCAGCTCCACGTGCCCGATCGCGCGCAGTGGAAGCCAGTGGCCGATGCGATGCAGCAGAGCTGCGCGACGCTCGATTGCCACGGGCAGGTTGGGCGCAATCTGCGCTTGTACGGGGGTCAGGGCTTGCGCCTGGCCGTCGACGCCAATCCACTGGTCGATCCCACCACCGACCTCGAGTACCAGGCGGACTACGATTCAGTCATCGGGCTCGAGCCCGAGGCGCTCGACCAGGTGGTCACCGAAGCAGGTCGCGACCCCGAGCGGCTCTCGCTGGTGCGCAAGGCGCGCGGCCACGAGCGGCACGCCGGCGGAGTTCAGATGTTGGAAGGTGACCCACTCGACGTTTGTCTGGTCTCGTGGGTCTCCGGCACCACCGATACAGATTCTTGCAATCGCGTGTCGAATGCGGCGCGGCCAAAGGCGGATCCATGAACACGCTGCACAAACTCGCCATCGCTCTCGTACTCGCCGCATCGGCCTGTGAAGCTCCCCCGGGGCCCAACGGCGAGTTCTGGCGGCCCTGGTACGACGATCCATCTCAGACCGGCGGCGTCGACGGGTCGGCGCGCGACGGGTCGCAGCTCGCCGGCGGCTCCTGCACGCTCTCGGTGAGCGTGACCACCGCGGCGCTGGCCGGCAATTACGCGCCGAGAAACGTGGGCGCGATCTGGGTCAGCGACGGCAGCGGCCGTTTCGTCAAGTCGCTCTATGTTTGGGGCAATCGCCGACTCTCCCACCTCAACCGCTGGATCAGTGACACCACGGCGGCCGGTCTGCCGAGCAACCGCGTCGACGCGATCACCTCCGCCACCTTGTCTTCATTCGGAGTGCGCACCGCGCAGTGGAACTGCACCGACGTGTCGCGAACGCCGGTCCCCGCGGGCAGCTACCAGGTGTGCTTCGAGATCACCTCCTCGAATGCCGCCGGCCCGTCGGATTGCGTCCCGTTCAACGCCGGCAAAGGGGCCTTCCACGACCAGCCGCCGGACACGGCGGAGTTCCAAGGCCGCGTGCTGCAGATGGCGCCATGACCCGGGTGTTCCTGCTGCTCGCCGCGTTGGCGGCCGCGTCGGGTTGCGCGCGCGTGCGACCCTACGAACGCGAGCGGCTCGCGCATCCCACCATGTCGCTCTCCGAGATCGCCGGCCCGGCCGAGTCGCACGTCCACGCGGTCCAGGAGGGCGCGATCGGCGGAGGCACCGGCGCCGAAGGTGGATGCGGCTGCAACTGACCCGCGTCCTCGTGATCGCCGTCGGTCTCGCTGCGGGAGCTCCGGCATCGGCCAAGCATCCCCGGATCGAGGCCGCCGCGGAGATGGCGGTCTACACCGACACGGACCACGTGACGGTGAGCTCGCCGAGCGGCTCGCTCACGGTCAGCGACGAAAAGGCGGGCTGGTCGGTGGGCGGCCACTATCTGCTGGACGCGGTGTCGGCGGCCTCGGTGGACATCGTCTCGAGCGCGTCGCCGCACTGGTCGGAGTACCGCCATGCCGGCGGGCTCAACCTGTCCATCAAGAAACGCGGTGTGCAGGTGACCGCGACGGGCAGTGTCTCGAGTGAGCCCGACTATTTGTCGCTCTCGGCGGGCGTCATGCTGAGCGTGGAGCTGCGCGACAAGAACTTCGTTCCGTTCGTTGGCGTCAACTATATCCACGACGACGTGGGACGCACCGGCCTCGATCGCTCGCGCTGGGAGCTGTTGCAGCGGGCCGAGATTCAGGGCGGCATGACCTTCGTCATCAACCGCTCGGTGATCGCCAGCCTGCAGCTCGACGTCGACCTCGAGCGCGGCTACCTGGCCAAGCCCTATCGTTACATCCCGCTGTTCGCGCCCGGCACCGGCCGCGACGTCCCCGCCGGCGCTTCCCCCGCGCTCGTCAACGACCTGCGCCTCGACCAGCGCCCCCTCGAGAGCCTCCCGAGCGCGCGCGACCGTTACGCGCTCACCGGGCGGATCGCGGGCCGCGTCGGACGCACCACCTTGCGGCTCGACGAGCGCGTCTACACCGACAGCTGGGGCATGTGGGCATCGACCACCGATGCCCGCGTGATGGTCGACGCCAGCAACCGCGTGCTGGTGTGGCCGCAGCTGCGCTATCACGGCCAGAGCGCGGTCGCCTTCTGGCAGCGTGCCTACGAGGTGATTCCGCTGGCGGACGGCACCACCGCGCTGCCCTCGTTGCGCGCCGGCGACCGCGAGCTCTCGACCCTGCACACGATCACCCTCGGCCTCGGGTTGAAGGCGCAGCTCACCCGCATCGGGCGCACGCCCTGGTTCTTCTCGGCGCTGGTGTCCGGCGCCTACACCCTATATCCGGACGCCCTCTACATCACCCAACGATGGTCGGTGTTCTCTTCGATGGGCCTATCGGTCGTCTGGGAGTAGGGGACTTACGGTGTGAGCCTGCCCCGCCGGGGCAAGATCAAGAAGCCACGAGTGAGAATGACATTTCTGCCGTCGTTGGTTCTCTACGCCCTCGGCGGGCGGGATAGAGTGCCACTGATGAAACGAGTCGCGCTCGTCGCCCTCGGCCTTCTCCTCTCAGTCGCCGCGATCGTCGTGCTCGCCCGGAGCGACCTGATTTGGGAGGCGTGGGCCCCCGCGTCATGCCTCTCCGGCCGGTGCTTCAACGAAGCCCTCCGTCCAGGCCCGATCCGCCAACCGGTGAACACGTGGACGAACCTCGCCTATATCGTCGTCGGGCTCTTGATCGCGGCACCTGGCGCTGGCGCGAGCGGCTCGCCTCGCGCGCCGCTCGCGAGCCCGAAGAACCGCGTCGCTTACGGCTTGCTTGTCGTCTCGATCGGCGTGTTCAGCACATTCTTTCACGCTTCGCTCACGCTCGCGGGCGAGTGGCTCGACGTCTTCTGCATGTTTCTCTGGGCGAGTTTCGTCGCCCTTCTAAACGTCGCCCGCCTCCTCCAACTCGGCCGCGCCGCCTTCCACGCCGTCTACTGGCCGCTCAACGCCGCGTGCGGGCTCGCACTCTACGCGTTTCCCCGGAAGGGCGGCGTGACCTTCGCCGCGCTTATTGCGGCAATTCTCGCGAGCGACGCGCTCACGCGCCGGCGCTTACGGACACGGCTCGACACGCGCTGGCTCCTATTGGCGCTCGCGACGTTCGCTGGATCTTTCGGGATCTGGCTCCTCGATCAGAACCAGCTCCTGAGCACGCCCGAAAGCCTCTTCCAGGGACACGGCTTCTGGCACTGCGGCGCCGCGGCGGCGACGGGGTGGCTCTACCTTTATTACCATTCCGAGCGCGATGTAATGGCCGACGAAAGGAGCGTCGAGTCCTGAGCTGCCATGCTTCGAGCACGTCGTCTGGTGCTGGCCCCTGAAAGCTCAACTCGTCGTCCGGTAGGATGCCTTCGTGAATGAAGATGCAGAAGCCGGCGTCTCAGGTTCCGAAATAGAACAGCACCGGCTTGGCCACTTTCGTCTTCGCTAAAAGGCCGAGCGCGTAGCCCAGCGCCGCCGGATCGGCGGCGTTGCGGATGGGCCGCGACCACTGCTGCTCGTTGAGCGGCTTGCCGTCGGCGCCTTGCAGCGCGAAGCCGGTGGTCGAAAAATCGTCGGCGGTTCCGCCGCTCGGCTGCGACCTCCAGGTCAGGAGCGAATGCGCCGCGACGATGTCGAGCAGACGGCGCCATTCCGCTTCGCTCAGGTCGGCGCGCGCCTCTTGATAGGGCTCGCCGACGTTGCGCGAAACCACCAGCGTGAAGCGGCTTCCCTCGCGTCGCGCTACCACCCGCTCCGCCGGATCGGGCCGGCTGGTGGGCGCCATCGGCTTGCCCGGCGTGGTCCAGAAACGGAGCTCGCTGATGGCGCCAGCGCGCGGCGTCGAGGTCGAGTTGTCGCCGCGCCCGTGGCTCGGCCACAACATGCAAACTGCGACGAGCAATCCCAAGGTGCGCATCGAGATCAGTCTACCCGACGAGTGGCGGAGCCGTAGCAAATCGCCTCGAAATCGCAGTCGCCACCGTTCAGCCGGGAATGGTCGGGCCGGTGGCCGACGGCTGATCCGCGCCGGCGCCCACCACCTCTAACAAACCGCTGCGCTCGGTGAACCCGGCGAAAGTGGCCGCCAGCGCGCGTGCTTCGGGGCGATCGGCGGGATGTTTCGCCAGCAGGCTCGTGATCAACCGATCGAGCGGATCGTCGCCGAGTGGCGGCGCGGGCGTGCCGATGTGCTGCGCCAACAGCTCGAGCGCAGATCCCTCGAACGGCCTTTTGCCGGCGCGCGCGCGGTACAAGATCGCGCCGAGCGCGTAGACGTCGCTCTTGGCGTCGGCGCCGCGGCCGCTCGCCTGCTCCGGCGAGATGTACGCGGGCGTGCCGAACACCCGGCCGACGGTGGTCATCTCGCCCGAGCCGAGCTGCTCGCCGAAGATCTTGGCCAGCCCGAAGTCGACGATCTTGGCGGTGTCGTGGTGGCCGTCGCGCTCGATGAGGATGTTGTCGGGCTTCAGATCGCGGTGCACCACGCCCTCGGCGTGCGCGGCCGCCAGCCCCTCGGCGAGCTGCAGGCCGAGCAGCGCCACCGAGCGCGCGTCCAGCCGTCCCGCGTCGCTGAGCAGCTCGGAGAGCGACTTGCCTTCGATGAGCTCCATGGTCAGAAACGGGATGCCCGGCGGCAGCTCGCCGAGATCGTGCACGATGACCACGTGCGGCGAGCGGATGCGCATCGCCGAGCGGGCCTCGCGCGAGAACCGTTCGCCGGTGCGGCCGTCGGCGGCCAGATCGGCGTTGAGCAGCTTGACGGCGATCGGCGTGCCCAGGCGCAGGTGCCGCGCGCGGTACACGCGTCCCATGCCGCCCGAGCCGATCAGCTTCTCGATGGTGAACCGCTCGTCGAGCGTGCGCCCGGGCCAGGGATCGGCGCCGTCCACCATCGCGCCGCCGTCGAGCGGGCAGTGCGCCATCTGCACGCTCGGCCCGAGCATGGCGCCGCAGGTCCGGCACGCGCGGCAGCTCGGCCCGGCCACGCCCCCGGTCGGGCTCTCGCGAATGCGCCGGCCCCACGAGCGATCCGAATCGCGCTCTTCGAGCTCGCGCTGGCGGGTCAGCACCAGCGCGCCCAACATGACCATCGATCCCGCCGCCAGCGACGCCGGCGCCCAGGCGACGGTGGCCATCCCGAAGCGCGGCAGCACCAGCGCCAGCATCACCATGCCGAACAAGTCGAACAGCAACACCCCGACCGCCATCCAGGCGGCCTCGCGGCGCACGCGCGCCGACCCGTGCCGGTTGATCGCAAACAGGAACGCGAGCGCCCAGCCGCCGACCAGCAAGATCCCCGCGAGCACCACCGGCAACAGCGGACCGAACGACGGCACGTAACCCTCGCCCGGCTGCCAGCGGATCCCCGCCACCACCAGCGGCGACGCCGCCAGCGCACCGACCAGCAGGGACACCGCGGCCGCCGCGCGCGTGTAGCGACGCAAGCGCACCACCGATGGGTGCGACGAGTCGCTGGCCAGCGCCGACAGCTGCTGATACAGCGCGAGGAACGCGATCCCCGCGCTGGCGTTCGCCAACCGCCCGCACAGGAGCGCGCGGGCCGCGAAACCCTCCGGCGCCGCCGTCGACAGGTAGCCCAGCCCGGAGGTCGCGGCCAGCCCGAGGTTGAGCAGCGCGAACCAGCGCGCCTGGACGGAATGGCGCTCCGCGAGGACGGCCAACAGACCGACGAGCAGCAGAAAGATGATGCCGATGAGCGACGGAACCGCAGCGCCGGTCATGCTTCGGGTCGAGTGTAACAGGAATGGTCGCGGCATCTCTGCTAGAACCGACCCATGCGCGCCTGTCTCGTGATGATCTACTCACATCTCGGCGCAGCCCTCATCGCGCTCGCGACGACGGGCAAATTGAGGTTGTTGTGACTGGGCCGATGACGTACGAGTGGAACACCTCGCTGTACTTCGGCGTCAAGGTTGTCCACGTGCTGGCGATGACGCTGTGGTTGGGCGGTCCTTTCGTTGCCGTCTTTGGGGTTCGTCGTGCCTTCAACGCTGGACCTGATCTCGCGAAGGCTACGGCGGAACGGCTGCTCTCGATCACCCCTGTGTTCATCGTGTCCGCGCTGGTGACGATACTGAGCGGGGCGGTTCTGATCTTGCTGGCCGGCGGAATCTCTCGCGTGCCGGCTCGAATCCTGATCGGGGCAGCGTTGGTGGTCCCCATCTTTGCCGTCGGCGGTGCAATGAACCGCCCAGCTCTGATGAAGTTGCGCGATCACTTCGCGGCCGGCCGAGATGTCTCTACTGCCGAGCCATTCGTTCAACGGTTCCTTTGGGCACACCGCATCGAGCAGGTTCTTCGCGTGACCATCCTCGTGCTCATGGTGCTTCCGCTTTGAGTCGCCCGAAGTCGACCCCCGATGACCTTGGCCACCTCGTCTGTGTGCGAACGACGCGCACGAGCCGGGCAGCGGCTATCTCTTGCGCAGAGCCGCGGTGGAGACTACGGCCACTTGCGTCCTTGTCGATGAGCTGGCCTGCATCACGACGTAGGCGGTGCCGACCCTGAAGAGCGAGCCGCCCTCCCGGTTCTGCGCGATCGAGTTGTCGACCTGCGTGTCTTCGCCGTGGGTGGCTAGAGTGACCTGGCACTCGCCCTGGATTTCGGAAAAGAGGTCAGGCGGCAGATCTATCGCGCCGGCGCTCTCACTTTGGAGGAACTTCATCACCTGTGCGCGGACGGGCGCGAGCAGTCTCTTGCGCTCGTCGCCGGATTCACGAATCCGGGTCAGCTTGGCTTCACCCGCGCTGGGGCCGACGCAGAGCACCGCCAGTTCGGAGGTCTTTGCCATCTGCCGTAGCACCGGCTCACCATCGAGCATCGACATGCTGAGCCCCAGATAAGCGGTGCGAGCGGAGGGAAGCGTGAGTTTCTCCGACTGCGCGCGGAGCACCGGACACCAAGACCGGTTGGGATCGGCGGAGCCGGGCGCGCATTTCAGCTCGGCGGCGAAGCGGCGCTTGATGTGGCCGATCGGTTCTTCGCCTTCGGGGAGCGCCGTGGCGCGGAGCGCGAAGGACAACGAAACGAGGACGGTGATGGAGATCGGTGGGGTGCGCATCGTTGCGCTTTCAGGCTACTTGAGCGACCGGCTTTGGGAAAGCGCCACGCTCGATGAATCCGATCTCCGCCTGTGACACCGATGTCACGAGGCACTAGCGAGCCGCGCCCCCGACGCGTTGCAAATCGGCGGAATGCGCGGGGGGCGAGGTGGTCCGGCACTTGCTTTACGACGGGTCCATGCGAATCCTTGCGATCGTTTCGCTCTTGCTCTTCGCAGCTGCGTGCTCCACTTCGTTGAACGGCGGAAGCGATTCGGGAACGGATGGCCTGGTCGATCCGGTAGTCGGCCGTTCGTGCGGTCCCGACAATTTCTGTCCGTGCGGCTATTTCTGTCCGACGGGGAAATGCGAAGTCAACGACTTGCTTCCCGCTTCCTCTTGCGGCGACCTCGCGGTCTCCGATGGGCATGCTACCGACGGGCCGGTCGACCCGATCGTCGGTCGGGCGTGCGGGGTGGGCGCGTTCTGTCCGTGCGGCTATTTCTGTCCGACGGGGAAATGCGAGGTCGCAGACTTTCATCCTGCCTGCGGCGACGGCGGAACGTAGTCGGGGTACCTGAGAAATCGAGGACCGGCCGACTCGCTACGGAGTGAACAACGTGCGCGTGAGCTCGTTGGCGAGCTTGTGATGCGGATCGAGCCGCGCGCGTAGCCGTTCGACATTCGCCCACGCCGCGGCATCGTAGAGTGCGCGCGGGTTGGCGAAGAACAGCTTGCCCCAGTGCGGCCGCCCCCCGAGCGCCAAGAAGCGCGGCTCGAGATCGCGGAAGAACTGCTCCCAGCCCTTGAAGCCCGTGTACGAGAGCACCTCGATCGCGCAGCTCGATCGGCCACGCAGCGGGCTCAGGTCACCGTCGCCGGCGCCGCCGACGAAGCGCAGATACGGCGGCATGTTCGGGTAGAACTTGGTTGCTGCGAGCGAGTCCTTGATCGCCTGCAGTGCGTCGTGCGTGCGCTCGATCGGCACCAGATACTCCATCGAGTACACCTTTTGGTGGCCCGGAAAGCGATGGAAGACGTGGTCTGATCGATCGGTGGTGGTCTGGTCGGGAAACAGGGACGGCTCGACCTTGTTGAGCAGCTTCTTGATGCCCGGGATCTTGCCCACGGTGGCCAGCCCGAACTGCCCGATCCAGGTGCGCACGACCCACTCCTCGATCGGATCGCGCGCCGGGTGGGTGACGTGGATCGGCGCGTCGGTGCGGTGATAGGTGCGCAGGAACACCTTGTGCTCGGTCACAAACCAGAACATGTCGACGTGCTGGTTGTCGGCCACGCGCTGTTCGATTCCCTCGAACGCTTGCTTCTCGTCGACGACCCGCTCGTAGATCTCGAGGTTGAACGCCGGCACCAATCGGAAGGTGATCGAATAGATCACGCCCAGCGTGCCGAGCCCGACGCGCGCGGCGCGTAGATCATCAGGCGAGTCGAGGGTCACGAGCTGCCCCGCCCCATCGATCACGTCGAGCGCGACGACCTCCTCGGAGAACGCGCCGTGCGCAAGCCCGGTGCCGTGCGACGCGGTGGCGATCGCGCCGCCGACGGTGATCTCGGAGATGGTCGGCTCGGTGGCCAACGCGAGCCCGTGCTGCGCGACGAGCTGGTCGAGATCTTTCAAGCGCATGCCGGCCTCGACCCTGATGCGCCGCGCGCCCTCGTCGACCGAGAGCAGGCGCGTGAGCGATCGCGTGTCGACGAGCACCTCGTCGGTGCACACCAACTTGCTCCAAGAATGGCCCGCGCCGGCGACGCGCAGGTGCGCCGAGGTCCGCACCACGTCGCGCAACTCGGCGAGCGTGGCGGGCCGCGCGATCCGCTTCGGCTGACAGCGCTCGTTACCCGCCCAATTGGACCACCCCGCGCAGCCCGCGAGCACCAGCCACGACCACGCGAAGACGACGCACCTCACCCTTGTGAGTTAGGCACCGGCGACGAGCGATCAAGGCGCTCGCTCGGTAGGCGAGCGGGAGCCACGGCACAGTACGTGAATGGGATCTGGGAATGAGGCTCACAGGTCTGCTTCTGTTTGGCGCGCTCCTACTGCCCGCGGGCACCGCACGCGCGGAGAAGACCCGCACGCAGGAAACCAAGAAAGAGAAAACGGACCAGGCTGCCAAGAAGGGCGCGCTGAAAGAGAAGCAGGATCCGTCCGCGGATCTCGCGCTTCAGAAAGAGAACGTCAAGAAGCTGCGCACCGACGCGGCCGACGACCGGAAGGCGGGTAACCGCGCCGGCGCGTGGGCTGCCAACGGGGACGCGCACCACGCCGAGAAGCTGATCAAGAAGGACAAGCAGCTGCTCGAGGAAGGCAAGCGCAGCAAATGACGACGAAGAGCAAGAAGACCCACCGGCGCCGCTGGCTGTGGCTCGGGCTGCCGCTCGGGTTGGTCACGCTGCTGGTCCTCGTCTATATGTTTCTGAATGTCATCGTGTCGTTCGCCACCCAGAAGGGCCTCGATCGCCTGCAAGCGGCGACCGGCTCGTTCAAGTCGCTCAACGTCACGGTGATCAAGCCCGGCTACGACATCTTCGGGCTCAAGATCAACCAGATGGGGCACAAGGAACCGCTCCTGTACGCCGACCGGATCGAGATGCGCTGGTCCTGGCGCGAGCTGTTCCACGGACACCTGGTGCGTCGCATCAAGATGTGGAATGCGCGCATCGTGGTGCCGATGCGGCCGGGCGAGGACGGCAAGCCGTCGCAGCCGCCGCTGGAGATCGCCAAGACGCTCGAGTCGGTGCCGTCGGCCGGCCTGGAGCGCCTGTCGATCGTACACAGTCAGGTGATCCTGATCGACGAGCACCACGACGGACAGCGGCTGTGGCTGCACGACTTCGACGCCACCGTCGAGAACATCGCGTCGCGCGAGAAGCTGATGCATGGGCTGCCGGTGCTGGTCACCGTGCATGGCAAGCTGCAGTCGACCGGCGACCTCGCGGTGTTCCTCACGGTGGATCCGTTCGACAAGGGCCTCACGTTCGCCGGATCGGCCGAGCTGAAGCACCTCGATCTGAAGGACTTGCACCAGTTCACCGCCATCAAGGGGCTGACCATCCCCGAGGGCAAGCTCGACGTGTTCGCCTCGCTGACCTGCAAGCGCGGTGAGCTCACCGGCGGCATCAAGCCGATCCTCACCAACGTGAAGGTGAAGGCCGCGGACGACAAGCTCGGCGACAAGATCAAGGCAGTGCTGGCCGATCTCGCCGTCAAGCTCTTCTCCGATCGCGTGCCGGGCCGCAATGCGGTCGCGATGGTGATTCCGATCCATGGCGACATGAAGAAGCCCGACGTGCAGATCGTGCCGGCGATCATGGCGGTGCTGCGCAACGCGTTCGTCGAGGGCCTGTCGGCGAGCTTGACCGGTCTTCCGCCGCCGGTGGCCGATGAGAAGCAGGGCATCCTGCACCAGGCGCGACAGGCGCTCAGCCGGCGCTCGAAGAAGCCAGTCGAAGCGCAACCCGTGCAGCCCAAGAAGTAAGGAGCCCTCATGCGACGCATCAGTTGGATCGCGCTCTTCGTGCTCGCCGGTTGTCATGCGCACCAGGTGGGGCAAAACCACGAGACGATGGCGTCGGCGCCCAAGGGCGAGCAGGTGAAGTCGGCGCGGCCGGTGCGGACCACGCCGGGATCGATGCTCGACAAGAGCGCGATGTCGAAGCTGCAGGAGGCGCTGAGCCGCCACGGCGAGCCGGTGAAGGTGACCGGGACGCTCGACGACGCGACCCAGGGAGCTCTCAAGCGGTTCCAGCGCCAACAGGATCAGCCGGCGACCGGACTGCCCGACTACGACACGCTGCACCGCCTTGGGCTCGACCCCAAGGACATCTACCTGGGCGGCACCCACCGCCGCGAGGCCCAGCGCACGTCGACGAAGAAGTAGGCGCGAGTGATCTCGACGCCGAGCACCCGACCGACCAAGCCAATCGTCGGATTCTGGCGAAAGTTGGGCCCAGGCCTGGTCACCGGCGCCTCCGACGATGATCCGAGCGGGATAGGAACCTATTCCCAGGTCGGCGCGCAGTTCGGCTTCACGATGCTCTGGACGATGCTCTTCTCGTACCCGCTCATGAGCGCGGTGCAGATGATCAGTGCGCGCATCGGGCGCACGACGGGGGAAGGCATCGCCGGGAACATCCGGCGCCACTATCCCGCATGGCTCCTCTATGCATTGGTCTCGTTGCTCCTCGCTGCCAATGTGATCAACATCGGCGCAGACCTTGGCGCCATGGGCGCCGCGATTCAACTGCTCGTCGGTGGCCCCCACCTCGCCTATGTCGTCGCCGTCGCGGCGCTGTCGACGGTGCTGCAGGTGTTCGTGCCGTACCGCAAGTACGTTCGGTATTTGAAGTGGCTGACGCTTTCGCTGTTCGCCTACGTGGCGACGGTTGTGGTCGTGCACGTGCCGTGGGCAGCGGCGCTGCGGCAGACGGTTCTCCCATCTCTCGAATTCACGCGGGAATATCTGACGGCGTTCATCGCTGTCCTCGGGACGACCATCAGCCCGTATCTGTTTTTCTGGCAAGCCTCTCAAGAGGTCGAGGACGTCGAAGCGTGTAAAGAGGAGCAGCCGCTCAGAGAGGCACCCCGCCAGGCGCCGGGTCAACTTGGGCGCATTCGAATCGATACCCTTCTCGGAATGGCGTTTTCCAACATCGTGGCGTGGGCGATCATCCTCACGACCGCCGCAACGCTGCACGCCCATGGAAAGACGGACATCGCCACGGCTGAGCAGGCCGCCCAGGCGCTGGCCCCGCTGGCAGGACGACTCGCCTTGGTGCTGTTTGCCGCGGGGATCGTCGGAACCGGGCTGCTCGCAGTTCCGGTGCTTGCCGGATCTGCCGCCTACAGCGTTGGTGAGGCCCTGAAGTGGCCGGTTGGTCTCGAGCGAAAGCCGCGCCAGGCGCGCGGCTTCTATGCCGTCATCGCTGCCGCCACCATGGTCGGGGCAGTCCAAAACTTTCTGCACATCAACCCGATGAAGGCGCTCTTCTGGACCGCCGTGATCAACGGCGTGGTCGCCGTGCCTGTCCTGGTGGTCATGATGCTGGTCAGTGGAAACGCCAAGGTGATGGGCAAGCTTGCGATCGGTGGGGCGTTGAAGACCTTCGGGTGGATCACGACCCTCGTGATGCTCGCGGCGGCGATCGGGATGTTCGTCACCATGGGTCGCTGATCGAGCTGGCGACGGCAAGCCCGGCACGCTCGTTGCTACCCTAGGGGTCACACGTTTCAAAGGAGACCACCAATGGGCGAGTTCATCGACAAGACCAAGGGCAGGATCAAGCAAGCGGCAGGCGACCTGACTGGCAACAAGTCGCTCAAGCGACAAGGCCAGCGCGACGAGAGCGCGGGCAAGGTCAAAGGCGCGATCGCCGACGTCAAGGGAGCCGTGAAGGACGTGGGTCACGCGATCAAGGATGCCGTGAAGTAACAAACGCTACGACAAAGGAGCAACACATCATGAGCACATCAATGATCTTGATTCTGGTCCTGCTTGCGGTCTTCGCGTTCGGCGGCGGTGGGTTCTACTTGAGCAGGCGGTAGCGCCGCGGCTTCGTCGAAGGTCTATTTGGTCAACTCGTCGAGCGCTTTCAGCGTCTCGCGCGCACCGCGCGCATCGCCGGGAGCTTCGGAGGTGAGCTGGCGAAGCTTGGATGCGGTCGTCTTCATTTCCAGCGGGAGATCGATCTTGAGGTATTTTGCGATGCGGCGCTTAAAGGTCTTGCCCGCGATCGCGACCAGCGCCTTGCCGTAGGAGCTCCAGGCCTCCAGGTTCTTCGGATCCACCTGCGCGGCCTCGCGCGTGGCGCGGAAGGAGCGCCTTCCGTCTTCGCCCTTCTTCGTCCCCCAGCTGTCGTAATGCTCGGCCAACAAGCCTTCGAGTCCCGATTGGATCGTATAGGCCTCGCTGCGCAGCTTTTTCGGGCATTGGTTGCATCGGGACAGGTTGCCGAGCTCGGCGAGCTGTTTTTCGACGGTGGCCTCGTCGGTGACGGGAGCTTTGTTCTGCTTGTCCTTCAGCCGCTTCTTCAGCTGGGTGAGCTCTTGCCGGTAGCCGGCGAGCTTCGAGCGTAGCTCGGTGCAGCTGAGCTTCTCGGGGCACAGCCCGGGTGGCGGCTGCGTCTCTGCCCATGCGATCGTACCGGCGCCGCTACAGATGAGGAGCGTTGTAATCCGCAGCCTGATCGAGCTGCTCATGTGCTGAGCGTACCGCATCCGCACGGCACTGGTGAATCTCCGAGAGTCGGCACTCGACAACCAGCCGTTGTTCGACGGAGCGCTCTATTTCGCCGGCTACGACGGCCACGAGTGGATGGCGCGCGTCGACGTGGACAGCGGCGCCGTCGAGCCTTGGGATCGGACGCGACTACAGGTCGCTTCGCCGCCGCCGATGACCCGGGTGGAGGTACGGATGCGCGTGCTGGCGTTGGCGATCATGTTGTGCGGTGCGGGCTGCGCGGTCGGCGTGGCGGGAGCTCCGGTCACCGGAGACGGAGCGGCGCCGGCGGGATGGGTCGCCGTCAGACAGAACCAGGCGAGCCTGGCTGCGCAGCCGAACGGGTCCAAGCCGGACGGGCCGGTGCCGCTGGTTGGTGGACGGCTCGCGCTGGCGGGCGTGACGTCGGATGATCAGGCCGTCTACCTCGACGAGCGGCCCGGGTCGCTGAGCGCGATTCCGCTCGGCGGCGGCGCGATCGTGCCGATCGCCGAGCACGTCGCGTCGGACAACGTGCGCGTGCGTGCGAACCTGGTGCTGGTGTGGCAGGACCTCGATCCGCAAAGCGGCGCGGGGACCCTCTTGTTGTGGAGCGCCGGGCAGCCGGCTCGCGTGCTCTCGCGATCGTCGGTCGCGGGCTGGGCGGACGCCTCGCCCGACGGCTCGGCCATCTGGTACACCGACAACGCCGCCGCCGACGGGCGGAGCGCGGACGTGGTGATCGAGCGGCCCGCTCCCCACGCTTCGTCCAACGAGCTGCCCGCGATCGGGCTGGCCGCCGTCGTGCGGATCCACCTGCGCCCGGACTGCATGCCCGAGGTCGGCCTGATCGCCCCGCACCTGCTGGTCGCCGACTGCGGCGCGGGCGCTGGGCTCCGCCAGGTCCGGCTGTTCGACATCGATCGCGGCGAGCTGCTGGCGCCCAACGAGGCGGTGGACCGCGCGCGCTGGCTGCCCGCCTCCAACGCGATGCTCTATCGCTCGTGGGACGGCAACCTGCGCCGCTGGTCGATCGCCGACCGGTCGGCGATCACCCTGTTCGAAGGGATCGTCAGCGTCGAAGCGGTCTCGCCCGACGGCGCGGACGCGTTGGTGACGACCCACCAGGACTGGAAGACGGGTCACACCGATCTGCGGCGCGTGTCGACCACCGTCCCCGGACCGTTGGTGGCGATCCGCGCCACCTCCGACCTGTCGCTCGCCGCCGACGCCTTCACCAGCGACGGAGCGCGCACGCTGTTCTTCACCGGCGACACGCCCGGTTCGGGGATCCTGAACGCCGCGCCGCTCGACAGCTCGCCGTCGGTTCCGATCGCCTACGAGGCGTTCCTGGCGCGCGCCGCGCATGACCGCGTGGTGCTCTACGGCGACGCCTTCGACGCCCTCGACGGCGCGCACGGCCGGGTCGACCTGCACGTGACCAACCTGGCGACCAATGATCCGTCGCGCAGCCTGGCCCGCGCCGCCGACGTCGCGCTGTTCCTGAACGCCGCCCGCGACCGCGTGGTCTACACCGGCACCGGCGGCCTGTTCGTGAGCGACTCGTTCTAACGCGTCGGTTAGAACAGGTCGTCGAACGAGGCCTTGTGCGGGGTGGAGCGGGGCGGGGCGGGGACGCTGCGCTTGGTTGTGGCGCCGGCGCGCGGGGCGGGGAGCTTGCCGCTGAAGAGGGCCCGCGTGACCAGCGCGAGCCGGCCGGCCGGGAGGCCGCGTTGGTTGGTCTCGCCGGCGATCTCGACGACGTGGTGGTAGACGTCTTTCGCCTCGTCGTCGCGGTGCAGCAGCACCAGCGCGTCGGCGCGCGCGAGCTGCGCGGCGGGCGTGGTGGGCGAGATGCTCACCGCGCGCGTCGCCTCGCTCAGCGCGAGCGGGCCGTTGCGCTTCTCCAGCGCGCGCTCGGCGAGCAGCACGTGCGACCAGATCAGATCGGGATCCTTGCGCAGCGCCTCTTCCGCCAGGCGGGTGGCCTGATCGTCCATGCGCGCGGCGTGCAGCGTGAGCGCGTACTCGTCGAGGATCGCCGGCTCGCCGGGTGCGAGCGCGAGCGCGCGGCGGTATTCGTCGAGCGCCCGATCCTCGGCGCCGGTGCTGGCGTACATCGAGGCGGCGGCGGAGATCGGCACCCACCAGTTGGGATCGGCCTGCTCGGCGCGGCGCAACTCGGCGACCGCGTCGTCGGTGCGGCTCTGGCGGAAGCGCGCCGCCGCCAAGCCGAGATGCGCCGCCGCCCAGTCCGGCTCGACGGCGAGGATCGCGGCGAACCCGCTCGCGGCCGCCTCGAGCTGCCCGCGTAAGAGCGCGACCTGGGCGGCGCACAAGCGAGCCGCGGCCAGCCAATGGGCGGGCGCCCCCGGCTGCCCGCTCGCGTGCTCGAAGTCCACGCGCGCGACCTCCCAGCCGTCGACGTCGCCGAGCAGCGCGCGCGTCGAGCCGCTCCCGTCGTGTTGGCGGGCGAGCTGGCGCAGCCCGACCGCCGGCGCGCGCGGCGCGGTCGGCTCCGGTCGAACGATCGGCGCGATGGGCGCGGGCCACATCGCTCTGGCGCCCACGGCGATCGCGATCGCGACGACCAGCCCGACGCCGAGCGCGCGCCACCGTCGCGGCGCGGGGACCGTCGGTGGAGGTGGCGCGAGCTCGCCGCGCACCGGCGTCGGCAGGGTCGCGCTGGCAGCCGGCGCCGATCGCGCGGGTGGCACGCGCGTCGGCGGAATCGCCTGGTCAGGCTCGAGGCTGACCGCCTCCAGCAGCGCGGTGCGCAGCGCGCGCGCACTGGCGAAGCGATTGGCGGGATCGCGCCCGAGCGCCTGCTCGATCACCGCGGTCAACGCGGGCGGGAGGTGCGGCGCGATCGAGCCCAGCGAGATCGGCTCCTCGGTGAGCTTCTTCGCGTACAGCTCGGGCAGCGTCTGCGCGTGGAACAGCAGCTGCCCGCTGAGCGCCTCGTACAAGACCGCGCCGACGCTGTAGACGTCCGCGCGCGGATCGGGCGCGGCGCCGCGCAGCTGCTCGGGCGGCGCGTAGAGCGGCGTGCCCACGCCGTTGCCCGCGTCGGTGAGGCGCTCGGCGCCCGGACCGGGACGCTGCGCGGCGGCGATCCCGAAGTCGAGGATCTTGGGCGCATCGTCGGGCGCGCACAGAAACAGGTTCGCGGGCTTGAGATCGCGATGCACGATGCCCGCCGCGTGCGCCGCCGCCAGCCCCTCGAGCGCGCGCGCCATCAGACGCACCGCGACCTGCGGCGCGAGACGCCCGCGCTTCAAGCGATCCGCCAGCGATTCGCCGTTCAACCGCTCCATCACCAGGAACGGGAGCTGCTGGTGCCAGCCGGTGTCGTGGACCGTCACCAGCGTCGGGTGCGCGAGCGCCGCGGCCGAGCGCGCCTCGCGCAGGAACCGCTCGATCAGCTTGGGGTCCGCGGCCAGCCCGGCACGCACCACCTTGACCGCCACCTGGCGCTGCAGCGTCTCGTCGGTGGCCAGGTACACCGCGCCCATCCCACCGGCGCCCAACACCGCGTCCAATCGATAGCGGTTCGCGAGCAGGGTCCCGACGAGCGCCTCGGGAGACGCGTCGCCCCCGGGGCCGCCGCTGCCGTGCGTCGAGTCCAGTTCCACCCGAGCCGATGCTACACCAACTGCGTGCGGGCGGCCGCGTGGCGTGGCGCCTCGGGCGCGGGGCGCTACGCCGCAGGAGACTCGCGCCCCCACGGCTGCACACGACTGTGTCCACTCGCGAGTCCATCATTAACTATGCGGCCCTGCGCGTGGGGGCGGGGTCCGGGTCCCGGCACGGGCCCACGGCCCAACACCTGCTTGCATCGAGCCCATGCGTGTCGTGCGTCGGCTGTTTTGTCTGTTCGCGCTGATAGCGGTTGCGGCTGCGCCGGCGTGCAGTTGCAACAATCAGGGTCGGGTCGGGGGGCCTGGCGGGCCGGGTAGCGACGGAGGGCCGCCCGCGATCGGATCGCTGTCGATCGATCCGGCCGACGTCACCCTCGATCTGGTCATGGGCGCCGCGCCGCCGACCGCCAGCTTCACGGTCACGCAGCACGCCGCGGATGGCGACCACGACGTCACCGGGCAGTGCACCTTCACGCTCGCCGACACCACGCTCGGAGTGATGAACGGCGCCGTGTTCACCGCCGGCACCGCGCACGGTGGCACCACCTCGCTGGTCGCCAACCTGAACGGCGCCATCGCGCAGGCGAACATCCACGTCAAGGTGCACGCGACCTTCTCCACGCCGGACTGCACCGGCTGCACGTTCCCGGCGCCCGGCGCGCCCGCCTGCGGTGCGGCCAACACGCAGCCGAACGTGGTCTATCCGCTCGACGGCGTGCTGCTGCCGCCGAACATGGACATCATCACCATCCAGTGGATGCCCGGGAACGGTAACACGCAGTTCGAGGTCGATCTCAGCAACGCTGCGACCGACGTGAAGATCAACACCAAATGCGCGCCCACGGTGGACACGCGCAGCCAGATGTCCGGCGGGTGCAAGCTCGACCTGACCAACGCGATGTGGACCTTCGTGGCCGGCTCGAACAAGGGCGGCGACCCGGTGAAGGTCACGGTGCAGGGCACTTCGGATGGAACGTGCGCGGCGCCCGGCGCGAACAGCGTCGCGATGTCCTTCTCGGAGGACGACGTGGCGGGCGGCATCTACTACTGGAAGTCGACGGTCTCCGCCATGGGAACCGGCGGTCAGATCTGGCGCAAGGCGTTCGGCGATCAGACCGCCGAGGAGCAGATCACCGGCGTGGGCGGGATCGGCGGCACCTGCAACGGCTGCCACTCGCTGTCGCGCGACGGGCTGCGCATGGTCATCAACTCCGACGACGCGGATTCGGACGACGAGTACACGGACGTGAAATCGGGGCTGGTCGATGTCGGAAAGAAGGCGTTCGTAAATCCCATGGACCCGCAGGGACCGCCCGGCTTCCAGACCTTCAACCCCGACCACACCTTGTTCCTCGGCACCAACGGCCTTGGCAACGGCAAGAGCATCGCAGGCAACGGATTTGGCGGCGGCGGCGGCGGGATCACTATCGCCAGTAATCAGTTTTTTCTCTGGGACGGCAACAGCGCCATGCTCTCCAATCCCAACTTCGCGACCGGGTCGTCGACCGCCACCCAGCGGGTCACCCAACCGGATTGGTCGGCGGATGGCAAGAACGTGGTGTTCATCGCGCCCGCGTCGGTGGCCACCTGGACCGGCGCGCACGGCAATCCCAACGATGACGATCATGTGACCGGCGGCAGCCTGTGGATGATGCCCTACCTGGGCACCGGCATGTTCGGACCACCGGCCGAGTTGCTCCATTCAATGGGCGAGAATAACTATTATCCCGGGTATTCACCGGACGGGGGTTTCATCGTCTTCAATCGAGTCGACATGCAGCCCGCGCCCGACTTTCCGAACAACGACAGCTTCTCCAATCCGAAGGCGCGCGTGTGGGTGCTGCCGACGGCTGCCGGGGCGACGCCGATCGACTGCGCGGCGCTCAACGGCTCCGGCGACCTGTCCAACTCGTGGCCGCGTTGGTCGCCGTTCATCCAGACCTACAAGGGCTCGAAGCTCTTGTGGGTCACCTTCTCGTCGACGCGCGACTACGGCCTCCTGGTGCGCAACGCCGCGCCGGTCAACGGCCAGGCGCAGGTGCAGTGCTATCCGCCCGACTCGGCGGAGTCTCCCGGCGGCACCCACGGCACGCCCTTTCCCGCCAACTGCCGGCAGCCGCAGCTGTGGATGGCGGCGATCAACCTGACCACGGCGGAGGTCATGGGGACCGTCGACCCGTCGTCGCCGCCCTTCTGGCTGCCGTTCCAGGACATCACCACGCACAACCACACCGCGCAGTGGACCTCGACGGTGGTGACCACGCCGCCGCCGGACGGCGGGACGTGCCTGATGGGCGGCGAGGACTGCACCAAGGCGCCCAACAATTGCTGCGACACGCTGGTGTGCACCGCCAACGGCACCTGCGGGATCCTCTGATGGTGATGGACGATTCCGAGCTGGACGTGCCGATCCGCAATCCGGTCCTGCCGTGGGTCGTCGCCGTGGCGGTCGCGTTGGGCGCGCTCGTGGTGTGCGTTTTGGAGGCGCAGCGGGTCGAGGCCGAGGGAGCCAAGGCCGTCGCGGCGACCATTGCGACCGCGGAGGCCCGCGCGCGGTTGAGCGACCTCGACAAGATCAGGCGGACGCTCGAGGTGCGCGTGCAGCAGCTCGAGCGCGAGCGCGAGCTCACCACCGCGATCGCCCAGGCGCCCCAAGCCGCGTCGTCGCCGCACAAGGCGCCGCTCGCCAAGAAGGCCGCCCGGGGAAGACGACGAAAGAAGGGTTAGCTGCGCAGCGCGCGACGCCGGGCGAAGAAGACCAGGCACGCGAGGAGGAGGGCGACGCTCGCGCCGGGGCTGGTCGAGCGGGCGCTGCCGAAGGAGCACGCGCAACCGTTGCCGTTGTTTGCGACGCTGCCGCCGCCGACGCCGCCGACGCTGCCGTAGTCACCACCGCCGTCGCTGCCGTTGCCGTGGGTGGACGCGTCAGGCGGCGTCGCCAGATCCGGTGGGCCCTGGCCGCCGACCGTGAGGGTCCCGGTGATCGCGTGCAGGACGTTGTCCGCCGTGCTCGCCCCGGTGACCGTGAACGGATAGGCCTGATCGGCGACGGAAGCGGCGACGGTGAACGTGAGCGTCGACGTGCCGCTGGTCGAGATCGACGCCGGGGAAAACGCGGCGGTGATGCCGCTCGGCAATCCGGCGATCGTGAGCCCGAGGGTTCCTGGCGGGTCTCCTGGCACCGGCGTCGAGGTGACGGTCGCGGTCGCGCTCTGGCCAGCCGCGCCGAAGACCATCGGCGGCGCGAGCGCGAGTGCGTAGTCGGTCACCGTCACCGACGGGTCGTGATCGACGCACGCCGCCTGCTTCTTCGACCAGACCAGCTGCACGGTGTAGCCCGCCGCGCTGCCCGGCGTGGTCTCGTTTTCGCACATGTCGGCGATCTCGTCGCAGCTGTTGTCGTACCAACCGCTGGTGCCGTCGGGATCGGTGATCGCCTCCAGAATCTCGTGCGACGCGGATCCGGTGGCGGCGACGAACGCATCGCTCGAATTGCCGATCCCGCAGCCCTGCGCGCAGCCGGCCGGGGCCATGTCCGGGATCACCGCGTAGCGGATCATCGCGCTGCCGCTCCGTATGTTGCCGTGGAACGCGCAGTAGGCGTTCTGGCTGCTGCTGCTGCACGACGGGTCGCCGGCCTGCGTGATCAAGATCCCCGGCGCGAAATGGATCACGTAGAGCGTGTTGGCGTCGGGCGGCGGCACGACCCCGTCAGCGACCAGCTTCTCGAGCTCCGGCTGGACGTCGCTCGCGTCATCGACGGTGGTCTTGGCCGGCGGCGAGGGATCGACGTACACGCCGAGGAAGCTGCCGCGCACCACCGCGTAGCCCGGCTGGTCGTATTCGCGCAGCCAGTCCATGTACGGGCTCTGCAGAATGCCGCCGTAGAACGCGGGCAGCTTGCTCGCGTAGCTCGAGGCGGCGCCCCACTGAACCAGGACCACCTTGGTCTCGTGGATGAGCGCGCCGCCGTTGTATTCGATCTGCGTGCAGTTGGCCGCCGCGCTGCCGGCGCCAAGGCCCGGGAGGTGCGCGCGATGCCCGCGGACGTGCAGCTTGGCCGAGGCGGGCCCAGCGCTGACTGCGAGACCGATCGTGAGCACTGCCAAACGCAACCAAGTACGCACGTGCGCCTCCTGTCGCCCCCGTCGGTAGCTGGCAAGGGAGCAACCACCGTGCCGAAAGCGCGGCGCGGGGGCGGGCGTGGTCGAACCGCGCAAGGTCTTGCGGCGTCTGGCCGAACCGAGGGTGAACACGATCGTGAGCGGCGGGAGGGGGAGGGTCCCAGGGGCACTCCGCCTCGTTGGCCGGGGCGATAGTCCCCAGTCGGGTGATGCACCAACGCCGCCCACGTGAGTGAGCAGCAGGCGCCGTCAGGCGAGCGGCGGGCAGATCGGACCTTGCGGCGACAGCACGGGCTGCGTGCAGCGCGGATCCGGATTCCACGACATGTCCGGCAGCGGCGGAATCCCGCAGCAGCTGGCGCAACACTTCAGCCCCTGGCCGCACTGATCGCTGTTTGGATCGCACTTCGCGTCTTGCTGCAGGGTGCCGGTCGCGCAGTGACCCATCTTGCACAGACAGGGCGGAGGCGCGAAGCACGCGATGCCGCACGCGAGCGGCGGCGGCACCGAGTCGGTGCGATTGGAGCAGATCCCGCAGCAGCCGCTGTCGCGCCACAGGCAGTCGTTGTCGGTCTTGCATGCGCCGCCCGTCGAGCCGCCGTCGTGAAAGCCGCCATCGCTCGAGCCCAGGTCGGCGCTCTCGCAGGCGCCCAGGTGCGCGACGCCCACGCCGGCGCAGTTGGCCACGCACGCGCTCGCGTAGGTCTTCTTGTCGCTGCCGCACACCGGGCTTCCCTGAGTCGGGCACGAGCAGCCGCCGCCGTCGCCGAGGGCGCAGAAGCCCGCGTGCACGATCTTCTGGCTGGCGCACTCGGCGTCGCACCCGCTCGCGTAGGTCACACCGTCGGTGGCGCACACCGGATCGTTCACGTCGGGGCACGAGCACGCATCCGGGTTGGCCGTCGTGCAGGCCGCCAGCGGCGCGAGCAGCAAGAACAGGCCGAGGGTGCGCATGACCCACGTGAGAGCAATGGGCGTACCGAAACCCACCTTCAATGATTCTGGTTTGTTGGAAGTCGAGCCCCTCAAGATTCTGAGGACGCGCGCGGGATCCCGGACAAATTGGGCGGGCTACTGCGGCAGCCCGTCCTGAACCCACACCACCAGCTGCCGGCGTTCGTCGTCGGTTGGGAACGGGCCGCTGCCGATGGGAAACTGCGACGGCGCCGGATTGCCGCTGCAGCCGGAGAGCGCGGTCGGGCTCACGCCGCACGCGATGTTGTGCGCGTTCTGTTGGAGGACGCTGTACTGCGTGAAGTCGCGCGTCGAGCTGGCCGACGGGTGGCAGGAAATGCAGTACTTCACGAAGAACGGCTGGGCGAAGCCGGCGTAGGTCGGCGCCGGCGCGCCGGCCAGGTCGCCAGTGACGGCCAGGTCGCTTGGAGTCGCGAGATCGGACGTGGCGGGCGTTCCGCCACCGCCACACGCGGCCAACGCAAGCGCGAGCATGCAGATCAGGTTTCGCATGCCTGCACTCTAGCGCATCCGCGCCATCGCGATCCGCGGGCGCGCGCGATAGGATGCGGCCACCATGACCGACCAGGCCGGCGTGACCTGCCCGGACGAGGATGAGCTGTTGCGGCTCGCCAAGGGAACCATCGAGCCGGCCGAGGCGGTGCGGCTGAAGACGCACGTCGATGGGTGCAGCAGCTGCCGGCTGCGGATCGTGCAGGCGCGCTCGGCGACGCTGCCGGTGCAGGCGGACGGAGCGACCCTGGCCGCCTCCGAGACTGCGCCGGGCGAGGTGGTCAAGGCGCGCCAACGCGGCGATCAGGTGGGCCGCTACCTGGTCCTCGAGCTGCTCGGCCGCGGCGGCATGGGCGTGGTCTACGCCGCGTACGATCCGCAGCTCGATCGCAAGGTCGCGCTCAAGCTGATCAGCGCGCGTCGAGAGCACAGCCTGGACAGCCAGTATTTGCAGACCCGCTTGTTGCGCGAGGCGCAAGCGCTGGCGCGACTGTCGCATCCCAACGTGGTCACGGTGTTCGACGTCGGGACGGTCGACCGCGAGGTGTTCGTGGCGATGGAGCTGATCGACGGCGGCACGCTGTCGAGTTGGCTCGCTGCCGAGCCGCGCGCGGCGCGCGAAGTGGTGCGCGCGTTCGTCGCCGCCGGGCGCGGGCTGCAGGCGGCGCACACCGCCGGCCTGGTGCACCGCGACTTCAAACCGGACAACGTGCTGGTCGGCAAGGACGGCCGGGTCATGGTCACCGACTTCGGGCTCGCGCGCCCCGCCGGTGAGTGGTCGGCCAGCGATCCCTCGGGCAGCGGCTCCTCGGCGCTGGACTCGCCGCTGACCGGCCACGGCGGGCTGGTCGGTACGCCCGCCTTCATGGCGCCCGAGCAGGGGCGCGGCGAGCCGGTCGACGCGCGCGCCGATCAATTCAGCTTCTGCGTGGCGCTCTACTCGGCGCTGGCGGGCGAACGGCCGTTCCCCGCGGCGCTGGCCGAACGGCTGGCGGCCGTCGAGGCGGGGCGGGTTCGCGAGATCAAGGGCAGGGCGGTCTCTCCGCGCGTGCAGCGGGCCATCCAGCGCGGGTTGCGGCCGCGCCCGGCCGATCGCTTCCCGTCGATGGAGGAGCTGCTCGCGGTGTTGGCGGACGAAGGCGGCCGGGTGCGCCGGCGCGTGCTGGCCATCGTCGCGGCGCTGATGGTCGTCGGCGCGTCCGCGTTCGGCTACTTGCAGTCCGCGCGCCGCGCTGACCGGGTGTGCAGGGGCGCCGAGGGCAACCTGGCGACCCTCTGGGACGCGCCGCGCAAGGCCGCCCTGCGCGAGGCGTTTTCGCGCAGCGGGGTCTCCTACGCGGCCGACGTCTGGGCAATCTCCGAGGGCGCGCTCGACGCCTATGCGCGCGATTGGGTGACCATGCACACAGCCACCTGCGAAGCGACCCGCGTGCGCGGCGTGCAGTCCGAGGAGCTGCTCGATCTGCGCATGCAGTGCCTGAACGATCGGCTGGGCGAGCTGCGCGCGCTGACCGAGGTCTTCTCAGCGCCGGATCGGCATGTGGTCGACCACGCGGGCGACTCGATCGGCGCGCTCTCGACGCTCGCCGACTGCGCCGACGCGGAGTCGCTGCGCGCGCGCCTGCGGCTGCCGTCCGACCCGGCGCTGCGCGCGCGGATCGAGACGCTCAAGGCGCAGGTCGCGCGCGCCAAGGCGCTGGCCAACAACGACAAGATCGACGAGGCGCTCGCGGTCTCGAGCCAGGTCGCCGGCGATCCGGCAGCGCTCGCCTACCCACCGGTGCGCGCGGACGCGCTGGCGATCCGCGGGCAGCAGCTGTTCGCGCTGGACAAGCTCGACGACGCGGTGACCGCGCTGCGCGAAGCGGTGCGCGTCGGGCTGCGCGGGCGCAACGACGGCGCGGTGGTGGTCAGCTGGGTCTGGCTGGGCGGGATCGCCGGCGATCGCCGCAACCACCTCGAAGAGGGGCTGGAGTGGAACCGGCTCGCCGAGGCGATGATTGCGCGGCTTGGCGGGCAGGACGCGCTCGAGCTCCGCCGGCTCTCCAGCCTGGCGGCGATCTACGACGTGAACGATCGCCCGCATGAGTCCGAGGAGACCGCGCGCCGCATGCTCGCGCTCGCCGAGCGCACCACCAAACCGGACAGCCAGGAGATCGCCAGCGCGCTCGACCTGCTCTCCGGCGCGTTGGCCGAGCTGGGGCACGGCGAGGAGTCGGTGGCGCTCGGCGAACGGGTGCTGGCGATCCACGAGCGCGCCGGACTGGGCGCCTCGCCGAGCAACGCGCGCGCGCTGTACAACCTGGCGCTCACGCTGGAGTCGCTGCAGCGGCTGAAGGAGGCGGAGGCGCTGGTGCGGCGCGCGATCGCCATCAATGAGAAGACCTTGCCGCCCGATCATCCCAACCTGGTGGGCGACCTGCTCATGCAGGCGTCGATCTTGTGTCAGCTCGAGCGCTACGAAGAGGCGAAGCCGGTGCTCGATCGGGTCGCGCCGATGGCCGAGCGACACCGCGACGTGCTGCCCAATGGCGCGCCGCAGATCCCGTGGTTGCGCGGCGAGATCGAGCTCGGCCAGGGTCGTCCGGCACGGGCGATCCCGCTGCTCGAGCGCGCGCTCGCGGACAAGGACCTCAAGGCGGGCGGCGACCGCGGCGGCGCGCAGTTCAGCCTGGCCCGCGCGCTGTGGGCGTCGGGCGGCTCGAGGCGGCGCGCGCTGTCGCAGGCGGCTGCGGCGAAGGTCGAGCTCGAGCGAGATGCGCAGCCCGACCCGCTCGAGCTGCGCCGGCTGGCCGACTGGACGGCCGCCCACCGCGCGCGCTGATCAGCCAGGCGAGCACCAGCACCCACGCGGCGGACGGCGCCGGCGCACGAGCGCCCAGCTGGCAGCTACAACCGGTCGGGCCTCCACCGCCACCGTCGGTTCCAGCCGATAGATCCGCGACGGTGATCGACGCTGCGTCGAGCGAGCCGTCCAGCGTTGCGCCGCCGTCGTCGGAGATGGGCGACGCGCCGAACGCCATCAGCTCGCCCGCGGTTCCGACGAAACGGTCGAGATCCACCTTTGGGGTGATCCCCGGAACCGTGCCGGTGAAGCTGTATTGCCAGAACGCGGCGGTGGTCCAGGGCGGCGGGACCGACGCACAGGTGGCGAGGGTGGCGATGTACAGCGGGTATTGCGCCAGCTTGGCGTCGGTGAAGCCCACGCCCGAGAACCACGCGGGGTAGCTGTAGACGATCGGCTTCCGTCCGGTCGCCTTCTCGACGGTGTCGAGCCAGTCGAACGCGCGCTGCGCGATCACGCTCGAGGGCTGCCAACCGGAGTTGCCGGTGTACTCGCAGTTGGCGCTGGCCGACGCTTGAGTAGAGGAAGTCGGGCATTCCATGTCCAGCATCGGCGGCAGGTCGCCCGGCTGCAGCCCGCCGGCTTGTGCGAGCACCGACAGGAAGTGGTTGGCCTGCGTGACCCCATCGATCGTCGCGTCGAAGAAATGGTACGGGCTGCGCAGCACGCCGGCGGCCTTCGAGCCGCTCCAGTTGGCGGGGAACGTCTTGGCAGTGAAGTAGTCGCCCTGCGTCGCCTTCATGAACGCGAACTTGCGGCCGGAGCTCGCCACCTGCGCCCAGGCGATGGTTCCCTGACCGTCGGAGACGTCGACCCCTTCGACCACCGCGCTGGGACAGAGCATGGTGTTGGCCTGCTCGAGCTCGCCGATCGAGTCGTCGGGCGCGCCGCAGCCGGCCAACACGATCAGCACCCATGCGCGGCGCAGCCCCATCTCCCGTCTATGACACGAGAGCCGAAAAACTTCAGTACGGCGGCGCCTGACGGGGCGCGTCAAAAAATCTCATCTGGTCGTGAAGGTTCCCGGGTGGACGTGACATACACGCAACATGAGGTTCGGCCTGCTTGCCTTGGTGCTCGTGATCGGCTGCGGAGGGCAGACGGCGACCAGCTCGCTGTGCGCGGTGTGCAACAACGACTCCCAGTGCGGCGGCAATCCGTGCTTCACCGACGCCACGGGCGGCCAATTTTGCGGCAGCTCGTGCGACGCCTGCCCGGCTGGCTTCTCCTGTCATCCTGTCGCGGGGACGTCCGGCACCGCGCAGAGCTGTTTCCCCGACAGCCTCGAGTGCCCGGCGAACTACATGACGCAGCAAGATCTGGCGATGACCACCACCGGCAACAGCGACATGGCAGGCACTCCGCCTGGCGACCTGTCGCTTCCGCCGTGCACGGCTCCGTCGTCGGCCGGCGTGACCAGCGCGGGCGGCACCGTCGACCGGCTGTTCTTCGGCATCACCGGCGATACCCGACCGACGGCCTCGGGGGCGAGCTATCCGTCTGCGCTCCAGGCGACCATCAACAACATCTTTACGCAGATGGGCCAAAAGGGCGTGCAGTTTGCCGTCGACCAGGGCGACCACCTCGAGGCCTCCAACGGGACCGAGGCGACGACGCAAATGGGCAACTACCAGACCGCCGCGGGCAAGCTCGGCAAGCCGATCTTCATGACCCTGGGCAACCACGAGTGCTCGAACTCCTACAACCAGGGAACGGATTGCAGCACCACCTGCTCGAGCGACTTCAAGTGCAGCGCGTTCTTGAGCGCGCTCAAGCCGGCGTCCGCCGTTCCCTACTATCGCTTCGACGTGATGACCGGGACGGGGCTGGCGGTGTTCATCGTGGTCGCCGACGATGCCTGGAACGCCACGCAGCAGGCCTGGCTCACCACCCAGCTCACCGACGCCGACGCGCACGCGAAGTACACCTTCGTCAGCAAGCACCACCCCGAGGGAAACGCCGACCAGACGTTCTTCGCCGACATCGAGGCGCTGGTCAGGAAGCACAAGTACACGCTGTTCTTGACCGGCCACTCGCACGAGTACAAGCGCGAGCCGGGCGACCCGCGCGCGATCGTCATGGGTCTCGGCGGCGCGCCGTTCGACAACCCGAATCAGCAGTACTGGGGCTACGGGACGATCATGCAGTGCCCCGACGATCACATCTACGTCACCGTGTACGACCAGGCCACCGGCAACGTGAAGGACACCTTCAACGTGCCCCCGCAGTGACGCGCTAACAAAAAGGACGATCATGAATCGACTCGGACTGTTCGTGACCCTGATTGGCGGGATCGCATCCGGCTGCGGCACTGCGGCGCAGGCGCCCTTCAACACCTTCGACTTCGCCGGGGCGCCGGCCAACGATCTCGCCACCTCCAATTCCGCGGAAGACGGCGCCGTGCCGGACGACCAGGGCGGCGGCGGCGCCGGCTGCACGGTGTACAGCAAGTCGACCATCGCGGCCATGCGACAAGCGGCCACCAGCGGCTGCTTCGAGGTCGACAACGTGGTCAGCATCGCGGTCTCGCCGGTGACGGCAAACTCGACGTCGATTCGCATCGTCGCGCAGGACCCTGCCGGCGGCGACTACTCGGCGATCCTGGTCAGCTGCTACGACTCGGCGACCACCAAGCATCCTTGCGCGGCGTTTCCGACGGCAAAGAATACGCTCGCCGGCCGCTCGGTCACCGTCACGGGCTACTACGAAAAGGGAAGCGCGGCCGCCGGCGGCTACGAATATCTCTCGCTCGACAGCATTACCGACAACGCGGCCGGTACGGCGCCGGCGGCCAAGTCGGTGCTGCTCGCGGACATCGAGCGCAGCGCGATGAAGCCCGCCTACTGGTTCCAGAAGGTGACGCTGGCCATCGGCACCGCCGACGCGCTCGGCATGTTCGACTTCTCGCCGTCGGAGTTCAAGTCGACCAGCACCACGGCGACCTGCGGCAGCTTCTATGGCTTCGGCATGAAGCCCAAGTCGGCGACCGGAACGGCCGGCGCCGCGTGCACGGGCACCACACAGCCCGCCGGGCAAACCACCATCGACCCGAACGAGGTGCTCTTCGGCACCGACTTCCACGGCGGCTTCACCGCCAACTCCGAGTGCTCGTGCATCTCGAGCATGACCAGCAAGCCCTACCCGGGCCTCCTGGCCGCCAACAGCACGCTCTCCGGCACAGTCGCGGGGATCCTCTTCTACGACGCGTTCTCGGCGGCCGGCTACCAGTACCTCTCGCCGCTGACCAACGCCGACGCGCCGATCACCAACCTGTCCAAGTAGTAGGTTAGTTGATCGTGCCGACGCAGGCGCCGGCTTCGAACATCAGGTACTCGAGGATGCGCTCCTGCGGCGCGAGGTGGGTCGAGTCGATCATCGTGGTCGCCGGCAGGGTGTGATACGAGGTGTAGATGGCGCGGCCGCACGCTTGGGTGGCGCCGTCGGGCGTGACGTCGAACTTGACCGACTGCGGGTAGACGGCCGGCGCGCCCGGGGTGGTGCCGGTCGGGGTCGAGTAGAGGACCGCGTTGGTGGCGTCGACCTCGTCGGTGGTGGTGGCGGGGATCGAGGCGATCGCCGACCAGTGGTTGAGGTAGCCGTCGAGCACCAGCGTGTTCTGCCCGCTGGCGATCGCGCTGACCGCGACCATCCACGCCAGCATGGTGGTGTCGTTGACCTGGCCCTGATAGGTGGTGGGCGTCGCCGACGAGCCGCCCACGCCGACGTTGGCCGCGTCCACCGTAGTGCTGCTGTTCGCGAACACCACGTCGGTGGGGAACGCCTGCGCGAGATAGTCGTAGCTGTTGTCGGTCGCAAACAGCCGGCCGCCCTTGCCGGTCCACGACTTGAGGTTGGCCGCGATCATCGCCTGGGACGCGGCGGGCAGCGAAGCGAACTTTCCGGGCGCGCAAGCGAGAAACAGGATGTTGTAGCCGTCGAGCTTGGTCTCGTCGATGAGCAGGGTCTCGATCGCCGGCAGCGTGCCCTTCTGGCCGCACGGTGACTGGACCGCGGTGGTCGAGGTCTTGCGTCCCTCGAAGCAGTCGAAGCCGGCGGTCTGGTCGAGCCCCATGGCCACCAGCACCGCGTCGAGCTGGTCCTTGTTGCCCGTCGAGACCGCGATCTTGGGGATGTCGTCGCCGGTGCCGGCCTTGCCGGGCAGCACGGTGAAGGGCGCGCCGATCGGATTCTCCTGGCACGGGGTGATCTGCACCGTGCCGGTGCGGCGGAAGCGACCCTTGGCGACGGTGAACGGCACGGAGGCGGTGGGAGCCAGGCCGCTCAGATCGAGGGTGAAGGTGCCGTTGGGCAGGGTGGTGGCGGTCACCGAGACGCCGTCGACCGGCATGCCGCACAGATCGCAGGCGACGCCGGGCGGAAAGGTGCCGGTCGAGGCGGGCACATAGGCGAACGCGTTGGCGATCGGGTCGATCCCGTTGGGCGCCTTGACCGCGCCGGTGATGGTGGTCAGGGCGCCGTTGCACATCGACGAGAAGGTCGGACCACCACCGCCGCCGCCGCCTCCTCCGCCGCCTCCACCGTCGCTGCCGTTACCGTTGCCGTTTCCGTTTCCGTTGGACCGGCCGCCGTTGCAGCCGGCGAGGGAGGTCGAGATCACCAGGCAGATCATCCAGCGCATGTCGATGCATGTCCCGGCGCGCTGAAAACCTTCAGCTCTTGCGGCAGTCGGGCTGGGCGCGTCCGGTGCGGGTCAGGACCAGGTGATAGAGCTGGCCGTCGCGCGCCTTGGAGGCGCCGGCCGCAGCCAAAAGGTAGAACTTCCACATCTTATAGAAGCGGTCGTCGTAGCGGGCGCCGCGCAGCTCGGGCCATGCCCGGTCGAAGTTCTCCCACCAGGCGAGCAGGGTGTCGTAGTAGTCCGGCCCGAGGTTCTGCAGGTCCTCACACACCAGCAGCCCTTCGATCGCCTTGCCCAACTGCGCCAGCGACGGCGCGCACGCGTTGGGGAAGATATATTTCTCGATGAACGGGATCCCGTGGATGCGGCTCACGTTGTTGGCGATGGTGTGCACCAGCGCGACGCCTTCCGGCTTCAGCGAGCGGTGGATGACCTTCATCATGGTGCGATGGTTCTTGTAGCCGATGTGCTCGGCCATGCCGATCGACACCACCGCGTCGTAGGTGCCGCTCACGTTGCGGTAGTCGTCGAGGCGGAACTCGACGTCGAGCCCGCTCCACATCTCCTGCGCGAGCTTGACCTGCTCCTTCGACACCGAGACGCCGAGCACCGAGACCCCGTACTTCTCGGCGGCGTACCCGGCGAAGCCGCCCCAGCCGCAGCCGAGATCGAGCACCTTCATCCCCGGCTTCAGGCCGACCTTGCGGCACACCAGATCGAGCTTCTGCTCCTGCGCCTGCTCCAGGCTGGTCGCGCCCTTCCAGTAGCCGCAGGTGTAGACCATGCGCTTGTCGAGCATGCGCTGGTACAGATCGTTGCCCAGGTCGTAGTGCGCCTCCGCCACCTGGTAGGCGCGGGCGCGGCTCTGCAGGTTGAACAGCACCGCCTTGGCGGGCAGCAGCCACAGCCGCCAATCGCCCTTGATCTTGTTCTTGAGATCGGCGCGCAACACCTTCTCGATGAACACCTCGAGCGCCGGCGTGTCCCACCAGCCGTCCATGTACGACTCGCCCAGGCCCATCGAGGCCTGCTGCAAGAGGCGCGAGTAGAACAGCGGGTTGTGCACCTGGATGTCCCCGGGCGCCGACCCCCCGACGGTGATGCCGGCCAGGGAGAACAGCTCGCGGACGGTGCGCTCGGCGGGGCTGGTGTCGATCGATCTCATGGGCGATCTCATGAGCGGGGAGGGTGCCGGTTAGCGGCGGGCCGGTCAAGGGGAAGTGTGGACGTTTGGCGCGCGAGCCGCTAGGCTCTCCCGGTTGGACGACTCGCCGGTCAAGTTCTCCCCTGGTTCCTTTCAAGCCGCGTTGCGGCGGCGCGTCGAGCATCATCTCGCACCGACGGGAGCGGGCGGCTTCGACGATCCGCGCCTGTACGCCAAGGCGGTGCTGATCCTCGGCTGGTTCGTGGTTTCCTACGTCTTGCTGGTGTTCGTCGCGACCAGTTGGACCGCCGCGCTGCTGCTCTCGCTGTCCCTCGGGTTCGCCGGCGCCGGGATCGGGTTCAACCTGATGCACGACGGCAGCCACGGCGCCTGCTCGCGCCATCCGTGGATCAACCGGGCGATGGCCCTGTCGCTCGAGCTGCTCGGCGGCAGCTCGTACATCTGGAAGTGGAAGCACAACGTCGTCCACCACACCTACCCGAACCTGGGCGGCGTCGACGACGATCTCGAGATCGGCCCGTGGGTGCGGATCGCGCCGCATCAGCCGCAACGGGCGATCCACCGCTACCAGCAGTTCTACATGTGGATGCTCTTCGGGCTGTTGCCCTTCAAGTGGTACCTGCTCGACATTCGCAACTACCGGCGCGGCCACGTCGGCCGCCAGCGCTTCCCCAAGGACGACAAGACCGAACGGGCGGTGTTCGTCGCCGGAAAGATCCTGCTGCCGGTGTGGGCGCTGGTGATTCCGCTCACGCGCCACTCTCCGTTGATCGTCCTCCTGTTCACCTTCACTTCCCTGTTCACGATCGGCTTCGTGCTCTCGGTGACCTTCCTGCTCGCGCATTGCGTCGAGGACGCCCAGTGCGCGTCGCTCCCCGAGTCGCGGCGCGTGGCGTCCGAGTGGGCGGTGCACCAGGTCGAGACCGCGGTCGATTTCGCGCCTCGCAACAGTCTCCTCTCGTGGTACCTGGGCGGGCTCAACTTCCAGATCGAGCACCACCTGTTTCCGCACCTCAGCCACGTGCACTATCCCAAGATCGCGCCCATCGTCCGCGAGGTGTGCAACGAGTTCGGCGTGCGCTACTCGGTGAGCCCGACGTTCGGCTCGGCCATCAGCGCCCACTTTCGCTGGCTGCGCCTGATGGGCAGGCCGGTTTGATGGCCACCGCGCTCCCCGCGCTGTTCATCGCCGGCTTCATCGTCTTCGTCGCCCGTTGCGCGATCTACGGCATGCCGCGCAGCCCGCGCATCGACAAGCTGGCCGCTTCGCGCCTGGTGCCGCGCGTGATCCTCGAGTACGGCTACTGGTTCCTCGGCCTGCCGGTGCGCTTTTTGGTCGCGCTCGACGTCAGCCCCAACTCGATCACTCTCAGCTCGCTGGTGTTCGCGTCCAGCGCGGGCGTGCTGTTCGCCGAGGGGCGCTTCGGGCCGGGCGGCTGGATGCTGTTCGCCGCGCACACCGCCGACGCGCTCGACGGCATGGTGGCGCGCGCCACCGGCGTGTCCTCGAGCCGCGGCGCGTTTCTCGACGCGCTGGTCGACCGCTACGCGGACTTCGCGTTCTATCTGGGACCGATGTGGTACTTCCGCGATCAGCCGGTGCCACTCGCGCTGGCGGTCTCGGCGCTGATCGGCTCGTCGGTGATGGGCTACGCGCGCGCCAAGGGCGAAGCGGTCGGCATCGATCCCAACGTCGGCTGGATGGCGCGTCACGAGCGCGGCGTGGTGCTCGGCTGCGCGACGGTGCTCGCGCCGATCGTCTCGCCCTACCTGGTGTGGGTCGGCCTGGGCTCGATCGGCCTGTTCACCAACATCACCGCCATCTGGCGCGCCGTGTACGTGATGAACCGCATGAAACCGGCCGTGCCCGTCGTCGATGCGGTCGACGAGACGCAGCCCGATCCGCGCGGCAACGTGTAGCTCGCCAGCCCACGCGGGCGACGATTCCACTGGCGAGTGTAGCTTCGCGGGCAACGCGCGAGCGCAGACGGCGACGTCGTAGCTGCGCGAATCGCGCGTGATCTCACGGCTGCGTTCGCGCGGCACGACCGGTGCAATGCCGGCGCGCGTCTCCATCAACCCGCCCACAGAGAGAGAACCCCATGACTTCGACCGCCAAGTCTCGTTCATTTGGATTGCTCGCGCTGCTGTTCGCCGCTGCGGGCGGATGCGCGCCAACGGATCTGCAAGGTGAGCCGATCCCCGGCGACGATCGTGCCGAGCTGTACCAGGGCAGCGGCGTCACGCTGTGGCCCAAGGGCGTGGCGCCCGTCTGCTACAGCACCACCGACGGCAACAACCAGTCGCTGCTGACGCAGGCGCAGAACATCGTCAACGTCTACGGCTGGCCGGCCGTGGCCAACGTCTCGTTCCCCGGGTGGGCCGCGTGCGGCGCGAATCCGTCGCCGAGCAGCGGGCAGATCCGCATCCACTTCGCCAGCGGCTCCAACGGCAACACCTCGCGCGAAGGCGCAGGCGGCTCGCAGTTCACCGACGTCACGCTCGCCAACGACGCCACCGCGCAGCACTTCCAGTACGAGGTGCTCCACGAGCTCGGCCACGCGCTCGGCTGGGACCATGAGCAGCAGCGGCCGGACAACTACCCCACCGGACCGTCGGGAGCCGAAAAGTACTGCACCAAGAATCAGGTGGGCCAGGGCGAAGATCAGACCGGCACGGATCGCACCAGCTACTTCGACACGCAGTCGATCATGAGCTACTGCACCGGCTGGTCGTGGATGCTCAGCCCCGGCGACGTGGCCGGCGTGCAGGACGCCTACGGCTTGCGGACGCCGACGGTGAACGGCCAGAACAGCAGCAACGCCGCGGCGTCGCGCACGGCCAACAACCTGGACACGTTCTTCGCGCACAACGACGGCAGCATCTGGACCTCGTACTGGTACAACGGGCTCAACACGTCGAGCTGGCCGACCTTCCAGCTGCCCGGCGCCGGCCCGGGCACGGCTCCCAAGTGGGCGCCGATCGCCACCGTGTCCCGCTCGGCGAGCAACCTCGACCTCTTCTACGTGAGCCCGACCGGCGCGATCAACACCTCGTACTGGTACTCGACCAGCGGCTGGGGCTCGACCGTGCTGCCGGGCACCGCCGGCCTGGCGACGCCGGGCGCGCAGATCGCCGCGGTGTCCTCCTCGCCGGGCGCGCTCGACGTGCTGTACGCCGGCAAGGACAAGAACCTCTACTGGAGCCACTGGTCGGGTCAGTGCAGCGGCTCGGCCACGCAGTGCGGCTGGCAGAGCCCGGTCAAGGTGGTCTCGAACGGCACGGTTCCGGTCGGGGCGGCGATCACGGCCGTCGCGCGCACCGCGGATCGGCTCGACGTGTTCTACATCGAGAGCGACGGCGTGCCGCACACCTCGGCGTGCTACGGCTTCGGCGCGAGCGGCGCCGGCTCGTGCACCGCGGGCAACTGGAGCAACTTCAAGCTGGCGACCTCGGCGTCGTGCGCGGCGACTCCCGGCGGCAACATCGCGGCGACCGCGCGCACGGCCAACAACATCGACATCTTCTACGTCAACAAGCAGGAGGCGATCTGCACCAGTTACTGGTCGCCGGTGGCCGGCTGGAACAGCTTCCCGCTCACGGCGAACAACACGCTGGCGAGCTGGTCGTCGATCGCGGCGGTGACGCGCACGCCGGGCAACCTCGATCTGTTCTGGATGGGCACCAACGCGCAGGGCACGGGCGAGATGCACACCGCGTTCTGGGCCGCCGGCGGAAGCTGGGGACAGATCGATCTCGGCGGGCCGTACGGCGGCGTCGGCATCCCCGGCGGCGTGATGGGCGCAGCGGCGCGCACGTCGAACAACCTCGACATCTTCGCGCCGGGCGTGCTGCTGTTCACCAACCAGTTCACCTCGCTCACCACGTCGTACTGGTACACGGGCGCGCGCAACTGGACCACCTATCAGAACGACAGCTACTAGCCGCCGTCTCTCTCCTCGCGCAAACAAGTTAAAAAGTTAAGTCCGCTCGTTATCTCTTCCTCCGGGCAGGGCTGTCGCTCGGTCTCGCGCCAGCGCTGCCCGCAACACGTGCACTCCTCTCCCGCCGGCATCAGCTCCTGGCCGATGCAATTGGGGCAAGAGCGGCCGTCGTTAACAAGACTTTACATGTTCATTCGTCTTGATCCGCATCGGTTTCCGGTGTCGCGGCACAAAGGACGTCGAGGTAACTGCAACGGCTTCTGCGTCGACCTGCAGAGCGGCACGCAGAACTGCGGCGCGTGCGGCTCCGCCTGTGCGCCCGGCCAGGGCTGCGTCGCGGGCAAGTGCCAGTGAGGTGATCCCGCGCGCAGCTGTTTAATGGTAAAGCTCTGACCGTGAGCTGGCGGCAGCGTGCGGTGGCGGCCCTGGCCGCGTGCTATCTCGGGTGCATCTGGCTCGACGCCATCGGCACCGGGATCCCCAACCACCTCCTGCCCGGCCCGGCGCGGATCTTCGTGCAGGTGGCGCAGCTGTTCCCCTACGCGGCCGTCGAGGTGACCGACTTTCGCGCGCGCGGTTATCGCTGCAGCACGAAGAAGTTCGAGGAGCTCGACCTCGCGCCCTACTTTCCCATCCACTCGGGCGACAAGGAGGGGCGCTTCGACCGCGCGATGTTCTTCTATCTCAAGCAGCGCGAGGTGAAGGAGGCGCTCGACCAGTACATCGCCGGCGCCGAGGGACGGCGCGGCCCCGAGTACGCGCTCGGCGGCGTGATGCTGCTCAGCCTGCGCTGGCCGATCCCCGCGCTGGGCGCGAGCGAGGAGCGCTACCGGCGCATTCCGCTCGAGGACGTGCCGCGCTCGGTCGAGCGGCACTTCTGGTACGTCACCTCGATCGCCGAGCGCGAGCGTCGCTGCGGGGAGAATCCGGTCACGCCATGATCGAGCGCTGGCGACGTTGGCTCGCGCAGCCACAGCCGGTCGAGCGGCTGGAGCTGTTGCGCATCGCGCTCCCGCTGGTGATCCTCGGCTTTCTCTCGACGCGGCTTCAGCACGCCGACTATTGGCTGAGCCCGGTCGGCTTCCAGGTGCCGCGCCTCCCCGCGGGCGATTGGCGCCAGCCGCTGTACCTGCCGCCGCTGCCGCCGTGGCTGGCGTGGACCGTGGCGGCGGCGACGGTGACCTCGGGTCTGGCGGTGGCCGCCGGGCTGCGCACGCGCGCGGCGACCGCCACCTTCGCGCTGTTGCTCTTGTACCTGGTGCTGGCCGATCGGCTGGAGACCTTCACCGTCACCAAGCTGGCGCCGGCGCTGGTGCTCGCGCTGTGCCTGAGCCCGGCGGGTGCGCGCTACGGCGTCGACGCGTGGCTGCGCCGGCGACGGCAACCGGACGCGCCGCTGGTCACGCAGGTGCCGGGCGCGAGCATCCGGTTCTTCCAGCTCTTGCTGGTGGTGCTGTACTCGGGTTCGGGGATCGCCAAGCTGCGTGGCGACTGGCTGTCGGGCCCGGTCTTGTGGACCCACGTGCACGACAGCTACCAGACCGCGGTCACCTGGTTCTTCATCCGCGTGTTTCCAGGTTGGCTGTGGCGCGTCCTGCAATGGGCGACGCTCGCGTTCGAGGTGGGCGCGCCGGTCTGGTTCTCGCTGCGCGCGACCCGCACTGCGGCGCTGTTCGCCGGGCTCGGCATGCACGCGTTCATTGGCCTGATGTTCGGGCCGGTGGTGTGGTTCGCGCTGCTCATGAGCACGCTGCTCCTCGCCAGCTTCGCCCCCGAGCGGTGGCTGCGGGCCGCGCCGCCCCCCGAGCAACGCGCCGCGTCGGCGCGCCACAATCGGCCACCGACGGCCACAAAGCGAAAATAGCTGTCCCGCTCCCGTCGACCCCGCGACCGGCGCCGGCTCGCTGCTCAGCACCACCAGCGTCCAGTTCTGGGGCGCCGGAATGTCCCCCGACGTGCCCGCCAACACCTGCCCATAGGGTACAGTGCCGGGATGCGAATTCCTGGTGTTGCCCTTTGCTTGATGTTTGCGGCCTGCTCGAGCCCTGCCAGCGCCCCGTCGGACATGGGCGCCGACTTCGCCATCGCTCCGCTCACGCTCTTGCAGGCGTGCACGGACTCGATCGCCGATGTGTACACGCTGCCCGCCGGGTTGCCGCCGTACGACGCGACGCACCGCGGGGACGTGGTGCGCTGCGCGCTCGACCAACGAATGGGCTCGGACAAGCTCAATGCGCAGGCGACCGCGCTCGGGTACACCGGCCCGGCGCTGCCCAGCGGCGCCACCATCTATCGCATCACCTACCGGACCGAGCGCATCGCGGTGAACGGAGCGCCGGCGCCCGAAGGGCTGTCCTCCGCGCTGCTGTTGGTGCCGTCGGTGCCACACAAGACCGGCGCGTTGGCCGTCTACTCCCATCCGTCGATCGGGGTCGCGGACGGCTGCGCGCTCACGCGCGTGAGCCTCTCCGCTGCGAGCGACGGCAGCGACGTGGTGCGCGCGCCGATCCTGGCGATGGCCGGCTATGGCTGGACGGTGATCGCGCCCGACCAGGCCGGGTTCGGCTTCAACGCTCCGCCCGGCTGGTCGGTCGCCGAGGACGAGGCCCACAGCCTGCTCGATGCCACCCGCGCCGCGAAGGGCCTGCTGCCGGCGGCGATGCTGCCCGACCCGGTGGTGATGGTGGGTCACTCCCAGGGTGGTCACGGGGTTCTGTCGGCGCACTCTTTTGCCGCCACCTACGGAATGTCGGGCCACCTGGTCGGAGTGGCGGGAATGGCGCCGTTGTGGATCAGCGCGCTGGCCTGGGGCGCCGGCCTCTCGCCGCTGGCGCAGTTCAACACCACGGACAACGCCTACTTCATCGAATACATCCTCGATTATTTCTACTCTCACGGCGAGCTCTACGACGGGCCGGGCGGCGGAGTGGCGATGCTGATCGCGGCCAAGCGCGCGCAGGCGAAGACGCTCGTGACCACCACCTGCCTGGACGACTTCGCGATGCAGCTCCCGTCGCTGGGACATACGCCGGCGGACTTCTTCGATCCGGCGTTCGTCAGCTCGCTCGGGCAGTGCGGGGTCGGGTTGACCGACTGCAGCGACTCGCCGGCCTCGATCTGGCTGCCGCGCTTTTTGGCCGATCGCCCGGTGCTGGCGCCGAACGGCGCGCCGGTGGTGCTGTGGTACGGCGGCATGGACACCACCATCGCGCCCGGGTACGCGCAATGTGAGCTCGACAAGCTGACGCGCGACCGCGTCGGGCCGCCGGTGGCCACCTATCCGCTCACCGTGTGCGGCGATCCCGGTTCGATCCACACCGAGATTGCCCGCCGCAACATCACCTGGGTGAACCAGTGGATCGGCGCGCGCGCCACCGGCGACAGCGAGCCCGCCGCCTGTGCCCCGCCCGATCAGCCCGACGGCGGCACCGCCTGTTCGACCCCCCCCGCAAACCAGTAGCCCAACTTCCAAAAATGCGTATGATGCCCCCCTAAACCGTGAGGCAAGCTTTGCAAAAGGAAGAAAAAGGCGTGGGCAGCCCGCTCGGAAGGCCGCTCGAAGTCGAGGTCCGGGACAGTCTGGAAAAGGCGATGAAGCTGCTCAAGATGAAGATGTCCAAAGAGGGCATCCTTCAAGAGGTCAAGCGTCGTCGTTTCTACGAGAAGCCCAGCGTCAAGAAGAAGCGCAAGATGCGTGAGGCGCGCAAGCGGCGTCGTCGTGACGCCAAGCGGAGCGGCGGCGGGTTCGTGAAATAGCCGCGATCGTGGTCGCTTCGGCGATCGGGGGCCAGGCGCTCGAGGGCGCCGAGCCCCTTTTAGAACGGCTCGATCTACCCGAGGCCGCGCTGGCCAATCTGGCGCGCCTCGCGGGGGTTGGTGAGGAGGCCTTTGCTTGCGCCGGTGGATGGGCCGCGCGCGTGGAGCTGGCCGGGACCGCGCTGCTGGTGCGCGGCGACGAAACGAGCTGGGCGCTGCTCTTGCCGCCCGGCGCGGATGACGACGACGCGATGCTGACGGCCAGGAAGCTGCACGCGCTGCTCGGCGAGCAGGCCGACGGGTGGGATCTCGATCGCTGAGCGGTCAGCGCTCGGCGTAGGCATCCAGATCGAACTGCGCGTCTGTGGCGGTCACGCCCGGCGCCGGGCGCTCGCGGATGTAGCGCTCGTCGGCGGGCGGCACCATCGACAAGAAGTGGCCGGCGAGCAGCGGATCGCTGGTCACGGCGCGCCGGTGCAGCGCGGCGATCAGGTTCAGGTACATCCGCCGCCGGCGCGAGCGCGCGACGATGCGGCGGATGCGCGTGGTGATCATGGCGAGATCGTCCACGCCGATCAGCACGAAGTCGGCCGCGCCGGCCTGCACGGCCCCGAGCGCGCGCACGATGTCCACCTCTTGCGTCACCGCCAGGACCTCGACCTGCGGGTTGGCGGTGCGCAGCGCCAGGATCAGCGCGAGCGCTTCGGGCCGCGCCAGATCCACCACCACCGCGTGCGGCGGCGAGGCGCTCACGACCAACTCCAGCGCAGCTTCGGCGCTGTGCACCTTCGCGCGCAGGCCGGCGGCGGTGAGCTGGCGGGTCAGCGCGAGCAGATCGAACAGCAGGTCATCGAGCAACACCACGCTCAACGCCTCGTCGATGGTGCGCTGCGACGCGCCCAGCTCGCCCTTGAGGTCGGCGAACAGCTCGCCACCGCTGCGGGGCGGTTGCAGGAGCGTCGCGAGATCGCGAAGGATGCGATCGAACACCAGCGCGCTGAGGGTGCGATCGAGCAGGGTTCGCGCGCGGCTCTGCACGTGGACCATGTCGAACGGCTTGGCGAGGTAGTCGGAGGCGCCCACCAACAGCGCCTCGGAGATGGTCTCGGGCGACGGGTAGCCGGTGATCAGCATCGAGGGCAGCGCGAGCTTCGCCGCCGTCACCCGGCGGATCAGATCGATGCCCGATTCGCCGGGCAGGTTCTTGTCGGTCACCAGCAGGTCGTAGCGGGTGGTGCCGATGCGCTGCCAGGCTTCTTCGGCCGATTCGGCGGTGTCGACGGTGAAGCCGTCCTCGGCGAAGAACTCGCGCAGCACGGCGCGCACCGGCGCCTCGTCGTCGACGACCAGGATGCGCGCCTGCTGAAGGAGTCGCGCGCGGAACGCCTGCCAACCGGGTACCAGCTCATCCAATCCCATCGCGTTATTCTAACCCGAGACTAGCGCGCGACCACGGTGATCGGCCTGGGCGGGCCGAGCTCGCGGGCGTTGAGGGTCAGCTCGACGCCGTGCATGCCCGAGGCGAGGTGCACCGGGATGCGGGTGAGCTTCTCGCTCGCCTCGCCCTCGTCCCACAGCACCCAGAGCGTTGCGTCGAACGCGCGCACCGTCTCCGCGGCGCCCGGGCGGCGGACCGCCAGGCGGTAGGCGCCGGGCACGAGTCGCGCGAGCCGCACCGCTTCGATCCCGACGGCGCCGCCGAGCACCGGCGCGCGACGGGCGAGCTGATCGCCCGGCGCGGTGAGCTCGAGCTGCAAGCGCGCGTCGGGGTGGGCCCAGGTGAGCCCGACCAGCACGCGGCCGGCGCCGCCCGTCGACAGCACGCCCGACTCGCGGCTGCGCGCGGCGAGGCGCGCGGTGAGCGCGACGTCGCTCGCCCGGCGCGCACCGTCGCGCAGCGCAGCCAGGCGCAGCTCGTGCCAGGCCTGCGCCCAGGCCGCCACCTCGTGCCCGCCGGCGCCGGCCTCGACCGTCTCGGCGAGCCGATCTTCCAGGCGCAGCGCTTCGTCGATGCGCCCCGCGCCCGCGGCCGCGCGCGCCAACAACAGCAGCACCGACGAATCGTTTGGCAACAGCCACGCCAGCGTGGAGTACTCGCGATAGGCGTCCTCGAAGCGATCGTGCGCGCCGTACAGATCGCCCAGGCGGCGGCGCGCCCACGGATCGAACGGCGCGAACTCGACGATCTCGGACCACGCGCGCGCGGCCTCGCTCGCGTCGCCGCGGCGCGCGAAGAATTCTCCGACGCGCTGGCGGGTGGTGACGTCGGCGGCCGGATCGCCGCCCAGGCTGTAGGCGACGCGGCTGGCCTCTTCTTTCTGGCCCGCCTCTTCGAGCAGCTCGAGCAGCCGCACGCGCAGCGCGATCCCGTCGGGCGAGAGCGCGAGGAATTGACGCAACACCTTGATGCGCGCGACGGCGTCGGGCGCGCGCTTGAGCTGCTGTTCGAGCAGCTCGGCGGAGACGCCGCCGTCGAGCGAGAGCCCGCCGCGGATCGCGCGCACGTCGTCCGCGCTGCGCACCGCGCGCAGGATCTCGCGCTTGAGGTAGGCCTGCACGTCGGGCGCGCGCGGAAAGCGGTGGAACAGATCGATCTGATACAGCGTGCGTCCCACGTGCGGGCGCAACAGATCGAGCAGCGCGCGCCGATCGAGCCAGGTCTTGAGCTCGCAGGCGCGTTCGGCCTGCCGCCACACCGCCATCGCGCCTTCGACGCCGGGATTGGAGCCGAGCCGCTCGCGCCACAGCCCGCGCCGCGTCGACAGGTACTGATGCGACGCCGCCGAGCAGCGCGCGCTGGCGCCCAGCCGGCCGTCCTCCGCCTCGAACTGCCAGGCGCGCACCAACTCGCGCACCTTGGCGTCGGGCGGCGGCGGCAGGCGCATCGCGCGCACCGCCCGCAGCATGCACGCCTCGACCTCCCCGTCGCGCAGCGACGACGAGAGCAGCTTGGCGTCGGGGATCTCGCCGCCCAGGCCGATCTTGATCTTGAGCTCCACGCGGCCCGACAGCTCCGGATGGTTGGCGGCCTTCTTGTCGTAGCAGGCGCGCACCGCCTCGTCGTGCTCGCCGAGCACCTGTTGGTAGAGCGCGCCCAGATCCGAAGAACCCGACGGGCGCGAGGTGGTGTCCTCCTCGAGCACGATCGGCGTGTCGTCGGGCGGACCGTCGCTGAGCGCGGCCGGAACGCCGGTCTCGTCGCCGAAGCTCTGCAGCGGCTGGTAGGTGGTGCCGCCGAAGTCGGTGGTGACCAGCGCCGACCAGGGCGTGACCAGCCCGAAGCGCGTGCCGATCTGGGTGACCGCCTCGCGGCCCGCGCCGCGCGACAAGAGATCACCGAGCCGCCCGGCTGCCCAGCGACGGCGCAGATCGCCGCCCTCCTCGATGGTCACCGGCGCCAGCTTGACCTCCTCGGTGAACGGCTTGCCCGCGCGCCGGCCGCTGAGCGTCAGCTTGACCGGCGCCGCGCCGCGCAGCCGGCCGTACAAACGCAGCGGCTCGCCCGCCGAGATGGTGAGCGGCCCGGCGGGGTAGAGCACGTCGACCGACGAGCCCAGATCGACCGTGACGTTGCGCAGCGTGGGCAGCGCGGCGGCGGCGAGCACGCGATAGGCCGCGTGCGCCGCGTCGGGGCGATCCTCCACGCGGGTGGTCAGCGCGCCGCTGGCGATCGCCGAGAGGATCTCGCCGCGCGCATCGGCGCCGACGCCGACCGAGAAGATGCGCGGCAGATCGTCGCCCAGCCGCGCCAGGCGATCGGACAGCTCGCGCGGCAAGAGCGGCCCGACGGTGGGCCGGCCGTCGCCGATGTACACCACTACGCCCTCGGGCCCGGCGAGCTGCGCGGCGGTGGTGAGCGCGACCCCGAGATCGGTCGCGCCCGCGGGAGGCTGGCGGGCGAGCGCATCGAGCAGCTCCTCGGCCCGTTTGGACGAGAGCGGGGCGAGCGGCGGCGCGGCGCCGAGCGGGCGCGCGTCGACCGAGGCGGCCAGCACCGCGACGCGATCGCGCGTGGTGAGCTGGCGCAGGATCGCGTCGACGACCGCCTTTTCCAGATCGAGCCGCGTCGGATCGGTGGCCGCCGAGACGTCGACCAGCAGCACCAGATCGAGCGAGGCCGGCGGCGGCGCGAACGGCGGGTCCACGCCGACCAGCACGTAGCCCTTGCCGACGTCGTCGCTCGTAGCGACGGTGTAGGCGGGCAGGGTGGCGGGTTTCTCGTCGAGTAGATCGACCGCGAAGTCGGCGCGCGGCCGGAAGTCGCTGCGCCGCAGCACGACCTTGTTGTTCTCCACGCGCGCGCCCATGCCCGCTTCGAGCGCCTGCGCGCCCGCGCGGGTGGCGTCGAGCTCGAGCGAGAACTCGCCGAGCAGCGGCGGGTTGCCACCGCCCATCGCGTACACCCAGGTGCGCCGCTGGTCGTGGCGCGAGAGCCACTCGACGTAGCGCACGCGCACGATCTCGGTCTTGCCGGCCGCGAGCTGCGGGATGCGCGCGCGGTAGCGATCGCCGCCCAGCCACTCGAGCGCGACGCCCGCCGTGCCGCCCCCTTGCGGCGCGGTCGGCACCACGCGCGGCACGTAGCGCCCGTTGAACAACAATCGATCGGGTAGCGCGTCGCCGGCGGCGACCTCGAAGTTGGCCAGGATCGCGCCCGGAGCCAACCGCAAGGTGTACACGCCCTCGAGCGTCTCGGAGCGCGGGTTGAAGAACACCTGCTCCACGTCGGTGACCACCAGATCGCGATCGATGGTCGCGCGCACGTCGTGGCGGCGCACCAGCAGCGGTACGCGCGCCGCGCCCACCTCGTCGGTGCGGCGCGCCGAGAGCTGACCGACCCCCGCGGGCTCGACGGGGCGCGGCGGTCCAGGCTCGGCCAGCCCGCCGGTCCAGTCGTCCCACTGCGCCTCGGGCTCCTCCTTGACCTCGCCGCCCCGGCCGATGCGCACCGACATGCCCGCTTCCAATCGGTTCGAGCTCTTCGCCGCGTAGGTGAGCTGGCCGGACACGCAGTAGGCGCGCGCGCCCGAGTCGTCGAGCTCGACGGCGAACCCGGCGCCGGTCGCGCTCAGGCTGCCGCCCGGCACGCCCACCGTCACCGCGTCGACCGCGCGCGCGTCGACCCACATGCGCCCGGCGAGCAGCTCCAGCTTGCCGTCGGAGACGCGCGCGCGCGAGCGGGAATCGAGCAGCGCCCAGGCGCCGCCGTCGAGCCGCAGGGTGGCGCGCCCGGCTTCCGGCGTGTGCAGCTCGGCGCCGTCCTCGACGCGGCGGCTGGTGGTCAGCGCGATCGACTCCGAGCCGCGCTCGAGCGTGACGCCCGGCCGCGCGGACTCGGCCAGCGCCACCGTCGGTGCGGGCGGCGCGGGATGCTTGCACGCGGCGGCCAGCAGCGCGAGCAGCGCGAGCCGTCGGGTCGCTCCCGCGACCGAACCTCGCCTTCGGCGCAAGGTAGGATTCACTGCAGCACCGCCTTGTTGCCGTCGACCAGCGCCCGATAGCTGGTGCGCCCGGGCCCGAAGTCGAGCGCGAGGCGCTGTAGCGTCTCGGTCTTCTCGCCCTCGTTCCAGATCACGATCAGCTCGACGCGATATTGCAGGCGCGACGCCGCCGCGCCCGCCGACGAGCGCTTCACCTCGAGCACCGCCGGGCCCGACAGCGCGTCGTGGCTGCCCACCGTGGCGATGCCGAACTCCGGCGCCACGTCGCTGGCGGCCGACATCGGCGCGCCCGGCAGCTGCGCCGACAGCTCGCAGTCGGCCTCCGGATGCGACCAGATCAAGAACGCGTGGAACGGCTGCGCCGAATGCAACACGTTGGCGCGGCGCGTGCGGCCCATCAGCCGCGCCAGCTCGGCGGCGTCGCCCTTGTCGCGCGCGGCCTGGCGCAACAGGCCGAGCCGCACCGACGACCACCACAACGCGACGCGCGGCACGCCCGTCTCGGTGCCCGGCTCGGTCCCGTCGGAGACGCGCTGCTCGAGGCGCAACGCTTCATCCACCCGTCCCGCGCCCGCCGCCGCGGCGCCTTCGAGCAGCAGCACCGACTGATCGCCGGGCGCCATCTCGGCCAGCGTCTGGTACTGGCGGTAGGCTTCGTCGAACCAGCCGTGCGCGCGGTACAGATCGCCCAGCCTGCGGCGCGCCTGCGGATCCTTCGGCGCGAACTCGACGATCTCGGAGAATGCGCGGCGCGCCGATGGCTCGTCGCCGGAGCGCACCAGGAACTCGCCCACCAACGTGCGCGCCTGCGCGTCGGCGTACGGATCGACGCGCACCTCGTCGGCCAGCCGGCGCGCCTCGTCGAGCCGCTTGACCGCTTCGAGCGCCTCGATGCGGCGCAGCTTGAGCCGCAGGTTGTCCGGCCAGCGCGCCGCCAGTTGCTCGAGCGCCAGCACGCGATCGGCGGGCGTCTTGGCCTTGGCGACCAGCTCGTCGACCAGCGTCCACTTGACGTCCTCCGACAAGCCGATGCCGTCGACGATGGTGCGCAGATCGGCGGCGTTCTTGACCATGCCCAGCATCGCGCGCCGCAGAAAATCCTGCGCCGCCGGATCTTCGCCGAACTCCCCGTAGAGCTGCACCATCTGCGCCGCGCCGCCAACCGCGCCGAGCATCGCGCGCAACAGCTCGCGCCGATCGCCCCACGACTTCAGCTCGCAGCCCGAGCCCGCGTCCTGCCACACCTCCAGCGCGCCGCGCACGCCGCGATGCTGCGACAGGCGCTCGCGCCACAACGCCGCGCGGTCCGACGCGTCGAGCTTGGAGCCGTCCGAGCAGTGGCGCGGGCGGTGGGTGTAGACGCTGATCTGCACCACCAGCCGGTCGTCGCGGCCGTCGTTGTCGCTTTCTTTCTCCTCGCCGGAGCTCGCGTGGAAGAGCTCGCCGATCACTCCGTCGTCTCCGCCATTGCCGCGATCGGCCGGTTTCTTGGATGCTTTCGGAGACGCCTTTTCGGCTGAGGCGCGCAGCCCGTAGTAGCCGGGACGAACGTTGGCCACGCCGGACCCGCCGGTGCCCGAGAGCGAGCCCACTGTTGCAGAGACCGCGGGCGCAGCTTGCGGCGGCTGGTCGAAGGCTGCGACCGACTTGTCCTTCGCCGGCTCTGCGTTCCTGTTGACCGGCTGCTCGTCCGGCGCGCTCGCGGGAGAACCACCAAGCGCATCCGACGTATCGGTCTTGATCCGCCGTCCCATCTGGCCCTCGTCGCCAGAGGAGTGTCGCGCCGGGGCGGAAGCGGCTTGTGGCATCGCGACCGTCGTGGGTTGCGCGGGCGGCGGCTCGTCGCTTTTGGACCACGATGGCGCGGACATGCCCGGCGAGCGGTCGCAGCCGGCGACGCGCGTCTCGGTCTCGGGCATGCGCTTCGGCTCGAGCTCGGTCAGCTCGTCGGCGCTCGGCACGTAGTAGCTGGTGAACGGCGTGATCAGGTTCTGTCGCGTGCCCAGCTCGGCCACTTCCTCGGCGCTGCCGCCGTCCGCGAGCAGCTGGCGCAAGCGCTCCTGGGCCCAGCGCAAGCGCACGTCATCGTCGTCCGCCAGCGTGCGAGTGGTGACCTTCAAGGTCTGCTTCCACGGCTCGCCCGCGAGCCAGCCGGTGAGCGAAATCTCCGACGGCAGCGCGCCGCGCACGCGCGCCAGGATCGGCAGGGTCTCGCCTTCGACCACCGTCACCAGTCGGCGCGGGTAGACGCGATCCAGCCCCGAGCCGAGATCGACCTTCACGCGATACAGCGCGCGCTTGCCCGCGTGCCCGAGGATGCGCAGCGCCGCGTTGGCCGCCCCGGCGCGATCGAGCACGCGCAGGGCCAGCCCGCCGTCGGCCGACAGCCCGTCGAGGAGAGCCAGATCGGCTTCGTCGCCGACCGCCACGCCGTAGAGGCGCAGCGGGGCGGGCAAGCGATCGAGCCGCTCGCGCAGCGACTTGAGATCCAGCTCGCCGACGGTGGGTAGCGCGTCGCCCACGTACACCACCGCGCCGCGCCGCTTGGGATCGAGCAGGCTGGCCGCTTGCGTGAGCACCGCGCCGAGATCGCTCGCGCCGCCCACCCGCTGGCGCGCCAGCAGCTCGAGCAACTTCTCGGCGCCCGCGTGGGCCGCCGGCACCAGCGCGGGGCGAGTCCCGTCCGCCGGGTGCAGCTCGAGATCGGCGCCGAGGATCGCCACGCGATCCTGCTCGCCGAGGTGGCGCACCAGCGCGTCGACGGTGGTGCGCGCGAGCTGCAGGTGCGTCGCATCGGTGCCGGCGGACACGTCGGTCAAGATCACCAGATCGAGCGGCGCCTTGGCCACCGACGGCGCGGCCTCGGCCGAGAGCGGCAGCGCGCGCACCAGGTAGTAGTCGTCCTCGTGCGTGAGCAGCTTGCGCAACACACGATGAGGCGAGCGATAGGCGCGCGCCTCGCCGGTCTTGCGCGCCGGCCCGACCAGATCCACCACCAGATCGGCGCCCGGCCGGTAGTCGGAGCGCTCGAAGATCACCTTGGCGCCCTCGATGCGCGCGCCGAGCCCGGCCCGCAGCGTCTTGGCGCCGCCCTGCTGAGCGTCGACCTCCACGTCGAGCTCCTGGATCAGCGGCGCGTCGGCGGCGTCGCCCGCCATCGGGTAGCGCCAGGTGCGTTCACCGTCCGAGCCGTGCGGCGTCATCCACTCGCTGTACTCGATCAGGATGCGCCGCGTGGCGCCGGCCGGGATCGGATAGATGCGCGCGCGAAAGCTGCCCGGCGCCTCCCACTCGAGGAGCGCCGGATCCTTGGTCGAGCCCGCGTACACCTGCGCCTGGTACTGCGCGCGCGCGGTCTCGCGCTCCTTGACGTAGCCGTCGGCCCAGCGCCCGTCGCGGTCGATGGCGAAGCGCTGCAGGATCGCGCCTTCGGGGATGCGCACGCGGTACAGGCCTTCAAGCGTCTCGGAGGCGGGGTTGAAGAAGGTCTGCACCACCTTGGTCAGCGCGCTGTCGTCGATGATCTGGGTGCGCACCTCGAGGCGCGGGACCGCCAGAGGAAAGCGCGCCTCGCCGAGCGAGCCCGGGCGACGCGCGCCGATCTCGCCGAAGCCCCGCCTTAGCGCGCCGCCGGACGCCTCGGGCCACGCCAGCCCGCCGGTCCAATCGTCCCACAAGGTCGCCGGCTGGACCTTGGCCTGAGCGCCCAGCTCGGCGCTCTCGCCCGCGCGCACCTGACCGCGGTCACTGCCGCCGCCGCGATGCCAGGTCACCTCGCCGCGCCCGACGTATAGCGCCAGCCCGTCGCCGGTGCGCCGCGCCTCGAGCGCCGCGCCGCCCACGTCGACGGTGATCTCGCCGCAGGCGAGCGTCGCGTGCGTGCCGCGCGCGCCCTCGACCCAGGCCCGCCCGGCCTCGAGCGAGACGCCCTGGTCGCGCACCGCGAGCTTGCCGCCGCCGTCGAGGAGCAGGCGCAGCGCCGCGTCGTGGCGCACCCACGCGCGCGCGCCCTCGGCGGTGGTGATCACGCCGCCCGCCGAGACCCGCTCACGCCCCTCGAGCGCCGCCGAGCCCAGCGTCACGCCCGGCCGCACTACCTCCACCTCGGCCACGGTGCTCGGCCCCGAACCGGTGCCACCGTCGCACCCGATCAAGCACGACGCCAACACGACGCACCAAAGCCTCGGCATGTCCCCTCCAACCCCTATAGACGCCCCAACCGGGCAGAGGTTCTGCCGCCCGTCGAGAATCCCCAGGGGGGACGAGCATACCTCATCTATTAATGAGGAACGCGCCCCTTGACCCGCGCGAGCGGCAGCACCACCGTCGCCTCGACGCCGGCCTGCACCTGCACGCTGGCGCTGGCCTTCGCAAAACCGGCCCGTTCGAGGAAGATCCGGTGCGGTCCCACCACCACGCGCGGCAGGGTGAGCGGTGTCTCGCCGGCGGGCGGCCCGCGTTCGTCGTCGAGCCGCACGGTCGCGCCGGGCGGCAGCGAGGTCACCGCCAGGCTGCCCGACGGTCGCCGCGCGAGCTCGACCTTGCACTCCTCGAGCGTGCGCAGCGCCTGCGGCTTGGGCCCGTCGATTTTGCGCAACAGGTACTCGTTCAGCTCCGGCACCGCGCGCTCGCACTGCTTGAGCTGCGCGTGCACGATCCCCAGCCAGAAGTACGGACCGGGGCGCTCGGGCGCGAGCTGCCTGGCCGCATCGAAGTGATCGAGCGCCGCGCGCAGATCGCCTTGCTGCAGGTAGCTGCCCGCCTTGGCCATCTCCTTCTCGGCTTCCTCGCTCCACTCCTCCGACGCGAGCGCGCCCGCCGGCGCGAGCACGGCGAGCAGCAGGGCGACGGCTCGCGAGCTACGCACGCGGCCATTTTATCAGAGGTGGGGTAGACTGGTACGATGGGCTTCGCGCGCGCGGCCGTGATGATGGCGCTCCTCATCGGCTGCGCCAGCGCACAGGCGCAGCTCCTCGACGACGAGGCGGCCAAGCGGCACTATTTTTCCGGCCAGGCCTACTTCAACCGCGCGCGCTACCAGGACGCCTTGCACGAGTTCACCGAGGCGTTCCGGCTCTCGGGTCGCGCGGCGGTGCTGTTCAACATCGGGGAGTGCCAGGCGCGGCTCGATCAGCCGGCCGAAGCCATCGACAGCCTCGAACGCTACCTGCGCGAAGAGCCGCAGAGCCCGCGACGGGTCAGCGTCGCGGAGCTGGTGGGCTCCCTGCGTGCGCAGCTCGAGCAGCAACGCGCGCGAGCGCTCGCGCCGCCGGTTGCGCCTTCGCCGCCGGTTGCGCCCGCGCCGCTCGCGACCGTCGCGGAGCCCCTCGGTCCGTCTCGGGTGCGCGCAGCCGCGATCGCGTTGGCGGTGGTGGCGGTCGCGGTGGGCGCGACCGGAGCGGGGCTCTACGGATCGGCGGCGGCCGACTACTCTTCGCTGCGGCAGGCGTGTCTGACGCGTCCGTGCGCGCTTCCCGACTATGCGGCGGCGCAAGCGCGCGCGAACGGCGGCATCGCGCTCTTGTCGGTGGCCGGCGCGGCCCTCGCGATCGACGTCGTGCTGTGGGCCGTCGGTGCGCGGCAACGTTCGCGGCGCGTGACGCACGCGTGGGCGCCGGCGGGCGTGCGGTTTTGAGGCTGGTGTGGCTCTGCGTGGTGTTGTGCGGCGGCTGCCTCGATTTCGACGGGCTGCCGGGGCTCTACCAGCCGGCAGCCGACGGCGGGCTGTGCCCTGCCGGCGCCGGCGGAATCACCAGGCAGGGCGCGACCAGCACGCCGACGATGGGCTCGCTCACCTCGCTCACGCTCGACGAGCCGAGCGGCCTTCAGCCCTGCGACCTGCTGGTGATGGTGGTGTACCTCGATCAAACCACGAGCGTGACCGATCCGAGCGGTTGGACGCGCATCGATCGGCAGATGGACGTGCCCAACAGCTGGGAGGCGCGTTTCTACTATCACGTGGTCGTCGATCCGCTCGCGGAGCCGACGATCGCCACGATCACGTACTCACAGGCCAACCTTGCGTCGGGCGTGATGGCGGCGTACCGCGGCGCCAACGTTCAGCACGTGCTCGACGGCATGGCCGGCGGGTGCAACGACCCCGGGCCGTACGCGCTCCCGGCGATCACCACCACGATCGCCAACGATCGGGTGCTGGTGATGTGCGCCTCCGATGACGCGACCGGCGTGTCGGTGACCTGGACCGCGCCGGCCGGCATGAGCGAGCCGTCCGGCTCCGCACGCGTCGCGCTCTTCGAGGCGACGCAGGCATCCTCCGGCGTCACCCCCGCGCGCAGCGTCGACAACACCGATTCGGGCCACGGGATCTGCTGCGAGCAGCTCGCGCTCAGCCCGCGCTGAGGTGCGCTACTCGCGCTTGCAGGTCGGGCTGCAGCCGTCGCCGGCGACGTTGTTGCCGTCGTCGCACTCTTCCAGATCCGCCGCCGGGCAGCTCCCGCTCGGCATCCCAGAGGTGAACAAGTGCACCACGCCGTCGCCGCAGCGGGCGCAGGTGCAGGCGGCCGTGCAGTCGTCGCGTTCCTCGCGGTTGCCGTCGTCGCACTCTTCGCCGTTGTCGAGCTTGCCGTCGCCGCACACCGCCATCGGGATCGGCTCGAGCTGCAGGGCCACCTTCAGGATCTGCCCCGCCGCCGGAGTAAGGCCCAGCTCGCCGTCGGCCACGTCGCGCATCGGATCGCGCGCCACCACGTGCACCACCAGCGGCAGATCGGACGGCGACTTGATCAGCAGCCGGTACGGGCTCTCCATCGGCCCGGGCAGCACCTGCGCCGTGGGCGCGCCGCCGTTGACGATGGTCTCGACCATCAGCGACGCGACCGGACCCACGCCCCACGACGACACCACCAGCACGCCCGACGGCCCGCCGCACGACGCGGCGAAGAGGCCGGCCAGCGCGAGAGCGCGCATGACTAGAGCCCCCCGGTGGTGGTGGTGTACACGCCGCCGCCCAGCGTGCCGAGCACGACGTTGCCCGACGTGACCGGGTCGAGGCCGAGACCGCCGACGAACAGGTTGATGATGCCCGAGCCGACGTAGCCCCAGGTGCCGCCGCTGTTGCTCGAGCGCCACAACCCCATCGGGTTGTTGCCGCTCGAGTCGCCGATCCATCCGTCGTAGACGATGGTGGTGTTCACCGGATCGACCTGGATGATGTTGTGCTGCGGGCTGGTGTTGAAGGGCCCGTTCGAGACCGCCCAGGTAACGGCGAGGTCGCTCGCCTTGTAGGTGTTGGACAGGCCGCCTGCGTAGAGGATGTTGTTGCTCCCCGCGGCCGGCGTGACGGCGATGGTCTGCATCTGATTGTTGGTGAGGCCGACCGACTGCGCCTGGAACGTGCCGGTGGCGCCGCCGCCGGTCGACTTGAAGATGCCGTTGAACTGCGTCGCCATGTAGACATTCATCGGATTGATGACGTCGTAGACGATCTGCATCGGCGTCCCGCTGTTGAAGCCGGTGATCTGGGTCCACGCGTCGCCGCCGTTGGTCGAGGTCCAGGTCTTGCCGTTGGTGTCGCCGACGAGCAACGTCGTCGACGTGGTCGGGTGCACCGCCATCGTGCTGATCGCCGAGCAGCATGCGCTGGGCACGGTCAGCCACTTGGTCCAGGTCGTTCCGCCGTCGGTGGTGCGGAATCCGTTGGGCGGGTTTGTGCCGTTGTCGACGATGTACAGCGTGTTGGGCGCCGACTTCGCCGCCGCCAGATCGTTCATGTAGAGCACCGGCGACACAGTCGGCGTGGCGGTCCAGCTGGTGCCGCCGTTGGTGGTCTTGAAGACACCGCCGCCGGTGGCCGCCAGCCAGTAGCTGGTCGGATTCGCCACGTCCTGCATCGAGAGCACGCGCTTGACCACCGCGGCGCCGATGCCGGCCGTCGACGGTGCAAACGTCAACGCCTTGTCGATCGACTTGAAGACACCGCCGCCCTGCGTGCCGGCGTACACGGTCGCCACCGCGCCCGGGTCGAACGCGAACGAGCGCACCGCCCGATTCGTGAGCGGGAACGGCGCGAAGGCCCACACGACCGTGCCGTCGGCGATCGAGCCCCCGACCCCGCTCGGTCCGCCCGAGGCGGCCGAGGTCCCGGCGGTCGTGCAGGTGTAGAGGTTGACGCCGTTCACCACGCGCGCGCCGATCGCGTAGGGCGTCGACGCGGTCCACGCCGGGCCGGTCTTGAACCAGGTCGTGCCGTCGGTGGTTTGGAAGACGCCGTTCTGGGTCGGCGTGAAGTTTGCGGTCTGGAGCGCGATCAGGTTGGTGGTCGCGCTCGGCGCCATCGCCAGGCCGCTGCACGCGTTGTTGAAGTTCGCGACCTGGGCCCACGCGCCGGCGCCGTTGGTGCTCTTGAACATGCCGCTCGAGCTGCACGCGTACAGGTTGAGCACGTTGTTGGGATCGATCAGGAACGTATTCGCCGTGCCGAAGTAGCCGCTCGATGCGCTGACGAACGACGTGCCGCCGTTGAGCGACTTCTGGATGCCGCCGCCGGCGTAGTAGACCATCTTGCCGGTGACGTCCGTCGGATCAGCGGCGACCGCGGCGGCGCTGCTCGTCGAGCAGCACGGATACGCGGTCCAGGTCGTGCCGCTGTCGGTCGAGACCGCGCCCTGATCGTTGCTGGACGCGACGTAGATGGTGGTCGGCAACATCGCCGGGATGGAGAACTGGGTGGCGTTGTAACCGACCTTGCCGCAGCAGCCGAACGGGATGTTCATGTTGGTCCAGGTCGTCCCGCCGTCGGTCGACTTGAACCCGCCACCGGTCGTCCCGGCGTAGACGATCGACGGATTGGTCGGGTGCACCGCGATGGTGTTGATGAAGGGAGTGAACAGCTTCGCGTTCTTCGCGGTCCAGGTCGCCCCGCTGTCGATCGACTTGTAGACGCCGCCGCCGTTGGTCGCCGCGTAGAGGGTGCTGGCGGAGCTGGGCGCGACCGCGACCGTGAGGACGTCGCCGAGGTCGAGGCCGCTGTTGGCCGCGCTCCAGGCCGAAGCCGCGACGTTGAACGCCGTCGATGTGACCGGCGCGAACCCGCCGAAGCTGGGCGTCGCGGTGAGCGTGAAGGCCATGCCGGCGGTGTCGATGGTGAGGTTGGCGAATTGGGTCGCGCCGCTGTTGGCAGCCTGCGTGGTGGTGCCGAGCAGCGAGGCGCCGCTGGCGCCTGCGTTGAGGGTCATGACCAGGTTCCCGCAGCAGGTGCTGGTCGCGTTGCCGAACTGATCCACGCTGCTCACCGTCACTACGGGCGCGAACGCGCCGAGCAACTTGGTGTTGGTCGGCTGCTGCGTGAACACGAACTTGGTCGCGTTCGAGCCGACGACGTTGAAGGGAGTGGTCGTCACGCTGGGCAAGCCCATCGACGACACGGTGAGCGTGTAGCCGTTGCCGATCTTGGTGATGTCGATGCCGGGGGCTTGCCCGCAGCACAGCCAGCTCGCCGTCGACGGACTCGCGCCGGTGAGCGTGATCGACGTCGTGCCGAGCAGCGTGGCCGCGCCCGGGTTCGTCCCGATGGCGATCGTGACCGGGTTGGCCGGCGGCGTCGTCACCGGGTTGTTGCTCGCGTCCTCGACGACGGCGGTCACCTGGAGGTTCTGGCCGGCGGTGACGCTGCAGCCGTTGCAGGTGGGCTGGCCGGTGATCACGATCTGCGTCGCGGGGCCCGAGGTGATCGTGAAGGCGGCGCTCTGGTTGCCGAAGCCGAACGTCGCGCCGCGCGGTGAGAGTATCTTGCTGCCGGTTCCGTTGACGCCGTTGATGCTCAGGTCGTTGAAGGTCGCCACGCCCATCACCGTCGGTTGCGACAGCGTGCCGTTGAACGTCCCCTGGCTTTGCAGTGTGAGCGTGATGGTGTCGCTGGCGCTGGTGACGACGTTCCCCACGTTGTCGGTGACCGCGACCGTGACCGCCGGCGTGATGGTGGCGCCGAACGCGGTGTTGGTCGGCTGTTGGACGAACGTGACCCGGTTCGGCGGGCCGGCGTTGACGGTGAACGAGTTGCTGACGACTTGCGTCATGCCTGGCGCCGTCGCGGTCATCGTGAACGTGCCGGTCTTGGAAGGCGGATTCATGGAGAACGGACTGCAGTTCAGGTTGTTCGTGAAGATGGTGCAACTCGAGGCCGGGATGTTGCTGGCCGCGGCCGGCGTGACCGTGATCACGAGGTTCAAGCCGGTGGTGTTGAACGCGACGTTGCCGTTCATGTCCATGAGACCGACGACGGGCGAAGGGTTGAAGGAGTTGCCGGCCGTGACCGGGGTCTGCGGCTGCGTCGCGAAGAACAGCGCCACCGGCGGCCCGGCGTTGACCGTGAAGTTGTTGCTGGTCGCCGGGGTCAGCACGCCTGAGGTCGCGACGAGTGTATAGGCCGGGAAGTTGTTGAACGACTTGTCGAGCTTCAGATCGTTGAAGGTGGCGGTTCCACCCATGGCGGCCTGGGTCAGCGTGCCCGAGAGCGTGGCGCCGGTGGGGTTGTTGCCGAGCGCGACGGTGATCAGGTCCATTCCGTTGACGATCACGTTGTTGAACTGATCGGTGAGCAACACCGATGGAGCGGGCATGATGATCGTGTTGACCTGCGCGTTGTTCGGCTGGCTCAGGAACAGCAGCTTGCTCTTCGGCCCGGGCACGATGTTGAAGCCCTGACTGACGGCGACGTTGATGCCGCTCGCGGAGGCCGCCAGCGAAAAGCCGCTGGCCGCGGTGTGGATCTGGAACGTGAAGTTGGCGATGCCGTTCACCGCGTTGATCGTGACGCTGTTGGTGTTGAAACCCATGAAGTTGATCTGCGCGAAGCCGATCGGGTTGGTGAACAGCGAGAAGGTTACCGCCGCGCTCGACATGTTGAGCAGGTTGCCCGCCGAGTCCTGCACCTGCACCGCGACCATGATGTTCGAGGTCGCGCCCGAGTCGACCGGCTGGGTGGTGAACACCAGCTTGTTGCCCATGCCGCCGCCGCCGCCCGAGCCGATGTTGAAGCCGTTCGAGGTAGCCTTGGCGAGCGGCCCGTCGGTGGCGTCGAGCGTGTAGCCGGTGCCGGCCGCGCTCACCGTGATGTTGTTGAAGGTGGCGACGCCCATCGACGCCGCCTGCGCTACCGTGCCGCCCAGCGTCGCGCCGCCCGGATTGGCGTTGAACGCGAGCGTGATCATGCTCGAGTTGCCGGTGAGGATGTTGCCCGCCACGTCCTCGACGGCGACCGAGATCGCCGGGCTCAGCACGGCGCCCACGCCGGCTTGGCTCGGCTGCTGCAAGTAGACCAGCTTGTTGGCCGCGCCGGCGTTCACGTCGAACGACGCGGAGATGGCAACCTGCAGACCCGGCGAGGTGGCGTTGAGGAAGTAGCCGGTGCCCGACTTGGCGACCGAGATCGTGAAGGTGGCGACGCCGTTCACCGCGGTCGCGGTGGTGGTGCCCGAAAGCGGCGCGCCGCCGCCGGCCGCATTCGCGATGCTCACGATGTTGGTCGCGCTGTTGACCAGCGTGCCGCTCGAGTCCTGCACCTGCACGGTGACCGTCATGTTCGTTCCGGCGGTGCCGCTGACCGGTTGCATCGCGAACGCGAGCTTCGACGCCGAGCCGGCCATCGCGGTGGTGGTGATGGTGAAGTTGCCCGAGGTGGCGGGCGTGAGCACCGGGCCGATCGTGCTCGCGGTGAGCGTATAGGTGCCCGCCTTGTCGACGGTCAGGTTGTTGAAGGTGGCGAGGCCGTTGACCGCCGCTTGCGAAGTCGTGCCGCCCAGCGTCGCGCCGGTGGGGTTGGAGCCGAAGGCCATCGTCACGGTGTTGGTCGCGCCGGGGATGGTGTTGCCGCCCGCGTCCTGGATGGCGACCGTGATCGGCGGCGCGATCGCAGAGGCCATCGCGGCGTTCGAAGGCTGCTGCGCGAACGCGAGCTTCGCGGCCGCGCCGAGCGTGATGTCGAACGCGGAGCTGATGCCGACCGACAGGCCGGTGGCGGTCGCCGACAGCGAGTAGCCGGTGCCGATCTTGTCGACCGATAGGCTGAAGCTGGCCACGCCGTTGACCGCCGCCACCGTGCGCGTGCCCGAGAGCGCGCCGCTCGATGGGTTGGTGAAGATGCCGATGGTGATCGCGTTGGTCGCGCTCGAGACCACGTTGCCGCTTCCGTCCTGCACCTGCACGGTCATGGCGATGTTCGCGCCCGCCGCGCTGGTCACCGGTTGGGTGCTGAACACCAGGCGCGAGGCCGAGCCGGTCGCGCCGCCGCCGACGGGGAACGTCGAGCTGGTGTAGGTGGTTGCGCCGGTCGGAGGGCTGGTGGCGATCAGCGTGTAGGTGCCGACCAGGTTCACGTTGAGGTTGTTGAAGGTCGCGATGCCGCTCGCGGCCGGCTGCGCCAGCGTGCCCGTGAGCGTGGCGCCGGTGACGTTGTTGCCGAGCGCGACGGTGATGTTCCCGGCCTGTGCGGTGAGCACGTTGCCCGAGGAGTCCTCGAACGCGACGGTGACCGCCGGCGCGAGGTTTGCGCCCGGCGCGACCGCGGTGGGGCCCTGGATGAACGCGAGCTTGTTCAGTGAGCCGACGTTGATGTCGAACGCTGCGCTCACGCCGGGCGTAAGGCCACTGGTGGTGGCGACCATCGAGTAGCCGCTCGCCGCGCGGTCGACCGACAGGCTGAAGTTGGCCACACCGTTGACGGCAGTGACGGTCTTCGTTCCCGAGAGCGTGCCGCCGCCCGGGTTGGTGAACAAGGAGACGGTGATCGAGTTGGTGGCGCTCGAGACCAGCGCGTTGTTGTTGTCGAGCACCTGCACCGCGACCGCTATAGCCGCGCCCGCCGTCGAGCTCGCCGGCTGCGTCGAGAACGACAGCTTGGTGCCCGGGCCTGCCATGACCACGCCGCCGATGACGAAGCTCGAGCTGGTGGCGGGCGTGAGCATCGCCACCGGCGGCGCGCTCGCGGAGAAGGTGTAGGTGCCGTTGAGGTTGAGGCTGAGGTTGTTGAAGGTGGCGATGCCGCTCGACGCTGCGACGGTGGCGGTGCCCGACAGCACGCCCGGGCCCGAGGCCACCGCGATGGTGATCATGGTGCTGGCGCCGGTGATGCGGTTTCCCGACGCGTCGCGGATCTCCACGGTGATCGGCGGCGCGATGCTGGCGCCGGCGTTCGCGTTCGACGGCTGGGTGGTGAACGCGAGCAGCGACGGCGCGCCCGCGGCGATGTCGAACGCGGCGGAGGCGGCGACGGCGAGGCCGGTGGCGGTCGCGCTCAGCGAATAGCCCGTGCCCACGCGATTGACCGACACGCTGAAGGTGGCGATGCCGTTCACCGCGTTGACCGAGGTGGTGCCGCCGAGCGTGGCGCCGGTCGGGTTGGTGAACAGCGAGAGCGCGATCGGGTTCGCGGCGCTGGTGACCACGTTGCCCGCGTTGTCCTGCACCTGGACGGTGACCGGGATCGACGCGCCGGCGGTGGTCGACACCGGCTGGGTCGAGACCACCAGCTTGGTCGCTGCGCCGACCGCGCCGCCGCCGACGGCGAAGAACTGGCTCACCGGGCTCGCGCCGCCGACGCCGCTCGCGGTCAGCGTGTAGCTGCCTGCGCGATCGACCGACAGGTTGGCGAAAGTGGCGATGCCGTTGACTGCGGCGACGGTGGTGGTGCCCGACAGGACGGCGCCGGTGGTGTTGTTGGAGAGCACCAGCGCGACCATGTTGGTGGCGGTGTTGTTGAGCACGCCCGAGCTGTCGAGCACGCCGACTGCGACCGCGGGCGTGATCGTGCCGCCGGCATTGATCGCCGACGGCTGCGTGGTGAAGGCGAGCTGGCTCGCCGACCCGACGGTCACGTTGAAGCTCGACGAGAGCGCGTTGGTGACGCCCGGGTAGCGCGCGACGAAGGCGTAGCCGTTGCCGGGGCGGTTGAGCGAGACGGTGAAGGTGGCGACGCCGTTCGAGCCTGGCACCACGCTGGTGCCGGTGGAGCTCGAAAGCGTGGCGCCGCCGACGTTGGGCGCGAGCTGGATGCTCACCGCCTGCGAGCCGGCGCTGACCGGATCGCCGGCCGCGTCGACGACGGTCACCGCGACGGAGAAGAACGTGCCGTCGGTGGTGCTGGCCGGCGGCTGCGTGGTGAACGACATGCTCGAGGGCGCGCCGGCGGTGATGGCGAACGCCTGCGAGAGGAAATCGACCGCGCCGAGCGCCGCCGAGCGCGCGCGCAGCTGGTAGCCCGAGCCCGCCTTGTCGACGCTCAGGTTGGAGAAGGTGACCGCGCCGCTCATGGTGATGCCGCTGGTGGTGCCGGCGAGCGCGGCGGTGCCGGCGTTGACGAGCGCGAGCGTGATGGTGTCGCCCATGCCGGTGGTCGGGTTGCCGAGCGCGTCCTCGGCCTGCACGGTGATCGACGGCAGTAGCGCGTTCGATGCGGTGCTGGTGGGCTGGGTGACGAACGCCAGCTTGGCGGTCGCGCCGGGCACGATGTTGAACGAGCCGGAGATCGCGGGCCCGAGGCCGGACGCGCTGGCCACCAGCGAGTAGCCGGCCGCGGCGCGATCGATCGACACGTTGAAGCCGGCGGTGCCGTTGACCGCGGCCGTCGCTGCGCCGCCGGACAGCGTGCCGCCGCCCGGGTTGGTGAACAGCGACACGGTGATCGAATCGGTAGCGCCGGGGACGACGTTGTTGTTGACGTCGAGCACCTGCACCGCGACCGCTACAGCCGAGCCGGCGCCGCTGGTCACCGGCTGCGTCGAGAACGAAAGCCGCGTGCCCGGACCGGCCATGATCGCGCCGCCGATGGTGAACGGCGTCGAAGTGGTGGCGGTGAGCGCGGGCGCCGACGAGACCGCGAGCGTGTAGGTGCCGGCCTTGTTGAGCGTCAGATCGTTGAAGGTGGCGATGCCGCCCGAGGCCGGCTGGCTGAGCGTGCCGCCGAGCGTGCCGCCGGTGGTGTTCATGCCGAGCGCGACCGTGACCATGCGCGTGTCGCCGGCGATCAGGTTGCCCGAGGAGTCCTGGATCTGAACGGTGACCGGCGGGTTGATCGGGACGCCGACGCCCACGTTGGTCGGCTGCGTCGAGACCACCAGCTTGGCCGCGCTGCCGGCGGCGATGTCGAAGGACGCGCTCACGCCGGGCTGCAGGCTCGAGGTGGTCGCCACCAGCGAGTAGCCCGCCGCGACCTTGTCCACCGACAGGCTGAAGGTGGCGATGCCGCCCACCGCGCTCACCGGGTTCACGCCGGTGAGCTTGCCGCCGCCGGGGTTGGTGAACAGCGCGATGCCGATGGTGTTGGTCGCGCTCGTGACCAGGTTGCCGCTGGAGTCCTGCACCTGGACGGTGATGCCTAGAGCGGTGCCGGCGGTGGTGGAGACCGGCTGGGTGCCGAACACCAGCTGGGTCGCGGCGCCAGTGCTCGAGGTGGGGCCGATGGTGAACGAAGCGCTGTTGGTCGGTCCGAGCGCGCCGGCGGTCGCGATGAGGATGTAGGTGCCGTTCTTGTTCACCTGAAGATCGTTGAAGGTCGCGACGCCGTTGACCGCGTTCTGCGTGGTGGTGCCGGTCATTCCCGCACCGGTGGCGTTGTTGCCGAGCGCGACGGTGACCGGCGTGCTCGCGCCCTGGACGGTGTTGCCGCCGGCGTCGCGCAGCTCGACCACCACCGGCGGCGCCAGCGGATTGTTGGCGGCCGCGCCCGGCGGCTGGCCGACGAACACCAGCTGGGTCGCGGGGCCCTGCAGGATGTCGAAGGCCGTCGACAGGCCGGGGGTTATGCCGGTGGTGGTGGCGACGAACGAGTAGCCCGAGCCCACCTTGTCGACGGAGACCGTAAAGTCCGCCGCGCCGCCCACCGCGTTGACGGTGCGCGTGCCGCTGATCGTCCCGCCCGACGGGTTGGTGAACAACGAGAGCGTGATCGCGTTGGTGGCGCCGGTGACCAGGTTGCCCGCGCCGTCCTGCACCTGCACCGTCATGTGGATCGGCGCGCCCGCGGTGGCGGTGGCGGGCTGCGCGGTGAACACCAGCGTGGCGCCGCTCGTGATCACGCCGCCGCCGACGGTGAACGGCTGGCTCGAGCCGTTCGGCAGCACGCCCGACATCGCGATCAGGCTGTAGGTACCGTCTTTATCCACCATCAGATCGTTGAAGGTGGCGACGCCGTTGACCGCGTTTTGCGTGAGCGTGCCCGAGAGCACGGCGCCGGTGGTGTTGTTGCCGAGCGTGAGCGTGACCTGCGCGGCTCCGGTGACCACGTTCCCCGAGGCATCGCGGACCTCGACGGTGATCGGCGGCGCGAGCGTGGTGTTGGCGGTGAGCCCGCTCGGCGGCTGCCCGGTGAACACCAGCTGCGATGCCGCGCCCGCCGCGATGTCGAACGCCTGGCTGACGCCGACGGTGAGCCCGGTGGCGGTGGCGACCAGCGAGTAGCCGGCGCCCACTCGATCGACGCTCAGGTTGAACGTGGCCACGCCGTTGACGGCGCTGACCGTCTTGGAGCCGCCCAGCGTGGCGCCGCCCGGGTTGGTGAACAGCGCGACCGAGATCGCGTTGGTCGCGCTCGAGACCAGCGCGCCGCTGTTGTCCTGCACCTGCACCGTCACCGCGATCGAGCTGCCCGCGACGGCGGAGGCCGGCTGCATCGCGAACGCGAGCCTGGCGCTCGGGCCGGGTCCGCCGCTCACGATGGTGAAGTTGGTGCTGAGCGCGGGGGTGAGCGCAGGCGACGACGAGGCCTGCAGCGAGTAGGTGCCCGCGAGATCGACGCTCAGGTCGTTGAACGTGGCCACGCCGCCCGATGCCGTCTGGCTGGGGGTGCCGAGCAGGTTCGCGCCGGTGGGATTGTTGGCGAACGAAATCGTGATCTGGTTGCTCGCGTTCTGGATCAGGTTGCCCGCCGAGTCCTGCACTTCGACCACGATCGGCGGCGCGATCGGGACCGTCGCCGACGCGCTCGACGGCTGCTGGCGGAACGCGAGCTGCGCGGGCGTGCCGGTGGCGATGTCGAACGCCGTCGAGATGCCCACCGCGACGCCGGTGGCGGTGGCGACCAGCGAGTAGCCCGAGGCCGCGCGATCGATCGAGATGCTGAAGTTGGCCGTGCCCGCCACCGCATTGGTCACGTTGGTGCCGGAGATGCGCCCGCCGCCCGGGTTGGTGAACAGCGAGAGCGTGATGGTGTTGGTGGCCGCCGCGATCACCGCGCCCGAGCCGTCCTGCACCTGCACGGTGACCGCGATCGGCGCGCCCGCTGCGCTCGACGACGGCTCCTGCGTGAACACCAGCCGCGACCCGGCTATGACCGGCCCGCCGCCGACGGTGAACAGCGCGCTGGTCGTGCCGGCGAGCGTCCCCGAGCTGGCGACCAGCGTGTAGTTGCCGTCGGTGTCGATGCTCAGATCATTGAACGTGGCGATCCCGTTGATCGCGCTCTGCGTCAGCGTGCCGGTGAGCGTTCCGCCGGCGCTGTTGGTGCCGAGCGCGAGCGTGACAGGGTTGGTCACGCCCTTGATCGGGTTGCCCGCGGCATCCTCGACCTCGACGGTGATCGGCGGCACCAGTGTCGTGCCCGCGGCCAGGCCGCTGGGCGGCTGGGTGGTGATCGCCAGCTTGGCCGCTGCGCCCGGCATGATGTCGAACGCCGACGAGATGGCCACGCCCAGGTTGGTCGACGAGACCAGCAGGGTGTAGCCCGAGCCGGCGCGATCGATCGACAGATCGGGGAACATGGCCACGCCCGCCACCGCCGTGACGCGCGTCGTGCCCGACAGCGTGCCCTGCGCGGGGTTGGTGAGGATCGCCACGGTGACGTCGTTGGTCGCGTCGGGGATCACGTTCCCCATCGCGTCCTCGACCTGCACCACGATCGGATTCTTCGCGCCCGCCACCGCGCTCGCCGGCTGCGTGGTGATCGCCAGCCTGGCCGCCGCCGACGCCGAGAACGTGACCGTCGGCTCTTGCGTGAGCGGCACCGGGAACGGGCCTGGGTTGGCCAGCGCGGTGACGGTCTTGGTCCCGGCGCGCGTCGACGCCAGCGTACTCACGACCACCCCGTTGGCGTCGGTGGTGCCGGGCGCCGAGAGGATGGTCTCTCCGCCCGACGCCGACAGCAGCACCTTGATGTTGGGGATCGGCTTGCCGTCCGGGTCGAGCAGCGTGACGGTGAGCGTGGCCTTGTCGGTGCCGTTGGCCAACCAGCCGGTAGCCTTGTCGACGGTGATCGTCGACTTGGTGGCGTCGATCGAAACCAACGGCCCGATGTTCATGTCCGGGTTGGGCTGGGTGCCGAGATCGGGGTCTGGCCCGTTCGAGACATTTCCGCAGCCGACGACCAACAGCGCGAGTGCGAGAGATCCCGCGCGAGAGAGCAACTTCATCACATCCCCCCAAGTGAGTGGAACGAACACCTAGACCGGCCTGTAATCGTAGTCCTTCTCGCGTCCTTTGAAAAGCCCCGGTGTATACTCGACGCCGGCGATGAAGCAGCTCTCCCACAGGTCCGTCGCCGAGCTGGCGCTCGAACGGGGCTTCATCGATCGAACCACGCACGATCGCCTGCTCTCGACGGCGCAGTCCGACGACGTGCCGCGCGACGCTGCCGCGTTCGACCGCTTCTGGATCGACGGCGGCTGGCTGGCGCGCGAGCAGCTCGACGAGCTCCTGGCGCGCATCCTGGCCAAGGCGCAGGGCACGCAGCTCGGCATCGGGCCCAGCGACGGGCCGGCGCCGCGATCGCGCTTCGAGCGCGCCGAGACCGCCGCGCTGGGCCCGTCGAAGAAGGGCGGGACGGCGAAGTCGCTGCGGCGCGGACCGGCGCGCTACGAGACCGGCCGGCTGATCGGCACCGGCGGCATGGGCGACGTCTACGAGGCGCGCGACAAGCACCTCGATCGCTGGGTCGCGCTCAAGGTGCCGCGCCAGGACGTCGACGCGTCGGTCGCGCAGGTGTTGGCGCGCGAGGCCCGCGTGGTCGGATCGCTCGAGCACCCGGCGATCGTCCCGGTCTACGACGCCGGCGAGGAGGAGGGGATCGGGCCGTACTACGCGATGCGGCTGCTCGAGCAGCCGACGCTCGAGGACGTGATCGGCCTGCTCGCCGACGGAGATCCGGCGGCGGAGCACGACTACACGCTCGGGCGCCTGTTGCGCTATTACGTGCAGATCTGCCAGGCGGTGGACTACGCGCACAGCCGCGGCGTGGTGCATTGCGATCTCAAGCCCGCCAACGTGGTGGTCGGGCAGTTCGGCGAGGTGGTGATCCTCGACTGGGGCATGGCCTTCAAGCTCGAGGAGGGGCTGCGCAACCGCGGCGGCACGCCCGGCTACATGGCGCCGGAGCAGGCGTCCCCCGAAGCGATGGTCGACGCGCGCGCGGACCTCTTCGCGCTCGGCGCGATCCTGTACGATCTGCTGGCGCTCGAGCCGGCCTACGACGCCGAGGGGATCACCGAGATCGTCCTCAAGGTCGCCGCGGGCGAAGCGGTGATGCCGCCGCCGCCGCCGCCTCGCTCCAGGCGCGCCAGCGTCCCCGAGGAGCTCGAGCAGATCTGCCTGCGCGCGATGAGCATCGACCCGGACGCGCGCCATCCCACCGCGCGCGCGCTCGCCGACGACGTCGAGGCGTTCCTCGAGGGCACCAAGGAGAAGGAGCGCCGCGCCCAGCGCGCCGGCGAGCTGGTCGAGCAGGGCGATCAGCTCGCCGAGATGTACCGGGAATATGTCGAGTCGCGCCCGCGGCTGGTCGAGGAGGTGGCGCGCATTCGCGGCGGGATCGCCGCGTGGGAGCCGGCGCTGCGCAAGCGCGAGCTGTGGGACGCCGAAGATCGACTGTCGGCCACCGACGCGGTGGGCGTGCGCACCTTCCAGGCGGCGGTGGCTGCCTACGAGCAGGCGCTCGAGGAGCGCGCCGGGCACGCGCCGGCGCGGCGCGGGTTGGCGGTGCTCTACGCGACCGAGGTGCGGCGCGCGCTCGAGCGGCGCGACGAGCTCAACCGCATCTACTTCGAAGAGCTGGTCAAGCAATACAGCGACGGCTCCCCGACGCTGCTCGGGCGCGACGAAGGGGTCCTGTTGCGCGTCACCAGCGTCGAGGGCACGCTCGATCTGTTCCTGAGCGTGTACGAAGAGCAGGACCGCCGCCTTGTGCCCGTGCAGGAACGGCCGCTCGGCTGCACGCCCGTCGAGGCCAAGCTGCGCCCCGGCAGCTACCTCCTGCACGTCGGCCACCCCGGCACCGCGCGCCATTGTTACCCGATCCAGGTGCCGCCCGATCGCGACACCGAGCTCGAGCTCGACGCCGGCGTGCTGGCGTCGCTCGAGCCGGGCGAGCTGTACGTGCCGGGCGGCGCGGCGCTGCTCGGCGGCGACGATCTGTCGCCGTGGGGTCGTGACCTGCAATCGCTGAACGTGGCGCCGTTCGTGATCGCCGAGCGTCCGGTCACGTTCGCCGAGTACCTCGCGTTCCTCGAGGAGCTGGTGCGGCGCAAGGAAGACATCGCCGGCTACCAGCCGGTCAACGCGCAGGGCGAGCCGCACCTGCGCTGGGCCGGCGACAGCTTCGCGCTCACCGCCAACTTCGCGCTCGATCGCGACGAGCTGTTGGCCATGCCGGTGGTCGGCGTGTCGCTGATCGCGGCCGAGGCGTACGCCGCCTGGCGGCTGCTCAAGACCGGTCGCACCTACCGGCTGCCGCGCGAGGACGAGTGGGAAAAGGCGGCGCGCGGCGTCGACGGTCGCGCCTATCCGTGGGGCGACTACTTCGACGCCTCGTTCTGCAAGATGTATCAGTCGCGCCCGGGCACGCCGCGCCCCGAACGCTCGGGCGCCTTCTCCGCCGACGTCTCGCCCTACGGCGTGCGTGACATGGCCGGCGGCGTGGCCGACTGGGTGGTCGCGAGCCTACGCTCCGGCGGCCGGGGCGGCGGCAGCGTCGACGTGGCGCGCGGCGGCGCCTGGTGCGACTGGCGCGCCGACTGCCACCTCGCCACCCGCCGTCCGTACCAGGCCGGCACCCGCACCAGCCGCGTCGGCTTCCGCCTCGCGCGCGATCCGTAGCCTACTTGGCGCGGAAGCGGAGCATCCCGTCGCTCTTCTCGAAGATGCGTAGCGCGTCGAAGCTGAGGCGCTGCCACTTGAGCGCGCTGTCGTAGACGATCACCAGGCTGACCGCGCGATTGCGAGAGGTCTGGATGAACTGGATCAGCGCGGTGATGGTCGACGAGTTGAAGTGCTCGAGCGTCTCGAAGTGCATCTCGACGCCCAACTTGCCGCTCGCGGCGCGACGCACGATCTCGTCGAAGAAGTGGGCGAGGATCTTGGCCGGCTCGCGGCTGTTGCTCTTGCCCTTCCACTCGACCCGGATCACGCCGGCGGATTCGACCAGCTCGATGCGCAAGTCGCCAGCGACGAGGTCCGCGAGGCCATCCATGCGGGCCATGAGAGCACGTTTGAAGTCTTCGAAACAAATGGATATAGTGGAAAAGCAGGCGTGTGACACGCGCCGTCACGTGCGAGGGAGCGGATGGGTCAGAAGCTCGCGCTGGAGATTCCACCGGAATGGGACGCAATCGACGGCATGCGCTCTCGGGTGATCACCTTTCTCCGAGAGGCCGCCGAGGCGCAGCCGCTGGTCGACGGGATCGCCATGGTGGTTTGCGAGCTCACCGAAAATGCAATCAAGTACGGCACCTTCGACCCCACCGACCGGGTCCACATGACGGTCGACGTGACCCCGCGCGCGATCACCGTCGAGGTGCGCAACCCGACCTCCAAGGAAGACCTGGCGCAGCTCAACCGGCTGGACCGCACCATCCAATGGATCCGCGGTTACCAAGACCCGTTCGAGGCCTATATGGCCCGACTGAAGGAGGTGTCGCTGCAGAACCCCGACTCCGGCGAGAGCGGGCTCGGGCTGGTGCGCATCGCGTACGAGGGCGAATCGTCGCTCGACTTCTATCTCGGCGACGGCGGCAAGCTGGCCGTCTCGGCGGTGTACCAGCGATGAGGACCCGTTCATGAAAGAGACCGTCAACGACAAGACCCTCACGCTCGAGCTCACCGACGAGGGCTCCGAGGTGCTGGTGCGTTGGCTCGGCCGCTCGACCGCGCGCGAGCCGCGCACCTTCCTGCAGCCGGTGCTGACGCGCATGCTCGACGCCAGCGTGGCGCTGAAGAAGCCGCTGGTGCTCGACTTCCGCGCGCTCGAGTACCTGAACTCGTCGACCATCACGCCGGTGGTGCGCCTGCTGCAGCAAGCCAAGCTGGCCGACGGCCGCGTGGTGGTGCGCTATCGCGACGATCTGCAGTGGCAGCGGCTCAGCTTCACCGCGCTCAAGGTGTTGCAGGGCACGGGCACGTCGATCGTCATCGACGGAGGCAGCGCTTGAGCACGGCGCAAGGCATGCCCGCGCAGCTGCGCGCCGCGGATCTGGCGGCGGTGCTGCGCTCGAAGACCGCGGAGTGCCCGTTGCGCGTGGTCGGCGTCTATCCGCACACGCTCCTGGTCACGTTCGAAGCGGGCAAGCGACCGGCCGCCGACGCGACCTTCGACAGCCTGCGCGTGTTGCACGCCGACGCCAGCATCGAGCTCGGCCGCTGCTCGTTCGTGCCGCACACCGAAGCGCCGCACCGCCGCAAGGATGATCCGGCGCCCGATCCCGGCGACGGGCGCCTGCTGTTTCTCGACCAGGTCTACGACTTCACCGCGCTGGTGCGCGACGGCGCAGTCGGTGACGTGGCGCAAACGCTGCAACAGCTCCCGCTGGTCTGGCAGCGCAAGGAAGGCATCCATCCAGCGTTTCGCGACTACACCGCGGACCTGGTGTACGACCTGCAAGCCTACCGCCTGCTGCTCGACGAGATCGATCGCAACCTTCAGCACGAGCCGATTCCGGTCCGCGCGCGCATCCGGCAGAACGCGGTCGGCGTGGTGTATCCCGACTTCTCGCGCTTCTTCGACGGCTGGCTGGGGAAGCTGCGCGATCTGGTCAAGGACTTCACGCGCCAGGAGCACGAGCGCCACGGGTTCTACTTTCGCAAGCACGTGTGGGATCTGATCCTCGCCTCGCCGTTCCTCGCGCGCACCAACTTGAAGCCGCGCGGCTACGCGGGCGACTCCGACATGATGCGCATGATCTACGAGGACAACTACCGCGGCCCGACGCTGTTCTCGATGTGCATGCATCGCCATCCGGTGCGCACCGACGCGGCGCAGGCGGTGCGCAACCGCAAGAAGCTGATCGCCGACGCGCTGCACGCGCGACGCCAGGCGACCGGCAAGAAGATCCGCGTGCTGTCGGTCGCGTGCGGTCCGGCCGCCGAGCTCAACGACGTGTTCCGCACGCAGGACGACGCCGAGGCGTTCGACTACGTGCTGCTCGATCAAGACGCCGACGCGCTCGCCGAGGCCATGGCCTCCGTCGCGTCGGTGTCGACCATCCTGAAGAAGGAGGTGCACGCCAAGTCGATCCTCGAATCGGTGCGCACCATGCTGCGCGCCGGCGACCTGCCGTCGGCGTGGGGCCGCTTCGACTTCGTCTACAGCATGGGCCTGTTCGATTACTTGCAGCCGCCGGTCGCGCGCGTGGTCTTGACCAAGCTCTACGATCTGTTGCAGCCGGGCGGCGAGCTGGTGATCGGCAACTTCCACGTCGGCAACTCGACGCGCACCTACCTCGAGTACTGGATGGATTGGGTCCTTTTGCACCGCAGCGAAGAGGACATGCTCGCGCTCGCCGCCGATCTGGTGGGCGCCACGACCGAGATCACCTTCGAGAAGACCAGGAGCCAGATGTTCCTTCACGTTCGGAAGGCCGCATGAAGGCCCTCACTGCGCTCGACATGCGGGAGAGCTCGCGCAACGAGCTGGCACAGACGCAGCTGCGCGCCGAGGCCTCGACCACCACCGCCACGCCCGAGCCGCAGGACCTCGAGGCCTACCTCGAGAGCCTGGTGCACGACTGGTGTCGCACGCTGACGGCGCTCGGCTTCACGCTGATCCCGCTGTTCTTCGTGCTCGACATGGTGATGATGCCGCGCGAGCTGCTGACGCGCTTCGCGGTCTATCGATCGACCACCACCGCGCTGGTGATCGCGCAGTACTTCGTGGTGCGCTACTCGAAACCGAGCAACCGATCGTTCCTGCACGGCTACTTCTTCTCGCTGATCGTCGGCGCGATGATCGCGCTCATGACCACCGACCTGGGCGGCTTCCACTCGACCTACTACGCCGGCCTCAACCTGGTGATCATCGCCGTCAACCTGCTCTTGCCGTGGCGGCCCGTGCACACCGCGCTCACCAGCGCGCTCACCATCGGGCTGTACGTGGCACTCAACCTGATCATCGCGCAGCGCGAGCCGATCGACACCGCGCTGCTGGTCAACAACCTGTACTTCCTGGTGTCGACCGCGGTGATCGCGGTCTCGATCAACGCGGTCAAGCACCGCCTGATCGTCAAGGAGTTCCTCTCGCGCCAGCAGCTCAAGGAGGCGCGCGACGCGCTGTGGGGCGAGATGGGCGTCGCCAAGCAGATCCAGACCGCGCTGCTGCCCAACGTCACCACCGTCGGGCCGTTCGAGATCGCCGCGGTCATGCAGCCGGCCGACGAGGTGGGCGGCGACTACTACGACATCATCGAGACGCCCGAGGGCAAGAACTGGGTGACCATCGGCGACGTGTCGGGCCACGGCGTGGAGTCGGGGCTGGTGATGATGATGGCGCAGACCAGCCTGCTGACCACGGTGATGAAGACGCCGGGCGAATCGCCGGCGCGCGTATTGTGCGGCGTCAATCGGGTGATCAAGGAGAACGTCAAGCGCCTGGGCGCCGACCGCTACATGACCATGACCGCGCTCAGGCTCGAGCCGGATCGGATCATCTTCGCCGGCCATCATCAGGATCTATTGGTGCATCGCGCCGATCGTAGCGCGGTCGACGTGATCCAGACCAGCGGCACGTGGCTCGGCATCGTCGACGATCTCGAGGGCGTGCTGGTGGACACCGAGGTCGCGCTGCAGGTGGGCGACGTGCTGCTCCTCTATACCGACGGCGTCACCGAGGCGACCAACGACGCGGGCGAAATGTACGGCGAAGAGCGCCTACGCGCCGCGCTCGCACGTCACGCGAACCTCGACGTGCGCCGCTTGATCGATCGGCTGGTCGACGAGGTCACGCGCTACACCGCGAAACAAGTCGACGACGTGACCCTCGTGGCGGTCCGTCGCATGTCCTGATCGCGAGAATTGCTCAAGGTCACGCAGGGTTGATTCTGCGGACTTCTGTGCGCACGACATTTCCAATCGAACTTCGTATGCTCGTGGTGTTGGAGGTAGGTATGCGTAAGCTTGTACTCTTTGGTTTTTTGGTGCTCGCGTCCTGTGATTCCAGTACTGCACGTCGCGTAGGCAATGGAGACGGCGGTGGTGGCGGCGGCGGCGACAGCGGGATGGTGATGAACATCCCGGACTGCACGCCGGGAAGTCCCAAAGATCCGAACGGCGATCAAGACGGCGACGGGTACACGCCCGCGGCCGGCGATTGCAACGACTGCAACAAGACCATCAATCCGGGCGCGATCCAGATCCCCAACGATCCGACCGACTACGCGTGCAACGGCATGGCCGGCCTGGTTCAGTCGTGCGATTCGATGAACCTGGGCAAGACCGACGCGAACTCGCTCGCGCAGGCGTTCGAGCAGTGCGACAGCCGCTTCTTCAAGAGCGCGATGTTCGTCGGGCCGTCGGACGCGCGTGCGCGCGCAGTGACGCCGATGTTCGGCACCATCAAGCCGCAACAGGGCTCGAACATGGCGCTGATCTCGACCGGCCTCGCCAAGGACAAGAACGCGGCCGGGTTCATCGAGCCGCAGATCGGCACCAACCTGGGTTGCGCGAACGAGTTCGCCAACCCGCTGCCGAACGTCCCGGCCAATCCGCTGTGCGCGACCGAGCTCATGGGGATGTCGTGCGAGCCGATGATGGTGACCGACTACACCGAGCTGGTGCTCAAGCTCAAGGCGCCGACCAACGTGAACTCGTTCACCTTCCAGTTTCAGTTCTTCTCGGCGGAGTATCCCGATTTCGTCTGCACCCAGTTCAATGACGAGTTCCTGGTGCTGCAGGAGTCGAACGGCGAGTTCCAGACGGCCACCAACATTTCGTTCGACTCGGGCAAGAACCCGATCACCGTCAACAACAGCCTGTTCTCGGTCTGCCAGAATGGCTCCAAGGCGTACGACAAGAGCTGCAAGCAGCCGGTCACCATGCTCGCTGGCACCGGATACGAAGACCCGATCTCGCAGATCAAGATGGGGACGGCCGCCGATAGCTGCACCGATGACTACATGGGCCCGTGTGGCATGATCACCGGCGGCGGCGATTCGAGCGGCGGCATGACCACGCCGCAGGGCGGCTCGACGGGCTGGCTGACGACGACTGCGCCGGTCACCCCGGGCGAAGACGTCACGCTGCACTTCATCATCTTCGACGAAGGCGATCACATCTACGACTCGGCCGTGCTGATCGACAACTTCGTGTGGGGCACCTCGGTCGTTTCGACGCCGATGACCGGCCCGATCCAGTAGTACACTCTCTTCGGGGAGTGATGCTTTCGACGGCTACCGCCGAAATCGGATTGCGTGAGGATGGGATCGTGCTGACGCGGATTCGCGCCGGCGCGAGCCAGTCGCTGGTCCACGCGCGCGAAAACCTCGACGGATCGATCGCGGAGTGCGCGGGACGAAAGCGGCCGCTGCTGGTCGACATCTCGTCGTGCCAGCCGCTCACGCCCGAGGTGCGCCACTTCTATACCGGGCGCGAGTTGGTCGATTCGTTCTGCGCGCTGGGGCTGCTCGCCGAGGCCACGCCGTTCGGCAAGATGATGGGCAACATCTACCTGCGCGTGGCGCGGCTGGGCGTGCCGACCCGCCTGTTCACCGACGAGCCGCACGCGCTCGAGTGGCTGCGGAGCTTTCTTCCGTGAGCGCGACCTTCGAAGAGGCGCGTTTGGCGCTGCTGCTCGAGAAGCTCGAGCGGATGGCGGGCGGCGATCTGGCGAACGTGATCCCGATCTCGCCTGCGCACGACGGGCTCGACGCGATCGCGTTCGGCATCAACGCGCTGGTCGACGAGCTACGCTTCTCGGCCGACGATCTGCGGCGCGCCAAGGAGGCGGCGGAGAGCGCCGATCGGGCCAAGACCGTGTTCGTGCGCAACATCAGCCACGAGATCCGCACGCCGATCACCGCCATCCTCGCGCTGTCGCAGCTCCTCGGCGAGACCGAGCTCGAGCCGGCGCGGCGCGACGAGCTGGTCGCGCGGATCCATTCCAATGCGCGCGCGCTCGCCGGCCTGGTCGACGAGGTGCTCGATCTGTCGAAGGTGGTCGCGGGCAAGCTCGAGCTCGAGGTCGCGCCGATGGATCCGCTCGAGGCGATCGCAGAGGTGGTGCACAGCCTGCAACCGCAGGCGCTGAAGAAGCCGATCCTGGTGTCGTTCGACGCCGCCGACGGCATGCCGGCGTCGATCGACAGCGACGCGCGGCGCGTGCGCCAGATCTTGATGAACGTGATCGGCAACGCGCTCAAGTTCACCGCGCGCGGCACGATCCACGCGCGCTTACGCGGGCTCGACGGCGATCCCACGCGGCTGGCCATCGACGTGACCGACACCGGCCTCGGCATGACCGAGGAGCAACAGGGCAAGCTGTTCGTGCCGTTTCAGCAGGCGGATCCGTCGATCTCGCTGGCCTACGGCGGCACCGGCCTCGGCCTGGTGCTCTCCAAGCGACTCGCCGAAGGGCTGGGCGGCGGGCTCACGCTCTTGTCGAGCGCGCCCGGCGTCGGCAGCACCTTTCGCGTCACCCTGTCGATCAGCGCCGCCGGTGAACGAACGTTCGTCGCGCGCGAACCGTCGCACCCGCTCCCCGCGCTCACCGGTCTGAGGATCCTGCTCGTCGACGACAACCTCGACATCCGCCTGCCGGTCGCCGAGCTGCTCGCGCTCGCCGGCGCGCGCGTCGAGGAGGCCGCCGACGGCCACGAAGCGATCGCTCGCGCGACGGCCGGCGCGTTCGATCTGATCCTGATGGACGTCCGCATGCCGTCTCTCGATGGCTTGCAGGCCACGCGCCTGTTGCGCGATCGCGGCTGCCGTGTGCCCATCCTCGCGCTCACCGCCGACGCGATGATGGAGCAGCACGCCGAGTGCATGGCCGCCGGCTATGACGATTACATCGCGAAGCCGATCGACTGGAGCCAGCTCGTGCACCGCGTGCTCCGGGCGTGCCGCACCCCCGCCCGCGCCCAGCCCTGAGCGTGCGCTACCCGTTCAGCGCGCGCGCGTGATACGCGACATGCTCGCCCATGAACGTGGCGACGAAGTGGTAGCTGTGATCGTAGCCGGTGCGGCGGCGCAGCTCGAGCGGATGGTGCGCGTCCACGCACGCGGCTTCCAGGAGCTCGGGCTTGAGTTGCACGTCGAGGAACTTGTCGCTCGTTCCCTGATCGACGAGCAGCGGCAGCTTCTCCGTCGATCGCCGCACCAACTCGCACGCATCGTGCTCCGCCCACGCGCTGCGCTCCGGCCCGAGATACGCCGCGAACGCCTTGTGGCCCCAGGGCACTTGCGACGCCGCGCAGATCGGCGCGAACGCAGACACCGATCGATAGCGGCCCGGGTGCCGCAGCGCCAGCGTCAGCGCGCCGTGTCCGCCCATCGAGTGGCCGAAGATGCTCTCGCGATCCGCGCGGACCGGAAAGTGCGCGCGCAATAGCGCGGGCAGCTCGTCGGTGACGTAGCGCTCCATCCGATAGTTAGCCGCCCACGGAGGGCGGGTCGCGTCGAGATAGAAGCCGGCGCCGCTGCCGAGCTCCCAGTCGCCTTCTTCGCCGTCGATGCCGGCGCCGCGCGGGCTGGTGTCGGGCGCGACCAGCAAGATGCCGTGCTCGGCCGCGAACGGGAGCGCGCCCGCCTTGGCCATGAACGTCTCTTCGTTGCAGCTGAGGCCCGCCAGGTAATACAGGGTTGGCACCGCCTGCTTCTCCGCCTGCGGCGGCCGATACACCGCGAACCGCATCTCGGTGCCGGTGCTCGACGACGGATGACGATAGAGCTCGACGTGCCCGTCGAACGCGCGCTGCTTGTGCACCAGGATCACGAGAAGCGCACCACCGAGCGCACGCTCTTGCCGGCGTGCATCAGGTCGAACGCGCGGTTGATATCGGCGAGCGGCATCGTGTGGGTCACGTACTCGTCGACCTTGATCTCGCCCGCGAGGTAGCGATCGACGTACCCGGCCAGCTGCGTGCGTCCCTTGACGCCGCCGAACGCGCTGCCGCGCCACACGCGCCCGGTCACCAGCTGAAACGGCCGCGTCGAGATCTCCTGCCCGGCGCCGGCCACGCCGATGATGGTCGCCTCGCCCCAGCCCTTGTGGCAGCACTCGAGCGCGGTGCGCATGAGCTGCACGTTGCCGACGCACTCGAACGAAAAGTCCACCCCGCCGTCGGTGAGATCGGCGATCACGTTGTGTAGCGGCGCGTCGTGAGCGCGCGGGTTGAGGAACTCGGTCGCGCCCAGCTCGCGCGCGAAGGTGAACTTGTCCTCGTTGACGTCGATGGCGATGATGCGCGCCGCTCCGGCCAGCACCGCGCCCTGGATCACGCTCAGCCCGACCGCGCCGAGCCCGAACACCGCGACGCTGGAGCCGCGCGTGACCTTGGCGGTGTTGAGCGCCGCGCCGATCCCGGTGGTGATCCCGCAGCCGAGCAGGCACACCTTGTCGAGCGGCGCCTGCTTGGAGATCTTCGCCAGCGCGATCTCCGGGAGCACCGTGTATTCGGAGAACGTCGAGGTCCCCATGTAGTGGTGGATTAGCTTGCCGCGCGCGCGAAAACGCGAGGTGCCGTCGGGCATGAGGCCCTTGCCCTGCGTCGCGCGGATCGCCTGGCACAGGTTGGTCTTGCCCGAGAGGCAGAACGTGCACTTGCGACACTCCGGCGTGTAGAGCGGGATGACGTGATCGCCGACCTCGAGGCTGGTGACGCCGCTGCCGAGCTCCTCGACGACCGCGCCGCCCTCGTGCCCGAGGACCACCGGGAACAAGCCCTCCGGATCGGCGCCGGAGAGCGTGTACGCGTCGGTGTGGCAGACGCCGGTGGCGTGGATGCGCACGAGCACCTCGCCGTCGCGCGGGCCGTCGAGGTCGATCTCTTCGATTTCGAGCGGGCGGTTGGGTTCCCAGGCGACGGCGGCTCTCGTCTTCATGCCGCGCAGGGTACTACTTGCGGGTGTAGGTGAGCTCCATGGTCTTCATCTCCTTGCCATCCGGCCCCTTGGCCCAGAACTCGCTGGTGCGCTTCTTGTCGCTCTCGACCTTGTCGATCATCTTGGTGGTCTTGTCCTTGCCGGTCATCGCGTCGCTCTCGAGGCCGGTCGAGGTGAACACCTTGCCGGTCGCGTCGACGGTGCCCGTCGAGGTCATGATCCCGGTGCCCATCGAGTCCACCCAGGAGCCGACGAACTGCTTCTTGGTGTTGTCGTAGCCGGTGACTCCCTGGCCCTCGAACGGCTTGCCCATGAACGTGCTGACCACGTGCTCCTGCACGTAGCGCCCGCCCAGGATCAACTTCACCTCGGAGGTGCCGGTCGACTCGACGGGCGGCTTGCCGGGCTCCATGAACGCCTTCATGGTCACCGACCAGGTGCCGACGAACGCCTGCAGGAACTTGTGGTTCTCGCCCGGCGTCGCCGCCTTCTCGAACGCGGCCATCATCGCCGCCGTGTCGCCGCCGCCCTTGCCGGCCTCCGCCTTCTTGGTCTTGGGCGCGTCCGCGAACGCGAAGCCCGCCGCCAAACCCATCACTGCTACCGCACAGATTGTTCGCTTCATGTTGTCCTCTAGGTCCTCGGGGTTGCGGCGTTGACCAGGTCGACCCCGGTGAACGCCTTGATCTGCTCGTTGGCCGCGATCACCGCGGCGCCGAGCGACTTGCCGTTGCCGATTCCCAGCACCGTCATGCGATCGACGGTGATGTCCTTCATCGTGCCGGTGAGCTGATCGAGCAGCGGCACCAGCTTTTGCAGCAGCAGCGCGTCGCGCCCGCGTCCGCCCGACGCGCGATACGCTTCGGCCAGCCGCGCCAGCGCGTCCGCACCCGCGCGTCCCTGCGCGAGCACCTGCGCCGCCTGCCCCTTGGCCGCCGCCTCGAGCCCGAGCTTCTTGGCCGCGGCCGGCGCCACCACGTCGGCCTCGAGCTTGCGGCGCAGCTGCTCGCCGCGCGCCTCCCAGCTCTTGACCTGCGCGCGCGCCTCGGCGATCTGCGCCTGCACCTGACCGCGCGCCTCCGCGATCAACGCCTCGCGCTGGGTCTGCGCCTCGACGATGCGGCGCTCGTTCTCTTTCGCAACCACCTGGCTCTCGGCGTCGATCTTCGAGATCTCGCCAGCCATCCCGTTGGTCGCCTTTTGCACCAGCGCGGTGGCCTGCGCGCGCACCTCGCCGATCTTCGCCTGCATGCGCACCTGCGCGCCGCGCACGCGCCCCACCGACGTGAGATAGCCCACGTCGTCGGAGATGTTCTGGATCTGCAGGTTGTCCAGCACCAGCCCCAGGCGCTGCATGTCGCGGTGCGCCTCTTCGATCAGCTTCTGCTGGAAGATCACCTTCTTCTGGTTGATCTCTTCGGGCGTCAGCTCGGCTATGACGCCGCGCAGGTTGCCCTCGAGCGTGTCCTTGGCGACGAAGATGATCTGCTCCTGCGTGTAGCCGAGGAAGCGCTCGAGCGCGTTGTGCAAGAGCGGCTCCTCCGACGGGATCTTGATGTTCGCCACCGCCACCACGTTGAGCGGCACGCCGCCGCGCGAGAACGCGTTGGTGACCGACAGCTCGATCGCCATGTTGGTGAGCGGCATGCGGTTGATCACCTCGACGATCGGCGTGCGCATCGCGCGCCCGCCACGCACCACGCGGAAGCCGACCTCCTTCTTCTCGCCGTCGCCCGGCAGCGGAAAGCGGCGTCCCGAAAAGATCAACACCTCGTTCGGCGAGCACACCGAGGTGTTCTTCACCACCGTGATGATGGTGAACAACCCGGCGACGATCAGCAGCGAAACGACAATTCCCACCATCGCACTCATTTCCCACCTCCGGCGAGCAGCATGGCTACATCGACACCGGTGAGCTCCTTGAGCGTGCCGAGCACCGAGATCACCGCGGCCGGATAGCTCGCGGCCAGCGCGGCGAGCGACTTGCCGTCGCCGCTGTCGACCAGCTGCACCTTTCCGAGGTTGATGTTCTTCACGCGCGACGCGATCTGCGCCACCAGCGTGTCGAGCTGCGAGAGCACGAACATCTCGCGCGCCTGCGGGCCGGCGGCGGCGAGCGCCTCGGCCATCTGCTTCATCACCTCGGCGTTGGCCGCGCCCAGCTCGCGCCGCGGCGCCGCTTCGCCCTCGGCTACAAGCTCGGCCGCCTTGCGCGCCGCCTCGGCCGGCAGCACCACCTCGGCGTACAGCCGCTTGGTCTCGAGCTGCTGCCGCACTTCCTGCAGCTCCTGCTCGGCCTCGGCGCGCGCCTGTTGCGCGGCCACCGTCGCCTCGCGCTCTACTGACTGCGCGTTGCCCTCGAGCTGCCCGACCAGCGCGCGCAGCTGGTTGCGTTTTTGCGCGATGCCGATCTCGGCCTGCTTCTGCGCCACCTCGGCCATCTGCCGCGCCGCCGCCTCCGCCTGCACCACCTCCTGGCTGGCCTGGCTCTCGGCGTTCTCCGCGTCGCGGATCGCGTTGGCGATCTGCGTGCGCCCGATGTTCACCAGGTACTGCGCCTCGTCCTCCACGCGCAAGATCTTGAGCGTGTCCAGGTGCAGCCCCATCTTCGAGAAGTCGTCCGAGGTGATCTCGAGCAGCTGGTTGGCGAACTCGATGCGATCCTGGTTCACCTGCTCGGGCGTGAGCTGCGCCAGCACCCCGCGCAGCACGCCTTCGAGCGTCTGCTTGGCGGCTAGCTTGATGTTCTCCGGCGGCAGATCGAGAAAGCGCTCCACCGCGTTGTGCACATAGCGCGGATCGGTGGTGATCTTGACGTTGGCGATCGCGTGCACGTCGAGCGGAATGCCGCCGTTGGACAGCACCTTGATCACCGTGAGCTCGATCGGGATCAGCCGCAGATCCATCGTCTTGACCGTCTGCAGGTAGGGCACCTGCCAATGGCGCCCCGCGGCGATCACCGTGAAGTTGAGCGTCTCCCCGCTCGGCAGGCGATGCTTCTTCCCCGACACGATCAGGAGCTGGTTGGGCCGGCAGATGTAAAGGTAGGCGCGAAACAGCGCGACGGCGACCGACGCCAGCATCGCCATGATGATCGCCATGCCGATGACGAACGGCCCTGGCGCGATCTCGAGACCAAAGAGCTGCATCACGTTCCCCCTGACTGCTTCGTCGTGGCCGGATTGCGGGTGACGATGGCGCACCCGTCCTTCATGCCGATGATCAGCACTTCTTCTTTTGCGCCGAGCTCACCCTCGCCGTCTTCACAGATGGCGAGCAGATCGACCGTGCTGTTCTTGGCGATCAGCCGCACGGTGCCGGTGGCGCCGCGGCCGAACGGCACCAACACCTCGGCCGAGTGGCCGACCAGTTCGTCGGTGCGCACGGTGCCGCCCTGGCCGCCGGCGAGCGCGCGCCGGATCACGGTCTGCGCGGCCACGCCCGCGGTCAGGCCAACCGCGCCCGCGACCACGCCGGTGAGCGCCACGCCCGCGGCGCCGAGCAGCGTCAGGCACAAGCCGGTCGCGCCGCCGAACGCCAGCACGTAGGTCCACAGCCGCAGCGAGAGCAGGTTGAGCCCGCCCTGGTGCCCGTCGACGTCGTGCGCCGCATCGTGCCCACCGCCGCCGGCGTGATGATCGCCGGCCACCAGCGAGGTCCCGAGCAGGATCCCGCCGAGGATGGTGGTGAACAGGTAGGCGTAGAGCATGGCGGGGGGCAGTATCGGGGAGTCGTCCCGTTTGTACAACTGGCGTACGATGGGCGCACGCATGCTCCCGGTCGGTGGCGTCTTCTTTCTCTCCGGTGTGGCCGGACTGCTCTACGAGGTGGTGTTCGCCAAGTCGCTGGCGCTCGCGTTCGGCAGCACTGCCGGCGCGTCGACCACCGTGCTGGCGACCTATATGGGAGGGATGGCGCTCGGGTCGTGGATCGGCGGGCGGCTCGGGCGGCGCGTCGCCGATCCGGTGCGCGCCTACGCCGGCTGCGAGCTGGGGATCGCGGTGGTGTGCGCGGTCGCGCCGTGGACGCTCGACGGGGTGCGCGCGCTGTACGTGCTGCTCGCGCGCGGCAGCGATCCGGGCGCGGGGACGCTGATGATCTTGCGCGTGGCGCTGGGCAGCCTGGCGCTGTTGCCGCCGACGATCTTGATGGGCATGACCCTGCCGTTCCTGGTGCGCGTGGTCACGCCCGACGTGCGCGCGCTCGGCCGCAGCATCGGGCTGCTCTACGGCGCCAACACGCTCGGCGCGGCGACCGGCGCGCTCGCCGCCGGGTACTGGCTGTTGCCGGCGGTGGGGATCACCAGCACCATGCGCCTGGCGGTGGCGCTGGACGTGCTGGCCGCTGGCCTCGCCTGGCGGCTGCGCGCGCGCCTGGCGGCTCCCGCGGTCGACGCGCCTGCCGTCGACGAATCGCCACGGCCCGGCGGAGATCGCGCGCTCGCGCTGATCGGGCTCTCGGTGCTCGGGATCGGCGGCGCGCTCACCTTCGCGCTCGAGACCACCTACGTGCACCTGCTCGCGGTAGTCGCCGGCAACAGCGCGTACGCGTTCTCGCTGATGCTGTTCGCGTTTCTGCTCGGGCTCGCGCTCGGCTCGGCCTGTGCGCGGCGCTGGATGCCCGGGCCCGACGCGCTCGCGCGGGCGGTCGGCTCGCTCGAGCTCGCGCTGGCCGCGACGCTGCTCGCCGGCGTGTTCCTGTGGGATCGCATGCCGGCGTGGTTCGCGGCGATGGGCGGCTGGTCGCTCGCGCACACGTTCGCCGGGCGCGAGCTGATCCGGTTCGCCGTGTGCTGCCTGGCGCTGGTGCCGCCGGCGATGTGCATCGGCGCGCTCTATCCGATCGCCATGGCGTGCATCGGACGCGCCTCGAAGCGCGACGCGGCGGCGACGGCGGGCCGCGCGGCGGCGGTGAACACCGTCGGCAACGTGGCCGGTGCGCTGGGCGGCGGCTTCTTGCTCCTGCCGTGGCTCGGCTCGTTGCGCACGCTGCACGCGCTGGCCGCGCTGGCGCTTTTCCTCGGCGCTTTAGCGTTGGTGGTCGCGCGCCGCCGCCTGGCCGGCCCGCTCGCCCTGGCGCTGGCGGTGCTCGCGCTGTTCGTCGCGCAGCCACGATCGTTCGATCTGCCGCGCTTGGCGTCCGGCTCGAACGTGTACTTCGCGCACGACGCGCTGGCCGGGAGCGTGATCGATCACGCCGAGAGCCTCGACGGCGGGCTCACCACCGTGACGGCCACGCCGTACCAGGGCCGCGACTACCTCACGCTGCGCACCAACGGCAAGTTTCAAGGCAACGACTCGGGCGAGGTGACCGCGCAGCTCGGCTTCGCGCTCGACGCGCTCTTGCACGCGAGCGGCCGCGAGCGCGCGCTGATCATCGGCTTCGGCACCGGCACCACCACCTCGGTGGTGCACCGCGCGGGCTTTGCGCGTATCGACGTGGCCGAGCTGAGCCGCGACGTGCTCACGCTCTCCGATCGCCACTTCCGCAGCGTGAACCTGGGCGTGCTCTCCGCGCCCGACGTGCACGCGCACGTCACCGACGGGCGCAACTACCTGATGCTGACGCGCGATCGCTTCGACCTGATCGAGATCGAGATCACCAGCATCTGGTTCGCCGGCGCGGCCTCGCTCTACAACCGCGAGTTTTACCGCGCCGCGCGCGAGCACCTGGCGCCGCACGGCGTGCTGCAGCAGTGGATGCAGCTGCACCACGTGTACCCGGAAGACGTGGTCTCGATCCTCGCCACCGTGCGCTCCGAGTTTCCGCTGGTGTGGCTGTACGTGACCGGCGGGCAGGGCATCATCATCGCCTGCAACGACGGCTGCCAGCCGCGGCCGGAGACCCTCGCGCGGCTGCGGGCGCGCCCGGAGCTCGCCGGGCCGATCGCGCAGGCGGGCGGCCTGAGCGGGCTGCTCTTCAACCGGCTGCTCGATCCGGCCGGCATCGATCGCTTCCTCGCGTCGGTGACCCGCAGCGGCGCCGACCCCTCCGACTTTCTCTCCACCGACGACAACCTGCGCCTCGAATACGCCACGCCGCGCGGCAACGTGCTCGACACGCCCTACAGCGTGACCGTCCGCGCGTTGGCGCCCTATGCGCCGCCCACCATGTTCGACAGCACCGCGCTTACCGCCGCAGCCCTTGAGGCGGCGCCGTAATCGTCACGCGCACGGCAGGCGCATGGCGAAGCACACGTGGCCGTCGTCGCCGCTCTCGAGCACCAGCTCGCCATGGTGCGCGTCCACCACCAGCCGGCAGAACGCCAGGCCCAGCCCGCCGCCACCCACCGCCGAGCCGTCGAGCCGCACGAATGGCTCGAAGATGCTGTCGCGAAAGCGCGGGTCGATGCCGCTGCCGTCGTTCGCCACCTTGACGCTCACCCATCCCGGGCTGGCGTCGACGTCGATGTGCACCGCCGAGCGCGCGAAGCGGACCGCGTTGCGCGCCAGGTTGGTGACCACGCGCTCGATCAGCTGCTCGTCGAGCTCGCACTCGGCCGGCCCGCCGCGCTCCACCACCGCCACGCCGATCCCTTCGGCGAACGGGCGCTGATCCGTGGCCACGCGGTGGGCGATCGAGCGGGCGTCGGCGCGCAGGCGTCGCGGCACCAGCGCGCCGCGGCGAATGCGATCGAGATCGAGCAGGTCCTGCGCCATCGCCTCGATCCGCTTGAGCTCGTACGACGAGCGCGTGAAGGCGGTGTTGGTGTCCTCGTCCGCGCTCGGCATGCGCATGCGCAACAGCTCGAGGTACGCGGTGACGATGCTCAGCGAATGGCGCAGGTCGTGCACCAGGTAGCGCACCCAATCGCCGCGCAGCTCCAGGTGCGAGCGCTCCTCGACGATCGACTGCACCACGGCGCGCTCGCGCAATAGGTGACGCACGCGCCAGCGGAGCTCGTTGGTGACCGCGCCCGCGGCCAGCCAGTGGTCGCAGCCGGCCTCGACCGAGGCGGCGCGCAGCGCTTCGTCGTGCGGCGCGCCGGCCGCCAGGATCACCGCGGGCGGGCGCGGCGCGCTGCGCGACTTGACCGCATGACACAGCTCGACCGCGCCGGGCATGATGGCGTGGATCACCAGCACGTCGGCGCTGCAATCGGGCGGCACGGTGGCCAGGAGCTCGAGCTGCGCGCCGCAATCGCCGAGCAGCGTCGCGACGGTCGTCGACCAGCGCGGGTCGCTCGAGGCGATCGAGATCTGAAGCATGGCCCCACGATACGCTACAGGCAGCTGCAGCTACAGGCCTCGCACTTGGGCGGCGGGCTCTTGGGGTCGCACGCCGCGCCGGTCTTGCACGAGCAGCGACAGGTCTTGCCCGCCGGGCAGCCGCCGCAGGTGGCCGGCTCTTGCTCCGCGCCGTTCTTGCCGCCGGGGTTCTTGCCCTCTTTTTGATCGGCCATCGCCTGGGCGCCGAGGCACACGAACAGAACGAACAGCCATCGCCCGACTACTTTTGCCATTGGGATCACCTCGGGTTAGCGGAAGTCGAGCCAGGCCTGGTTGGTGATCGGCTTGGCCAGCGGATGGTTCTGCAGCGAGTAGGTGGTCTGCGAGGCATCGGCGCCGGCGTTGGCGTTCACCGTGATGCCGATGGCCGACGCCACGTAGACCTTGCCCGACGCGTCGACCGCGACCTCGCTCGCGCCCTGCTTGAGGTTGACCACCGAGGTATCGGTGTTGGTCACCAGATCGATGCGGTGGAGCGAGCCGGTCGCGTTGTAGGTGGAGGAGTTGCCGCCCTGCAGGCCGGCGCCGCTGGTGATGAAGTACGCGCTCTGTCCGGCGATCGTCGGCACCGCGAAGACGCGATCGGTGAGCGAAGCGATGGTGGTCAGGGTCGGCGGCAGGTTCTTCAGATCGAGCTTGAAGATCTTCGATTGCTGGCCCGACGCGATCACCCAATCCGCGCCGCCGGTGACGCCGATGAGCGAGAGATCGGCATTGTTGGGATCGCGATACAGCGCGACCGCGCTCTCGATCGGGAAGTTGATGTTGCTCGGGATCGCGTACGAGGCCGGCCCGTCGAAGATCGGCAGCGGTGAGCCGACCGCTCCGGCGGTGGGGATCTGCCAGACGCGCCCTTCGATGTCTCCGAAGAACACCGCGTTGGCGGCGCCGTTGTTGCCGGACGTGTCGATCGCCGAGACCGTCGCCGGGACGTCGTCGTGGGAGGTGTCGAACGTATAGGTGTGATTGAACCGCCACAGCACGCTGCCGTCCTTGGCGTCGAGCGAATACATGTTGAAGCCGTTGCCCCAGGTCCCGTTGGCGTTGTCGGTCGCGAGAAAGACGGCGTACTTCAGCCCGGCGGCGGTGAGCGCGGGCTGGATGGCGGCGCCCTGCGCGCGTCCCATGATGTAGGTGTTGCCGCCGACGGTGTTGGTGTCGGACGCCTCCCAGCGGAAGACCGGGTTGATCGGATCGGAGATGTCCAACAGGTCGACGGTTCCGCTGCCGAGCGGCGTATCGAAGCCACCCGTGATCGCGAGCACCGTCTCCCATTTCTTGCCCGTACCATAATCGACGTTCACGTCGGCGACCTGCGGCGAGCCGTCGAGGATGGCGGTGCGTCCCGCGATGTTGTTGAGCTGGCTCGGCGGGATGAACGCCCACAGCTCGTCACCCGAGACGAACGTGCCGCCGGTGCCCGCCACCGATCCGGCCTGCGCGACGAACGCGTGCAGCATGCCGTCGAGCCCGGCGACGTACGCGATGGTGGGCCGCGTGAGGCCGCCTGGCGTGACCACCGAAGACGTGCCGATGACCGCCGGAATCGAGTGATCGATGCCGCCCAGCCCGCCGGCGCGGATCTGCGGGATGTTGGCGGCGGTGATGGTCGGCGCGGCCGCGCTCAGCGTGGCCTGGTGGGCCACGTCGAAGGGGACCTGGATCCAGTTGGCGCCCACCTTGACGGCGGTGAAGACGTTGCGCACCGGGCGGCCGCCGGTCCCAAAGGTGGACAGGTTGGTCGCGGCGTCCCACAGCGGCGCGATGCTGACGCTGTTGAACGCGGTCACGTTGGTGCCGGTGAGCGCTCCCGCGGCGTACTTGCGGAAGTGGCCCTTCCACGGCGGGTAGGCGGTGGCGGGCATGGTCGCCAGCTCGTACGTGCCGATGAAGGTCGTGTTGTCCGAGTAGACGATCGGCGAGGAGCGGGTGAGCTCGGTGACCGTGGTCGGCTGCCCGAGGAACAGCAGCGTGTTGAGCACCAGGCGCTCCATGCCCGGCGCGGACTCGGTGATCGGGAACGCGCAGCACTGGCCGTTGGGGCCGCGGTTTCCCGACGGATACCAGGGCGCGAAGCTGCACGCGCTGTTGGCCGCGCCGGCATCGGGGCAGTTCGAGGACGTGGTGCCGTAGGCGTGTCCGGCCAGGTAGATCACCGACGGCCGGTTGTTTTGCGTGGGATCCTCGACGGCGACCTCGATGTCGCGCGCGTTGAACGAGGCGCTCGCGGGCGCCACCGCGTTGGAGGTCACCAGGCGATAGACCTTTTTGGTCGCCGTGTTGAGATAGTGACCCAGGGCCGTGTTCTCGACGAAGTCCTGAACGCTGGAGTTCGGAAAGCTGGGCGTCTGCAGCGGATAGTCGCCGACCTGGAGCAGCGGATCGCTCCACGTAATGAGAGATACGGCCGGGTTGACCTTGTACCCCTCGCCGGCCGCCGAGCCGTACAGGTGGCTTCCCGGCGGGGTGTTTCCGCCGTTCTGCGGCAGCGCGCCGGCGAGCAGACCGTTGTTGTTGGCGCCGGCCACGTCGGTCACGAAGTGCCCGTTGGTGGTCGCGTTGATGATGCCGAAGCCGCTGGCCGGCACCGTGGCCGAGGTCCCTTCGGCGGCCGCGATCGATCGGCACTGCATGAAGATCGGGTTGCCGGCGTTGTTGAAGGTCTTGATCGCCGACATGACCGTGTCTTGCTCGGCACCCGGGTCGTAGTGCGGCGCCCAGAGGATGTTGTAGAGGCCGCCGTTGAGCCCGGTCCCGCCGGCGGTGAGCGTCGCGGTGCTGGTGAACTCGGTGAAGATGTTGCCGACCGCGGGCGCCGTCTGCACCGCGGCCGCGTTGAACAGGCCGGCGTCCTTCAGATACCCCTCGAGCACGTCGAGGCCCGAGGAGCCCACGCCGAGCAGCGCGATCTTGGGCGGCGCCGCCGACAGGATGGACTTCACGTTCGCGGTGAAGTTGGTGTTCGCGATGTGCATGTAGACGTCCTGGAAGACCTTGCGGCCGGTCCGCGGGTCGACGGCCGTGAACGCGTTCGGCGGGTTGGAGGCCACCACGCCCTTCATGAGGTTCAAGGCCAGCACTTCATTGACGCCGTCGGCGCTGATGATGAAGGGGCCGCCGCGGTAGCTGATGGTCGTGTGCAGTGCGGACATGAAGTTCACCGGCGCGGTCGTGAACGGGCTCGCGCCGTAGTTGAACTGCACGAGTGAGACTGGATTGAGGGTCGCCTTGACGATCGTCATGTCGACCGCGTCGATGGCGGCCTTCTGGGTCGTGTCGGTCTGCACGATGTAGTGGATGGCGACGCCGTTCAGCGCGAGCAGATAGATGAGCCCGTACGCCTTGGTGATGCCGTCGCGCGCGATGTCGGTGTACGGAGACAAGAGGTTGTGCTGCGGATACATCTGCGGCGCTTCGGGGCAGCCGCCGAGCGCGAAGGTCCCGGCGCCATAGACGGTGGACTTGATCGGGGTCACCGCCGCGCAGGTCGCGGCGGGCAGCACGCTGGTGCAGGTGATCGTCGATGACGGCTGGCTGCACACGTCCATCGGGATGATCAGCGAGTTTGCGTTGAATGCCGTGACTTGCGCTTCGGCGCGGCCGGGCAGCGCCAACACGGCGCCGGCAGCCAGGACGAAGGCAATTCGTAGTTCGCGCATCTTTTTCAAACTCCTAGTTTTCGTTTCCCGAATGAGACGAGCTGTGACCCGCCTGGAAGCGATAGTCGGTGCCCTGCACGGCGGCGTTCGTGATCACTTCCTTGAGGACGCGCCCGTTGATGCTCGAGGACATGGTGGTGCTGATGCACGTGGAGACCATGAGCACGACTCCATCGGAGTCTGTCAGCGGATCATTGACCGAAGCTGGTGCCTCGTCGTGGTTGTCTTCCAGCGTGACCTGGTAGTCGTTTCCGGCCAGGCCGTCGACATCACCGACCACCGGGTAGCCGGCGAAGGCGTTGTGCAGCATCGAGGTCCAGCTGGCGGCGTTGGCGGCGAAGAACGGGCGCGCGGCGTTGAGCCCGGCCTCCGCGCAGTAGAAGCCGGAGCGGTTCAAGCGCTCGGCGCCGGCCATCTGCAGATCGCTGGTGGCACCGCGCACCGCCAGCACGCCGACCAGCGCCGCCAGCACGAGCAGCACCAGCACCAACAGCAGGGTGACGCCACCGCGCTGCCGCGAGCGAGGACTCTTGATCGGACGGCTCATAGGCTGAGATTCCTCACGCTAATTACGCTGCGCACCAAGCGGCGCGGAAATCCGTCGGGGGCGGCGGCGGCGTGATCCTCCGCCGTGGGACGCCCGGGATAGAACGTGCCCGGCTGCGCCATGGTCGCCTTTGCGACCAGCGTCACGCGCACCGCGCGCAGCAACGCCAGGTTCGCGGGCACGACTTCGCCCGAGACATTGCCGACCCACTCGTCGTCGTTGGCCGACGCTCCGTTCTGGGTGATGACCCCATCGGTAGGATTGTTGTCGAAGCCGAGCGCAATCTGCATGTCCTCGATCCCTTCCGCCAGGGGCTGGTCTGCGCCTCCGTTGAGACTCATGGTCAAGTAGGATCCGTTCGCGCCCGGGCCGGCGCCGACGAGGGTCAGGATCTTGTAGATGACGTGGCGTGACTTGAAGACCCAAGACTTGATGGGAAAAGGGCTGGGAGCGGTGGCCGGGAAGGTATTGGTGGCGTTGAACACGCTCAGGTCGCCGCAGCCGGTACAGGCGGAGTTGTTGACGGCCCCGTTGGCCGTGAACTTCAGCACGACTGCGAAGGCGAGTGAGGGATCGGAGAGTAGAACGAAGTCTCCGTTGACGAACGAGAGCGGCTTGTCGATGCTGAGAATGGGCGTGGTTGGGGCGAACGGAGCCATCACGTAGGCCATCGTCGAGGCGTCGATGGTGTACACCTCGAGGATGTCTGGCGCATTGACGCCTTGAGTGACCTTCACCCCGGAGACGACGACCGGCACGGCGCCCGAGCTGTCCACGATCGCGCCGGTGCTCGCGCCTCCGCTCGCGCCGGTCAGGTCGCGCGTGATGAAATCGATTCCCGCGCGCAGGCCGGACTGCGCGACGTCGGCGCGCGCCGAATAGGCCTGCGAGCGGCTGGCCGACATCACCAGCGACAGCGCGCCCGACGCGATCAGGCCGAACAGCCCGACGGCGATCATGAGCTCGATCAACGTATAGCCGCGCGCGCGCGTCACTGGGTCACCGCCGTCCACATCTTCACGTGGTGGTTGAAGCCGACAATGGTCTGATCGGGCCAGGAGACATCGACCAGCACCGTGGTGATCGGGACGCCCGTGGCCGCGACGACGGTGGTCACCGTGGTGTTGCGGGTGAACTGGGTGGTGAAGCCGCTCGCGTTCCACGGGCTGACGTTGGTCGCGTTGACCTCGGCCGCGGTCGAGAGATTTCCGAACGGCAGGAACTCGACCGTCTCGAGCTTTTCCTGCGCGATGGCGACCGCGGTGGAGAAGCTGCGCGAGCTGGCGTTGCCGCGGATCGCCACCAGCTGCAGCGACATCAGCCCGAGCAGGCCGACCATCGAGAGCCCGAGCGAGATCAGGATCTCGATCAGCGTGAAGCCGCCCGCGCTCCGTCTCCGCCGCCGCGTTACCAATTGTTCACCAGTCGCGCGAGGCCGGTCCCGGTGTAGGCGTACACCTTGAACTGGCCGCTGTTGACGCGCTTGCTCTGCAGATAGATGGTGCCGCCCGAGGACGAACCGTCGGGAAAGAAGGTGATGGTCTTGACGACGCTGAACTGAACGCCGCCAGCGAGGTTGACGTTCCAGTCGGTCCCCGGGGTGACGTTCCAGATCAGCGTGTTGTTGTTGGGCGTCAGGTTATCGCCGGCGGCGACGAAGGTCATCGCGTTGCTCATGCCGTTGCTGGTCGCGATCTGGTAGGTGCAGGCGGTCGGGAGGCACGAGAGCCGGCGCTGCTTGTTGTCCGCCACCGCCTCCTGCCGGGCGCGCATCATGGTGAACTGAAGCGCGCGCGCCAGCGCCGCCGGGTTGTTCTGGTTGACCGCGCCCGAAAGCGAGAAGATGGCCATCGAGCCGAGGACGCCGATGATGGCCACCACCATCAGCAGCTCGATCAGCGTGAATCCCCCCGCGCGCCTCTTCATTCTGGCGCTCGAGCAGAGCAAGTCATGTGCCGCAGGAACGTGGCGGAACTCCTGACTCGTCGAGGGCACGCTCTATGAAATAGGTGCGTGGCACTGCAATCTTTGCGTACGTTCGAAGGTAGGCAAAAGTAAGCTATGGTCCGCCGATGCGCACGCTCGCCAGCCTGTTACTGTTCTGCGCGATGACCCACGCCGCGGAGCTCGATCCGATCGCGGTCGGCAAGCTGGTGGCGCGGGCCGAAGACGCGCGCTCCGATGCGCTGGTGGTGATGAAGGACGGCAAGCTGGTCGGCGAGTGGCACTTCGGCCGCCCCGACGGGCTGATCGAGACCATGTCCATGACCAAGTCGATCGTCAACCTGGCGATCGGCCGGCTCATCGACGCGGGCAAGATCAAGTCGATCGACGAGCCGGTCTACACCTTCTTTCCCGAGTGGAAGCAGGGCAAGAAGAAGCTGGTCACGCTGCGCCACCTGCTCAATCACACCTCGGGGATGCAAGCCGAGCGCACCACCGGCGGGGAGATCTATCCCAGCCCGGACTTCGTCAAGCTCGCGCTCGCCGCCGAGCTCTCCGACGAGCCCGGCACGAAGTTCTTCTACAACAACAAGGCGGTCGCGCTGCTGGCGGCGATCGTGCAGCTCGCGTCGGGCAAGCGGCTCGACCTGTTCGTGCGCGACGAGCTGTTCACGCCGCTCGGCATCACGCAGTACGAATGGAAGCTCGACGGCGCCGGCAATCCGCACGCGCTCGCCGGCCTGCGCCTACGCGCGATCGATCTGGCGCGCATCGGCGTGATGCTCGCCGACGACGGCGTGTGGGCGGGCAAGCGTCTGGTGAGCCACGCCTGGATCGCCGAGTCGATGAAGCCGGGCCAGGCGTTGGTTCCCACCTGCGGCCTCTTGTGGTGGCTGATCCCGGCGTGGAAGAAGTTCACCATCGACGACGGCGTGGTCAAGGCGTGGCGCGACGCCAAGCTCGAGGAGTCGTTCATCGCCAGGGTGCTGCCGATCAAGGACAAGGTCTTCGAACGGGACGCGTTCTTCGCCGAGCTGGGCAAGATCTTCGGCGATCCCAAGATCGAGACCTGGCACGAGCACACCTGGAAGCGCGGGTTGCCCGACGGCAAGCTGATCTCCGGCCCGATCGTCGCCTACGAGGCGCAGGGCTGGCTCGGCCAGTATCTGATCGTGGTGCCGAAGGAGCGGCTGGTGGTGGTGCGCATGGTGCGCTCCACCGGCGCGGACGACGATGAGAAAAAGATCGACAGCTTCTCGAAGCTGCCGGACCTGGCGCTCTCGCTGCTCAAACCGTAGAAGCGCATGTTAATGTGCGCAACATGCAGATCAGACGTTCGCCGCTGACTCCGTATCCGCGCGGCTGGTTCATGGTGGCGCTGTCGAGCGAGCTTCAGCCGGGCGACGTCAAGCCGCTGCGCTACTTCGGGCAGGAGCTGGTGCTGTTCCGTACGCAAGAGGGCCGCGCGCAGCTGTTCGATGCGTACTGCCAGCACCTGGGCGCGCACCTCGGACACGGCGGGCGCGTGGTCGGCGAGCACCTCCAGTGTCCATTCCACCACTGGGAATACGACTGCAGCGGCAAGTGCGCGAAGGTGCCGTACGCCGACAAGATCCCGCCGGGCGCGCGCGTGCGCTCGTGGCCGGTCGAAGAGGTCAACGGCATGGTGCTCGCCTGGTATCACGAGGCCGAGGGCGAGCCGACCTGGCATGTGCCGTCGCTGTCGCTGGGCGACGAGGCGGACTGGAGCCCATCGGCCGAGACGCGCTGGAAGGTGCGCACCTGCATCCAGGACGTCAACGAGAACGATCTCGACTCGGCGCACCTGCGCTGCCTGCACCAGTTCACCTCGAAGACGCCGGAGGAGATGGAGCTGACCATGCGCGACGCCGCGCTCGACATCCGCTTCACGCTGGTGTCGAACCTGGAGAGCTTCGGCATGGCCGGCACCGCCAAGGGTCCGATCGACACCACCAAGTTCGGGCTGGGCATCGGTTGGGTGCGCTACGCGGCGGAGATCGCGGACGCCGGGATCACGCTGGGCACGCGCACGCTCGGCGCGACCACGCCGATCGACGAGGACTACGTGGACATCCGGCTGTTCCACAACATCAAGAAGACGCAGTTCGACCACGTCAACGAGACGCTCGAGAAGCAGTACTTCAAGACGTTCAAGGAGACGGTCGATCAGGACATCCGCATCTGGGAGAACAAGCGGCACCTGCTCAGGCCCAACCTGTGCCAGGAGGACGGCCCGATCGCCGCCTACCGTCGCTGGGCGCGCCAGTTCTACTCCGCCGAAGAGATGGAACGCGCGCTTGCGCGCTAGCACGCTGCTGCCGCTCTTGCTCGCGGTCGGCTGCTCGAACGGGGTCGCCGACGTGGAGCACCTGCGCCAGAGCCTGGTGCACGCAGAGTGCGCGCGCGCCGTCGCCTGCGGGCTGGTCGATGCGGCCGATGAGAGCTACTGTCGCGACGCGCTGCAGTTCCCCCCGGTGGCGCTCGAATTGCTCAGGGCCAAACAATCGATCGCGTACGACGGGATCGGGTTCGACGCGGCGGCCGCGCAAGCCTGTATCGACGCCGCGCTGGTCGCGCCCTGTGACGACCAGCCCTTTGTACTAATAGAATGCCCGGGCGCGCTGATCGGGAAGTCGACCGGCGACTGTATCAACGACTTCGAGTGCGCCCGTGGGGATGTGTGCATGATCCGCGACGAATGCCCCGGACAATGCATCCCGGCGCCCGCGCTCGGCCAGAGCTGCGTGGTCAGCTGCGGTCCCGATGCCGTGTGTGGCTCGAAATCATACGTCTGCCAGCCGAGGGTCGCGGCCGGCGAGGCTTGCCGCGACGACGAGCAGTGTCCGGTGGGAATGAAGTGCCGCGGGGGGATCGGCACGACCGTCTGCACCGCACGTTCCGACCTGGCGCTGCCCCAGGCGGGTGAGCCGTGCACGATCGACACCGGCTGCGCCGGCCTCCTGGTCTGTCTCGGCGTTCACAACGGTTCTACGGGCACCTGCGGCGCGTTGCTCTCGCGTGGCGGCGCCTGCGACGCGACGGCGGAGATCAGTGGTTGCCAGCAGTTCCTCGCCTGCGTCAGCGGGGTCTGTACGCCCCTGCCGCGCGTCGGTGACCCCTGCGATCCGAGCAACTTGACGTACCCGTGTCCGACCGGCTGGTGCGATCCGTCGACCAGCCGGTGCGGCGCGCCGAAGCCGGACGGCGCGAGCTGCGATCCGATGCACCAGGTCTTTCAGTGCACCGGCCTGTCGGACTGTAACGCGGAATCCATGACCTGCACCGCGGTGGCCTGCGGGGTGCTATAAAGCGCGTCCCCATGGCGAACTTGCAGGTTTCGAACGTCACCAAATCGTACGGCTCGAAAAAGCTCTTCGAGGACGTCACCGTCAACTTCACGGCCGGCAAGCGCTACGGCCTGACCGGCCCGAACGGCGCCGGCAAGTCGACGTTCATGAAGATCCTCGCCGGCGATTTGGATCCCGACTCGGGGAACATCTCGCGGCCGGAGAAGACCTCGGTGCTGCGCCAGGATCAGTTCGGCTTCGAGGACGTGCGCGTGCTCGACGTGGTGATGCAGGGCTCGAAGAAGCTGTGGGCGGCGATGGTCGAGAAGGAGAAGATCCTCGCGCTGCCCGAGATCACCGATGAGCAGGGACACCGCCTGGGCGAGCTGGAGTGCGTGGTCGCCGAGGAAGACGGCTACTCCGCCGAGTCGGACGCCGGCTCGCTGCTCGCGGGGCTCGGCATTCCGTCCGAAGGGCTCGAGGGGCCGATGCGGGAATTGGCCGGCGGGCTCAAGCTGCGCGTGCTGCTCGCGCAGGCGCTGTTCGGCAAGCCCGAGGTGCTGCTGCTCGACGAGCCGACCAACAACCTCGACCTCGACTCGATCCGCTGGCTCGAAGGGTTTCTGTGCGACTACCAGGGCGTCTTGATCGCCATCTCGCACGATCGCCACTTTCTCAACGCGATCTGCACGCACGTCGCCGACATCGACTACAACACCATCATTACCTACACCGGCTGCTACGACGACATGGTCGAGGCCAAGAGCCAGGTGCGCGGCCGCGTCGAGTCGGAGAACGCCGACCGTCAGAAAAAGATCGCGCAGCTGCAGGACTTCGTCTCGCGCTTCGGCGCCGGCACGCGCGCGTCGCAGGTGCAGAGCCGCAAGAAGCAGATCGAGAAGCTGCAGGTCGCCGATCTCAAGCGCTCGAACATCGAGCGGCCGTTCATCCAGATCCTGGTGAAGAAGCCGTCGGGCCGGCAGACGCTGACCATCGAGGGGCTGGCCAAGCGCTGGCCCGAGGCGAAGATCTGCGACGACTTCAACGCGCTGGTGATGAAGGGCGACAAGATCGCGATCGTCGGCTCGAACGGCGTCGGCAAGACCACGCTGTGCCGCATGCTGATCGGCGAGCTTGCGCCCGATGCGGGCAAGATCGAGTGGGGCCACGAGGTGTCGATCGGCTACATCGCGCAGGATCACGGCGAGACCATCCCGAAGAACACCACCGTCGACGCGTACCTGCACTCGTTCGACGATCGCGCGTACCTGCAGGACATCCGCGGCCTGCTCGGCAAGATGCTGTTCAAGGGAGAAGAGGGCCAGAAGCCGACGCACGCGCTCTCGGGCGGCGAGGCAGTGCGTCTGCTGTTCGCCAAGCTGATGCTCACCAAGGACAACGTGCTGGTGCTCGACGAGCCGACCAACCACCTCGACCTCGAGTCGATCGTCGCGCTCGGCGACGCGCTGTCCAAGTACGAAGGGACCGCGTTCGTGGTCACGCACGATCGCGATCTGATCGAGACCTTCGCCACGCGGCTGTTCGCGTTCAGCGACGGCGGGCTGGTCGACTTCCGCGGCACCTACGACGAGTACCTCGCGCAAAAAACCGCGCAAGCACCGCGCAAGCGCCGCTGATCGATGTCGCTGGTCACCGTCGATGAGCTCTCGGTCACCTTCGGCAAGAAGGTGATCCTCGACGGGGAGAGCTTCGCCGTGCAGGTGGGCGAGAAGATCGGGCTGGTCGGGCCGAACGGCTCGGGCAAGTCCACGCTGTTGCGCATCCTGGCCGGCGAGCGCGAGCCGGATGCGGGCGAGGTGCACTTTGCGCGCGGCGTGCGCGCCGGCTATCTGCCGCAGGACATTCTCGAGCTGCCGCCCGGCAACCTGGTCGACTCGGTGCGCGCCGCGGTGCCGGGCTCGGAGCAGCTCGCGCGCGCGGTCACCGACGTCGAGGAGGAGCTGGCCGCCGCGGGCGACGACGAGACGCGGCTCGAGCTGTCGCAGCGGCTCGCCGATCTGCACCACCAGCTCACCGACTTCGAAGAGCGCTACGGGCGTCATCGCGCCGAGAGCATCCTCACCGGGCTCGGCTTCGCCGAAAAAGAGCTCGAGCGCGACGTGGCCGACCTGTCGGGCGGTTGGAAGATGCGCGCCGCGCTGGCGGGACTGCTGCTCCTCGAGCCGGAGCTGCTGCTGCTCGACGAGCCCACCAACCACCTCGATATCCCGTCGCTGCAGTGGTTCGATCAGTTCCTCAAAAGATCGCAAAAGGCGGTGCTGCTGGTCAGCCACGATCGCGATTTTCTCAACCGGCAAATCGGGCGGGTGATGTCGTTCGAGCCCGAAGGGCTGCGCTCGTACACCGGCAACTACGAATCGTATCGAACGCAGCGCGCCGAGGAGGAGATCAACCTGGAGGTGCGCGCGCGCCGTCAGGCCGCCGAGCGCGCGGCGACCGAAAAGTTCATCGAGCGCTTCCGCTCCAAGGCGTCCAAGGCGCGCCAGGTGCAAAGCCGCATCAAGCAGCTCGAGAAGAAGGAAACCATCCAGGTGCTCGAGCAGCGCGCGACGGTGCGCTTCCGCTTTCCCGAGGTGGCGCGCGCCGGGCGCGAGGTGGTGCGGCTCGACGGCGTCTCCAAACGATTCGGCGACAAGGTGATCTACCAGTCGCTCACGCGCACGCTCGAGCGCGGTGAGCGCGTGGCGATCATCGGCGTGAACGGCGCCGGCAAGACCACGCTGCTCAAGCTGATCGCCGGCGAGCTCGAGCTCGATGCCGGGACGATCACGCTCGGGCACAACGTGCAGGCCGCCTACTACGCGCAGCACCACACCGAGAAGCTCGATCGCGACAAGACCATCCTCGACGAGATCTGGAGCCTGGTGCCGGACAAGCCGCAGACCTTCGTGCGCGGCGTGCTCGGATCGTTCTTGTTCTCGGGCGACGACGTGGACAAGAAGATCGCGGTGCTCTCGGGCGGCGAGCGGGCGCGCGTCGCGCTGGCGCGGCTGTTGGTGCTGCCGTCCAACCTGATCCTGATGGACGAGCCGACCAACCACCTCGACCTCGACTCGTCGGAGCGCCTGGTCGAAGCGCTCAACGGCTACGGCGGCACGCTGTTGTTCGTGTCGCACAACCGCAGCTTCATCAACCAGCTCGCCACGCGCATCTGGGACGTGCGCGACGGCGGCATCGAAGAATGGGCGGGCAACCTCGACGCGTACCTGTACCACCTCGAGCAGATCGGCCGCCCCATGGGTGGGGGCGGCGGCGCGGCGCGTCCGTTGCCGCAGGGCAAGGGGGCGGACGAGAACGATCGCGAGCGGCGGCGGCGCGAGGCCAAGGAGCGCGAGGCGCGCGCGTCGACGCTTCGCCCGCTCAAGCAGGACATCGAGAAGCTCGAGCGCCGCATCGCCGAGCTCGAGGCGGAGAAGTCGTCGCTCTCGCTCGAGCTGGCCGATCCGGAGCTGTACAACGACTTTGCGCGCTCGCGCCCGCGCATGAGCCGTTTCTCCGAGGTGCAGTCCAAGCTCGAGGAGCTGTACGGGCGCTGGGAGCACCTGCAGGGAGAGCTCGCCTCCAAAGGGTAGGTGGGGGTAGCAGGGGGGCTGGCCGCCCCGGCCCGTCGCTGGCGCGCCGCCAACTGGTGGAATGGGCTGGGCCTGGCGCCGGCCTCGCTCTTGCTAACCAGTGATGGCCTCCGCGCGATCGGCCAATCTCGGTCTTGGGCTCGGGCTGTTGCTCGCGGCCGCTTCGTGCAGCCCGCAGCCGACCTCGCTGCGGCTCGAGCTGCAGCTCGCCGACGGCGAGAGTGGACAGCCGCACAGCATCACCGTGTCGCTGTTCGATCGGCACCGCAGGCTGCTCGACGCGGTCCGCGTGTCCGCACCGGAGGATCGGCTCCCGGGCGATCTGGCCGTGCTGGTCGACGACGACGTCGGTGAGGTGCGGCTGATGGTCGAGGTCGGCGATTCGCCGCACGCGAGCGGCACCGCGCGCGCGATGGTGACGGCGCACGGCGAGACGCGCGTGCCGGTGATGCTGCAGGCGGGCAGCGCGCGCGACTCGGACGGCGACGGCGTGCCCAACGACGTCGACAACTGCCCGCACGACGCCAACGCTTCGCAAGACGACGCCGACGGCGACGGCAAGGGCGACGCCTGCTCCGACAACGGCAACAATGCGGGCGACAATGGTGGTTCTAACGGCGGCGCCTCGCTTGCGTCCGCCGACGGTGGCACGTGCGCCGGCGACACCAGCGCGCCGGTGAGCTGTAGCGCCACGCACGACTCCACCGGCGTCACCGAATCGATCGCCTGCCACGACGGCTCCGGCTGCCGCGACTGCGAATGCCTGCTCGACGGCCAGGTCGTCCAGCGCTGCACCACCGACACGAGCTCGTGCACCTTCCCCGCCTGCTGCACCGTATTCCCGTAGCGCCGTCCCCTCCTAGAGCTGGGTGGGGGCGGAGGGGGAGG
>PNAM01000009.1 GCA_003170275.1 Myxococcales bacterium
ACCACCACCACCGCCATCCATGCCGCCGCCGCCGGGCGTGCCGCCGTCAGGTCCGCCGCCGCCGCTCATCCCACCGTCGCTGCAGCCGTTGTTCTTCCAGCCGCCGCCGCCGTAGCCACCGGGGTTCGAGTAGCCGCCGCTCCCTCCGCTGCCACCGCCGCCGCCGCCATACCCACCGCCGCTGCCACCGCCGCCGCCATACCCACCACTACCTCCGCCGCCCGATCCGCCGCCACCGCCGGGCGTGCATCCCGAGCCCCAACCGCCGGCCATGTCGGCCGTATCACTCGTCGGAGGCGACGCCGGCGATCCGCCGGGCGTACCGGTCTGATCGGACGGCGTCGTGCACTGCCCGTCCGGCGTGGGCGCCTGCGAGCCCTGGCACAACATGACGTCGCCCGAGCGCAACGCGAGCGTCGCCTGCGCGGCCGCGCCGCTCGACGCGACGAAGTAGTTCTTGCTCCACATGAGCGTCGCGATGCTGGTGCCGGCCGGCAGGATCACGCGCGGCCCGACCAGGCGCTGATGATCGGCGGTCACGCGATACACCGCGTACGGTCCGACCGAGCCCTGATAGTCCAGGCCTTCGGCCTTCCATTGCGCGCGATCGGCATCGACCGTGAGGTCGTAGTCGAGCTGCGTGGTCGCCGGCGTGGACGACCCGCCGAGACACCCCATGACCCCACCTGCCCCGAGAAACGCCAGCGCCAACACCGAAGCTCGCATTGTGATCTCCGTTCGCCAGAGCGCAATGCACCCGCCGTGCCCCGCACCCGAACGGCGGAATCGTGAAGAGATCGGGGCCTGGCAGGTCCATTACCTGTGTCGCGGCCGCCGCACCGGGGGGACAGTCCCGGAGCCAACTGCAGGCTGCACTCGCGGGACGGCAGGCGTAGGATGCGAGCGAGAAATGCGCCCCGTCATCGATCCCGACATCACGCGCGCCGCCACCCTGCCCGGCGCGTTCTACTGCGACCCCGGCGTGCTCGCCCGCCAGCGCGAGCGGGTGTTCGCGCGCGCGTGGCACCTGGGCGCGGACGTTCGCCAACTGGAGGCGCCGGGCGCATGCGTGCCGGCGGTGCTCGGCGAAGAGCCGGTCGTGTTCACGCGCGACGCGAGCGGCGCGCTCCATTGCGTGTCGAACGTGTGCACGCACCGCGCGAACCTGGTGGTCAACGCGCCGTGCAACGTGCCGTCGCTGCGCTGCCGCTATCACGGCCGGCGCTTCGGTCTCGACGGGCGCTTCCACTCGATGCCCGAGTTCGAAGCCGCACGCGACTTTCCCTCGGACGCCGATCACCTGCCGCCAGTGGCGTTCGGGCAGCTCGGGCCGCTGCTGTTCGCGTCGGCGGCGCCGGCGTTCGCGCTCGACGAGCTGCTCGCGCCCGTGCGCGCGCGTGTGGGCTGGCTCGACCTCGCGGCGATGCAGCGCGATCCGGCCGGCGACCGCGACTACCAGGTGGCGGCCAACTGGGCGCTCTACTGCGACAACTACCTCGAGGGGTTCCACATCCCGTTCGTGCACCCGGCGCTCTCCGGCGCGCTCGACTACGGCGCGTACCAGACCGAGCTGCATCCGTTCGGCACGCTGCAGCTCGGCGTCGCGGCCGATGGCGAAGACGCGTTCGAACGCCTCGACGCCGGCCGCCGCATCGCCGCCTACTACTTCTGGCTGTTCCCGTCGACGATGCTCAACTTCTACCCCTGGGGCCTCTCGGTGAACGTGGTCGAGCCGCTGGCGGTCGATCGCACTCGCGTGCGCTACCAGACCTGGGTCCTCGATGCCGCGCGTCGCACCACCGGCGCCGGCGCCGCGCTCGATCGCGTCGAAGTCGAAGACGAAGAGGTCGTCGAGCGCGTCCAACAAGGCGTCCGCTCGCGCCTCTACCGCACCGGCCGCTACTCCCCCACCCGCGAAACCGGCGTCCACCACTTCCACCGCCTCCTAACCCACTTCCTCGAATAGGGACGGGTGTCTATCGGGGGAGGGTGATGGAGGGGATGCGGCCGAGGGCGTGGGCGCCGTCGCCGTTGGGGATGAAGGCGGAGACGGCGGAGCCGCCGTCGGCGGGGCCGGACGCGGTGAAGCGGAGGACCAGGAGATCGCCGGGGCGCGCGGTCGCGGCGAGGCCGGTGGCATTGGCGTCGTACATCGTGGCGTCGAAGTGGTTGGCGCCGACCAGCGGATCGAAGTGATGCTGGAAGCTGGCCAGCGTGCTGTCGCTGCCAGCGTGGCGCCAGATCACGTCGTATTGCACGTCGACGGTCGCTTGGACGATGCCGTCGCCGACGAGGTGCCAGGTGCCGGCGGAGATCGGCCCGGCCAGGGTGAACGCTGCCTCGAGGGAGTCACCGACCCCCACACCGGGGCCTCAAAATTCTGGCGGCTCGACCGGCACCAGCCGCACGAACAGCTCCGAGCCGTTGGGCGCGAGCCACAGCTGCGGCGGATTGAGCCCGCCGTCGGACGGGCCGGGATTGTTGGGGCAGCCGGCGAGCGCGACGACGATCGGGAGCAGCCACGCGCGCGTCATGGCGCACCGCCTTGCGGTTCGAGGAGCACCACGAAGTGCGCGGGCAGCTCGTCGCGCTCGGCAGCGACGGTCAGCCCGGCGGCGCGCGCGGCGTCGAGGAGCGGCGCGCGATAGAGTCGCCGGTTCGACACCGCGATGCGCCCGTGCGGCTTGAGCGCGAGCGTCGCGCGACGCAGGTACGCGGCGCGATCGACGAGCAGGTGATCGACCTGCGCGAGCAGCAGCAGATCGTACGCGCCACGCTCGAGCCCGGGATCCTCGACCTGCACGCGTCGCGTCTCGATCGACGCCTCGCCCGCCGCGCTGCCGCCGATGTGCGCGAGCGCCGCCGCGTCGAGATCGGTGGCCACCACGCGGCCGCGCGGCCCGACCGCCGCCGCCAATCGGTGGGTCAGATAGCCCTGCCCCGCTCCCACGTCGGCCACGATCTGCCCGGGGCGCAGCGCGAGCGCCGCCACCAACAGATCGGGGCGACGATAGCGATCGTAGGCGTCGGCTTCCTTGGTGCGCGCGCGTGCGTCTCCGCATCCGCTCACCAGCGCGACCAAGACCACCGCCCGCCACATGCTGCAAGCCTAGCGCACGACCGTCCCGCCTGCACGGACCTGGATCACGCTACTGGTCGTCGAGCTGCACCGCGTCGAAGCGCGCGACGATCGCCGTGATGTTGTCGCGCCCGCCCGCCTGGTTCGCCAGATCCACCAGCTGCCTGCACGCCGCCGCCGGATCCGGCTCGTCCTTGAGCACCTCGCCGAGTTGCACGTCGGGCACCATCTCGGTGAGCCCGTCGGAGCACAACAGCACGACGTCGCCCGGCTCGAGCGTGGCCTTGTGCACCTCGACCTGGATGCCCTTCTCCGAGCCGCCCACCGCGTTGGTGATGATGTTGCGCAGGTGGTGCTTTCGCGCGTCGGCTGCCGGCAAGACGCCGTTCCGCACCATCTGATTGACCAGCGTGTGATCGTTGGTGAGCTGAAAGAGCTGCTGATCGCGCCGCAGGTAGCAACGGCTGTCACCGGCGTGCACCACGAACAGGCACGAGCTGACGGTGTACGCGAGCGTGAGCGTGGTGCCCATGCCGGCCAGCTCGGGGCGGCGCGCAGCCTCTTCGAACACACGCGCGTCGGCCGCCTTGAGCGCATCGTGGAACTCCTGCACCACGTTCTCGCCCTGCAGCCGCAGCACGAACGTGAACGTGTTGAGGATGAAGTCTTCGATGGTCTGCACCGCCAGCGCCGAGGCCTGCTCGCCCGCCTGGTGCCCGCCCATGCCGTCGGCGACCACCAGCAGGTGCGCGCGCTGATCGCCGAACACGGTGCGCGGCTGCGGCAAGCTCGACTGCTGGATGCGCAGCGCGCGGCCGATCTCGGCGATCAGGAACTGGTCCTCGTTGGTGCTGCGCTTCTGTCCAATGTCGGTCAGGCCGGCGGCGCGCACCAACAGCGGGCGGTCGATGGCGGTCGCCACCGGCGCGTGCGGCAACATCACCTCGGGATCGGTCGGTCGCTCTTCCATGTAGTGGGACGTACGCCGAAATCAGGACGAGGCAAGCAGCTCGAACAGCAGCATTTCGCCGAGCACGTCATGCTCGCGCGTGCCGATCTTGCGCATCCCCAGCTTCTCGATCACGCGCAGCGAAGCCTGGTGCCAGGGAAACGTGGTCGCGCGCACGGCCCGGCAGTCGGGCTCGGCCAGCGCCCACTCGACGCACGCGCGGGTGGCCTCGGTGGCCAGACCGGCGCGCTGCGAGCCCTCCTCGACGCCGTAGCCCACCTCGACCACGCCCTCGGCATCGGGGCGGCCGTTGAAGACCACACTGCCGATCACCCGGCGCGTCGAGCCCGGGCCCGCCGCGCGCACGATCATCAGCCGATCGCCCCACAGCCGCGTGACCGGATCGGCGCGGATCGCCTCGAGCGACGCGGTGAACGCACGTTCGACCAGATCGGTCCCGGGCCACGCGTCGGGCAGGCGCGCCTCGGCGACCGCTTCGGCGTGCTCGCGGTTGCCGAGCATCATCGCTTCGACCATCGCCAGCGTGATCGGCACCAGCTCGAGGCGCGGCGTGTAGAGGACGGACATCCGAGTTACTTGGCGAGCTCCGCCGCCTGCTTGCGGGTGGCGGCGTGATCGGCGCCCGGGCGGTTCTCGACCTCGAGGTATTTCTTGAACGCCTTGGACGCCTCGGCGGCGTTGCCCGAATCCTTGTACAGCATGCCGAGCTGCCACTGCCCGTCGGGGTTCGAGGGCTGCAGCGCGGCGAAGCGCTTCATCGCCTCGAGCGCCTCCGGCTTCTTGCCCGACTCCGAGAGCGCCAGCGCCAGGTAGTAGTATCCCGACGCGTAGCCCGGGTTGTCCGCGATCGCGTTGCGGAACAGCGGCACCAGCTCCTTGTGCTTCTTGGCGTGCGCGCCCGCTTCGCCGAGGCCGTCGTAGGCGCGCGTCGACGACGAATCGATCGCGCGCGCCTTGCCGTACAGCCCGTAGGCGACCTCCCAGTTGCCCTTCTTCGCCTCGGCATCGGCCTGGTCGGCGAGCTGCGCCGCCCGCGCCGTGGTGGTGCGCTCTCCCGGTGAGCCCGGCTCTTCCTTGGACGGGGCCGGGCTGGCCTTGGCGCCCTTGCCGCCGAGCGCCTTGATCTCGGCGCGCGCTTTTTCCACCCAGCGCTGCTCCGACGGGCGCTTCTCGAGCGCGATGTACTTGTTGAAATTCCCGACCGCGTCGTCCTTCTTGTCCAGCCCGAGCTGCGCGCGGCCGAGCCCGTAGAACGCCTCGGCGTCGTCGGGCTTGAGCTTGAGGTAGTGCTCGTACGCGTCGGCGCTCTCGGCGAACTTGGACAGCTTGCGATAGGCGTAGCCAAGCGAGTACCAGCCGTTGGCGTAGTCGGCCGCGTGCTTGTCGACGATCGGCTTGAGCTTCTTGACCACCTCGTCGAACCGACCGCCGGCGAACAGCGACGCGGCCAGCGCGTCATAGGCGGCCATCCACTCCGGATCTTCCTTGATCGCGCTCTGGTAGGAGGCGATCGCTTCTTCGGACTTGCCGCGCTGGACGAGGCCGTCGCCCTCCGCCTTGAACTTGCGCGCGTTCTCCGGCGTCGCCCACGCGCTACCGGCGAGCAGCACTCCCAACAAGACGTGGATGGTCCTCATCAGATCCCCCTCGACCGTCGAGCGTACCAGATCGCAAACAGGCCCGCGAGCAACAGCAGAAGCGTGCCGGCGCCGCCGGTCAGGGCCCCGCCGTACGCGCAGCTGATGCCCGAGTTGGAGCCGCCGAGCACGATGGTGTCGACGCCGCCCGAGGAGCGCTCGGCGTACAACGAGCGTTGGTGCGTGCCGTCGGCGTTGGCGATCACCAGGCCGGCGCCGCGCACGCCACTTCCGCTCACGCCCGCGCCCGCCTGGGTCCAGAACAGCTGCCGCCCGTTGGCCAGCCAGTGCGGACCCAGGTCGTCGACCAGCGGATCGCCGGCGAAGAACACCGGCGCCGAGCTGCCGTCAGACGGAAGCGTGAACAGATCGTGCTGTGGCGTCGGCCCGCCGTCGGGGATTCCCTGGCCGTGCGTGGTCGAGATCACGATCGTCGACTGATCGGGCGAGAGCGCGAAGTCGCCTGCGTCGCCGCCCGCCGGTTCGCCCGCGAGCACCGTGACCTGGCTGCAGTTGCCGTTGGCCATGCGATAGAGGTTGAGCGCGCCGCCGTTGGCCTTCTTCTTGCTGCCGCCGGCGACGATCAGCGCGGTGGTCCCGCCCTTGGTCAGGATCGCGAACTGGTTCACCACGGTGAGCACGCCGGTGCAGTCGATGAGCGCCGCGCGATCGCCGGGCGCCGTCGACGAGTCGCCCGCCATGCTCAGATCCGACGACTGGTAGATGATCGGCTTGGGCGCCATCGCGGTGCCGGTCTCCTCGACCCACGCCACGTGCGTATCGTCCACCCAGACCGGCGGCGCGGAGGAGAGATCGGCGCTGGTGCTGCGGATCACGCGCAGGTTCGAGCCGCCCACGTTCACGGTCACCAGCCGCGAGAAGCCGGGCGACTGCGGATTGTCCACCCACATCACGCGGCTGCCGTCGGGCGAGAAGCGCGGCCACAGGTGCGCGTGCGTCGAGTAGAACGCGTCGCTCGACTGATCGATGCGCGGCGGCGCCTGCGTGGCGCAGTTGCTGGTCTCGTCGGCGACCAGCAGCTGGTTGTCGTTCACACCGCCGCCGAGCGGCACGATCTCGGGGAACGCGAACAGCGCCTTCTGCGCCGATCCGGGCGGCGGCTGCCAGGTGCTGACCGAGAACATCGAGTTGAACGCCCAGCCGAGCTCCGACGCGCCGCCGTCGGGCGAGACCGGGCAGCTCAGCAGGCGCTGGCCGCTTCCGTCGGAGCGCAGCACGCCGACCGACGCGCTCATCCCGCTGGCGGTGAAGGTGCCCTGATGGAAGAACAGCGGCAGCGTGGGGACGGTGACCTTGGCCTGCGTGCTCGCCGCGCCGCCGGCGCCGTCGGTGGTGCTCACCTCGAGCGCGATCTGATAATCGCCGCCGAGATCGGGCGCGAAGGTGATCTTGACCGCGCTGGTCGACGAGAGCGCCGCGTCGGTGATCGCGCTGCCGGCGGGCGCCGAGACCAGGTGCCATTTGTAGCTAAGCGCGCGGCCGAGCGAATCGGCGGACTGGCTGCCGTCGAGCACGGTGTCGAAGCCCACCAGATCGGGGGCCGCGTTGATCAGCGCGGTCGGTCCGACCGACGACAGATCTGGCGGCACCGCCAGATCGTTGCCCGCGCCGCCGTCCGATCCGCAGCCTTGAACCGCCAGCAGCCCGAGGCAGAACGCAATTCGCATGGCCGATCATAGTACGATGTGGCCGATGGGGGAAGTCGACGACGCACTCCAACGCACGCTCGCCGCCGAGTGCGTCCGCAACGGCCACCAACTGCGCCTGCTCCGGCTCACCGCCGTCTCGTTATGGCTGGCCATCGATCTGGTCGGCGGCGGGCTGTTCCACCGTCCCGATTTTCACGCGCAGATCCCGTGGCTGGCGGCGTGGTTCGCGCTCGCGCTGTCGCTGTTCCTCGCGCAAAGGCGGGAGATCGACGACAGCTGGCTGAGCCGCTGGAGCGTGGTGCTGGTCGACCTGCCGATGGCGTTTCTCACCCAGGCCTCCGCGCTCGCCTGGTCGCCGCGCCCCGACGTGGTGCCGGTGCTCACCATCACGGTGTTCATGGCGCTGATCATCCCGGCGCCCACCCGCGTGCGATCCACCATTACCTATGTGAGCGGCGCCGTGGCGCTCGCGCTGGCGGGCTGCTTCATGCTGCTCCATCCGACCGATCCGGTGTGGTTCCTGCCGGGCGCGGGGCTGCTGGTGTTCGCCGTGCTGCTCGCCGGCAACGTCTCGCATCGCGTCCTCAAGGTCGCGCAGGACTACGCGCGCGCGGCGCGGCTCGAGCGCTACTTCTCGCCTGCGGTCGCGGCGCGCATCCAGCGAGCCGGCGCGCGGCGCGCCGAGTTTCGCGAGGTGACGGTGCTGTTCTCCGACATCCGCGGCTTCACCTCGCTGTCCGAAGCGCTCGACCCGGTGCAGGTGGTGGCGCTGCTCGACGAGTACCTGTCGGCGATGGTGGAGGTGGTGTTTCGCCACGGCGGCACGCTCGACAAGTTCATGGGCGACGGCATCCTCGCCTACTTCGGCGCGCCGCTCGAGCAGCCGCGCCACGCCGCCGAGGCGATCGCCTGCGCGCTCGACATGCTCGACGCGCTCTCGGCGCTCAACACGCGCCGTCGCGCGCGCGACCAGCCCGAGCTGCGCATCGGCGTCGGCGTGCACACCGGCCGCGCGGTGGTCGGCGACGTCGGCCCCGCGCAGCGCCAGGAGTACACGGTGATCGGCGACACGGTGAACCTGGCCTCGCGCATCGAGGGGCTCACCAAGGAGATCGACGCCGCGCTGCTGGTCTCCGACGCGACGCGCGCCGCCGCCGCGGACGACTTCGCCTTCCGACCCGCCGGCTCGTCGCCGGTGCGCGGCCGCACCGCGCCGGTCGAGCTGTTCGTGCCGACAGCCAAGAAAAAGGAGGACTGCAATGCCGGGAATCAACTCGGGTGACACCGCGTGGCTCCTCGTCTCGACCGCCCTGGTGATGCTCATGACGCCGGGGCTGGCGCTGTTCTACGGCGGCATGGTGCAGGGCAAGAACGTTCTCTCCACCTGCACGGAGAGAGCGGCTACGAGCTGAGCCACGTGACCGGCCTCTCGCACGGATCCGGCGAGGACGCCGCCTAACCTGCTATCCTGAAGGCAACTGCGGGACGCATGGGCCCGCGACGTTTCCCGTTCTCCTGTCGGACGCATGGGCCGACGCCAGACCCACGACGGAGGAAACCATGGCCACTTTTGCGCTCGACGTTGGTTCGCGCACCGAGATCCCGCTGCTCATCGCGTTCGCCGACTTGACCCGCTTCGCTGCTCAGAGCTTGCACGTCAGCGACGAGCGGCTCGCCGAGACCATCGACGCATACTACGAGCGCGTCGCGGCGCGCATCGAGGCGGCGGGCGGCAAGTTGGTCAAGTTCGTCGGCGACGCCGCGCTGATCGTGTTCCAACCCGAGGCGGTGGACGCCGGCATCCAGGCGCTGCTCGATCTGAAGGAGGAGGTCGATCACGGCTTCGAAGCGATGGGCTGGGAATGCCGCTTGATGATCAAGATCCATTTCGGTCCGGTCGTCGCCGGTCCGTATGGCGCGGCGGGCGCCAAGCGCTTCGACGTGCTCGGCAAGGCGGTCAACGCGGCGGCGATGCTCGATTCGACGGGCGTCGCGCTCTCGGCCGAGGCATTTCGCAAGCTCGGCCCCGCGCTGCGCAAGCGATTCAAGAAGCACACCCCGACCATCACGTACATCCGCACCGAAGACCCGCACCGCTTCCGCCGTCGCTGAGCGCGCGTTTACAAAACTTTACCTCCGCTTAACGGGCGCCTTACCGGTGAGGACCATCCTATCGGCATACGAGGAGGCGAACATGTTCCATCCGGTGATTTTGGGAGTGATTGGCGGGGCGCTGGTGGCGAAGATGGTGCTGCGCAGGCGCTATGCGCGAGCGGGCGGGTGCGCGGGCGGGATGGCGGAGGGCGGGCGGCATTGGCGACGCGGCCGCGGGCTGGCGCGCTGGACGGCGCCGGCGCCGGCGGTGCAGCTGGCGACGCTGATCGGGTCGCTCGAGCTCAACGCGCGGCAGAAGGAGGAATTCGACGAGGTGCTCGCCACCGTGCGCAACGCGGTGGGCGTGGAGAAGATCGACGCGTGGCCGGGGTTGGGCAAGGCGCTGCGTGTGGCCGGTACCGAGCCGTTCGATCGCGCCGAGTTGGCCGAGCTGCCCGAGGACGCCGTCGACGGGCTCGAGCACCTGCACAACATCCTCACGCCCGAGCAGCGCGAGCGACTGGCGGCCCCCAAACGATAGTCGTCGGTTAACTGTACATTTGAGCAGGTGCCCGCTATCGTAGCGGGATGCCACACCTCGACGAGCTGAACCCGGCGCAGCGCGAGGCGGTGCGCGCGCCGGCGCCGCTCCTGATCATCGCCGGTGCCGGGTCGGGCAAGACCAAGACGCTCGCGCACCGCGTCGCACACCTGGTGCTCGAGGGCGCCGATCCCAAGCGCATGTTGCTGGTGACGTTCACGCGCCGCGCCGCGCACGAGATGACCGTGCGCGCGCAGCGCATCGTCGCGCAATCGTCCAAGCAGCCGGGAGCATCGCAACCCACCCTGCGCTCCGCGCAGGGGCCCATCACCTGGTCGGGCACCTTCCACGCGGTCGCCAACCGGCTGTTGCGGCTGCACGCGCTCGAGATCGGGCTCGACCCGGCGTTCACCGTGCTCGACCGATCGGACGCGACCGATCTGCTCGATCTCGAGCGACATCGACTGGGTTTTTCCAAGCTCGATCGCCGCTTCCCCAAGAAGTCGACCTGCCTGTCGATCTACTCGCGCGTGGTCAACGCGCAAAAGCCGCTCGACGAGATCTTGAAGGAGGCGTTTCCCTGGTGCGGCGACTGGACCGCGGAGCTGCGCGCGCTGTTCGGCGCGTACGTCGAGGCCAAGCAGCGCCACCACGTGCTCGACTACGACGACCTGCTCCTCTACTGGAGCCACCTCATGGCCGACGACGGGCTGGCCGCGCGCGTGCGCTCGCGGTTCGATCACGTGCTGGTCGATGAGTATCAGGACACCAACGCGCTGCAAGCGACCATCTTGTATCGCCTCAAGCCCGACGGTGCGGGCCTGACGGTGGTGGGCGACGACGCGCAATCGATCTATGCGTTTCGCGCCGCCGAGGTGCGCAACATCCTCGACTTCCCGCAGCGCTTCTCGCCGCCCGCGACGGTGGTGACGCTGGAGCAGAACTACCGTTCCACCCAGCCGATCCTCGACGCCGCCAACGCGGTGATCGGGCTGGCCAAGGAGCGCTTCACCAAGAACCTGTTTTCGAACCGCGTCTCGCGCGAAAAACCCTTCCTGGTCACCGCCGAGGACGAGCAGGCGCAGGTGGACTACGTGGTCGAGCGCGTGCTCGAGGCGCGCGAGGCGGGCGTGCCGCTCAAGCAGCAGGCGGTGCTGTTCCGCGCCGCGCACCATTCGGATGCGCTCGAGGTGGAGCTGGCGCGCCGCAACATTCCGTTCGTGAAGTACGGCGGGCTCAAGTTCCTCGAGGCCGCGCACGTCAAGGACACGCTGTGCATCCTGCGCTTTTGCGAGAACCTGCGCGATCAGGTGGCGTCGTTTCGCATGCTGCAGCTCTTGCCCGGGGTCGGGCCGGCGGTGGCGCAGCGGGTGGCGCTCTACCTCGAGGCGAGCGGCTTCGATGCGCGCGCGCTGCCCGGGTTCCACCCGCCGGCCTCCGCGCAGGCCGATTGGCCGGCGCTGTGCGCGTTGGTCGGCGAGCTGCGCGAGGAGCGCACCGACTGGCAGGGGCAGCTCGGGCGGGTGCGCAAGTGGTACCAGCCGCACCTCGAGCGCATCTACGGTCACGCCATGCTGCGCGCGCAGGATCTCGAGCAGCTCGAGCAGATCGCGGCGCACTTTCCCTCGCGCGAGCGGTTTCTGTCGGAGCTCACGCTCGATCCGCCGCAGGCCACCGGCGACCAGGCCGGCCCGCCGCTGCTCGACGAGGACTTCCTGATCTTGTCGACCATCCACTCGGCGAAAGGCCAGGAGTGGGACGCGGTGTTCGTGCTCAACGCGGCCGACGGCAACCTGCCCTCGGACATGGCCACGGCGACGCCGGCGCAGATCGAAGAGGAGCGGCGGCTGTTCTACGTGGCGCTCACGCGCGCGCGCAACTCGCTGCACGTCATCCACCCGCAGCGCTTCTACCTCCACCATCAGCAGCGGCGCGGCGACCTGCACGTGTACGCGCCGCGTACGCGCTTCATCCCGGACTCGCTGCTCGATCGTTTTCAGCGCGTGAGCCATGCGCTCGGCGCGCCGGCCGATGCGCCCGCCCACGGGGCAGGCGTGCGCCTGGACGTGGCCGCGCGGCTGCGTTCGATGTGGTAGCGGAACGGAACTTGAAGTCCTTCGAGCCATGCGCGCGATACGCTTGGCACTCCTTGGGCTCCTGGTGTTCCTTCCGTCGCTGACGAACGCCACCGAACAGGTCTGGCTCAAGTCCTGGGACGGGCACGGGCGCCCCTTCGACCTGCGCTCGGCGCGCGGCAAGATCGTCGCCATCACGTTCGCGTCGCGCGACACCAAGGACGAGGCGGCCGAGGTCAACGACACGCTCGCCGAGCTGGCGGCCAACGGCACGGTGCAGGTGATCTGCGTGGTCGACTTCTCCAGCGTCCCCGGCATCGGCCGCGGCATGGCCAAGAAGCAGGTCGCCGAGCACGACCGCCCCGGCCAGATCAACCTGGTCGACGAGAAGGGCTCGCTCAAGAAAGCCTTCCACGTCGACCCCAAGAGCCGCGTCGACATCCTGGTCCTCGACGCGCACGGCAACCTGCAAGGCCGCTACGCCGGCCTCGGCAAGCTGGACGCCGCGGTCCAGAAGATCGACGAGCTGCGCGCCGGCATCGAAGCCAAGCGCTGACGCGCGTCTTCAGAAACGACCGCTAGCCGATCGTGTCGCGCTCGCGGCGCGCCTTGTCGAGTCGATCGCGCGCCGCTTGCGCACGGCTGCGCGCGAACGCCGCACGCTCGGCTCCTGCGCGCGCTTTGTGCTCGAGCGTGCTGGCGTCGGACTCGGCCTTCTCGAGCGCCCGCTCGGCGCCCGCCACTGCCCGATCCGCGCGCGCGAGGGTCTTGCGCTGCGCCGCTTCGATCTTGGCGCGCGCTCGCTCGGCCGCGCGCAGGGACGCCGGCGAGGGTCGCGGCTCGGCCGCCGCCTTGGAGCGCCTGGGCATCGCCGGCACCAACCGCAACCCGCGCGCGTCGCCAAACCCCGACGCGGCCTCGAGGTCGCGATCGAGCCTTCCCTCGACGAGCGCCTCGCGCGCCGGGCCCTCCCCCACCGCGGCCGCGTGCAACGTCTGGCCGATGCGCCGCCCGATCGCGCTGGTCGAGCGATGGCCGGACCGCTCGAGCAGCCGCTCGGCGCGCACCACCAGCTCGCCCACCAGTCGCCGCTCCTCGCGCGCCGCCTGCATGAACGCGTCGGCTCCCTCACCGCGCAGCGCGCGTCGCTCATCGCGCCGCAAGGCCGCGCCCGCCTCGAGCAACTCGCCGAGCGTGTCGGTCTCGTGACGCGCGAGCTGGTTCGCCGCCCACACGCTCGCGGTCGGCTTGGCGAGCTTGCGCACGCGCGCCGCTCCCTCGAAGTCGCCCGCGCGCTTGAGCCGCGCCGCCAGCGCGTTGCGCGCGGAGACGAACTCGTCGAGCGACACCGTGTACAACATGTCGGCCGGATCGCCGCCGCGCTTGGGCGCCTTGCGGGTCATGCGCGCACCGCGAGTCGCCGCGTCTCGCCCACGTCGAGCACCCACAAGCGCGCCTGGTCCAGGCCGTGCTCCTTCCACCAGGCGCGCATCCGCTCGGGCGGCTCGCCGAGCGGCTCGTCGGTGAGCTTGAACGTGCCCCAGTGCATGGCCACCAGCGTGCGCGCGCCGAGCGCGACGAACGCCTGCCCCGCATCCTCGGGATTCATGTGCTGCGGCTCCATGAACCAGCGCGGCTCGTAGGCGCCGATCGGCAGCATCGCCCAATCGATCGGCCCCACGCGCTGCCCGATCTCGGCGAACCCGTCGAACAGCGCGGTGTCGCCCGAGTGATACGCGGTGCCGTCGGCGCTGGAGTAGACGAAGCCGCCCCACAGCATGTCGTTGCGGTTCCACGGCATGCGCATCGACCAGTGGCGCGCGGGCACCGCGGTGATGGTCAAGCCGCCTTCCTGGTGGCTCTCCCACCAGTCGAGCTCGACGATCCGCTCGAGCCCCGCCTTCTTCAACAGGCCCGCGTTGCCGGTGAGGGTCACGTACAGCGGCTGCGGGCCGATGCGCTTGAGCGTGGGCACATCGAGGTGATCGAAGTGGTTGTGGCTGACCGTCACCACGTCGAGCTGCGGCAGCTTGTCGAACGGAACGCCCGGCGGCGCCTTGCGCGCGACCACGCCCGAGATCTTCTCCGACCAGATCGGATCGGTGGCGATCCACTTGCCGCCCAGCCGCAGCACGAAGGTCGCGTGGCCGATCCAGGTGAGGGACGGCTGCTCGGGCTGAAGGAGCGTGCCGTCGTTGGGCCGCACCGGCGTGACGAACCCGCCCGGATCCTTGACGCGCCGGCCGGCGATCGTGTCGAGGATGCGCCAGCGCAGGATGTCGCCGGGCCCGCGCGCGGGGCTGGTGGCGCGATCGTCGAAGCGTCCCATACCGAAGATTGTATCGTGATAAAACGCTCTGGTGGAAACGCCCTGCGTGTTCTGCAGCATCCTCGCCGGTCAGACCTCCGCGGACTTCGTGCTGCGCACGCCCGAGGTGAGCGCGTTTCTCGACGTGCGCCCGCTGTTCCGCGGGCACGTGCTGGTGGTGCCGCGCGAGCACGTCGTCACCATCGGCGAGATCGCGCCGGCGCAGATCGCGCCGCTGTTCGGCGCGGTGAGCCGCATCGCCCGCGCGATCGAAGCGGGGCTGGGCGCGCACGGCAGCTTCGTAGCCATCAACAACACCGTCTCGCAGAGCGTGCCGCACCTGCACGTGCACGTGGTGCCGCGCCACAAGGGCGACGGCCTGCGCGGCTTCTTCTGGCCGCGCGCCAAGTACGAATCCGACGAGCAACGCCTGGACTACGCCGCCCGCATCGCCAACGCGCTGGAGTGAACCATGTTCGAATCCGCCGAGCTCGACCACCGCATCGACAAGCCCACCTACCAGGCCGAAGTGCCGGTGCTGCGCCAGGCGCTGCTCGCCGCGCAAGCCGAGGTGTTCGCCAAGAAAGAGTTTCCGATCGTCGTGCTCATCGGCGGGGTCGACGGCGCCGGCAAGGGCGAGACCGTCAACCTGCTCAACGAGTGGATGGACCCGCGCCACATCGCCACCCACGCGGTCGCCGCGCCGAGCGACGAGGAGCGCGAGCGCCCGCGGCTGTGGCGCTTCTGGCGCGCGCTGCCGCCCAAGGGGAAGATGGGGATCTTCTTCGGCTCCTGGTACACCGGGCCGATCCTGGCGCGCGCCTACGGTGAGCTCAAGCTCCGTGGGCTCGATCGCAAGCTGGAGGACATCGTCCGGCTCGAGCGTATGCTCACCGACGAGGGCGCGCTGATCGTCAAGCTGTGGTTCCACCTCTCGAAGGACGCCCAGCGCAAGCGCCTTCGCTCGCTCGAGAAGGATCGACTGACGCGCTGGCGCGTGACCGAGCTCGACTGGAAGCACTTCGAGCTATACGACAAGTTCAGCAAGATCTCGGCACACTGCATCAGCCGCACGTCGACCGCCAACGCGCCCTGGACGATCGTCGAGGGCACCGACGCGCGCTATCGCAGCCTGACGGCCGGCAAGGCGCTGCTCGACGCGATCCGCGCGCGCCTCGATCAGCCCCGGGTCGTGCCGGCGGTCCACGCTCCGCCGTCGGTCGCGGCGATCGACGCTGGGCCCCTGGCGTCACGCGAGCCCACCTCCAAGGACAAGTACGAGCGCCGGCTCGGCAAGCTGCAGCGCGAGCTGAATCTGTTGTCGCGCGGCAAGCGCTTCCGCTCCGGCTCGGCGCTGGCGATCTTCGAAGGCATGGACGCCGCGGGCAAGGGCGGCGCGATCCGGCGCATCACCGGCGCGCTCGACGCCCGCGCGTACCGCGTGATTCCGTTCGCCGCACCGACGGAAGAAGAGCGGGCGCAGCCGTACCTGTGGCGCTTCTGGCGTCACCTGCCGCGCGCCGGCCAACTGGCCATCTTTGATCGCTCCTGGTACGGGCGCGTGCTGGTCGAGCGAGTGGAAAAGTTCTGCTCGCCGGCCGACTGGCTGCGCGCCTACCCCGAGATCAACGACTTCGAGGATCAACTCACGCAGCACGGCACCGTGCTGGTCAAGCTGTGGCTGCACGTCACCCCCGACGAGCAGCTGCGCCGCTTCGAGGAGCGCCAGCGCATCGCCTACAAGAACTTCAAGATCACCGGCGAAGACTGGCGCAACCGCGAGAAGTGGGACGACTACGTCGCCGCCACCTCCGACATGCTCGACCGCACCAGCACCCCCACCGCGCCCTGGACCCTGGTCGCCGCCGACGACAAGCTCGGCGCCCGCCTACAGATCCTCGAAACCCTCATCGACCGCCTGAGCTAACTGCGAACGGCGCGGAGCTGGATGAGCGGCCCGTCGCCCGGCGGGTCGCGCAGGTCGACGAAACATTCGAGCATCCAGTCGTCGTCGCCCTCTTCGCCCGTGGGATCGAGAAGGCGCTGCTGCGCTTCGAAGGTGCGGGGCGCTTCGCCGGGCTGAATGCGCGTCTCGGACGGCCGGCGCGCGCGCGGCGTCAAGGAGATCGCGGCGTGCTCGGCGTAGTACGGCGCGAGCGCCGCCTCGAGCGACGCCGCGGTCCACTCTCCGGGCCGGATCGCCGCCAGCGCCTCGTCGTACGCTCTTCTCGCGAGCAGCTGGACCAGCCGGTGCAACTCGCCGCGCACGCGCACCGAGAGCGCCTTGCGATCGGTCGCCAGATCGACCGGCTGCTCCGGCGCGAGCAGCGGCGCCAGCTTGATGCCCATCGGCAGCTCGCGCAGGCTCTGCCATTCGTCGAGCAGGCTGGAGTCGACCGCGCGCAGCATCGCGCGCAGCTGCTCGATCACGTCCTCGACCTCGTCGGTGCGCGCCGCCTCCGGCACCGACTGCAGCAGCGCCTTGTAGGCCTGCGACAGGTAGCGCAGCACCACGCCCTCGGAGCGCGCCAGATCGTAGTCGCGCACGAAGTCGTGGAACGAGCAGAAGCGCTCCATCAGCTCGCGCGCGATCGACTTGGGCCGAATGTTCTCCTCGCCCACCCACGGATGCTTCGCGGCGAACGCGTTGAACGTGTCGTAGATGAACTCGCGCAGCGGCTTGGGCCACTCCAGCTTGTCGAGCTCGGCGATGCGCTCGGCGAACTCGATGCCCTCGGCCTTCATCGCGTCCATCTTTTCGGTCTTGACCCGGTTGAGCTGCGCGTACAGCACCACCGTCGGGTTCTCGAGGATCGACTCGACCAGCGTCAGCACGTCGAGCGCGTAGGTCTCGCTGGCGCGGTCGAGCTTGCCGAGCGTGTCGACCAGATACATCGACAGCGTATGGTTGAGCGAGAAGTCGCGCTGCAGATCGGGGCTCACCTGCACCACCGGATGGCGCGCGCGCTCGTCGATGATCACCTCGATCAGCCCGGCGCGCCGCAACGAGCGGAACTGCGCGGCGGCGGTGCGCCGGAGCTGCCGCTTGCCGGCCAGGCTGCCGTGCGCGCGCGCGATCAGCACGATCAGCCGCCGGTACCCGTTCGGATCGCCCTGCAAGAGCTGCAGCAACATCCCGTGCGTCACCTGGAACCGCGACTCCAGCGGCTCGGGCGGCTTCTCGATCAGCCGCTCGAAGGTCGCCTTGTCCCAGTGCACGTAGCCCTTCTGCGGCGGCTTCTGCATCACCACCTTCTTGCCCGCCGCCTTCTTGTCGGCGAGCTTCAGATTCTCGATCACGTGCGCGGGCGCCTGCGCCACCACCCACCCGCGCTCGTCGAAGCCCTTGCGTCCGGCGCGCCCGGCGATCTGATGAAAGTCGCGCACACTCAGCACCGCGGTCTTCTCGCCGTCGTACTTGCAGAGCTGCGTGAACAGCACCGTGCGGATGGGAATGTTCACCCCCATGCCCAGCGTGTCGGTGCCGCTCACCACCTTGAGCAGCCCCGCCTGCGCCAGCCGCTCGACGGTGAGCCGGTACTTGGGCAACAGCCCCGCGTGGTGCAGCCCGATGCCGCTCTTGACGTAGCGCAACAGCTCCTTGGAATACGGCGTATCGAAGCGCGCGCCCTCGAGCTCGGCCTGAATCGCCGCCTTCTCCTCCTTGGTGCACAGGTTCACGCTGGTCAGGCTCTGCGCCTGCTCCGCCGCCGCGCGCTGCGTGAAGTTCACCAGGTACACCGGGTAGCGCTTGAGCGCGATCAGCTCGTCGATGGTCTCGTGCAGCGGCTTTTCGCGATACTCGAACTCGAGCGGCACCGGCCGCGCGCTCGAGCGGATCACCGCCACCTCGCGCCCGGTCAGCTCGACCAGGCTCTTCTCGATCGCGCTCACGTCGCCGAGCGTCGCCGACATCAACAGGAACGTGGTCTGGTTGCACAACAGGAGCGGGATCTGCCACGCGACGCCGCGCTCCTTGTCGGCGTAGTAATGGAACTCGTCCATCACCACGTAATCGATCGACGCCTTCTTGTCGCGCAGCGCCTGGTTGGCCAGCACCTCGGCGGTGCAGCAGATGATCGGCGCGGTCGGGTTGATCGCCGCGTCGCCGGTGAGCATGCCCACCTTCTCGGGGCCGAAGTCCTCGCATAGCGCGAAGAACTTTTCGTTCACCAGCGCTTTGATCGGACAGGTGTAGTACGACACCTTGCCCTCGGCGATGGCCTTGAAGTGCAGCGCGGTCGCCACCAGCGACTTGCCCGACCCGGTCGGCGTGTTGAGGATGACGTGCTTGCCGGAGAGCAGCTCGAGGATCGCCTCTTCCTGGGCCGGATAGAGGCTGAGCCCGCGATCCGCCACATGCCCGACGAACCGCGACAGGATCGCATCGGCATCATTTGCGTCGATGGCTAGAGAAGCGAGCGCCGCGGGCATTACACTCTCTTAGCATGCAGGCGAAGCCCACGCGGCAGCACGTGCTGTTGGTCCCCGGATTCTTCGGGTTCGCCAACCTGGGCGACTTCGCCTACTTCGCGCACGTACGCGATTTTCTCGCCGACCTGTGGCGTCATCACGGCATCGACGGGGAAGTGCACGTGGTGCACACCTGGCCGACCGCCTCCCTGGCCAAGCGCGCCACCCGCGTGCTGCAGGCGGTGGCGGAGGTCACCGGCCGCGCCGACGGCGTGGTGCACCTGATCGGCCACTCGTCGGGCGGGCTCGACGCGCGCCTGTTCCTCTCGCCCGGGGTCGAGCTGCCCGACGCGCCCGAGCTCGAGCGCTACGCGCAGAAGGTCAAGACCGCGGTCTCGCTCTCCTCGCCGCACTTCGGCTCGCCGCTGGCGGGCTTCCTCACCAGCGTGCTCGGCCAGCAGATCTTGCGGCTGATCTCGCTGGTGACCATCTACACGCTGCGCACCGGCCGCGTGCCGATCGCCGCGGTGTTCTACCTGGTGCGGCTGCTCTCGCTCAAGCGCCTGCCGCTGGCCGCCGGCACGCTCCTCAACCAGGTCTACCGCGATCTGCTCTCCGACTTTTCCCACGATCGCCGCGTCGCGCTCGACGCGTTCTTCGTCGAGGTCGGCCACGATCAAGATCTCCTCTCGCAGATCACGCCCACCGGCATGGAGCTGTTCAACGGCTCCACCTTCGATCGGCCCGGCGTGCGCTACGGCTCGGTGGTCACCTGCGTGCCGTCGCCCGGCTTGCGCTCGGTGTGGGCCACCGGCCTGTCACCGTTCCGCCAGGCGACGCACGCGCTGTTCGCCGCGTTCTACCGGCTCACCGCGCGCATGCCGCGCGACCGCTCGAGCGCGCTCACCCGCGCGCAGCTGGCACCGCTCGAGCGCGCCTACGGCCGCATCCCCACCGTCGGTGACAACGACGGCATGGTGCCCACCCTCTCGCAGGTCTGGGGCGACGTGGTGCACGCCACCTGGGGCGATCACCTCGACGCGCTCGGCCACTTCTACCTCCCCACCCACGTCCCGCCGCACTTCGACTGGCTCAACTCCGGCGCCAGCTTCACCATCGGCGACTTCGAGCGCCTGTGGACCGACGTCGCCAACTACCTGCTTGCGTGAATAACCGCGCGGCGCCTGCGTTTCACCAGCATGCGAATCCTGGCTTTGACGGCACTGGCGCTCCTTGGATGCAACAACGCAGGGCTTCCAGCCTCCCCACCCACCGGCGACACGCAGAGCGGCCTGTACCAGGTCACCGTCGAGACCAACGCCGACGACTGCACCCCGCCCGCGGTAGCCGGTGACGCCGGCACCACGCTCCTATCGCGCGCCGCGAGCGGAATCGAGGTCGGCATCCCCGAAGGCCCTGGCTTCGCGCGCTACGATCTCGCGGCTCGCAGCAACTTCGCCTTCGACGGCTCGCGACCGCTGCAGGGCTGCCCGGCCAACGCCGTCCGCGAAGCGCTCCAGCTGCTCTCCGATCAGAACGACACCCTTCAAGTCAGCGCGATCGAAGACTGGACCGTCAACGCCCCGTGCGCCCCCGACGCGCTCGAGACCGCTCCCGCCCAGACCTGCCACGCCGATCGCACGATCACCTACCGCTTCCTCACCGCCTGCACCAACCCCGTCCGCGTCAACGTCGATTTCAGCGGCCACGTCACCTGCGACTAGCCCGCCATCGACTTAACCAATTTCTATTTCTACCGGACCACGACACATTCGGTCAGCAGGACACCGTCGGTTTTCAGATTCCGCCCCTTGAATAGTCCATGAGCCCGCCCGCGAACGGTGATGGGCGCTCCGCGTGGCACACCGGGGCCGCCGAAGATGCTTCGGACACAGCGGACGGCGGTCGGCGCTGCAAGCTCGTCCGCGACGAGGACCGTGCTCAGTAACTCGCAGTCGTCATCGCCGACGTCCATCGCGTCGTAGTGGATGCATACGATCTTGCTCGGGCCACCGGCCCTACTCATGTCCTGGAATACGCCGCTCACCTCGATTGTCCGAGCTCTGAATCGAGCATCGGCCTTCGCTTCGTCCTGCGCATAGGCCAGTTGCAACTCTCGGGCGCCCACCACGATCAGCGGCTCGGCCGTCACCAGTTTCGCCTGCCCCGGATTCTTCCGACGTGGGGCGCTCGTGTCGGCGGACGCTGCCGTGACCGTCAGCGCGATCGCCGCTACACCGCGAAGGACGAGCAACCGCATTTCTCGATTCTACACCCGTCAGTCAATTGGGGAGCGTGGTGGCTTCAGGCGATCGAGCAGCGTCGCGACCACCAGGTCGCTGGCGACGTTCGCCGTGGCGCGCAGGCGGCCGAGCAGCCAATCGACCGGCAGCAGGAGCGGCACCGCGGCGACCGGCAGCCCCACCGCGCCGAGCACCAGCGCGAGCGTGATCAACCCGGCTTCCGGCACGCCGGCGATTCCGATCGCCGCGACCACCGACATGCCCACGATCTTTAGCTGCGCGCCGAACCCAGGATCGACGCCGTAGATCTGCGCGACGAACAGCGCCGCGGCCGCTTCGTAGAGAATGATCCCGTCGTGGTTCAAGTTCGTGCCGACGCAGGCGGCGAGCCGCGCCGACTCGGGCGACACGCCGAGCTTCTCGTCGAGCGTGCGCAGCGTCACCGGCAGCGTGGCCAGGCTCGAGCCAGTCGACAGCGCGGTGAGCAGCGCCTCCGAGGCCGCGCCCAGGAACGCCCGCGGCGATCGACGCGCGAGCACGCGCACCAGGAGGCCGTACCACCCGAGCACGTGCAGCGCGATGCACGTCGTCACCAGCCCGACGAACACGCCGAGCGCAGGCAGCGCGCCGAACCCGGTCGTGCCCACCACCTTCGCCACCACCCCGAACGCCGCCCACGGCACCACCGCCACCAGCACGCGCAACCCGCGCATCAGCACGGCGAGCCCGCGCTTCGCCAGCCGCTCGACGCGCGGCCTGCGCAACCGCCGCACCATCAGCCCGATCACGATCGCGGCGCCGATCACCAACAACAGATTGTCGATCAACAGCGGCTCGATCACCGCGCTGCCGAACGCCTCCACCGCGTGCGCAGCGCCACCCGCCCCCGCCTGCGCACCCGGCGCGGCCTCGATCGCGCGCTTGATCGCGTCGAGATCCACCAGCCGCCGCACCGGCAACAGCCGGCACGTCCCGAGCGCCAGCCCCGCCGCCACCAGCGCGTTCATCGCGCTCAACCCGATCATCACGCCCGCCTGCCGGAACGCGATGCGCGTCGAGCACAAGGTATCGACGATCGCCAGGAACACCAGCGGCACCGCGAACAGCTTGAGCAGCTTGACGTACACCAGCGCGAGCGCGCCGAGCACCGCCGCGTTCGGCCCGAGCAGCCGTCCGGCGATCACGCCGAGCGCGACCGCCGCGAGCAGCTGCACCGCGAGCGGGATCTTGCGCACGCCTGCTAGAAGGTGCGGCCCTGACGGGCGGGGACGCTCTGCGTGATCCAGCTGTTGCCGCCGATCACCGCGCCACGGCCGATCACCGTGTCACCGCCGAGGATGGTGGCGTTGGCGTAGATGATCACCTCGTCCTCGATGGTCGGGTGGCGCTTCTTGCGCGCCAGCGCGCGCGCTTCGCCGGTGGGCAGCGACAGCGCGCCGAGCGTCACGCCCTGATAGATGCGCACGCGCGCGCCGATCAGCGTGGTCTCGCCGATCACCACGCCGGTGCCGTGATCGATGAAGAACCCTTCGCCGATGGTCGCGCCAGGGTGGATGTCGATGCCGGTCTCCGAGTGCGCATACTCGGTCATCATGCGCGGCACGATCGCCGCCCCGAGCTGGAGCAGCCGGTGCGCGATGCGGAACACGCAGATCGCCAGGATGCCCGGGTACGAGAACACCACCTCGTCGGCGCCGGTGGCCGCCGGATCTCCTTCGAACGCCGCGCGCACATCGGTCATCAGCAGCACGCGCAGATCGGGCAGCGACTCGATCAGCTGATCGGTGATGCGCGCCGCCGCTTCCTCGCACGGCGCGCAATCGGCGCCGCTCGCGCGACAGCGGTGGTGCACGCCGCGATACACCTGCTGGCTCAGCCGCACGCGCACCTCGGCCAACCGCGCCTCGACCTGCGCCTTGAGCCCCGCCCCGAACGAACGCTGACCGCCGGTGAAGCCTGGGAACAAGATCTCGCGCAGCTCGACCAGCACCAACGCCACCTCGGGCGGCGAGGGCAGCTCGTGGCCGGGCGCGATCGACAGCGGCGCATCGGCGGCATAGCTCGCCACCAGGCGCTCGGCGACCGTCTCGGTCGTAACCGGTGACTTCTTTTCCCCCCGAACAATGCGCGGCGCGGCCATCTCCCGCAATTGTACTACATGAAATAGAAGAGGCCGATCTGGTAGAGCGCGAGCAGGAAATAGATCGGGAACAGGATGGCCAGCGCGATGTGGGCCGCCCGCTGGCCCGGATAGAGCGCGATCCCGACCACGCCGATCGACGCTAGCGAGTGCTTGACGACCAGGAAGCTGCGCGCGCTGTGGTGCAGGAGCGCGAGCATGAACGGGTTGAGCTCTTCGGCGCCGTGCTCGAGGTGGCGCAAGGTGGCGAACGCGTCGACCAGGTTCAGCGAGAGGATCGCCAGGCACAGGATCGCGGTGCGGGTGTCGAGCGTGCGGGCCAACGTGCGCCGGAGCGTCTGCATACCCGGGAAGGGAGCAAGCGGCGGGCCACGGTGACGGTCGAGGGCTTGCGTGGGTTGGGGAAAACCTTTGGCGCGGGCTAGGAATTCAGCTTCTGCAACGCCTCTTCCAGACGGCTCTCCGGGATCGACACGCGGGTCGGCATCCCGCCGCCCAGCGTCAGCAGGCGCACGAAATCGATCCCCGAGTCGAACGCCGCCGCCAGCGTGATCGAGCCCGCGTCGCGCACGATCGCCACCGGCGCACGCTTCTGCCCCTCGAGCAAGAGCAGCGTCTTGTCGTAGGGCGCCTTGGCCTCGACCCCGGCGTCCACGTAGACCGCCTTGCCGCGCGGCTGGTACAGCGCCGCCAGCCGCCGCGCCTCGACGGCCATGCGATCGAAGTCGGCCGCGGCCTCGGCGATCTCGCGGCCGAGCGGCTTGTCCTTCATGCCCTCGACCAGCCACTTGACGATGCGATGCTTGAGCCCCTCGTCGCGAAAGTGCGCGCGCAGCGCCTTGTCGATCAGCTCACCGGTCGGGCCCGGCGCGCCGATGCGCGTATCCACCGCGCGCGCGTCGTCGTCGGCGCCGGCATACGGCTCGTGGCCGCCGAGGATCCACTTGGCCGCCGAGTACAGCCCGTCGAGATCGACGTGGCACACCAGCGTGTCGATCGGCCCCGCCTCGCGCACCACCTCGGGCGTGACCATCTCCGGGCACGCGCCGTGCTGCGCCTTGGTCGCCAGCGTGAAGCGCGGGTCGGCCTGGAACTCCTTCTGCCGATCGTGATCGTGATGATCCACCCACGCGGCGAGCCGGCCGCCCAGCGCGCGGATGAACGCGCCGGTGGTCTCCTCGAACGGCGTGCCCATCCCGTCGGCGGCGAAGGCGATGTCGAGCACCGCCACGCGACCGCGCAGCTTCTTCGGATCGGGGAGCTTGCGTGGCGTGGAGAACACCAGCTCGGGCGGGCGCGGAGACGAAGGCATCGGAACCAATCTAGTGCCGACGGAGCAGCGCGGCAATGTTGGGTTAGCGGTGGCGGATCTTCTTCAGGCGGGTGGGACGCGCGGAGCCGCGCGACGACCTGTTGCCGAACAGCGCCTTCACCGACGAAGACATGTGCGGACCGGCGGCCTTGTGCGCGGTGGAGCTCGCCGCCTCCGCGACCGGCGCCGGAGCCGGCGCGACCATCGGCGCCGCTTGCGCCGTCGCTGCCGGCGGAGCCTGCAAGCCCGGCGCGCCGGCCATCGCCACCGCGGCCGACGACTTCGATCCGGAGAACACCAGGATCCCGAGCGCGAGCACCATCAGCGCCGCTGCGCCGGCCAGCCAGGTGCTCTTGCCCGGCTTGCGCAACAGCTCGAGCAGCGACGGGCGCTCGAGCAGCAACGCGCCCGTATCGAGCGTCGCCGGCCGAGCATCGCCGGCCACCACCGCAGTCGGCGTCGGCGTCGGCGGCAAGAACCAGCGCTCGGTATTCTTGAACGCGCGCCAGGGCTCGCCGCCCAGGCTTTCGCGCGACTTGTCGTAGGTTTGCAGCTTGGGGCCCCAGATTCGCTCGTGCCACAGCCGGACCAGCGCATCGACGTACCGCATGGAAGGAGCCTCCAGGCCCAGCCATCGCAAGCGCCGGGCCAGCGACGACAATCCACAATCCTCAATGATTTCGTAATATTTCGAGCCGATTCGGACAAGCCGACTGGACTTTCCGGGGCCTGTGCTCCCACTGCCCTGCGTCGGATTCAGTCGCCCGACGGCAGCGGTGAATATTTTGCGGGGCTGGCGACGCCTAATCATAATGAGGAAGATGGTTCGTCTCGACTGGTTCCTGGCCGTGGTGCTGTGCGGCGCGACCGCGCAGGCATCGCCGGTCGAAGCCGTGGTCACGCAGCCCGCGCCGGAGGGCAAGCCGATCGACGCGGGCGCCCAGGGCTTCCACCTCGAGGGCAAGCCGGCGATCGACGACGTGTTCGGCGACGCCTCCGACTATCGGCGCACCATCGATCGCTTCCTCGAGCTCACCAACAACATGCAGTCGATGCGTGACGAGTTCGCGCGCTCGGTGCAGACCACGCTCGGCGAGCTGACCAAGAGCAAGGACGCGACGCGCCCCAAGAAGTACTGCCCGGTCGAGGCGGTGGCCGGTCCGTACGCGCGCGCGCGCCATCTCGGCTCGGAATACCTGCGCGTCGGCCGCGAGCTCACGCGCCACTACGAGCAGGTCAAGGAGTTCGACAAGCTGGGCGAGAGCATCGGCCTCACGCCCGACTATCGCTGGAAGGTGCGCCGCGTGCTGCAGCAGTACAACTCGCTGCTCACCGACTACCGCGAGATGAAGGTCGCGTTCCACGACCAGCTCGACGACGAGCTCAAGTACGCCGGCTGCGATCTGCAGGCGCTCCTGCTCAAGGGCGATCCGCAGGGCAAGCCGTTGGTCGCGCAAGAAGACTGGCCGACGCCAGGCCAGCCGGGCGCGCCGGGCGTGGCGCCGCCGCCGTCGACCAAGACCGAGCCGAAGGACAAAGATCTGCTGCCGCCGTCGCTGCCGTCGGAGAAGGTGCCGCCCACGTCGCCCATTCCGATCCCCAAGCGCGCGCTGCCGGCCGACGGCCGCGACAATACGCCGCGCTCCGGCGTGCTGTTCTACGTCGACAACACCAAGTGCCAGCGCGGGACCGCGGTGAGCCTCGACGGCAAGAAGCTCGGCGAGGTGCCGGCCGGCGCTCGCGTCGGCTTCCAGACGGTCCCCGGCCCGCACGACCTGTGCCTGCTCGACGATTCCAAGAAGCAGTGCGGCCAGCCCGGCACCACGCGCCGCTCGTACCTGCACGAAGGCTGGACCATCTCGCTTCGCTGCGAGTAGCGTCAGGTTCGCTTGGTCGCGGGCGCGAGGACGATCGCGAGGAAGTCGTCGCTGTGCCTCTTGCGATAGCGTTTGACGGCGCGCGCGACCACCTCCTCAGCGAGCGACTGCGCGTCCTTCTTGCCGAGCTGCGTGGCGATGCGGGTGAGCGCCTCGTCGGGTAGAAAGCGGCGCGGCGCGTCGGGCGCCAGGCCGTCGTCGAACAGCGCGAAGCCGCCCTCGCCGACGTCGACCGAGAACGCGCGCAACGGCTTGGCCAGGCGCGGCGACTCGATCGCGAGCGGTGGGCCGAGCTCGACCGGTCGCGCGCCGCCGTCCGAGAGCACGCTCGGTGGGCGCAGCCCCGCGACCAGGCCGCGCACCTTGCCGCTCGCGGAGATGCGCGCGAGCACCAGCTCGATCGGGCGACCGAGCGGCGACTGCTCGTAGGCGCCGAGCAGCGCGCGCGCCGCCGCCTCCAGCTCGGGCACGTCTTCGCGATCAGCAATCACGCGGCGATACAGATCGCGCAGCACCACCGACGCGAACGCCGCGTCCACCCCGCTCCCCGCCGGCACCGCGACCAGCAGCTCGATCTCGCCGTCGTCGAGCGGGCGCAGGTCGTAGACCGTGCCGCCCACCCGGTCGGCCTGCGCGAACGCGATCCCCAGCTCGCGGCCGCCGAGCGCCGGCGGATCGGGCAGCGCGCCGCGGATCGCCGCGCGCGCGGCGCCGAGCGCGGACTCGAGATCGAGCAGGCGCAGCTTGGCGCGCCGCGACAGGATGTTCTGCACCAGGATCAGCCCGACGAAGAACAGCGTGATGGCCAGCCCCTTCATCAGCTTGCCGAAGATCGCGCGGTTGAGCGCCGCGTTGCGGAACGCCACCAGCACCACGCCGTAGGTGTCGCCGTGCTCGGTGGTGATCGCGCCGATCGCGTACGAGAGCTCGCGATCGAGCCCGCCCGACGTGTCGGCCAGGCGATCTTGATACAGCGCGCGCGGCGGCGGCTCGTGCGCGATCACGGGCGTCTTCGAAAAATACGCGATCAGCCGGTTCTCGACGTCGGTGAACTGCTGGATGAAGTCGCGGTAGCGGCTGCGCTCCATGCGCGCCTTGAGCGCGAGCGGATCGTTGAGCATGCCCGCCGCGTCGCGCTCCATCACGTGGCGGTAGTGGGTGCGAAACGGCTCCGAGTGCTCGCCCTCGAAGTGCGCGCCGTACTCCGAGCGCAAGCGATCGTAGATGGTGTTGCCGAGCACGTCGGAGAAGCGCACGTACACCACGTCCTCGTCCTCGAACACGCCGGCCGACAACCGATCGAGCTCGTCCCAGTCGTACGCCAAAAGCCCGCCCTCGGCCGCCTTGCGCAACAGGTCGGCGTAGTTCACCGCCTTCTCGCGCAGCGTCGCGCGCAGCACGTTGATCTCGTAGAGCGTCGCGTTCCAGTCGACGCACACCTCGATCGCGCACAGCACCAGCAGCACGGCCAAAAAGACGTGCGATGAGCGCCCCAGCCGCTCCGACAGCCGATCGGCGAACCGCCCCAGCCGCGACGGCGGTTTTTCTTTCATCGCTCGGTCCGGAACCAGGCGTTGTAGCGCGCGGCCAGCCGGTGGAAGCCGCCCGAGCTCTTCTCGTCCTTGAGGAACAGGTTGAGCCAGGCCACCCAATCGGCGTCCCCCTGCCGCACCGCGAACGAGAAGTGCTCGGTGGTGAAGCGCCGCTCCTCGACGGGAAACAGCGCCGCCTTGACCCGCCCGCGCACCTGCGCGTCGCGCGCGGTCACGTAGTCGACCACCACCGCGTCGATCTTGGGATCGTCCATCGCGGCGTAGAGCGCCGCTTCGCCGGTGAGCGCGCGCAGGTGCGCACCCTTGAGCTCTTGCCCGGCGAACGTGGCCGCCGTAGTGCCGCCGAGGAAGGCCACGTGCAGATCCGCGCGCCGCAGCTGATCGATCACGGCGAAGCGCTTGGGATCGTGCACCAGCACCTGCAGCCCCGACGCGAAGTACGGATCGGTGAACGCCAGCACCTTGGCGCGCTCGAGGTTGCGCGTGAGCCCGCTCGCCACCAGATCGTAGCGCCCGTCGCGCAGCCCGGCCAACAGGTCGTCGAAGCGATCGACCAGCGTGATCTCCAGCCTGGCGCCGAGCGCGCGCGCCACCTCGGTCATCAGCTCGACGTCGAACCCGCAAAGCGTCCGCCCGTCGGTCGACTTTTGCATCGGCGGCGGCGGCGGCTCCGACGACAGCAGCTTCTGCAGCTCGACCGCGTCGGCGCCCGACACCACGAACGGCGCGATCCCGGCCAGCATGCCGACCTTGAGCACCTTGTGCTGCGCGATCGAATGCAACGCCGGCTCCGCGCGAGCAGCGAACGACGACAGCAGTGTGAGGAGCAGCGCGAGGAGCTTCACGCCGCGCATCGTACCTTAGTTAGTTGATGGGCGGCGGCGCGGGCGCGATCGACAGCAGGTTGAGCCCGCCCGGATACTGATAGCTGGTGTACGAGCCGTAGCCGAGGATCTGCACGCCGCACGGCTGATCGGACTCGAGCGTATGCGCGCCGGCGTTGGCGCCGGGGACGAGCTTGATGCGATAGACGGCGTAGCCGGTGGTGCCGACCTGGCCGCCGGCCGTGGTCACCGCCGCGCCGTCGAGCATCAGGTGTGCGTTCATCGGCGCCACCACGTCGGCGTAGTTGAGATCGTAATCGTCCGGCGCGAGGAACACGAACTTGAGCCGGTACTGCTCGACCGCGATCATCGACGACAGCGATGGGTCGCCCTCGGCGTTCATGGTGGCGTTGGGATCGACCACCGAGCCGCTCTTCATCATGGTCCCGACCTCGAACTCGTGGCTTCCGGTGACCACGAAGTCGGTGTTCACCGTGTCGAGATTGACCACTTGACCGGCGTTGAGCGTGGCCGGCGCGCCGGACACCGCCGGCGTGAAGGTGAGCGTGGTGCCGTCGACGTTGCCGACAAATCGCACCGTCGCCAGCACCGCCGTGTCGTGCGGCCCGGTCGGCATGGTGACGACGTAGTGCTTGCCCAACGTCTCCGCCGGCTGCACCGACTCTTCGACGTGATCACACGCGGAGTCGGGATTGGCGATACACGGGATCCCGCCAATCACCTGCACTGGCTTGTCCGCCTGCACCAGCGAGCCCGACAGATCGGAGGCGGTCGCGGCGCCGCTGACCAGCTGCACCACGTCGCCCGCGTTCATGGTGAACGTGGCCGTGCCGCCCGCGGCGACCGCGGTCACGCCGGTACCGGCGATGATCTGTCCGGTGCTCGACACCTGGATCTTGACGGTCGTCGACGCTTGCGTGGCGGTGATGGCGATGTACGCGCTCAACCCGGGACCGTCGGGGATGATCGGCGGGAAGCCCTTGATCCCGTCGACGCCGTGGATGGTCATCACGCGGTAGTTGCCGGTCATGGCCGTCGACGGCAGCAGCAGCGACGCGTCGTTCGAGTAGGAGAAGCACGGCGGGTTGCCGCCCATTCCGGTGCCCGGGCACTTCGACCAATCCTTGCCCGCGGGACCGCCGGCGTTCTTGTACTCGAGCGCGTTGAACTGATAGACCAGCACCGGCAGCGTCGAGACCAGGTGATACGCGCCGCCCACCTTCAGGGTCGACGCGGTGAGCCCGCTCGTGCCGCCCATCGCATCGGCGTCGGCGCCCTTGAGCTCGGGAACCCACGGCAGATAGATCTTCTCCAGCGTGCCGGGCATCACGGTGACCGTCTGGTTGACGTTGTTGGGACCGGTCACGGTGATCATCGCCGGCATCGCCCCCGGGTTGGAGACCACCGCGGCGAAATCGAAGATGCTCCACACGGCATTGGCCACCACCGTCGGCCAGTAGTCGCAGCCGATGTAGGACTTGTTCGCCGCCGCCTCGTCGCAGGTGGTCGGATCCTGGACGATGAACGAGCCGTCGTCGGGCGTGAACACGCCGCCGTCGTCGAGCCCGCCGCCAAAGTCCTGATCGCCACCGCCGCCGCCGCCGCCCGCGAGGTCGTTGCTTGCGCCGCCGCCGCCGCCGTGGCCGCGTCCTTCGTCTGCGTTGCAAGCGATCAGCAGGGTGCCCGAAAAGATCATGCATCCCAAGTGCAACAACTTCATGGTCCGCCCTCCAGCCAAGAGCGGGCGCAGCATACGAAAGCCTAATAAAGTCCGCTATGTGGGCGATCACCCACACCGACATACCCGTTAGCGGTGGGCGTGCTTGGAGGACTTGCCTTCGAGGGTCTCGAGGACGCGCTGGGCGCGGCGCCGGAGATCGGGGGACGACGCGCTCGATTTTGCTGCGCTGCGCAACGAGGAAACGGCTGATCTTCCGATGTAATCGAGCAAGAGGCGGCGCGAGCGCCAGTAGGTGCCGCGGTCGCCGAGGGTGCGCACGGTGTTGTTGATGAGGATGTCGTCGCGCTTGGCGTGCGCGTCGATGCGACAGGCGAAGCGATACTCCTTGAGCGCATCGGTCCACCATTTGCGGTCGAAGTACAGGTGGCCGATCAGCGTCGAGATCTCGGCGTTGGCGCGCGTCGACGGCGCAGGCTTGCGTTGGCGAAGGCGATAAAGCCCGGCCAGCGCGCCGTCGGCGTCGCCCTTCTTGAGCAGCACGCGCACGTCCGCGACGTTGCGCACGGTGACGTCGCGCTTGGGAGCGGCGGGCACCTCCGGCGGCGTCGCGCGATCGTCCTCGTTCGAGCCGTCGTCCGCCTTGGCGGCCGGCGCGGTGTCGTCGTCTTCGTCGGCGAGCGCAGGATCGCCCTCGGGCGGCGCCGGCAGCGCGGGCTTGTCGACGGTGGCAACCACCGGCGGCGTGGGCGGCGTGGGCTTGACCTGATCGTTCGCGTTTACGTTCGCGTGGTCGTTTACGCTCACGTGATCGGACTTCACCATCGGAGCTGGTGTCAGCCTCGACAACAGCGGCGTATACATCGCCACGCCCACCGTCGCTCCCGCGCCCAGCACGATTCCTAAAGCCAGCGCCACGCCCGACCAGCGCGAGCCCCGGCGCGACCTCGCCTTCGACGACGGCTGCTCGGCGCGGGTCGCCTCGTCTCCCGACGACGACGACGACGGCCGTTCGCGCTTGCCTTCCTTGGGCAGCTTGTCGCCGCTCGCGTGCGCCTCGGGCGTGCGGTCGAGCGCGTCGATCATGTCCTCGGCGGTCTGGAACCGCTTGCCCGCCTCGCGCTCCATCGAGCGCGTGATCACCTTCTCGAGCTCGTTCGAGATCGGCACGGCCGGCTTGAGCGCGCGCGGCAGCGCCGGCGTCTCCTCGCGGTGGCGCCGCAACACCGAGTGCAGATCGTCGCCCTCGAACGCCTTCGATCCGGTGACCAGGTGGTAGAGCAGCGCGCCGGTACAATAGATGTCCGCGCGCCGATCCGACGGCAGGCCCGAGGCCTGCTCGGGCGACATGTAGCCGGGCGTGCCGATGGCGATGCCGGCCACCGTGACATCGCGCTTGCCGTCGACCTGGTTGAGCACCTTGGCCAATCCGAAGTCGAGGATCTTGACGAAGTCGGTGTGCCCGACCGCGTCGATCACCATGATGTTGGCCGGCTTGAGATCGCGATGCAGGATGCCGCGCTCGTGCGCGTGCGACAGCCCCGCCAGCACCTGCATGGCGATGTGCACCGAGCGCGGTCCGCCGAGCGCGCCGAAGTCGAGCAGATCGGCGAGCGTCTTGCCCTCGGCGTACTCCATCACCAGGTAGGGCGAGCCCTCCTCGATGCCGTAGTCGACCAGCGCCACGCAGTTGGGATGGTTCAGCCGCGCCGTCGCGCGCGCCTCGCGCTCGAAGCGATCGACGATGCCGGGCGTCTCCGCCAGCACCGCGTGAAGAAACTTCACCACCACCGGGCGGCCGATTCCGACCCTCTCGCCCCGATACACGATCCCCATGCCGCCCTCGGCGAGCGGGCCCAAGATCTTGTAACGGCCCTGGAGCACCTTCCCGGTGCGGGGGTCGTCGGCCACGTTTGAAGTGTAGCCGAAGAACTCTCCCGGCGCGCGAAAGGTACTTGTGTTACGTTGCCCACGCGTGGGTGAGCGAGACCGAGGCGATCGGCCCAAGAAATCGTGGCGCGAGATCGACGCCAAGCGCGACAAGTCGGGCGGATCCTCGCCGGCGCGCGGCCAGGATCCGCGATCGGCGGCGCAGGCCGATCGATCGTCGAAGCAGTACCGCGCGGCGCTCGATGCGCTGTTCGAGAAGGGCGAGGTCGGCAAGTTCGCCGAGAAGTTGGCGACGCCCACGCGCCAACCGCCCGCGCTGCAGGACATGCCCAAGCCGCGCACCCGCGCGGTCGCCGAGCCGGCTGCGGACAAGGCGCCCGCGGCGCCCGTGCCGACGGAAGACCCGCGCATGGTGCTGCGCAAGAAGATCGTGACCGCGCTGGGCCGCGACGAGATCTCGCGCGCGGTCGACAAGTACGTGAAGGCCCACGGGATGCCCGACGACTTCGAGGTCCTCGAGCAGGCGCTCGAGCATCAGAAGCCGGAGCGCATCGCCGAAGCGCTCAACGTGCTCGACACCCTGCTCTCGCGCGAGAAGCCCAAGCGCTCGCGCACGCTGGCCGGCAAGCTGCGTTTCCTCGAGGAGACCAGCGACGACACCGAGCTGCGCGCCACCGCCGCGCGCATCCGCACCAAGCTCTAACTCCTCTCAGGATGAAAGCGGCTCGGCCTCGTCGCAGCGCGCGCGCAGCGCGGCTTCGAGATCGGCGCGCTGGTCGGCGAGCTTGACCGCGCGCTCGGCGAGCTCGAGCAGCTGGCGCTCGACGTCGTGCGCGACCTCCGCGAGCATCGCCTCGACCTCGGCCGTGCGCCGATCCACGTCCTTCACCGAGGCGCCGCGCGCCGACGCTTGCTGCCGCTCGAAGCTCAGCTCGCCGAGCCAGATCCCCAGCTGCGCCTCGCGCGACAGGCCCGCCTGCTCGATCTCGTCCGCGCCGGCATCGATGCCCGCGAGCTCTTCGGCGCAGGCGCGCAGCTCGCGCTCGAGCGAACGGAGCTCGTCGAGCGACATCGCCAGCTTCGGATCGCTGTTCCCGAGCGCGATCACCGCCTCGAGCGCAGCGCACAGGCGCGCGGCGCGGCTCAGCTCGGGCACCTCGATCGGCGCCAGCTCGGCGAGCTGCGATCCGCCGACGAGCGTCGGCGCGAGATCCATCGGCGCGGGCGACGCGGACTCCGGCGCAGGCACCGGCACCGCCACCTCTTCGAAGTCGGCCAGCTGCTCGAGCGCGGCCTTGAGCGCCAGCCCGTTCTGAAAGCGCAGCGCGGGATCTTTCTGCAGGCAGCACAGGATCACCGCGTCGAGCTCGGGCGGCAGGCCCGGCCGGCGCGCGCTCGGACGATCGGGCGGCCGGCGAAGCTGCTGGTGCATCACCTCCATCGCCGTGCCGGTGAACAGGCGCGAGCCGGTCACCATCTCAAAGGCGATGCAGCCGACCGCGTACAGATCCATGCGCGGATCGGTGCCGACACCGCCGACCTGCTCGGGCGACATGCACTGCGGCGTGCCGAAGATCAGCCCCTGCAGCGAGAGCCGCCGGTTCTCCGAGTAATCGGCCGCGACGATCTTTGCGATCCCGAAGTCGAGCACCTTGACCACGTCGGGGCGCCCGCCGCGCGTCACCAGCATGATGTTCTCGGGCTTGAGATCGCGGTGCACCACGCCGCGCGAGTGCGCGTGCTCGACCGCGTCGGCGAGCTGGCAGAGAATGCGCAGCGCGCGCGGGACCGGCAGCGCGCCCTCGCGGTTGATCAGCGCCTCGAGCGTCTCGCCGTCGGCGTGCTCCATGGCGATGAAGAAGCGACCGTCGGACAGCTTGCCGAAGTCCGACACGCGCACGATGTTCGGGTGCTGCAGCCGGCTGGTGGCGCGCACCTCGCGGCGAAAGCGCGAGACGAACTCCTCCTGCTCGGCCAGCCGCGCTCGCAGCACCTTGAGGGCCACGCGCGCGCCACCCTCGAGCTGCTCGGCCAGCCAGATCTCGCCCATCCCGCCCTCGCCCAGCTTGGAGAGCACGCGATACTGGCCGTGGATCAGCTCGCCGATCACCCGGTCACCTCGCTAGAGCGAATACTTCTTCACCTTTTCGTAGAGCGTCGACGGCGAAATTCCGAGCGCCCGCGCCGCGCGCGTCTTGTTGCCGCCGCAATGCTCGAGCGTCTGCGCGATCGCCGCGCGCTCGATGCTCTCCAGCGACTTGCCCGCCAAAGGCAGCTTGTCGACGGTGGGATCACGACGACGCGGCTTGAAGAACATCAGATGTTTGGGCTCGATCTGCTCGCCGTCGCACACCGCCGACGCGCTCTCGATCACGTTGCGCAGCTCGCGCACGTTGCCCGGCCAATCGTATTTCTCGAGGATGGTCATGGTCTCGGGCGCGAGCCCGATCGGCTTGCCGCCCATCACCAGCAGCTTCTCGATGATCATCGGCAGATCTTCCAGCCGCTGGCGCAGCGACGGGATCTGCACGGTCACCACCGACAGCCGGAAGAAAAGATCCTGGCGGAAGTGCTGCTCCTTGACGATCTGCTCGAGGTTGCGGTGCGACGCGGCGATGATCCGCACGTCGATCGGGATCTCCTTGCCGCCGCCGACCGGCCGCACCGTACGCTGCTCGAGCGCGCGCAACAGCTTGGGCTGCAGATCGAGCGCCAGCTCGCCGATCTCGTCGAGGAACAGCGTGCCGCCGTCGGCGCGCACGAACGCGCCCTCGCGGCTCTCGTTGGCGCCGGTGAACGCGCCCTTGACGTGCCCGAACAGCTCGCTCTCGATCAGGTTGGGCGCCACCGCCGCGCAGTCGAACACCACGAACGCCTTCTTCGCGCGCGTCGACTGCGCGTGGATCGCGCGCGCCATCACGTCCTTGCCCGAGCCGGTCTCGCCGCCGATGAGCACGGTCAGGTCGGTAGCGGCGATGCGCTCGAGCACCGCGAACACCTCGCGCATGCGCAAGGAGCGCCCCACCACCTCGCCGAAGTTGTGGTGCGGGCTGGTCACCACCTCCTCGGGCTTGCCGTCATCGGCCAGGAACTTGATGCGCGTCTCGCCGACCGTGATGGTCGCGCCCGGCTGCAGCACGCCCTCCTTCACCACCAGATCGCCCACGCGCGTACCGTTGAGCGAGCCGAGATCGCGCAACAGCCAGCCCTCGTCGGTCTTGCGCACCTCGCAGTGGAAGCGCGACGCGTGTGCGTCTTCAAGCACCACGTCATTGGACGAGCCGGCGCCGATGCGCACGTGGGGCACGCCGAGGACCAGGCTCTTGTCGGGTTGGCCGGGGGATGAGACCACCAGCCGGGCGGTGCGATAAGCGCTGGGCTCGCGGGTCTTGATCGCAATCGTCGAAGGCCCGCGCGGCTTCATGTAAGTGGTTAATCCTAGCGGCCCGGACCACAACGGTCAAACACCGCCGGGTTTTCGGAGCCTTATCGCGCTGATCCTCCGGATTCCGGAGACTTCGGGGCGCCCGCCCACACCGGCCCCCAGAGCCTATTTTCGGGCCATTTCATCGACTTAAGTGCGCCGCGCGAGACTTGGCATCGCGGGTGCTCTAGCTCGCGACATCCCCAACGGAGGGATTAGCCATGATGCCGATGCTCACGATTGCCTTCGCACTACTGTCCGGCGCCGCCGACCTGGCCCGCGTGTTCGTTTCGCCCGAGCCGCAGTCGGCGCCGATCTCGTTCTATTTCCAGAACCGTCACGACGAGCAGAGCTTCATGCTGCTCGACGATACGGGTGACGTGCGCCCCGACGTGCTCAAGGCGTTCTCGCACTTCGTGCGCTGCTGGCGCACCGAGCGGGAGAAGCAGATGAACCCGCGCACGCTCGAGATCGTCGCCGCCATCTCGCGCCACTTCGGTGACGCGCGCATCGAGATCGTCTCGGGCTACCGCGCCAAGCCGTACGGCGCGCCGCACTCCAAGCACTTCCTCGGCCGCGCGATGGACATCCATGTCGATGGCGTGCCCGCCAAGGTCGTCGCCGCGTGGGTGTGGAAGAGCTTCCGCAACGTGGGCGTCGGCTACTACCCGAAGCAGGAGTTCGTGCACGTGGACTCGCGTGACCTCGACGTGCGCTGGGTCGACACCTCGCAACACGGCGAGAGCGCGCACGCCCGATTTTTTGGCCGCCTCCCCACCGACGAGCTGCCCGCGACCGCGCCGCTGCTCGCCTATGACCGCGCGCGCCTGGCGCCGGTCGCCACTGCCAGCGCGCTGGCGACCGCCCCGGTCGCCCAGCTCGAGCTCAAGTCGACCATGAACGCGCAGCTCGCGCTGTCGACCATCCAGGGCATCCTCGACGAGCAGACCGTCCGCTAACGTCGCCTACCGTCCCGAGCACATCACCGTGATGGTCGTGTTCTGCGGCTGGCAGGTGCGCTGCGTGGTCTGGCCGACCGAGAAGCCGCAGCTGAACGACAAGCAGTCGGTCGACGAGACGCACGGAGAGCCGTCGGGCAAGAGGCTCTTGCACAGCCGCGTGTTCGCATCGCAGGTCAGGCCGGTGTCGCAGGTGACGCTGGTGCAGTCCTCGCCGATCGACGCCGGCTGGTCGCACACCTCGGGGGCCTTGGAGAAGTTGCAGTAGTAGGGCTTCTTGCAACGCCCGCCCGAGGCCGAGCACTGCGCGCCGAAATCCGGCAACGCCCGGCAGATGCTCGAGGTGCCGGTCGAGGTGTCGCAGTACAGGTCGGCGGCGCACGCGCGGGTGCTGCAGTCCTCGTTGACCTTGCCGGGCGCGCGGCACACGCCGGTGGTGCCGCCGCCGGTGGTGTCGCACACCAGCGCCAGCGTCGGATCGGGATCGCACGACGAGCTCACGCCCGGCGGCGGCGGCGACAAGCACGGCTCGCCGTCCGACGGAAGCTGCCGGCAGGTCGACGAGATCGGGTCGCAATACACGTTGCCGAGCTGGTTGTCGCACTCGAGTAGCAGCGGCAGCGTCGGGTTCTTGCCGAGCGAATCGGTGGTGTACGCGCACGCTTCGCCGAGCCGCGCGCGCAGGTGGCAGTGGAAGTCCTGCGGAGCGCAGTAGAGCCCCTTCACCTTCGGATCGCAGTCGGCGGTGACGTTGCAGATATCGGTCTCCTCTTGATACGGCACGCACACGCCGCGGCCGACCGCCTCGGCGTCGCCCACGCAGCGCGCGCCATCGACGCACTCGTCGGTGTAGACGCACTCGGAGCCGACCGGCGTCGAGCCGATGAGCACATTGATGCACGCGTCCATCAGCATCGGATCACCAGAGGGCGGCTGCACCGGCGTGCCGGGCATCGGGTTGCACGCCTTGGCGGTCAGCTGCGCCAGGCAGGCGCCGGCGCGCGTCGAGTCGACCCGCAGCCGGCCTTCGCGCGCGGCGAGCCGCTCGAGGAACAGCTGGTCCTCGAGCGCCAGCGTCTTGTAGGGAATGCAGTCCTCCTCGGCGGCGTACTTGCGCCCGTCGAGCTGCTTGATCTCCGCATCCTTGCAACAGCGGAACTCCCAGTCGCACTGCTGCGCCGCGAGCGACCCGATGAACGAGTCGACGTCGGCGCTGGAGTTGGAGCCACAGCCGGCGGTGGCGAGCAGGAGCGAAAAGCCAATCAGGTTCGATTTCATAAGGTGCCTCATGGTGTAGGACTACGGACTACGTGGCAGTTTCTTCCTAGCCGCCGCGCGGCTTTCTTGGGCGTGGCAGGCCGTATTCCTCCAACCGCGAGACCAGCGTGCGGCGCGACATGCCGAGCCGGCGCGCGGCCTTGGTCTGGTTGCCCGCGCACCGCTCGAGCGCGTCGAGGATGCGCTGCTTCTCGAACGCCTCCAGCTCGCGCCGCAGGTTGGGCGCCGCGTGGGGCTGGCCGCTCGACGCCATCGGGCCGAGATCGATGGCCGGGAACTTGCCCGAGTCGGGCGCCGGCACCAGCATGTTGCCCATCTTCTCGATCGGCAGGTGCTCGGGGCCGATCGGCGCGCCCGCGCACAGCAGCACCGCGCGCTCGATCACGTTGCGCAGCTCGCGAATGTTGCCCGGCCAGCTATAGCGCTCGAGCAGGATCAGCGCGCCCGGCGACAGCTCCGGCTCGCCGCCCTTGGCCCCGCCGGCCTGGAACGCCTGGCGGATGAACGCGCGCGCCAGCGCCTCGATCTCGCCGGCCCGCTCGCGCAACGGCGGGATCATCAGCGAGATGCCGTTCAAGCGGAAGAACAGATCCTGGCGAAACCGGCCGCGCTCCACGTCGGCCTCGAGATCGCGGTTGGTCGCCGCGATGAAGCGCACGTCGATCGCGCGCGGCTTGAGCCCGCCCACGCGCGTGACGGTGCGCTGCTCGAGCACGCGCAGGAGCTTGACCTGCGTGGCCAGCGGCAGCTCGCCGATCTCGTCGAGGAACACGGTGCCGCCGTCGGCGCCCTCCAGGAGGCCGTTCTTCTGCGCCACCGCGCCGGTGAACGAGCCGCGCTCGTGGCCGAACAGCTCGCTCTCCAGCAGCGACTCGGCGAGCGCCGCGCAGTTGAGCCGGAGAAACGGCTTTTGCGCGCGCGGCGAGCGGCGGTGGATGGTCTCGGCGAACACTTCCTTGCCGACCCCGGTCTCGCCGAGCAACAGCACGCTGATGGTGCCGGCAGCGACCCGCTCGACCAGCCGGTGCAGCCGCTGCATCGCGCCGTCGACGATCACGATCGCGGCGGTGGCCGGATCCTCGGCGGCCAGATCGCGCCCGCGCACCGCGTCGCCGGCCTTCTGCGCGAGCGCCTCGGGCGCCCGGCCGTCGCGCGGATAACAGGCGATGCCGACGCGGCCGTGCGCCCCGCGCAGGCCGAGCTGCGCGACCAGCTGGCGGGTGAGCTCCTCGGCTTGCCCGGGCCCCACGTCGCACAAGAGGATCTCGTATTCGCCCGGCCCGTAGCTGGCCACCGGATCGCCCGGCCGCAGCGCCACCGCGAGCGTCTCTTCGGCCGGCGTCGAATCGCCATCCACATGCAGGCGCACCACGGCGAACTCCGCGCCTTCGCGGGCCGCGCGCGCGCACTCGTCGACCAGCCGTCCCTCGAACACCCCGTGGCCCCACAGGTGCCGCGGCCGCACCGCGGTCGCGCCGTACTGCACGATCAGCATGGTGTTGCCGATGTCGATCACGTCGCCCGGCTGCAGATCCGCGGTCTTGCCCGGCTCGACCCGCTGCTCACGCACGCGCGTGCCATTGATGCTGCCGAGATCGCGAATGCGAATGCTGCTCTTGCCCACCAGCAGCGTGGCGTGCCGGCGCGAGACCTGCGCGTCCTCGATGCGGATGAACGCGTTGTCGGCGCGGCCGATGGTCAGCTCGCCGACCTCGGGCAGCGCGTAGGTGTGAAACGACCCCACGCCGATCACCAACAGCCGCAGCTTGCCCGGCACCGGGCCGGTCCCGCGCGTGTTCGCGCCCGGCAGCGTCGACGCCTGATCTTCCATCAAGAGGGCAGCGCGGCGATCCGGAGCAGGTGCTGCGCGCCACGCAATCCCTTGAGCTCGGTGCGGAACTGCTCGACGGAGAACCCGCTCGACGAGAGCAGGCGCTCGACCTCGGGATGCTCGAGGAGCCCGGCGGAGATCACCACGTCGTTGCCGCGCGCCTGGCCCTGCATGCGGGCCGCGACGTTCACCGTGGTGCCGAAGAAATCGAGCCGATCGTTGGCGCGCACGGCCAGGCACGGACCTTCGTGCAGGCCGATCTTGATCGCCAGGCCTTCGACCCCGTGCGCCTGCGCGGTCGTGCGGACGCGCGTCACCAGCTCGAACGCGGCGGCGAGCGCGCGCGCCGGCGTGTGGAAGGTCGCCATCACCGCGTCGCCCATGGTCTTGACCACCGCGCCTTCGTTGCGCGCCACCGCCTCGGTCACCGCGCGGAAGTGCTCTTCGATGATCGCGAACGCGCGCGCGTCGCCGACCCGCTCGTACATGGCGGTGGTGCCGGTGAGATCGGAGAACAGCACGGTGAGCGAGCCCACGGTCAGCTCGACGCCGGCCGCCGGGGCCTCGGTCGAGAACAGATCGAGGAACTCGGGGAGCGTCAGGATCACGCTGCCGAGCACGATGTCGGCGTTCCACCCCGAGCGCTCGAGCGAGAGGATCACCGGATCGGCGGTCTCGTTGGTCACGCGCAACAACGTGCTGGTGCCCTTGTCGCCGGGCGCGCGCGGCACCGTCGAGAGCAGCACCTCGCCGGCGGTGATGCGAACCTCGAGCTCCTTGGGGATCCCCTCGCCGATGGCGATCGCGCCGCGCCGCTGCGCCTTGAGCGCGCGCACCAACAAGAGGCCCGCCGGCAAAGTCGCGGTGGTCTCGCGCGAGGCGTTGGGCAGCGCCGAAAGCAGCCCGAACACGTGCGGCCGAAACGACGGCGAGCCCGCGCAGTACACGCGCGGCTCGATGTCGCGCAGCGCACGGTTGACGTGGAACACCGCCTCGATGTTCTCGGCGAAGTCGAGCTCGTAGTCGATGTTGCAGTCTTCGCAGTGCGCACTGCGCTTGACCGACGAGAGCGAGCTCTGCGCCTCGGAGCCGACCTTGCACGTCGGGCAGTTGAGCTGCCACTCGAGATCGACCAGCCCGGCGCGCGCCGCGTAGAGGAACGCGCGCAGCACCTCGCGGCGCCCGGTGTCCCACGCGCGCGCCAGCTCGAACGGGCGCATCTGCCGCACGTCGTCGTCGGGCCGCGTGCGCAACAGCTCGACCAGGCGCTCGCGCACCTGCGGATCGACGGGCGCCGATTCGAAGCGCCGCGCGCGCACCGCCAGCTCGGACTCGTTGACCTTGGTCGACTCGCCCATGGTGAGTTGATCGGGCGAGGTGGTGAGCAGCATGAGCCGCGCCTGCGAGGTGGGCGGGCCGCTCGACGGCGTGGGCATGGTGGCGCGCTTGAACAGCTCCTCGATGGCGGCGAGGTAGCGCGACACCGCGGCGGTCAGCCCGGCGCGCATCGCGGGCGCGAGCCCGGCCTGTGCCGAGTCGCGCGTGGTGAAGTACATGTTGCCCGAGAGCAGCGTCCCGCCGTCACGCTCCGAGACGTGGAAGCGATAGCCGACGCGAGAGAACGGCCCGTCGATGAACTGCCGCTCGCCCCAGATGAACTGGCACTCGAGCCACTCGCCCTGCTCGATCCACGCGACCTCCTGGCCCATCTGGCGCGCGCGCCCCACCCGCTGGCGCGTCGACGGATCCTCGGCGACCGTGCGCTCGTAGGTGTAACGCGACGGCTTCGATCCGACCGCGCGATCCCAGCGGTTGGTATCGGCGAGCAGCGCCCACACCAGCGGCAGGGGCGCCTTCAGGAAGCGCTCCTGATCGATCGAATGCAGCGTCTCCTCCCCCGGCATTTCGCTCAGCCTATCATTTCCCGGATTGGCAGGGGATCGCGCGGCTCTCGGCCAGCTTCGTGCGTTTCCACCACGCGCCCGTCGAGCGCAGCTGAGCCCAATCGGTGAAGTGGTACTGCCAGAACAAGAGGCGCACCGCGTTCGGCTTGCGCGGCAGCGGCGCGCGGAACAGCCCATCGACCGCGTCGGGATCGTTGCACATACGATCGAGCAGGTTGATCACGTAGACGGGCGCGCGCCGCTCGTAGTCGAGCCCGTAGAACCACAGTTGAAACGCGACGCGCGGCTGGTGCGGCGCGACGAACGGCGCGTGGCGCTGCGGATCGCCCGGCTTGTACTTCAGATCTTGCGCGGTCCAGGTAGCGCCGTCGAAGGTCTGCGGCTCGACCTCGATGCGCTCGCGCGTGATGTGGCCGAACAGGTGATAGGTGTTCACCACGCGCCACGGATCGTAGAGCTCGCGCAGCGGCTGGAGCTCGGCGAGCCCTTTGCGATCGACGAAGCTGACGAGCCCATCGATCGTCGAGATCACCGTGAAGCCCGCGATCAAGATCGTGGCCGTACCGAGCTGCAGGTGCCGCCGCCAACCGGCGAGCGGCCGTTCGTGAAGCTCGCGCGCGGGCGCACGGGCGAGCTTTCTGCGCAGCCACGCGCCGGCACGCACCACGTCGGCGTCGTCGAGCAGGAACACGTGCAGCACGGTCGCGAGGTAGCAGAAGAAGCCGTAGTTGGCGGTGACGGCGTTGATGATCTGGAACAGCGTGAGAAACGCCGCGGTGGCCAGGCGCACGCGGCGCGGCGCGAAGATGCCGAACGGCAGCACCAGCTCGAACCCGAGCGTGAGCCAGCTCTCGAGGTGGTGCCACCAGGCCGGCAACTGATGCGCAAACCACGCCATCCACGTCGGCAGCGGCGCGGTCTCGTAGTAGAAGGTCATGGCGCTGCCGTCGTTCCAATCGCCGAGATGCGACTGCAGCTTGGCGATGCCCGACTCCCAGTACAGCTTGAACAGGATCAACCGGAACACCACGTGGATCCACGGCGCCTTGCGGTCGCGCGGCAAGAACATGGCGAAGAAGCCGCACTCGAGGATCAGGTTGTCCCACTGAAAAGACATGAACGTGTGGCCGATGGTGACGAAGCTCAGGTACAGCACGGTCGCCAGGCCGCTGCACACGCGCGGCGCCACGCCGGCCAGCGACAAGAGTGAGAGCGCGATGCCGGCGAAGATCCCGAGCGACAACATCCCGTCGCCGGCGCCCCACCAGAACAGCGTCGGGAACTGATGGAACGGCAGCCCCTGCGCGTGCACCTCGGCGACGTATTGCGCGGCGGGGATCAGCCCGCGGCTGCCGTAGAGCAGGTGCACCTGCACGCCGAGCGAGACGAACGCGTCGAGGAAGATCAGCGCCAGCAGCCGATGGAACAGCCGCGCGACATGCGGGCCCGACGCCGGCCAGCGCCAGCCGCTCATGGATCGAGGACGGCGCGGGCGCGCTGAAAGACCGCGTCGAGCATGGGCTCGGTGAGCCGGCCGGTGAAGGTGTTCTGCTGGCTCACGTGGTACGAGCCGAGCAGCGTGTAGGGACCGACGGCGATCTCGACGCCGTGGCCGAACTTCGGACGCGGTGACGGCGCGTGGCCGAGCTCGCGCAGCGCGCGCAAGACCGCGTCCCAGGCGAACGCGCCGAGACAGAAGATCGCACGCACGCGGGCAAGGAGCTGCAGGTCTGCGACGAGAAACGGTAGGCAAGCGTCGCGTTCCTCGGGGAGCGGCTTATTGTCGGGCGGCGCGCAGCGAACCCCGACGGTGACGTAACAGTCGCGCAGGCGCAGCCCGTCCTGGCGATCGGTCGACGTGGGCTGATTCGCGAAGCCCGCGCGGTACAGCGCGCCGTACAGCCAGTCGCCCGAGCGATCGCCGGTGAACACGCGGCCGGTGCGATTGCCGCCGTGCGCCGCGGGCGCCAGGCCACACACCAGCAGCCGCGCCTTGGGATCGCCGAACCCGGGCACCGGCTTGCCCCAGTAGGTCTCGCTCGCGAACGCCGCGCGTTTTTCCCGCGACACTTGCGCGCGCCACGCCACCAGGCGCCTGCAGCGCGTGCAGGCGACGATGCGCCGGTTGTGCTGCTCGAGGCTCACGCGTGGAACGTGGCGACCAACTTTGCCAGCGCGGCCTTGCCGCCGGTCAGGATCGAGTGCCCGTCGGCGAGCAGCAGCGCGTCGAAGTCGACGGTGAGCAGCTGCTCGAGGCTCTTCTTGAGCGCCGGCAGATCGTCGATCGCGGCCGCGGGCAACAGCCCGAGCTCGCCCGGCTTCGGTCCGACGCACGCGTCGCCGACGATCAACAGCTTGCGCGCCGGCCAGTGCAGCGCCACCTCGCCCGGCGACTTGCCGGCTGCGGCCAGCACCACGAACGGGCCGACCTTCTCGCCCGCGACCAGCGTCTCGTCGACGGTGACGCCCTTGCCGCGCACCCACGCGGCGTCGGCCGTGTGCACCGCCACCTTGGCGCCGGTGCGCTTGCGCAGCTTCTCGACGTCGCGATAGTGATTGCGATTGGTGAGCACGATCCGCTCGACGCGCTCCTTGGCCAGCCGCTCGAGCGTCTCGTCGTCCATCTCGACCGGGTCGATGGCGACGTCGCGCACTAAAAAGCCGTTGAAGTCGTAGCCGAAGCGGTCCGACAGCTTGGACCAGGTCAGAACGCCGGGGATGATCTCGCGCATGATGCAGGCGGTACCACGTGCTAGCATCCGGCCGCAATCTCGAACGGTGGAGCGAACATGGGAACGTTCTCGAAGATCGGCGAAGAACGCTCGGTCAAACAGAAGAATGACGACGTGCTCCTTTTGCACGCCATGCTGCTCATGGCCGGCGCCGACGGCACGCTCGAGCGACGCGAGCTGGCCACGGTCGAGGCGTTCCTGAGCACGCTGCCGGAGTTCCAGGACAAGGACTTCGGCGCGCTGATCGAGCACGCCAACAAGGTGATCTCGCGCTACGGCGGCGACCTCGAGGAGTCGGTCAACTCGCTGCGCGAGATCGAGTCGGTTGCGGTGCGGCAGAAGTGCTTCCTCCTGGCGGCCGACGTGGCGATGAGCTCGGGCGACGTGAACGAGCCCGAAGAGCGCATGTTGGCGCTCATGCAAGAGGTGCTCGACATCGACGATGCGGTCGCGGACCGGATCCTCGAGGTCCTGGCGCTGAAGTACGCGCAGTAAGCAGGATCACTTCACTAACGTAACTATGTGAAAGGAGTGGCTACAGTAGCCACTCGTTGGGGTCGTTCGACCCCGTTGCCGCCACCACATCTCGCGTACTTAGACGCCCCATCTGTCAAAGCGGCGCTGGCGCAATTCGTGTAGTGCAACGCGCGCGAGGTGACCCTGATGCGCCGACTCGGAAGCTTTCTCGCGTTCGCCCTGGCCCTGTTGATCGCCGCCCCGAGCCTGTTCGCGCAGGAGCGCGACAAGGACGGCTTCGTCAAGACCGGTGAAGGCATCCGGCTGAAGAAGGTCGCGTTCTTCAACGTCAAGGTCTACGACATCCAGTCGTTCGCCAAGGAAGTGCCGTCCGCCAAGTCCAAGGAAGGCATGATCAACCTGGACGCGGACAAGAAGCTCGCGTGGAAGATGCTGCGCTCGGTCGACGCCGAGAAGATCCGCAACGCGCTCCGCGAGGCGTACGCCAAGAACAACTACGCCAACTCGGCGAAGATCGAGCAGCTCATTGCGCCGCTCTCGAGCGAGCTCAAAGAGGGTTCGTGGGTGACCATCGCGTACGACGCGGGCGCGAAGAAGACCACGCTGTACTCGGGGAGCGCCAAGGCCACCGTCGACGGCGCGGACTTCATGAAGGCGACCTGGAGCATCTGGTTCGGCAACATCGATCAGCCCAGCCTGTCCGACTCGCTGCTCACCAACCTCAAGTAGCCGTCCCCTCCACTATTGATGTTAGGCTAACCGCATGAGCGCTCGCGGCTGGCTGCTGTTGTTCGTGGTCGGCGCCGCCGTCCACCCCGGGTGCGCGTGCGGGCCCAACGGCCACATCGAGCAGCAACCGTTCGTCGCCGTGCCCGGTGACGACGTGGTCAACTGCAACTGCAACCTGAGCTTCCTGAACGAGCACTGCCCCGACGGCATCTGCCTGATCCACATCGACCTGCAGCTGTGCCTGCCGCCCGAGCTGCAGAACGTGGACCTCGGCGGGGTGGTGTTCGACGGCGGCGCCGACATGGGCCCCGACGACTACTCGCGCAGTGTCGACCACTACTGCCGCGACTCGGCGACCAACGCGGTCTATCACGTGATCAAGGTGTTCAACGGCGACTGGTGCCGCATCAAGGATCCGTTCGCGCCCGATGGCGGCATCGGCCAGTCGGTGGAGTGCTTCGCGCAGCAGCTGCAGGACGGCAAGCTCGCCGCCACCGGCCGCGACGACGGCACCTGCGAGAAGCCGTGCGACCGCGTCGCGTGCGACTACGACACCAACTGCGGCAAGGACATCACCGACGACCAAGGCGGCCTGCACTTCGACCGCTGCAAGTGCAGCCAGGTCACCAAGTACCAATGCCCGGGCGATCCCATGTCGATCCTACCCACCGACCTCTTCTGCCGCCCGCCGGATAACAGCGTTCATTAGGAGCACCGACGAAAACGCCCTTGACAGCGATCGAGCGGCAGACTAGAAATTCGGCTCGTTCCAAGCACTTCTCTGACAATTCGCGGGAGTAACTCAGTGGTAGAGTGCCACCTTGCCAACGGCAATTGGCGCCCCGCGGATTGATCGATTCGGTGTGGTAGCGGGCACTTAACGCGCCCAGGCGTCTCACGGCGTGCCCTCGCGACACCGAAAAGTGCGGACGAAAGTGCGGACGATCTGAAACCCCGTTCCTGAGCACCCTAGAGCTGGGGAGAGCCGACGGTTGCCTCACGACAGGGTGGGGAACCCTCGTGCCAAACAACAAACGTCGAGAGGAGAAGAAACGAAGGCGTGCCAAGCGCAAAGAGCGCCTCGGGTCGCGTGGTTCTCGCAATCGCAACGCGACTCCAGCACAGCGTTCACCTGTCGAGTCGATGCGAACGTATCTCAAGCTCTCGGAATTGATGAATCGCACAACTCCCGCGCAGGATCTCATCTATCTCGTTCGCGCCTCTGACTGGAATGGCGCCTTCGCGGCACTAGCGATTCTCGCTGCCCGATTGTCTGCTTCACCCGACGAGACGTCTCGCCAGTTGCTCGCAGCTCTCGCCGGGTTGAGCAACCACGAACATCCGCCGATTGCCGCGGCGGGGAGAGCTGCGGCGGCATATCGGGGTCACGCGAGGCTCGTCCATGAGCAAGTGATCTATTTCCTGCAAGCTCTCGTTCTGCTGGAAGCAGGCGACGCCGGCGGGACGATGCCATCCGATGGCTCGCTGGCGTTGTGGGCTTTGATTGCCAACGAGCATCTACATAACTGGCTCGAGCTCGATGCGCGCCCTCTTACCGCTCTCGAAGGCGCGCTCGCGGACCAGACTTATGCAGCCCACTTCAATGTCAGCGAGGATCAGCTTCATCGATTCGCGCGCACCGCCCTGATGTTCGAGCACCGCCCCGAGCACGCGAAGCTTGGCCAGAACGCCTCGACGTGGGAAGAACTCCAAGAGCGTGCGTTCGGACGTCCATTCGCAGAAGCGCACAGATCGCTCATCGCGCCGCTACTGACGTGGTCTAGCAATTGGGGCCACAAGACCAAGGACAACCAGGTAGAGCCACCCGTCATCGACATTCCAAACTGGATTGCTCCGACGCTGATCGATCGCGCAGAAATGGAAGGCTACCTCGGAAACATGGCGACCACTCGCGATGACGCGATCGTCGAACTGCGAGCCCAACGGCGTCCGAGCGGTCTCCCGCATTCACCCGCCCTCTTTTATAGGAAGCCGTTCGTGCGTGCGAAGGACAATCGACTGATGGCGGCGTCCCCGGCCGTCATCGCTGAAAAGATGCGTGCAGGAATATGGTTTCAGTTCAGCGAAGCAGCGACGCAGCTCGGATGTGACCGGGACGACTGGCCGTCTGCGTTTGGACATCTGTTCGAGTGGTGGTGCGGCAGAGTCGCGTCCCTCGCCGCCTCGTCGTCGAAGTTTCCCGACCACGTATTCATCCCTACACACCCGGGAGCGAGCGACGAGATCGAAGACGTTGTCACCTATGACGGCTCTGGTGCCTGTCTCTTCTCAGCGAAGGGGAAACTGGTTTCCGAGAGTGTCGCAAGGCGCGCCCTCGAACGATCGTCAGTCGTCGATTGGTACGAGGAATTCTTCTTCGGCAAACGGGGCAAGAGGCAAGGTCGTGCCTACCGCGATGGTGTTGTACGACTTCTGAACGAAAGAATAGATTTGATCCGCGCGGGAGCTTTTCGCGACCGACTTCGCCCGACCGTCCAACTCTTTCCAGCATTGATGACCTTCGATAACATCGGAGAGTGCCCCGCCCTCTATCAATGGCTTCGTCAACGTTGCGCCAGCGAGAACCTGCTGCAGCAGTCGGCAGTGGCACCCTTGACGCTTGTACGAGTCGATCGCTTCGAGCAGTTGATGGCACTGGCAGCCCGAGGCACATCTACGGTTGACGTCCTGCGGAGAAAGGCAAGGAGCGACTCGGTTGATAGGCTGTTCGATCGAGTGCTCGGCTCGTTCGCGTCATCTTTGGCAAGCTTCCGCCTGCCAGCGCTGGCGGCAGAATTCGAGCGCATTACTGACGAGGTCAATCAGGCGTTGTTCGGCGACCGTCACGTGACTCCGTCGCTCACGACGTCCGAGCCTTGAGACCTGAAGCCGGCTGTGCCCGACGTAATCGCGACCTCGCCGTCGAGCGGGATCGGAGGGGCTTATCCAGCTTCGCCTTGCCGCGGATGTATCGGGAATATGGTCTCTGCCGTCGGGAACCACTCGGATGTGACCTCTTCGCCACCGACAAGGACAACGATTCTTGCATAGCCCTGTCGTTTTGACGGAGAGAGCACGAATTGAAGCGGGTGAGTCTCGACTTTGTCCAGCGTCCGCGGGAACGGAGTCGTGGTCGCATCGGTGAGCGAAAATGAGGTCGGTGCGGCGTGGCTTGGTTTTTCAGTCTTGCTCCATTCAAGCTTGGCCCAGGCGACATGCACAGGCGCTGCCGGACGGAGCGTGCATTCCACGCTGAATCGGTAACCACCTTCGTTCTTCTCTACGATATTCGCTAGCGTTGCCTCTCTGACTTCGATCGTCAAAAGAGCGCGTGCCAGCAAGGCCCTCACGTCTTTCTCCTCCGTACGGGTCCACGCTTCATTGAAGGCTTTCAGCATCCTCTGTCGAAAGACTGGATCGTCGCAACGGAAGATCACATCCTCCGCGCCCGTCCGACTGTGAAGGTACGTCTTGATCTGCGATCGCCCGTCGGCGCCTTCTCCGTCGCTGATCCAGCCAGAGTACAGAGGAACGCTTTCACTGCGCAGACCGACCTCAATCTTCGTTGTCAGCTCAGCTTCGATCGAAAGCAGCGAGCGCAACACGTGAATAATCTGTTCCCGCAAGAGCCGCGGCGTGACGCCAGTAGTGGACGCGAAGACTTCGAGTAGCGGTGACTCGGGACTTAGAAAAAGGAACCGAAACGACACGCCTCGTCGTGCCGCGGCGCGAACCTCATCCAGCCACTGATGAGAGAACGACGCGCCGGTAAGAGCGATCAGATCAAACGTCTTCTTCGTTGTTGCAAGAACCCTCCGCATCTCGTCACCCGCGGCAGCTCCAGCATCTTGTAGAAACGCAACGCTCGAACGAGGAGGTGCCTGACCCTTCGAAACTGAACTCAACCAACTCGGGAGCCGCGTGGGTCGCTGGATAGCCGCTGGCTGCACCGTCACGTTCCCGCCCGCGGCCTCGACGTGGTAGTGGATGTGGACAACGACATCGACGGCCTCTACGCCCTGTAGCATCGCAGACAACTTCTCTCGCTGCGCCTGCGTAACCGGCAGCCTGTCGGCGACGCCGATACCAAGAAAATGCTCCGAAGTAAACTGGCCGTCGAACGGAATGGCGCGCAGTGGGCGGATGTCAAAGCGTTCGATCGCCTGACCGGCGAGCATCGGATCGATACGAAAGATCTCACATGTACCGCCGTCGATCGCGACTCGACATGGCATCGGAGATAAAGAAGCTATCGACCATCCGAAGAGCAAAACGGAATCCGGTTGCGCGGGATCGTTGAAACCGACCGACTCAAGCCGGACAGAAACCAGATCTGTAATTGCCTCGGGCGTCCAGTCTCCCGCTTTTGCTTCCATCTTGCCCATGAATTCGGCGATTCCAGCGTCCAGCGTCTTTTTCTTTTCCGAAAACTCGGCCTCAAGCTCGCTTCGGACATCCTCCCGAATCTGACGCTGCCAACCGCCCTGTTTGCGCGCTGACTCCTGCAATCGAAGTCCTCGCGCGTGTCGACCGAAGTAGATGAAAACGAACGATAGCGCCACGGCAGTGACCACCATGAGACCCATAGCGGCGCCGATCGAGCTGGTCAGTCTTATCTCAGCGGCCCCCGCGACCGCGAGCAGGGTCGTGACAGCGGCGACTCCAACCCATATTCCGGTCCAGACCCAATGCTTGATCTCAGACCAGTGTGGCACCATCCACTTGACCGCGGATAGCGTCTCGTCGCCGATCTCGTCGTTTTCAGGCGGACGTGGTTCTTTTGCCATGCTCTAGCTCCAAGGGTTGCGCAGCCTACCGCACTGCCCGCTCGCCCTCTACTAGCCTCCTAACACGCGAAGACTGCGGCCACCGGCAACCCCAGACTACACGTACACGTGGTCCTATTATCCAGGGAAGGGAGACGGGGCCTTCGACGCCCAGGTAAACGGCGGGGCAAGCTTTACGATCCCGAACAACCCAAATCAGTTCGTCGCAGCGCCTGTCGTAGGCGACCTGAACGGGGACCAGAAGATCGATCTCGTGTTCGCCATGGTGGACCAGCGGATCATCTCGTCCACGCTCACCATCCAGGTATGGAGTTCGGTGGTCGCGCTCGGCAACGGCGATGGCACATTCCAGGCGCTGGCGATCACCCCAATAGGCTCGTCTCCCATCAGCGCGGTGGACGTGCTCGATCTCGACGGCGACGGGAAGCGGGACGTCCTTCTCGGTGGGTACCTGCTCGTTCCGAGCGGGCGGGGCGCTGGCACGCTGGCATTCATGAAGGGGAAAGGTAACGGAACGCTCGAGAGCGCTCAGACCTACGTCGTCGCCGGGGGCAACACCGGGTTCTCTCACGGCATCGCCGACTTCAACGGCGACGGCCATCTGGATGTGGCCGTCTCTACCGACGTGGACAATGCCGTCAGCGTGGTGTTGGCGCGCGGCGATGGATCATTCCGAGCGGGAAGGCACGCGGGTGTGTTCGGCCCGGCGATGTCAGGCGTCGCCGTCGCCGACTTCAACAAGGATGGCTTGTTGGATGTCGCTACCGCCGTCAACGACGCGAACTCGTCTCCTACGAACGTCATCGCGGTCTCCCTCGGAGCGACGGCTCACGCGTTCTCGCCGTCGCGCACGTTCCCCGTCGGTACGAACCCTTCGGACGTGGTCTCAGCCGAGGTGAACGGCGATGGCAACATCGATCTGCTCGTGGCGAATCTCGGTGGCAACGTGAGCGTTCTGCTCGGCAACGGAGACGGCACGTTCCAAGCGCCGATCCCGTACTTTGCCAGCTCACAGCCGATCGCGATCGTTGCTGCGGATCTCAACCACGACGGCAAGATTGATTTCGCGACGCTACAGAAGGCGGCGAACCCGACGTCCATCGCGGTTTTGATCAACAACGGTAACGGTACTTTCGGCGGCGCCGTGTCCGCGGGCAATATCAACGGGGGATATGGCCTGCTCGTCGCGGACTTCAATGGAGACGGCAAGCCCGATCTTACAACGGGTTTTGGTGTTGCGCTGGGCAAGGGCGACGGTACGTTCCTGACCCCGTCATCAATCTCCACGTCGTCAAATCCGTCGTCCGTTGCCGTTGGGGACCTCAACGGCGATCAGAAATTAGACGTGCTCGCAACAGACCAGAGTGCAGGACTCATTACTGCGCTCGGGGACGGTACGGGTAAGTTCACCGTGACGTCGACGCCACTCCCTGGCGCGCTCGCTGTCGGAGTGGGCGACTTCAACGGCGACGGGATCGCTGACGCCGTGGTCGCATCGAGCCCGAGCGGATCGCTGCACGTGATCCTCCAGGTATTGCCGGGATTGGGTGGCGGTAGCTTCGGCCCCGCAGTCCTCGCGACGGGCGCTGCGACCTACCGCAGCGCGGTTGTCATGGACGTAGACAAGGACGGCAAGCCCGACATCGTTGTGTCGAGCGATAGCGGGGTCGACGTATTCTTCAACACGTCAAATTGAACGATCACTCCGGCGTTGACGTCTTCATGCGCGCCGCAGCGACCGCAAGCCGCCGAGCCCAAGGGCGTCAATAGGCGTAATCGCTGTGCGCGTCGGCACTGCCTGCTTCGGCCGCGCGGCGCTCTCCACTCGACTCATGCTCAGCGGCGGCGGTTGGCGCCACCCTTTCGCAAGATCTTGGCGATGCCATCGGCGAAGGTCCGGACGTCGCGCGGCCGGACCGGGAGGGTCACGGTCACCGAGCAGCCGTTCGGGAGGTCGCCGACGCGCAGGCTTGCGAAGCGCCCTTCGCTGCGTCGGTTGATTCTCAGCTCGAACTCTCCGTTAAAGGACCAGAGAATCCCCCGGCCGTGGGCGACGAGCGACTTGTGAAAGGCGATCAGCACCATGCGCTCCACGTTGCCGCCGCCATCGCCGCAAAACCGTTCGCGCATGGCCTGCGCGGCGATGTGGTAATTGCCTCGGCCGGTGCCGGCGATCAAGACGTTGATGTAGGAGAGCCCATCGTCGCTGACGAAGCGCAGCCGTGGCTCGCACACGAAGGTCTCCCAGCTTGCGCCCAGCACGAGCGGTAGCCCGAGATCGTGATCGTCGTGATGGAGCAGCCTGCCTTCGCGCCACTCCCGCGTTGCGTGCAGCCATTCGCCCAAGCCGATCATGGCAAGCTCGATCGCCTGGATCGAATCGACGCCAGGGATGTCCTTCCGGATCGGCTTGGCGAGCCCGTCGACCTCGCAGCGGCAGGCGAAGTCGTTTCCGTCCGGGCGAGGCGCGAAGATCCGCGCCGTCACCGGCCGCGTGCCTCGGGGACGCTTCAGGGTGAAGACGCGCTCGGCGATCACTTGCTGCATGGCAGCCATCCTACTGCGTTACAATCGCTCGACGCATGTCTAAGAACAGGGCGTCCCCTCTTAGTGCCCTCTAGTGGCGCTCGCTCTGCCAAAATGGGATGCTCATGACCGGCGTTCTTCGCCGGCCAACCATAGGCCTTGAGGGCAACATGAGCGAAATCGACGACCGCCGCGAGAAGGTCAAGAAGTTATACGCCTCGAGTGCGAGTCTCCTGACAGACTCACTCAGCGAAGCGGATGTGAGAGCCAAGCTAGTAGACCCATTGTTCCGGGATGGCCTTGGATGGCCTGAAGCCTGCATCACCCGAGAGGTTCACGATGATGCTGAGGATTTCTGGGACTACCTCTTTCACGAAACTCACCCGTACTTCATACTTGAAGCGAAGAAGGCCGCGGACGTATTTGTTTTCCCTGCAACCTCGATTCGAAAGACATACGTCCTTTCCTCTCTTATCCGGGCTGACAAGAATTTCAAGAAAGCGGCGCTACAAGCAGGTCGCTACTGCCAAGATGCAGATGAACTCATTCCGTACGCCGTAGTTGCGAACGGACTTCAGCTTGCCGTTTTCAAGGGTCAGAGGACGGACAGAGGATGGCTGAAGGGCGAGGCGCTCGTTTTCGCCTCGCCGCAAGAAATCGTCAGCCGCTTCGACGAACTTTGGGAGCTCCTCTCGTATCCCGCCGTCAGGGCCGGCAGTCTCGCAAAATATTTCTCGTTTCCGGACGAGACGCCCCGGCAGCATACCGCGGTCATTGCGACGCTACCGAATGCGGACGAGATCCTGCTGCGCAATCGACTCAATAGCACGATGATCCCCGTGCTGAAGACCGTCTTCGATGAGCTGACCGATGAGGGTCATGCAGAAGTCTTGAAGAATTGCTACGTGTACTCGAAATCGCTTCAGACGGTCGCAGATAACTTCATCCTTACTATTAAGGATCTACCTCCGGCGTATCTCCGCGATTCCGTGGCCGACATCCGGCCGACGCGATACGGTGCCGGAAAGTTCGAAGAATCCATCCGAAAGATCGCGGAACAGAAACGTCGTGGAACGGTGCTTCTCCTGCTCGGAGGAGTTGGATCTGGCAAGACCACGTTTCTAAGACAGATGAGAATCCAGTACTGTTCCCAAGTCATTGAGAAGTCGGGAGCTTATTACTACGTTGATTTTCGAGATGCTCCTCCGCGACCCCCGTTCGAGGGATTTGTGTTTGCATCGCTACGAGCCCAACTAGATGCTGATTCGGTCTTTCGCTCTATTTGCGCCCTGAAGATTCCAGCCCTCAAGGACGTTGTGGCACCGTCGCACGCTCCCCAGATGCTGAAAGCTCTGTTCGAGGTCGACCTCGAGCAAATAGACGCTCTGGCCCGGGAGGTCGGTGTTGGTGATGGCGAGACCCTAGGAAGGAAGAAACTGGAACGATTGGAGGAATTCTCGAGAAATGATCGCGAGGTCGTAAAGAGGGCGTTCCGGTTGCTGGAAGCGAGTGGCCGATTTATCTTGCTCGCACTCGACAACGCCGATCAATTGGATCTCGATTATCAGCTCCAGATATTTTTGTTTGCGGAGAACGTCGCATCCGAGATGGGTGCCAATGTCATCACAGCGCTCCGCGAAGAAAAATACTACCTTGCAAGTCAGCAGGGCGCTTTCAATGCCTTTCAAAACCAAGGATTTCACATCTCAAGTCCGCGCCTTAGTGATCTCCTTTCGCTGAGATTGAGGTACGCCCGAGAGCATCTTCCCGAGATATTGGTTGGCGAATCAGCTGCGAATATTGCCGACGTTCGTGATTTCTTGGAGGCGATTCGCCTCGGCGGAGTTGGAGCATTTGGTCGACCAGGTTCCTCCAATGTCGTTCGCTTGCTCGAAAGACTCAGCATGGGCAACATGCGACTCGCGCTAAGGATGTTTCGAACCTTTGTCTCCTCTGGAAATACGCGCATTCAGAAGATCATAGACATCTTTCGTGAAAACATTACCCATCGCGTTCCATACCATATTCCGTTTCACGAATTTACAAAGTCTGTCATGCTCAATGACCATCGCTATTATTCGGAACGACATAGCGATGTTCTAAATCTGTTCGCTCTTGCTGGGCATCCACCTAACTCCCACTTCGCGGCCCTGCGAATATTGCGATATCTAATGCTTGCGAGCGACCGGGTGTCGGCAAAGTTCGAGCGAGGCTATGTCGAGCTGGGCGAGATTCTTGAGGCATTTGCCGGGATTCATGCAGACACTCGAGAGGCGCGCGCGCATCTGCAGCGACTCTTGAAGGCGAGTCTCATTGAGGCCGATACCGGAGTAGCAAGTGACTTGGATCGCTGCAGAGCTATCAGAGCAAGTCCGTCCGGTGAATATTATTTGACGTTTTTGGTGCGTGCATTTGCGTATGTCGACCTCGTTTGGATCGACACTCCTTTGGCGGATGCTGCCGTCATGGTTCGGCTTAGAGAACTGCGAGATTCGCGCGATAGAGCGAGTCGGTTTGAACGAGTCGATCTGTTCCTCGGCTACCTGCGCCACGAAGAGGAGCGGGAACATCAGATCTTCCCAGGGCTGGAGAGCGTCCCGGCCTTCCGAAAGTGGCTCATGCCTGACATCATCGAGCAAATCGGAAAGGAGAAGGTCGTAATCGCTGCGAAATATGCTCGTTATCACACGGATGGCGAATAGGCCTTCTTCGACGCGTCGCATGCAGTCCTGGTGCTGTCCTCGTGTGTCCTCGTGCCCATGCCGTTCAGCTAGCGGATAGAAGAGAACTGATCAATTACGATCACTTGGATCACGCCGGCTTAAGTGATCGGCATTGCTCTTAGTGCCGGTCTACGGTCGTAACGAGCGACGGGCCCCTGCTTCCGAGAGGTCGCAGCGCGGGACTTGTGTCGGAGCCTCAGCTTCATCCGTCGGCGGAACTCTACGGTTTCTTGTGCGGTTGGCAGGCACACGCGCGTCGACCATTCATGGCACGTCCCCTTCGCGCTTCGCCCCGGCTAGAAATTCGCGCTGCATTTCGATTTCGAGGCGACTCGCGCAGCGGCTGAAATTGAGATCTGCGCACTGACTCGCCCGCTGAAGCGCTCGTAGCTCTCGGCGGCTCTCAGCCTGTTTGAAGTCTTGCAAACGCTTGATACGTCGCTCAACCTCGGCGCGCATCTGGGGCGTGAGCGGGCGGGCCTTTCGGTATCTACGGAATACCAGCCAGCACCGGTGCGAGTCGTTGCGGCGCGGGCCGTTCCCTAGCGCCCGGTCGCATGCTCTGGCTCGCGCTTGGAGCTTAGCGGCCCGTCGGTCACTCTCCACGACAGCCTCATCCTCGAACAACTCGACAATCCAAGGAGAGAGGGCCTTCTCCGATGGCCGCGCACTGCCTCCGTCGACGTCCGGAGCACCATTCGCAACTCCAGCGTCCACCGACTCCTGTGCGAGGGTCTCCGTCGCCGAGGCCAGCACCGCAAGAGCTGCTCCGGCGACGACGCAGTACATGGATATCCTTCGAAGACCACCGCGCTTGCGCAGGATCGCGCGCATCTCCTACTCCTCCGGATCGGGCCAGCCGCCGGGCACTGAGTAGAACGGCGGGAAATCGCCGACGGGCGCGTGCGGCATCCATGTTGGGCGGACCTGGGGAGCATGTTTTCTCTCAAGCAGGTAGAGCTGGAACATGAGGCGCGTTGCCTCATGGGTGTCCCCGCGTTCGATCGCCTTACGTTTGGCCTCCTCGATCATCTCGGCGATCACGCGCTTCTTGTCGATGGTCTCGGGCTGAACATCAGACCCGTTAGGGGAATTGACGGCCGCGTCCAGGAGCGCATCAAGAGCGTCGCCCGCCCGAGGTCGGTGCTTGCGCGCGGGGCTCCGGGCGCGCGGTGGACCGGAGCCGGCAGCAGCGAGGCGGTAGAGTTCGTCAAGGCCGGCCATGCGGTCCTTGAGTTCCGCCATCGTGGGGCGCATGACGGCGATGTAGCTCAGGTGCGGCTCGCGGAGCCGCAACCATTCGTCATCGGCGATGGCGGATCCACCGATCAACAATGAGGCCGTGAGCGCGAGCCCGCGCACCTACGGCGGGCACCGATGGTGCCGGGGTCGGCCACTTCGATCCCGGGGCACGTCGCGGCCCGTAACGGGCTTGCCGCAGCGAGTGCAGCGGCCGGTCAGTGCGACCTGGGCCTCCGCGAGATCAGCGGGCGCCTTCTCGGTTGCGTGACGAGCAGCGATCCGATCGCGAACGGCTGGATTGTCGGCTGCAAGAACCTCGTTGAGTTGCTCGTCGGTGATCAGCGGCGGCAGCGCCTCCACTCGATGCGCTGCACTCTCAGCTGCTCGCCTGCGCCGCTGCTCTTCCTCGAACGTCTGCCCTTGCTGGCGGTAGCGCTCGCCAGCGTCGGCCACGACCGTGGGCGACTTGAGCGGCCCAGCCTGCATCGTGGGACAGCTCCCGTACTTGATCTCCGCGTCGGTTGGAGACGGAGGCGGGATCCGCAGCGGATACTTTCGCTTTCTCGGCAACCACTACTCCTTGGATCAAGCGTACCGCCGCGGGAGATGACCAACAACGGCATTCGTTCGCGGTGAACAGGTCCACCGTCGTGGGGCTGGACCAGGTCGAGGTGCTCCCTCTAATTTCAGCGCGCGGAAACCCTTGATCTCTAGAGACATTCGAACTTCGAATAATTCGCGACCTAATTATTCGACTCTGGTTGACGGGATCTCCCGGTGGCAGCACTTCCCGCTTTCGCAATTCACCCAATCAGCAGCGACGGCGGAACGTTGCACGACCCATCCACGCGGTGAGCCGCCCGCGAGTGTCACACCCTCCGGGTAGGATCGGCGTCATTGAGGGAGACGAATCATGACGAACGAAAGCGCGAATCCGACCGAGGCCACTCCGATGTATCCGCTGGCGCGCGATGCCAACGGCAATCCGCTCGACGTGCCCGCCGAGGCCGTTGCCTGGCGTGTGCGCAAACTCGCGCGCAAGGCCGGTCGGCCAAAGGTGCTATTCGACGCCGAGACGGGACTGCCGCGCGAGCTGCCGCTCACGTCGGGATACGACGACTTCATCGACCAGGTGAACGAGTCGGGTCGATTCCGGCTGGAACCAGTCGACGGTCACGGCCGCATCATTCCTGGATGCGTCGCAGTGACCGAGGTCGTGTTCGACGACGACGAGGAGGAGGCTGCCAGGCCGAAACAAGCTGCCGAATCAGCGCCGGAGCTGATGCGGCTCGTCGCGGAGTTGGTCGAGAGTAACGCCCAGGTGATGAGGGCGATGGCCTCGGCGTTCGGCCAGGTGCAACCGTCGCGGCCATTCGTGATCGAGCGTTCTTCCGAGGAGAAAAGCGTAGGCGGAGAGTCGCAGATCGGTCAGATCGTCGCGACGCTACTCCAGAAGTTTGCGAGTGAGCCGGGAAAACCGACCGAGCACGCGGTGCCCGCTCCGTCAGGCGTGGCGTCGTGAGTCGTTCAAATGGTCGTCGCCAGACCATGGACATCGAAACGGAACGCAACGGAGAGCCGAGAGGAATCGTGGAGGATTTCATGTCGAGACACGAAGACACGATCACATCGGTGATGCCGCTACTCGGTGCGGCCGGCGGCGCACTGGCCCTCGAGGTGCTGAGCCAGCGAGTGACGATGAAGAAGGAGGCGCTCGCGGCGGTCAGCGCCGGACTGGCGTTTATCGCTGCCACAAATACGACAGGACCTGCGCGGCAGCTCGCCATGGGGGCCGCTGCGGCCGCAGCCTGCTACGGCCTCGTCGAGATTCTGAGGCAGAAACGGCCAACCCAGATCTATGGCGAGCCGCCGCCCTTGCGTCAGGCGGCGCCTAGCGACGGCATTTCCCGGGAGGAGTTCCAGAAGGCGATCGCCGATATGACGGTCCGGCGCCAGGAGGAAATCGCGTCGATCAAGAAGGCGTATTCGGACCAGATCGCTCAGATGCACTCGACGTCTGAGAACAAGATCGCCGAGATGCACTCGGCGATTCAATCGCTGCTGCGGCAGCTTCGCGATGCCAAGGCGCGCCTTTCTGCACGCAATGTGGGCCCGCGTCGTGTGCTTCGCGACGGGCCATCTACGGTGGCATCGACGGCGATCGTCAAAGCCGCCGACGCGAATATGCAGACAGCGGCGGAGAGGCTCGCGGTGGTCTACAGCTTGCTGACCGATGGGGAGGCGACGCACCTGCAGGAGATCATGACGGGCCTTCCACCCGATTCGCTGGCGACGACAGAAGGCCACCTGCTCGCGCTTTCACCAGATGACGCCGTCGCGTATCTGCGTGGCGCGGTGCTCGCGAGGGATGCGGCATGAAGAACCAAGCTCGCCAACGGCTCGGCACGACGACCGAAATTGATGACCATGCGCTCGTCGAGCAGGCCTTGCAGCACAACGACCGGGCGTGGCAGCAAGTCGTGCGACGGTTCGAGCCAACGCTGCGATCGTTGATCGCCGAAGACGCGGACGTAGACGCCGTTGCACATCGCACTAGAAGGTCTGCTGATCCTCGCCTGCACTCAGCCTGCCGCGAGCGGCGGACCGGCGTCGTGAGACGTCGCCCCAAAGACGGCCATGCGTAGCGACGACGCAAAGCTGCTCGAAGCGGTGCTCGCTCGCGATTCGCGCGCGTGGCGTGATCTCGTGCGTCGACACGAGGGCACGTTGCGCGTCGCGATTCGTGATGCGATTGGTGACGAGCGCGAGTTGGCCAACGACGAAGTCGACGAAACGCTGGGCGACTTCTGGCTCTTGCTACTCGAAGACGACATGCGGCGCCTTCGGTCAATTGCAGCACGGCGTGCGCCGCTCGACTCGGCGCTCGGAGTGATCGCAGAGCGCCAGGCACGGATGAAGGCGCATCGAGACGCGCGCTCGCCTCGCTTCGAGCCGCTCGACCAGGCGTCGGAGTTGATCGACGAGCGACCTCTACCCGACGCCAGCCCGGGTCTCGTGTTCCTGACCACCGAAGAGGCACGGCGCTATCTCCGATACCGAACCGACAGCGGGATCCGCAACGCCGTCCGTCGGGGCGAGCTGTTCCCAGTAGGCCGCGGCCCCCGCGGAATGCACCTATTTACCGTCGCTGAGCTGAATCGATTTGTCCTTGCGCGATCCGCTACGAGTGCGCATCATGATCGGCACCGTGAGACGCCTGGGCAGAGAGGCCATGTGGATGCGAATCACGGGCAAACGGACCAAGTACCCAGGCGTGTATCAGATCGACGAGCAGACGTTCCGGATTCGGGCAAAGGCGCCCGACCCGCGAACCGGAAAGGCGAGGCAAAAGGAACGGCTCCTCCTGGGGGTGAGCGCCCCACAAGCAGCAAGGGAACGACTCGAATGGATCGAAAAGCTGTCAAACGGCGCGATCGACGGCGCGGTACCGATCGTACGGCCCCGCGTTGGCGACTGCGCCACCTCCTGGATGAAATCGAAACTCCTCAAGCTGGATAGGTACACCGGGTCTCGCTACACCGAGGCGCTGGAGCAACACGCGCTCGAAGTGCTCGGGGATTTCTACCTCGACGTGCTTCGGACGACAGACGTGCAGAAGTGGATCGACGACGAGTTGCGCGAAGGCTACAAGGTGTCGACGGTGAAGGGCTGGTTCCGCGTTTTCCGCACGATGGTGCGGGATCAAGTCGCGGCGCTCGACCTTCCACGCGACCCCACGTTGCGCATCTCGTTTCCGGAACAGGACGACAGCGACGAGCGGAACGCACTTGGCCCAGAGGAGCTGAATAAGTTTCTCGAAGCCATGCGCGACAAGTACCCGCAGCATTATCCTCTCGTTGCCGTGCTGGCCTTTACGGGGCTTCGTTTCTGCCACGCCTCAGCACTCAAGTGGGAAGACCTGGACGAGCAGACTGGCGTCATCCACGTGCAGCGCAAGCAGGTACGCCGCATCGTGGGCAACGTCTCCCGCCGAAAGCGAGCGCCAAAGGAAATCCCGTTACACCCCGTGCTTGCCAAGATCCTCAAGCAACATCGGAGGGCTTCGATCGAGGCGCAGGCGCCGGGACTTGCGGAGGGGTGGTGCTTTCCCTCCGACGTCGGCACGCTGCGCACGCCAAGCAGTCTCCAAAAGGCGTGGGCGGCTTGCCTCACGGCGGCCAAGATCGAAGCGCGCTTCACGGTGCATGGGCTGCGTCGGACGTTCAACGACCTGGCGCGGAAAGCGAAGGTGGACGCCGTAGTTACCAAGGCGCTCACCGGGCATGTGACGGAGAAGATGCGGGAGCACTACAGCTCGGTGGACCTTGAGGAGAAGCGTGCGGCAGTCTCTGCGGTCGGCAAACTCGTCCCCATCATGGGCGGAAGGCGCCTAAAAGTGCGGACGGGAGTGCGGACGGGCCGAAAACACGCTTGACAGCAACGGAGGGGCAGACTAGAAATTCGTCTCGTTCCAAGCACTTCTCTGACAATTTGCGGGAGTAACTCAGTGGTAGAGTGCCACCTTGCCAAGGTGGACGTCGCGGGTTCAAGTCCCGTCTCCCGCTCCACCAAAAAAAGCCCCAAGCTCATGAAGCCTGGGGCTTTTTACGTTTCCGGTTCTTCCAGCCGTTCCAGTCTTTGCCACCAGTTTGCCACGGCTGCCCGGCAGTGCTTGGCCCTGGACGGGACAAGTACCAAGCGGACAGTCGCGAGCGGTCACGCCATCGCCTCGGTTGCGTGCACCGGAGCCTCAGCCTTCACGCCCGCTCGCGAGCCGAGCATGAGGATGATGCGCCGGTCGGGATCGCTCTGCGCCGCACCCGCCCGCAAGACCTCGGGCGGCAGCGGGCGCATGTGCTCACCCGCCATGTGGACGTAGAGATGGGTCTCGGTGATGGACTTGTGGCCCATCCAGCACTGAAGCCGCCACGGGTTCACGCCGAACATCGCGGTGTGCGTCCCGAAGCTGTGCCGTAGTGAGTGCCAGCCGCGCTCGGGCAGCCCCGCGCGCCGGCAGATCCGGTAGATCGCGTGCGTGGTCTGCCCGTCTCTCAGGGGCCCGCCGTCCAGATTGCGGGCCACGTACCCCGTCCTGACCACGTCGAGGCGTTTAAGCGCGGCGAGGAGCGTGCCCGTCATGGGCACCTTGCGCCGCGTTCCGCCCTTCGGTGTGCCGGTGATGCCCTTGCGCGTCTGCTCGTGCACCGTGATGGTGCCCGCCACGAGATCTACGTCCTCGATCCAGCGGAGTGCTCTGACCTCACCGATCCGCAACCCTGCCTCACCCGCCAAGCACGCCGCTGCGTACCACTCCGGCCCTTCCGTCTTCGCAGCCTCAAGCAGGCGAGCGTACTCGGATAGCTCCCACCACTCGATCTCCGGACGCTCCACCTTGATGAGCCCCACCTTCGGCGCACGCGCTACCAGGTCCACATCAGCTGCGTACTTGAGCGGCTTGGACAGGACCGCGAGTACGTTGTTAATGCGCTTCGGGCTGAGCCCCTTCTTCAGCAACTCACCCTTGAAGAGCGAGATCTCCGGACGGCCGATCTGGTCGAGGCGCATCTTGCCGAACTTCTTGTCGAGGTGGTGCCGGTAGATCGACTGCTTCGATTCCATCTCGCTCGGCTTGGTCGGGCGTGGGATCACCCACTCGTTCCAGAAGCGTCCAGCGGGCACCGATTTCGCATCGCTCGGATCGGCGTTCCCATAAAACCATTCTCGGAATGTCGGAATCACCTCCATTGTCTCGGATTCAACAGGGTTGAGCACGCGATCGATGTGCGCGCGCTCCGCCTGTTCGGCGGCGTCTCTCGTGTTGCGCGAGGGAGTGCCGCTGATGCGCTCCTTCGTGCCATTCGAGAGTTTGACCACCTTGCGATACCTCCACTGTCCATCTTGTTCACGACGCACCGGCATCAGAGTTTCTCCCGGCGTGGCGTGGGCTTACGTCCCGGACCGTACCACGCCCGCGCGCTGGCCGCTGTGATCGCCGTCACGCGCCCGTCGGGCCCCCTCACGGCGTGGCCCCGGGGCCACGCGCCACCGGGCCCGTGCTCCCGCCCAGCCACCCGAGCACCGCGTCCCGGCTGATCCGAAACTGCCGACCAATTCGCTGAACGCCGGGAATGTCGTTCCTTGCAATTGCCTCGTATGCGGTTTTCCGATTCATTCGCAGTAAGGTCGCGAGCTCGTCAACGGTCAGCACGGGCGGCAACGACGCCGCCGCGATCGCACGGGGGGTCGACTTCATGTTGGTCGTCTCTCGGAAGAAAGAGACGGGGGCCGGCGAGACGACACTCTCCCGCCTGCCCCCGCCGATGATCGGTCGTGCCTAGATCGCTCAGGCCGCCAGCTTCCGTGAGCCGGACTCCCCCTCAGTTTCGAGGATGGCTCGTTGCTACTCCTCGTCGTCCTCCAAGTCCCAGGCGTCCTCCCAGTCGGAGGCTCCCGCCGCATCGAAATCGAGCAGCATGTCCTTGGTGGTGTCCTCGTCGACGGGGCACGCGACCGTCAGATACCCGTCCTGTTCCTCGTCCGGCACGTCGTCGTCGGTGCAGAGGCCGTGGTCGTCCATGACTTGGGGTTTCCCGGTGGCGTCGAGCGCCATCGAGACGCACCAGTAGCGATCTTCGCCGTCGTCCCAGTCCTGTTGCACGATCTCGTCGTGCAGCGCGACGGCCGGCAGATGCTGCCGGATATACGCCTGCCACTTGGCGTTGATGAGGTCTTCCATGCGCTCACTCCTTCGAGCGAATTGGTTTCAAACCGAACCGTTCGCGCCGTTTCAGGTTCTGCCCCACGCGATCGAGCGCCGCGCGGACGCGCTTGCGCACCGCACGCGGCGTCACCTTGAGCCGTTCGGCGATGACTCTCGGATCGCCGTCTTCGAGCACCATCTCGATCACGATCGCGTCCGAAGGGAGAAAGCCGCCTGTTCTTCCCCCCTCATAGAAGACACTCCAATGAGCCGCGCGATCGGAACCAATTTCTTTCCGAGCGACGGCAACAGAACCAAGATGTTCCCCGTGGGAACCTCAGTCCCCAGCCAGTCCCAGCCCCAGACTCACGGCAGTCCCGGTGCAGTCCGAGGCGATCTCAGCCCTGTCCGCGCGCAGGCGAAGCGCGGTCTTTTCGCCGGGATGCGGGTTGGGTGCGGGCGCCGTCGAGCAGGTCCATCACCCGCTCGTATGCCCGGCTGAGCTCCTGGAACTGCTCCTTGGCCTGCGCGCCCTTATTCACGTCAGGATGGAGGAGACGCGCCCTCAGCTTGTAGGATTTTCGGACATCGGCAGCGCTCAGATCCTCGACCCGCCGGATGGGGTAGTGCCTGAGCACATGCAGGCACTCGTTGATCTCGTGGATTGACCGCGCCGGCGGCGGCAGGACCCCGATTCCGCCCTCGAGCCTGCGCAGACGCCTGCGCACTTCGAGCGCATCCAGATGCACATCCGACAGAAAGTCGATAAGGATGCCGTGCGCGATCATGCCTCCAAGCCCGCGCACGACTTTGGGATCGACCTCCGACAGCGCGTAGGCACAAAGGCGGGCGCGCATGTCCGCCCAGAACGCTTCCCTTTTTCGACGTGCCTCGTCGAGAAGCGGATCGAAGTCGGGCAGCTTTGGTCTTGGGCCTTGCCGCCGCCGGCCCACTCGACGCAGCTCTGCGAGCACTTCGTCGATCGCCTCGTGGACCCGCTCGCTGCCTGGCTGAAAGCGCGATTCTGCTTCGTTGATGATCTCGTACGCGGCCTTCACCGACAACGTGCCGTCGTCGACGGCACGCTTCACGGCTGGCGTCGTCGATTCACCCTGGAAGATCTTCTTGCGGCGGCGCACCGATCGCTCGCTGGTGTCCACCATCGCCGCGACGATCTCGGACCGCCGCCAGCCGACGAAGCCGCGCGCGCGCTTCCAGTCGCTCGGCATCTTGGAAACGATCTCGCCAACGGCTGCCTCCTGCGCAGCGCGCTGGCTCTCGCTCAGCTCTTTCCGCTTGGTTTTCGCGAGCGCATGTAGCGCCTGGTCCGCGAAAGTCCGCAAGTTTGGAACGACCCTCACCGGTATGTGCGTGATTCCGAGCTCCACGGCGATCTCATGACGCAGATTGCCGTCGACGATCCTGGATGCGTACTCCTGCGCATCGGGCGGCGAAAGGTCGATTGGGTCGACGATCCCCTGCGCCATTACGCTGGCCTTGACCCGCTCGTAGTCCTTGTCCGAACGGGTGCCGAAGATGGACTTCAGCCGGGGATGCTTGCACAGCTCGTCGACCGGGCAGACCGTCGACTCGGGCGTGCGTTGCGGCGGTACGTCATCGACCACGGCGGCGTTCGAGCGCACGAGTAGCTCCTGTCGGTCGGAACCTCGGAAACCGCGAGCACGCCAGAGGAGTGCCGTTTCAGGTGACACCTGAACGGATCATCAGTAGCCATCAACGTAGCATTCGTCAAGAGCGCGATGGGCCCATGCATGAACTTCAGGTCCTTGCGCCTCGGATGGCGTCGAGGCCGAGTGGCTACCGCCGTTGCGGCCCCGGGGCCGCAAGATTCTCCCAATGTTTACGGATGTTCATCCACCCAAGTTGACGGTGGAGAGGATCTCCTGCCCGAGCGTCTGCATCGTCGCCTGATAAGACACGTCGCAGACCGATGCTTCCAAGCGGTGGCCGACGGTCTGCATCACCTGATCGAGCCGCACCGCGGGATCGCCAAAGAAAGCGCTGTTCGTCGGCGCGACGCAGGACCGTTGCAGCTCCACGGTGCAGGTGGTGCTGATCGCCGGGCAACTCGTGTATCGGCCTTGCGCGTCGGTCGTCGCGAGGACGCTAGCAACCGGGATCGGCGGCGCCGCCAGCGAGGCGAGCAGGACCTGATTCGGGTCGCTCTTGACGCCGCCGCTCGAAGCCGGCTGAGAGAAATAGGTGATGTACTTGGAGAGGTCGTTCAGCTTCCCGCCGACGCCCGCCGTCGCGCTGGCGCACATCGCCAGTGGACCCGAGGCGCCGTACGGCAACAGCATCGGCGGGCTGCCGCACTCGATCCCGTAGTTGTAGCAACGGTAGTGGGTCAGCGCCCCGTATTGCGCTGCCTTCGACGGATCGAACAGATCGGTCGTGTCGGGGACCGAGCAGTCGTCGTGGTGGGTCTCCCACAGAACGGCCAGCAGCGCATCCGGTCGCAGGAAGCCGCTGTTGGCTGCGATCGGATCGTGCAGTGCGCGGTACGCGGCTTCGAGCGGCATCTGAAACCCGCACCCATTGGACCCGACAGATGACATGCAGGCGAAGGTCGCAACCAGATCCTGGCCGACCGGCAGGTTGTCGGTGCCCGCTGGCTGATCGAGATCGATGAAGTTCATTCCACCGGTCGGTGCGACGCACCCGGCAGCGGCTGCAGAGCCGACCGCCTGGAGCCGGGCGCCGTCGCCGCCCGGATGACACTGCCCGCCGCCAAGGGTGAATTGTCCCGCGCCCAGATCTGAGGTGATCACTCCGATGTGGTAGGAGACCGGATGGCCCGCCTGCGCGCCGACCGTGAACGTCTGGAAGAGATCGCCGATGCGCGCGCGCAGCTCGTTTTGCCGCGGCAGGCTCAGCACCGCGTTATCGATCACGATCAAGAGGTCCACCTTGCCCGAGCCCAGCGCCGGCACCATCAAATCCGGCGCGCCAGTCGCCAGGTCGGGAACGGACAAATCCATCTCCGTGCTGGAGAGGTCGCTGTCCCCCGGCGACGGCGCGCCGCACGCAGCGGCTAGCCCAAGAGCGAGCGGCAAGCAGATACGACCGATCCTCATCACGCTCAGTGTACCAGAGCGGAAGGTGATCAGTTTGCGGTGGCGCTCAACATGACGTCCGCGAATGCGGCGCCAACCGCGCAACGAGCACTGAATGTGCCGGGCCGTATGGCGTTGACCCAATATTGTTTCGCTGGCCCGAGCTCCGTGTCCGGGGTCACCTGGAATGTGAGTCCATCGGTATTCGTCCAGTCGCAGGTTGCCCCGTCGATCGCGCCCACATCGTCGGATACCGAGACAGCAACCAGGCCGGGCACGCTTGTCGATGGCTGATCGACGACCGTCGCGACGATCGTCTTGGCAGCGGTCGTCGTCAGCGACACGGTGGCAATATCGGCCGAGCCTACATCGAGCGCGCCAGGGCCATCGGCAACGTCGAATGTGATTCCAACGGACGGCGGCCCTCCACTTGTCCACCGTGCGGGGGCGCCTCCTCCGACGTGGCCCGGTGGAATTGTGATGCTTCCCGAGCTGCGCGCGATCGCGTCGTTGAAGTCTCCGATGAGCGGTCGAACCGTTTCATCGAAAGCGGCTCCAATCGTGTACCGTCCGGACACAACGCGTTGGGGGCTGACGAGGAACCTGGGGCGAGGTGCATCCGCGATAGTCACCTGCACCGAATCGACACGCTGTCCGCGAGAGAAGACCACCAACTCCGTCTGGCCGGCGTGGAGTCCCCGGATTGTGAACGGCACAACGAGATCGGTATCGGCATATGGCACGATCCCATCGGTAGCTACAATTGTCGGATCGGAAGGGACAATCGAGTCCGGCTTGCTCGAACACGAGTAGGCAGCGACCGCGTCACAATACTGGACCCGTAGGTCGACGTGGGCGAGCGCCATGAGCGCATAGTCTTGCGGATCTGACACGTGGTCGTTGTCGTCGCCGAACCAGAACCCATACGCGTGCTGCTCGCCCGGCTGGCCGACGAAGTTCTCGACCCCGTGATGGCAGCCAGCGAGCCACATGGCGAAAACTGCCCAGGTACAACGCCGAAACATGTCCCCTCCGTTCGCCGCGAAACCGACGTCGGAATCGTACTCAGTAATGCATCTGGACCGCGTTCATCACCGCGCCAAACGGGTGTCTCGGCGCGCCATGACGACGACGCACATGCTGGCGTCACGCACCCTTCCGCCTCGGCATCGTCGCGACAGCTTGACGGTGACGCGATCGCCAATCGCTCGGCGATTCGCCTGTGATCTGTCGAAACTGGCGGCTGAAGTGCTGCGGGGAGGCGAACCCGAGATCGAGGGCGAGTGCTGTGAGCGACTCCGTACCATCGAGTAGCCGTCGTTCGCTCAAATTGACGCGCGCCCGGAGCAGCTCTTTCTGGAATGTAGTTCCTTCGTCGCGCAGCCGCCGTTGGAGCGTGCGCTTGGAGACCCCAAGCGATCGACAGATGCGGTCGAGGTCGGGATTGGCCGGCCGTTCCTGGACGATCGCCTGAATCGCGGTGATTAGGGGCGAGGTCCCGCGAGCTGCGGCGATGACCCCTTCGATCTCGGCCACTACAGACTCGCCGAGCGGATCATCGAGCCATTCGACAGCACGTTTGACGTCCGTGAACGCGGCGAAGCGGAACGGTGCTCCGATCGCAGTGTAGAAGCCGGCCGCGACGGCGCCCTCGATTCCAACGGGATGCAGAAGGGCAACGTCAGAGACGCTTTTCCGTGATCTTTCGAGGTTGTTGCGCGCGAACTCGTGCAAGACGGCAAATGCGCCGGTATCGGCGTGCTCGAGCTGGCGGGCGTCGACCAACGAGCGGTGCCGCGGCACACCGTCGCTCAGCTCGACTATGAGTGAACGGCAAAGAGCGTCGGCGTCAGTCCGATCAGGACGGCCAAAGAATCCGACGCCCCAGAGTTGCGGATGCGCACAGAAGTGGATCCAGTTTCTTCCGAGCGTGAAACAGCCCACCGGGTCGCGACGAAATCGCTCGATCTCGATCCTGCGCCTCATTGCGCTAGCACTCACCCACGGAACGATCGTCCCCCGACGCGCGCTCTTCGTCAACCAGGGTCTGCCGCGGTGCGGCGAAGCGGTCTCGCTCGACGGTACGGAACCGCGTATTCTGCGGATTGGATGCCAATGAGATCGTTCTATCGCATGGTCATCGCCGCGCTGACGGTGGCGTTATCGTTCAGCTGCACGCGATCCAAGTCGAGACCAGCGCCGATCGTTCCAACACGCCCCGTGTTCGCCGAATCGTCAATCGTGCAGGTCCAGGATTTCCGCGGGCGCCTGAATGTCTTTGCCGTCGCAGGCGACTCCTCTGTCTGGCATTTCCGAGAGCCCGGCGAGGAACGCCATTGGTTCGTCGAGCAGCTTGGCGGGAACGCAGCTGGCGCGCCAAGCGTCTCGTTAACCGAGACCGGGCTCCTTCAGCTCTGGATTGCGGCGCCCGATCACGCAGCCTGGACCAACGCTCAGCTGCCAACGAGGGCTGGATGGACCGGATGGACTCGACTGGACGCGCCAGCAACGGCCGAAATCGTCGCCAGCCCTCAGGCCGGAAAGGGTACGGCGGTGGTTGTGCGCGGCGTCGACGGCGTCTTGCAGGTCTTTTGGCAACGCGCCCCGGGTGCTGCGTTGGAACGCGGTCCGCGAGTCGCGACCGTCGCTGGCGGACGGCCGATCGTTCTCGGAGGCACGATGCTCGAGCTGGTCTTCGCAGATCGGGACGGAAGCCTCCTTGCTGCGACCTGGAAGGCTGTTGAACCAAACGTCTTTGACGTCCACCCCATTCGCGGACCCAAGACCAAGGGTGTGCTTACTGCCGTGCGCCTCAGTTCCTCCGACGTTCTGGTTGCCCGCGAGATCGGCGGTTCGCTCTTATCCGTCGAGCGCACAACGGCGGACTGGTCGGAGGCGCAGCGGCTCCCATCGCCTGGCAGCGGACAATTCGGAGATCCTTCCGTCGCCACTTTCAACGGCCGAGTCGTCACTACGTTTGCGAGGGGGCCCGGAAGCTCGTTTTGGACAAACAACCTGTCGAGTAGTCATTGGGGGCATTGGGCCGATACGAAGGTCCCTGCTGTCGGAAGCGACACACCAGTCATCGCTGTCGGCGGGCGGTTCGCGATGACGGACAAGAGGATGCTGGAGTCGCTCGCTGCCTCGCTCACACACCTGCAGCTCCTTGGGTTCTTCATCTCCATCGATCAGACCTCGCCAACCCCTACGTTCGAGGGGGACCAGGTAACCATCAACTACACCCTACTCAATGGCAGTCCCGACGTTGGGACAGGCAGCGTCACCGCGAGTTGGGATGGAAAACCGCTCGACGCTGTGCCGCCGCCCTTCGCCCCGCCTCTTCAGCCGGGACAGCAGTTCCAGGGGATGTTCTCGATGGGCCAGTTCCTTCATGCTCAAGCTGGCATCCACCACATCCGGCTGCGATACGAGGCCTCGACGGTGACGAAGGTGATTGACGACCCGGCGCTCGGCATCGGACCGATCACCATCAAGGACATCACCCAATTCGCCGAGGACGATGAAACGGTCAACGTCCTCGCGTTCAGCGACTCTTTTCCGACGGACGATCCGCCCATCCAACCAGGGCCGTATGCTTGCCTGCCGACGACCCTGGACCAGCAGCACGCCTGTGGACAGGCAACGTGTGCTGGCGGCAACACGCCGCAGACGTGCCCTCAAGATTGTCCGGTTCGCGTGCCTGATATTCGATCGTACAACTCGCAAGACCTCTGCCGCGGTGTCGCGTCCGTCGTGGAGCCGAAGACGATTGCTGACGTCCAGACGGCGATTCACGCGGCGGCCCAGGCCGGTCAGCGAGTTCGTGTGCTCGGCAAGGAGCACACTTCGAACGCGCAGATCTGCACCGACGGAGCGGTAGTCAGCATGGCGTCACTCAAGGGAGCGGCGCCCGTGCTCGGTCAACAAGGGGACTTCTGCAGTCGATTCGATTGCACAGCCGCGCTCGACTCGGGGCAACCCATGATTGAGACGTTCGAAGGTGTCCAGACGGTTCGCGTCGGCCCCGGCAAGAATCTGTTCGAGCTTGAGGACTTTCTCGATCAACAGGGGCTATCGCTCGGCTTCGGCATCCCGGGTTTCCGCGAGCCGACCGTCGGCGGCGCAATCGCCACCGGCACGCACGGCAGCTCCCCCATGCATCCGGCGGTCATCTCGACGCGAGTCCGCTCCATTACCATGGTCATGGCGGACGGCAGCATTAGGGAATTCTCATCACAAACCACGTTGCCCGACACACTGTGGAAGGCGGTTCGCGCAAATCTCGGGTTCCTCGGCGTCGTTGTGCAGGTGCGCCTCGCTCTCGAGGCGGCATTCAACCTTCATGCGAAGACTCGCTGGATGTCCGCGAAAGACTTGCTCGCCGGCGGCGCGCCGCATTCTCTGGTCGCCGGATGCGACTTCGGTGAGATGGTCTGGTTCCCGCATCAAGGGTCCGACGACGCTCCGGTGATGGTCATTTGCGAGACGAAGACCACTCAAACGGGGGAAGGAGAGATCCGGCTCCTCTATCCCGAGGATTCCGACGACCCCTCACGCGCGCTGCCAGCGGTCGATCTAATTCAACAAGATGCCTGCGCGGGCCAGTCAGCGTGTGAGATGGAGAGCTTCCGTGCGGAAGTGCTTCGCATCTACCAGCCGGCCTTCGCCTCATCCGATTGTTCCGAGGGCCTCGTCAAGGTGGCGCTCGACGCGCCACTGGAGCTCGTTGCCACGTATCTCAAGATCCTACTCACTTCGCTGACCAGCTTCGGCGCGATATTCGCCGAATGTTGCACGAAGGATTGCAACGTCGACAAGACGGGGAGATGGCATCGCATGATGTCGAGCCCATTGACCCCGGCACAGTTCCGACCATTCGAGCGCGACTGGGAAATCTTCATTCCCGGCAACAACGCGGCCGCAGCAATTCAGACGGCGAAGTCCTACTTTCAGCAAAACGGCATCTGCCTGCCGCTCATCGGCGTCTTCCTGCGGTTCGCTCCCGCCGAGGACGGAACGCTCGTGGCGCATACCGTCAACCAAGGCCCCTTCGCGACGGGACCGGCGGGAATGTTCTTCGAGATGGTCGTGCTCCTTCCAAAGGGCATGACCTGCGGGGATCAGGCGCGCTACGAGAAGGTGTATTCAGATCTTGCGGAGAAGCTCGTGTCGCCGCCGATCAACGGGCGCGGGCACTGGGCGAAGAATCGTCGCTCGTTGTTCCAGCTGCAGCGTCGATTGGGGACGTACGGCGATAACATGAACTCGTTCAGAGAGGTCGTGAAGCAGTTCGATCCCAACGGGATGTTCGCCAACCAATTCGGCGTTGACATGGGACTGCGCTGGCCAAGGATGTCCAAGCCCGTTCCTCCGGATACCGACACGGCAGGATGCACGCCGAATCCGCCACCCGTAGTCGTACCATCTTGCGGCGCTGCGAACAGGCCGTGCTGCACGAACCGCGCGGCGTGTGATGCGGGTCTCGTGTGCAACAAGAATGGATTTTGCGTTTCGAAGCCGGTGAACGTCTGTGGCCAGTGCGCCCAGGATCGGTCGCAATGCAAGACCGATTGCGCGGGCGACTCCTTCTGCGACTGCTCCTGCGAGAATCAGTTCTGCAGCTGCCAGCTCGCGCACTGCGCCAACCACTGCCAGCTTCGCACGTGCAAGCTTTGAAAACCGCGCGCGGACATCGACGAGGCTCCGTCCTTCCGGCAACTCCCGGAACGCGGTCGAGAGCGACCGCCATCGCGGAGCGAGCGGGTGGCGTTGAGACTCGCCTCACTCGTCGAAGAGTCCTCAGCGCGGAGAGCGATCGCCTGGTGGAAGATGCAGTAGGATCGCGGGATGACTGAACCAGGACTCCAGATCGATCGGTTTGCGCGCCCAGCGTCGGTCCTGGTCGTCGACGATGATCCGCTGATTCGAAAAGCGATGCGCCGCGAGTTCGCGCACCGTGACTGGACGGTCCGCGTCGCAGCGAACCAGGCGGAGGCTGAAGACACCGTCCGAAAGCACCCGCTCGACTTGATCCTCGTCGACCTGATGCTCGCCAACGGCGAATCCGGACTCGACGTGATCGAATCACTCAAGGCCATCAATCCCGGAATCACGATCGTCCTGCTGACGGGCTACCCATCGATGCCGGCCGGCGTCGACGCCATTCACCTCGGCGCAACGACCTGTCTGGCCAAGCCCGCCAGGTTCGATGAGATCATCGACGCGATTCGCAAGGCCAACAAAACGCGGCGGACAAGAACGCCGGCTACAAAAGACAGCACCCTCGCCCGAACCGAACGCGAGCACATCGAACGTACGCTCGCCGAGTGCAACAACAACAAATCCGAGGCCGCGCGCCGGCTTGGAATCGCCCCGCGTTCGATACGCCGCAAGCTCCAGAAGAAAGACAAGACCGCTCAGTAGGCATCCACTTACGATCACCCACCTTTTCCGGTGGGTAGGACAATCTGTCCCGTATACAGATCGGTTTATTCCAGTTAGTTTTAGCGTCCGACCTTACGGAGTCAGACGCAAGAGATGTCCCCGGATCGCCCGACGACAGCTACTTATCCCGTTGCCCGGCAAATTTTTGCACGGGCCGCGTCGGCGTCGTTCTCGCGGACGAAGCGCGTCCGTGCGCTGGCCCCGGCCTCAGGAAGCCCGGAGACCGGATCCCCTGCGAAGATGCAGCCGCATCGACGCCGTTGGTCCGCGACGCTGCTGCTGATCTCGGTCGCAGTGGCGGCGCCGGGTTGCAACCGCGAAAGCGATCCTCGACGTCTCCGGCAGACGAGCCAAGCTTCCAAGCCCTCCCTGGAAGAATCTTCCGAAGCGGAGAAGGCGGTCGCGACACTGGAGGCGCACTTGACCGCGGCCGGTGTGCATCCTCCCGACCCGACATCCATCGATGTGAAGCGACAGGGGCACGTCCTCGTGCCGCGCCTCGCCGGTGGCGCTGCGACGCAAATGGACTTCGCACTCCCGGACTCTGCCGACGGAGCGATCGGAATTGCAGAGCCACGATCCGGTGTCGCTCTCCAGGTGACTCTGAACGGCGCGCATTCCTCGCCAGCCGAGATCGCGTTGAGCCACATCGTCTATCGTGCTGCGCATCCTGCGGGCGGCGACGTGATCCTCCGCGCGACCAAGGAAGGCATCGAAGATCTCGTCCTCCTACAAGGGCCGCCGGCACGGCTTGAGGTCAGCTACACGCTTCACCTGGGCTCGAAGACAGCAGGCCTTCGACTCGTAGCCAACACGCTCGAACTCATCGACAAGGACGGTGCGCCGCGACTGCGGGTTCCGCCTCCGTACGTAGTTGACAGCGACGGCAAGCGCTTCGAAGCGCTCCTCGCGCTCAAGGGTTGTCACTTTGACCGCAATCCCGCTCCTCCTTGGGGCCGAGCGCCGACAGCGCCAAAGTCGACGACTTGCACCTTGCTCCTGTCGTGGACGGACGCCGTTGCTCATTATCCGATCGTTGTTGATCCCGCTTGGACGACCGTGGGCTCGCTCGCCACCGCCCGCTACTACCATACGGCGACCCTGCTATCGAACGGCAAGGTCCTGGTCGCTGGTGGGGAGAATGGCTCTTCGCTCAAGACCGCAGAGCTTTACGATCCGGCGACAAGGACTTGGGCGGCCACCGGCTCGATGGCGACCGCGCGTGGCGAGCACTTTGCAGCCGCAATCACAATTTCGGGCGGGCAGCGCGTCCTCGTCGCAGGTGGGTCGACAACTACAGCGACCGCAGAACTCTACAATCCGTCGACGGGCACTTGGAGCGCCGCTGCCTCAATGAGGACTGCGCGCAAGGACTTCGCGGGCGTCGTGCTGGCAGACGGCAAAGTGCTCGTGGCCGGCGGTGTCGGCTCTGCAGGATCGAGCCTGACCGCATCAGAGGTCTACAACCCGACCGCGAATACCTGGACAGCGACGGCTTCAGCCCTCAACGACGCCCGTTCCTTCTACACAATGAACGTCGTCACGATCGGCGGCATCAACAAAGCCATCGCCGTCGGTGGTTCTTCGACCTCAACCACATCTCTTTCGAGCGTGGAGATTTACGATCCTTCAACCTCGAATTGGACGAGAACCAGTCCGGTCGCCGCGCCTCGCGAGAAACACGCGGCAGTTACTCTGCCCAGCGGCAATCTTCTCGTCGTCGGCGGTTACAACGCCGCCACGAAGATTGTGCTGGCGACAGCCGAACAGTTCTCGCCGTCGACTTTGACTTGGTCGTCTGCAAGCCAGCTCGCGATCGGACGCAAGGCACTGGCCGCTGTTGTTCCCCAGAATGGCGAAGCCATAGCAATCGGCGGGGAAAACTCTCCAAACCATCCGACCAACACCGACCGCTATGAGCCGGCCAACAACACATGGAACGCGGATGCGCCGCTGCTCCTGGGTCGCTCCTTGGTTGTGGCCACGGTTCTACAGGACGGCACCATCCTGGTCTCAGGCGGTGTCAACGGCACTGCACTCAGTGAAGCAGAGCGCCTGACCCTCGTCGGAAGCGGATCTGCGTGCACCACGAACAACGACTGCGCGACGGGAATCTGTAACGGCGGCTCATGCGCCACTACCTGCGACGATGGGAATCCTTGCACGTTTGATGCAGTCGGTTCTACGGCCTGCACGCATGCGAATGCTCCGTCGGGGACTGCCTGCAACGACAACGACGCCTGCACCCAGTCCGACACGTGCCAAGCCGGCGTGTGCGTTGGCGCAAACCCGGTGATCTGCCACGCCTCCGACCAGTGCCACGTAGCCGGCACATGCGATTCAACGACCGGCCAGTGCTCCAATCCGGTCGCGTCGCCCGGCACAGCTTGCAGCGACGGGGACGCCTGCACACAAACCGACACCTGCCAGGCCGGTACGTGCGTCGGGAGCAATTCCGTCGTGTGTACTGCCTCGGATCAGTGCCACCTTGTCGGGACCTGTAATCCCGCGACGGGGCAGTGCTCGAGCCCAGGGGCTCCGAACGGTACGGCGTGTAGCGACGGGAACTCGTGCACTCAGACCGATGCGTGCCAGGACGGCAGCTGCGTCGGCAGCAACCCTGTCGTCTGCGCGCCGCAGGACCAGTGCCACGCCGCAGGCACCTGCAATTCCTCGACGGGTCGATGCTCCAACCCGGCTGCTCCCAACGGCACCGCCTGCAGCGACGGCAATGCTTGCACGCGGACCGACACTTGCCAGTCTGGTGCTTGCGCTGGTGCGAATCCCGTTACCTGCGCAGCCTCCGATGCATGCCACGTCGCCGGTTCCTGCGATTCTTCGACCGGCCAGTGCTCCAATCCGACTGCGCCGAATGGCACCGTCTGCAGCGACGGGAATGCGTGTACTCAGACCGATACTTGCCAGGCGGGCGCGTGCATTGGCGGCAATTCCGTCGTCTGCACTGCCTCCGACGGGTGCCACATCGCCGGCACCTGCGATTCGTCGACCGGCCATTGCTCGAATCCGGCCGCGCCGAACGGCACCGCCTGCAACGACGGCAACGCGTGCACCCAGACAGACACCTGCCAGACGGGTGTGTGCGCCGGCGCCAACGTCGTGTGCAGCGCCTCCGACGCATGCCACGTCGCCGGCACCTGCGATTCGTCGACTGGCCATTGCTCGAATCCGGCCGCGCCGAACGGCACCGCCTGCAATGACGGCAACGCGTGCACCCAGACGGATGCCTGCCAGTCGGGCGTGTGCAGCGGCGGCAATCCCGTCGTGTGCTCCGCATCGGACCCGTGCCATGTCGTTGGCGCCTGCGATTCGTTGACCGGACATTGCTCGAATCCCACTGCGCCAAACGGCACCGCGTGCGATGACGGCAACTCCTGTACGCGGACCGATGTCTGCCAGACCGGCGTGTGCACCGGCACGAACTCGGTTGTATGTACCGCCTCAGACGCGTGTCATGTCCCTGGGACCTGCGATTCGTCGACCGGATCCTGCACGAACCCGAGCGCGCCCAACGGCACCGTCTGCAGCGATGGCAATGCCTGCACCCAGGCTGATTCTTGCCAAGCGGGCGTTTGCGTCGGTGGCAACTCAGTCGTGTGCACCGCTTCAGATGCCTGTCACGTGGTGGGCAGCTGTGATTCCTCGACGGGACGCTGCTCGAATCCGGCCGCGCCGAACGGCAGTGCGTGCAGCGACGGCGATCCATGCACCCAGACCGACACGTGCCAGTCCGGTTCTTGCGCGGGGTCCAACCCTGTTGTGTGCACCGCTTCCGACGTCTGCCACGTAGCCGGCCGCTGCGATTCGTCGACGGGACAGTGCTCCAATCCCGTAGCGCCAAACGGAACGGCCTGCAGCGATGGCAACGCCTGCACGCAAACCGACAGCTGCCAGGCTGGCACCTGCTCCGGCAGCAATCCCGTCGTTTGCAATGCGCTCGATCAATGTCATGCAGCCGGCTCCTGCGATTCTGCGACGGGGCAGTGCTCCAACCCCGCCGCGCCGTTTGGAAGCGCATGCAGCGATGGAAATGCCTGCACCGTCAACGACGCGTGCAGCGTAGGGGGCTGCCAGGGAGCCTTGTCCGCTACGGACGATGGAAACCCTTGCACCGTCGACAGCTGCGATCCCAGCGCGGGCGTGCAGCATGTGCCGGTCAGCTCTGGAACCGCATGCGTCGGCCCGACCGGCGCAGGAACATGCGATCAAACGGGGCACTGTGTCCCGAGCGCCCCGTCGAACCCGACGTGTCCCGATCGCGCCCTCGCACCGTACGTGCTCTACGCGTCCCACAGCATTTTCTTCAGCCTCTACAGCATGTATGGGGGCGGCGCGTCCGTGCTATCTGGCGACGTCGGTGTCGAGGGACTCGGCAGCTATAGCGGCCCACGAATCGACTCCCTCTACTCTGCGACTGTCGTGAAAGGGACCACGAGGGCAGACTCGGTCTCCCTCGGCTACGGCCAATTCGGCGACATCTACACCAATCACCTCGCCGACAACTACGGCTTGCGCTCATACCTCAACCCGCCCTCCTTCCCACTGACGAGCGCGCTGCCCTCTCTGCCACCGACGGCGCCTGTAACCCCCGGGAACAGCGACGTCACCGTCGACGCTTCCGATTCCAAGGGTCTCGCAGCAGGTGCCTACGCAAACGTGTCGGTGGGTGAGAACGCCACGTTACTGCTCGCGGGGGGGGTCTACGACCTCGCCAACCTGACGCTGCAGGCCGGAGCAACCATATCGATCGGCGAGGGAGTGGAGTTGCGAATTGCCGGACGTTTCAACGCGCTCAGCGGAAACCACTTCATTCGCGCCGACGAGTCGCCGCTCCGAGCACCCGACCTGCGAATCCAGGTCTCCGGCGGCGACGCCCAGGGCGCGGCCTTCTACCTTGGACCGGGTGGCCGCATCAACGCGCTCGTGTTGGTTCCGAACGGCTTCCTCGTCCTCGACAGCGGCGTGCTGTCGGCCCACGGCGCATTCTTTGGGCGCGACATCCTCACTGGCGCCGTCGCCGATATCTCCATCGAGGATGGCTTCTGCACAACGCCCTGTCCGGGCGGCGACATCTGCAATGGCCCGCAGGTCTACAACCCGCAAACTGGTGCTTGCCAAGTGGGGCCTCAGTTGTGGATCCCGGACAACGACCCATGCACCGTCGACGGCTGCGACCCACAGACGGGCGTCTTTCACGTTCAAGCCGCGGCGGGAGCCAGTTGCTTCGGCGCGGACGCGTGCAACGGAGCGGGCGTTTGCAACGCGGCTGGCAGCTGCGTCATCCCGCGGGTGGCGGCCGGCACGCCTTGCGCGGACGCCACGATCTGCCAGGAGGCCGGCACTTGTGACGGCCGGGGCGGTTGCGTGCAGCCTGCGCTGGTAGGCCAGCACTGCGCCGACGCCTACTGGTGCATCGGTGAAGGGCTGTGCGACGCGAGCGGCGCCTGCGTGCAGAATACGCTGCCCGTTGGAACGGTATGCGCGCCCGCCTCCGGTTGCATCGGCGCGGGTCACTGCAATAGCAACGGAACCTGCGATTATCAGCTCCCGGCCCCGGCGGGTACCATCTCCGTCGCATCCGACAGCTGCCACGGTGAATGCGTCTGCGACGGCAGCAGCTACTATTGCTATCAGTCTCCACTACCCTCGGGCACCAGCTGCGGTGATCCGAACCCATGCCGCCAGCAGGACTCCTGCGATGGATTTGGCTCCTGCGACCCCGGCCCGCAACTTCCCCTCGACGACGAAAACATTTGCACGGTCGACGCCTGCGATCCGCAACACGGCCTGACCCACGCGCCTATCGCGGGCTGTGACCCCGCCACGGTCTGCCGCGCGGCGGCAGCGTACACGCTGTACGCGGACAACAGCCTGTCAGTCGAGGGCGACGTCTTCGGCTCGGTCGGCGTCCGCCAGACCGGGCCCGGTGACACGTTATTTCCCGGCTTCCGCCTCGAGATCGGAGAGACCAGCGACTTCGACGATGCGACTCACATCCACGGGCATGCCGCCGCCGATCCCGTTACGGTGCAGGGTACCGCCTTCGCGTTCGATCTCTATACCAACAGCCCGATCGATTCTGAGGTTCCGATCGAGTACCACCTCGGCTCGACCTTCGGGTACGACAACTTCGTCAAGGTGTCGCCGCTTTCGGCCACGATGCCGCAGCTCCCCCCGATCGCGACGCCGCAGCCCGGCACCCTCGACGTGACCGTCGATTCCTTCAACAGCCTCTCGCTTGCTCCGGGCTCTTATCAGGACCTCGTCGTCAACAGCTACGCGAGGCTCACGCTGCAGGGCGGTGCCTATGAGTTTCGGAACGTCCAACTCGGCGACAACGCCCACCTCAGCGTGGCCACGCCGGCGCAGATGCACATCGCCGGGCGCCTCTACGCAGGCGATGGGGTCTTCGTGAACGCCGAGGTCAACGCGAATACGCCGAGCAACCTGCGGATCGAAGTAAGCGGTACGGACGCCGTCCCGCTGAGCGCGCTGCAAAGCCTGATCGAGCCGGTTTCCGCTGGCGTCATGCCGACGGACACCTTCGCCTTCTATCAAGGCAGCAACCGGCCGACCAACTACGGCTTCCTGAACGCCATCGTCGTGGTTCCCAACGGGAGTCTGATCCTCGACCCAGTCTATGGCAACGGCGCCTATTACGGAAAAGACGTCTTCGTGTCTGGACAGTTCACGTTCGGCGACGGCGTCTGCGGCAACACCTGCCCAACGACCAACCTTTGTGAGGGCATCCGCTACTACCAGCCAGTCGTCGACAACAACGTGCCCGGCGCTACTGCTTTGTTCCAACTCGGGCAGTGCGTCACGATTCCGCCCCCGCCGCTCGACGACAATGACTCCTGCACCGCTGATGTTTGCGATCCGGTCGCCGGCTTCTCGCATTCGGCGCTGCCAGACTATACGGACTGCCCCGAACCGTACGGCGACCCGTGCCGGACGAGCGCGTGCTTCAGCGGTCACTGCGTTTCGAGCCCAAAGAACATCTCGGACAACAGCCTCTGCACGGTGGACAGCTGCGACTTCTATACAGGCGTGATTAGTCATACGCCAATTGCGGGTTTCGACGATGGCGACGTGTGCACCACCGACTCCTGTGACCCCCAGACCGGGCAGATCACTCACGTCGGGCGCGCCGTTGACGACGGCAACCCGTGCACAGACGACCTGTGCGACGCGGTTTCCGGTGCGATTGCGCACGTGCCAGTGACCCAGGGCACGGCGTGCTCCGACGGCAATGCATGCAACGGTCTCGAGACCTGCGACGGCCTCGGTAGCTGCCTCGCCGGGACGATCGACGACGGCAACGCGTGCACCACCGACAGGTGCGACAGCGCTGGCAACGTGAGCCACGTACTGATCTCAAACTGCACGCCACCGGTGCCCGATCCCGCGACGGTGGCGCCGCCGCTCGGACAGACGTCGGCCGGAAACCTGCCGACCTCCGACTCCTTCCTTTATCAGGGCCAGAATCGCGAGCAATTCGGTGTGGTCGGCCAGTTCGACGCGCGGCTCGCCTCAGTACTTCGCGGCCGGGTCCAAACGTGCGCAGGCGCTCCCGTCGCGGACGTGAAGCTGCGCGTCGCGGGTCACGACGAGTGGGGCTATACTTGGTCGCGCGCCGACGGCGGCTTCGACCTGATGGTCACGGGAGGCGCGCCAATCACGGTGCGCTACGAAAAGGCCGGCTGGCTGACTGCCGACCGACAGATCGTGCCGGCGATTCAGGACTACGTGTGGCTGCCCGACGTCGACCTCGCGCTCGAGGATTCACCTCCTGCGACGGTAGGTAGCGGAGAATTCGGCTACTACGTGGTCCGGTCCACCGCCCTTACGGACGTCGACGGCACCCGTACGACGACCCTGCTATTTCCGCCCAAGCCGGGCTCGACCGTCGTGCTCGGCCAGGCGCTCGACACGACGGGCATCGACGTGATCGCACAGGAGTACACCGACGCGGCGTGCGGCAAGGCAGCGCTGCCGGCTGACTTGCCGCCTACCAGTGGCTACGGGTACGCGGGCGAGTTCCGGGTCGTCACCGACTACAATCTCCACCTCGTCACGCTGCCGATCGTCTACCTCGAGAACTTCCTCGGCTTGCCGGTGGGCACGCGGGTCCCCGCGGCGTACTACGACCGCGGGAGCGGAGGGCCGTCGGGCCTGGCTGGCGACGCAAGTAAGAGCGCGTGGATTCCCGCTGTCGACGGGCGCGTGATTCAGATCCTGGCGATCGATCCTACTGGTTTCGCCCACATCGACATCGACGGTGACGGCAACGAGGACGGCAGCGACGCGCTCGACGAGATCGGTCTCGGGCCCTATGAGCTGACCAACCTCGCATCGCTCTACGCCGCCGGCCAAACGGTCTGGCGCGTGCCGATCACGAAGCTCGGCACCTGGACCTTCAGCTGGCCTTTCAATCCGCCGTCAGGGGCCCAGGCGCCGCGCAAGAGCCTTGAGCCGCAGTTCGGCATCGCCGCTCCGGCACAGACGACCTGCAGCGGCCCGAATTGCAACGTTGCTTGCCTCCCGGGCACGCGCACGCAGCTCGCCATTCCCGGCACGCCTTTCCACCTCGCCTGGCAGAACGATCGCGCTGCGGGTCGCGCACGCAACGGGATGCTCGAACTCAATCTTACCGATCGCACGCCGCCGCCGGGTCTCAAGCGCGTCGACCTCGAGGTAATGGTCGCCGGCAACCGCTTCAAGCAGAGCTATCCGCCGCTACCTGTCGAATCGACCACCTTCACCTGGGATGGCCGCGACGCTTACGGGCGGCGGCTGTCAGGCAACCAGCCTGTGACGGTGCGCATCGGCTATGCCTACGACGGCGAATATCAGCAGCCGGCCGCGTTCGTGGGACAGCTCCCGCCCTCGGCGTTTGGTGGTCCGACTGCGCCTAATCCCACTTTCGCCGCACTGTCCGGCCTCCCGCTGCCACACTCGACGACGCGCAACCAAGTGGTGCTCTGGCAGGAGCTGCACACCACGATCGGTGCGTTCGACGACAACGCCTTCGGACTCGGCGGCTGGGACCTCGACGCGCTCCACTCCTACGACGCCGCTGGCCGGACGCTCTACCTCGGCGATGGTACCGAACGCGCCGCGGATGCCGAGCCGCCGATCCTCACCACCGTCGTGGGGGACCGACAGCTGCCAGGGAGTAACAACGTATTCGCACAATGGGAGGGACGCCCCGCGCGTAGCGCCTTCAACTCCTTTATCGAAAGCATGACCGTTGGGCCCGACGGCAGCCTGTACCTCTCAGGGACCTTCGACAATGCGGTCGCCAATTATGGGCAGGGCAGGCGCATTGTGCGCGTCGCCCCCGACGGAATCATGCACACCTTCGCCGGGAAGCTTGGCTACAGCGCCACGCTCGAGGACGGCTCGGCAGCAACCTCGACCTACTTCGAGTCTATCAGTGGTATGGCGGTCGCCCCCGACGGGAGCTTCTACGTCGCGGTGCCCGAGCCCAACTACGTGGCGCACGACAATAGCAGCCGAATCCGCAAGATTGGCGCAGACGGCAAGGTCTCGACGATCATCGGCGGCCAGATCGCCACCGCCTGCTATGGCGGTCACTACATATCCGAGACGCATTGCACGCTCGTTGTGGTTCCGCCAAGGGTGATCACGGGGATCGACGGAATTCCGATCAGGACCGAGCCCGGCTACAGCTACAACGACTGCGTCACCAATTATCACTTCGTGAATACCTACCAGGCGAATGACGCGGGCGACGGAAACCTCGCCATTCTCGCGACCGTTGGGGCGCCCACCGGAATGGCAGTGGCGCCGGATGGCACCATATACTTCGGCGACACTGTCGCGGGAGGCTCGTTCGGGAGCGGCACCCGCATTCGCCGGATCGGCACCGACGGCCTGGTATCGCCGCTTGCTGGCGACGATCCGTGCGGTGGCGGCGGCAGGCAGGATCCGGTCCAGTTGCTCAACGAGAGGTCAATTGGCGACCTGAAGCTGGGGCCCGACGGGAGCCTTTACACCGCCCACGTTGTCTCCGACTTTGACCGGCTGCACCTGTGGTCGCGGGTCGAGCGTATTGGCTTCGACGGATCGGCCTCCAGCCCCGCCATCGACTTTGTATTCCCCGGGCTCACAGTTGTCGACACCAGCGGCGACGGCGGTCCAGCAGCCTTCGCGACCTACCGGGGGCTGCGCGTCGTTGAGCCACTCCGCGACGGCAGCCTCCTCGTCGAAGAGGACGCTGGCGCGTACTACGCCTCGCGTCTTCGCCGCATCGATCCCACGGGCGTGGTGCGCGCCTACGCTGGCAAGCCGCCAATCGGCTACGCGTCCCAATCGCCACCCGGTGACGGCGATGGTGGGCCTGCGACTGAGGGCACGCTCCGCGGCGTCTACCAGGTCGTCCAAGGGGTCGACGGCAGTGTCTACGTCAACGAGAACCAGCAATCGGTCCGCCGCATCGACTCGGCGCTTCCACGGTTCCAACTCGGCGAGACGCAGATCGCGTCCTCTGATGGCACGCAGCGCTATGTGTTCAGCCAAGCAGGGCGGCACTTGCGCACCGTCGACGCCGCCACCGGCGCGACGACGTGGTCCTTCTACTACGACCCACAGGGCCGCGTTTCTCTGATCACCGACAGTAGCGGACGGAGCACTACTTTCACGCGCGACACGGCTGGCAAGCTGGCGGCCATTGTCGCCGCGGATGGCACCACGACGCACTTCCTTAGCGACGGCGCGGGTCGCCTTGCTGAAGCCATGTTACCCGACGGAACGAGCGTCTCGCTCCAGTATGAGCAGGGATGCTCCGTTGGCTGCACCGGCCAGAACTGTGTGGCCGGGATTGACGGCGGTGCCCGCTGCAACGGCGTCGTCATCGACGACGGCAACCCATGCACTACGGACAGTTGCGATGCCAGCCTCGGCGCTACGCACGCGCCGGTCGTCGCCGGCACGCTGTGCGCCGACGACGATCTGTGCACTGCCATTGGCAGCTGCGACGCAGCCGGTCATTGCGTACAGGGCGCCCCGATTGCGCTGAACGACCGAAACCCGTGCACCGCAGACCTATGCGACCCGCACACCGGTGTCGTGCGCGTCAACCTGCCGGTGAACTCGCCGTGCATCAATGGCTGCGCTGGATCAGGCACCTGCAACGGTACCGGCTTTTGCCGACCGGACAGCTACCCGACTGGCGACGACAATGATCCGTGCACGTACGACTACTGCGACCAGTCCACCGGCGTCGCCTCACACACGACGATCCCGGACTGCCCGTTCCTCAATGCGGGCCAGGTCGCCTGCGACGACGGCAACCCGTGCACGATCGACGACTTCGACTTCCACCACGGATGCGTGCACCCGTCCGCCGGAATCGGCGCCCCCTGCTCCAACGGCAACCATTGCCAGACGACGGGCACCTGCGACGCCCAAGATGTGTGCCACCCGGGATCGGATATTTCGGTCGACGATGGAGATCCATGCACGGCCGATCATTGCGACGTCGCCACGGGCCTTGTCACTAACACGCCCATCCCCAATTGCACGGAACCGGCGCAGCAGGTCGCTGCCTGCGATGACGGCAACGACTGCACCACCGATCGCTGGGACCCGGTCGGCGGCTGCCAGCACGCGTCGACCTCCGTCTCAATCCGCTGTGGCCAAGGTGACGATGGCCGTTGCACCGACCACGTCTGCAACTCCTACGGCCAGTGCGTGCCCGTGGTCACGGCAAACGCCGACGACGGAAACCCGTGCACGGCCGACACCTGTCAGGACGGTACTCCACACTATTACGCGCTGCCCGCGGGTACGTCGTGCGGCATTCACGGAGAGAGCTGCGACGGCAACGGCACCTGCGGTCTACACCCGAATCCTTGCCAGGCAATCGCAAACGATCCCGTACAGGGTTTGATAGTCGTGGCCGTGGCAGCCGGTGTTTCGTGCGGCGACGGCTACGCCTGCAACGGCATCGAAACCTGCGATGGTCGTGGTACCTGCCTCGATGGAAAGCCGCCGGGCATCGCCGAGCTCGACGACGGCGATCCGTGCACCGCCGACGGATGCCGCGCAGCCGACGGTATCTACCACGAGGCGGTTTCGGCTGGCACCGCGTGCTACGACGGCAATCCGTGCGACCAGCCAAGCAGTTGCACCGCGGCTGGCGTTTGCCCGGTCTCGTCGCCCCGCCCGGTCGACGACGGCAACCCGTGCACCATCGACAGCTGCACAGCCTCCGGCAACACGGCCTTCATCAACCACATCGCCGCACCGGCTGGCACGTCGTGCTCCGACGGCAATGCGTGCAACGGGGCCGAAACCTGCAATGCCACCGCGTATTGTAGGGCGGGCATTCCGTTGAAGATCGACGACGGCGATCCTTCGACGGTGGACAGCTGCGAACCAGCGACGGGTGCGATCACTCACACCAAGATCCAGGATTGCAACCTGATCTCCTGCCCCGTCTTCTCTCACTGCGACACGTCGAGTTTCGAGTGCACTTGCGATCCAGGGACCGTCGCACTTGGCGACGGCTGCTGGCCGCAGATCCCAGGCGCCTCATCGAGCCACACCGTCGCCGAGGTGTGTGGTGCCTGGCGATCGGGCCACCGCCTGAGCGACCCGCAGCCGTGGACCCCCGGCGCCGGAGCTTGCGATCCGGGCACGCTGTCGCGCAACGGCGTCCTCGACACCTTGAACCGCTTGGCGATGTACCGCTGGCTGGTCGGCGAGGTGCCGGTGCAGGACGACCCCACTCGCAACGGGCTCGATATGAGCTGCGCCGTGGTTAGGGCCAAAAACCCGACCGAAGCCGATCCGCACCATCCGCAAGCTAGTTGGGCTTGCTACAGTGCCGACGCGTCCACGGCTTCCGCCTCCAGTAGCATCTTCGACACGTTCGGCGACAACGTGCTGGTCACGGATGCCGCAGCGGCGGTTGACGGCTACCTGGAGGACGCGGGCGCGAACAACGTCGGCGTCTACGGGCACCGGCGAATCGCAATCCTGCCCAAGCTCGGCCCCGTCGGCGTGGGCTTCTACTACAGCCCAATGGCGGCTGCGCAGTGCCTGTGGCAGTCGGGAGACGCCCCGAACGCCCCCAGCCTTCCGCCGCTTCCGCGCTACACGTGGCCGCCGGCTGGCTTCGTCCCCGTCGAGGCGACCCGCTGGACCTGGACGTACTCGACCTCGCACGCCCAAGGGTACGGTCGCGCGCCGGTGATGACGGTGATCCGCGAATCCGATGGCGCTATTCTCACTACTACGGCGGTTCCTCTCCCGGATGGCTACGGAGATGCAGCAGTCGCCTTCAACCGCGACGGGTGGGATCCGGTCGCCGGCGAGACCTACCACGTCCGCATTGATCAGATCCCGGGCGGAGCGCTCATCTACGACGTTACGCCTGTCGATTGCGGAGTCGGCCAGGCCGGACCAGGACTATGCGCCGCAGGCGCTTGGAGCTCCTGCTCCGACGGCAACCCGTGCAACGGCGAGGAGACCTGCGACGACCACGGCGCGTGCACGACAGGCGCCACCCTCGACCTCGACGACGGCAACCCGTGCACTGCCGACTCATGCGACGTGCTACTGGGCGCGATCCACACGCCGATCGCCGTTGGCACGCTGTGTACGGACGGCAACCTCTGCGACGGAGCGGGCACCTGCGACGCTAGCGCGATATGCCGACTGGGTGCGCCACCGGTCGTCGACGACAATAACCCCTGCACCGCCGACAGCTGCGAACCCTCTACCGGCGTAGTTACGCACGCGCCCGTTCCTGCGGGTCAGTCGCTGTGCACGGACGGAAACGATTGCAATGGTATCGAAACCTGCAACGGAGCCGGCGGCTGCCAAGCGAACCCGCCGCAGTTCGACGATGATAACCCGTGCACAATCGACGACTGCATCGTTGGCGTGGGCATTCGCCATCGCCGCACGGCTGCGGGTACCAACTGCGACGACGGCAACGCGTGCAACGGCGTCGCCCGCTGCAACGCCCATGCGGTCTGCGTCGCGGGCGCGGCGCCTAACATCGACGACGGAAATCCATGCACCGATGACGTCTGTGACCCGAACAGCGGATCGGTGACGCACTCCCCAGTTGCTGCTGGCACTCTGTGCGCGACCGGGCGCGCATGCGACGCGCGCGGCTGGTGTCCCGTCGGGCCGCTAGCATGGGAAGACAAACCGGGCTCATACCCGACTAATCCGCCCGCGCCGCCAGAGCCCGTGGTCGATCTCCCCCAGGAATTGATCGACGCGCTCCCCAAGACGAGTGCCGGGCTGCCGATTCTCCTTCAATCTTCGCCGATGCTGAACGGAGGAAAGACCTCGCTTGGGCTCGCGCTCGACAAGAACCGGCGCGATGCGGTCACGCGATGGGCCGGGTGCATTGGCCGAGTAACCGGCTGCGTAAAGAGCAATGGAGGATCCGTTGCCGCCTGTGTCGACCTGATCGAGCGCTGCCCGGCCGCCGATGGCACCGACAATTGCTGTCCGCAGTCGTGCATCGACGAGTTTCACCAGAAGCTGCAAACGGGCCTCCACGAGTTCTCGGCGATCAGAGAGAGCTTCATCTACGGTAGCTGCGTTCCAGTGTCCCCGTGATGTGGGGCGCGATGAGGTGCGAATGAGAACTAGGAGTGCGATAAAGTATGGTGGCCGCACGCTTGTCGTGCTGGCCATCCTAGCGCGAGTCCACGACGCGAGTGCCTGGGACTCGCTCTGCTGGAACGTCGGCCAAGAGACGTCGTCGACCGATCCGTTTATGGACCCGAACTTCTGCCGCGCCGATAAACCTAGCCAGTGCCGCGAGGGCATCGCTTCGACGCGCGGCCGCATGCTGAGCGAGCATACCTTCATAACCAGGCTGGCGATGATTCAGGCTGGCCTACAGGACTACACTGTCGACAGCGCGTTCCCCGCCTACTGGTCCGTGAGCGATCCGGCCGTCGATGGATCGGGGGGCACCTACGAGCCGGCGTCTGCGGCGCGCGCGCAGGTCTGGGTTGCACCGGGCGCCTCTGACCAAGTTGTCTATCGCTATATGACGATCCCAGAGTTGGCCCAACTTCCAGATCACTCGTACAGCCTCTCCGACCTCCTCCTAGGCAACGAAAAGTGCCTCCCCGGGAACTCGCCCTGTAGGTTGTCGAACCAAATTGATGGCCAATCCCTTTCCGCAACACACAACTTCAAGCCACACATGGGCGCGGTGAACTCCACTCATTTCGGCGAGCAGGCTCACGCGACGTATCAGCTCTATCACCAGATTGCCACGCTGGTGGCCGAGCGATGCCTTGCAATGAGGGATGCGATCACAGACAGCGACTTCGTCAAAGATCTCAAGAAGCAGCACTTCGTGGTTCAAAAACATCCCCTCGAGGACGAGGTAATAGGGCAGGCGACGCCGCCCGCAGGCGGACCGCTCGGTCCGTCTGATGTGGTCAACGAGGTGCGCACCTGCGAGCGCGAGGCACTGGTTTTCGAGGCGATCGGGAGCCACTTTCTCGCTGACGCGTGGTCTAGCGGCCACATGTGGGGACGTTGGGGAAGTCCCCTATTTGCCGGCACGGAATATGGACGCTCTTTTGCAATCGCATCTGCGATGGTTGCCGGAATGCTCCACGGCGCGCGTGGAGCGTTCGATGAGTATGACGTGGCGATCTGCTCCAGCCTCCCCCTTGAGGGATCTCCCTTGGTCTACCAGACGATTCCTCAGAACTGCTCTTGGGGCGTCCTTAATCTCATGAATGACCAGATGTGCATGCCTGGCCCCTTTTACATGCCCGCTCCATACCCCGTTCTCCAGAACGAGTCCTGGCTCAGCCAGACGAGCACGGAATTTCGGTATCCGGACGGCAGGAATCCCTTTGGCAATGTACTCTTCAACACCGACACTGAAGGAACGAATTCGCTGTTCGCCGCTGCCGGGGATCTTTACCTCCTCCCGTGTCGTTCGCTCGGCCACCGCGCGGTTCTCGACTCCGACAATCCATATCTCAAAGCACAGCGAAGCAAGATGCTCGATTGCGCTGCGCGCGGCTTCGCGGAAGTCTATAACGCCGGTCCGAGAACGGGCACAGCCGGAGCCCCAGTGCCGTACAGTGCGGGACTCTCCGCCGCTGAGGATCCTCTTTGCTGGTCTCAGCTGGTGACGAACCAATCGATTTCGCTCGGGTGGGGCTTCACCGGCAGACGACCTCTTGCGCGTGTAATCCTGGGGGACCCGCTGGCTGACAACCTCGAGACGTTGGTGAATGCCGTCGGAACGGACGTCGGTACTACTCAACTCGAACAACTGGCGCACATTGTGGCCGCTCGCGACCCATCGGGGGTTCAACTGGCAGTGAGTGGCCTAGTTCCCGAAGGCGAGCACTTCCTCTTTCAGATTTCCAATGTCAAGGGCGCCGAGATCGTCCGGGCCTACGACGACGGCATCGATCGCAATGGAGTGGACTACTACGACGGACGCTACCCCGAAAAGTGGCAGAGCTACTTCGAGGGTCCCGTGAGTTGCGCAACGGACCGGGACTGCTCCGCCGGCAGCTATTGCGCGACTGGGTTCACCGGGTCGCACTTCTGCCAGCCCCAGGAGACAGCGATCATGAGCGTGTACCGTCACGGCGAAACACCCGCCTGGTGCACGACCGACTCGAAAGCCGCTTTGGAGGCAGCAGCAGTCGCGTGCCATTCTAGCGTTGAGACCTCCGTGGCCTGCAATGCTTGCGTAGACGCGGTGCTTCCGCACCTTCGCAATGCGTGCGACGATAAGACCTTCCTCCCGGCCTCACATCAACTCAGCTGGGACCCGATTATCAACGACAGTGACAAGACACTCTTTCAGCTCCGCTCGCTATGCGATGTCTATGATGGCCAGGGAATTACTCCGGGCGCGGTGTCTCCTCCAAGACAGATCATGCCTGTCTATCGACTCTACGATCCTGCGAACGCCGCATCGGCGAGGAGCGCCGCGCTCGACTTCTGCAAGGAGGGGAGGAAGATCTACTTTGCTGACCCTCATGATTCTGGCGTGATCAAGCTCAACCTCCAGCCCGGCACGGCAGCTGCGCAGGACACGCACCTATACGGGCCCACCGAAGCCTGGTCATTCGATGATGTAGAAACCGCCTACGGTTGCGTGGTGTTCAACGTGTGCGGCACGACTACTGACCCGGGTTATCTCAACTACGTCGATGAAGCGACGGACCCCCGTCCCACCCACGTTCACACATTCAAGGTTCATGCAGCGCCAATATTCGAGCCCGATGGGAAGAAGCACCTCGCTAAGCTGACGCCGTATCAAGAACGCGAATTGGATTTTCGCGCTTTCCAAGGACCTGACTGCAACGTTCCCGCCGCCCATGTTACCCAGCGCGCCGATGGCGATGATCTGGCGCTCGATTGGACGGTTACAAAGGGCCAGCACGACTCGATCTGCATCCGCCTAAAACAGAATTCATATACGGTCTGGAGTTCCAGTATCACGAGTGAGAACGGTGCAACCTGTTGGTAGGTGCTAGTCGTCGGATCGAACCTCATTAATGCGGGATCGGGAGTCCCTCGACATTCCGAAAGTACGTGCAGGCAGCCAGAACCACGACGTTCGTTACAAGTCCGATACTGTTCACGACGAGCGACGCCACGGCGAGGCCTCGACTTCGTTGCTGGCGCTTCTTCAAGGTCATGATTCCGAGCGTTAGACCGGCGACGGCCATCCCTATTCCCAGTAACGGCACTAGCTGAAGGGCTCTGCTTGGGGCATCAACGGAAACGCCAAGCACGACTGCGACCCGGAACAGCGCCGTGAATGGCGAAAAAAGCGTCGGCAGCCCGAGGAGTAGTGACAAAGCAGGAATGAGAGGACCACCGGAGGCGCGAAGCCGGCTGTCCTCGAGGCTCGATTCTAGTTTCCGGTGTCGTTCCCAGCAAGGAAGGCAGCAGAAGCCAGATCCGAACGTCACCGGTTGACGGCTGGTTGGCTCCAAGCCGGATTTGCCGCAGATAGCGCAGACGGCAGTCCGATCCGGTTCACGGTACATTGCGCATACCGAGTTGGTGTGGGCCCGACACGGGGCGTCGCGATTTCAAGTTGTGTCTCGCCACGTATGATTCTGACCGTGACGGATCGATGCCATCCTCATGCACACACCTGTTCTGACTACTTCTGGAGACCCGCTTCATACGGCCCTCGTCCTGTCATTCCTAGCTGATTCAACTCGCTTCACGAGCCAGCGACCCGCGTCCACGTCGCGCCGTTGTCAACAGATCGGAACACTGCCTTCTTCGAAATGACAAGCAGCGTTCCCCTCTGCGTGCTCACGACGTCGAGTGCGAAGTCACCAAGCGGAGCAGTTCGTGTCCACACTGCTGCGTCGGATGATGACCATACCTCGCCATGATGCGCGCAGTAGAGCAGCGCACCGCTGGCAGCGACGTTCCTTGGTCGAATCCACATCAGGGGAAGATCCCCCTTCGGCACGGCAACCAGACCCTTATCCGGCGTGAGTGCCCTTCCGTCGCTGCCGACCAGGACACTGTGGGATCCAGGCGCTATAAAGCGCCCGCCCGGAAGTCCCACCACCCCCTCAGAGGCGCTGAGCGACGGGTCGAGCGCTGTGGTCGTCCAGTTCCTTCCTCCATCGCTGGAACGAAGGACCTTTTGCTGACCGGCCTCGTAGAACAGGGCACCGTCGGCGGCACGCGACATGGAGCCGCCCACGTCGGCGACGGGCAATGTCAAGTGAGCCCAACTTCGCCCGCCATCCTCGGAACGGAAGATCTCCGAGGACCATTCGCCCCAAACGATGAAAGCGCCAGCATCGTCCACTGCCACTCCGCGCGTGCTGTGAGGCCGATCGTGGCGGTCGCCGTTCACGAGCGGATCGGGGTCGGTATTAGCCCAGCGCGACCCGCTCTCGTTCCAAACATAGACGGACGACTCATTGCTCGCGATCGTCACCCCTCGCCCGCTGGCGAGGTGCCGAATACTCACATCCTCTAGTCCGCTGTCGGCGCCTGACCATGTTTGGCCATCATCCGTCGAGCGCAGGACGCCGGACGCGATCACTGCAAAGGCTCCCAGCCCGCTTGCCGCAATTACCGGCGACTGTGAGCGCGAGCGCTGCACTTCGGTACGTCCGCGAATCAACCCGTCTTTGCGAGATGCAGCCTCCAGCTCGGCAAGACCGGCCACGCAGTCTCCCCGCATGACCGTCTCCTGGAGAACCGCTTTCTCGACATGCCAGTCGCAATTGTCGCTCGGGCATCGCTCGAGCCAACGTCGACGATAGCTCTCGATGCAAGCTTGGGGGCAGCAGTTGGGACCCCCGTGGGGGTCACCACAAATGGGGATCGTGTCGATGCACGCAGGGGTGCGCTTGTTCGCCTTGGACACGGCTGAGAACCGGTCCAGGCACGAGCTCCAACGTCCGACCGGGCTGGCCGCATCGCGGGCAAACTCTTCGTTCAGTTGGGCAGCCTTCGTCACCGGGTTGATCGGCCGATCCATGACCTTCTTGTCCGCCCCTCCATAGCCCACTGCCAACCCTCGGGAGAAGAACTCAAACTGACCGGCCTCCTCAGGCGTCAACTTGGTCGTGTTCTCGAGTGGCAGTGGAGCGCACCCCGGCACAATCCGACCAGGGGTGTTCGGAGGAAAAGGAGCTGTCGGCGTCGTCAACACGGTGGCTGGGGCCCCGGCAGGCTTGGACGAAGGCGCCGCGGTGGCGGTCGACGGCGCGTCAGTCTGAGAGGCCATCTCGCGCGCGTGACGCTCTGCCCGTCGCTGCGACTTCCATCGCACGGCAAGCCCGAGCCCGGCTACGAGCACGACGGCCCCGATGACAGCAAAGAGCCGAGGGACACCTTTCTTTGGCTGGCGGGCGGGTAGCGGCCGAAACTTCGCGAAGATTACGCCACAGTGCGTGCACGCTTCCCCACCGTTTTGAACATGTCCGCAACGCGGGCAGGCCATCTGACTATCTTAGCACTCGCATGACGGTTCCCTAATTCCTCTGGGACGGACGCGCAGACTCTGAACCGGACTGATTGTCGGTGCAGACAGCCTACCTACACGCACCGTTACCAGAGGATTTCTTCGGGAGCTACCCCCTGGGACAACCAGAACGACGATGGTAGCCCACGTGTGGCATCATGTCGCAGCCGTGCCTCCTCGACCCGAGTAGGGCCGCTCGAAACATCCGGCTCCCAGATGATTCGCTCGTACTTGCAGGATCGCAACGGGCGCGTCTACTAAGTCGGTCTTGAGGGAGGCGATTGCGATGCGTGACTAGCGAAGTGACCAAGCCGGTCGGTGATAGAATCAGTCGGGGGCTCGATGGCGGCGTGTTCTGGGTGCGGCAGGGTCGTAGCGACCAGCGTGGCCTTGTGCCCGTCCTGTGGAGCCGTGCGCAGGGGAGCAGGGGCACAGCCCACGTCGCGCCGACTGTATTACGCACTTGCAGTCGCCGTCGTACTCGGGGGCGCAGCGCTGCTGGCGATGAGGCCGAAGGGGCGGCGCGCCGCGCCTGTCAGTGCGTGTCGTGGGGGCACCATCGTTGGGACAGACCGAGTCGCGGATGATGCGACTGCCCCGCGGGACAACGGCGGCGACCAGTGGCAATGCCTCCACTTTGTGCAACGCCCCGAGCTCCCCTTTGTCGAGCTCGCGAAGGTGCGTCATCGCGGAAACGGCGCCTATATGGCGAACAATGCTCGTCCGGAACATACGCACGATCCAGTGTGTCGGGCGGTCACCCAGACCGGCGCGAATGCATTCTTCGATGAACCCGCAACGCTCGTTGGGAAGGACCTCTACGAGCAGGTCAGCCACGCCATCTACCTCTATGTTGGATCGACGCCGCCCAACCGCGAGGCGGCGGAGAAGGCACGGCGGGGTTGCCTGATCACCGGAGTCGTCGCCGGCTCGAGTGCGGAGCGGGCTGGGCTGCGCGGCGGTGACCTGCTCCTGAAAATCGCCGGCATCGCCCCGAGCGACACGACCTGTGACTCGATGGTCGGCCTGCTGGACGGCGTGACCCGCGGTGGGCGTGTCGAGGTGGAGGTCCGTCGCGGAGCCGAGCAAGCGGTGGTCGCACTCGTACGCCCGCCGGCCGGCTTGTACGGTTATCGCTACTTACCCATCCCGGTGCTGCCATGAGCCTGGAGCTTGGCAGCGTTCTGCGCGGAGAGAGCGACGCGTACCTGGTCGGCGAGGAACGCGGACGGGGTGGCTTCGGGATCACGCATCGGGCGCAGCGGCAGCGCGACGGTCTCGAGGTAATCGTCAAGGTACTCAAGCTCGAGCGGCTCGAACAGTGGAAGTCGCTCGAGCTGTTCGAGCGGGAGGCCAAGGTGTTGCGCGGGCTGCAACACCCGGGCATCCCCCGCTACGTCGACTACTTCTCGCTCGGCGACGCGACGCGACCCAACGGCTTCGTGCTGGTGCAGGAGTACATCCCGGGGCACGACCTGCGCGAAGTGATGCGCGGCGAGCGAAGCCTGTCGCCCGACGAAATGCGGCGATGGTTCGTCGAAGCGCTGGAGATCCTGCGCTACCTACAGGAACTAGCGCCGGCGGTCATCCACCGCGACGTGACGCCGAAGAACCTCCTGCTGCGGCCCGATGGGCGAGCGGCGCTCGTCGATTTCGGCAGCGTGCAGGCCGCGCTGCAATCGACGTCGACGGTGTCATCGACCTCGGCGGGCACGTTCGGTTATGCGCCGATGGAACAGTTCGTCGGGCGCGCCTCGCCGTCGAGCGATCTATACGGCCTGGCGATGACCTACCTGGCCGTCGCGTCGAGTAGCGAGCCGACCGAAATGCCGCTCGATGGCGCGCGGGTGGACGTTGCGCAGCTGCTCGGACCGGCTGCGCCGTTCGCGGGGATCTTGCACCAGATGACCGATCCCGATCCGCGCCGGCGTCCGCGCGATGCGGCAACGGTGCTCGAACAGTTGAAGGACCCGGCGCGCGCGGCAAAGGGTGCCCCGACTTCATCCGGCGGTCTCGAAGACACGACCGGATACCTGACGCGACTCGAGCGGCGACTGCGCGACGAGGGATTTGCGATCTTGCGCGGCGGCCGCATCGGCGCCGGCCCGGTCGTGTTCACCGCGAAACGGGCCGCGAAGGGACTCAAGGCTGCCGAGACGATCGAGCTCGTCGTTGTTCGCGAAGAGGAACATCCGGGCGGCGTGAGCGGAGTCGCGCAGGCTGTGACCCAGGCAAATCCGGCTGCGTCGCGTTGGCGCGTATTGACTTCGGGACCGCGCTTTGTGGTACCCGTGGTGATCGCCGGCCGCGGATTCGCGCGTCCGCCCTCCTGCCCCGCCACCCGGCGAGACGTCGTACCGGTGGCCGTTGATCTCGCTGAGGGCGCGACGCACGTTCTGCGCACGGACCTTGGCCCGGATGCGACGCCGCTTCTGCAATATCTGTGGTGGCTCGTCACCCCGCAAGCAGACGCGCGGTCGCTGGCGCGACCGAAGAGCGGCGTGAAACGGATCGCGGTCGCAGCGGGCGCGGGCACCGCACTGGTGCTGGCGGCGGCAGCAGTGTACGTGGCAGTCCTCGATCCGGCGACCTACTACCTCGTTCACGTCGCCGATCCCGCGACCCGTCAGATCGCGTACGCGCGCTTCGTGCCGGACGGAGAACGCGGTCTCGATGTCAGCGAGGTCACCGTGATCGACGCCGACGGCACGGTGCGCTCCCGGCGCGCGATCGATCCGCACGCCTACCCTTGCGGGCTATCAGACGGCGCGTTGACCTCGTGGTCATGCGAGGGGCACAACTGTCGTCTCGAGCGCAGCAGAGCTTCCTCGGATGAGTCGAGCGAGCTGGCTGCGACCGAGTTCCGCCGCTGGTGGTGGTGTTCCGTGCACGGCGAGCGCACCGCCGTGGCACACGGCGAGAGCGGACAGTCGCAAGTGTGGATCTACGGGCGCGGCAGCGCCGCAGCGTTGGCGCCCGGAACGCAACCAGGCGATCGCGATCCGGCTTGGTACCCCGACGGCCACCGCCTGGTCGTGTCGTCCGGGCCTGACGGCGGCGAGCGGCTGTCCTCCCTCGACGTCACGAGCGGCGAGCGCACTGAGCTCGGCGGTCCACCGGCGCGACAGCTCCGGCCAGCGGTCTCACCGGACGGTAGGCGCATCGCCTTCTACTCGATCACGCGCAAGGCCCGCGGTGAGGCGCGCAAGGCGAACGCCGACGAGTGGGACCTATCGCTGCTCGACCCGGTCGACCACTCCGCGCGCATGCTGATCCAATCCGTTTGCTTCACCTCGGGCCCCGCCTGGCTCAGCCCCGACGAGTTGGTGTACGCCAAATGGACCGGCGAGCAGTGCGGCCTGTTCATCTACGATCTGCGCACAGAAGAGACCCGCCAGATCGTGAAGCGTTTCTGAGGTAGATGCGCGGCGATGTGGCGACCAACTGCACGGCTACCGCATCCCGTGATCGTCAGGACGGGCACGTGAACGGCGACGCCCTGTTCGTTGCTGCTGTATGGCGCGCTCGGGGCATCGTTTGTGTTCTATCTGTTTTCTCGGCAGCCTCATCGGCGCGTCCTGCGGCTCATGAAGGGCACGCGCTGTGGCCGGATTGACTCACTGCGCGAGGGCGCGCGCGTGAAGATTGTTGGTAGGGTCATCCCGGTTCGCGAGGTTGCGCACACAGATCGATCTTCAGGAGTCCTCTCATGCTCGCCGCTCACTCACGTTCCGGGCGCAGTTCCGGGCAAGGGATAGGCCGCCGCGTCCCACACCTCGATCGAATTGGTCGACTTGTCCTTTTGGGGGCGCTTCTGTCCAGCTTCTCGGGATGCGACGCGGGCGTCGGTACCGCGCTTGAGCTACGTACGTGGAATCGCAGCTCGAACGGCCTTGATAAGGAACTGCAGTTCAGCTGGGAAAATCCCTTCGGCTACGTCCGCGATCGAATCCACATGCGCGTCACTCGAGAAGAATGGCGTCACGGCGTGCCATTTCCAGGCGCGCACTCCAACCCGCCGGATCGTCGCGCGGAGCCGATCACCATCGAATCGGCGCATTGCGAGCCGAAAACGCTTTGCCAGGCAACAATACAACCGGACCAGCGCTTAGAGATTGACATGTTGGAGGCCGCCACAGGCACCCTCGTCGTGGAGGTGCGTTCGTTCTCCACGCACTTGCGCTATCGGGACCGAGTCCGAGTCTCCGCGGATCCAGTGCCCGACGCCATCGAGATCGGACCCGTGGCCGCCGAGTCGCTACCTGACTACCTTCGCCCGACGGTGCCGGCGCCCAGCGCGTCTGAGCTTGGACGCGACTTCGAACGATTGCACCCGAGGGAGATGGTCTATGCCAGCGTGACGGCAGTGTCGAACGGTCGTCGATTGAGAGCGGGGCTGACAGCGAAGGTCACGGATATGACCTTTGCACACGGGTCCGTGGATGCAAAAGTTGGAACGAATTTCCATGGAAACCCACTTGACCTCGATCACGTAGCACTGTTCGACGTTACCGATCATAAACTCGCATTATGGGTCGGTAGCGCTGGCCGCGGAACACTGGTGCTCAAAGCCGGAAACGTCGAGCGGAAGATCTCCATTTCCGCCACGGAGCACGCGAAGGTGGCAAGCGTCGACATCCTCGATTGCGTGGAAGGCGTCACTGGACCGACAACGTGTCGCAAAAGCGGCGCCCCCGCCGTGAAGTGTCGCGTGGGCAGCGTAGTGTTCGCGCGCGCGCTGGTTACAGTCGAAGACTCGACCGGGCGATACGCACCGCGACCGGATGCCACGTGGCCAGTCGAAGTTGAAGGTAGCGACCTGCGCGCGCTCGTACCGCTCGATGCACCAGACAACGGGTACCTCGTGCAGATCGGGGCCGACATCTCCGAGCATGCATGGCGATTCAAGTGCAATGAGGCGGGCAAAGCCACCCTGAAGATTCACGATGGACTCGTCGACGTGACACCGAAACGCCTGGTTCGCGTATTGCCATGACGGTTCGCTCGTAAGAGAGCTGGCTGTGATGTCTAAATAGGTTGTTCATCCGAATCGCTTCATTTTGGCGAAGGGCGGTTCGCCGTCCAGACTGCCATGAGGTCGGCGGCAGGATTCATCGTATCATCGGACCGTGCCACTGGGAGCTTACTGGCCGACGCGCAGGCTCCGCCGCGCGGTGCAGATCTTGATTGGCGCGCACGTTCTCGTGAGCCTGATCCAGACGATCAGCTTCCAGGTGTTGAACGATGCTTTCCTCGCCTACCCCGACCCCCTTCTTCTCGCTTTGCTAGATCCAGATTCATTCCTTCGTGCACTCAACGCGGAGGACGTGTTCATTTTTGCCGGCATTGTTCAGATCGGCGTGTTCATCGCCTGCGGGATCTGCTTCTTGTGCTGGCTGCACCGCAGTTATGCCAACCTCGCTCGGCTGACGGCGCCTAGCAGCGAAGTGGTCGGCTGGCTCATTCCCATCTACAACCTGGTGCACGGATACCGCTCGACTCGCAGGCTTTACTTGGAGAATCAACGGCCCGTAGTCCCGCCGCGCGGCTACGTCCTACCCCCCCGAGCCGCGATCGTCGGCTGGTGGTGGAGCTTCTGCCTCTTGACCCTCGCGATTGCCACCGCCAGCGTCGTGCTCCGCCTCAAGGGGGGCGGCCAGCTCTGGGCGTTCACCGCGAGCGACCTCGTCGCCGCCGTGCTGTGTATGACGGTGGTCCAACGCATCGATCGCCGCCAGCGGGAGCAGCTGCCGGTACCGAGCGGCAGCTCTCCATGAACTGCCCGCTACGCAGCGACCCTCTGACGAATCCAATTCTCGGCGACGGAACGCGGTTCAATCAGGCACATTCCGGCGCTTAGGTATGAGTGACCATGGTTGAGAAGACTCACGCAGAGATCAAGAGTCCGGCATTCTACGGTCTGTCCCCAGCGTTGATTCACCTGGTGACGGAGAAGCTGCTCCGAGTCGACGAGGAACAAAGCCGAAGCCGAGCTTGAGACGTTGTTTCCAGACGGCTATTCCGATTTCATGGTGAACTTCGGCCGAGGGAACTCTTGTGAAGTTCTCGGTGTGTTCCGTGGAGGGGACCGACGTCCGTCGAACCGCGTCCGCTTCGCTCATGTGCGTTCTCTCGAGTTCCTTCGCTACTGTATTCGCTTTCGCCGTTTCCCCCGCAAACGAGAGAGCCAATACCCCGGCCGTCGCCGCATATGCGCGATCGCCAGGACGCGGACGACTCGGCGCCGCACGAGGTATTCGATCGTGAAACGAAAACGGGTGAGCACGAAATGACGGACGCCCAGGCGACGCGCCGCCGGAAGCGGAGATGGTGCCCACCGATCGGGATGTCTCGCGATCTCGCCGATGGCGTCACGAACCTCCACCAGCAGATCATTGCCGAGACCGAGCTCGGCTTCGTAGCGCGCGACCTCCTCGGCAAGCTCGGCCGAGGCACGCGGATCGATCTCGAGCTTCACCGGGCGCGCGAGCGAGGTGGACGAGCCGCCAGCTGGCGCCGGATCCGCGCCTCGACCTTCGGCCACGGCTCACCCTTGACCCGTCCGGACTCGAAGTCGGCCACGCGGCGGGCGATCTCCTCGTCCCACGCCCTGGCAACTTCGACGGGGTCCTCAGCCTCCTCTTCGTCGAGACTGTGGATCAGATCGTGAGCCAGGCGGGCGCGCTGCGCGAGTGGCAGCGCGAGCGCTTCGGCAAAGACGTCACGGCGGCGCGACATGCGACAGATTGTAGACGGTCCGTCCTACGCCGGCCACCGATCCAAGCGATCAAATTTCTTTGCCACGGATTTGCCACAGCGCACCGGCATTAGACGGAAACCGCCGGAATTGCAGTGGCGCAATAGGGACGTGGAAACGACTGGAAGCCCCGGACAACGTTGAGGGAACGGTCGTAAGCCCACGCCGCGCCTCGGTTTGGGCGAGACGGCTTTGTCGGGTTCAAGTCCCGTCTCCCGCTCCAGATTTCCGAAAGGCCCGGCGCCAGGTTAGGCGGCCGGGCCTTCGTCGTTTGGGGCGAAGTTGATGAAATGGCCCACTGACGCACGGGACCACCGCAATTTGCGAATCCAAGCGGTAGAACCCTCTCCCCCACCGTTGCAATATGCGAATCAGGGCTCGTCATCCTCTCGCGAGAGCATCCGATAGATGGTCGAGGCGTCGATGCCGAGCAACTGTGCGGTTCGGATCTTGTTGTTGCCGGTCTGCGCCAGGACCCATTCGACGTAGCGCCGGGTCATGATCCGGAGGGGGACGATCTCGGCCGCGATGGCCGCCATCGACTCCGGCAGCGCTTCGGGCATCGCCTGGGCCAGATCGCGAAGATCGATGCGCTTGCCGCGGGCCAGCAACAGGAGCCTTTCGACGGTGTTCTTGAGCTCGCGGACGTTTCCCGGCCACGGCAGCTCGACCAGCCGACGCAGCGCTTCGGCAGAGATCTCACGCTTGGGGCTGTCTGGGTGCGCCTGGGCGAACCGTGCCGTGAATTCCTCGACGAGCAGCGGGATGTCTTCCCGCCGTGCGCGCAGCGGAGGCAGGTGAATCGGAATCACGTGGAGCCGGTAGTATAGATCCTCGCGAAAGCGCTTTTCCTGAACGGCCCGCGCGAGATCGCGATTGGTGGCGGCGATGATCCGTACGTCGACCTTGCGCTCGGCGCCGCCACCGACGGGGCGCACCGTCGAGGTCTCGAGCGCCCGCAGCAGCTTGGCTTGCAGCGTCAGGGGCAGCTCGCCGATCTCGTCGAGGAACAGGGTGCCTCCGTCGGCGTCGACGAAGAGTCCTTTGGTGGCCTCCCCCGCTCCGGTGAAGGCGCCCTTGGTGTGGCCGAACAGCTCGGATTCGAGAAGCGTTTCGGAAATCGCAGCGCAATTGATCGGTACGAACGGCGCACGTGCGCGCGGGCCGTCGAAATGAAGCGCTTGCGCGACCAGCTCCTTGCCCGTGCCAGATTCTCCGACGATGAGCACGGGCGAGCTGGTCGGCCCCACTCGCTCGAGGAGGTCGTAGAGCTGCTGCATCACCGGGCTCTTGCCGGTCAGGTGACGGAAGCTCAGGCGCTCGTCCACGACCTTGCGAAGGCGCGCGTTCTCTCGTCGCAGCCCGCGATCGGCGAGCGCGCGTTCCAGCCAGACCAGCGTCTCCTCCATCTTGAATGGCTTGGTCAAGTAGTGGAACGCCCCACGGCGCACCGCCTCGATCGCGCCCTCGATGGTGCCAAACGCGGTCATGATCAGCACTGGGCGGGTCGGGTCGTCCGCGCGCGAGGCTTCGAGAACATCCATCCCGTCGAGCTGATCCATTCGCAGATCGGTGATGACCGCGTCGAACTCCCTCTTCTTCAACGCCGCGAGCGCCGCCTTGCCACCGACGGCACATTCCGATCGATACCCGTGCCCGGAAAGATACTCGGCGACCGTGTCGGCCATCTCCCCGTCATCGTCGACGACCAGCACGCGCGCGTTCATCGGCTCGTCTCCGTCGCGACCGGCAAGAGCACCCGGATGGTGGTCCCGCGACCTATCGCGCTGTCGATCTCCAGCGCGCCGCCGTGGTTTCTCACGATGTCCGCAGCGATCGTGAGTCCCAGCCCGGTTCCCTGGCCGCGCTTTTTCGTGGTGAAGAAGGGGTCGAGCACCGCGGTCAGGTTTTCGGCCGCGATGCCGCAGCCGTCGTCGACAATCTCGAAGCACACGCGCCGCTCCCGTTGGGCGGCGCTCACCTTGACGTGGCCGCCGGGCTGGCACGCATCGGCGGCATTGATGAGCAGGTTCACGAACACCTGTTCCAACTGACCGGGGTCGGCGAGGATTGCCGGCACCGCTGCCTTGGCGTCGACCTCGAGTGCGACCTTTGCCTGGCGAAAGCGGTGCTCCAGGAGCGCGCTGGCCGTCTGCAAGAGATGCGTCGGAGTGACCGCGATCGCTTCGATCGGCCGTACACGCGCGAAATCGAGTAGCTGGCGAATGGTCGTCGAGACCTTGTCCACCTGCGCCAGGACCGACGTGAGTCCCTTGCGCATCGGCTCACCAGGATCGCCCTCGGGCACGCGCTGCAGGAGTTGCTCCGCGCGGCCTGAGATGATCCCGAGCGGTGTTCCGATCTCGTGGGCGACCCCTGCCGCGAGCGTCCCAATGGTCGCGAGCTTCTCGGCGCGCACCAAATTCTTCTCGAGCAGCCGCATTTCCGTGCGGTCGTGCAAGACCAAGAAGCAGTCGGTGTCCGGCAGCGGGCGATCGAGCGGGATCGCGAAGGCGTCGACCTCCCGCATCTCATCCAAGGCCAGGCGCATGCGAATGCCCACCCGCTCGACGGGGCGACGGCACGCGCGCGCCTCCTCGAGCAGCGCTTCGAGAAGGGCGCGCTCCTCCGGCGTGGCTTTGGGCAGCGCCTGCGACAGCGTTCCGCCGGCAACTACGTGACGATCCATCAGGTACGGATTCACCGAAGTCACCTTCATCGCCGAGTCGAGGGCGATGACTCCGACGGGGATGGCTTCTACGATTTTCTCCGAGCGCTCGCGCAACGCGGCGGTCATGGAAGCGAGGCGCAGCTGCTCGGCCAGCGCGAGTGATCGCCGCTGTTGTCGCGTGAGGACGACCCCGAAGAGCGCGACCAGGAGGCTCGCCACGCCAGTCGCCGCACCGAGCCGCCAGGCACCGACCCGCGCACGGTCGCGAACTCGCTGGGCCGAAGCGACCACGGCGATCGACCAGGGACGGCTCTCCGCCAGGATCACCGGCGCGAAACCCGCCACCGCCCTGCGACGGTCGAGACCGAGCGCCTCGGCGGCCTCACGACTCAAGGTCAGCGCGCCTTGCGAAGCCGTGCCCATCTGCTGAAACAGCCGCGTAACATCGACGGGCAGCCGGTCCTCGTCGATCCGCCAGGCGTCGCTCGCCGGCACCACGCCCGCCGACTCCAGCTCGATCCAGCGCTTCTGGTCGTCGAGCACCAGATACCGCAGGAGCGGCCGTCCTGCGCCTGCAACCGGGCGGCTCAACGCCTCGAAGAAGCGATCGCTGTCGACCAGCAAGACGATCGTGTTTCCGCCCACCTGAAGGGCGAAGATGCGTAGGTGCTCGGGGCTCCCCTGGTCGGGGGAGCGGCGCAGCGGCGCGGTGACGGTCAATCGCCCGCTGCGCGCATCTCTCACGGCGACCGCGCGGGCATCGCGAAGCGCATGGGAGTCGGCGATTCTCCGGTCGGCGACTGCGGCGATCTCCAGGGTGAGCTTGCCGGCGGAGTCGAGCACATCTGCCTCGCGATAGAGCCGACCGTCTGCGACCAGGCTCCTGAGGACCGTTTCGCCGCTGGCGGAGTTCGCCGTGGCCCCGGCGAGCTGAAGGTCATGACGAACGCTCTCGACGCGCGATTGGAGCGTGGAAGCAAGCGCGACCGCCAGCGTCTTCTGCTCAGCGGTGAACTCCTCGAGCGCCCTCGTCTGCTCGCGTAACAGGTCGACGTAGGCGAGCGCGAACACCACCAACACCGCTCCGACCATGGCGGCTTGCAGGGTGCGGGGACGGGGCGCGGCCATCACACTTGCAGTTTGCAACAAAGGGCGGTCGCCGGCCAGCGGCTTCAGTTCGCGCTCACAGGGTTGGCGACCGACAGGGCTTCTTTGCCCGGTCTAAGGCCGCCACAGGGGAGGAGCGCAATGACCGTGGTGGACGGCGCGCGCGCGCGAATGGCCTGAATCAGGTCGACTCCATTGCGTGCTCTAGTGTCCAGGTCGACGATGGCTGCGTCGAACGCCTTCGAAGCGAGGGCCCGATCGACCTTGACCCGATCGTCGGCGAGCTCGCCTTGATGTCCTGCCTCCCTGAGTGAGTCGAGAATCAGCATCGGCAACATGAGCGCGAACCGAAGCACGTTGCATGCCACGCGCGATTGGCGCGAGCCGACCCGACCAGGCCGAGCCGGAGGAGACCCTCAGTGCCGCGTTTTGCAAGAGTGGAGGTCTCCTTCGAAAGCCGGGGCTGACGAATCTCGCGGGGTTCGAGTGGCACGAACCCTGCTCTGGGGAGCCCGCAGATGGGTCCGGCTACGCGGTTCGTCGCCATCAATCTGGCGCTCTTCCTCATGACGGGGATCGGCTGGTGCGCCGAGCAACTGGCCGCTACGCCGCCCGGCGTTCCGAGCATGGAGCTATCCGAGGCCCTCGACTACGCGAGCGCGCACCAGCCACAGATTCGCAGCGCCTTGGCGGAGCTCGCCGCGCGGCAGAGCGAAGCACGGGTGCCCCGGGCGGCGTGGTTTCCGCAGGTGGGTGCGTCCGCCCAGTTGCTCGTTGGGAGTACCAACAATACGACCGCCAGCTACTTGAACGTCCCCGAGACCGATCTGCCGCGAATCGGTTCCACCAGGGCGGTGGGCAGCACCAATTGGTCGCCTTCTCCGTCGAGCCTGTTGGCGCTCACCATCGATCAGCAGGTGTACGACTTCGGGCGGATCGCCGCCCAGGCATCGGTCGCCGACGCCCAGGCCGACATCGCCCGTGCGAATGCCGAGACCATCGGCCTCGAAATCCAGCTCGCAGTCGAGGAATCGTTCCACGCCGTTCTCGCTGCGAAGGAAGTGATGGCCGCGACCGAAGACGCATACCGCCGCTCGCTCGCGCACCGCGACTACGCCAAGGCTGGTACGAAGAGCGGGCTCAGGCCGCCTATCGAGCTCACGCGCGCGCAGGCGGACGTCGCCTTGCTGGAGGTGCGTCGCGTCCGGGCGAGGACCGGGCTACAGGCGGCGCGTGCGTCGCTCGCCGCGGGCATCGGTGCCGGCACGCTCGAAGTAGACGCCAAGGCGCCGCCGGCAGGCGAGACCGGCACGATCGCGTTTGATGAGGCACTTCGTCTGGCGGCCGCACGAAATCCGGTGATCACGGCCGCGCTCTCGAGAGTCAAAGCGCAGCAGTCGGTCACGCGCGCGATCGCCCGTGAGCTGGCGCCGAATCTGTTCGCGTCGGCGACCCTGTCCGGACGCGCTGGCGGGGCAGCACCCTCCACCGGCGAAGTTCCGTTTGGCGAGGGTTGGCTTCCTGACGTCGGCAACTGGCACGTGGGCCTGGTGTTCCAGTGGAATCTCTTCGATATGACGGTGCTGGCCCGTCGATCGGCGGCGAAAGCGCGCGAAGGCGCCGCGCTCGCCGACCTCGAGCTGGCTCGCACGTCGGTCACCCTGGCCGCACAGCGCGCGTACCTCGAGCTCGACGCCGCGCAACAGGCGCTGCCTGGCCTCGCCTCTGCGTTGGCCGCTGCGCAAGCCAACCAGGCGCAGGCCGACGCCCGATTTCGCGCCGGGCTCGGCACGACCATCGAGCTTGCGGACGCCGAATCACTCCTGACCAATGCGCAGCTCGAGTTGGCCATCGGCCGCTTCACCGTCGCGCGATCCCGCGCGGCGCTCGGTCGCGTGATTGCGGAGAAGCGCGTCATGCCTCCGCTTCCGAAAGGGAAGGCCAATGAGTAGCGACAGGCGTGTCGGTGCCGCCATCGTCCTGGGGGTCGGCGTGGTCCTCGTCGCGCTGTTCGCGCTCTACCTGCGCGCGGCATCCAAGACGAATCACGTCGCCCTGTCGGCGGCGCCGAAGCCCGTCTCGGTCGAGGCCGTCAGGAAGGGCACCTTTCGCCCGACTCGCTCGTATGTGGGCACGTTGCAGCCCTGGGGGCTCGCCAAGGTCGGTCCCCAGTACGTGTCTGCATACGTCGGTACGGTCCTGGTTCGCCCCGGCGCGATCGTCAAGCGCGGAGAGGTGCTTGCGACGCTCGACTGCCGCAACTCCTCGGCTGCGTCGCGCGAGATCGCCGCGCGCGCCAAAGCGCTCGAAGAGCGCCGCGACGCGATGGCGCACGAAGCCGACCGTATGAAGCAGATGACCGAAGGTGGATTTGCCTCGGTGAACGAGGTCGAGCAGCTCTCCGCCAACACCAGCGCCAAGACCGCCGAGATCGAGAGCATGAAGGCGGCCCTGGTTTCCAAGAGCCTCGAGGTCGACGATTGCATCCTGCGTGCGCCGTTCACCGGCGAGGTCGCGGACCGATTCGCCGACCCCGGCGCCTACGTGCGACCAGGAAACGCAGTCATCACCGTGATTGATCGGAACACCGTGCGCGTCTCGGCCGACGCGCCCGAGTCGGATTTCGCGGTGGTCGCTCCCAACACCGAGGTCACCATCGAAGGCTCGGCGACCGGCGCCAAATTGCCCGCGAGGATCAGCCGTAGGGCACCGGCGGCTGACGAATCAACCCGCACGATCCATTTCGAGATCGATATTCCCAACGCCAACCATGCTTTGCCGGTCGGCACCACCGCTACGATTTCGATCGAGGTGGGAGAGCCGCAGAACGCCGCGCTCGTGCCCCTGCGCGCAGCTACGATCCATGGCGACAAGGCAACCATCTTCACGGTCGACAACGGCGTGGCAAAGCGCTCCGTCGTTGCGGTGCTGGGCGAGGCAACGGGCATCCTGTACCTCGATGCCAAACTGACCGCCGGAACACCGATCGTCATCGAAGGCAGGGCACTCCTCGACGATGGCGACAAGGTCAGCTCCAAGGAGCTTACCCGGTGACCGCGCTCTCGCTGAGGAACCCGATCGCCGTCCTGATGGTGTGCATTGGGCTAGCCGTCTTCGCATGCGTCGTCACGCCGCGCATGAGCATCGACACGTTTCCGGAGCTGACGCCGCCGGTGCTGGTGGTCGGCACGCAAGCGCCCGGGCTCGGTCCCAAGGACGTCGAGAAGACCATCACCTGGCGCCTCGAGAAGTACGTGAGCGCCACGCCGGGCGTCGACCACGTCGAGAGCAACTCGCGCAACGGCCTCTCGATCATCTTCGTCTGGTTGAAGTGGGGCACGGATCTGAACTCCGCGCAGACCCTCGTTCAACAACAGGTGGCCTTCGCCATGGCGGCCATTCCCAAGTCGCTCGGCGTCTTGCCGCCGTTCGTGTTGCAGTACGACCCGTCGAACGCGCCGGTCGTGCAGGTATCGGTGTCGGGCGGCGGCCTCACCGGTCCTCAGCTCTTCGACTACGCGTTCAACAGCATCGAGCCGATCCTCGAGGGCATCCCAGGGGTCGCCTCCGCCGCGCTCAACGGTGGGCGGCAGCGCCAGATCAACATCGTCGTCGATCCGGTCAAGGCAGCCGCCAGGCGCGTGACCTCGGCCGACATCTCCGCCGCAGTCGCGCAGTCCAACGCGCTCTTGCCGTCGGGCGCGTTCATCTCGAAAGCGTTCGATGCCAACGTCTATACGAACGCCGTCCCGCTGCAGGTGAAGTCGATTGGCGAAGCGGTCATTACGTTGCACGAAGGGAAGCCCGTGCTGATCCAGGACGTCGCGCGGGTTGAAGACGGCGGTGCGCCGGAGACCCAGGCCGTGTCGGTGAACGGTCAGGACGCCGTCTATCTGAACGTCCTGCGCATCCCGGGCGGCAACACCATCGAGATCGTCGACCAGGTCAAGGCGGCAGTCGCGAGTCTCAAGGATCTCCCCGCGGGTCTCGAAGTGAAGGCGATCTTCGACCAGTCGACGTTCGTGCGTACCGCGTACTTCGGACTGCGCAAGGAGATCGTCCAGGCGTTGGTGCTGATCGCGATCGTGATCCTGATCTTCCTGCAGAGCGTCCGCGGAACGATGATCGTCGCGGTCGCGATCCCGCTGTCGTTCGCCATCACGCTGATCGTCCTGTACTCGCAAGGCCAGACGCTCAACGCGTTCACCCTCGGCGGTCTCACGCTGGCGATGGGGCGTCTCGTCGATGACGCGGTGGTGGTGCTCGAGTCGATTCACCGGCACCAGAAGAAGGGCCTCAGCATCGTCGACGCCGCGCTCCATGGAACCAATGCGGTCGCACTGCCGGTCCTGGCGTCCACCCTGACGACGATGGCCGTGCTCCTCCCAGTGATGCTGCTCGCCGGCTTGGCGCGAAAGCTGTTCGCGCCGCTCGCGCTCACTGTCGCGGTCGCGATGATCGCGTCGTACTTCGTCTCGGTTTGCGTCACGCCGGTCGCCTGCCGCTACTTCCTCGGGCAACTGACCCCGGGCCGCTTCTGGAAGCGCATCGAGCACGCGATCGATCGTCTGGCGAACGGGTACGCCTCGGTCCTTCGATCGACGCTGCCGTTCGGCAAGATGATCCTCGGCGGCGCGCTGGTGCTGGTAGTGGCTTCGGGCTTCGTTGCCTCTCGCCTTCCCAGCACCTTCTTCCCCGACATCGACGAATCGATGGAACGCGTCTACGTCCGCTTCGCGCCGGGAACCTCCCTCGATCAGGCGACGCGCCAGACCGACGAGATCGGCAAGCGTCTGTCGAAGGAGCTCACGCCCGTGAACGTCGACCTGGTGCTGGCGAACGTCGGCTCGCCCAACAACGCGCGCAGCGCGATGACCAGCCCCAACTGGGGCCCCTACATGGGCTTCATCCGCCTGGCGCTCACCGACTCCGAGCATCGGAAGCTCTCGCAGCAGCAGATCGCGGACCAGTCGCGCGACATCCTCACCCGGGAATTCCCTGGCGTGGAGTTCTTGCAAGCACCGGGCGGCCTGGTCGCGAGCGTATTTTCAAACGGCTACATCTCGCCGCTGGTCATCGAGGTGCGCGGCGACAAGCTCGAGGCGATCGACGAGCAGGCGCGCGCAGTGGCCGAGGTTGCGCGAACGGTCGCGGGCGTTCGCGACGTTCGTTCTTCTCTCGACCTGAACTATCCGGAGGTACGCGTCGACGTCGATCGCGAGAAGGCGGGCCTGGTCGGCGTTTCCGCGCGCACCATCGGCCAGTCCACGCTCGAGGCGACGCTCGGCAACATCAACACACCGAGCGTGTGGATCGACGCCGGCAACGGGCAGTCCTACTACGTAGTGACCTATTACAGTCACCAGGCCGTCTCCGATCCCAACGCGCTGGGTCAGCTCCCGGTTCGCGTCTCGAGCGAAGGAAAGGCGGTCAGCCTGGGCGCGTACAGCACCATTCGTCGCTCGGTCGGACCGGTCGCGGTGGAGCGGAACCAACTACAACGGGCCGTACACATCCTCGCGCAGGTCGAGGGCCGCGATATCGGGACCGTGGCAACGGACATCGAAGCGGCGCTGGCGAAAGATCCCAGGACGGCGCACGTCCGGTTCGACTTCGTAGGGCAGGTGCAGCTCATGCGCAGCACGTTCTCGGGCCTCGGCCTGGCACTCGGGTTGGCCGTGATGGTGGTGTTCATGATCATGGCATCGCAGTTCCGATCGCTGCGGCTGCCCTTCATCATGCTGTTCACCATCCCGGTTGCGCTGGTCGGGATCGTCATCGCTCTACTCGCCGCCGGCCAGGGGTTCTCGATCACGGCGTTGATGGGAATCTTGATGGTCATCGGCATCGCCGTCTCGAACGGCATCCTCCTGGTCGACGACGCGGCTCGGCGGCTCGAAGAAGGAGCAGCACCGGTCGAGTCGATCATCGAAGCCGCGCGCTCGCGTTTCGTGCCGATCGTCATGACCAGCCTGGCCACGGTGATCGGGCTCATCCCGACCGCGTTTGCGATCGAGCACGGCACTGAAGCAAATCAACCGCTGGCGCTCGCCGTCGTCGGCGGCCTGACCTCGTCAACCATTCTCTCGCTGTTTCTGGTTCCCACCATCTATCTCCTGCTCGCCAAGCGCGGAAACAAGGTCGAGAAGGCCTGGGCGGGCAGGGAAGGCCACGTCTAACTGGTTGCTCCTGCAACGGACCCGTGGTCAGTTATTGCAAAACGATCGGCCAGCGGATGCGCATCTCGCGGCCTTTGAACGGCGAGAAGACGGCGCTCGACTTGACGGCGGCGGCGACGCATTCGCCGGTCGGCGTGTTGGCGAACTGGTCGATCGCCTTGGCCGTCGTGACTCGTCCGTCGGGCGCGATGTTCATGCCGACGTCGACGCGGCCTGGCACCTTGAACCGCGCGTAGCAGGCGTGCGCCGGGTCGCGCACCGGCTGCATGCCGCGGATGAGCGCCGGCTTGTCGAGCTGATCGGGCACGACGCCCGACGAGTGCGCGCATCCAGCGACTAGCACGACCACGCAGGCGAGCCGTTTCACGCGCGCATGGTACCACGCGCGCGCGGTGGCCTCGCACCTCGCCGGCACGAAGGTGCTCCTCTCGATGGTCTTCTTGCTCAGCGCTGGCTGCGCCGGCCTGATCATTCCGGCGAACTGGCGCGACCAGCCACCTCCCTGCCTGATCGCGCGCGCCAGCGCCGGCCTCGGTTGCGACCCATCGCTCCTCACAGTGGAGATCCGCGTCTTGGCGAGGGTGGAAAAGACGATCCAAGCCGACGCCGATCTCCTGACCAGAGCGGTCGAAAACATCTTCGATAACGCGCTCCGTTACACCCCCGCCGGCGGTCGAATAGAGGTGGCGGTTGAGGAGTCTGGACAGGCGGTGAATCTTCGCATCGGCAACACCGGCGTGCCCATCCCAGTAGAATTCCGAACCGCGATTTTCGACAAATACAACCAGTCGGCCTCGGCCAGCGGCCGCCTAAACATGGGACTGGGACTCTACTTTTGCCGTCTCGCCACTGAAGCGCACGGCGGGCGAATCTGGGTCGAGCAGACGGAAGCGTTGCCGACGGTGTTCGTAATTCAGCTTCCTGCCTGAACTTCAGGCTAGAATCAATGAGCAGGAGCGCAGAGCAAACTCGCGTTGGGGGCAGATGAGTTCGAGCGACGGACATGATCTGAGGGCACTCTGGTTTGGTGAGGACGTTTCGTTGCTTGGGCACGTGCACACGCCGCGCGGCGCGGCCATCGATCTGTGCGCCGTGATTTGCCCGGCTCCGTTCGGCTACGACAACGTCTGCGCCCATCGTGGCCTCCGCATCCTCGGTGATCGCTTGGCGGCAGCGGGAATCGCCGCCTTTCGCTTCGACTTCCCCGGCTCGGGCGACTCTGATGGCGAGCAAGCCTGGCCCGCATGGAAGGCCGCCGTCGCGACGGCAGTGTCGACGGCTCGGCGCGAGACCGGTTGCGCTCACGTCGCGGTCATCGGTGTCGGACTGGGAGGATCGATTGCGCTGGCCGGTCTTGACGAGGGCCTCGGGGTCGACAAGCTCATCCTCTGGGGTGTGCCCACCCGCGCGCGTGCCTGGCTGCGCGAGCAGCGGGCCTACCAGAAGGTCGCTGCCCAGGCGGCTGCGAAAGCCGATACCGACATTCCGCCGCCGCCGCCGACTCCCAGCGGCGTCGAAGAGCTGGCTGGGTTCCCGATGTCCACCAAGCTCGCCGAGGAGCTCACGGCGTTCGATGTCAGCGCCGTGCCAGCCACTGCCTGGCCTGCTGATCGCGCGCGACCCGTCACGCTGGTCATCACCCGCACCCTGAACGGCGAGGAGGCAGCTCTCACCAAAGCCTTGAGCGCACGCGGCATCGCCGCCACCGTCGAAGCGCGCGATGGGTTCAATCAGATGTTCGACCAGCCGCATCTTTCCATCGCACCCGAGCCGATCTTCGTGTTCATGCGCGACTGGCTCGTGAAGGATGTCGCGCACCGGGAAGCGTACCCACTCCCCGTGACGAACCGTTCAGGCGTGACGACGCGAATCGGCCGGGATGGTCTGGTCGAGGAGACGGCCCGTTACACACCGGGAGACGGCGGGCTGCTGTTTTCGATCGAGACTCGACCGGTCGGCCGCGCACCCAATTCAACCTGGATGGTGCTCCTGACCGGACGCGCGGTCCGTCATATCGGACCCAACCGGATCTGGGTGCGGATCGCCCGCGAGCTCGCCGCCAAGGGATTTGCGTCGCTCCGACTGGATGGGCGGAGCGTCGGCGACAGCGACGGCGCTGGCAACGGCCTGATGCCCAACGAAGAGTATTACCAGGAGCACATCTACGACGACGTCGAGAAGGTCATGGGGATCGCGGTCGCGCAGGGCGCCAAGAAGTTCCTGATGACCGGGATCTGCTCCGGTGCGACGGCTTCCTACCAGATAGCCTGGCGACGTTCGGATGTGGGCGCCATCGTGCTGCTCAATCTGTTGCAGCTGCGCCATGACCCCGAGGACGATGATCGCGCGGTCGTCCAGCAGGCCGTGAAGTTCGGGCTGCGCAAGGAGCTGTGGACGAACCTGGACAACTACCGGCGCCTCTTCAAGGTGGGGTTGTCCCCGCAGATGCGGAAGGTGATCTTCAGCAGTGCCGTGCTGCTCTCGCCCTTGCGCAAGCTGGTCTCGCTGGTCAAGAGCAAGGTGCAGAGGGGCGACCCCGACTACGTTGTGAAGGGCTTCAACGAGCTCGCCCAGAAGCCCGTCGAGATCGACGTCTTTCTCAGCCAGGGCGACCTTTCCGTCAACTTCCTTGAACGCCACTTTGGCCCGGACCTGGCCAAGCTGGGGCGCGACCGCATTCGCGTCCACCGGGTGCACCACACGGATCACACCATCCGCTCGCTCTTCGCGCAGGAGCAATTTTTCGAGGTTCTGCGCGCGGCCCTCGCCCGGATCGCGGAGCCTGGCCAGATGGCGTCAGATCGCAGGAATCAGCTCCACTGAGCGACGCGGCCCCCGAGCCGACCCCGCTCGAGCGCACGCTCCGCGGCCAGATGCCGGTCCTGGACGCGCTGCGCGGGCTGGCGATCCTGGTCGTCCTCTTTCACCGCTTCAACCTCGACCTCACGCCCTCGTCTCTCCCGGCGCGCCTGCTGGCCTACGGCCTGGACGCGGGCTGGATGGGCGTGCAGCTCTTCTTCGTGCTGTCGGGCTTTCTCATCACCGGCATCCTCCTCGACAGCAAGACGCGCGCGCACTACTACCGCACGTTTTTCGGCAGGCGCGTGCTGCGCATCTTTCCGCTCTACTACGCCGTCTTGATCGGCGGCTTCGTGATCGTGCCCCTGGTCACGGGAAGACAGCCTGCCGGCCACGAGCACCAGCTCTGGCTCTGGACGTACCTGTCAAACTGGACCGGCCCCTTGGGGCTGGGGGTGGCGGCGTTTCCGCACTTCTGGTCGCTCGGCGTCGAGGAGCAGTTCTATTTCATCTGGCCGTTCCTGGTGCGCCGCTTGGCGCCGCGCGGCCTGATGGCCGTGTGCGTTGGCTTGATCCTCGTCGCCCCGATCAGCCGCGCGATCGCTCATGGTTGGATCGGGCCCGCCGCCGCCTACGAATTCACGATCTGCCGCATCGACGCGCTGGCGATGGGCGCGGCCGCGGCGTGGGCTCTGCGCCAGCCGGGCATCGCCGCGGCCCTGGCTCGCCGGCAACGCGTGATCTACGCGCTCACCGCCGCTGTGCTGTTCGCCGGTGCGGTCGTCACGCGCGGCTACGTGCGCCTGACCCTGGTCACGCAGACCGCGGGGTACAGCATCCTGGCCTGGACGTTCGTCGTGCTGCTGGTCGGCTTCGTGCTGGCGCAGGCGAGCGGCGGCCAGCTCGCGCGCCGGCTCGCGCCCGCGCCGCTCCGCGCGCTCGGCAAGTACAGCTATGGCATGTACGTCTTCCACACGATCTTGCACCACGAGGTCGGCGTGCCCGTGCTCGCGCGCCTGGGCTGGATCACTCCCGGCGCGTGGCAGAGCCTGGTGTACACGGCGGCCATGACCGTGATGACGTTTCTCTGTGCGGTGGCCTCGTACCAGCTGGTGGAAAAGCACTTCCTGCGGCTCAAACGACACGCCTGGCTGCGGGCGTGAACGAGGAGCTTGCGCTGCACGCGTGCCGGTCGTGAGCTACGGAGGTGCGGCTGAGCAGGATCGCGAGGCCCACGATCAGCAGCAGGAGCACGGTTGCGTTCGGATCGGTGGCTTGGCTGCCCACGGTGCAGCCGCAGCCGGAAGTCGGTTTGGGTTGCGGCGGAGTCATCGACGCGTCGACGGGGACGCCTGCGTCGGGCAGCGGGTCCGCGAACCCGGGCGTATCTTTCAGCACGGCGAACGGCTGGGCGCAGATCGTAGCGACGCAGGCGGTCGGGCCCTCGATCTGGCTGAAACGAAGGAGCGGCTGCCAGCTGGCGCCTTCGTCTACCGACGAGGCCAACGCGAAGCCGTCCTGCACGTTGCTTCCGGCTGCGTACAAGATCCCGCCTCGCTCGGCGAGCGCGCGCAGATGGGGCACGTTGGGCCAGGCGGGGAAGGTGAGCCCTCCGTCTTTCGAACGATAGGCGCGGCCGTCGTTGGCGCCGACCAGCAGCGTTCCGTCGGGGCGGCGCAGAAAGCAGGTCATCGCGGCCGCGCCGGTGAACACCAGCGGGATGCGCAGGGTCATTCCGCCGTCGTCGGTGATGCCCAGGCTCTCGCCGGGCGAGGTGGTGATCCTGAGATAGGCCTTGAGCGGATCGGCGGGATCGACGGCTGCCAGGTAGAACGGCGCGCTCGTCGCTGCGATCTCGTCGAACGTTTGAAAAGCTCCGCCGCCGTTGGACGAATGCAGGACGTAGGGGTGCTGCAGGCCGAGCGGCCCGAACATCGTCAGGTAGAGGTTCTGCGGCGCCGAACGCGCGATCTCGACGCCGGTGAGCTGCGCGCCCTGGGGTGAGACGAACAGCGGAGCGGCGTCGAACGCCATTCCTCCGTTCTTGGATTCCCACAGCGCGGTGGTGATCCCGGCGTCGGTGGGCATGGGCGCGATCGCCAGCACGTGCATCGGATCGGTCGGGTCCGGGAACGCGTCGGAGGCATTCGCGGCGACGTACGGCGTCTGGCTCACGGTCCAGGTGCACGCGGCGTCCGTCGACGACACCAGGCCGATCTGGCTCAGGGCGAACAGCCGGTCGGCCGGCGCCGGCCCGACCTGGTAGAGAAACGCCAGGGGAGCGACGGCCTCTTCGCACACGTATCGCCAGGTCGCGCCGTCATCCTCCGACATCACCAGGCCAAAGTTGGTCGCCAGCAGGATCTCGTGCGGCTGGTCGGCGGGCAGCAGGATTTGCTGCGAGTCCGGGAAGGCGCCGTTGGCGGATGCGACCGAAGGCAGGGTCGTCCACAGCAACGCGACCAGTGCGCAGGTTCGCGTCACGTCAGTGACTGACGATCACCGTGTCGCACGGCCCGTCGAACACCCGCATGTCGCCGTCGAGACCCTCGTCGACGCCGTAGCTCACGCGCGACTGGAAGAACACGCTCGAGTCGGTCCACACGAACCCTTCGCACATCTCGTCGGTGCCGACGCCCCAGTTGACCTGGATGTCGCGCGTGTTGTCGTACTCGCAGGTCAGCGAGAAGCCGTTGGCGCCGGTGAAGTCGATCGGCGGGTCGAAGGCGCGACCGTGCGCCACGCCGTTGTAGCCGCCGAGATCGAGCAGCTTCTCGCCGTCGCTCGGGCCGCCCAGGATGCCGAGCTTGTACGAGGTGGCCAGGGTGTGGGTGTGCGGCAGCGCGTAGTAGACCTTGCCGCCGTACGGAGTTCCCGTCGCTGCGGAGGCTTGCTGCGCGACGCTGCAGTTGCTCGTCAGGCGCGCCAGCGTGTGCGGCGCGATGTGGATGTCGTCGTACTCGAGGTGCGAGACGCGTAGCTGCGTGGTGATCTCGGCCGCGGGATGGGTGTAGAGCACCAGGTGCGCGTGCCCGGTCACCGATTTCGACGAAGCATTGAGCAGGTGGATGTCGCTGATGATGCGCACGTGCGGCGGCACGCGGAACCCGGCTCCCGGCGGGAAGCGCTCCACCTCGTGCGGCGCCTGCGTGGACTGGGCGAACAGCACGCCGCCGGCGGCGCCGCCTTCGAAGAAGCCGTAGCTGCGCGTCCCGCAGCTCCAGATGCCGTCGGGGCCGGGGAAGTCGGTGTCGGGCGCCCAGGTCCAGTTGGAGTGGTGCGACTGTTCGTTCTGCACCAGCTCGACGGCGCCGATCCACAGCTCCTCTTCGTTCCCGAGCGTCCAGCTACGGCACTCGCCGCCGGCCTCGCTGCCTGCGCCGATGGTCTGTTCGGGAAAGTCATGGAACATCGGCGTCCCTTCGATCGGCAGGCACGCACCCGTCGCGCTCGCGTAGGTGGTGTAGTCGCAGGACTGGCAGCTCGGGCCGGTGCTGGTCGCCGCGCACGCCATCTGATTCACCAGGCACTGCGCGGCATCCGTGGCGGCGCAGCCTCCCGTCGGCGGGCCGGAGGGCGGTTTCTGCGCCGGCGGCTGGCAAGCGACCAAGAGCGCGACCAACACCACGAAGAGGGAGCGCATCCCCGGATCTTGCCACCTATTGGGGAAGGTTGTCACCTCGCCCTCCCCGGCTTAGATTCACGCCGGAGGCCCACCATGGAATACCGGCAGCTGGGATCGAGTGGTCTGAAAGTCTCGACGCTGTGCCTGGGCGCGATGACCTTCGGCGAGCCCGACGAGAAGTCGATGATGCACAACCTCGCCGCCGACCAGGCGACCTCGTTCAAGATGATCGACCGCGCGCTCGACGCGGGCGTCAACTTCATCGACACCGCCGACATCTACGGCAACGACGGGCTCTCCGAGCGCGTCCTCGGCAATTGGTTCGAGCAGTCCAAGCGGCGCGACCGCGTGGTCCTCGCGACCAAGTTTCGCTTCAAGATGTGGGACGGGCCCAACGGCTCGGGCGCGTCGCGCGTCCACATCGTGCGCACCGTCGAGGATTCGCTGCGACGGCTGAAGACCGATCGCATCGAGCTGTACCAGATCCACATGCAGGATCTCGACACGCCCGAAGAGGAGACGCTGCGCGCGCTCGACGATCTGGTGCGCGCGGGCAAGGTGCTGTACCTCGGCTGCAGCAACTACGCGGCCTATCGGCTCACCGACAGCTTGTGGCTGTCGAAGTCGCTCGGGCTCGAGCGCTTCGTCTCGCTGCAGGCGCAGTACTCGCTGGTGGTGCGCGAGCTCGAGCGCGAGCACGTTCCGCTGTGCGAGAAGTTCGGGCTCGGGATCCTGACCTGGTCGCCCCTGGCGTCGGGCTTTCTGAGCGGCAAGTACAAGAAGGACGCGCCGCCGCCGGCCGGATCGCGCCTCGACAAGCTGAAGGATTGGTTCAAGGGCTTCGATACACCGCGCAACTGGAAGACGCTGGCGGCGCTGGAGGCGACGGCGAAGGAGCTCGGCACGACCACGACGGCGGTGGCGCTGCGCTGGCTCATCCAAAAGCCGGCAGTCACCTCGGTCATCATGGGCGTGCGCACGCTGCAACAGCTCGACGACAACCTGAAGGCCGGCGAGCTGGTTCTGCCGGCCGAGGTCATCAAGCGGCTCGACGAAGTCAGCGCCTTCGAGCTGGGTTACCCGTACGATTTCATGAAGCGCATCCAGGGTCGCTGGTAGCGCGCGTGATACGCTGAAGCGTGCGCACGGCGTTTCTCGTCGCCGTTCTGCTCGCTTCCGCGGCGACCGCCGAGGAGCGGCATGTCCTCGTGGTGACGGCCGCGGCGCCGCTCGACGCCGAGCGGCTGGCGGACGCGCTGCGAACCTATCTCGATAGCTTTGCGATCGACGTGCGCACCGCGCCCGCGGCGCCGGCGGCCGAGCTGCGCGATCAGCTCGCGGCCACCCGGGAGGCGGGCGCCGGCGTGCGCGCGATCGCGGCGGTGCGGATCGCCGACGCGAACGCCACCACCGTCGAGATCCAGCTCGATGATCGGCTCACCGGCAAGGCGCTCATCACCACCGTCCCGCGCCTGCCGCGCGACGAGGATTTCTATCGAGCGGTGGCGCTCAAGGTGCAGGCGCTGTTGCGATCGACGCTCTATGAAGAGGTCGACCAGCTCGCGACGTCGGCCCCTGCGCTGGTGAAGCTGGTGGTCCCTGCCCCGCCGCCGAAGACGCCGCCGCATCGCCTCTCGTTCGAAGCCGCCTACGCGCTGGTCGCGTTTCCGCTCGGCGCGATCGTGCAGCACGGCGTCGGGCTGACCGGGCGGCTCGAGGTCCGGAAGCATTTCGAGCTGGCGCTCGGGATCGATGCGCTCGCGTCGGTTCGCGCGGAGCATGGAGAGGTCTCGGCGCTGGTCTACACCGTCCCGATTCTGCTCAGCGCGAATGTGCACCTGCGCCGGCCGCGCGTGGAAGGCGCGTTGGGCGCGGTCGCCGAGTTGCTGGTCGTCGGGCTCGATGCCTCGAGCCCGAGCACGGCCGTTCGCTCCGATCGCTTCGTGGCCGCCGCGTTTGGCGCACAGCTCGCGGGCCGCGTGCGCCTGGCGTCGGTCTTGTGGCTCTACCTCCGCGGGTCGGTCCTCGGGCTGGTCAACGGCGAGCGCTACACCGTGCGCGGAGAGCCGCTCTTCGAGCTGGCTCGTTTGCAGGTGACCGGCGAAGCTGGATTTGGCGTCGCGCTCTGGTGATTTTTTTCTCCATTTCCAACCGGAGCCTCCACTATAGAAGGCATGAAGCTGGTCCCTGATCGCCCGCCGCCTGCCGAGGTGGCCGCGCTCGTCGAGAGCGCGCGTCGGGGCGAGCCGGCCGCTTTCCGGGAGCTGTTCCGCCTACATGTCGGGCGCGTACACCGGATCGTCTACCGGATGGTGGGTCCCTCGGCCGACCTGGATGATCTGGTGCAGACGGTGTTCGTCGAAGGCTTCCGTTCGCTGCCGAGCTTTCGTGGCGAGTCGCTGTTCTCCACCTGGCTCGGCCGGATCGCCGTGCGCGTGACCATGCACGCGGTCAAGCGTCCCGGCCTGCGGCTGGTGCCGATCGACTCGATCGACGAACGGCAGGCGAATGCGCTGGCGCCCGACGACGCCGCCTCCGCTGCGGAAGGCCTGAACCGGCTGACCGCGCTGCTGGCCGCGCTCAAGCCGAAGAAGCGCGTCGCGTTCGTGTTGCACGTCCTCGAGGGATACTCCGTCGAGGAAACGGCGGCGATGGTCGGCGCGTCGGTGGCCGCGGTCAAGGTGCGCATCCACGATGCGCGCCACGAGCTCGAGCGGCGCGCGCGCAAGGACTCCTGGTTCGCCGAGATCCTCGCGCGCACGGAGCGGCCATGAAGTGCCGCGCGGTCGAGCACAGCCTGGTCGAGCTTCACGACGGCCGCCTCGACGCCGCGACCGAGCTGCGGCTGCACGCGCACCTCGAGACGTGCGCCGCCTGCCGCGAGCGCGCCGCGACCTGGCGGGCGCTGCTTCCGGCGATGCGCCCGCTCGCGCCGCCTCCGCCGTCACCGATGCGACTGCGCCGGATGGAGGTCGAGATCGAGCGCCAGCTCGCCAACGCCGCCGGCGTCGAGCGGCCCCAGCCTTCGCGCTGGTTCCTGGTCGGCGGCGCCGTCGCTGCGGCCGCGAGCCTGGTGCTGGGTGCGACCTGGCTCTTGCGCCATCCGCACGTTGCGTCACCGTCCTTGGAGGCGGCTCCGTTTGCAGCCGTCACCTCGCGCATTGGAGCGGTCAGCGCAAGCGCGCGATTCGCCGCTGGTGGCCGCGTGACGATCGCGGCCGGCGACGAGCTTGGGCTGGCGCTCGAGAGTGGCGCGACACTCAAGCTGATCGGACCGGCCAGCCTGGTGCTCGGCGGCGACGTGGCGCACGTGGCGCTGCGGCTCGACGACGGACGGCTGGAAGCGCAGGTCGACCATCGCGCGTCCGATCAGACGTTCGTGGTCACGCTGCCGGATGGACGCATCGAGGTTCGCGGCACCCGCTTCGTGGTCGCCGGCAAGGAGCGCGGCTCCTGGGTGCGCGTCGACGAGGGACGCGTGGCGGTGTTCGAGCTCGATGGGCGGCAAGCTGCGGTCGGCAAGGGGGAGACGCATATGTTCGCGGTGCCCACGCCGAGCACGCCGCCCGCCCAGCCGGCCGCCGAACGCGACGAGTGCAGCGCGCCCAAGGTCGACTGCCGCGAGCTGACCCGAAGAGCGCGCACGGCCATGCGCGAGCGCCGCTTCGCCGACACGCTCGCGATCGTCGAGCCGGTGGTGCACGCGCGCGGCGCCTGCGCGCGACGTCCGCTGTCCTGCCGCGACGAGATCGGTTACCTGCAGGCCGAAGCCTTTCGACTGGGCGGCGACCTCGACCGCGCGGTGACCGCCTACAAGGCGCTCGATCGCAAGGACGCGCCGCCGGCCACGCGCCAGAACGCGCTCTACGCTGCGGCGCAGCTCGAACGCAGCCAGGGCAAGCTCGCCGGTGCGCGCGCCGACTACGAACGCGCGCTGTCGAGCTTCCCCGCCGGCGCGCTGCGCGAGGAGACCATGCTCGGCGCGCTGGAGACCGCGGACCGCGCCGGCGACGCGAACGCAGCGGTCGCAGCCGCGCGCCGCTACCTCGGGGCCTTCCCGAGCGGCCTCGGGACCCGCGAAGCCAGACGCATCGAAGCCGCGCGTCAAGCCAGCCGGGGCTCGGCGCCGTGAGAGCAGCGCTCGTGGCGGCGCTGCTGTTGGCTTCCGGTTGCCAATCCGATTTCGAGCTCGTGATCGCGCCATCGGATCTCGCGGGATCGGGCGACGGCTTCGACGATCTCTCGGCGGTGGCTTGCGCGCCCAACGGCGTGGCGTGCCAGGACTCGGCGACCTGCTGCTCCGGTCGCTGCAACGCCTCGGTCTGCGCGGAACAGATCGTGTGCGGCGCGGAAGGCGACACCTGCGCCAAGCCGAACGACTGCTGCTCGTTCCTGTGCGGCGAGAGCGCGACCGGCGCGCTGGTTTGCAAGAGTCCGTCCGGCTGCGCGTCCGACGGACAGCCGTGCGATCGCGCCGGCGCCTGCTGCTCGCTGTTCTGCGACGCCACCTCGGCCAGCTGCGCGCCCGGGCTGTGTCTCGCGGTCGGCGCACCATGTGCCAAACCGATCGAATGTTGTGGCTCCGCGTGCATGGGGGCGAAGTGCGCCCCGTCGGGATCGTGCGCCGCCGACGGCGATCCGTGCGCCGGCGCGGGCGATTGCTGTTCGTCGGTGTGCGTGCCCGCCGCCATGAACAAGCTGCGCTGCGGCGCGCTCTCCGGCTGCCGCGTGGTAGGCGAGACCTGCGATCGCCCGGCAGACTGCTGCGACGGGTCCTGCAAGACGGGTCCGATGGGCAGCAGCTGCCAGAAGACCCCGGGGTGCCTGGTGGCGGGCGAGATCTGCACGGGCGACGCGAGCTGCTGCTCGAACGTGTGTCGCGCAACGCCGGAGGGCGCGATGCGCTGCCAGAACAGCGGCGGCTGCAGCCCGATCGGCGAGCGCTGCGCGTCCGCCTCGAACTGCTGCTCGCAGAATTGCGCGAGCGGCCCCGACGGGATCGCGCGCTGCGGCGGCCCCGGCTGCAAGCAGACCGGCGACAGCTGCGCCAAGAACAACGACTGCTGTAGCGCGGTCCAGACCTGCCGCACCGGCGTCACGCCCGGCCTGCGTTGCCTCGATCCGACGACCACCGCCTGCCGCTCCAACGGACAGGCGTGCGCCGCGCCGGATCAGTGTTGCTCGCAGCGCTGCCTGCCGGACTCGGCCGGCGTGCTGTCGTGCCAGCCGGCGTGCGTCCCGATCGGCGTGCCGTGCGCCGCCGCGAGCGACTGCTGCGACGGCTTCTGCGCGGGCCCGCCGGGTCGGATGGTGTGCTCGCCGCCACTACACTCAGACGGCGGCGTCGCGGTCTGCCTGGGCGCCGGCGACGGCTGCGATCCGGCGGGGTCGCGCTGCTGCGCCGGGACGGTGTGCGCGTCGATCGCGGGCGGCGGCACCTACTGCGTCGTGTCGATTCAGTAAATAACTCCTAACCTTTTCTCCGCGCGCCGCCACTACGTAGGCGGGAGGGGTTGATGACGGAGGAGCCCATGCGCGCGTCACCGATCTACGCAGCCTTCTTGCTCACGATCGTGCTGGCGTTCGGCGCCCAGGTGGGCTGCGACCGCGACAACACCAGTCAGGCCGGCGACGGCGGCGACGACCTGTCGGGCTCGACCGACGGCGGCGTCGGTGGGATGTGCGCCGGCAACGGAGTGGCGTGCGCCAACGCAGCGGCGTGCTGCACGCTCGACTGCACCAACGGCGCGTGCGCCGCGACTCAGTGCGTCTCCGACAATCAGCCGTGCACCGCGGGCGGCGCGGCCTGCTGCTCCACTCAATGCGTCAACGGCAGCTGCAAGCCGCTCAACACCACTTGCAAGACCGCGGGCAACAGCTGCGCCGGCGGCGGTGACTGCTGCTCGAAGCTGTGCGTCGGCGGAACCTGCGCGGTCCCGTCGCAGGTCTCGTACTGCACGCAGCTCGGCGACATCTGCTTCGCCGACGGCGAGTGCTGCACCGGCGTGTGCCTGGGCGCGAGCGGCGCCACCGCCGGCACCTGCGCCGCGATTGCTACGAGCTGTTCCGTCGACGGCACGAGCTGCAACGGCTGCAGCACCACGCCGCGCTGCTGCAGTGGCTTCTGCGCGCCCTTCGGCGCCAGCGGGGCGACCATCTGCCAACCTGCGTCCGGCTGTCACGTGCTCGGCGATCTCTGTCACGCCACCACCGACTGCTGCGGCGGCGACGTCGCGAGCGGTCTACCCGGCGCGGGCCTGGTGATCTGCGTTCCCGATCCCACGCATCCGCAGATCGGCACCTGCAGCATGGCCAACCCGAACAACTGCCCGAACAACCAGCCCACGTGCAAGAACACCTGCCAGCCCGAAGGCGACGTGTGCCACTTCAAGGGCGTCGGCGGCTGCTCGTCGAACAGCTTTCCGGCGAACTGCTGCGGCGCTCCGGGCTCGGCGAGCGGCATGTGCCAGCTGGACAAGCTCGGCGTGCCCCGCTGCTACGGGCTGGCGGCGTGCGTGATGGCGGGCGGAAGCTGCGCCTCGTCGGCCGACTGCTGCAACGGAGTGCCCTGTACGCCCAACGCCAGCGGCGCGCTCACCTGCGGCACGGCGATGTGTGTCGATGCGGGCGGCGTGTGCACGACCACCGCCGATTGCTGCACCGGCCTCGCCTGCAACCTGCCGCCGGGCGCGCTCAAGGGCACCTGCACGGCGCCCACCGCGCCGCCCAGCGACGGTGGCGCGCCGCCGGTGTGCGCGCTCTACGGACAGGCTTGCTCGACCACCACGTCGTGCTGCGGCGGTCAGGGAACTTGCCTGGGGCCCTACCCCACCTCCGCGGCCTGCGCAGCCGGCGAGGCCGACTGCACCTGCTACACGCCACTCATGTAAACGGAGGCCTCATGCGAAACGCCGGTGCAATCGCGGCGCTGCTGCTCGCGGTGACGTGGCCAGGCTGCTCGTGCAGCGACAACGGCACGGGCTCGAGCGGCGACGGTGGCAACGATGGGGCGGCCGACTCCGGCATCAACCCCGACGCGCTCTCGGGCGGTGCGCTGATGATCCTGCCTGCGCAGGTCACGCTCGACCTCACGTCGGGCGGGCCCGCACCGTCGCAGGCCTACACCGCGCAGATCCTGGACGGCACCGACGTGACAGCAATGGCGACCTGGGCGGTCGACGACCCGACGCTCGGCAGCTTCGCGGGCGCGACCTTCACCGCCAACACCGTCCACGGTGGGACCACCTTCGTGCGCGCGACCTGGCAGGGAATGGCCGGCTACGCCACGGTCCACGTCAAGCTCCACGCCGTCGTCACCACCGACACCTGTCCGGGCTGCCCGGCGTTCCCGCCGGACACGACGCCGGCGTGCGCCGCGATGTCGGCCACGCCCACCATCCTCTACCCGCCGAACGGCACCTTGGTGCCGCCCAACATGAACGTCCTCGAGACGCAGTTCGATCAGGCGCAGGGCAACGCGCTGTTCGAGATCGACTACGAGAACGCCGCGACGGACGTGCGCGTCGAGACCAGGTGCAACCCGATCGCCGACTCCAAGGGCGGCGCGACCAACGGCTGCGCCTACGATCTGAGCCAACAGGTGTGGGACTTCCTCGCGCAGTCCAATCGCGGCGGCGATCCGCTGAACGTGATCGTGCGCGCGACCGATGCCAGCGGCTCGTGCATCGCCACCTCGTCGAGCCAGGTGGCGATCTCGTTCGCCGAGGAGGATCTCAACGGCGGCATCTACTACTGGCAGTCGGTGAACGTGACCGGCCTGCAGGGCGCCACCGGCGGCATCTTCCGCTACGACTTCGGCAAGCGCGGCCAGACGCCCACCGCGTTCCTCGCACCGACGCCCGGAGGCGGCATGATGCAACGGTGCATCGGCTGTCACTTCCTGTCGCGCGACGGGAAGAAGATGACCTACGGCAACGACGATCCGGACGCCGATGACGAGTACAGCGACCTCAAGAGCACGCTCCTCGACGTCGCGACCAAGGCGGCCGTGCAGCTCAACCAGCCCGGCTTCCAGGCGTTCTCGCCCGACCACCTGCAGCTCCTGGCGTCGAACGGAACCGGCAAGACCAACCCGACCAGCTTCTCGCTGTTCAACGGAGAGACGGGCGCAGCCGGCACGCCGGCGCTGGTCTCGTCGGGGGCCGCGCGCGGAACGCAGCCGGATTGGTCGGCCGACGGCAGCAAGATCGTGTTCGTGCAGCCAACCAGCTTCACCTTCCCGACCAACAACCGCATCGACGACAACCACTTCACCGGCGGCAGCCTGTTCACCATGGGCGCCACCGGCGGCGCCTTCGCGGCCCCCGTCTCGCTGCTCGCCTCGCAGGGCGAGAACAACTACTACCCGGCGTTCTCGCCCGACGGCGCGTTCGTGATCTTCAACCGCGTGCCGCTCACCGGCACCGCCAACGCGTGCACGGCCAATTCGTGCCCGAACGACGCGTTCTCGAACCCCAACGCGCGCGTCCTCTTGATGCCCGCAGGCGGCGGCACGCCGATCGATCTGGCCGCGCTCAACGGCACCGGCACGCTGGCCAACTCGTGGCCGCGCTTCGCGCCCAACGTGCAGATGTACAAGGGCGACCAGATCGCCTGGGTTACCTTCTCGTCGACGCGCGACTACGGCGACGTGGTGCGCAACTCCACCCCGGTCAACGGCATGCCGCAGATCATCTGCTATCCCCCCGAGTCGGCGGAGAACACCTCGACGACCAAGAACGTGACCACCGATCCGAAGTGCCAGCAGCCCCAACTGTGGATGGCGGCCATCAACCTCTCGAAGGCCGCGGCGGGCGACTCGAGCTTCCCGTCGTTCTGGTTGCCGTTCCAGGATCCGACCGCCCACAATCACATCGCGCAGTGGGTGGTGAGCCTGGCCGGGCCACCGCCGCCCACCGACGGCGGCGTTCCCGCCGACGGCGGCGCCTGCATCCCGGACAACACCGTGTGCACGCCGGGCTCGGGGGAGTGCTGCAACGGGATCTGCTGCGCGGCCTCGGTCTGCGGCTGCATCCCCTGACGCGTTGAATTTTCTCGGGCGGCCTTCGTCACAGGCCGATGAGCCCGCTCGCCTGCTGCTTCCTCGTGGCGCTCCTGTTCAAGGCCGAGCTGCATCCCGCGGTGGCGACCATGCCCCCCAACGCCGAGGCCAGCATCGAGACGGTCGCCAGGTACATCGCCGCGCACGAGCTCGATCCGCTGCAGCGAATCAAGGCGCTGCACGACTATGTCGCCGACCGGATCGCCTACGACGTGCGGGCGCTGGCGGGCGACGTGCCGCTGGAAGACGCGTATCCCGAGGACGTGTTCCGCAACCGCAAGGGCGTGTGCGCCGGATATGCGCGCCTCTTGGAGAACCTGGGCGCCGCGATCGGAATTCCCATTCGTACCGTGCATGGGATGACTAGGATGGGTCCGCACGCGTGGAACGCCGTGCTGCTCGCAGGTCGCTGGTATGAGATCGACGCGACGTGGGACGCGGGCAACGTGGTCAATAATCGATTCATCAAAGAGTACTCCACCAAATACCTGTTCTTCTCGCACCGTCCCGATCACGGGTCCTACACCATCCAGGAAGAGCTGTCCGACGACTACAGCCCCAGGCTGTGGCGGGTCGCCGAGGCCACGCTCCGCGCGCGCGAGGCGCGATTCGTGGGTAACAAGGCGTGGGACGATTGGCGCCAGGCGGCCGAGACCGCGCGGATCACCCGCCTGGAGGCGCTCGGGAAAGAGCTCGGATTGTAGAGCTCAGGGGTTGCAGGATGAGGACATGCGCTGTATTCACATATCCGCATGCCAGCAAGTCACGCGGCCGCCGACCTGAAGGTTCGTCCCCTCTCGCGCATGATGAAGGCGCTCGGGGATGAGACTCGGCTGCGCATCGTCGCGCTGATCTCGCACGGCGAGCTGTGTGTTTGCCACGTCGAGGGAGCGCTCGGGCTCACCCAGCCCACCGCGTCACGCCACCTGAGCGTGCTGCGAGCGGCCGGCGTGGTCGATCACCGCCGCAAAGGCACCTGGGTCCACTACCAGCTGGCGGAGCAGCTCGATCCCGACTGTCGCAAGGTCCTGCGCGCGCTGGTCGGCTCGTTCGCCAAGCACGACCTGCTCAGGCGCGACGTCGAGCGGCTGCTCAAGACGCGCGGTCCGGGCGCGTGCAGGTAGCGCTCGCCAAGCGCGCGGTCTCCGAGGCGATCGGAACCGCGCTGCTGCTCGCGACGGTGGTCGGATCGGGAATCATGGGCGAGCGGCTGTGCGGCGGGAACGTGGCGATCGCGCTGCTCGCCAACACGCTGGCCACCGGCGCCGCGCTGGTCGCGTTGATCCTCACCTTCGGACCGATCTCCGGCGCGCACTTCAATCCCGCGGTCACGCTGGTCGACGCCTGGCAGGGCGGCCTGGCCTGGCGCGAGGTGCCCGCCTACCTGGCCGCGCAGGTGATCGGCGCCTTCGCCGGCGTCGCGACGGCGCACACCATGTTTGGCGAAGCGATCTTTTCAGCGTCGCGGCATGCGCGCAGCGGCCCAGCCCAGCTGTTCAGCGAGTTCGTCGCGACGTTTGGATTGTTGGCGGTGATCTGGGGAGTGGCGCGACGCCGGGCGGAGGCGGTGCCGTACGCGGTCGGCGCGTACATCGTCGCAGCGTACTGGTTCACTTCGTCGACCTCGTTCGCCAATCCGGCGGTGACCCTGGCGCGCGCAGCGAGCGACACCTTCGCCGGGATCCGTCCGGCCGATGCGCCGGGGTTCATCGCCGCCCAGCTCCTCGGGGCGGTCGTCGCGACGGCGCTGTTTCGCTGGTTGGTGCCCGCGCTGCCGAGAGCGGAGACCCGATGAAGACCGTCATTTTTGCATGTATACACAACGCGGGGCGCTCGCAGATGGCGGCGGCGTTCTTCAATCAGCTGGTCGACCCGTCGGTGGCTCGCGCGATCTCGGCGGGCACGCAGCCGGCCGAGCGCGTTCACCCGGAGGTGGTGACCGCGATGAATGAGGTCGGCATCGATCTCGGCGACGCCAGGCCGCGCAAGCTGACGCAAGCACTGGCCGAAGGGGCGCAGCTGCTGGTGACCATGGGCTGCGGCGACGCGTGCCCGGTGGTGCCCGGACTCCGGCGCGAGGACTGGCCGCTACAAGATCCCAAGGGTCAGAGCGTCGAGCAGGTCCGCAAGATCCGCGACGAGATCCGCTCGCGCGTCGCGAAGCTCAGCGCAGGTCGATGCCGAGCAGATCGAGCAGACCCTGAACGAAGGTGAGGGGGTGAGGCGGGCAGCCCGGGACGTACAGGCTGGGCTCGAAGCGATCGAGGAACGCGCGATCGAGCGCCGGCGAATTCGCGAACGGCCCGCCCGACAGCGCGCACGCGCCGAACGCGATCACCAGCTTGGGATCGGGCATGCCCGCGTAGGCGAGCTCCAACGCCTCGGCCATGTTGCGGGTGATCGGTCCGCTCAGCACCAGCCCGTCGGCGTGGCGCGGCGAGGCCACCCAGTCGATGCCGAAGCGGCCGAAGTCGAAGTTGACGTTGGCCATTGCGTTGAGCTCGAGCTCGCAGCCGTTGCATCCACCGGCGGAGACCGAGCGCAGCTTCAGCGATCGGCCGAACAGCCGCTTTAGCTCGCGCGAGACCATCGCCGGCTGCGGCGACTGTTCGCCTGCCGAGACCACCAGGCCCGCGCGCGCGGCCGACGCCATCTTGGTCTCGGGCGTGAGGCGGATCTTCTGCGTCGGGCACTCGAGCGCGCACTCGTTGCAAAAGATGCAACGCGCCAGATCGATGCGCACCGGCCCGAGCGCGATCGCCTGGGTCGGGCACACGTCCGCGCAGGTGGTGCAGGTCGCCTCGCAGGCGCCCTGGTCGATCACCGGCCGGCCGTGGAAGCCGGTGGGGACCGCGCGCCGCACGTCGGTGATGTACTGCTTGCCCTGGGAGAACCTGACCTTGAGCGCGCTGAACATCGCGATCCCCTATAGATCGTTTCCGCAGTAGGACAGATCGAAGCTCTTGTTGCAGATCGGGAAGTCCGAGATCTCGTTGTTGCGTACCGCGAGCGCGAGGCCGAACCAGTTGCGCAGCGACGGGTCTTGCACCTTGTAGTGCAGCAGCTTCCCGGCGCCGTCGGTCTCCAGGCAGTGCACCACCTCGCCACGCCACCCCTCGGCGACCGAGATCGCCAGCGTGTCCGGCGCAAGCGCACCGATGGTGGCGCGCGAGAGCTGCAGCGTGCCGCACGCCTTGACCGCGGCGTCGAGCCAGCCGAGCGACTCGTCGAGCTCCCGAATTCGCAAGCGCGCGCGCCCCCAACAATCGCCGCCGGGCTCGGTCACCACCTTCACCGGCTGGCGCTGAAAGGCCGGTCGCTGAAGCTGCGTGCGCGCGTCGAGATCGAGGCCGCACGAGCGCGCGGCCATGCCCACCAGCCCGAGCTCGAGCGCCTGCGCCCGGGTCACCGTCCCGACGCCCTGGAGCCGGTGCTGCACGCTGCGTGCGCTCAGGAAGTGTTCGTTGATGATCGCGACGTCCTTGCGCAACAGCGCGAGGTTCGCCTGCACCGTCCCGGCGACCTCGCTGGTCATCACCGCGCGGCTGCTCGCAGGGCGCAGCCAGCCGCGCCCGAAGCGGCTTCCGCACAAGAGCATCGAGGTGTTGATCGCGGTGGTGCGCAGCCGGCCGTAGCTGGCGCCGCCTTGCAGGAAGGCGATGTCGGTCGACATGCCGGCCAACCCGGCCAGGTGCATCGCCACCCGCTCGAGCTCGAGCGCGATCGCGCGGGACCATTCGATCTCGGCCGGGACCTCGACGCCGGCGAGCGCCTCGAGCGCGTCGCAGTAGGCCCAGGCGTGCGCGATGGTCGAGTCGCCGGCGATGGTCTCGATCACCGGCGCCAGCAGGCGCGCGTCCCGCTCGAGCAGCAGCGACTCGGCCGCGCGATGCTGGTAGCCGAGCTGGATCTCCAGGTGATGGACCGTCTCGCCGAGGCACATGAAGCGAAAGTGCCCGGGCTCGATCACGCCCGCGTGGATCGGGCCGACGCCCACCTCGTGAACTTCCTTACCGCTGATCTTATAGAAGGGATAGCTGGCGGTCTTTCCCATCGACGCGCCTTCGAAGCGCACCGGCTTGAGCCACGGGTGATCGTGCGGCTGCACGCCGAGCTGCTCGTAGAGCTCGCGCTCGAAGATGTGCAGCGGCGGAAGGTCGCGCGTCAGCGTGTGATAGCCCCGCTCCCGGCTGACCGAGGTGCGGAGGATCTCCAACCGGCCCGCCTCGGCCACCACCGCCGTCAGGATCACCTCGGCCGGATCGGCGGAGGGCCGACCGTAGAAGGTCACCAGCCGCGCGCCCGCGCCCAGGCGCGCACGGATCGCCGCGCGAAACTCGTCCAGCGCGACCGACCGCGCGGCCGCGTTCCCGACCCAGGTCGACGCGTTCATGGCGCGCCCAGGCTGACCGCCACCTGGCGGAACAGCGTGTTGACCGGCGCCGGCAGATAGAGCCCCATCGCCACCAGCGCGCACAGAAACACCAGCTTGGGCAGGATCGCGGCGATCGGCTGGCTGCCCCAGTTCACCTTCCGCTTCGGCTCACCCCAGATCATCGGGAACATGGAGCGGCCGGTGGCGACGAAGGTGACGGTCAGGATCACGCAGAACGCGACGAACACGGTCACGTAGCCGGCGCCGATGAGCACGCTCATGATGATCAGCTCACCGAGGAAGCTGCCGAACGGCGGCAGCCCGAGCAGCGCGAAGGTGCCGACCATGAAGAACAGGCCGCTGTAGGGTAGATCCTTGATCAGCCCGGCGACCTCGCCCATGTCCTCGGTGTGGTAGTGCGAGCGGATCTTGCCGGCGGTGAGAAATAAGATCGCCTTGATGAAGGCGTTGCTCACCACGTAGACGATCACCCCGTACGCGGCGTTCTTGCCGATGCCCAGCCCGATCGCGATCACGCCGGCGTGGTTGATCGACGCGTAGGCGATCAACTTCTTGTAGTTGCGCGTGGCGATCACGTTCAGCGCAGAGACCGCCATGGTGGCCAGCCCGAGCGCGATCAGCTCGAAGCTGACCATCGATTGATCGGCGGCGCGGTACACCTGCAGCACGCGCAAGAGCACCATCAGCGCGACGTTGAATTGCACGGCGGCGAGCAGCGCGGTGGTCGCCGGAGGCGCGGCGTCGTAGGTCTCGGGGAGCCACGAGTACATCGGCGCCAGGCCGAGCTTGGTGCCGAAGCCGAGGAACACCAGCATCAGGCCGAGCCGGCGCCACACGTCGGGCGGAAACTGCGCCGCTTGCGCGAGGCCGTCGAAGAAGTAGGTCACTTCGGGGCCACCCGAGAGCTCCATGCTGCGCCCCAGACAGGCGAAGCCGAGGAACGCCAGCGCCAGCCCGACGCTGGAGAAGAGAAAATATTTCCAGGACGCGCGCAGGGCGGCGGTTCGCCCGCCGTGCTGGATCAGCGGGATCGCCGCCAGCGTGCTCACCTCGACGAACGCCCACATGGTGATCAGGTGATGCGAGATCACCGCCAGGTTGCACGCGGCGATGAACACCAGCGCAAAGGTGACGTAGCGCGAGATGCCCTCTTTGAGGAGCGGCTCGCTGCGCACGCGCGTCCAGACGTAGGTCGCGATGCCCAGGAAGATCAGGTTCACCAGCAGCAGGAACAGCCGCGAGGTCGAGTCGACGACGAAGAAGTTGTCGGCGAAGGTGAAGGTTCCCTGCGCGGTTGCGCCGAGCGCGAGTAGGAAGGCGACGCCTACGTCGACCAGCGCGATCAGGACCAGCAGCACCGGCGCGGTCATAACGTCGGTCGCTCCGGAGAGTCGACGCGGACCACCGGATCGAGCAGGCGGTCGAGGAAGTTTCCCAGCAACAAGACCGAGACGAAGAAGATCAGCGCGACGCCGATCTGGACCGGGATCGAGAAGCGATGCGGCGAGCCGATCTCGAACAGCGCGATGCCGTTCTCCAGGCGCAGCACGCCGACGATCTGGCTGAACGGCGAATTCTGCGTCGACAACACCAGCAGGCCCAGGAACAGCGCCGCGCCCGCCACCGCGAGGTTGGTCACTGCGGCGGCGTCGCCGTGTGACAACGTGCCGGCACAGCGGAACGCCAAGAGCACGATCGTCCCGGCCAGCGTCCAGAAGAGCAGGTTGGCCGGGATGACGTCGTTGCGCGGCGGCGCGTTGCGGCTCTTCATGATGCCGTACAGGTAGCGTGGCGCGAGGACCCCGCGCACCAGCACGAAGTCGATCAGCAAGAGGAGCATCGACGGCGAGAGCCCTTCGTCCTGACGCAGCGACATCCAGCCCAGCAGGAAACCCTGCAGCGCCAACCCGAACAGGCTCATGCGCCAGGTCGCCGCCACCAGCGGGATCAGCAGCACCACCAGGAACGCGATCTGCAGGGAGTTCATCCGATCCCCCCTTGCCGCCAGGCGGTGCTGAGCAGCGCGACGAAGGCGGCGACCAGCGCGATCGCGATGTACTGCGGAACCGCGCCCAGCCGCAGCCGGGCGGTGAGCGATTCGCCGAAGCCGATCAGCACGCCGACCAGCAAGATCAGCCCGACGTTGGCGAGCCCCACCAGCCACACGCCGTGCGCGAGCGGCAGCGGATTGACCACCGTGGCCACCAGCGCGGCGCAGAGGGTCAGCTTCATGGCGGCCGCGTACTGCAGCGCGGCGAGGTCGGGGCCGCTGTGATCGAGGATCATGACCTCGTGGATCATCGTCAGCTCGAGGTGCGTGCCCGGATCGTCGACGGGGACGCGCGCCGCTTCGATCTGCAGCACGAGCACGAACGTGACCACGCACGCGACCGAGACCACCACGTGCACGGGCGAGCCGACGCCGATGTGCAGGATGCCGGCGAACGACGAGTTTCCCGTGACCGCCGCCAGCGCGCCGAGCGCGAGCAGCACCGCCGGCTCGAGCAGCGCGGCGAAGGTCGCTTCGCGGCTCGCGCCCATTCCCTCGAAGGAGCTGCCGGTGTCGAGCGCGGCGAGCATCAGGAACATGCGGCCCAGGCCCCACAGGTACAGGACGGCGATGAAGTCGAAGGAGAACGTCCAGGGCGCAATCGAGCCGAGGAGCGGCACCATCAGCCCCGAGACCAACGTGCTGGCCAGGATCACCAACGGCGCGAGATGGAACAGCGGCGTGGTCACCTCGCTGTACACCGGCTTCTTCCTGAGCAGCCGCGCGAGATCGAACGCGAGCTGAAGCAGCGGCGGTCCCTTGCGCCCGGCCCACAGCGCCTTGGTGCGGTTGATGACGCCGCTGAGCAAGATCGGCAGGAGCAACAAGATCGCCAGGTGCGCCGCCCACAGCCGCATCACTGCCCGCCTCCGCTCACGACCACGCCGACCATCACCGCGAGGATCAAGAGGCCCAGCCCGAAGGCCAGCCGCGGCTCCTCCGACAAGCGCAGGATCACGCGCGAGACCAGCTCCTCGCCTTCGCCGAGCACCTCGAAGATGCGCCGCTCGACCGCGTCGACGGTGTGCGTGTTGAGGTGCGCGTCGCCCTCGGGGAACGGCGTCTCCGGCAGCTTCTCGCGGCGCAGGCGCACCAGGATCGATTGAAAGATCCCCGCGAGCTGCGACGAGAACGAGGTGCCGGTGTACTGCATGCGCGGGTTCGGCGCCGGGTAGCCGCAGCCCCAGGTGACCTGTCGTTTGGCCGGCACGCGCGGTCGCAACAGCCAGCGAACGATCAAGAGGCCGCCCAGGACCGCGAGAAAGACCCACGAGACGGAGAAGATCGGCGCGAGCACGGAGGACGCGTCGTTGATCGCGTCGACGGAGGTGGCCGGCTGGAGGTCGAGGAACAGGCGAGCGGGCATTCGCGCGAGGCGCAGCGGAATGGCCGGGAACAGCCCGAACACCACGATGCCGAGCGCGTGGACCCACATGCTCGCGCGCATCGAGAGCGGCGCATCGCCATCGGCGTGCACGTGCGGATCGCGCGGCTTGCCGAGGAACGTCAGCCCGAACGAGCGCACCATCGCCAGCACGGAGACGCCGCCGACGAACGCCAACAGCGCCGCCGCGCAGATCAACAGCCCCTGCTCCACCCCGCCCGGCACCGCGTGGTGGAGCAGGCCGGAGTAGATCAGGAACTCGCTGACGAAGCCGTTCAGCGGGGGCAGCGCGGAGATGGCCACGCCGCCCAACAGAAAGAATCCGGCGGTCCACGGCATGCTGCGCGCCAGCCCGCCCAGCCGCTCGAGATCGACCACGTGCGTCGCGCGGTAGACCGCACCGGCGGCGTAGAACAAGAGGCACTTGAACAGCGCGTGGTTGAGGATGTGCAAGAGGCCGCCGGTGAAGCCGAGCGCGACCAGCACCGGCTGATGCCAGCACAAGCCCAGGTAGCCCACGCCGAAACCGATTCCCGCGATGCCGACGTTTTCCGTCGAGGAATAGCCGAGCAGCCGCTTGAGATCGCGCTGCGAGGTGGTGTACAGGACGCCCATCAGCGCCGAGAGCGCGGAGAACGAGATCAGGTACCAGCCCATCCACGCCTCGGGCTCGCCCATCATCAGCGTGAAGCGCAACAGCCCGAACAGGCCGGCCTTGTGAATGACGCCCGACATGAGCGCGGAGACGTGCGCGGGTGCGGCCGAGTGCGCGCGCGGCAGCCAGGTGTGGAACGGGAAGAACGCGGACTTGAGCCCGAACGAAGTGACCAGCAAGACGAACGTGACGTTGCGCAGCTGGCTCGGCGCCTTGAGGAACGTGGCGAACGAGTCGAAGTCCATCGAGCCGGTCTGGCTGTGCATCATCATGAACGCCGCGACCAGGAAAAAGAAACCGACGTGGGTCGAGACCAGATAGTTGAAGCCGGCGAAGCGGATCTTCTGGTTGCGATGCTCCCAGATCACCAGCAGCCACGCGGCGACGGCGGCGATCTCCCAGCCGAGGAGAAAGACCACCGCGTTCTCCAGCGTGTAGATCATCACGAAGGACAGCGCGGTGAGGTTGAGGAGCGCGAACTGCACGCCCGCGTTGCGGGTCGCGAAAGACGGCCGCAGGTATCCGATCGAATAGATCGTTCCGAGGAGCGTCATCGGCAGGGACCAGGAGAGGAAGAAGGCGCCCAGCGGATCGAGGTGGACCGTGATCGTCTCGATCGGGTACGACCAGGAGGCGACGTCGCGAATGCTCGCGCCGTTGGTCAACGACGGGATCACCGCGGCCAGCACCAGCGCGGTGGCGACCGCCTGGGACAGCACGCTGGCGGCGGCGCGGTAGGAGTTGTTCGGCAGCGCCAGCGCGAGGATCGTGCCGATGAGTAGGACGATCGATGCGAGCGCGAGGGCGGTCATGATGCGCGCTTCACATCCTACGCGCTCGGTCGCGAAGCGCGGCGCTTTTGATCGTGTATGATGCGCAACTCTGGAGGTGTGCCCATGCGAATGATGATGAAGGTCAGCATCCCGGCGGAGGGTGGAAACAAGGCGATCAAGGACGGAACGCTACCGAAGACGATGGCGGGCTTCATGGAGCAGCACAAGCCGGAGGCTGCGTACTTCACCTCGACCGGCGGCGATCGGACTGCCTACTTCGTGTTCGATCTGAAGGACGCGGCGTCGATTCCGTCGGTCGCGGAGCCGTTCTTCAACGGCCTCAACGCCAAGATCGAGATCTCTCCGGTGATGAACGCCGAGGATCTGAAGGTGGGTCTCGATCGGGTCGCCAAGAGCCACTGAGCTACGCGTCGGAGATGCGGCGACTCGCCTGCTCCGCCAGCTGCTGGAGGCCGAGCTCGTAGGACTGCCGCACGGCCGCGAGGATCTCCTCGATCGCGGCGCCGGTGCGCGCTGCTCCCTGCCCGAGCGCGAGGGCCAGCGCACCCAGGCCGACGGACGGGTTGCCCTGGCTGGCGACGATGGTGGTGCCGATGATGACATGCGAGACCGCCTCGACCTGCCGTGTGACAGTCGCCGTGGGCGGCTCCTGGGTCCGATCTTCGAAGTCAATCCGCGTCATAGTGAAGAACCTGCTCACGAACCGGTCGCCCCGCAAGCGGTATACTCGACGCTGGTGCTGTTTCTCGCGCTCCCGCTCTGAGACCGGGGCTACCCGGCGCGCTCCACGCGACCGTCGGGATGGCGCGCGAAGCGGCCTTCGCCTCGCTCGTGCACCGGACCGTCGCTCGGCCACGGCCAGCCGCCGAAGCGGGTGCGTCGAAAATCCGCGAACGCCTGCTGCACCTCGGCGGGCGAATTCATGACGAACGGCCCGTGCTGCGCGACCGGCTCGCCGATCGGCCGGCCCTGCAACAGCAAGAGCTCGGCGGAATCCGGACCATTCGTGAGGGTCGTCTCCGCGTCGGCGCGCAGCTCGACCGCCGAGGACGCCGGGATCGCGCGATCGCCGGCGCGCAGCGCGCTGCCGCGGAAGAAATACAAGACCCGGTTCGATCCCGCCCGCGCGCGCGGCAGCGTCCACTGCGCGCCCGGCGCCAGCTCGACGGTCCAGATGGCCACGTCCGAGTCGGGCGCGGCGGCCCACGATTTCGGCGGCGGCGGCGCGGCCCGCACCTCGCCGAGCTTGCCGGCGACCACGGTGACCCGCGCGCCGGCGCTCTGGAACACCGGCACCGCGTCGCGCCAGAGCATCGAGAAGTGCGGCTCGACCAGCTTGTTGGCGCGCGGCAGGTTGACCCAGATCTGGAACAGCTCGAGCGGGTTCGGCGCATCGCGATGGATCAGCGGGAACATCTCCGAATGGACGATGCCCTTGCCGGCGGTCAGCCACTGCACGTCGCCGCCGCCGAAGCGCGCGACCGCGCCCAACGAATCGGCGTGATCGATGAGGCCGCGCTTGACGATGGTCACGGTCTCGAAGCCGCGGTGCGGGTGCTGGGGAAAGCCGGGCACCACGTCGCCGTGATACATGCGCCAGCCGTCCTTGCCCTCGAAGTCCTGGCCGAGGTGGCGGCCCTCGAGCGACGCCGCCGGCGCCAGGCGCTCGTCGCCGGCCGGATAGGCGTCGGTGTGATGGACGCAGATCAGGAAGGGATCGGGCGTCTGCCACGGAAATCCCAACGGCTTCACGCTCAGCACCGCATCGTCGCTCATGGAAGCTCCCAAGTTGTAGTACAAGGTAAACATGATCTCGCCCGCGCGCCTGCTCGGCAAGACCGGCGCCTCCGTATTGCCCGTGTCGCTCGGGGGCGAAGGCGTGCTGCGCACCACCGGCCGCGCGCGCGATGCCGTGCCGGTGATCCTCGAAGCGCTGCGCCTCGGGGTGCGCTGCTGCGACACCGCGCCGGCCTACCAGGAGAGCCAGGACTACTACGGCGAGGCCTTTCGCCAGGCCGGCGCGGGCGCGCGTGATCAGGTGTTCCTGGCGTCGAAGTGCCACGTGCGCGGACGCGACCGCGCGCTGCGCCTGCTCGACGATTCGCTGCGACGGCTGGGCACCGATCGCCTCGATCTGTGGCAGATGCACGATCTGCGCGAGCGCGGCGAGCTCGACGAGATCTTCGGCCCGGGCGGCGCGATCGAGGCGGCCGAGGCGGCGCGCGCCGACGGTCGCGTGCGCTTCATCGGGCTGACCGGGCATCACGATCCGGAGATCCTGCTCGAGGCGATGCGCCGCTACCCGTTCGACAGCGTCTTGTGCGCGGTGAACCCGGCCGATCCGGCGCGCCTGCCGTTCATGACCACCGTGGTGGCCGACGCGCGTCGCCGCGGCATGGGCGTGGTCGGCATGAAGGTGCTCGCGGCCGGCCGCCTGGTCGCCGAGCGCACCGCGGGCGCGCCCGAGCTGATCCGTTACGCGGCGAGCCACACCGACACGGTGATCATCGGTTGCTCGAGCGTCGAAGAGGTGCGCGCGAACCTGGCGATGAACCAATCGTTCGAGCCGATGCCGCCCACCGAGCAACGGGCGCTCGAGACGCGCATCGCACCGCACGCGGACCGCTACGACACCTTCAAGCGCTGATGCCGATGTGGGTTTGGGCGTTGCTGGTCGGGGTCGTGGCGGGTTGCGCGGAAGCGCGGCTGGCGGCGCCGATGGGGGTGCCGGTCGAGGTCGAGCCGGCGCTGCAGCGCGCGCGCGCCAACGGGATCGAGCTGGCGTGGGAGAGCTTTGGCGACCAGCACGCGCCGGCGGTGCTGCTGATCATGGGCCTGGGCATGCAGATGATCGGCTGGGACGAGCAGTTTTGCACCCAGCTCGCGGCGCGCGGCTTTCGCGTGATCCGCTTCGACAACCGCGACGCGGGCCTGTCGACGAGCTTCGATCAGGCGGGCGATCCCAACCCGCTGAAGGTGTGGGACGACCTGCGGCGCAAGAGACCGGCCACCGCCGCCTATCACGTCGCGGACCTGGCCGACGACGCGATCGGGCTGCTCGACGCGCTCGGCATTCGCTCGGCGCACGTGGTCGGCGTGTCGATGGGCGGGATGATCGCGCAGGAGATGGCCATCCGTCACCCCGAGCGCGTACGCACGCTCACGTCGATCATGTCGAGCACCGGCGATCCGGACGTGCAGGGCCCCACGTTCGAGGTGCTCAGCGCCCTGCTCGCGCCCTTTCCGCCCGACCGCGCGGGCTTCATCGAGCGCTCGGTTCAGCTCGCGCGCACCATCGGCAGCCGCGGCTTTCCGTTCGAGGAGGCGCGCATCCGCCGGTTGGCGGGCCGCTCCTTTGAGCGCGCGTATCATCCGAGCGGCACGCGCCGCCAGTTGGTCGCCATCTGGGCGTCGGGCAATCGCAAACCGGCGCTGGCCGGCGTGCACGTCCCGACGCTGGTCCTGCACGGCGCGGCAGATCCGCTCATTCCCGTCGAGAACGGCCGCGACACCGCGCAGGCGATCCCCGGCGCGCGCCTTCAGATCATCGCGGGCATGGGCCACGATCTGCCGCGCCCGGTCTGGCCGCAGCTGATCGACGCGATCGCAGCCCTCGCGCTCAGCGAGGCAGGCTTGCCTGGCATTGGCGCGCCAGCAGGAACAACGTCACCGCCAGCGCGAGCCCGGCCAGCGCAGTGAGCGGCACCCCCCTCGAGACGTTGACGAACCGCTCGAGGACGGTGGTCGCGCCCATCACCCCGGCCGAGACATACACGCCCACCGCCAACGTCGGGTGCGCGTCGCCGCCACTCTCCGTCTGAATGCGCACCAGCACGTAGGCGATCGCGGCGAACGCGCCCGCGTCGACCAGCACCACCAGCCCCGAGAGCAGCCCCGACAGCTCCCACTCGACGTGCACCATGAACAGCCCGGTTCGCAGCGCCCAGAACAGCGGCCGCAGCAGCGTCGCGAGCCCGCCGAAGATCGCCAGCTCGCGCACCTTCCAGCGGTCCGGGCCGTCGGCGACCTTCAAGAGCCCGCCGATCAGCACCGCCTCGGCCACCAAGCGCGCGATCAGCGGGAGCCAGCCGCGCGCGGCGAACGGGAGCGCCGGCACGTAGGGCCCGACCAGCCCGATCGCGTACGCTCCGGCCAGCCAGCCGAGGCCGGTGATCACCTGCTTGAGCCCCAGCCTGGCGATCCCGACCTGGTTGGCTTCGATGTTCTGCGCGGGATCGGCCATGCACCAACGGTACCCTTGGCGACGGCCCGGCGGCAAGCCAGGACGCCACGAAGATTGCTCGCTCAATGCGGGCGGTGTTAGGCTCGCTGTGGCCATGCGCTTCGTTCTTGTCTTCTCCTTAGTGAGCCTGATGGGGTGTATTCGCTCGGCGGACGTGATCTGCACCTTCGTCGGGGATCCGGTATGCGACCCCAACGCAGTGTGCGATCCGAACCTGCTCGTCTGCGTCGAGCCACCACAAGACGCTGGTGTCGATGCGCGCGTCGACGGCCCCGTCGACGGCATGGTGGGAGAAGGCGGCTCTTGCATGGCGAGCGTCGAGTGCGCGCCGACCGCGCCGATCTGCGGGATGGGCGCGTGTCGCCCGTGCACGGCAGGCGACGAAGCCGAGTGTGCCAAGCGTAGCCTGATGACGCCGATCTGCGACACCGGAACGCACGAGTGCAGCGGCTGCCGCAAGGGGCAAGCCGCCGATTGCCCTGATCCGGCCATGCCTACTTGCGACGCGAACGGCGCCTGTCGCAAGTGCGTGCTCCACACCGACTGCACCTCGATGGTCTGCAACAGCGACGGCACCTGCGAATCGACCTCCAACATTCTCTACGTCGACAACAAGAACGGCACCTGCACGGGGCTCAACCAGGGCTCGATGGCCGATCCGATTTGCGACATCAACGCGGCCGTCACGATGATCGCCGGCGCCAAGACGATCATCCGCGTGCTTCCGAGCACCGCGGCCTACGGACCGGTCGCGATCAACAACATCTCGGTGACCATCATCGGCGCGGGCATCAAGGGCGCAGGCGGCACTGCGATCGCCGGCGGCACCAACGCAGGCGTCAACATCACCGGCACACCCACCGTCGTCCTCGATGGGCTCGACATCAAGAGCTCGACCACCGACGGCGTCACCTGCTCCGGCGGAGCGACCCCGGCCACCCTGATGATCGTCCGCTCGTTCATCCACAATGTCGGCGGCATCGGCGCAAACATCGTCAACAAGTGCAATGTGACCCTCAACCGCGACGAGATCGGGCCTGGAAACACGGGCGGCGGTGTCTCGGTCAGCGCCGGCACCTACACCATCACCAACTGCTTCATCACCGGGAACGGCACTGGGGGAGCCGGCGTGACGCTGGCGAGCTCGGCCACCGGAATGTTCGTGCACAACACGGTCACCGCGAACTCGACCACGGTTGGGTTGGCGGGGATCGACTGCGGGTCGATGGCCACCAAAGCGATCGAGAACTCGATCGTCTGGAACAATACGAAGGATCCGCTCGCCCTTCCTTCTAGCCAGGTGGGCACGAAGTGCGTCCTCACGTTCGTGGACATCAATGAGTCGAACGCCGGGCTCGGCAACTCCATGACGCAGCCCACCTTCGTGGACTCCCCCAACAACAACTATCGGCTGGTCAAGGGCGACACCAACAATGGTGCGTGCTGCGTCGATCGCATCGACACGTCGAGTGTGCTCGACGACATCGACGGCACGCTGCGGCCGGTGAACCTGAAGTGGGACATCGGCGCGCACGAAGTGAAGTAGCCGCAAGGATGTGGCGCGCCGTGCTGGTGCCGGTCGACATCGAGCGGCGTCTGCGTTAGCGTCGCCTCCAGTGCACATCATTCTATTGAGGTTGGGCCTGTTTTTCGGCCTGGTATGCGCGGGCTGTGCGGATCGCCCGTTATTCTTCCCCGGCGGTCCCAACGGCGGCGGCAACGGCAACAATGGCAACGGTGGAAATGGCGGCGACGGCGGCCTGAAGCCGGGCGATCCGGGGTACGACCCGAACAACCCCAACGGCAATGGGCCGCCGAAGTCGCCGCGCTTGATCGGCCCGCTCTCGACGGCGACGGTGACCTCGCAACAGCCGCGGCTGCGCTGGGACATGACCGGCGTCGCGGGCGCCGCCGAGGTGGATCTGTGCGCCGATCGCGCGTGCCAGACGGCGCGCGGACACGCCACCGTCGACGGCAGCGGCGCGGCGGCGACGCCCGATGCTGCGCTGCCGCCCGGCCCGCTGTTCTGGCGGGTTCGCGCGGGCGCGCAAGTCAGCGCCACGTGGGAATTCTTCGTCGGACATCGCAGCGCGCCGGCCGACACCAGCTACGGCGCCACCCTCGACCTCGACGGAGACGGCGTGCCCGACGTGGCCACCAGCGCCGCCAGCGGAGACGTGGCGGTCTACCTGGGCGGGGTCGCCGGGCTCGCCCGCGCGCCGCTGGTGCTCGCCAACCCCGACGGCAAGAAGTCCGGCTTCGGGTTCGTGCTGGCCGCGGCCGGCGATCTCAACGGCGACGGCTACGGCGATCTGGCGATCGGCGAATGCGGCGGCGCCGGTGGCGTGCGCGTGTACTTCGGCGGGCCGGCCGGGCCGCCCACCGCTTCGTCGCAGGCGCTGGTCTCGCCCGACGGGATGAGCGGCTTCGGCTGCCGCGTGACCGGCGCCGGCGATCTCGACGGTGACGGCTACGCCGATCTGGCGGTGGCGCGCGTCGGCGGCGACGTCACCGGCGGCCTGTACATCTACAAGGGCGGTCCGCAGGGCGTGCCGGCCACCACCACGCGCATCGACTCGCCGGTGCAAAAGCCGTCGCGGCTCGGCTACTCGCTGGCTGGCGTGGGCGATCTCGACGGCGACGGCTTCGCCGATCTGGCCGCCACCGAGATCGACTACAGCGATCTCACCGGCCAGGTCCACCTCTACCGCGGCGGCCCCGACGGGATCTCGAACCAGCGCGTGGTCACCATCAAGAGCCCCGACCCGATCGGCGTGCAGTACGGCAGCTCGGTAGCGTGCGCCGGCGACGTCGACGGCGACGGCTATCCCGACTTCGTGATCGGCGCGCCGGCGGTGCCCACCGTCAAGTTCCCGCCCAAGGTGCATTTGTACCTCGGCGGCGCGGGCGGCCCGAGCGCGAGCGCCACGCCCATCGATCTACCCACCGACGGCGCCAACGGCTTCGGCACCGAGGTCGAAGGCGCCGGCGATCTCGACGGCGACGGTTACAGCGACGTGGTGGTGACCTCGCAGACCGGCCTGGTGGTGTTTCGCGGCGCCGCGGGCGGAATCGCGCCCGCCGGCACCAGCGTCGACGCCGCCGGCCAGGGATCGAACCCGCGTCACCTCGCGAGCGCCGGCGATCTCGACGGGGACGGCACCGCCGACGTGCTGATCGAGGACGGCGCGGGCGTCGAGGCGCTGCTCGGCGCAGCCGGCGGGCTCGCGCGGTCGCGCCCGGGCGCCGTGATCGTCGTTGCACCGCCGGCCGGCGCCTCCGGCTTCGGCGGCGCGGTGGTACGCAAGACCAGACTTCACCAACCAACGGAGGATGCCCATGAAAGGTACGCTCGCGCTCGCGGTCGCACTACTCGGCAGCACGGTGGCGCACGCCAAGCCCACCGATTCATCGGTCGCGCCAGCGACGGCGACGGCGACCGCGCCCGCCGTCTTCAAGGCTAAGTTCAACACCACCAAGGGCGACTTCGTGATCGAGGTGCATCGCGACTGGGCGCCCGCCGGCGCCGATCGGTTCTACAACCTGGTCAAGAGCGGCTACTTCACCGACGTCGCGTTCTTCCGCGTGATCAAGGGCTTCATGGTGCAGTTCGGCATCCACGGCACGCCGGCGATGAACACCACCTGGCGCGACGCGAAGATCCCCGACGATCCGAGCGGCAAGCAGTCCAACACCAAGGGCATGCTCACCTTCGCGACCTCGGGGCCGAACTCGCGCACGGTGCAGCTGTTCATCAACTACGGCGACAACCGCAACCTCGACAGCATGGGCTTTTCGCCCATCGGCAAGGTCTCGCAGGGCATGGACGTGGTCGAGTCGATCGAGGGCCAGTACGGCGAAGGCGCGCCAGCGGGCCGCGGCCCCAACCAGGGACGCGTTCAGGCCGAGGGCAACGCCTACCTCAAGGCATCGTTCCCCAAGCTCGACTACATCAAGGGCGCGACGGTCGCTCCGTAGGATAGCCTTCGATCGCCTGCTTGAGCTGCTCGAGCGTGGCCGGCTTGCTCGCCGCCGCGTCCGCGACGCCCGTCTGCACCAACTCGCCGAGGAACTCGCTGCGCGAGCCGGAGTAGATCACGCGGCGCACCGACGGATGCTCGCGATGGATGCGGGTCAGCACCGGCAACATGTCGAGATCCGAGATCACCACGTTGGGTACCTCGATCGCGCACTCGCGCATGGCGTTCAGCGCATCCGTCGCCGTGCGCACGCGATAGGCCGCGTTGAGAAAGCGACGCGTCGCCCTCACCACCAACTCGTCGTCGTCGACGATGAGAATGCCCAGCCGCTTGTCGTCCACGGTCTGTTCCAACACTAGCCGGTTTGCAAGCCGGGAGTGAGGATTTTCGTCAGCATTTCAGATACGATAGTAGCGATTGGAGCCCAATCACCCGCAAACGGTCCTGCTCGTGGACGACGATCCGATCTTGCGCCGCGCTTTGCAGCGTGAGCTCGAGCGGGAAGGCTTCGCCGTCGAGCAGGCAGACGGCTACCACGCCGCCTTGAAGCTCGCTCGCACCACGCACTTCGACCTCGCGCTGGTCGATGTGCAGATGCCCGAGCACTCCGGGCTGGACGTCCTCGAGAGCCTGCAGGCGCAGCGCCCGCGCGTGCCGGTGGTGCTGATGACCTCCTACGGCTCGATCCCGACCGCCGTCGAGGGGATGCGGCTCGGCGCGGTCGACTACCTGACCAAGCCGGTCCAGGCCGACCAGCTGATCGCTGCGCTGAAGCGCCTGCCGGCCGAACCCGAGCAGCGGCTGACCACGCTCGCGCGCGCCGAGTGGGACCACCTGCAGCGCGCCCTTTCGGAGGCGCGCGGAAACATCTCGGAGACTGCGCGGCGGCTCGGCGTTCCGCGCCGCACGCTGCAGCGCAAGCTGCGCAAGACGCCGCCCCGTCGCTGACTAGCGCGGCTCGGCCCGCGGGAGCCAGAAGGACACCTGCGTGCCGCGTCCCTCCGCGCTGGTGATCTCGAGCTCACCGCCGGCCTGGCCGATCAGCCGGCGGCACTGCGAGATGCCGAGCCCGGTGCCCTCGTCGCGCGTCGAGAAGAACGGCGTGCCGACCTTGGCCAGGATCGCGGCCGACATGCCCGGTCCGTTGTCCTCGACGACGAAGCGCACCACCGCGCCGTCCTCGCGCGCGTGCACCGTGACCTGGCCGCCTGATCGGGCCGGCTTGATCAGCGCCTGGGCGGCGTTGGCGACCACGTTGATCAGCACCTGCGACAGCTCGGTCGCGCCGATGCGCACCGGCGGCAGCTCGACCGGCCCTTCGTAACGCACGCGCGCCCGCGCCTGAACGCTCAGATCCTGCGAGACGCGGATCGCGTAACGGATGATCGGCAGCGCGTCGGTGGAAGGCGAGCTGCCAGGCACCATCGGGCCCGGCTGCAAGAAGCGGCGCAGCGATCCGGTGATCTCGCGCAGCATGTTGCAGCTCTGCACCATCTCGTCGGCGACCTCGGGCAACTCGCTGGCCAGCTCGCCCGCGCGCGCCCGCTCCGCCTCGCTGAGCCGCGTCACCGCCCCGGCGAGCCACCTGGCGATCACCGGCGCGGCCGCGCTCAGCTCGACGGTGCGCTGCGAGTTGGTGAGCAGGTTGACCAGCGGCTGGTTGAGATCGTGGAGCACCGCCGCCGCGAGCGTGCCGATGGTCGCCAGGCGCTCGGTCTGCAACAGCCGGAGCTGCAGCGTCGAGTCCTGCCGCCCGAGCTCGAACGCGGCCAGGCCCCAGCTCAAGATCTCCTCCAGCTCGGCGCGGTTCCACGGCTTGATCAGGTAGCGCGCGACCAGCCCTTCGTTGATCGCCGCGAGGATCGCGTCGAAGTCGGTGTAGGCGGTGATCACCACGCGAACGACGTCGGGATACTGCGCTTTGCAGCGCACCAGCAGCTCGTGCCCGGACATCTCCGGCATGCGCTGATCGGTCACCACCACCGCCACCTGATCGCTCTTGAGCACCTCGAGCGCGGCCGCCCCCGACTCGACGGTCTTGACGCGAAAGCGCTTGCCGAACGACTGCTCGAACACCAGGCGATTGGCGTGCTCGTCATCGACATACAGAATGAGCGGTCTCATTACCGTCATGATCCGGCACCTCGCGAGAGGGGAATTTCCAGGTGAAACACCGATCCGCGCAGGTGATCGCGGACCTCGAGCACGCCCTGATGGCGGCTGACGATGTCGCGCGCCGTCGACAAGCCGAGGCCGGTGCCCGCGCCCGGCGGCTTGGTGGTGAAGAACGGCTCGAAGATCCGCTCGCGCAGCTCCGGCGGCACGCCCGGGCCGCTGTCGGAGACCTCGACTACCAGTCGCTCCGCCTCGGCGTGCGTTTCCAGACGCACCCAGCCCGTCGGACCGGCCGCGTGCGCCGCGTTCTCGAACAGGTTCGCCAGCACCTGCGTCAACAGCGGCGCCGCGCACCACACCGGGCCGCGATAACCGGCCTGGTCCTGGAAATCGATCCCCAGCAGCGCCGGCCCGGTGAGCGACAGCGCGCGCGAGATGATCTCGCCGAACGGCAGATCGCGCCCTTCGACCTGCCCCGCCCGCTTGAACCCGAGCAGCTGCTTGCACAGGTGCGCGACCTGCTCCGAGCAATCGCGCAACACGTCGAGGAGCTGCGTGACGGGCGAATCACCCGAGCGCAGCTCGAGCGGCAGCAGCTCGCGCAGCGGCTCCACCGCGTTGACGATCGCGTTGGCCGGATTGCGCAGCTCGTGCGCCAGGCCTGCCGCCAAGGTTCCCAGCGCCGCCAGCTTCTCGGTCTCGTGCAGGCGCAGCGCCCAGCTCTTGAGCGTGAGCTGCGAACGCACCCGGGCGCGCAGCTCGGCCGGATCGAACGGCTTGGTGATGTAGTCGACCGCGCCGGCCTCGAACCCCGACAGCCGATCGGCCGCGCCCGCGTAGGCAGTCAGCAGCAACACCGGCGCCAGCCGATTTCCCGGCAGCTCGCGAAAGCGCTTGGTCAGCTCCAGGCCATCCATCCCCGGCAGCCCCACGTCGCTGAGCAGCAGATCGGGCAGGTGCGTGCGCGCGAGCTGCAGCGCGCTCAGCCCGTCCGGCGCGATCAGCACGCGGTACTCGTGGCGCAAGAGCGAGGTGAGCTCGGCGGCCAGATTCGGGTCGTCCTCGGCAATCAGCAGCGTGGCCGCAGGTCGCTCCGGCGACTCGATCGCGCGCGGCGCCGCGATGGTGGTCTGGATGCCGAAATCCGCCGGCGCGAGCGTAGGCGCCACCGCGCGCACCGGCCCGCTCCCCGCGATCGCCGGCAGGCGCACGCTGAAGCGCGATCCGCCGCCGCTCGCGCTGTCCACGCCGACCGACCCGCCGTGCGCCTGCACCAGCTCCTTGACCAGCGACAGCCCGATCCCCGAGCCGCGCGCGCCGGGGTGCACCGGCGGCCGGCCCTGCTCGAAGCGCCCGAAGATGCGCGAGCGAAAGTTCTCGTCGATGCCGATCCCGGTGTCACTCACCACGATCTCGAGCTCGTGCGCATGCTCGATCAGCTCCGCCTGCACGGTCCCGCCCTGCGGCGTGAACTTGAGCGCGTTCGACAAGAGGTTGGTCACCACCCGCTCGATGGCGCGCTCGTCGAGCGACACCACGCAGCGCTCCGGCCCCGAATAGCTGAGCTGCAGCCCGTGCGCCAGCGCCGCGCCCTTCCAGCTCGCGACCAGGAGCCGCATGAGCTCGGCCAGATCGATCGGAGCGCGGGTGATCTGGAGCTTCGCCTCGTGCCCGGCGGCGAGCAGGAGCAACTCGTCGACCAGCCGCAACAGCTTGCGCGCGCCCAGCTCGATCGAGACCAGCTTGTCGAGCGCGCCCGGGTGGTCGATCTTGAGCGCCTCGACCGCCATCGTGATCAGCGAGAGCGGCGTGCGAATCTCGTGGTTGATGTTGGAGAAGATCCGATCACGCGTCTCCTGCGCGCGACGCAGATCCTGCACGGTCTCCTGCAGCGTATCGCGCGCCTGGCTCAGCTCGGCGGTGCGATCGGCGACCTTGCGCTCGAGGTTCTCGCGATAGTCGGCGAGCGCCTGGTAGGTGATGGCGTTGTCGATGGCCATCGCGATCGGCGGCACGATCGACGCCAACAGCTTCTCCTGTCGCGCGTCGTCGGCATCGCGCGCCCATAGCCGCAGATCGGCGATCCTCCGCCCGCGGCTCTCCAGCGGCACGTCGAGCGCGCTCACCCCCACCGGCCGCTCGCCCTGCGCGACCGTGCGCCGGCTGTTGACCCCGTCCGAGTCGGAGACCAGCCGCACCTCCGACGCGGCAAACCCCGCCACCTCGACCAGCGTCTTGGCCACCGTCACCAGCGTTCGCTCGAGGTCCAGGTCGCCGTGGATGATCTGGCTGATGCTCTGCGCGGTCTGCAACTGCGTCGCCTGCAGCGCGAGCACCGAGCGCGCCTGATCGAGCTCCTGATAGCGCGCCTCGAGGCCCACGTTCGCCTCCATCAATTGACGAGCAACCGCGCGCGCAGCGAATGGCCAGGCGAGCATCTTGCGAACGCCGCCAATCCAGCCCCCTCCGCTCGGATACCGCACCTCGTAGCGCGCGCCACGTGGCAGTTGCTCCATCTCGACTACGGCGCGTTCGAGACCCAGCAACTGCGGCAGGACAGAGAAACCGCCGCGTGAGAGCAGATAGAACTCGCGGCAGGGTTGATATCCCTCTTGTAAGGTCAGCTCGATCTCGAGTCGATTGGGTCCGGTCTCGCGGCAACTCGGCTGGATGCAGGTGAACAGCAACCCACCGCCTCCTTCGTTGGGCCCTTTGTTGACCCAGAAATAGAAATCCTTGGCCGAGAAAAGCAAGCGACCGACGACCGCCAGTGGGCGCATGATCGGCGAGACGACGATCTGCGCGCCGATCTCGACCAACTCGTCTTCGCTCCACACCAGCCGAGCGTTCGCCATGATCCGGACGAACTCGTGCCAGCGAATTCGCTCCTTGCCGTTGCGCAGATGGGAAAGCGTGTAGGGTGTTCCCGCGGTCAAGGTGTCGTCCGAAAGCTTCCGCTTTTCAGCTTCGCGAAGCACCGGCGCGATCACTTTGCACGAGACTTCTTTCACCCGCGTCCCCACCGCAGCACCACGGACGCCCAGGTCTCGCCGGTGCCTCCCGAGAACACCGCCACCAGATCGCCGTTCCGCAAGAGCCCCTCGCGTTGCCCGATGGACATCACCAACGGAATGTTGGCGGCGCTCAAGCTGGCGAACGACGCGTACGTGTCCACCCAGCGCGCGCGGTCCAGGCCGCAGTACTCCTGCGTCACCTCGCGCAACCATGGAACGCCCTGATGGCACGCATAGAAGTCGACGTCTGCGGGCGTGAAGCCGGCCTTCCCCAGCGCCTCGGGGATGATCTGTTGTGCCCGATCGACCGAGCCAAGAATGATCGCCTGCGCCATGGCTGGATCCTCAGAGTAGCCCACGATCCGCCCATCCTCATACCAGCGCTTCCCGGGGACGCCGCACACGACCGCGCGATGGCGTGAGCCATCCGTCCCGTGCGCGTAGGAGATCACGCCGTGCCCTCCACCAACCGGACCCAGCACGACTGCTGTAGCACCGTCGCCGAGCCACGGGGACATCGGCGACTCCGCGGGCATCACCTTCGAGAACGCCGCCGACTGCAGCAGCAACACGTTGCGGATCGTTCCACTGCGGATCATCTGATCCGCCAGCGTGAGCTGCACGGGAAAGGTGTTGCACGCCGCTTCGACGGTGAATGTCAGGCAGCTCGACGAGAGCCCGAGCCGCTCGTGCACTACGCAACCCGTCGGCGCGCATAAGTAGTCAGGGCAGAACGTGAAAGAGATGACTGCGTCAATCTCCTTCGGATCGATCTGTGCCTGCTCCAACGCCTGCTTGGCGGCGATGGTCTCCATCTCCGACGACCACTGTTCCGGTGTCATTACGCGCCGCTCGATCGATCCGTTGAAGGGATCGTTCTTCAGCTTGCCCATTGCGGCCAAGGCGCGATTCACACCTTCGGTGGCAGGCAACGGCAGTCGGTCGATGCGGTGCATCGCCTTCTCGCGCCAGCGCGAGACGACCGACTCAGGCCACCAGTCGTTGCGGCGAATCGTCTCCGGCAGATACACACCGATACCCAGAATCCCAGCCGCTACTCCCATGTTGTTGCCTCCATTAGTTGGTCAGCTTGCGGCCGACGATGTCACCGAGGAATTTGAATCGCGCGTTCTTGGGCATGCGCACGCCGCGATCGATGCGCACGTCGATCACCACCGGTCCGTCGCGCATTAGCTCCGTCAGATCGAGCGCGGCGAGCTCGCCCGCGCGCTCCACCACCACCGGGCGCGCGCCCAGGCCCCTGGCCACGTTCGGAATGTCGATCCGTCCTGATCCGTACGGCGGCGTGCGGCCGTAGACCTCGTTGTTGCCGATCTCGACCATGCCGTAGCGCTCGTCGTTTAGCACGACCACCGCGAACGGAACGCGCTCCTGGACCGCGGTGGCGATGTCGGCGAGCCCCATCGCGAAGCACCCGTCGCCGCACACCGCCACCACCGGGCGATTCGGCTGGCCCAGCTTGATGCCCAGTCCCGCGCCGATGCCCGACCCCATCGAGCCGAAGCCCAGGCTCAAGATGAAGCTGTTCGGCTCGTTGATGCGCAGGTGATGGATGCCGAACAGCATGTGCTCGCCGATGTCGAGGCTATAGATCGTGTCGGCCGGCATGATCTGTTGCAGCTCGGCGAGCGCGCGCTGCGGCGAGATGCGTCCCTCGGGACCGTTGGCCAGCGTGGCCGCCTCGTCGTAGCGGCGGATCCCGAAGCTGCGCGGCGGCCGGCGCGCCGGTCCGAGCTGGCGGGTCAGATCGCCGAGCACCAGGGCGGCGTCGCCTGCAAGGCCGATGGTCACCGGATAGGTGCGCCCGAACTGGCGCGCGTCGATGTCGATCTGGATCAGGTGCTCGCTCGGTCGGAGCAGCGGGCTCCAGCCGCTGGTCGCCGCCTCGCCCAGGCTGGTGCCGATCGCCAGGAGCACGTCGACGCCGCCGGTGAGGTAGTCGCTGGTCGACGGGTGGCTGCCCAGGCCGAACACGCCGAGGCTCAACGGATGGTCGTCGGGAAACAGTCCCTTGCCCTTGGGCGTGGTCATCACCGGCGCCTGCAGCCGCTCGGCCAGCTCGCGCACGCGGCGCGGGCCGTCGCCCCAGCGCGCGCCCGATCCGACGAACAGCACCGGACGTTGCGCGCGTTCGAGCACGTCGGCGGCGGCGCGCGTGAGCTCGCTGTCGACGGCCAGCTCGAGCCGCGGCGCCATCGCGATGCGCGGCGGTCGGATCGGCGTGGTCGCGACGTCGATCGGCAAGGTCAACAGCACCGGCCCCGGGCGGGCCGAGGTGGCCGTCGCGATCGCGCGGCGCAGCAGCGCGGGCACCGCGTTGGCCTCGCGGCACTCGGCGGAGAGCTTGGTGATGCGAGCGGTCATGTTCACGATGTCGAGCTCGTAGGGCGATCCCTCCTGCAACGCGCCCTGTCCGAACCGGCTGCGCGGCACCTCGCCGGCGATGATCAGGATCGGCAAGCTGTCGTAGTACGCCGAGGCGATGCCGGTCATCGCGTTGAGTACGCCCGGGCCCGAGGTCACCATCACCACGCACAGCCGGCCGGTCGAGCGCGCGTAGCCGGCCGCGGCGAAGATCGCGCCGGCCTCATGGCGCGTGGTCACCATGCGCACCTGCGGATGATCGAGGAACGCGTCGTGCATCGGCGAGATCGCGCCGCCCGGCAGGCCGAAGACCAGCTCCACGCCGGCCGCGACGAGCTCGCGAACGATCGCCTCGGCCGCCCGGATCGGAGCCACCGGCGCATCGACTCCCGACACATCGGAGAGCCCGGGGAGACTACGTTGTTCCCTCAAGGACCACCCACCCTCACCCCGCGCGAAGCGGAACTTTCAGCTCGCTGAGCACGACTTCCAGATCGAGCGGCTTGCGCAAGCAGCGCCGCGCGCCCGCCTCGAGCGCGGCTTCTTCGACGCCGGCGCTCATGTGGCTCGACACCAGGACCACGCCGATGCCGCTAGTCAGGCGGTTGGCTTGCAACCGGCGGCACACCTCGAGCCCGTCGAGCTCCGGCATGAACACGTCGAGCAGGATCAGGTTGGGCTTGAACGAGCCGACCAGCACCAGCGCGTCGATGCCGTTGCTGCTCAGTGCGACCTCGACCTGATCGGCATGGCGCTTGAAGCTGCGCCCGAGCGCCTTCAGGTGCGTCTCGTCGTCATCGACGATCAGCAGCCGGCGCCGGAACGCCGCCGACAGGCACTTCGGGATGGGCATCTTGTGCAGATCGAGGAACGAGACCAGATCGGCGACGCGGATCCGCCGGTGCCCGCCGGGCGTGCGGAACGCGACGATGCGCCCCTCGTTGACCCACTTCTTCACCGAGCTCGGGTTCACTTGAAGAAGCGCGCCGACCTCCGAAGAGGTCAAGAGCTGCTCCGGATCGATTTTCCCCTCAGTCACGATTTTCACGGTTTACCTCAATTTGATGATCCAGGTCAACGACTAGCAATGTGACGATTGCGATCCACGCCCGGATACGCAGCGCGAAAGCGTGCGGCGAACAGCGCATCGAGCGCCGCGAAGTGCGCGCCGTCGCGACGCAGCGCCACGCCGTAGGTAAACGCGTCCGGGTAGAAGTCGTAGTGCGTCCAAAACTCGTCGCTGTCGAGCAGATCGCGGATCATCTGCGTGTAGTCCCAGTGAGGCATCCAGATCGCGTCGGGTTTGCGCCGCATGAGCTCGCGCGCCGAGAAGCCGTCGAGCGCGAAGCGCGGGTCGTGCAAGCCCGCCAGATCGATGATCACCGCGCGGGGGGCGCGCGCGGACACCAGGCCGTGCTCGGTCATGGCGAAGCTGGTTCCGGGCGGCGCCGACGCGGCGAGCTGCGCCAGGTCGATCGAGGACTGCCACGAGTCGCGCTGCGGCAGCGGCTCGCCCGCGGCGATCTGGTAGCCCTCGAGGCTGGCGAGCGGCTGCGTCAGCGCGCGCCGCTCGTAGCGCCGGCCGCTCGCCTCGAGCAGCGGCCCGCCGCCGAGCAGCACCAGCAGCGCCAGCGCGGCACGCCATCGCGCGATCGGCCACAGCGGCGCATCGATCACCGACGCGGCGCCGGCGATCAGCAACGCCAGCGACGGGAAGTAGAAGCGTCCCAGGTGCCCCATGATCTGGTTGACCGAAAAGAAGAAGCCGATCGTGGCGGCCATCGGCACCAGCAGCGCGGCGAGCAGGCGCGCGTGCCGGCGCCTGGCCAACAGCACCAGCACGACCAGGAACGGCGCCGCGGCGCGCGCGAACACCTCCAGGAAGAGAAACGGGTTCCAGGTGTACTCACCGACGAAGCCGCCGTAGGCGAACGGGCGCTTGGCGTAGAACCCGAGCGGCAGCGCGGTGCCGAGCAGCCAACGGTTCGCGAGCAGCTCCGCGCCCAACAGGACCGTGAGCGGCAGCAAAAACGCGACCAGCAGCGCGCGCCGCGGCGGCGGGCACACCAACAGGATGGCCAGGAGCGGCACGCCGAGCGCGTACAGCCCGTTGTCCGGCCGCGCGAAGCAGGCCAGCCAGCCGGCGCCCGCGCACCACACCGCGGCGCCGCGCGTCGGTCGCTCGCACAGCCGCAGCACGGTGTAGAGCAGGCCCACGAGCGCGAGCAGCGACGACATCGTGTCCATGCCGCTCGTGCAGTGGAAGACGAACGGCTCCGAGTACGCCGCGAGCGGCAGGATCATCGCGCACCACTCGAGCGGCCGTCCGCGCAGCCGCGGATGGCGCGCGAATCGTGAGCACACCAGCGCCAACGCGATCAGCGCGAGCAACCCCGCCGCCGTCGACGCCGTCTGCAGCACGCGCGCGTCGCTCCACGCCGGGCGCGCCCAACGGAGCCCGGTGACGATCACCAGGTGCAACAGACCCGTGACGCCGTTGACCGGCGCGCTGCCCGGGTTCCAGACCAGCCCGTTGCCGGCGAGCAGGTTGTCGGCGTAGCGCAGGAACATATACGCGTCGTCGAAGTCGGTCGGCGGCGCCGCAGCGAGCGTGAAGGCGCGCTCGAGGCCCACCAGCGCGACCACGCACGCGCACGCGGCGGTCAGGAGTCTCGACGCACGCGAGGACACCGTCGCCAGTGTACGTCAGAAGCGCTCGTCTAGACGCGCGCGATCGGGCATCATGCACGCCATGAAACGATATTCGCTGGTCCTGGTCTTGCTCTTCGCCGCCGGCTTCGTCGCGGCGCGCGCCACCGCGCAGCAGCCTCCCGCCGCAGCCGCCGCCGCGCCGCAAAACTGCAAGACCTACGGCTCGGGCAAGTGCTGCGATCCGGCCATCGCCGCCCACCTCACCAAGGACGCGGTGTTCTCCGCCTGCGGCGAGTCCGACGCCACCTTCCTCGGCGAGCAGGGCTCCAAGGACACCTGCAAGTACTTCTTCAAGGTGGCCGGCCAGAAGGACGAAGACATGTTCGTGCAGGTCTACGCGCCGCCGCAGAAGGACGTGCCGGCCGCGCCCAACGATCCGTTCTTCAAGTGGGGCAAGGTCGGACCGGTGTTCTTCACCGACCGCGCGCTCTCGCCGAAGTCGCAGCCCATGTTGGCGAACTCGACCGGCCTGTGGCTGCCCGGCAAGGGCTACTTCGTCGCCATCAACGCGTCGACCAAGGTGTGCACCAAGCCCGAAGCCAAGCGCCTCGCCACGCGCATGAAGTAGCCGCCTCTAGTGTAGCGAGCGCAGGATCGAGCGGATCTCGCCGGCGTACGAGCCGCGCGGCGCGAGCGAGAGGTAGCGCTCGTAGGCGCTGCGTGCGTCGCCGTTGCGGCCGTTCTGCTGCTGCGCGGCGCCGATCACCAGGTACGCGTCGGCGTTCTGCGGATTGGCCTGGGTCGCGCGCGTGGCGCTGGCGAGGGCCTTGCCCGCCGCGCCGCGATCGAGCTGGCAGTGCGCCAACACCGTCAGCGCCTCGTCCCCGTCGGGCTTGCGCTCGATCGCCTGCTCGAGCAGCGCGACCGCGGCCTTGAGCTGGCCCTTTTCGTAGCGCGCTTTTCCATCCTTGAGCAGCGACTCGTAGTCCGGTCCCTCGGGCTCGGCGGGCTTCTCGACCGGCGCGATCACCGGCGCGACGACGGGCGCAGCGACCGGCGCGACGACGACCGGCGCAGCGACGACCGGCGCAGCGACGACCGGCGCAGCGACGACCGGCGCAGCGACGACCGGCGGCGCAGCCGGGGCCGCGACCACCGCGATCGGGGCCGCCGCGCGCGGGCGCACGACCAGGGCCAGGCCCGCCGCAGCCGCGAGGCCGATCCCGGCGAGCACCAGCCACCTGGTCGGCGGCGCGGCCTTTGCCGGCGCGTCCTCTTCTTCTTTTCCCTCGTCGAGCCACGCGCGCAGCGCAGGCGCAGGCTCCTCGACCAACGGCAGCGCCCGCTCGCACACCAGCTTCTCTTCCTGCAGCTTGCACAGGACGCGCAGCACCTCGAGCGCGGGAAACCCGGAGTCGTCGATCACCCGCCGCAGCGTGCGACGCCCGTCGAACAGCCGCAGGATGTCTTCGATCTCGTCGGGAATCTCGTCGGTGCGTCCGGCCAGGCCGCGGAAGTCCACCTCGAAGACGGTCTCGAGCGGCGGCAGCCGATCGCTCTTCACCAGTGCGCGTTCGCGGTTCGGGGTCATCGTCATTCTGCCGACAGCATCAAGGGAAATTCGAAGTCGTACTCGGTCTTGGCCGCGGGAAACGCCCACTTCTTCATGGTCTGCGCCAGGCACTCGCCGATGTCGCCATCGCCGAGCGGCGAATCGCCGAAGCTCACGTCGGTGACCTGCCCCGAGCGCTCGATCTTGAGCCGGGTCATCATCTTGGCGATGGTGAGCGTGGGATCGCGCTTCAGGATCCGCTGGTAGCACAGCAGCATGGTCGCGCGGTTCTCCTGCACCACCGCGGCGAGCCGGGAATCGTCGACCGGCCGCTCGCGCACCCGCGGCACGATGCGCTGCTGCGTCGGAATGTGATCCGCCGCAACCACCTTCACCGTCGCCGGTTTGGTCTTTTTCGCCAGGGCGACCGGCTGCGAGACGACGAGTGCGCCCATCAAGAGGAGGCCGAGGGCTGCAGGCTGGAGATGCGGCATTTCCTTCAATAGGTAGTACCACGAGCCGGGAATCTGATGAAAACAGCCAAAGGATGACTTGGATCACGCTCGGTTAGCCCACTTCGCTGCTATGTAGCTAAGCGCATGTTCCGAGCCGCCAAGCACCGCGACGAGCTTCCCCGCCAGCTCCGGCTGGCCGAGTGGGTGTTCGATCAGCTCGCCGCCGAGATCCTCGAAGGCACCTTCGGCGCGGGCCAGGCGCTGCCCTCCGAGGAGGCGCTCGCGGATCGCTTCGGCGTCTCGCGCATGATCATGCGGCAGGCGATCCACCGCCTCGCGGACCTCGAGCTGATCTCGGTGCGCCAGGGCTCGGTCACCCGCGTGCTGGACGTGGCGCAGTCGCACGATCTGCGCATCCTCGAGCTGCTCTATCGCCTCGCGCCGTCGGCGTCCCCGTCGAGCGTCCCGGCGCTGATCGATCCGCGCGACGTGGTCGAGAAGCAGCTCCTGCAGGGGCTCGCGCTGATCGACATCGCCGCGCGGCGCGGTCGCACCGAGGAGCTGGCGCTGATCGCGGCCGGCGTCGAAGCGTTCGCCGCCGCGCCGCTGTCGGAGGCGGTCTTCGTCGCGTTCGAAGAGCGCTTCTGGCAAGCGGTCGCGCGCGCGGGCGGCAACCGCATCCTGCAGATGGAGACCAACTGGTGGTACCGGGTGCTCGCCGAGCGCCCGCGGCCCGAGGCGCTGGTCCCCTCCCCGCTCGCCGTGCGCGTCGGCTTCTACCGCGAGCTCGCGCGGCGGCTGCACGCGCGCGACGGGGCCTCGCGCTACTACCTGGAAACGGTCTCGCCCATCCTCGCAGCGCTGGAGAACAAACCATGAGGTCCCGTCTCGCACCGATCTTCGTGATGATCTCGCTCGCCGGCTGCGGCGCGCTTCCGTTCAGCCACAGCGACGGCGGTGCGGCCGATGCACGCCAGTTCGACGGCGGCGAATCGGTGGCGCTCACGCTGGACACGTTCAGCGTTCCGGCCGGCGGCGAGGTCTACAAGTGCCAGGACTTCGCCAATCCGTTCGGCGGCGCCGAGGTCTCGGTGAGCGGCTTCGAGTCGCACATGACGCCCGGCTCGCACCACCTTTTGATGTTCTTCAAGGACGGCGCCAGCAACGGCGCGCTCAGCGATTGCAGCGGCTTCGAGTTCGGCGCCGGACCGTACGGTTCGCAGCGCCCGGACGATCAGATCTCGTATCCGCCGGGCATCGGCGTCACGATCGCGCCCTCGCGCGGCTTTCGCGTGCAGGTGCACTACCTGAACTCGTCGCCCAACCCGATCGAGCCGCAGGCGCAGGTGCTGTTCCACGTCGCGCAGCCGGGATCGATCACCAATCGCGCGGCGGTGCTGTTCTTCAACAACACCTCGATCGTCGTTCCGCCCGGGGCCACGCCGACCACCATCTCCAAGACCTGCACCATTCCCTACGACATCAATCTGTTGCAGAGCACCGGTCACATGCACCTCGCCGGCACCGACTTCCTCGCCACCGCCGGCGCGACCAGGCTGTTCGAGTCGAGCACGTGGGAAAACGTCGCCCCGGCGATGTACGACCCACCGCTCGCGCTGAAGGCCGGCTCGACGGTGACCTTCGCGTGCACCTACCTCAACACCACCGGCGTCGCGCTGACCTTCGGCGAATCGGCGCGCACCAACGAGATGTGCATCTTCACCGGCCAGTTCTATCCGGCCATCGGCGACGGCCTCGGCTGTCAATAACCCGGAGGGGAAAGACATGCGTACCCTGCTCGTGCTCTGCACAACCCTGTTTCTCGCGTGCGCCGCCGATCCGGCCGCCGACTACGTCGGCACCTGGAGCTTTGCGTCCGGCACCGACAACGTGAGCTGCCCGACGGGCAACACCGCAGTGGCGCTCACCGGCAACGTCACGATCAAGAAGGGCGTCGACGGAAAGCTGGTGGTCCTCGACGCCGACGGCTGCAATTTCACGTACACGCTGATGGGCACCGCCGCGACCACCTCGAACGCGATGTGCACGCGGCCCGCGCCCGAGGTCGGCGCCGGCGTGACCGCCGCGACAGACTTCAGCCAGATCACGCTGAACACCGCCGACGGCAAGAGCATGAGCGATACGTTTGCTGGCACGGTCGCGTTTACGTCGGCGGCGGGGACGCTGGATTGTACGTTCTCGGGATCGGGAGCGCTGAACAAGATCGCGGACTAGGTTACGGCGGCGGCTCGCCGATGCGGATCGAGGCGCGGCCGAGGAGCTGGCCGCTCTCGGTCTCGACGGTGCAGGTCCAGTGGCCGGGGCCGGGACTGCGGCGGTAGGACCAGGTGCGGAAGCCTTGCGGCCGGCCGCCGCGAATCTCGAGCGGGATCTCCGCCCGCACCACACCATTCTGCCGCCACACATGCCGCAGCCTGTCCTTCAGCCCGCGCGGCGCGGCGATCGCGGTCGCGCAGACCAGCTGCGCGGGAGCGGCCGCCAGGGTGGTCGCGGGATCGATCAGCCGGCGCTCGACCACCTGCGTGCCGATCGCGCCCTCGACGAAACGCAGCGGCGCCGGCGGCACCACGCGCGCGCCGCCGAACAGCAGCGCCGCCGCGAGCCCGACGCTCACCAGCAACCCCGCCGCGGTCCTGACGCGCCGCTTCTCACCCGCGGGCGCGGTCGCGCGCACTGCGAGCGGCAGTCCGGCGGCAGTCGACAGCGCCGCGACGATCAGGCTCACGCGATTGCTCGCGCCGAGCACCGGCAGCACGCAGTCGAGCCCGGCGAACGAAGCGATCGCCTGCAGCGCGGCGGCGCTCACCGGCACCTTGAGCGCGGCGCGATAGAGCGGCGTCCACAAGGTCACCCCGCCGGCAGCGGCGATCACCGCGACGAACGCGTAGTGCGCCGGCACCGCGGAGGCGCGCGCGAAGAACGGCAGCGAGAAGAACAGGCATAGCTGCATCAGCGACTGCGTGCCGAACACCGTCGAGAACTGCGCGGCGCGAGCGGCCAGCGCCTGGTTGCGCGACAGGCGACGCGGCTCGAGCCCGTCGAGCACCGCGAACGCCGCGAGCACCAACCAGCCGCCCGCCGCCGCCGCCGCCACCAGCCACGCGCGCTCGGGCCGGCGATCCATCCCCAGCGCGCCCGACACGCCGAGCAGCAATGAGGTCCACGGCAGGATGCGGCGCAGCGCCCGCCACCAGCGCGACGACGACTTCTCCGGCTCGTTGCCTGGCGCCATGGCGTGCCTATCCTAAGGCATCCTTGCGGAGCATTTTCGCTCCGACTCTCCGAAATCCGAGCGCACGCAGCGATCGATTCCACGCCGGCCGTGGCTCTCGACCTGGCAGGGGAGTTGCTCAGCTCTACGCTGAATCCACGAGGAGGTTCCCGTGCGTACCTTGACCTACCTGTTCGTAACCGTGCTCGGCACCACGCCCGCGTTCGCCCAGATCCACGTCGAGATCGGCGTGCCCGAGCCGCCGCGGGTGATCGTTCGCGCTCCCGCGCCGCGCGTGATCGTGGCGCCGCCGCCGTCGGTGCGCTACGTCGCGCCGTCGGTCCGCTTCGAAGCGCCCCCGCCGCTGGTGACCGTGCAGCCGGGCGTTCAGGTGGTCGAGGACTCCGAGCAGGAAGTGTTCTTCGTCGACGGCTACTACTGGCACGCAGGCGCCGACGGCACCTGGTGGCATACGCGCGATCATCGCGGCGGATGGGTGGTCGCGCCGCGACGCGCGGTGCCGGGCGCGCTGGTGCGCTTTCCGCGCGGGCAGTATCGCCACTACCGGAAGCGCCACGAGGAGAAGGCCGAGCGGAAGTTCGAAAAGCACCACGGGCGCTAGCTGCGGGGGTACCATGTTCGAAGGAGGTGCATCATGAGTTACCTCTACGGGGACTCGAGCTCCTCATCCCTGCAGATCAATTACATCGACTTTCTGCGCGACGCGCTCGACTTTTCGGTGCAGGTGCTGGCGGCCGATCACCGGATGCGCGAGGGCGAGGCGCGAGTGGTCGAGGTGCGGCGCGCGTGCGCCGAAGAGGTCGGGCGGCTCGAGGCGCTCGGCGCCGCGATCGCGCGCTCGGTCGAGGGGGCGCCCATCGGCCCCGCCGAATCTCCGACGGCCCTGTGCGCGCAGGCGGTGTTGCGCGCGAGCGCCGACCAGGTGCGCGCGGCGATCGATCGCGTGCACGCTACGCTCACCAGCGATCTGGCGCAATCGGAGTCGCAGTCCGGGCGCGAGCGCGAGAGCGTGGTCGCGGCGCTGTCCACCCTCCTGCTCCGTCACGACCTCCCCGAGATGACCAGCGAGCTGCGCCTGCAGCAACAGGGCGGCACGCGCTATGCGGCGCACGTGCACACGCGCAGCCTCGACGATCTCGAGGCGGTGCTAGAGCTCGAGATCGCCGCCGCTCACCCGCTCGCCCACGTGCTGCGCGTGGAGAAGCTGGTCGAGCGGCTCGAGGTGCAGGCGCCCGAGACCGGCGGCTGGCTGCGCAAGGAGGTCAAGCTGCGGCCGCAGCGGCTCGACAAGGAGTACATCACCGAGCTGGTGCTCGGCGGCGCGCAGACGATCATCAAGCTGCGCAGCGCGGCCGACGGGACGGGCGTGGGCTACGACGTGCTGGTGCGCGCGGAGGCGCCGCGCGTTCAGCTGCTGCGCACCGGCGAAGCGACCGATCTGCCGGCGTTCGATCTCGGCGTCGACGACGCCGCCAAGCTGATCGATCTCGAGGCCAAGCTGATCGCGGCGACCGGCGAGCTGTTGCACGCGCGCAAGGCGCTGGTCGACGCCAGGCTCGGCGACGGCCCGCTCGCCGAGTGGCGCAATCCGAAGAAGATGGTCGAACGGCTGGTGGCCAAGATGGCGCCGGTGGTGCAAGAGATCGCCAAGCGCTCGCTGACGCCCACCGAGCTGGTGCTCAAGCGGCAGCTCGGCGATGGACGGCGCGAGGAGATCTTTGTCTCGCGCGACGAGCTGCGTCGCAAGCTCGGCCCGCTCGCCAACGGCTCGCGCGCGCTGTTCGCCCCGCTCGGGCTCGGCGAGCCCGCGTCCGAGCCGGCGCCGGCCCCGGTGCACGCGCCGGTGCCGGTCGTGGAAAAGGCCGCGACGGTGGTCGTGCCGCGCTCGCCGCCGCCGCCGCCCGCCAAGAGTGAAACGGCGGCCATCTCGCTCGACGACTCGCTCGACCGGATGATCGTCTCCGAAGCGCCCTCGCGCAAACCCGACTGAACCGACTAGTTTCTGCCGTCCTCTCCCTGGCGCGACTCGACCTTGCGGTCGAGCAGGTTCAGCGCCGTGCGCAGCTGTGTGACCAGCTGCATCAACCGGCGCGCGTCGTCGAGCGCGAGCGCCCTGGGCTTCAACCCACCGAGATTTGGCAGCACCTCCGCCGCGCAACGCCTGGCCTCGGCGACCTGCGGCCCGGTCGGCTCGTCGAGCGCGGCGTAGGTGAACGCCAGCGCCCGCTCGAGCATGCCCTCCATCCACTGAAAGCTCTTCATCGAACCGTCCTCCTCCGACTCTCTTGCGTGACCCCTGTATGGAAACGCCTGGGCGCGCTCCTCATTCCAATCGCATCGTCCGCCACAGCAGTCCCGCCGCGAGCAGCGCGAACAGCAGGCTGACCGCGTCCAGGGCGAGCACCACCTGCAACGCGCCGCGCCGCGCGCCGCCGATGGTCGCCGCCAGCGCGCGCGAGTGGCTCGCCGCGCGATCGAGCGCGACCAGCGCGGTGCCCGAGATCTCCTCGACCGCAGGCAAGATGCGCCCGGTCACCTCGCGCTGCTGCGCCGGATCGTGCGGATCCCAGCGGCCCACCGCGCTGCCGATCATCGACTGCAGCGCGGCGAGCTGGTGGGCGAAGCGCGGCGATTCCGCGGTCGTCTCCAGCGACAGGTAGGTCTCCAGCTCGGCCTGGGCGCGCTGCCAGCTGCGCTCGACGTGATCGCGGCGCGCATCGGCTTCGCGCAACAGCGCGCCGAGCTGGCGCAGATCTTCGCAGCCGTTGGTGAGGTACTGGATCCCGGGCGCCACGCTCTCGGCGAGCTGGTGGGCCGCCGCATCGATCGACCCCGCGCGATACTCGGAGTACGCGGTCGCGGCGATGAACGAGGTCACCACCACGCCCAGTGCGGCGAGGGCCGCCCGCCCCGACGCGGTCATGCTCCCAGCACCCCGAAGGCGGCCTGCGAGTAGGTCCGCAACACGCGCAACATTTCCAAGGCATCGTCCGAGATCTCCTGTCGCTCCTCCGGATCGACTCGCAAGTGGTACAGCTCGTTGTATCCCAACGACGGATGCGCGATCAGTTTCCAGCCGTCCTCGATCACCGCGATCTGCGGGTCCCGCTCGAGCTCCGAGGAGATCAGCACCGGTCCGTCGGCGGAATACGGGCGGCCGGTGACCGCGTTCAGGATGTAGCCGGCGGTCCGATCGTGCGACACGGGCAACAGGGGCGCCCCGTAGCTCCGTCCGACAGCCGGAGACCACACGATCAAAGGGACGCGAACGGCCGCTTCGTGCAGGCTCGCGCCGTGAAAGTAGTCGCCGTGCTCGCCGAACTCCTCGCCGTGGTCGGCGGTGAGCACGACCAGCACCTGGTCGCGCCAGCTGCCTGCACGCAGCGCGTCGGCGAGCCGGCCGATCGCGGCATCGGTGCGTCGCACGGCCACCGCGTAGGCGGCCACCGACTGATCTTTGAGCGGCGAGGGCGAAGCCGGGTCGGTCACGTACGGGAAATGCGCGTCGAAGTAGTGGGCCCAGATGAACTGGCGCGAGCCGTCGTCGGCCGACAGGTGGTCGAGGACGCGATCGGTGACCGCCTGGGCGGTGGTGTGCGTGGCCACCGAGGCAGCCACGAGCGAGCGGTCGATCTCGTCGAAGCTGGCCCGCACCTGCGCATCGCCGACGGTGTTGGGATGCGTGATGATCGCCGAGCTGCGATAGCCGAGGTCGCGCAGCTGGTCGGGAAGCGGCGCGCTCGGCCCGCTCAAGAGCGCGGTCAACGAAGGAGTGGTCGTGGGCGCGTTACTATAGTGATCGAAGCGCACGCGGCCCTCCTGCGCGAGCCGCGTGATCGAAGGGCAGACGTCGAACAGCTCCGGCCGGTCGCCCCGCCCGAACCCGCAGCGGAAGGCGTCGATGGTCAAGAGCAGGATGATCCGCGGCGCGTCCCGGCGCAGCGTCGTGGCCGGGGTCGCCGCCGCTGGGCGCGCTTCGGGTCGCGCGTGCTCGGTGGCGTTCACCCGCGCGATCCCCACCAGCTGCTGCGCCAGGCGGAGCAGGTGCGAGTCGATGGTTCGTCCCTGCACGAGCTGCCGGTAGCTGGCCCGGGCGGGAGCGCCGACCAGGATCGCGATCACCAGCAGCCCCGGCACCAGCGCCGCCCACCTCAGCCTGGCGGCGCCGACCCGCGCGGCGGCCGTGAAGCACAAGAGCGTGGCCACGACCAAGAGGCCGTGCAGCCGCGTGTACTCGGGCTCGAGCCCGCCGGTGTCGAGCACGCCGCAGCAGATCCCGCCCGCGAGCAGCACCGCGCACAGCGCCGTCTGGTGGGAGGCAGGCGATCGCCGGCGGGCCCGCTGCAGGATCGCGCGCAGCGCCGCCACCAGGCCGACGACCACGAGGCCGCCCACCACGTACGCCGACAAGGTCCACACGCCGTACGGCGCGTCGACGAACAGCAGGTTGGCCGCGTAGACGGCGCAGCCCTCGAGGAACGCGGCGGCGCCGACCAGCGCGCTGATCGCGCCCACCTCGAGGTCGAAGCGCTCGAGCAACAGCGCCATCACCAGCGCCAGCGGCGAGAGCAGGACCACCGCGATCGCGGTCCGGTGGACGCTGCTCCAGGGCGCCGACGTGCTCGCCGCCAGCGTGGCGCCGAGGATCGACACGGACGTGGTGCGAAAGAGCCGGCCGTTCATCGCGACGAGTATCCGGCGCGAATGTTTCGCTACGTTGTACGGAGTGTGAAGAAATGTAAATCCTCGTAGACTGGATCTGCACCTCGAGGGCGACGTGCTCCCCGCCGGCGGCGACTACGTGGTGGTGCCGTTCGACGTGCCCGCCGGCACCGTCGAGCTCGAGATCGCGCGAACGGTCCCGACGGCGGACGCGATCCTCGACTTCGGCGTGTGGGGACCGGCCGGCTTCGCGGCTGGGGCGGCGGGCTCACCGAGCCGACCACCATCGGCGTCGACGATTCGTCGCGCGGCTATTTGCCCGGATCGATCGCGCCCGGCGGCTGGCAGCTGGTGATCGGCAAGGCCAACATCGCCGACGCCGGGGCGCACTACACGGCCGATCTCACCTTTCGCGACGCGGCGACGCTCATGCCGCGCGCGCGCGCGCCTTTTTCACCCACGGTGCTGCGTACCGGCGCGGGTTGGTACAAGGGCGACTTTCATGTGCACTCGCGCGAGAGCGGCGACGCGGCGGCCACCTTCGACGAGATCATCGCGCTGGCACGCGCGCGGCACCTCGACTTCGTGGTCCTCTCGGATCACAACACGGTCTCGCAACACGGGCTGATCGCGGCGGTGCAGCCGTCGCTGCCGGATCTGCTGCTGGTGCGCGGCATCGAGGTCACCACCTACGCCGGCCATGGCGGCGCGCTCGGCGCCACGGCCTACGTCGACCATCGCATCGGGCTCGACGGGCGCACCGCCGCCCAGCTGATCCGCGACGTGAACGCGCAGGGCGGGCTGTTCATCGTCAATCATCCGGCGCTCGATCTCGGCAAGGCGTGCATCGGCTGCGCGTGGCGTCACGCGGATACCCCGTGGCCCGAGGTGGGCGCCATCGAGATCCAGACCGGCAACTACAAGGTCGGCATCACGCTGTTCACCCAGCCGAGCCTCGATCTGTGGGACGCGCAGCTCGACGCCGGCGCGCGGCTCGCCGCGGTCGGCGGCTCGGACGATCATCGCGCGGGCATGGACACCGGCGGCTCGGCGAGTGAGATCGGCAGCCCGACGACGCTGGTGTGGGCCGATGAATTGTCGGAGGCGGCGATCCTCGCCGGCGTGCGCGCGGGACGAACCACGGTCGCGTTGCGCGGCCCGGACGATCCCCACGTCGAGCTCACGGCGATCGACGGTGACCAGCGTCTCGGCATCGGTGACACCGCGACCGGCAGCAGCGTCACGGTGGAGACGCACGTCACCGGCGGCAACGGGCAGGTGCTGTTCCTCGTCGAGGACGGCGTCGAGACCGCGCAGGCGACCGTCGATCGCGACGACTGGACCCGGCGCTTCGAGGTCCCCGTGCGCCCGTCGGGAAGCCGCGTGCGCGCGCACCTCACCGACGGCGTCGATCCGATCGTCGTGACCAGCCATGTGTGGCTCGCGTACGCCGCGCCGAAGAGCGGCTGCGAAGTGGGCCGCGAAGGAAATTTCGGCCTGATCATGCTCGCCATGATCGCCGGAATCGCGCTGATTTCCCGCCTGCGACCTCAGCGATAGTTCCCTACAACACCGTTTTCAACCTCCAGTAATCGCTATTTATTATTCCAGGAATTGTGATTTTCATACCCAATCTTACGTGTTCTCGCCTACATCCGAATTCTGCGAGGGTGAATTTACCGCCGGGATGTAAATCACCGGTGGAAGGAGGGCCCGATGCAGTATTCCAGGATGTTGCCGTGGTGCCTGAGTCTCGCGGCCGCAGCATGCAGCACCAATCCGCAGCCAGCCGCCGAGTCGTCGACGGAGCTGGGCAAGGTGCCGCAGTCGGCCAATCCGTACACGCTGTTCGAGACGCTTCAGGTGCGACCGCTGGCGATGTCCTCAGATGGAAGGCTGCTGTTCGCCGCGAATACGCCGGACAACCGGCTGGAGATCTTCCGCATCACCACCTCGCAGGGCAAGGGCGGCAGCTCGAGCTCGCTGACTCCGGTCGGCTCGGTGGTGGTCGGCCTCGAGCCGGTCGCGGTCGCCGCGCACGGCGACGACGAGGTGTGGGTCGTCAACCATCTCTCGGACTCGGTGAGCATCGTCCGCGTGGAGGATGACCACGCCCGCGTCGTGCGCACCCTGCACGTCGGCGACGAGCCGCGCGACATCGTGTTCGCCGGCACGCGCGGCGCGCAGCGCGCGTTCATCACCACCGCGCACCGCGGGCAGAACTCGCCCGACCCGTATGATCTGCAGACCCAGGGCGTCGGTCGCGCCGACGTCTGGGTGTTCGATCCCGCGAACCTCGGGACGGCGGCGGGTGGCGCGCGGCTGACCAAGATCAGCCTGTTCGCCGACACGCCGCGCGCGCTGGCGGTCTCGGCCGACGGCCGCCGGGTCTACGCCGCGGCGTTCTTCTCCGGCAACCAGACCACCTCGGTCTCCGAGGAAGCGGTCAAGATCGTCTACGCGACCAACGGCATGACGCCGCCGCCCAACACCATCACCCTCGGGCCCTACGTCTTTCCGCAGCCGCCGGTCGGCTTGATCGTCAAGTACCGCAACGGCCACTGGCTCGATGCGTACGGCGCCAACTTCGACGGCTTCGTGAAGATCAACCTGCCCGACAAGGACGTGTTCGCCATCGACGCCACCGCCAATCCGCCGGCGGCGATCGCCGACGCCGTGTACAGCCACGTCGGCACCACGCTGTTCAACATGGCGGTCAACCCGCGCTCGGGCAAGCTGTACGTCACCAACACCGACGCGCGCAACGACGTGCGCTTCGAAGGCCACACCGCCGGCTTCACGTCGGTACGCGGCCACATCACCGACAGCCAGATCACGGTGATCGACCCGGCGTCCAAGAGCGTGACCCCGCGCCTGCTCAACACGCACATCAACTACAACGCCGAGGGCTCGGCCGCGGAGAAGGCGCTCAGCGTGGCGTTCCCGCAGGATCTCGCGGTCTCGCGCGACGGCTCGACGCTGTACACGGTCGCGCAGGGCTCGAGCAAGCTGGCCATCTACAACACCGCGGCGCTCGAAGCGGGCACGGCGACGCCGAGCCTGGCCGATCAGGTGGTGCTCACCGGCGGCGGGCCGACCGGTCTCGCGCTCGACGAGGATCACAACCGCGCCTACGTGCTGACCCGCTTCGACAACAGCATCTCGATCGTCGACTTGACGGCGCGCAAGGAGATCAAGAAGCTGGCCATGTTCAGCCCCGAGCCGGCGAGCGTGACCAACGGCCGCAAGTATCTGTACGACGCGAACCTGACCTCGGAGCACGGTGACACCGCGTGCTCGAGCTGCCACATCGGCGGCGACAACGACGGGCTGGCGTGGGACCTCGGCAACCCGGGCGGCATCCCGCTCACCATCACCAACCTGGGCGACGTGAACACCATCAACCCGGCGCTGATCGTCGCGCTGCTCGGGCCCGCCACCGCCGGCCTGTTCAAGTACTACATGCCGCTCAAGGGGCCGATGACCACGCAGAGCCTCCGCGGCATGGACAACCACGGCGCGATGCACTGGCGCGGCGATCGCAACGGCGCGATCAACCAGGACGGATCGCCGGTGATCGATGCGGCGACCGGCATGCCGATCGTCTCGGCGCAGCCGAACGCGGGCATCTTCGACGAGGTCAAGGCGTTCACCTCGTTCAACGTGGCGTTCCCCGGCCTGATCGGCGACAGCGCACAGCTCAGCCAGGGCGACATGCTCGACTTCGCGACCTTCGTGCTGCAGGAGTCGTATCCGCCCAACCCGATCCGCAACCTCGACAACACGCTCACTGCCGAGCAGCAGATCGGCCACGACTTCTACTTCAACTCGATCACGCTGGCCGACGGGCCGCACGAGCTACCGTCGGATCGCTTCCACAACTGCAACGGCTGCCACACGCTCGACGCCAACGGCAACGCCGGCTCGACGGCGCACCCCGGCTTCTTCGGCACCTCGGGCAAGCTGTCGTTCGAGTTCGAGACCCAGATCTTCAAGGTCCCGCACCTGCGCAACCAGTACACCAAGGTCGGCATGTTCGGCAGCTCGCCGGATTCGCTGCAGCCCGGCACCATCCTGTTGCAGCAGGCGCCGGCGATCGATCAGGTGCGCGGCTTCGGCTTCCAGCACGACGGCTCGCTCGGTCAGCTCGAGCACTTCTTCACCGGCCAGGTGTTCTTGAAGGTGCTCACCAACGTCACGCTGGCCAACGGGACGGTGGTGCCGCCGAATCCGTACGGCATTCCGTTCGTCGATCCGAACACGCTCGGCGGCAATCCGGCCGACATCAAGTTCATCGACGACGGCGGCTTCGCGCTGCGTCACGCGATCGTCGCGTTCATGATGGCGTTCGAATCGAACCAGGCGCCGATCGTCGGCCAGCAGGTCACGCTGACCCCGTTCAACGCGGCGACGGCCGGCCCGCGCATCGACCTGCTCGAGGCGCGCGCCACCGCCGGCGAGTGTGACCTGGTGGTGCGCGGCGGGCCGTTCGGCGCCAACATCGGCTGGCTGTTCACCAACGGTCAGTTCCAGGCGGATCGCTCGGTGTACGCCAAGCTGCCCGACGCGGTGCTGCGCGGCCTGGCGCAGTTCGGCTGGGAGTCGGAGCTGACCTTCACGGCCGTGCCCAAGGGCTCGGGCGTGCGCATCGCCATCGATCGCGACGGCGACGGTTACGCCGACGGCGACGAGCTGGCGCTGCACACCAACCCCGCCGACGCCAGCAGCCACCCGTAACCCCGCCCCACCAACGCACACACTCCGGTCTGCTGCTATCATTGCGCGACCGGAGTGTGTGACATGCCCCCGACCGGCGAGGCCCAGCCCCGCAAGCGGCTCCTCATCTTCGTGATCGCCTACTACGCCGACTCGACCCTCAAGGAGGTGCTCGAGCGCGTGCCGCGCAGCATCCTCACCGACTTCGATTGCGAGGTGCTGGTGATCGATGACGCGTCGCAGGACCGCACCTTCGAGGTCGGCCGCGCGTATCAGGCTGCGCACCCCGAGATGCCGATGACCGTGCTGCGCAACGAATACAACCAGGGCTACGGCGGCAACCAGAAGATCGGCTACGCCTACGCGATCGCCAAGCGGTTCGATTTCGTCGCCATGCTGCACGCCGACGGACAGTACGCGCCCGAAGCGCTGCCCGAGCTGATGCGGCCGCTCGCCGAGGGGCGCGCCGACGCGGTGCTCGGCAGCCGCATGATGCAGCCGATGGACGCGCTCAAGGGCGGCATGCCGCTGTACAAGTTCGTCGGCAACCGCATCCTGTCGCGGCTGCAAAATCTGATGTTGGGCACGCGACTGTCGGAGTTCCACTCGGGCTATCGCATCTACTCGGTGCGCGCGCTCGAGCGGCTGCCGGTCCGGCTCAACTCCGACGACTTCCACTTCGACACCGAGATCATCATCCAGATGCTCAACGCGCGCGCGCGGGTGGTCGAGCTGCCGATTCCGACCTACTACGGCAGCGAGATCAGTCGGGTCAACGGGATGAAGTACGCCAAGGACGTGCTGCTCGCCACCGTCAAGAACGTGCTGCACCGCTCGAACGTCTTCTACCAGCGACGGTTCGACGTCGGCGGCGCGGGGAACACCCACTACGAGCTCAAGCTCGGCTACGCCTCGAGCCACACGTTCGCGATCGACGCGGTGCCGGCGGGCGCGCGCGTGCTCGACGTGGGCGCGGGCCCGGGTGGCGTGGCCAGCGAGCTTCAGCGCAAGGGGTGCCACACCGCGGTGGTCGATCAGTTCGCGCCCGCAGAGGTCGCCGGCGAGGAGCCGGTGTACGTGCAGGACCTCAACGATCCGCCACGATTTCCCGTCGGAGATCGCGACTACCTGCTGCTCCTCGACGTGATCGAGCACCTGCGCTCGCCCGAGCAGTTCCTCGCGCAGCTGCGCGCGCGCTTCGACAACCGGCCCAAGACGATGATTCTCACCACGCCCAACATCGCGTTCGTGGTGCAGCGACTCATGCTGCTGTTCGGGCAGTTCAACTATGGACGCCTGGGCATCCTCGACCGCACGCACACGCGGCTCTTCACCTTCCGCACCATCCGCCAGTTGCTGGTCGACGAGGGCTTTCGCATCAAGCGGGTGCGCGGCGTGCCGGCGCCGTTTCCCAAGGTGTTCGGCAACGGCTTGATTGGACGCGGCGCGCTGGCCGCCAACCTGGCGCTCATCCGCGTGTCGAAGACGCTGTTCTCGTATCAGATCTACATCGAGGCGGAGACGACGCCCGACGTGGACTTCCTGCTCGCGGACACCACCAGACAGAGCGCCCGGCGCGCCGAGCTCGCGACCGGTTCATGAGCAGGCCCGACGCGCGCCAAGCGCCGTCGCTAGCTCGCATCGTGCTCGGCGTCGCCCTGGTGGCGGCGCTGGTGCGGTTCGCGCACTTGATCTCGTTCTACGGCTCGCCGTTCTATCTACTGCCTCCGCTCGACGGGGAAGTCTATCTGTTGACCGCGAAGCAGCCGATCGAGGGCGTGTACTTCCAATCGCCGGGCTACGTTCATTTTCTCAAGGCCGTGCTCGCGGTGTGGAATGGGATGCTCGGCTTTCGCGTCGTGCAGTGCCTGCTCGGCACGGGCACCGCGGCGCTCACCACGATCATCGCCGCGCGCGTGGTTCGCAACCGCTGGTGGGCGCTGGTCGCGGGGCTGGCGATCGCGTTGTGCGGGCCGCTGGTGGTGGTCGATCTGTGGCCGGCGCTCGAATCGCCCAACACCTTCGCGCACGCCGCGACCTGCGCCGCGCTGCTCGCCGCCGGTTCCGCCGCGTCGCGACCGGGCGCTCAGGGACGGCTGCTCTACCTCACGCTGAGCGGGGTCGCGCTCGGCGCGGCGATCCTCCTGCGCCCGTCGGCGCTGCTGTTCCTGCCGTTGGTCGCGTTCTATCTATGGAAGGCCGACCCGCGAGCGAGGCGCGCGCGCCTGGCGACCGCCGCGCTGCCGATCGGCTTGGCACTGCTGGTCGTCGCGCCGGTCACGCTGCACAACCTGGAGAGCGGCGATCGCGTGCTGGTGACCGCCTCGGGCGGGCTCAACCTGTACCTCGGCAACGGCGAAGGCGCGATGGGGCTGTACCGAATCCCCGATAGCTTGCCGGGCGCGGGCAACGCGCTGAGCATGGCCGAGGTGTCGCAGTCGGTCGCCGATCGCGAGGTCGGCCGCCACCTCAAGCCGTCCGAGGTGTCCGACTATTTCTTCCGGCGCACGCTCGCCGACGTGCGCCGCGCGCCGGGCACGTGGCTGCGACTGATGGGCAAGAAGGTATTGCTGGCAATCAACTGGTTCGAGGCGCCGTGCAGTGAGGACTACTACCTCGAGCGCTCGCAGTCGCGACCGCTTCAGCTCGCGTTCGTCACCTTCGGGCTGTTGGCGCCGTTCTTCGCGCTCGGCGTGCTGGCCACCTTCTTCGCCGATCCGCGCCGCCGCGATCGACTGTTGGTGCTCGCGTTCGCCGCCGTGCCGATGGCCACCACCGTGTTGTATTTCTATCTCGGCCGCTACCGCCTGCCGGCGCTCCCCGCCGTCGCTGTTGTTGCCGCGCTGGGCGGCGAGTACCTGGTGGCAACCGCGCGCGCCCGCCAACGCCGCACCATGCTCGTGTGCTGCGCGATCCTGCTGGCGACGATCGGCGTCGTGCACCTTCCGCTGGTCGACTTCGATCGCTCGCAGGAATACACCAAGCTCGGCACCGCCGCCGCCCAGCTCGACCGCCCCGACGAAGCCGCCTCCGCCCTCGAGCACGCGCTCCGCTACAACCCCGACAACCTGCGCGCCCTCCGCAACCTCGCCGTCGTCCGCGAAACCCAACATCGCCCCGCCGACGCCCGCGCGCTCTTCACCACCCTCCTTACCCGCGCCACCCAGCTCCACGACCAACGCCAACTCGCCGCCGCCGAAGCCGCTCTCCGCCGCCTCCCCCCGTAACGCTCCACCGCGCTATGCTGTGCGGATGCGCACGACCGTCGCGTTCTTGCTGTTGACTTCGATCGCACGCGGCGCCGAGCCGCTCTCGTTCATCGAGGACGACCATCCGCGCGCGTTGGCCGAAGCGCGCCGGCGGCACGTTCCGCTGTTCGTCGATAGTTGGGCGCCGTGGTGACACACCTGCCGCTTCCTGCGCGCGTTCGTGTTCACCGATCGCGCGCTCGGCAAGCAGGCCGGGCGGTTCGTCTGGCTCAGCATCGACACCGAGAAGGATCAGAATCGCGCGTTCGTGGAGAGGCACCCCATCGACGTGTGGCCTACATTAATGGTGATCGATCCGGCGACCGATCAGCCGGTGTTGCGCTGGGCCGGCTCGGCGACCGTGCCCGAGCTCGAGCAGCTCCTCGACGACGGTGAGCGCGCGGTGCACGGGGAGGATCCGCTCGGGCGCGCCGATCGGTTGGCTGCGGAAGGCAAGCCGGCCGACGCCGCGCGCGTCTATCGCGAAGCGCTGCCGTCGGTGCCGGCGGGCAAGCGCGCGCGCGTGGTCGAGTCGCTGATCTTCGCGCTCGATCGGACGCGCGACACCGAGGGTTGCGCGGCGCTGGCGCAGAAGTGGATCGACAAGCTGCGCGGCCCGGCGTTGGTGAACGTAGTGGGAACCGGTCTCGGCTGCGCGCTGAACGCACCGGCGGGCGCGCCCTGGAAGGTGGCGGCGGTGGCGGCGTTGCGGACGGGCGCAGAGGCGGCGGTCGACGCGCCCGGCGTGCTCGCCGACGATCGCTCGGGCCTGTACGAGGTGCTGGTCGAAGCCCACAAGCAGGCGGGCGATGCGGCCGGTGCGCGCGCGCTGGCCCGTCGCTGGTCCACGTTCCTCGAAGCCGAAGCCGCCCGCGCCGGCACGCCGGAGGCGCGAGCGTCGTTCGATCCGCATCGCGTCGTGGCCGCGATCGCCGGCGGCGAACCCGCGCGCGCGATCCCCGAGCTGCAAGCGAGCGAGCGTGAGCTGCCCGCCGACTACAACCCGGCCGCGCGACTCGCGCTCTTGTATCAGGCGCTCGGCCGCAACGACGATGCGCTCGCCGCCTGCGATCGCGCGCTCGCCAAAGTCTACGGCCCGCGCAGAAAGCGACTCGCCGATCTCAAGACCAGGCTGCTAGAGCAGAAGCGCGCGGCCTCGCAGTAGGCCTTGACTGATTAACAAGCGTTGTAAACCGATCTTCTCCAGAGCCGCGCCAGCGTGCGTAAATAAAGAAGAAAACGCCACAACGTGACCAGAATCAAGGCTTTGTGAAATTAACAGATTGACAGAATTGGCGCAGTGCGTAACGAATTGTATATGGGACGCGATATTCGCAGAGTCGTCATCCTGGGCGCGAACGGTGCGATGGGCGCCGGCGCCGGCGAGGTCTTCGCAGCCGCCGGCATCGATACGGTGTTCCTCGCGCGCACGCGCGAAAAGGCCGCCAGCGGGCTCGAGCGCGCCGAGAAGCTCGCCAAGTCCGAGGCCATCGGCCGCTACATCACCGTCGGCTCGTACGACGATCTGCCGCGGGTCGTGCCCGATGCCGATCTGATCTTCGAGGCCGTGTCGGAGGACCTCGCGCTCAAGCGGGTGTACTTCGAAAAAGTGGACGCGCTCCGCCGGCCGGACGCGATCGTCGCGACCGTCTCGTCGGGCCTGTCGATCGCCGCGATGGCCGAGGGACGCAGCGCCAGCTTCGGGCGGCACCTGTTGGGCATCCACTTCTTCAACCCGCCCAACGTGATCGTCGGCTGCGAGCTAATCCCGCACGCCGGCACCGATCCGCAGGTGACCACCGCCGTCGCGTCGCTGTTGCGCGGTCGGCTCGGCCGCGAGCTGGTGCGCACCAGCGACACGCCGGCGTTCTGCGGCAACCGCGTCGGCTTCAAGGTGCTCAACGAGTGTGCGCAGCTCGCCGAGACGCACGGCGTCGAGTACATCGACGCGCTCATCGGCCCGCACACCGGGCGCGCTATGTCGCCGCTCGCCACCATCGACTTCGTCGGCTGGGACGTGCACCGCGCGATCGTCGAGAACGTCCACGCCAACACCAACGACGAGGCGCACGGCGCGTTCGGCATGCCGCGCTACCTCGGTGAGCTGATCACGCGCGGCACGCTCGGCGACAAGACGCCCGAGCTGGGCGGCTTCTTCCGCCGCGGCGCCAAGGGCACGCCGGTGCTGGTGCTCGATCCCGCGTCGGGCGCGTACCGTCCGGCCACCGGCGAGGTGCCGGAGATCGCGCGCCGCATGAAGGCGCTGCACCACGTCGGCCGCTACCGTCAGGCGTTCGAGCTGTTCGCCGACGCCAAGGGCGCCGATGCCGAGCTGATGCGCAACGTGGTGCTCGGCTACGTGAGCTACGCGCTGTGCCGCGTCGGCGCGGTGGTCGATTCGGTCACCGACGTCGATCGCATCATGGGCTACGGGTTCAACTGGGCGCCGCCGAGCGCGCTCTGCGACACCATCGGTGCGCGCCGCACCGTGCTCCTCCTCGAGGCCGCCAAGCTGCCCGTGCCGCGCGTGCTGACCGACGCCGCCGAGCGCAACCAACCCCTCTTCGATCCGGCCCTCGGCGATATCGGCCGATTCTTTCACGCGTGAGGATCAAATGACGCGACCCGTGTACATACTCGGCGGCTACCAGACCGACTTCGCCCGCAACTGGTCCAAAGAGGGCAAGCACATCTCGGCGCTGATCCGCGAAGCGGTGCTCGGCGGCCTCTCGGCAACCGGCGTCGAGCCGCGCGAGATCGAGGTCGGCCACGTCGGCAACTTCGCCGCCGAGCTGTACGCGATGCAGGGCCACCTCGGCGCGCTGCTGATCGACGTCGACCCGGCGTTCTCGGGCCTGCCCACCGGCCGCCACGAAGCGGCCTGCGCGTCGGGATCGATCGCGCTCAACGCCGCCGCCGCCGAGCTCGAGGCCGGCCGCTACGGTTGCGCGCTGGTGGTCGGCGTCGAGCAGATGAAGACGGTCAGCCCGGCGGTCGGCGGCGACTACCTCGGCACCGCCGCGTGGTACGAGCTCGAGGCCAAGGGCGTGGAGTTTCCCTTTCCGAAGCTGTTCGGCCGGCTCGGCGACGAGTACGACCGCCGCTACGGGCTCAAGGACGAGCACCTCGGGCGCATCTCGGCGATCAACTACGAGAACGCGCGCAAGAACCCGAAGGCGCAGACCCGCACCTGGTACATGAGCGAGGACCACGCCTGCAAGACGGGGCAGTACAACACGCTGATCGGCGGGCGCATCAAGGTCACCGACTGCTCGCAGGTCACCGACGGAGCGGTCGCGGTGATCCTGGCCACCGAAGCGTTCGCGACCGCGTGGGCGAAACGCCGCGGGCTCAAGCTCGGCGACGTGCCGCGCCTGCTCGGCTGGGGGCACCGCACCGCGCCGCTCACCTTCGACGCCAAGGTCGCCGAGAGCCAGGGCCAGCCGTACGTGCTGCCGCACACGCGCCAGGCGATCCTCGACGCGTACCGCCGGGCGGGCCTCGCGGACTGCTGGGCGCTCGACGGGATCGAGACGCACGATTGCTTCACCACCTCGGAGTACATGGCCATCGATCACTTCGGGCTCACCGCGCCGGGCGAATCGTGGAAGGCGATCGACGAGGGAGTGATCGCGCCGGGCGGCAAGCTGCCGATCAACCCGTCGGGCGGTCTCATCGGCTGCGGTCATCCGGTCGGCGCCACCGGCGTGCGCCAGATTCTCGACGCGTACCTGCAGACCACCGGCCAGGCGGGCGGCTATCAGGTCCCCGGCGCGCGGCGCTTCGCGACCCTCAACATCGGCGGCAGCGGCACCACCAGCTGCGTCTTCATCGTCGGCGTCTAGTGAAGCGCGTGCTCGCCCTGTTCCTCCTCCTTCCTTCGTCCGTGTACGCCGATGCTGCGGTCGCGACGCCGAAGGCGGCTCAGCTGTATGCGACCGTCGCAATCCACGGCACGTTCAGCGGGCGCGGGCGCTTCGATGTCAACCTGATCAATGGTCCGCCGGGTGGGGGGCCTGGCGCGCCTGCCGGGATTGCGGTGTCGAGCGGCTACCTGGCGGCGCTCAACCGCGCGCTGCCTGCGGCGGTGGACGATACGATCAAGCAGCACGGCTTTCGGCGTATTTCGGGGGCAATGGGCGGCGAGATGATCCACCTCGTCCGCGAAGCGGAAGGAGACCGGTACTTCGCGCTCGAGGTGCACGCCTCGCCCGGCAACGGTCTCGGCGGCAACTACGGCGGGCTCGACGTGGTCACGCGGCTGCGCAGCCTGCAGCGCGACGAAGAGATCCCCAACTTCGGCTTCGCGACCGTCGCGATCGGCGCGGAGAGAGAGGCGCCCCGCCTGCTGCGCGAGGCGCTGGGCACGGCGCTCGATACGTCGCTGCGCGACTTTCGCGCGGCCGTGCACCGGCCGATCGGCGAGGTCGAGCTGGCGTTCGAGCTGACCGGCCTCGACGCGGCGCAACGCGCGGCGATCGCCGATCCGATCGCGCCGTGCGTGGCACGAATGGCGGCGCCGGTCGAGGATCAACCGGGCGCTGCGAGCGCCGGGCGGGTCGTGCGCAAGCTCTCGTTTCGCATCGGCCGCTCGGACTCGACGCAGACCGCGGCCACCTGGCTCGACTGGTACCAGGCGCTCCTGCCGGGCCTGGCGTTCATCGGCAAGGGGCAAGGCTGCGTCGAGCACACGCCGCTGGCCGGTCGGACCGCGTCAATACGCCGCGAGGGCCGCACGCTGCTGGTCACGTTCGCGCACTAGCGCCGGAACGGTTGGGGGTATATTGGCGCCTTGCCCACCCCGTCCCTGCGCCGGCTGGATGCGGTCTCCGACCAACTGCCCGCGGCGATCTTCGCCGTCCACCTCGACGGCCGGATCCTCGACGTCAACGCGGCCGCGCTGGGCCACTACGGCTTCGATCGCGAGGAGCTGCTGGCCATGACCGTGCGCGAGCTGCGCGCGCCCGCGAATCGGGCCGACTTTCCCGCGCGACTCGCGCAGGTGAGGATCGAGCCGATGCTCTTCGAGACCGTGCACGTGCGCAAGGACGCGCGCGAGTTTCCGTGCGAGGTGAGCACCCGCCCGATCGAGCGCGACGGCGAGCACTTCCTGGTGGCGATCGTGCGCGATCTCTCCGAGCGCAAGCTGGCGGCCGAGCGCGAGGTGCTGCTCGGCAAGGTGTTCAACGCCAACCCGGTGGTGATCTCGATCGTCAACCTGCTCGACAACACCTACGTCAACGTCAACCAGAGCTACCTCAACCTGTACGGCTTTCGCCGCGAGGAGGTGATCGGCAAGACCTTCCTCGACCTCGGCTTCAAGATCGAGCAGGACCAGCTCATGAAGCTGGCCACCGCGGTGATGACCCGCGACACCCACGACTTCGAGATCACCATGCGCGTCCCCGACGGGCGCTGGCTCACCGGCCGGCAGTGGCTGGAGTTCCTCGAGCTCGACGGCAAGCCGTGCGTGGTGAGCTGCGGGCTCGACGTCACCGCGCACAAGCGCATGGAGGAGCAGCTGCGCCAGGCGCAGAAGATGGAGGCGATCGGCCAGCTCGCCGGCGGCGTGGCGCACGACTTCAACAATATCCTCACCGCGATCCTCGGCAACTCCGAGGTGCTGCTCTCCTCGCTCGACGAGAAGTCGCCGCTGCGGCGCCAGGCGGAGCAGATCCGCAAGGCCGGCCTGCGCGCCGCTTCGCTCACCGGCCAGCTGCTCGCCTTCAGCCGCAAGCAGGTGCTGCAGCCCAAGGTGCTCGATCTGAACGCGCTGGTCTCGAACCTGAGCGTCATGCTGCAGCGCCTGATCGGCGAGGACGTGGAGCTGCTGGTCGAGTTCGAGCCGCAGCTCGGCAGCGTGCGCGCCGATCCGGGCCAGCTCGAGCAGGTGGTGCTCAACCTGGTGGTCAACGCGCGCGACGCCATGCCCAACGGCGGGCAGCTCTCGCTACGCACCGCGAATGTGCCCGGCCGCGTGCTGCTCGAGGTCGCCGACACCGGCCGCGGCATGGACGCCGAGACGCAGGCGCGTGTGTTCGAGCCGTTCTTCACCACCAAGCGGCCCGGCAAGGGCACCGGCCTCGGGCTCTCGACCGTCTACGGCATCGTCACCCAGTCGGGCGGGCAGGTGGAGGTGGAGAGCGCGCCCGGCCAGGGCAGCCGCTTCCGCATCTACCTGCCGCAGGTCGCAGAGCGGGCCGCGCCCGGCGAGAGCCGGCCGACGCTCTTGCCGCACCCGCAAGGCCGCGAGCGAATCCTCTTGTGCGAGGACGACGCGCAGGTGCGCGACTTCGTCCGCCAGGTGCTCGCGTCGCTCGGCTACGACGTGCACACCGCGGCCGACGGCGAGGAAGCGCTGCGCCTGGCCGGCGAGCGCGCGCACGGGGTCCACCTTTTGGTCACCGATGTGATCATGCCCAAGATGAACGGGCGCGAGCTCGCCGAGCGGCTCACCGCGCTCAGGCCGGAGGTGCGGGTGTTGTTCATCTCCGGCTATCCGGGCGACGCGCTGTCGCCGTCAGGGTCGAGCGCGCCCGCGGAGCTCCCGTTGCAGAAACCGTTCTCGATCTCCGAGCTCGCGCATCGCGTGCGCGCGATCCTCGACGGCCGGCGTTGACAGACGCGGACTCATGCGGCTTTTGATCGCGCTCGCGTTCGCCTTCCTTGGCGCCGGCTGCCGCACGCGCCTGTACGACGGCCTCGATGGCGATGGCGGCGCCGCGCCGGCCGAGTGCACGACGCACCGCCGCGCCCCGCTTCCGCTCGACAGCCTGGCGCTCGCGGACGACGTCGCGCCCACCTCGGTGCAGACCTTGCGGGTGCGCGCGGACGTGACGTTGCGCGCGTCTTGCGATCAACTCGCCGGCGTCACGGTGGTTCGCCAACTGGGCAACGCCACCGACAGCGTGCGCGTCACGATCGAGCTGTGGCGCGACCTGCGCGCCGCCTGCGGCCAGGACGCCACGCTCGCCTACCTCGTCGCGCTGCCGTCGCCGCAGAACCTGGCGGTGATCGTGCAAGACGGCGCCCCGGGCGGCACCGCACAGCTCCTAGTGAACCCCGCGCAGGTGCAGATGCCGGCCGACTGCACCATCGCGGGCGGGAACACCTGCGAGGGAGACTGCCAGTGCGCGACCGGCGCGGGCTGCATCCCGCCTGGCTTCTGCGCGATCACCTGCAACCGCGACAGCGACTGCCGCGATCCGCTGCGGCCCGTCTGCGTGCCGCCGATCGACACCCAGCAGAGCGGCTTCTGCGCGAGCAGCCCCGGCGCGGCCACCACGCCCCCGCCCGCGCCGTCGAGCGGCAAGAGCTGCGCGTGCGATTCGGACTGCGTCCGCGGCGAGGTGTGCGACGCCGATGCGCGGCGCTGCGCGGCGACGATCTAGGTTTCGCCGTCGTCGAAGATCTGGATCTGCTTGGAGTCGACGATCTGGATCGAAGCGGAGTCGATGCCCAGCGCGAGCGCCGGCAGCGGCGGCGGGATCGGCCGCGGGCGCGGGACGATGATCTCCAGGACCTTGACGCGATATTCGAGATCCGCGTCGGCGAGCGGATGCAGAAAGCGCACGCGCACCAGCGCGTCGAGCGGCTCGACGATGCGGAAGCGCACGCGCTGATCGTCGGGCCCGAGCGCCTCGAACACGCTCCCCGGCGTCAGCTCCGCGCCCTCGGGAAACTCGCCGACGGCGATCTCCTTGACCGGTAGCAGCGCTTCGTTGCCGAACGCGTCCGCCGCGTCGATCTCACCCGACGCCTCCTCGCCCACCGCCAGCGTCGCGATGCGCTCCTCGAGCGCCGGCAAGAGGCGCCGTTGTCCGAGCGTGAACTCGAGCGGACCGCGCTCCGCCGAAGACTCCACCACCGGCCCGCCCTTCACCTTGATCTCGTACTCGAGTCGAATCATTGGAGATGCCATGTCGCCGGGTTTTTCAATAACGGTGCCAGCTTGGGCTTGTATATTTCTAGGCGGTTGAGCCGGTGTGCGTGGGACCAACCGCCCCGATTCGATGCGAAATTCCCCAGGCGTCAGGCGGCGCGGATGTGGGTGCAGCCGGGCCGGACTTCCTTCACCGGCTCGGCCGAGAGCGCGATCGAGGAGACCGACTTGAGGCTCGCGCACTCGTCGAGCGCGGGGACCAGCACGCGCAACGGACCGCCGAGCTCCGCCGGCAGCGGATCGGCGCCGCTGCGATAGAGGAGCACCACCTCGTCGATGGTGGCGATGGGGAGGCTCTTGGAGCAGCCGTCGGCCGCGACGATGGTGACGTAGGCGGCGTCCGCCGGCAGATCGATCGCGTCGAGCAGCGCGCCGAGCCGCACGCCGCCCGCCTCCGAGCCGCGGAACACGACCACCTGGCCCGGCAGCGCCGCGAGCTCCGCGAACGAGAGCTCGCGCAGCTTCACCCCACCCTCCGCTTCGACCCGCAGCAGGCACATCTCGCTACCTCCGCGACTGCATCCTTGCGAGGAGCGTGCCGCACGCAACTCCGCGATGCGACTCGCGCGATCCGTATGCAAACGGAGGTCTCGGGACCGCAGCTGGGGTGCGGAACGACCGGGGCGCATGTGCGCAGCGGCCCTTCCTTTGCTCGAATTCGCTTGACCCGAATACATCAATCGTTTAATTAATTCTACGTGGCCCGCCCGGTGAACGCGAATGCCGACGAGACGCGCGGGCGCATCCTGCACGCGGCGATCGGGCTGTTCGCGGGCCACGGCTTCCACGGCGCCTCGACCCGCGAGTTGGCGGCGCTGGCCAACGTCAACGTCGCCACCATCAGCTACTACTTCGGCGGCAAGCAGGGCTTGTACGAAGCCACCGTCGACGAGGTCTATCGCCGGCTCGCCGATCGCACCCAGGCCGCGCTGGCCAGCGCATCGCTGAACGACGTCGGCGCGCTGATCGGCGGCCTCTACGCCGCGGCGCGCTCGGAGCGCGACGGCGTGCGCGTGCTGGTGCGCGAGGTGCTCGACCACGGCCGCCTCACCCCGCACACCGAGGCCAAGCACTTTCTGCCCGGCGTCGGCAAGCTGAGCGAGCTGGCGGCCGGCGCGCTCGGCTGCAGCCCGGCGCACGCGCTCACCGGCATCGTCGCGCTCGGCTATCTGCTCAGCCGCTACGTGATCCAGGACGACGCCTCGCTCAAGGCCGCGCTCGGCGCGCGCACCGCCAAGGAAGCGCACCAGCGCGTGGTCGCTACGCTGGTCGCCACCGCGCGCGCGCTGCTCTCCCCGTCGAAAAAGGACTGACCATGATCTTGCAACCCCCGCCGACCCGCTTCGTCTTGCGTGGCGCGCTCGATGCCGAGCAGCGCGACTTCCTCGACACCTTCGGCTTCCTGCACTTCCGCGGCTTCGCGTCGCCAGCGGAGGTCGAGGAGATCCGCGCCTCGCTGCGAGCGATCGAGGCCGACTGGACCCAATCCGGGCGGCAATACGTCAACGGGATTCCGATTCGCTACGGCACCGGCGAAGACGGCGCGAAGCTCGTCAACCGCTTCGCGTTCACGTCGCTGTTCTCGCCGCGGCTGCGCGAGTTCCTGGCCGAGCCGCGCTGGGAAGCGGTGCGGCTGGCGTGCGGCGAGCAGTTCCGGCTCGGCGATCGCGAAAAAGACGGCGTGGTGGTCAACCAGTTCATCAACGTGCCTGGCTCGCGCTACAAGCGCCTGGGCTGGCACGTGGACTCGCTGCGCGATCTGTTCTACGGCCGGCTGCCGCAGCCGATGCTCAACGTCGGCTTGTATCTGGACGACTCGCACCGCGACAAGGGCGCGCTGCGCATCCTGCCCGGCTCGCACCGGCAGGGACTTTTCAAGATGCTGTTCGGCAAGTGGCACTTCATCGATCATCGCGACGATCCGCGCGAGACCATCCTCGAGGCAGACGCCGGCGATCTGACGCTGCACGACGGGCGCGCGTGGCACCGCGTCGGCCGCGCGCTGCTCACCGGCCAGGCCAGCTTGCGGCGCACCATGTACGTGCCGTTCCTCACCGGGCCGTACGAGCCCAAGAGCGAGACCAGCCCGGTGCCGTTCTATCATCGCTTCGGCAAGGTGCTGGGCTAGCGTGCGCTGGACGCGTTGGGCGCTGTGCCTCGGTTGGCTGGTCGCGCAGGCCGGGATCGCGCGCGCCAGCCCACTGTCGATCGGGCGCTTCGGCGGGCTGCGCGGCGATCCGATGTACGAGGGCGCGTTCGCGTTGTATTGGGATCCGGCCGCGCTGGCCGGGCCCGGTTGGGACGTCGCGCTCGACGGGCAGCTCCTGTCACGCCAGGCGACCTACGACCGCGACGCGGCGCTCAACAACATTCCGGACGATCAGAAGGCCGCCAACGCGGGGCTCGCGCACGTGGCGACCACCGGCTTTGCGCCCGGGCTGGCCGCGCGCTGGGGCAAGAGCGTCAAGTACGTCGACATCGGCGTCGGCCTCGGCGCGTTCGTCGACACCGGCGGCGCGGCGACCTGGGACAAGAACCTGAGCGCGCCCGCCGAATTTCCCGGCGCGGTCGATGGGCCGCAGCGCTGGGCATCGATCAGCGCGAACCTGCTGGTGGTCGATCTGTCGGTCGGGTTCGCGGTGCGCCACCGTCGCAGCGGGCTGTCGCTGGGGGTCGCGCCGCTCTTGGCGGTCGGCACCTTTTCGACGACGCGCGCGCGCAACATCGATCGCAGCGAGGACCTGGTCGACTCGGCCGGCAATCTCAAAGAAGGCCGCGCGTATTTCGAGGGCAGCGGCGTGGGCTACGGCGTGGTGGTCGGCGCACGCTGGGACATCGGGCCACGCTGGGCGATTGCCGCTACCTACCAGCGCGGCGCGCGGCTGATGCTCACCGGCGATCTGCAGGTCGCGTTCGGCACGCAGGCGCCCTCCTCGCAGCACGCGGTGTTGCGCCTGCCGATCGCCGACACGGTGCGCCTGGGCGCGTCGCTGCGGGTGACCCGCCGGCTCACGCTGCGCCCCTCGCTCGAGTTCGCGCTGTGGTCGCAGCTCAAGCGCCACGTGTTCGCCGCCGCCTCCGACGGCACGCCGCTGTTGGTCATCGATCGTGAGTTCAGCGACACGGTCGCGGGGCGACTGCGCGCCGACGTGCGGCTCGGCGATCGCTGGAAGCTGATGTTCGGCATCGGCGCGGAGAAGGGCCCCACGCCGACGCGCACCATGGAGCCCGGCTTCGGCGAGGGCAACAGCCTCGAGGCGGGCGCGGGCGCGATGGTCGCGCTCAGCCACCACGTCGATCTGTCGGCCACGTTCTTCTTCCACTACTTCATTCCGCTCACGGTCACCGACAGCATCCAGCAGCCGCCCACCAACGGCACCTACACCGACCAGCGCCAGTACGTGGTCGTCAGCCTGGAGGTCCACGGATGGCAAGCGTCGCTTCGTTGAAACCGATCGCGCTGGTCGCGCTGCTGGCTTGCGGCTGCCGCGATCCGAAGGGCGACTACGACGACTACCTGCAGCGCACGCGCGGCGAGGTGCCGGCGCCCGATCCGCCGGTGCAGAGCCGGTTCGCCGACCTGAACGGCGCGTGGTTGGTGCACGCGCTGCTCGCCGGCGGGCTCGACCTCGGGCTGCGCATGCGCTTTGTGATGGACGCGAGCGTGGCGCCCGCGCCGTTGCACGCCGGCCTGTGGCTCGCCACCGCCAACCCCGACGTCGATGCGCCGCTGCTCGAGACCGACACCACCGTCGCCGCCGACGGCACGTTCATCCTGCGCGCGGTGCCGCTGGTGCTCGGCCCCGATGCGCTCAAGGCCAACTCGTCGGTGTCGGCCAACGTGATCCTGGCGGTCTCCACGCTGAGCGCCGACGCGTGGTGCGGGACCGCCACCGGCAACGTCGAGAAGCCGCTCTCGCTCGATCTGGCCGGCTCGACCTTCGCCGCGGTGCGCGACGATCTCGGCACCGCGCTGCTCGAGAACGTGATGCAGGGCTGCTACCCGCCACGCAAGACGGGTGACGCGCCGCCGGTCGCGCGCCCGGCGCCGCCCGATCTCTCGTCGGTGCCGAGCCAACTCGCGGATCTGACAGGCAACTGGCTGCTCAACGCCAGGCTCGCCAACAGCCTGCCCGAAAAGCTCTGGGCGTCCCTCACGTTCATCCCGGCGACCACCGCGGCGGGCGGCGGCTCGCTCGACGGCGCGCTGCGCAAGGCGATCGATCCGCCGGGCGGCCCCGCCCTGGTGACCTTCACGACCACCGTGACCGCCGACGGTCGCTTCGAGCTCTGGCTCCCCAACCTGCAAATCGGCACCACCTCGGCCAGCCTGCTCCTCGTCGGCGCCACCCAAGACGCAACCACCTTCTGCGGCGCCGGCGCCGGCCAGGTCACAAAACCCTTCGACCTCGATCTCGCCGGCACCACCTTCGCCGCCATCCCCTTCGTCCCCGGCTCCCCCGTCCCCGACTCCGGCCCCGACCACTGCCCCTAGAAACTATTTGAAGAAGGCGGATTCGGCGGTGTCGGGGATTTTTTGGTTGGAGAGCTTGGCGCGCTGGAGGAGCTCCCAGAAGTAGCGGTAGGTGGCGCGATCGTGGAGGTCGCCGGCGTGCTGGATGGGGCCCCAGGAGGCCTTTTGGGCGGCGATCAGGATCTCGGCGGCGCGCTGGACTTCGGAGAAGTCGGGCGACATGGCGTCGACGATCGGCTGGATCTGCGACGGGTAGATGGACCACATGCGCAGAAAGCCGAACTGATCGTGGGCGCGCTTGGCGTCGGCGTGGGTCTGGTACACGTTCTTCAGATCGAGCGTCACGTTGTGCGCCGGCACCACGCCGTGCGCCAGCGCGCAAGCCACCACGTGCGCCTTGGCGCGCGCCACCAGCGCGTGATCGAACTGACCCGGCGACTTCATCGCCGTCGACGGAATCGCGCCGTGATGGCCGCTGATGAAATCCATCAGGCCGAAGTCGAGCACCTGCATCCACGGCAACCGCGCGATCTCGGCGGCCTCGGCGAGCGCGCCGTGCGTCTCGATCAGCACGTGGATGGGAATCTCGCGCTTGATCCCGGCCGCCTGCGCGGTCTTCTGCACGTACGCGATCACCTCGGCCACCTGCTTCGCGGCCGTCGGCTTGGGAATCGTGAGGTACGCGAGCACGTCGCCCGCGCCGCGCACCAGGATGTCGAGGTCCTGCTTCCAGTGCGCGTGCGAATAATCGTGGATGCGCGCGCCCGCCATCTTGTGCTGGTTCAGCTCGCTCTTGAGCAGCCGCACGATCAGCTCGGCGTGCTCCTTCTCGCGGCCGGCCGGCGCGCCGTCCTCGCAGTCGCAGGTGATGTCGAACACGCGGCCGAGCTTGTTCTGCAGCTCGAGCGCCTTGGTGATCAGCTTCTCCGATCCGGCGAAGTGCTCGCACGACGGGATGACCGGAAACGGCTTCTCGCCCTCGAAGAGTGCGCGACCAGGATGCGCTGCGTCATTCATGTTTCTTTAGTACAGCGGTCGGTTTGGTTGCGCAAGCGAATCAGGCCGGGCGACGACGCAGCAACTTTTCGTAGCTCCCGCGCACCACTTCGCCGATGCGGCGCAAGCTGCGCTCGGCGGCCGCGCCACGCCGCCACACCAACGCCAGGGTCCGACCCGGCGCGGGCTTGGCGAAGCGCCGGATGCGCAGGTCGTCGCGGCGGTTCTCGGCGGCTACAGCCAGCGACGGCAACAGCGTCACGCACTGACTGCCGGCGACCATCTGGGTGAGCGTCGCCAGGCTGGTGGCGCGAAACTCCGACTCGCGCAGCTGCGCGTTTCCGCAGACCGCCAGCGCCTGGTCGCGCAGGCAGTGACCGTCCTCGAGCAGCAGCACGTCGGCGTTCTCGAGCTCGGCGGGACGGAGCAGCCGCGACGACCTCGCGAGCGGATGCGTGGGCGCGCTCGCCAGCACGAACGCGTCGCGACCGATCACCTCGTGCTCGACGTCGCCCAGCTCGGCCTCGAGCGCCACCAGCGCCGCGTCCAGCTCGCCGGCCCAGAGCGCGGCGGCCAGCCGGGCCGTGCGGTCCTCGGACCACAAGATGCGCAAGCGCGGGAACGCCAGCCGCAGCGCGGGCGCGATCTCGGGCAACAGGTACGGCGAGATGGTCGGGATGATGCCGACCCGCAGCTTGCCCGCGAACGGATCGGCGAGCTGCGCGGCGGCATCGACCAGATCGTCCGCCTCGACCAGCAGCTGGCGCGCGCGGCGGATCAGCCCCTCGGCGGCCGGGGTCAACAGCACGCGCCGGCGATCCCGCTCGAAGAGCTGCACGCCGAGGGCCTCCTCGAGCTGGGCCACCTGGGCGGAGAGCGACGGCTGCGAGACGTGGCACTGCTCGGCCGCGCGCCGGAAGCTGCCGCGCTCGGCGACCGCCACCACGTACTGCAGTTGGCGCAGCGAGAGCGGATGGGGCGACCAGCGCATGATAGGCGCAGGCTATCACAGGCTTCGGAAATATCTATTTGAGTAACCGGGCGCCGGAAGGCATTGTTTCGCCATGCTGACCGTTGGCGACAAGTTCCCCGAGTTCAATTTGAAGGGCGTCGTGAGCCTGGAGTACGGCAAGGAGTTCCAGGACGTGACCAACCGGAGCCACCCCGGCAAGTGGCGCGTGGTGTTCTTCTGGCCGATGGACTTCACCTTCGTCTGCCCGACGGAGATCGCCGAGTTCGGCCACCGCACCGCCGACTTCCGCGAGCGCGGCTGCGAGGTGCTCGGGGCGTCGACCGACACGCACTGGGTCCACCTCGCCTGGCGCAACAGCCACCCGGCGCTCAAGGAGCTGCCGTTCCCCATGCTCGCCGACACCAAGCGCGAGCTGTCGACCGAGCTCGGCATCCTGCACAAACAGGACGGCGTGCCGCTCCGCGCCACCTTCATCGTCGACCCCGAGGGGATCATCCGCTGGGCGTCGGTGAACGACCTGTCGGTCGGGCGCAACGTCGACGAAGTGGTGCGCGTGCTCGACGCGCTGCAGACCGATGAGCTGACCGCGTGCAACTGGCAAAAGGGCCAGCCCACGCTCAAATCCGCCTGACCCGATCTCCACTGGAGGATCTCTTGCGATCGATCTCCTGGCTTCCCCTGTTGCTCGCAGCCGGCTGCGCCCACACGCCGGCGCCGCATCCCGCGCAGTGGACCTATGACGGCGAGACCGGGCCGGCGCATTGGGGCGAGCTGGTGCCTGCGTGCGCCAAGCCCCGGCAGTCGCCCATCGATCTCGGCGGCGCGGTCCACAAGCCGCTGCCGGCGATCGCCGTCCACTATCAACCGTCCCACTTCACGGTGGTCAACGACGGCCACAACATCGTCGCCAACGCCGCGCCCGGCAGCTTCATCGAGGTGGGCGGCGTGCGCCACGAGCTGACGCAGTTCCACTTTCACCACCCGAGCGAGCACGTGATCGACGGCAAGCACTATCCGCTCGAGCTGCACGTGGTGAACAAGTCGGCCGCGGGCGAGCTGGACGTGCTCGCGGTGTTCGTGCGCGAGGGCGCCGAGAACGCGACGCTGGCGCCGCTGTTCGCCGCGCTGCCGGTCAAGGGTGGCCAGCTCCCGCTCGACAACCTGCAGCCGGCCGCGCTGTTGCCGTCGGTGCAGGCCTACTACACGTACACCGGCACGCTCACCGTGCCGCCGTGCTCGGAGACCCACTGGTTGGTCCTGCCCGACGCGATCGAAGTGTCGGCCGCGCAAATCGCCGCGTTCGACGCGCGCATCTCGCACAACAATCGTCCGCTGCAGCCGACCGAAGGCCGCGACGTCTCCACCACCCCGTAGGAGAGATCATGACCAAGAGACCGACTTTGACCACCGAGGCCGGCGCGCCGGTCGATGACAACCAGCACGCGCAGACCGCCGGCCCGAACGGCCCGGTGCTGGCGCAGGACCATCATCTGTTCGAGAAGCTGGCCCGCTTCAACCGCGAGCGCATCCCCGAGCGCGTGGTGCACGCGGTGGGCTCGGGCGCGTACGGCTATCTCGAGACGACCCATCCCGAGGCGAGCCAGTGGACCAAGATGAAGGTGTTCGCCTCGGTGGGCAAGCGCACGCCGGTGTTCCTGCGTTTCTCGACGGTGGCGGGCTCGCGCGGCGCGGCCGACACGGCGCGCGATCCGCGCGGCTTCGCGCTCAAGGTCTACTCCGAGGACGGCAACTGGGATCTGGTCGGCAACAACACGCCGATCTTCTTTTTACGCGACGGCATCAAATTCCCCGACTTCATCCACTCGCAGAAATACGATCCGTTCACCAACCGGCAGGAGCCGGACAACATCTGGGACTTCTTCTCGCACTCGCCGGAAGCCACGCACATGTTCACCTGGCTGCACGGCGATCGCGGCATCCCTGCGTCGTATCGCCACATGGACGGCTTTGGCTCGCACACCTATTGTTGGGTGAACGCGGCCGGCGAGCGCTACTGGGTGAAGTTCCACTTCAAGACCGATCTCGGCATCCGCTTCTTGACCAACGAAGAGGGCCAGCGGCTCGGCGGCGCCGACCCCGCGCACCTGCAGAAAGATCTCTACACCGCGATCGGCCACGGCGATCACCCGTCGTGGACGCTCAAGGTGCAGGTGATGCCGGAGAAGGATGCGGCCGGCTATCGCTATAACCCGTTCGACGTGACCAAGGTCTGGCCGTACCGCGACTACCCGCTGCAGACGATCGGCAAGCTGGTGCTCGATCGCGCGCCGGACAACTTCTTCGGCGAGGTCGAGCAGGCGGCGTTCGATCCGTCCAACTTCGTGCCCGGGATCGGGCCGTCGCCCGATCGCATGCTGCAGGCGCGGCTGTTCGCCTACGGCGACGCGCACCGCTATCGGCTCGGGATCAACCACACGCGCCTGCCCGTCAACTCGGCCAAGGGCGTGCCGGGCGGCGCGAGCAACTATGGGCGCGACGGCACGATGCGCTTCGATGACAACGGCGCGCGCGCGAAGAACTACGAGCCCAACAGCTACGACGGCCCGGCGCAGACCTCGGCGCCCTACGACTTCGGCCTGCCGATGAGCGGCACGGCGGGACCGAGCGCGCGCGTGCTGCACCGCGAGGACGACGACTTCGTGCAGGCGGGCGCGCTCTATCGCGTGATGAGCGAGGACGCGCGCACGCGGCTGATCGAGACGCTCGCCGGCGGGCTCTCGCAGGTCTCGCGCACCGACGTGATCGAGCGATCGATCGCGCACTTCCACAACGCCGACGCCGAATACGGAAAGCGCCTGGCCGAGGCGGTTGCCGCGCGCCGCCGCTAGCGCAGAGGAGGATCGCATGCTCGATCTCGACGAGAAGACCGATCAGGCCGCGCTGGCGATCGCGCGCGCGGCGTTCCAGGCGGCGCGCACCGGCGATGCCGCCGGCCTGGGCGCGCTGCTCGATCGCGGCCTGCCGCCGGACGTGCGCAACGACAAGGGCGACAGCCTGCTGATGCTGGCCAGCTATCACGGCCACGCGGCGGCGGCGCAGCTCCTGCTCGAACGCGGCGCGGATCCCGAGCTGGCCAACGATCGCGGGCAGACGCCGCTCGCGGGCGTTGCCTTCAAGGGCGACGTGACGCTCGCCAGGCTGCTGCTCGAGCACGGCGCCGCGCCCGACGGGGCCGGGCCGGACGGCCGCACCGCGCTGATGTTCGCCGCCATGTTCGACCGGCTCGAGGTGGTCGAGCTGCTGCTTCACTACGGCGCCTGCATCACGCGGACGGAGGCCGGCGGCGCCACCGCGCTGACCCTGGCGCGCGGAATGGGCGCCGCGCGCACCAGCGCCCGTCTCGGCAGCCTCGAAAACGACTGACACACCAGCGCTACACGAGCACCGCCGCAGCCGTTTTATGCGAGTGCATCATTTATTCGTAACGCACGCGTTACAGGTGTCGGCCTCGCGTTACACCCCGCCCGTTGATTTCCGCGGCGTTTCGGCCGGCATGGCTCCTGCTCTGCGGCAGCGCAGGAGGCGCGGACATGCGCACGTGGATTCCGGTGGGGTTGATGATCGCGGGCAGCCTGGGTTTCGCCGCGGTGGTGGTGAATTGCGCCGATCCGCAGTGCCCGGCGAGCCAGGGCACGGGCGGAGGCGGTGCCGGCGGCGGCACAGGTGGCGGCGGCTCCGGTGCGGACGGCGGGGCTGACGGCGGCATTCCCGATGAACCCGATCTGTCGGTGCCTTCGGGTCCGGTGACGCCGAGCGGCGCTCCCTACGACAACGCGTCGGAGAGCGTGCACAGCCTGGCCAAGGTGCTCGACCTCAAGGGCAGCTATGGCGTCGCGCTCGCCGGCGGGCACTTGATCGCCAGCGATGCCAACGGCGGGTCGGCGTTTCCGCGCACTACGCCGGTCTCCTCGTCGGGCACGCTGAGCATACCGGCCGGCGCGACGGTCAAGTACGCGCTCTTGTGGTACGGCGGCGCGATCTTTCTCAAGCCCGGCGACAACGGCGCGGCGGGCGACTACACCGCCGACGTGGGCGGCAGCCTGGACTCGCTCGCCGACGTGCAGGTCAACGGCATCACGCTGTCGGTGAACGGGACCAAGGTCGGGCCGTTCGATTCGTCGGCGCGCCTGGCGCCCAACCCGTCGACGGTCGGCTCGCAGGCGCAGATCTCGCCCACCGTGTACCAGCCGCACTTCGGCACCTGGACCAACGTGAAGGAATCGGTGTGGGCCAATCGTCTCGACGTGACCGGCCTGTTCGCGAGCGCGAGCGGCCAGGTGATGGTCACCGTCGATCCGCCGCAGCGGCTCGATCCGTCGGGCAACGACGCGACCTCCAACGGCGGCAACCCCGCCGGCAACACCACCTACAACTCGTGCTCGGGCGCTGCCGCGTGGTCGCTGATGGTGATCTACGAGCTGCCCGGCGCGCCGGCCACCAACCTGGTGCTGATGGACGGCGACTGGGCGCGCGCGTGGGACTACCTGTTCTTCCACTCAGGCACGTGGGTGCGGCCGAAGATCCGCATCGACCACGCGCCGATCAAGGCGGGCGCCAAGCTGTATTTGTTCGCGCCCAGCGGCGCACCGGCGGGCGAGGCGCTGCCGTCGAGCCCGACCTGTACCTGCGGCTGTGGCGGGCAGTACACGCTGGCGCACACCGGCCTTCTGCAGAACAGCTTCTTCTCGAGCACCTACGTCGATCCGCCGGCATGCACCAGCGATCCGGTGCACCGCGACAAGACCAACGGTCCCTGGTTCATCGCCTCGGGCGCGCTCGCGACCGGCGTGGTGGGCAACGACTGGACGCTGTTTCAATCGGGGCCGGTGTACACCGAGTTTCCCAACCTGTACGAGGGACAGAACGCGCCTGCCGCCGACAGCACCGCGCCGATCACGCACGAGAACGAGCCCGACGCGTCGAAGGACGTGTACGGCGGCCACCCGTGGGCGGGCCGCGGCACGGTGACCTACCACGCGCACGGCGACGCGTGCACGGTGGTCGAGGTGGCGCTCGATCCGTCGGCGATCGCGCCCGGCGAGACCAGCTCGTACGTGTACTTGAAGGGCGATCAGAAGGACGTGTTCAAGCCGCAGGCGGTGGTGAGCGTGAAGTGGATCTTGTTCGAGACGCCGCTGTGACGGTGGGCCGCGCGGTGAGCTGGCAGCGCGTGGTGCGGCAGGTCGACTTCGATCGCTTCGCGCGGCTGAGCGGCGACGACAACCCGATCCACGTCGACCCCGTGTTCTGCGCCGGCACGCGCTGGGGCGGCACGCTGTGCCACGGCATGATGCTGTACAGCCTGATCAGCCACCTGATCCGCGCGCGCTTGTTGCCCGGCGCGATCGAGCTCGAGCAGGAGCTGGTCTTTCCGGGGCCGGTGTTCGCGGGCGACGAGGTGACCGTGCGCGCTGAGATCGTGCGGGTCGATCGAACGCTCGGCCGGGTGGAGGTGTGCTCGTCGATCCGGCGGGCCGGCGGCGGGCTCGGCTGCGAAAGCCGCACGCTGGTGAGCGTCGATGTTTGACTTCGCGGTCGGTCAGTCCGCGTCGATTCGTCGCACCTTCCGCCGCGACGAGGTCGCCGAGTTCGTCGCGCTGGTCGGCGGGCCCGATCCGGGGGGGAGCGTGCCGGGGGGGTTGATCGGTGGTCTGTTCTCGCAGCTGCTGGGAACGTCGTTGCCTGGGCGCGGGACGAACTGGATGAAGCAGACGTTGCGCTTTCGCAGCGCCGCGACGGTGGGCGAAGAGCTGACCGCGTGGGTCGAGATCGTGCGCGTGCGACCCGACAAGCAGCTAGTCAACCTGCGCGTCGTTTGCCACGCGGCGTCGGGCGTGGTGGTTTGCGAGGGGGAGGCGTTGGTGCTGGCGCGGGAGATGGCGTAGGGGTCGGGTTGGGGTCGGGGTTGGGGAAGCGGGAGGCTTTGGAAGTGCGGGCACGCAGGTTCCGGATTTGCTGAGAGGGGTGGGTGGGTAGGCGGTTCGGGCGGGGGTGGTGCGCGCAGCGGCGGGGA
>PNAM01000017.1 GCA_003170275.1 Myxococcales bacterium
GGTGGTGGCGAGGTGGATGGGCTGAACGACGGCGCCGGTCGCCGGGTCCGGGCCCTGCCCGACGTGGACGGCGCGGGTCGCGAACCTGGGCGTCTGCCTGTTCATGCCGGCTCCTCGCTCAGCGATGGTGGGCGACGAACTCGAGGAGGTCGGCGCGGGTGATCACCCCGACGGGGCGCTCCCCCTCGAGGATCATCACCGCCGCCTCGCCGTTGAGCAGCGGTGTGAACGCCTCGTCGAGCGGCGCCTCGGCAGCCACCGCCGTGAATGGCGGGTCCATGGCCGCGGACACCGACGCCGTGACCACCGTGGGGTCGCGGTACACGCGGTCGAGGAGGGTGCGCTCAGCGATGCTGCCAACCACCGCGCGGTCGCCGTCGGTGCCGTCGACGACGGGCAGCTGCGAGATGTTGTAGCGCTGCATGAGGTCGATCGCCTCGCCCACCGTCCTGCCCGCCTCCACGGCGACCAGCGAGGGCACGTTGCCGCCCTCGGCGTGCGAGGCCAGGACCTCGCGGACGCGGGCCGGGCCGAGGCGGTCGAGGAAGCCGTTCTGGCGCATCCACTCGTCGGAGAAGAACTTGCTCAGGTAGTTGCGCCCGGTGTCGGGGAAGAGGACCACGATGACCGCATCGGGGTCGGCGTCGACTGCCACCACCAGCGCCGCGTGCAGCGCCATGGCCGCAGACCCTTCCACGAGGATGCCCTCCTCGCGGGCAAGGCGGCGCGCGGCCACGAATGCCTCGCGGTCGGTCACCTGGATGATCCGGTCCACGATGGCGGGGTCGAACGTGCCCGGCCAGAAGTCCTCGCCCACCCCCTCGATCTTGTAGGGGGCGATGGCTCCCGAGAAGATCGAGCCCTCGGGGTCGGCGCCGACCACCTCGATCTTGGGGTTGTATTCCTTGAGGTAGCGCCCGGTGCCGCTGATGGTGCCGCCCGTGCCCACCCCGGCGACGAAGATGCTGACCCGCCCGTCGGTCTGGCGCCACAGCTCGGGGCCGGTGGTCTGGTAGTGCGCCTCCGGGTTCCTGGCGTTGAAGTACTGGTTGGGTTGGAAGGCCCCGGGGATCTCCCGCGCCAGCCTCTCGGCCACCGAGTAGTACGACTGCGGCGAGGCGCGCTCGACGTTGGTGGGGCAGACCACCACCTCGGCTCCGTAGGCCTTGAGCAGGCTGATCTTCTCCGTGGACATCTTGTCCGGCATCACGAAGATCATCTTGTAGCCCTTGATCGCGGCCACCATGGCAAGGCCGTGGCCGGTGTTGCCCGAGGTCGGCTCCACGATGGTGCCGCCGGGACGGAGGTGGCCGGCCCGCTCCGCCTCCTCGACCATGCCCAGGGCGATGCGGTCCTTGACGCTGCCGCCCGGCTGCAGCTGCTCGCACTTGGCGAGGATCGGCACCGGCAGCCCCCGGCCGATCCGGGACAGCGCGACGAGCGGCGTACGCATGCGCAGAACCTATCACTGAAATCTCCATTCTATATTTTAGAATCTGGAGTATAAAGAGCCGGGTCCAACCAGAGGTGAGCTGATCATGGAAGTGCAGAGCATCGTCGATCGCGTGCTGCGTCGCCGGCGTCCCATCCCGACCGGTCTGCGCCAGGCGCCGCAGCTCTCGGGCGGGCTGCCGGTGATCGGCCACTCGGTCGAGTTCATCCGCAACACCATCGAGCTCTTGTCGCGCGCGCAGCGTGAAGAGGGCGAGGTGGCGGCGTTCACGGTGTTCAACCGCCGCATGGTGGCGATGTTCGGCCCCGAGGCGCACGAGGCGGTGTTTCGCGCGCCCGATGCGCAGCTCAGCCCGCAAGAGGCGTACAAGATCATGACCCCGGTGTTCGGCAAGGACATCGTCTACGACGCCTCACCCGAGAAGATGGCCGAGCAGCTCAAGATGCTCTTGCCCGCGCTCAAGGACCGCCGCATGCGCACCTACGGCGAGGCGGTGGTGTACGAGACCGAGAAGACCATCGCCACGTGGGGCGAGCTGGGCGTGGTCGACTTCGTCGACTTCTGCCGCGTGCTGACCAACTTCACCTCCAGCCGCTGCCTGCTCGGTCCCGAGTTTCGCGACGGGATGACCGAGGAGTTCGCCTCGGTCTATCACGATCTCGAGCGCGGCGTGACGCCGATCGCCTACATCAATGCGCACCTGCCGATCCCGTCGTTCTGGAAGCGCGACCGCGCGCGCGTGCGCATGGTCGAGATGATCACCAAGATCATCGACGCGCGCCGCCGCGACAAGCGCGTGGGCGAGGACTTTCTGCAGACGCTGATGGACTCCAAGTACGCCGACGGGCGCGGGCTGTCCGAGCACGAGATCACCGGCATGCTCCTGGCCGCCATGTTCGCCGGGCACCACACCAGCTCGGTGACCACCGCCTGGACGCTGATCGAGCTGTTGCGCAATCCGGAGACGATGAAGCGCTGCGTGGCCGAGATCGACAAGGTGTTCTCCAACGGCCAGCTGGTCTCGCACGCGGCCTTGCGCGAGCTCACCTTCACCGAGAACGTGGTCAAGGAGTCGCTGCGCGTGCACCCGCCGCTGTTCCTGCTGGTGCGCGTGGCCAAGCAGGACTTCGTCTACAAGGATTATTTCATCCCGAAGGGCACCTGGATCCTGGTGTCGCCGACGGTGTCGCACCAGCTCCCCGAGGTGTTCCGCGATCCGGCGCGCTTCGATCCCGACCGCTTCGCGCCGCCGCGCGAGGAGGACAAGCGCGACTTCGCCTTCATCTCGTTCGGCGGCGGGCGCCACAAGTGCCTGGGCAACGCGTTCGCCATCCTGCAGATCAAGGCGATCCTGGCGCTGCTGCTCGGGCAGTACGATTTTCAGCTGGCTGGCGATCCGATCGAGTCCGACTTTCAGGGGCTGGTGGTCACGCCGAAGGAGCCGTGCCGCGTGCGCTACAAGCGGCGCGCACAGCCGACCGTGACGCTGGCGATGGCGCAAGAGCTCGCGCACGCGTCGATGACCGCGCCGTCGGTCGAGGCGGCGCCGCCCGGTTGCCCGGCCCACGTCGCCGCTGCGCCCGCCAAGCCCGCCGGGGTCTGCCCGGTCGCGCACACCGCCGCGCCCGTGCCGGAGACGGCCGCTGCCAAGAGGCTCACCATCGTGCTCGATCAGGACGTTTGCCAGGGACACGCGGTGTGCGTCGGCGAAGCGCCCGAGGTCTTCCGCCTCGGCCCCGACGGCAAGGTGGAGGCGATCCTGTCGCAGCCGCCGCCCGAGCTGCACGACAAGGCGCGCCACGCAGCGAAGTACTGCCCGACGCGCGCGATCCGGATTCAGGACGCATGAGGGCGGCGGTGCGTTCGCCCAAGCAGGTGGTGCGCCAGGCGCGGCGCGACGTGCACCGGCAGCACCTGGTCGAGGCGGCCGAGCGCGTGTTCGCCGAGCGCGGCTACGAGCGCACGCGCATGCAGGACGTGGCCGCCGGGGCCGGGCTGGCGCTCGCCACCGTCTACGGGATCGTCGGCGGCAAGGAAGAGCTGTACTCCGAGGTGCACCGCGCGCGCGGCCGGGCGCTGCTCGAGCGGGCGATGGTCGCTACCGTCGGTGCAGGCTCGGCGTTCGAGGCGATCCTGGCGGGCGTGCGCGGCTACGCGGAGTACCTGTTGGCCAACCCCGACTACCTGCGCCTGCACCTGCAGGAGAGCCAGCCGTGGGCGCTCGCGCCGCGCTTCACCTCGGCGGAGCAGGGGAGGCTGTGGAAGGAAGGCCTGGAGCTGACCATCGGCATGTTCCAGGCGGCGATCGCGGAAGGCTCGGTGGTGGGCGAGAACCCGACGCTGCTGGCGCGCCTGATGATCGCCGCGCACCAGGTGTTCCTCGGCGAGTGGGTGGCCGAGGGCATGAAGGAGCCGCCCGCGGCGCTGATCACCCGGATGCAGGCGCACCTCGAGCGCGCCTTCGGAAGCGGCCGGCCCCCAGGACGAACAGGACGAGCCCGAGCAGCGGCCCGGAGCTGAGCGGCGCAGCGCCGGCCGTCACGGCGCAACCGCCGGCGGTCGGCGTGCTCCCGGTTCCGCCATCGTTCCCGCCGCCCGTGCCTGCGATTTCGCCGGCGTCATCCGTGGCCGCGGGAACGGTCGCACCGTCGCCGGTAGGAAGCGCACCGAGGTCGTCGGTCGCCGCGCCGCCGTCGGGCGGGGACACCGAGCCGGTCAGGATGCCGAACGCCGCCGCGATCTCTCGCACCGCGCAGATCCCGACGTCGGGGAAATATTGTCCCGCCACGCCGCAGCCGTGCGTCGGATCGACCGGCATCGCGTGATCCAGGCCCGCCACCTCGAAGGTCTCGACCCGCGCGGCGCCCGCCGCGTCGCGGTACTGCGTGTGCGTGAGCGAACCGATCGTCACCGTCGAGTCCACCGTCGCGTCGATGCCCTGCACGTCGGTCCACTGCTTGACCAGCTCGCCGAGGTTGGCCACCGCCACCACGCTGTCGCTCGCGCCGTGCCACAGGATCGCGCGCGGTGGTTTGCCCGCGAACCCAGGATCGCCGCTGAGCGCCAACGTGCCCCACTCGGCGGCGGTCTTGACCTTTCCAGGCGACAAGCACGCGCTGGCATCCGAGATCGTGGTCGCGCAGTCGAACGGCACCGCGGCCAGGCTGGCGCCGGCGGCGAACACGTCCGGATACAGCGCGAGCAGGTTGATCGTCTCGACCCCGCCCGCGGAGAAGCCGGTGACGAACACGCGGCCGGCGTCGATCGAGTAGTCGGCCTTCATCTGGTCGACCATCTGCTTGATCGACTCGGGCTCGCCCTGGCCGCGCTGCACGCCCGACCAGTTGAAGCAGCGCAGCGAGTTGTTGGCGGTGGTCTGCTCGGCGTACACCACGTAGAACTTCTGCGTGTCGGCGAGCTGGTTCCAGCCGGCGCTCTGGAAGTCGGCCGCGGTCTGCGTGCACGCGTGCAGCGCGACCACCAGCGGCGCGGCGGCCGGCATGGCGGGCGGCACGTAGCGATACATGTTCAGGTTGCCGGGGTTGGCGCCGAAGCTGGTCACCTGATCGAGCGCGTCGCGCCGCGCATCGGGCGCGAACGCCGGGGCCCCGCTACAGCCGGCGAGCGCGAGGGCGACCGCCGCTCCCACCATCAACGCCATCAACACGCCGGTGGTCAATCGGTCCTGCATGAGCACATTTGACGCGCACGCATCAAATGCGTCAAACGAAATGATGCACACGCATTAAATCAATTTGGCTACTCTGCGCGCATGGCAAACCGCATGGACGGCAAGATCGCCCTGGTGACCGGTGGCGGGCGTGGAATCGGCGCGTCGATCGCCGAGGCGTTCGCCGGCGAGGGCGCGCGGGTGGTGATCGCCTCGCGCAAGATCGAGGAGCTGACCGCCACCGCCGAGCGCATCAACGCCAAGCACCCTGGCGCGGTGGTGCCGCGCGCGTGCCACGTCGGCTCGCCCGACGCTATAGCCGCGCTGGTCGACTGGGTCGTCGGCGAGGTCGGCCTGCCCAACGTGGTGGTCAACAACGCCGCGACCAACCCGTACTTCGGCCCGCTCATGAACGTCGATTGGTCGGCGTGGGACAAGACCTTCGAGATCAACCTGAAGGGCTACTTCGAGGTCACTCGGCAGGTCGCGCGCCGGCTCCTCGAGCGCAACCTGCCGGGCTCGGTGGTCAACGTGGCCAGCATCAACGGCGTGCGCGGCGCGCCGATGCAGGGCGTGTATGGCATGACCAAGGCGGCGGTGATCTCGATGACCCAGACGTTCGCCGTCGAGCTCGGGCGCGCGCGCATCCGGGTCAACGCGATCGTGCCCGGCCTGGTCGAGACCAAGCTAGCGGCCGGGCTGGTCAAGAACCCCGAGCTGACCAAGCATTTCACCGACCGCGCCGCGCTCGGCCGCTACGCGCAGCCCGACGAGATCGCGCCGCTGGTGGTCTACCTCGCCGCCGACGAATCTTCCTACGTCACCGGCCAGGCGTTCGCCATCGACGGCGGCTGGACCGCGACCTAGCAAAGGGAGACCGCCCCTTGTCAGGGCTTGTTGCGGGCGGGGGCGAACTGGGCCGGGTCGAAGCGCGGGTAGCGATCTTCGAGGATGTCTCCGAGGCGCTCGCGCACCATGCCTTTTAGCTCCGGGTGCGGCAGGACGTAGAAGCGTCCGTCGCGGATCGCCGCGACCACGTGATCGGCCACGATCTCGGGCGCGATTCCGTCGGCGACCAGCTTGCGCACGGCGTCGTCGATGGTCTTCAGGCTCGGATCGGGCGCCGCGTTCTTGAGCTGCGCGGGGCGGCTGCGCTCGGAGTCGGCCATGTTGGTGCGCACGAAGCCGGGGCACAGCACCGAGACCCGCACCTTGGCGCCGAAGGCTTGCAGATCGCGCGCGAGCACCTCCGACAGCGCCACCACCGCGTGCTTGGTGGCCACGTACGCGCCCATGAACGCGGGCGCCGCCAGTCCGGCGATCGACGCGGTGTTCACCACGTGCGCCTCGCCGCCGTGCGCGATCATCTGCGGCACGAACGCCCGCACGCCGTGCACCACGCCCATCAGGTTCACCGACACCGCCCACGCCCAATCGCTCTCGCTGAGCGTCCACAGCGGCCCGCCGCCGCCCGACACGCCCGCGTTGTTGCACACCAGGTGCACGTCGCCGAACGCGGCGCGCGCGCGCGTTGCCAGCTCAGTCACCTGCGCCCCGTTCGACACGTCGGTGGGCACCTCGAGCACCGTCGCACCGGTCTGCGCGAGCGCCGCCGCGGTGAGCGCCAGCGCAGCCGAATCGAGATCCGCCAGCACCACCTTCATGCCCTCGGCGCAGAAGCGTTCGGCCAGCGCGCGACCGATGCCGCTCGCCGCGCCGGTCACAACCGCCGTCTTGCCGCGCAAGTCGTTCATGGCCCGAACCCTAGCATGGTAGAAACAATGACATCTCGGGCTTGGAGCGAAGCGACATGAACGTGCGATTTCCCGGTTTGGTGGAGCGTCTGTTGGCCACGCTCGGCACACGCGCAGGCGCGCTCGCGATCGAGCTGAGGCGAGCGGCGCTCGGGCGCGCGGCGGCGACCGGCGGCGCCCGGCTCGACGGTGGCGAGCTGCCCGCCGAGCTGACCGCGTACGTCGACAAGGTAGCGCGCCACGCCTATCGCGTCACCGACGACGACATCGCCGCGTTGCGCGCCGCCGGCTACTCCGAGGACCAACTCTACGAGCTCACCGTCAGCGCGGCGGTCGGCGCGTCCTGGGCGCGGCTCGACCGCGGGTTGGCCGCGCTGAAGGGGAGCCGCTGATGCGCCTGCCGATCGTCGAGACCGGCCACCGGCCGCTGCAGAAGCTGCAGCTCGCGATGATCCGCGCGCTGGTCGGGCACGTGCCTGGCCCGATCCTGGCCATGTCGTATCACCGCGGGCTGTTCGGCAAGACCTTCTCCGCCTGCCTGCAGGCGGGCATGCGCAACACCAGCGAGTGGACCGACGGCGAGACCGAGATCTTCGCCGCGTTCGTGTCGAAGAAGAACCGCTGTGCCTATTGAACCGCCGATCACACCGCGGTCGCGGTGAAGGCGCTCGGCAGCGACGCGATGGTCCTGGCGGTGCTCGAGGATCACCACACCGCGCCGATCTCGGAGAAGCTACGCGCGACGCTGACGTTTCTCGAGAAGCTCACGCTCACGCCCGAGGCGGTCACCTCCGCCGACGTAGCGCCGCTGCGCGCAGCCGGCGCCTCCGACGCTGCGATCGAGGAGGCGATCCGCGTGTGCTTCCTGTTCTGCACGATCGATCGGATCGCCGACGCGCTCGACTTCACGCTGCCGACGGAGCGCAGCCTCCGTTGGGTCGGACGGATCCTCCTGCGAATGGGCTACGGAATCGGCAGCGTCCCTGGCTGAGGCTAACCGGTGGGCGCGACCTGCTGCTGGCACGCCTTGGAGCACACCGCGCGCGGCGCGTTGTAGCCCGGCGCCGTCCCCAGGCTGATCCACCCGTCGGGTAGCTCCTGGCCCGGATCGGGCCGAGCGATCTTCCCGCACGCTTCACATCGCGTGTAGACCTTGGTGCGCTCGTCGGGGCGGCTCATCTCGACTCAATATTAGCAGATGTCAGCGGGCCTTGGCGCTCTCGGGGTGCTCGGCGCGGTAGTCGGCCAACATGCGCATCACGCGATCGAGCAGCGGCCGCGGGACCAGCTTGGCCGCCACCCGCTCACGCGCCGCGCGCGCGCTGTCGAAGAACTCGGAGTGGAACGCCTCCGAGGGCGGCACCGGGCGCAGGCCCTGCTTCTGGAACAGCCCGCCGAGGAGCGCGTCGTCCTGCCGCTTGCCGATCTCCTGAAACAGCGCGTCGTACTTGGCCATGATCGAGCGCAAGAGCCGTTGGTGCTCGGGCGGCAGCCGATCGACCGCGCTGTTCCTGATGGCCACGCAGCCGGTCAGGTAGCCCGAGCGCAGATCGGTGATGTAGCGCGCCTGCGCCGACCACTGGAACGCCAGCGCGGCCGTGGGAATGGCGATGAACCCGTCGGTGCGCTGCGCTTCGTAGGCGCGCCCGGCCACGTCGAGATCGGTGGGGACCACCTGCAGGCCCATCTCGCCGGCCACCGCGATGCCCACCTCGTCCGCCGCCCAGCGCCACACCTTCATGCGCCGCAGATCGTTCATGCTGCGCACCGGCGTGCGCGAGAAGATCACCTCCGGCCCGAGCCCGGAGACGATCAACATCTCGAACCCCGCGCGCTGCGTCTCCTCCTGGATGGTCGGCCAGATGCGCTCCATCACGTAGGCCGCCTCTTCACGGCTCTGGAACACGCCGGCCAGCCCTTGGATGCGCATCGATGGCGCCAGCCGCTCGCAGATCACGCCGCCCGAGGCGATGCCGTCGAGGTGCCCCTGCTTGATCCCTTCGAAGGTCTGCAGCTCGTCGCCGGTGATCGCGCCGAAGTACCACTTGACCCGCACCGCGCCGCCGCTCGAGCTCTCGACCTCGTTGCCGAACGCCTTGAGCAGGTGCGCCCAGGCGCTCCCCTCCGGCGCCACCGTGGCCATGCGCAGCGTCGCCACCGTCGCCGGCTCGGCGCGCGCCACGCCGGCCCACGCCGCCGCAAGCGCGAAGACCAAGAGCGCGCGGGTCATCGCCGCGCAGCACCCGGCATCGGCAGCACCAGCCGCACGGTCTCGCCCTGGCCCACGCTCACCTTCTGCTTCTGCGTCGCCGCGCCGGCCGCCGAGCGCAGCTCGAGCTGGTGCTCGCCGGCGTTGAGGCGCAGGCCGGGCGTCGGGGTCATGAAGCCCGAGTACTGCCCGTCGATCCACAGCTCGGCGGGCCCGCTCGAGTCGGCGTACAACGTGCCGCGCGGGCGCGATTCGGGCTGCAGCGTGATCGGCGCCAGCGGCGCGACCTGTTCCGGCTGGAGCTTGAGCGTATAGGTCTCGTAGCCCGGCTTCTCCACGCGGATCACGTGGTACTCGTCGTTGGTCAGGCTGATCGCCACCGGCGTCTTGCCCGCCACCAGCTGGCCGTCGAGGAACGTGGTCGCGCCGCCGGGCACCGTCTGCACCTCGAGCGCGTGGCTCTCGGGCGGCAGGCGCAGCTCCATGGTCTCGCGCGCGCCGTCGGTCAGGTTGACCGTGCGCAGCACGTCGGTGTGGTGCGCGCGGCGGATCTTGATGGTGTGCTCGCCGGGCTTGACGCCCCAGAGCGCGGCCGGGGTCGGGTCCGGCAGCGGCACGCCGTCGAGCTCGAGCTGCGCACCGGCAGGCTCGGTGATCACCAGCAGCAACGTGTTGGGCGTGGACCAGCGCACCTGCGTCAGCAGCACCCCGATCGCGGCGAGCGCCACGGCTCCGATCGACAGGGGGAGCCAGGCCCGCTTCGGGCGCAGGATGAGCTGCGTTTCACCCGACGGCGACGGCGACGGCCGCGTGCTCCGCGTGTTGCGTTGCTCGAGCGCCGGCTCCAGCGCGCGCGCGAGGTCGCGCATGGTCGGGTAGCGCAGCGCCGGATCTTTTTCGAGCGCGCGCATCAGCACCGCTTCGAGCTCGGGCCCCACGTGCGACGCGTAGCGCGTGATCGGCTCGGCGGGCTCGTGCACCTGTCGATAGAGGAGCTCGACGTCGTCGGTGCTGGAGATGAACGGCGGCCGCCCGCTGAGCATCGCGTACAGCACGCACGCGAGCGCGTAGACGTCCGCGCGCCCGTCGACCTCCTTGCCGCCGATCTGCTCGGGCGCCATGTACGCCGGCGTGCCGATCAGCTGGCCGATGCGCGTGAGCGGGGCGCCCCTGGCCTCCAGCTTGGCCAGGCCGAAGTCGATGATCTTCGGCACGTCGCCCGACTCCTCGTCGGGCTGTAGGAGGATGTTCGACGGCTTGAGGTCGCGATGGATGATCCCGGCCCGATGCGCCGCGTGCAGCCCCCAGCACAGCCGCACGGCGATCTCGGCGGCGCGGCGCGGTGGGAGCGGGCCCTCCTTGGCGATCACCTGCTCGAGCGTCGGCCCGTCGACGTACTCCATCACCAGGAAGGTCGGGTCGCCGACGACCAGATCGAGGAAGCGCGCCACGTTCGGGTGCTGGATGGCCGCCACCGCCTCCGCCTCGTGCTTGAAGCGCAGCCGGAAGTCGGGGTTGGCGAGCAGCTCGGGCTTGAGCAGCTTGACCGCCACGCGCATGCCGATGGCCAGGTTCTCCGCCAGGAACACCCGACCCATCGCGCCGTCGCCGATGCGATCGATCAGCCGATAGCGCTCGCCGATGACGTCGCCGATCTCGACGTCCCGGCTCATGCGCGAGGCAAAATCCTCGGGTAGGGTCTCGAGACGGGAGAACCCGCGCGACAGGGGAACCGGACGTGGAGAGTCTTGCGCCGCCAACTCCCTCCATAATGATATGGACGCCCATGTAAATACGACGAGCACGCCTACAGTTTCAGCACGCGCCCATCGCGCTGCCGCACATTGGCGGGGAAGAACCTACATCGCGGGCGTGCCGACCAATTCGAACGTCTGCTCGCCGTCAGCGACGGGACACACGAACGAAACGCGGCCGGTCGCTCTTTCGGCGGCGACCTCGACGCCGTCGCACTTCACGACGTAGTCGTCGAGCACGTTGGCGGTCGACGCCGAGACCTCGTGCGCAAGACCGTGCGTGCGCGCCGAAGCTCGGTAGCGCACCAGCAGGTGCCCGGGCTCGGGATGCTCGATGGCGATCAGATCGCCGGCCACCGCGCGCGGGTACAGGCGCGACATCACCCGTGCGGTGGTCGCGCGCTCGACGCCCGCGTCGTCGCACAGGCCCCACGAGCCGCACTCGCGCGCCCACGCGGTCGACGAGGCCAGATGAGCGTCCTGCAGATCGAGCTCCGCGTCGAACCACTTCGGCCCGCGCGCGATCGATTGATCGCAACCGAACTCGCCGACGAACAGCGGCGTGCCCCAGGCCGCGGCTTCCACGTCGGCCGCCGCCATGCTGGGCGCGAGCACCGTCGGGTCCTCCGACTCCCAGCCGTTCTGCGACGGCATGGAGAACTGCCCGGTATAGATGTGCGGCGCGTAGGCGCCCGGCCCGTCGCTCCACGGCGCCTCCGCGATGCGCGCGTGATCGGCCTGGTTGCGATCGCCGAGCGGCTCGAACAGGATCGGCGCGTCGCGATCGATGGCGTGGATGCCGGCGGCGAAGCGCGCGTGGAATTGATCGAGCAGGTCCACGTCGAACAGCACAGGCTCGTTGAACGCGTCGTAGCCGAGCAGCGCCGGATCGCTGCCGTGGCTGCGCGCCACCTGCTGGACCGCCGCGATGAACGCGTCCTGCAGCGGCCGTCCGTCGGTGGCGGGCGCGTTGTTCCAAAAGCTGAAGCCGGCGTCGAGCACCTGATTGGTGAGCCGGCGGTCGTCGCTCGACGGTCCCTCGAGCAACATGGTGGGCGGCGGCACGATCGCCCACAGCGGCGCGCCGTCCTCGCCGATCTCCTTGGAGTAGGCGTCCTGGTGCATGTCGAAGAGCACCCAGAAGTGGTGCAGCCGCGCCAGCGCGAGCACCTCGCCGAGCCGGCTCAGGAAGGCTGCGGCATATTGTCGCGGCTGCGGCTCGAGCGCGCTCCAGCTCACCGGCAGGCGGATCACGTCGAAGCCGAGCTCCTCGAAGCGCTGCGCATCGGGCTCGCCGAAGTCGATGAAGTCGTAGTTGGGCGTGCGCCCGTCGGAGAACGAGACGTCGAACAGCCCGTGCGCCTTGGCGTTGTAGCCGCGAAACAGGAGCTGGCGCCCGAGCCCGTCGCGAAATGCGCGCCCCTCGACGTGCACCGCCATCGGATCGGTGCGCCCGGGCACGCCGCCGTTGCACGCCGCGGCCAGCAGAAAAACCAGGAGTGAGCTCCGCATCGCACACGATTGTGTATTATTCTTCGGCCATGCGAAACCTGATGGTGGCGCTGGCGCTGGCGGCGGTTGGGTGCGGAGATTCGGGCGCGTCGATCCCCGACGGCGGCGGCGCCAACCCGGATCTGGCTAATGGCGGAAGCACCGATCTCGCGGGCATCGATTTCGCCGGCGTGGATCTGACCAGCGCCGGCGGCGGTGACGGCGGCCCAGGCGGCTGCACCGTGTTCCCGGTGACCGCCGGCTGCTCGAGCGGCGAGTGCCTGTGGAACGCCGACATCACCGGCGCGACGGTCGATTCCAAGTCGATGGCCTACCTCGGGAGCATCGGCCTGGCCACCGGGATGCACGCCGACTTCGATTCGGTGGGCGACGGCATTCCGTTCGTGATCGTGCCCGGCAATCAGGCGCTGGTGCCGATCAACTTCACCGCGTATCCGGGCGAGAGCGATCCCGGCCCGTACCCGATTCCGGACAACGCGCCGATCGAAGGCGGCGGCGACCGGCACGTGATCGCCGTCGATCTGACCAACTGCTTCCTCTACGAGCTGTACGCAGGCATCAAGACCGCAGGCGGCTGGAGCGCCGACAACGGCGCCAAGTGGGACCTGCGCTCGAGCGCGTTGCGCCCGGCGGGCTGGACCTCGGCCGACGCGGCGGGCCTGCCGATCTACCCCGGCCTGGTGCGCTACGACGAGGTCATCAACCAGAAGGTGATCAACCACGCGCTGCGCTTCACCATCGAAAAGACGCAGATGGGCTACATCAACCCGGCCTCGCACGGCGCCGGCTCGTGCACGCTCAACTCGAGCTGCCCGCCGATGGGCCTGCGCGTGCGGCTCAAGCCCGGCACGGTGATCACCGGCTACCCCGCGTCGGTGCAGGTGATCCTGACCGCGCTCAAGAAGTACGGCATGATCGTCGCCGACAACGCGGGCACGGGATCGAACTGGTTCATCTCCGGCGAGCCGAACGCCAATTGGGTCGACGACGACCTCAGCAAGATCAGCGGCATCAAGGGCTCGGACTTCGAAGTGCTCACCACCGGCACGATCACCCCGCAGTGAAGAGCCGCGTGAGCTGATGGACCGGCGACTCTCCTACGCGCACGGCACGTCGAGCACCGCGCTCTACGGCGAGACCATCGGCGAGAACCTGCGCCGCACCGCGCTCGAGCACGGCGAGCGCGAGGCGCTGGTGGTGTGCTCGCAAGGCTATCGCGCCACCTGGGGCCAGCTCTGGGAAGAGAGCTCGGCGGTCGCGCGCGGGCTGATGGCGCTCGGCGTGGCCACCGGCGATCGCGTCGGCGTGTGGTCGCCCAACCGTTACGAGTGGGTGATCCTGCAGTACGCGGCGGCGCGCATCGGCGCGATCCTGGTGAACCTCAACCCGGCGTACAAGTCGACCGAGCTGCAGTACGCGCTCGCGCAGTCGGGGACCAGCGTGCTGGTGCTAGCGCGCGCCTTCCGCCAGAGCGACTACGTGGCCACGCTGAAGAGCGTGCACGCGCAGTGCCCCGAGCTGCGCCGCGCGCTGGTGCTCGAGGACGACTGGGCGGGCCTGCACGCCGGCCCGAGCACCATCTCCGACGCGGCGCTGGCCGCGCGCGAGGCCTCGCTCGGGTTCGACGATCCGATCAACATCCAGTACACCTCGGGCACCACCGGCTTTCCCAAGGGCGCGACGCTCTCGCACCACAACGTGCTCAACAACGGCTTCTTCGTCGGCGAAGCGCTCGGGCTCGGCGCGCACGATCGCGTGTGCATCCCGGTGCCGTTCTACCACTGCTTCGGCATGGTGATGGGCAACCTGGCCTGCTCGAGCCACGGCGCGTGCATGGTGGTGCCCGGCGAGGGGTTCGATCCGGCGGCGGTGCTCGAGGCGGTGCAGGCCGAGCGCTGCACCGCGCTGTACGGCGTGCCGACCATGTTCATCGCCGAGCTCGAGCACGCGCGCTTCGACGAGTTCGATCTCTCGTCGCTGCGCACCGGCATCATGGCCGGCTCGCCGTGCCCGGTCGAGACCATGAAGGCGGTGCAGGCGCGCATGCACCTTCACCAGATGACCATCTGTTACGGCATGACCGAGACCTCGCCGGTCTCGACCCAGAGCGCGCTCGACGACCCGCTCGACAAGCGCGTGGGCACGGTCGGACGCGTGCACCCGCACGTCGAGGTCAAGATCGTCGGGCCCGAGACCGGCGCCACGGTTCGGCGCGGCGCGCCCGGCGAGCTGTGCACGCGCGGCTACAGCGTGATGCTCGGCTACTGGGACAACCGCGAGGCGACGGCGGCGGCGCTCGATCCGAGCGGCTGGATGCACACCGGCGATCTGGCCACCATGGACGACGAGGGCTACGTGCAGATCGTCGGTCGCATCAAGGACATGATCATTCGCGGCGGCGAGAACATCTACCCGCGCGAGGTCGAAGAGTTCCTGCACTCGCACCCCGGGGTGAGCGAAGTGCAGGTGATCGGCGTCCCGTCGCAGCGCTACGGCGAGGAGGTGATGGCGTGGGTCAAGCCCCGGCCCGGCGTGACCCTCACCGACGCCGAGCTGACCGCGTTCTGCACCGGCAAGATCGCCACCTTCAAGATCCCGCGCTACTGGAAGGTGGTCGACGGGTTCCCGATGACTGTCACCGGCAAGATCCAGAAATTCCTCATGCGTGAGCAATCGCACGCCGAGCTCGGGACCCGACCCTAGCCGGAGCGAATCTCTACCAACTGCTGTCGAATTTCGGACGGTGTTCGATCGAGATGATCCCACTCTCCGCCTCGATCGCCGGCGGCACGCGGGTTGCTCTTGTCGCCGCTGGTGAACACGAGATTGGAGATTGAGGAGGTCACGGACGAGCTGGGCCTGATCGAGCTCGAGCTGGAGTGGCAGTCGCTCCTCGAGCGCGCGGTCGATCCCACGCCGTTCCAGAGCTGGGAGTGGATCTGGGCGTGGTGGAAGCATCATGGGCACGGGCGCTTGTGGATCCTGGTTGCGCGTGACCGCGGGGTGCTGGTCGCGATCCTGCCGCTCACGATCACGCGCTATCGGGGGACTCCGCTGCGCCAGGTGCGCTTCGCCGGTGCGCCGCTCTCGGACATCCAGGAGCCGCTGGTCGCACCCGCGTACGAGGCGCGCGCGGCGCAGGCCTTCCTCGCGCACGTGCTGGACGCGGCGCATCTGTGGGACCTGTGTGACCTGAACGACCAGCGCAAGGGCTCGGCGCTCACCGTCGCTGCGCTGCCCGCAGGCTCGCGCGTGACGCTCGAGCACCATCGCACCTGCGCGTGCCTGGCGCTCCCCGCGAGCTGGGACGCGCTCTTGGCGACCCTCGGATCGCACATGCGTTCGAACGTCAAGCGGCGCCGCAAGAAGCTGGTCGCCGGCTTCGCCACCGTCGAGATCGCCGCGCCCGACCACCAGACGCTGCCGGCGATGATGGAGGACCTGTTCCGCTTGCACAACCGTCGCTGGCGCAAGCGCGGTGCGCCGGGCGCGTTCGCCGACGAGCACACCAGGCGCTTCCATCAGGAGGTGGCGTGGCGCTTCCTCGAGCGCGGCTGGCTGCGGCTGTACGTCCTTCGCCTCGACGGGCAAGCGCGCGGCGCCTTCTATGGGTTTCAGTACCGCCGGCGCGTCTACCACTACCTCAGCGGGTTCGACCACGAGGTGCGGCGGCTCGCGCCCGGCATCGTGCTCATGGCCCACGCCATCGAGCGCGCGATCGGCGAAGGCGCCACCCAGTTCGACATGCTGCGCGGCGACGAGTCGTACAAGTACTACTGGAAGCCAGCCGAGCGCGAGACCCAGCGCATGCTGATCGGTCACCCGTCGGTGCGCTCGTCAATGGCGCTGCGTGCGCACCGCTTGGAGCGCTACCTCGAGCGCCACGGCGTAGCGATGCAGAAGCGACTCTGGGGAGAGCGGCCGCTCCGTCAGGGGCCGACGGCGGTGGCGCGCGCGGCGGCTTTGCGGCGGTAGCGGAACGCCACGTCGCTCAGCGGCGGCAAGATCCCGAGCCCGGCGCGCCGCTGATCGAGCGACGGCAGCCGGTCGTCGAGGAGCTCCACCTCGTAGCGGTCGAGCAGCATCGCGACGAACAGCTTCACCTCTTCGTGCGCGAGGAACCGGCCGGGGCACATGCTGACCCCGCCGCCATACGGCATCAACGCGAACCCCACTTTCTTCCCGCGCTTGAAGAACTGCTTTCCGAGAAACCGGTCGAACTGATAGTGCTCCGGCTCGGGATACAGCTCGGGGTCGCGATGGGTGAGGTACGGAAACAGGCACACGCGATCGCCCTCGCGCAGCGCGTGGCGGCCGCCCGACTCGAGCGCGAGCACGAACGGGCGGGTCACCCGGCGGATGGTCAAGGAGCCGCTCGACAAGCGCAGCGCTTCGGAGATCGCGCTGTCGAGCTTGACCATCTTCTTGAGCTCGTCCTTGCCGAACCGGCCGCCGGCCGCCGCGATCTCTTCGTCGATCGCGGCGCGCGCGTGGCGATCGGCGAGCACGAAGGCGAGGGTCCAGAACGCCGCCGGGATGGTGTTGGCCTGCGCCGCCCACAGCATGCCGAGCTGCATGCGCTGCTTGTCGAGCTCGCTGACCAGGCCGGTGAAGTAGCGGTCGCGCTCGGCGATGAAGGCGCTCGCATCGGGCCTGAGCGCGCCGACCAGGCCGGCCAACAGCTGCCGGGAGCGCTCCACCCGCGCCAACAGCCGCGCCGGCACACCCGCGACCAGCAGCGGGAACTGGCGATCGAAGCGCTGGAACGCCCGCAGAGCGTCCGCGCCCGCCACGCCACTGCCGAACAGCGCATCGGTGCCGGCCGAGAACATACAGCGCGAGACGAACGCGAACAGCTCGCCCGGCTGCCAGCCGCCCGGCGCGTCGTCGAGGATCAGCGACAGCTCCTCGGCCATACGCGCCGACAGCGCGCCGATGTTGGCGGCCTTCAGGTGCGACGAGTACTGCGCGTGCACCGCCTCTTGCGACATCTGCTTCTCGACCGCGCGCGAGTGCCCGAACGCCTTGGCCGAGATGTCGTCGGCGATCTCGACGAAGCTCAGCTCCTCGACGCGCCGCAACACTTCCGGAAAGTCGAGCGGGTCGAGCACGAAGGTCATGCGCTTGCCCGCCACCACCAGCGTGAACACGTCGCCGTGCCGTTGCTGGCAGCCGCGCAAAAGATCGCCGAGGTTCTTGCCGAACGCTAGAGCGCTGCCCAGCCACGGGAGCGGGCCCACTTCGAGCGGCGGCTCGCCCGGCCGCCGGGCGCCGTTCACCGCGTTGACGATCCCGTTCCAGATCATGGCGCGCACTATACGCTGATGACCGCCGCCAAGCGCGGGTAGGGTGATACCCTCGTGCGCATGCAACGTCCCGATCCCACTCTATTGGTGCGCGTCGCCGTCAACGCGATGCGCGAGAAGGGCTTTTTGCCCGAGCCACCCGAGGACGCGCGCGCCCAGGCAGCGCACGCAGTAGAGGCCGACGGCCCCTCCGACGGCATGCGCGATCTGCGCGCGCTGCCCTGGACCTCGATCGACAACCCCGAGTCGCAAGACCTCGATCAGATCGAGTGGGCCGAAGCGGTCGCCGGCGGCCATCGCCTGCTGGTGGGGATCGCCGACGTGGACTACTTCGTGCCGGCCGGCTCGCCGATCGACCGCTATGCGGCCAACAACACCACCAGCGTGTACACCGGCGTGCGCACCTTCCCGATGCTGCCCGATCGGCTCTCGTTCGATCTCAGCTCGCTGCTCGGCGGGCGCGTGCGGCCGGCGATGGTGATCGAGACGCTGATCGTCGACGGGCGGGTCACCGAAGGCAAGGTGTACGCCGCGCTGGTCGAGAACAAGGCCAAGCTCGACTACCCGTCGGTCTCCGCGTGGCTCGATGGCAAGGGGCCCGCGCCTGCGCCGCTCGCCGACGCGACCCTGGCCGCCCAGGTGCGGCTGCACGACCAACTCTCGCAGGCGCTCGCCGCCAAGCGGCACGAGGACGGCGCGCTCGACGTCGACACCGCGGAAATCCGTCCCACCGTCGACGCGCACGGCGTGGTCACCGGCCTGCACGCGCACAGCCAGGATCGCGCGGGCCGGATCGTCGAGGAGCTGATGATCGCCTCGAATCGCGCGGTGGCCCATGTGCTCGACGCCGCCAAGCTGCCGTCGCTGCGCCGGGTGGTCAAGGAGCCCGAGCGCTGGGCGCGCATCGTCGCCTACGCGGCAGAGCGGGGCGCCAAGCTGCCCAACGAGCCCTCGTCCAAGGCGCTGTCCGGCTTCGTCGACGAGATGCGCCGCGCGCGACCGGGCGAGTTCGCCGAGATCTCGCTCGCGCTGGTCAAGCTGATGGGCCGCGGCGAGTACGTGGCGCACGCGCCCGATTCGCCCGACATCGGCCACTTCGGGCTGGCCACCGCCGAGTACACCCACGCCACCGCGCCCAACCGCCGCTATCCCGATCTCATCACGCAGCGCCTGCTCAAGGGCCTACAGTCCGGGCGCGCGCCGTATCGGCTCAACGAGCTCGCAGTGATCGCCGAGCGCTGCAGCAAGATGGAGGCCGAGGCGCAGAAGGTCGAGCGGCGCGTGCAGAAGTCGGCCGCCGCGTCGCTGCTCAGCGATCGCGTGGGCGCGACCTTCGACGGGATCATCACCGGCGCCAGCGACAAGGGCACCTTCGTGCGCATCTTCGAGCCGCCCGCGGAGGGAAAAGTGGTGCGCGGCGTGCGCGCGCTGGGCGTGGGCGCCAAGGTCAAGGTGCGGCTGATCGACGTGAGCGTGGAGAAGGGCTTCATCGACTTCGAAGCGCTGCATGCTAGCCTGTAGCTCGTGGGGCGCATCTCCTTGGTCGCCGTCTCGATCCTGCTGAGCGCGACTGCGCTGGCCGAGCTGCACTACACCGTCAAGAGCTACGACACCGCCGATCAGATCTTCAAGGAGATCTTGAAGTCGAAGCCGCGCGTGATCGCGTTCGGCGAGTATCACGAGACCAAGGAAGGCTCGAAGGTGAAGTCCGCGATCAAGCGGTTCACCCAGGATCTGCTCGCGCTGGTGCAGAAGCACTCTTCCGACATCGTCGTCGAGACCTGGATCCCGTCGGGCAAGTGCGGCACGAAGGAGGCGGCGGTCACCAAGAAGGTCGAGGAGACCATAAACCGCCCGGCCACCACCGAGGACGAGGTGGTGACGCTGATCGAGACCGCCGACAAGGTCGGGGTCGAGCCGCACATCCTGACGCTGTCGTGCGAGGAGTACGCGTCGATCCAGCCGGGCGCCGACGGCAACATCGACTACGTCAAGCTGCTCGACGTGATCACCGGGCAGCTGCGCAAGACCATCCTCGGCATCGTCGCCGGCAAGCTCTTGGAGAAGGCGCCGCGACGCGACAAGATGGTGCTGGTGTACGGCGGCGCGCTGCACAACGACGTCTATCCGTCGAAGGACTTCGAGACCTTCAGCTTCGCGCGCCAGGTGAACAAGATGGTCAAGGGCAAGTACCTCGAGGTGGACCTGTACGTGCCCGAGTTCATCGAGGACGACAAGAGCGTGACCGCCGAGGCGTGGTACCCGATCTGGGAGAAGCAGGCCCAGCCCGGCAAGCCCACCCTGGTCCGGCGCAGCGCGAGCTCGTACATCATCGTGTTCCCGCGCACGCCGGTCGCGGCGCCCTCAGCGACGCCCCCAGCGACGCCCCCAGCGACCGTCGAGAAGCCAGGCTAAGCCCGCTCAGCGCGGTGGCACCGCCGGGCGCAGACCGAGCTGCTTCAGCGCGGCCTCGCCGCCCGGGTCGTGCAGGTCCCAGTACGCCAGGCGCGCCGAGCCGAGCAGCCGCGCCGCTTCGCCGGTCGATGATTTCCACGCCAGGATGCGATGCGGCGCGCCGGCTTCGATCGTCCACGTGGTGGTCGGCCCGCCGCGCTCCTCGACGGTGTAGGTGTCCGCTGAGAGCTTGCCGAGCACCGACGCGACCGTGCTCGCCTGAGCCGCGCGCTGCACCGTCGCCTCGCCCCACACCTGCGGCTTGTGCTCGAGCCGCGCGCGCATCGCCGACGGCAAAAATGGGATCGTGCGCGATTCACCCGCGCCGATCCACGCGCCGCGCAGCCCACGAACCAGGATCGGCAGCGCCTCTTCGAGCACGCCCGTGGTGGGGTAGGGCAGCGCCAGCTCACGGTCCGCCTCGCCGTCGAAGTAGCTGTGCGCGATCCCCGCCAGCGCGCCGGCCCGCGCCAGCAGCTGCTGGTACGCGTGACCGCACCACTCCTGCGCGGAGAAGCTGGTCTTGACCACCGGCCAGGGCGCCGCCGGCTGGAACTCGGTGCGCGCAAAGGTCGAGGTGAGCAGGTTGTAGTCGTAGATCCCGGTTTGAAAATCGCGCACGAAGTTGAGCTTGAGCACCGGGTACACGTCGCTCTTGGGGTGCTTGCCGGGGTCCGCCTTGACCCGCAGCGAATCGGAGAAATCCTCGGTCACGAAGATCAGCACCGCGGTCCCCTCACGCAGCGCGCCGTACCTCGGCTGGGTGAGAGCGTACCCGTCGAGCTCGGCCTTCCCGTCGCCCCAATGGCCCCAGAACTCGTCCCCGGAGGCCCGCGGAGCCTGGCCAACGGTCAGGGCCATCACAATTCCTACAAGCGCAGCTCGCATGGATTGACGTTGCCATCGACGAGGGCGTACGATCAAGCTATGGGCAATCGCGTAGCCTTTGCGTTGCTACTAGGTGCGGCCGCGGCGGGCTGCAACAACCCGACCTACCTGCCCGAGCACCGTCCGCTCGAGACCCAGCCGCCGACGATGATGGGCCAGAACGGCTATCAGTCCGACACCGACTTGTTCGTCCTGCCGGTGCGCCGGCCGACCAAGGACGAAGCCGCCGCGCTGGTCGCCGAGCAGAAACGGCTCAACCTGACCATGCCCGTGCCCTGGGCCGGCACGCGCGACTTCGACATCCAGGTCGAGTATTCGCTCAAGAACCTCGACGCGATGCCGGTGCAGGCGTTCCTCACCGTCACCGGCGGCAACGAATTCGGCGACTACCAGCCGGCGCTGTACATCGACCCGACCGCCAATCCCGAGGACCAGGAGACGCCGCCGCCGCTGATGGGCGGCTCGCCGATCGCGCTGGACGCCAACGAGGTCAAGGCCGGCGTGTTCCGCGAGGACGACCTCGCCGAGGCGTCGCTCGATCTGGAAGCGATCACCCGCTACCCGGATCCGACCGCGGTGATGCAGACTCCCTTCCGCGTGATCGAGCACAACTCGACCGCCAGCACCATCGGCCTCGAGGCGATCCCGAAGGGCGACGTCACCCCGTCGATGGCGCGCTTCCAGTTCGTGCTCGCCTCGAGCGGCCACGTGGTCCTCGACTACAGCGTGCGCGTGCGCGACCACTCCGGGAAGCTCGCGGCGCCGACCGACAAGAACCTGTACATCTCGACCGACGCCGTGCTGGCCGCCCCGGCGGCGCCACCCGCTCCCATGATGGCCGCTCCGTAGCGTGAAGCGCGCCTTCGCCTCGCTGTTGCTGTTCGCCGCGCTCGGCGCCGCCCCGGCTCGCGCGCAGGTCATCGCCGAGCCCGCTCCGCCGGCTTTCCCCGACCCGAAAAAATTCGCCAAGGGCTTCTACGCGTCAGGCGAGCTGGGCGCGCTGGTGTTCCTCGGTCGCGCCAACAAGTACGCCGGGGCCGGCCCGATCTTCGGCGTGCGCCTGGGCTACGACATCACCCGTTGGCTGGCCGTGCAGGCCCACGTGTCCGGCGGCAGCTCCGACGCCAACGTCCCGCCACCGACGGTAGGCCAATCGTTCCAGACCTATCTGTACGACGGCGAGGTGCGCCTCAAGCTGCAGATCCGCCGGTTCGGCCTGTTCGCCGAGGGCGGCGCCGGCATCGCCCAGCTCTCCAACAACGTGCTCGACGCGGTCAAGATCTCATCGGGCGGCAGCCTCGTCAGCCTGGCCATCCTCGCGGGCGCGGGCCTCGACTACCACACCCTGAATCGCCACTTCTCATTCGGCGTGGGCGCCGACTACGTCTACCTGCAGGGGTTCAACAACTCGCACGCCCTCACCGCTCAGGCCTACCTCAAGTACACCCACTGATGCGCCTCTGCCTCGTCGTCCTCTTGCTGTGCACCCCCGCCTTCGCTAAGCGCCGTCCCGCAAAACCAAAGCCCAAGCCCGCCGCGTGCGGCAAGACCTGGGCGGAAGCCAAGACGTCCAAGTTCAAGGACTGCCCCGCCTGGCCCGAAGTCGCGCACCTGTTCACCGCCGCCAACACCGAAGGCGACACGCTCTTCAAGGCGGTCGCCGCCGTCTGCTACGCCAAGGGCGGCGACCCGCGCATGTCCGCCTGTCTCCCCAACGGCGACCAATGCCCCGCCGGCAAGACCGAGCCCCAATGTCTCGAAGCCTGGTTCCAGTGCTGCCTCGAAGGCCGCTGAGTAGGCTTCCAAGCCGGGCGGGTAATTGCTTCGTTCACCAACGGGGTGTACCGTTTTTTCATGCGGGGACCAGTGGGCGCGTGTTTGGTCGGGGTGTTGGCGCTGTCCGGCTGCGGAAGCAAGGCACGGCCGCTGGTACCGGATTCGAGCGAGGTAGTGCCGGTGCAGTTGGTGACGCTCACCGACGCGAAGGCCAAATTTTCCGCCGGCGGTCACGCCGCCACCATGGGCGACCAGAGCGTGACGCTCACCCGGCTGAGCGACACCGCCGTGATCTTGTTGGTTCCGCCGCTGAGCCCCGGCTCCTATGCCCTGACGTCGACGATCGACGGCATCGCCTACACCGCGACGCTCAAGGTCGATGCCTCGCAGGTCGTGCCCGATCCGATTTCGTATGTCACGCCGCTCTTGCAGGCCGAGCTCGATGACACGGACGCGCTGCGGTCTTCGGTCTTAGGGCCAAGGCTCGCGGCGGTGCTCGACGCGACGACCGCCAACCTCCACGATCTGCAGACCCAGTTCGCGGCCATGTCGCCCGAACAGCAGGCGGCCATGGCAATGACGATCGCCTCCAATCCCAAGCTGTTCGCGCCCAACGTCGCGCAGGTCAGCCTCGACGCGCTGGTTGGGAAGTTGCAGCAAGATCTGCCGTTCCTCGCCGCGAGCGTCACCGGCGCCGCGGCCGCCGGATCGCTCATCGGCGGGCCGGTTGGACTGGTGGTCGGCGCCGGCGCCGCTTTTATCTTCGGCATCAGCAAGGCCTACAAGAGCGTCGCCCGTGACGAGGCGGATATCGCGAATCAGACGTTCCAGAATATCCAGACGTTCCCTCAGGATACGAGCGGCGACACGAGCAGCCCGCAGTTTCACTCCGGCGCGCCGGTGCCCGCGGCGCGCGCGACACTCGAGTTCCCGGCCAACGTCGAAGCGCTGTTCAACCTGACCGGGCCGTTCGAGCGCCTCAGCAGCGACGATCTCAGCTCGATCGATCCGGGCGTCAAGATGCTGGCAACCGAATATCAAGCCGCGGTCGAACAGCAACTGGCGGCCAACTCCTTGGTCGTGCACTCGTTCGGCAGCCCGCCCGCGCTCGAGCAGCGCCAGGTGATGACGATGCCGATCGATCCGACCCTGGTCACGATCGGCAATGTCGTAGGCACCGGCGTCTCGCTACAGAGCGCAAGCCCGTCGGGAAGCGCGCTCGCAGTCACCTTCTCCGGCGTGGAGGGGACCAGCTTCACCTTCGACGTGGTCTACGACGACGGCTTCACCATGAAGCAGACGATTCCATTTCAGGCGATGCTGGCGCCGCCTTGCGGGGCGGAGCTGCAGCCGTGCTGCTCCGGCGTAATGTGCGCCAGCTCCGCGGCCAACCCGCTCGTCTGCGATCAGGTCAATAATGTATGCCGTCGCTGCGGCTCTCCCGGCAGCGGCGTCTGCTGCGCGCCGGGAACGTTTGCGGGGGTCAACGCGAGCGTCGACGGGACGTGCAGCATTGCCAAACAAAGCGGCACGTCGTGCAATTGCATGAACCAATGCTGTAGTTGAAGCGTCTCGTCCCATCAACGACGGGCCGCGGAGCGCGTAGGACATTTGCAGAGCAGGTGTCCCTCTCGCCGCCGACTCCGGTATGCTGTCGCTCACTTTGGAGGGTCCCATGAACCTGCGCAGCGCGTCCTTGGTGTTGGCCTTCGTGATCCCGGGGACGGCCGTCGCTGCTCCCTGCGATCAAGGCTTCCCGCTCAAGCTCGGCACGGTCGCGGAGATCACGCGCTACAACGAGTCGCACCAGCCGACGGGCAAGATCGTGTCGACCATCGTCTCGAGCGTCGAGAAGGGCGACACCGTGACCGCGGTCGCGACCGTCGACAACTACCTCGGCGCCACCAAGGCGAGCACGAGCACCGTCGACCTCGTGTGCGACGGCAAGAAGATCTCCATGAACGTGCGCAACGACAACGCGATGAAGGACTGGTACGGCAAGGCCGCGGCGGAGCTCGCGAAGAAGGGCCAGAAGCTCCTCGCCGCGCAGAACTTCTCGGAGCCGCAGATCTACCCGCTCGAGCTCAAGGTCGGCGATGAGCTGCCGCCATGGCGCGCGTTTTCGATGACGGTCATCCAGAAGGCGCCGCCGGACTGGGGCAAGATCGCGATGACGGGCGACTGGTTCGCGGCGCTGAAGTACGCGATGCACATGAAGTTCGCGGGCGGCGTCCAGATGATCACCGCGCACATCAAGGTCGTCGGTCAGGAGACGTGCAAGATGCCCGACGGCGCGAGCGTGCCCTGCTTCCGCATCACGAAGGAGATGTTCGCGAAGCCGCTCGCCGGCGAGGCCGACTTGACGGGCGATGTGAACAAGCTGGCGAAGGGCACCGTCCCGACGATCGTCACCGAGTGGTACGCACCGGGCTTCGGCGGCATCAAGTCCGAGATCGGCCCCGCGGGCCACCCGATCGGAACGATGGCGCTCACGGCGCTCAAGACGGCGCCGTAAGAAGCACACGCGCTGCGTAGAGTCGGGATCCTCGCTACTGGCTCATCTGTTCGAAGATTGGTCGGTCGACGATGACAACGAGATGACGACCATCGTCGGGTGCTCGATAGCGAATATGGCTCACTCGGGGCTCGAGGCGCCTGATGTTGGTCAGGTCCCTGCTGAGGCGTGCGCAAGGCCGCCGACGCAGCAGCGGTCGAGAGGTCGCGGCCTACCCAAGCCGGCACCCACTGCGCGAGCACCGCAAGGGTGGGAGGGAACCACGCGTGACAGGACCCCTCGCGGCAAGCCTTACGATCCGATCTGCGTGGCGCGGAGTTACGCGCGGCGGCGGCGGATCGGGGCCAACGAGGGCGAGAGCTCGAAATTGACGAGGTCGAGCTCGACGCGGTTCTTGCCGGCGGCCTTGGCGCGGTAGAGCGCGGCGTCGGCGCGAGCGACCAGGCTGGAGGGATCGTCGACGCCGGATTCGGTCCAAGCGGCGACGCCGATGGAGGCGGTGATCTGGGCGCGGCTGCCGTTCTCCATGAGCGTGTGGCAGGCGACGGCTGCGCGGATGCGCTCGGCGACCGCGTGCGCGTCGGCGAGCGTGGTGCGCGGCAAGAGGAACGCGAGCTCTTCGCCGCCGTAGCGCGCGGCCAGATCGACGCCGCGCAGCTGGCTGGCGGCGATCGCGGCGACCTCGCGCAGCGCGCGATCGCCGGCGAGGTGGCCGAGCGTGTCGTTGAGCTTCTTGAAGTCGTCGAGGTCGAGCAGCAGCAGCGCGAACGAGCTGTCGAAGCGGCGCGCGCGCTCGATCTCCTCGAGGATGCGCATGTCGAAGTAGCGCCGGCAGTACAGCCCGGTGAGCCCGTCGATGTTGGCGAGCGCATACAGGCGCGCGTTCTCGACGGCGGCGGCGGCCTGCCCGGCGATCGCGTCGAGCAGTCGCAGCTCGTTCGAGCCGAACGCCTCGGCCGTCGGGCTCTCGGCGACCAGCGCGCCGACAGTCTCGCCGTAGATCACGATCGGCACCGCCAGGCGCGAGCGAACCCATTCCTGCAGCTGGTCCTCGACGTCGTCCTCGAGCGACGGCTCCTTGAGCTTGAGCCAACCGCGCGCGTACTCCTCGGCGGCGCGGATCACCACGCGCCCCTCCGAGTCGATGTGGAACCGCTGCACCTCGCCCTCGCGCGCGATCACCGCCTCGAGGCGGGTCGCCGCCGGCAGCGCGCGGGCGCTCTCGCGCAGCAGCGCCGAGATCAGCTCGGGGATCTCCAGGCTCTTGCCGAGCGCGTGGGCGGTGCGGTTGAGCGTCTCGAGCTCGATCGCGCGGCGTCGCATCGCGGCGGCGAGTTGCGCCAGCCGATAGAATCCGAAGTTCACCAATAGATAGGTGCCGCCGAGCAGCGCGAACGGCACCGGCCGGCGCGGGTCCCAGATGAGCACGATCGCAGTGGCCAACGGCAAGAGCGTGGCCTCCGCCATCACCCCGACGGTGTTGCGGCGGAGGGACGCGCGCCACGATTGGCCGGCCAGGCGCAGCTGGACCGTCCGCACCAGATAGTGGGACACCAGGAAGGCGCCGCCCAGCATGGGCACCAGCCACACGTTCATCTCGAGGTGCGAGGCCGAGCCGACGCCGAACGCGCGGGTCAGGACAGCGATCAGGCCGCCGGACAAACCGCCGAGATACAGCGCGTGGGCCACGCGGCACAGCGGATCGTTGCGGCGGCAGGGCGAGCGCGTCGGCTGGCGGCTCGAGCGTACCAGCGAGTCGGCCGTGAGCAGCACCGCCACGCCGACGGCGGTCACCTGCGCACCGAGGCAAGCGGTGGCGGCGATGAAGATCGCCGAGTCGAGCGAGACCTCCGCTTCCCCTTCGAAGTCGCCACCGAGCGGGAAGGCGAGGGCGCGCGCGCCGGCCACGACGATCAGGAACAGCGCAGCCGCCATCGGGGTCGGCCAGGCGAGCAGGGGAGGCGAAACGAAGACGAGCGCGGTCCATCCCAGGGTCGCGATTGCGATCAGGAAGAGCAGATGACCGTCGATTACCCCGCCCTTGCTACTGCTGCCCACGCCAACACCTCAGCTTCTGGAGCGCAACCTAAGCCCTTAGCCGCGCCGCGTCAAGTATTGCGCAAACTCGATTGTGTCTTGAAATGACCGGCGGGTTTTCCTAAAGTACGACGCGCGGTTCGACAAATAAATTCAAGGAGGCTTTCAATGGGACTTCTCGACGGAAAGGTCGCGATCATCACCGGCGCCGGCGGCGGAATCGGCCGCGCCCACGCGCTGCTGTTCGCCAAGGAAGGCGCCAAGGTGGTGGTCAACGATCTGGGCGGTGACCGCTCGGGCGGCGGCAAGGGCGCCGAGATGGCGGACAAGGTCGTCGAGGAGATCAAGGCCGCAGGCGGCGACGCGGTGGCCAACTACGACAGCGTCTCGACCCGCGAAGGCGCCGACGGCATGGTCTGGTCGGCCCTCTCGAAGTTCGGCAAGATCGACGTGCTGGTCAACAATGCCGGCGTCTTGCGCGACAAGTCTTTCCTCAACATGAGCGACTCGGACTGGAACATCGTCTTCGACGTGCACATGAAGGGCACCTGGTTCTGCTCGCAGGCGGTCGCGCGCCAGCTGAAGGTGCAGAACAAGGGCGGACGCATCATCAACACCACGTCGGTGAGCGGGCTCATGGGTAACTTCGGCCAGGCCAACTACTCGGCCGCCAAGGCGGGCATCTACGGCTTCACGCGCACCCTGTCGATCGAGCTGCGCAAGGCCAACGTGACCGTCAACGCGCTGGCGCCGGTCGCGCTCACGCGCTTGACCGAAGATCTGCCGATGCTCGCGGCGATGCCCAACGCCAAGGACTTCCTCGCGCCCGAGCACATCTCGCCGGTGGCGCTGTTCCTGGCCTCGGATCTGGCCGCGGACATCACCGGCACCGTCGTCGGTGTACAGGGGAGCAAGGTGTCGATCTATCGGATGGTCGAAACGGCGGGCGCCACGCCCAAGACGGGCGACAAGTGGACGGCGCAAGAGTTGCGCGAGCGGTGGGCCGAGATCGGGAAGTAACGCCGGCTTCAGCTACTCGACGCTGAAGTCGACGATCACCACGCCGCGCTCGCCCTCGTCTTCAGGGGCCTTGCCCCCTTGACCAGGCACCGGGTGGTAAGCTGGGACATCGAGCGGAAGCTCCAGCACCGGACGTTCCCGATGCTCCCGCTCCTCCTCTTCTCGGCGCCGGATCTCTTCGATGATCCATGGGTCGAGCATGTTGTCCTCGCTTTCTGCTCCTCTACTATATGAGATGCAACCGACAAGCCACGATGTCAAGAAAAGTCCGTCCCAGGTAAACACGTTGAAATCGTTGATATCTCACGTTTCCGTCCATTGTAGGTAGGGACGGTCGACCTGGGACAGGCGTGCCCCGGTCGGTCCAGAGGGACCCGGGAAAACTGTAATCTAGAATAGCTTACGAAGGCTTACGCAGAGACGCACTTTTTGCGAGGTCAGGACAATTTTCCTCACTCCAGGAACTTCAGGAGGAGCTCGTTGAACTCCGCGGGCTTCTCCTGGTGCACGAAATGGCCGGCGCCCGGCACGCGGTGGACTTGCACCCCGGCCCGATAGGCGGACTCGATCCCGGCCGTGAGCTCCACGCCGATGCAGCCGTCGTCGACCCCGTGCACGTAGAGCCCCGGAACGGCGATCGGGGAGGTGACCAGCGCGCGGCTGGCGCCGAACCACGCGTTGAGCGAGCCGAGCGCGCGGTAGTAGCCGAGCGCGGCCTCGAGGTGCGGATACGGGCTGAGCGCGGCCTTCACCTCGGCGAGCTCCGCAGCGGGCGCTTGCCAGCCCGGCGACCAGTCGCGCCACAGCTTGTCGATGAACGCCATGCCGTCGGCCGCGACCTTGCGCTCGGCCATGCCCGGCACCTGGAAGAACGCGATGTACCAGCTGCGCTTGAGCTGCGCCGGCGTGGCGAAGCGACCGGCGAAGCGCATCGGCGGCACCGCGACGGTGGCCAGGTGCGAGAACAGGTGCGGCGCCAGCGCCACCGCGGCGTAGCCGGCGAGCGCGCCCCAGTCGTGGCCGACCAGCCGCACCTTCGCCGACGAGAAGTGCTTCGCCAGCGCGCACAGATCGGCGGCCAGCGACTCGGCGTCGTAGCGGCGATCGCGGGCCAGCGACGAGGGCGCGTAGCCGCGCATCCACGGCCGCACCACGCGATGGCCGCGCGCAACCAGCGGCTCGACCTGCGCGCGGAACGAGCGCGCGCAGTCGGGGAACCCGTGCAGGCACAGGACCAGCGGGCCGTCAGCCGGCCCGTCGACGAGACAGGTGAGCTCCGCCTGGCCCACGTCGACCCGCACGAGCTCGCTCATTCGAGCGCCTCGACCTTCCACGCGCCGTCTTCGCGAATCATCCGAGCTTGCTTGCGGCCGGCGGCGTCGGGGGCGTCGGGCAAGGCGAGCTGCGCTTCGTCGCCGCCGGGCGACCACTGCAGCGCCTCGCCGAGATGGGTCCGCACGCGCGCGAGCTGCTGCAGCAGCTCCGGCCGCTTCTCGCCCTCCCAGCGCTCGCGCAGCTTGTCGACGGTGATGGTGGCGCGATAGCGGGCGGGCACGAAGCGCAGCACCACGTCGTAGCGACGCGCTTCGACCGCGCGCAAGAACGAGCGCAGCGCTTCGTCGGGCGCGCGCTGCGGATAGAAGTCGAGCGGATCGCGCGCGATCTTCCAGGCGCCGTGCTCGAAGATCAGCGGGAGGTGCTCGCCGTCGCCGAGGTCGACCTCGGCCTCGAGCGCCACCTGCGCGCCCTTCAAGCGGCCGGCCGCCTTCTTGTCGGCCTGCGCGATTGAGCGCTCGAACGTGGCGCGGTCGTGCGTCTTGCGATAGTCGGACGACATCAGCGCGTAGGCGTCGTCGAGGCGATTGGCCGACAGCGCGGCGAGGTACGCGGCGAGCGTGGCCTCGGGATCGGCGCCCTTGGGCGCGGGACAGCCGACCAGCGCCACGAGGGCGGCGAGCAGCATCGGGCGCACGCGCACACCATAGCACGCCTTCTTGCTACACTACGCCAATGAAGCTTCCGGTGGTGGGCAAGGCACACGAGGCGCAGGCCGGCGTGGCGTTTCATTGGTTCATCTACGGCTCGTCGCTCGATCGCGCCGCATTCGAGGCCTGGGCCAAGGAGCACGGGTATCGCGTGCCGGACTTCGCCAGCGCGGTGCCGGCGCGGCTCGACGGATATCGGCTGTCGTTCGACGTGCGCTCGAAGTTCTGGGGCGGCGCGACCGCCAGCCTCACCGAGGCGGCCGGGCAGTCGGTCGAAGGGATCGCGTTGCCGCTGCCCGGCGAGTCGCGCGGGCTGGTCGATCACAAGGAGGGCGCGATGTCGGGGCTGTACCGGCCGTTTCCGGTGAGCGTGACGCCGCTGGCGGGCGGCGCGGCGGTCGCGGCGGTGGCCTATCGCGCAGCGGACGATCGGCGGCTCCCGGCCGAAGAGGCGCCGTCGAAGACCTTCGTGCAGACGGTGGTGCGCGGCGGACGCGCGTTCGGGCTCAGCGATGCGTATCTGGCGCGACTGGAGTCGCTCGCGCGCTAGGCGCTTCGCTCTCTTTTTTCTTGAGGTGCTCCGGCTTGTCGCGGAACACCATCCACAGCGCCGCCGGCAGCGCGGTGAAGTCCGCGACCATCGACAACAGGAACGCCAGCGCCGAGAGCAAACCGAACTGACGCATGGGCGGCAGATCGGCGAGCGCAAACGCCAGGAAGCCGCCCGCGTTGATCAAGGTGGCGAAGAAGATCGCGCGGCCGGCGACGAACAGCGTGTGGCGTAAGCCCGCCTCGGTCGACTCCTTCGACTTCTCGAGGAAGTGATAGAAGAAATGGATCTGATCGTTCTCCGACGTGCCCAGCACCGTCGAGGCGATCAGGATGGTGGCCACGTTCAGGCTCATCGCGCTCACGCGCATCACCGCGAACATCACCAGGATGGCGAACAGCGACGGGATCATGGCCATCAACCGCGCCGCGCCGTTGCGGAACACCAACAGGAACGTGGCGAAGATGATCAGCACGGTGAGCCCGAAGCTGTGCGTCAGCGTCGGCACCAGGTGAAACGAGATCTTCGCCTGCAGCGGCGCCAGCCCGACCGTCTTGATGGTGAACGCCGCGAGCGCGGGATCCTTGGCCACCGAGTCGGTCCATTTCTGCCGGATGATCTTGTCGATCGCCAGGAAGCGCTCGTAGTCGACAATCTGCGTGAGCACCGACAGATGGGTCTGCTGCAGCTTGGAGTCGACGAAGCGCCCGAGCGTCGGCTCCTTGGGCAACAGGTTCTCCAGATCGCCGGTGACCCGCTCGAGCCCGGCGTCGTCCTCGGGGAGCTGGTCGCCCTGGCCGGCGACGTAGCGCAGCGTGCGCAACAGGGTCGGTAGGCCGATCACCGCGCCGATCTTCTTCTCGCTCTCGAGCGCCTGCGTGAAGTGTTGCAGCCCGCGCACCACGTCCGCATCGGTGACCAGGCCCGGCTTGTTGCCCTCGAGCCACACCTCGGTGATCGACAGGCCGCCGAGCACCTCCTCCATGCGCTTGGTGTCTTTGTACAGATCGGTGTTGTGGTTGATGTACTCGAGCGCGTTGGTCTCGAGGTCCATCTTGTCGAACGGGATCCCCGCCCAGCGCAGGCCGAACAGCGACAACGCGCCGACCACGCACATGATCAGCGCGCCCGGCACCAGCACCCAGCGCCAGCGATAGGAGAACCCGGGCAGCCAGTCGGCGAGCTTGTGGAACCACTGCCCGGCGACCTGGCGCTCCTGCTGCGTCGGCGTGCCGAGGATCTTTTGCAGCGCCGGGAACAGCGTGAACACGATCACCCAGGTGAACGCCAGGCCGACCGCGACCCAGACGCCCATCTCGCGAATCGGCCGGATCTCGGAGACCGCCAGCGCCGCGAAGCCCACCGCCGTGGCGAACACCGACGCAGTGCAGGCGAGGAACTTGTTGTGCAACGCGAAGACGCGGTGGTCCTCGACGTCCCGATCGGGCGGGCAATCGACGAACCGCGAGTGCAGGTAGACCAGCGTGGCGGTACAGGTGATGAGGATGGTCATCGGCACCAGCGCCGAGATGATCGTGAAGGTGCCGCCGGTGATGCCGACGAAGCCGACGCTGGTCGCCGCCGAGACTCCGAGCGTGATCACGAACGCGAACATGGTGCGGAACGAGCGGTAGAGGAGGTAGTTGAGGACGATCACGAACAGGAAGAAGACCGGGAAGTAGCGGAAGCCGGCCGAGCGCGTGTCCTGATCGAGGTACGCGTTGACGTACGGCTCGCCGACCTTGCGCAGCTTCTTGAGCGGCGCGGGGCTCTTCTCGAGCGGCGCGAGCACCTGGTCGATGGCGGTGATCACGTCGTGCCGCTGCTTGGTGCCCTTGACGCCGAGGATCAGCGGGATGCCGAGGAAGTGATCGGCGACCAGCCCCTGCTTGCGGAACAGCTCGGTGCCGGTGGCGAACTTCTTGAAGTCGGCCGCGCCCTCGGGCGTGGGCTGAAAACCGGCCTTGGCGCGCCGGTACACCGCGAGCGCGGAGTTGGGCTCGACGCGTGGGATCGCCGCCAGCTTGCGCTCGAGATCGTCGACCGCCTTGAGCACGTCGGGCTGAAACGGATCGTCAGCCTCGGCGAGCAGCACCACGTACTCGCCCGCGCCGAACACTTTTTCGAACGCGTGGGCCGCGACCGCGTCGGGGTCGGTCTGCACGATCAGCCGATCGATCGAGTTGTCCTGATCGACCTTGAGCGCGTACCACACGCTCGGGCCCAGGATGAGGGCGTAGAACCCGACCACCAACCAGCGCTTGGCGATCACCCAACGGAAGACGGAATCGAGGACGCTGGGCCGCGGCGGGGTCATGATGGGTGGGGTGTCGACGACTCGCGACTATAGCGCGACTGCCTCGACCGTGACCGATATTTCGAGCGATTCGCGCGCAGCGCAAGACGGTTACGTTATAACTAGCCGATGCGCTGCGAGATCCTCCACGATCCGGAGGCGTTCCACGCGCTCGGGACCGCGTGGGACGCGCTGGCTGCGTCGGCGGAGGCCGGGCTGTTCCTCTCGCATCGCTGGCTCGAGTCGTGGTGGCGCGCGTATCGCGGCGTCGACGAGCTGTGGGTGCTGGCGATGCGCGACGGCGACACGCTGCTGGGCGGCTGGCCGCTGCACCTGCGCGCGCCGCGCTCGGGCGCGATCAAGATCGGAGAGCTGCGGCTGATCGGCGATCTCGGCGGCGAGCAGCGCTCGCTGTTGTGCCGGCACGACGATCTGCCCATGGTCGCGGGCGCGTTCGTCGATCTGCTCGGCGGCGCGCGCGGCTGGGATCTGCTCGAGGTGCCGATGACCAGCCGGCGCGCGATCGAGACGCTCGATCGCGCGCTGGTCGAGCGCGGCGTGAAGTCGGACCACACCGAGGCCCCCGGACGCGCGTACGCGGACGTGCCGCCGATCGAGCAGTGGGACGAGTTCATCCGCGTGCGGCGGCCGGCGCGCCAGCTCGCGGGCGCCAGCTACGAAGCGGCCCCGGCGGCGGGCGTGGCCTCGCGCGCGCTCGAGGAGCTGTTGCGCCTGTTGCGCAAGGAGTGGGCGGCCAAGGAGGCGGCCAGCCCGGCGTCCGATCCGCAGGCCGTGCAATTCCTTCACGAGGTGGTGCCGGAGCTGGTGTCGCGCGGGCTGGCGCGCGTCGGCCTGTTGCGGCTCGAGGGCGCGGGCGTGATCGCCGCCGATCTGGTGGTGCGCGATCGCGATCGTCACGTGCAGCTGCTGCGCGGCGCCGATCCCGAGCACATCCCGGCCGGCGCCGCCGAGCAGCTCACGGTCGGCTCGCTCAAGGCCGCGTCGGAGGCGGGCGCGCGCCGCTTCGAGTTCGCGCCGTCGGACGACGACACGCCGCTCAAGTCGGCCAACACGCGCGTCGACCGGCTGCGCGTGTGGAACACGACGGCGGTTGGGCGGCTGCATCGCGGCGTCACCTCGCTCAAGGGAGCGGTCACGCTCAAGGCGGCCAGCGCCGGCGATGCGCTCAAGGCGCTCGACAAGCTGCGCGACAAGGCGCCCGAGGTGGTGCAGCGGGCGATGGCGCGCGTGGCCACCTACGCGACCCTGCACCTGTATCGCGGCGAGCTGTTCACGCGCGATCTGCGCGACGGGGGCGATCTGACCATTCGCCTGTTCACGCGCCCCGAGTTCGAGGCGCTCTCGGAGCCGGCGCGCGAGCAGTTCGCCACGCGGCTCGACTTGCAGCCCAGCTATTGCCGGCAGAAGTGGGACCGCGGCGACACGGTGGTGCTCGCCGAGGTCGCCGGCCGGCCCGCCGGCATCGTGTGGTGCGCGCGTGCGGCGGTGTACGTGCCAGACATCGGCCGCGAGGTGCGCCCCGGCGCGGGCGAGTGCTACATCCACGACGTGTACGTGCACCCCGATCAGCGCGGCCGCCAGGTGGCGCCGGCCATGCTCGACTTCCTCGCGCGCGAGCTGCGATCGCGCGACGTATACCGCGCGTGGGCGCTGATCGAGCGCTCGAACACCGCCTCGACCCGCGCGTTCGAAAAGGCCGCCTACGCGTCGGTGGCCGACGTGGTCTACGCGCGCATGGGACTGGCCTCGCGGCTGATCGTCCGCCCGCCCGATCCGGAAGCGCGCTCGTTCCTCGGCCTTCCCTGACGCGCGGGCGTGTTTAGACCTCCAGACGGAGGTTTCCCGATGCTCGACGCCTTGACGTTCCAGCGAGCCGCGCACCTGCTCCACTTGAAGGGCATGAAGCGGGTCGCGCGCGTGGTCACGCGCCTCGGTCGTCACCTGTTCGCCGCCCACCTGGCACCGGAGACCACCATCGGCGCCGGCACCGAGCTCGGCTACGGCGGCATCGGCATCATCATTCATGGGCAGGCGCGGCTCGGGCGCGACGTGCTGGTATCGCCCGGCGTGGTGATCGGCGGCCGATCCGGCCTGCCCGGCGCACCGGTGATCGGCGATCGTGTCAAGATCGGCGCGGGCGCCAAGATCCTCGGGCCGATCACCATCGGCGCCGGCGCGTTCATCGGCGCCAACGCGGTGGTGATCAACGACGTGCGCGAAGGCGAGGTGGTGGTCGGCGTGCCGGCCCGGCCGATCGCGCGCAAGCTGAAGGTCCTCGACGGATCGGGATAGGCACGGCCCTCGCTAGATACGGTCGCCAGGAGGCGATTGGATGACGTTCCCGCCGGCCGAGTGGAAGAGCAGTTCCACCGGCGAAGCAATCTGGGTGGTCAGCCATCTGCGACCGAAGAAACGCGGCTCGATGGAGCAGCAGTTCGTCGCGTTGGCGCGCCGGCTGCGTGACCGCGGCGTGTCGTTGACCTACGTCTTTTCCGGGCTGCCCGCCGCCTGGCTGCAAGAGGAGCTCGACCGGTTGGGCGTGACCACCTACACCCTCGAATTCCAGCACGAGCTGAGCTGCGCGTGGGCGCTTGCGCGTTTGTTGCGCAGTGCGCGTCCGGCGCTGGTGCACTTCCATTTCGTGCGCGCCTACTCGCCGCTGGTGGCCGCCGCGCGGCTGTGCGGCACGCGCGTGGTGCTGAACGATCACGTGACGCTGACGCGCGCCTCGGAGTCGGGCGCGCGCGAGGCCTTCAAGCAGGCGCGCTCGGCGGCGCTCAACCCGCTGGTCGACTGCCGCGTGGCGGTCTCGCGCGTGGTCGCCGACAGCGTCGCCGACGTCGAGCGCGTCGAGCGCGCACGGATTCGCGTGATCGAGAACGGCATCGACCTGGCGCGCTTCGAGAGTGCGCGTCCCGAAGGGGTGCTGGCGGAGCTTGGTGCGCAGGGCGAGCCGCTCCTGGTGTGCGTCTCGCGCTTGTCGTCCGAAAAGGGCGTGGAGACGGCGATTCGCGCCCTGCCGATGGTGCGGCAGCAGGCGGTCCTCGCGCTGGTGGGCGAGGGGCCGATGGAAACGGCCTGGCGAGCGCTCGCGCAGGAGCTGCGCGTGGCCGATCGGGTGCGCTTCCTCGGGCTGCGCGACGACGTCGAGCGCCTGCTGGCGGTGGCCGACGTGGTGCTCGCGCCGTCGCATTGGGAAGAAGCGTTCGGGCTGGCGGTGGTGGAGGCCATGGCGGCGGGCCGTCCGGTGGTGGTGAGCCGGTCGGGCGCGATGCCGGAGATCGTCGGCGACGCAGGGCTGGTGGTGCCCAAGCGCGATGTGGGCGCGCTGGCCGGCGCGATCACCCGACTGCTCGACGATCGCGCGCTCGCCGAACGGATCGGCCGCGCGGCGCGCGAGCGGGTGCGCGAGCGTTACGGAATGGACCGCTACGTGGACCGCGTGGTGGCGCTGTACGAGCAGTTTCTCCCTTCGATGAGGATGGCAATCGCCGCATGAACGATCTCTACGCAAGGCTTCGCAAGTTGGTGATCGGGGCGCTCGGCGCGTCGAGCCCGCTGGTGATGTCGCGCCTGCTCTCGGCGACGCTCACCTTCGGGCTTCCGCTGGCGCTGGTGCGGCTGCTCACCCCGCAGGCGTTCGGCACCTACAAACAGTTCTTCCTGGTGGCGCAGACGATGCTCATGATCGGGCAGCTCGGCCTGACGCAGTCGCTCTACTATTTCCTGCCGCGCGGCGGAGCGGATCGCGGCGTGTACGTCTCGCAGACGGTGTTCTCGCTCGGCCTGCTCGGGATCGGCTTCGGCAGCGCGCTGTATCTGGCGGCGCCGCTGGTCGGCGGCTGGGTGGGATCCGGCGAGTTGGCGCACCTGGCGCTCCCGCTCGGCGTGTTCGCCGGCGGCATGCTGATGGCCGCGCCGCTCGAGGCGTCGCTCACGTCCGAGGGGCGCATCGGCGGCGCCGCGGTCTCTTACGTGGTCACCGACGCGATCCGCGCGGCGTCGATGGTCCTGGCGGCGCGCTACGGCGTGCGCGTCCTCGGCCCGGCCGCGATCTTCTGGGCGGCGGCGGCGGTCTCGCTCCTACGCGTGCTCGCGCTGTACACGCTGCTCGCGCGCCGCGTGCTGCCCATGGCCCGCCCACGCTGGTCGATGCTGCGCACCCAGCTCGCCTTCGCGCTGCCGTTCGCCGGCGCGAGCCTGCTCTACGTGGGCCAGCGCTACTGCCAGCAGTACGTGGTCTCGGCGCGCTTCGACACCGCGACCTTCGCGCTGTTCGCCATCGCCTCGTTCCACCTGCCGGTGGTCGACATCGTGTTTACGCCGATCAGCGAGGTGCTGATGGTCGATCTCGGCCGCAGCATCGGCAACGATCACCGCGCCTCCTTGCGTCACTGGGACGACGCCGCCGACAAGCTGGCCTCGATCCTGTTCCCCGCCGCGTGCGGCGCCTGGCTGCTCGGCCCGACGGTGTTGCCGCTGCTGTTCACCCACAAGTACGAAGGCGCGGTGCCGCTGTTCATCCTGACCACCCTCGAGATCCCGCTGTGGATCATGCCCGTCGACGCGCTGCTGCGCGCGGCCGGCGACACCCGCTTCTTGTTCGGCTTCAACGGCGTGCGCATGGTGGTGACCGCCGGCTGCGTGTTCCTCGGCATCCAGCTCGGCGGCCTGCGCGGCGCGGTGGTCGGCGGCCTGGTCTCCGAATCGCTCGCGCGCGTGGTCATGCTCGCGCGCGGCCGGCGCTTCCTCGGCTCGCCCAACCTCACGCACGTGCTCGACTGGCCGATGCTCAGCCGGATCGCCGCCGCCGCCGCGCTGGCGGTGGTCCCCGCCTGGGCGGTGCGCCTGATGATCGCGCCGGGTGTGCGGATGGTGGTCGCGTCGATCGCGGTCTACGGCGTGGCGTATCTCGGCCTGCGCGCGGCGCTGTTGCGCAACCCGCGCGAGCGGATGGTCTCGGGTGCGGCTGCGGTGGGGGCTACTGAAGGGTGCGGTTGAGGTAGCGGCGCAGCGTTCACGTGGTCTTGCGGCGCACGGAAAGAAGCGCGGGGAGTCCGACCAACGCGGCGGCAAGACATGCGATTTCGCCGAGGATCGCCATTGCCCCGAAGGACCCGAGCGCCTGGTTGTCCGCCACCAGGAGGGCGGCGTAGCCGATGATGGTGGTGAGCGAGCACAGCGCCACGGCCCCGCCGGTGGTGCGCAAGACCTGGACGAGGTCGCGCTCGCCGCGGGCGCGCAGGTAGATATTGATGCCGTAGTCCACGCCGATGCCGAAGGTGATCGGCAGCGCGATGAAGTTGAGGAAGTTGGTGCGTACGCCAAGCCAGGCGGCGGTGCCCAGCATCCACACCACGCCGGCGGCTAGCACGGCGAGCACCAGCGCGGCGCCGCGGCCGCCGGTGAGCAGGAGCACCAGCAGCGCAACGCCGAGCAGGGAGGCGAGAGTGGCGCGCGGGGCGTCGTGCACGATCGAGCGGATCATCGCCGCGAACACCACCGCGTGGCCCGACGAGCGCACGATGGTGCCGTCGGACAGCGGCAGCTCGCCGATCAGCTCGGCGATGCGCTGCAGGTTGTGGCCGTCCCAGACCGAGACGTCGGCGCCGTGGTAGACGAGCACGATCCGGCCGAGCGTGCCGTCGAGCTCGGTGAATGGGCGGCGGATGGTGGCGGGCAGGTCGGCGTCGGTGATCGCGCGCAGATCGTCGGGCGGGCGCAGGTCGGCCGCGAGCGTTCGATCCTCGTCGCTGGCGAGCGCGAGGTCTTTGCGACCCACCCCGTCCTGCGGGCGGGGGCCCAGCGAATCGACCAGGCGGCGCAGGTCGGCCAGCACGGCCAGCTTGCGCGCCTGCGTGGCGGCGTCGCCGGGCAGGAAGTCCTCGAAGGTGGTCACCTGGCCGATCAGCGGGCGGCCCGGCAGCCGGCGATCGCGCTCGAGGATCAGCCGCCGGATCTCGTCGGTGTGCGCGCGCCGATCCGCGAGCACCACCGACGGCGTGAGCGTGAGGCCGAAGATGCGATCGACGCGCGGCGCCAGCGCGGCGGCGCCCGACTCCAGGCTGCGGCGGTTGCGCAGGTTGCGAAAGTCGTACTCGAACGGATCGCGCAGGTAGTGCCGGATCGGCAGGATCGAGACCACCGTCAAGAGCGCGAACAGCGCCAGGCACATGCGCGGCGCGCCCGTCGCTGCGCGCCCGATCAGCGCGGCCGGGCTGGGCCCGGGCCAACCAAAGCGCCGCAGCGTGGCCGACTGGCGGCGATCGAAGCGCGCGAGCAGCGCGGGCAGCACCAGCACCGACGCCAGCCAGGCCGCGACCATACCCACACCGCCGATCACGCCGAACTGGCGGAAGCCGCGGAAGCGCGTGACCGTGAGCGAGCCGTACGCGAGCGCCGCGCCGAGGGCCGCGATCGCGGTCGGGCGCAGCGTAAAGGAGAGCGCGCGCCGGCAGGCCAGCTCGGGCTCGTGGCCGGCGCGCCGCTCCTCCTCGTAGCGCGCCAGCTGGATGATCGGAAAGTTGATCCCGTTGCCGATCACGATCGAGCCCAGGAACGCCGTCGACGCGTTGAGATAGCCGAACGCCAGCTCGGCGCAGGCAAACGCCAGCGAAACGCCGATCAGCGCCGGCAGCCCGACGAACAGGAGCGCGCGCACGCGGCCGAAGAACAGCACCACCACCAGGCACACCAGCGTCACGCACACGCCGGTCGCCCACACCAGATCGCTCTCGAGGGCCTGGCGCTCGTCGAGCTGCGCCATCACGTCGCCGGTCAGCCCGACCTTCATCTGCGGGTGGTAGCGCTCCGGGTGCGCGGCCGCGATCAGGCGGCGCGCGTCGGCGGCCAGCTTCTCGCCGGCGCGCTCGGCGAACAGCCCGCCCGGCGGCCGGCAGACGATCGCCACGATCGTGCCGGCGTCGCCCTCGAAGTAACCGGTGGGAAACTGATCGAGCTTGGACGCGCGGCGGCGCGCTTCGTCGAGGAGCTCGCGCGGCGGCGCGTGGGTCTCGAGGTCCACGTACAGCGGGCTCTTGCGCCGGTTGCGCTCGGACTCGAGCGAGTCGCGCAGCGCCTCGAGGTCGGCGAGCGGCGCGTACAGCCAGCGGTGCGTTTCGAAGAACGCGCGCTCGTCGCGTACTTCGTAGGCGGCCGATGACAGGCGATCGCGCGGCAGCTTGCGCAGCTCGCGGGTCAGATCGTCGGCCAGCCTGAGGTTCGCCGCGCGGTCGGGGCTCTCGATCGCGATCTGCAGCACCGCGGTCGCGTCCAGGCTGCGTCCGAGCCGCTCGAGCTCGATCACCGCCGGGTCCTGCGACGGCAACAGCTCGGCGACGTTGGTGCGCAGCTCGAGCCGCGACGCGAGCGCGCCGGCTCCCGCGGTGACCAGCAGGGCGGCCACCAGCACGGCGCGCGGGCGCCGCCACAGCCTCTCGAAGTACGCGTCCAGACGCGACAACGGGCCGACGCTAGCACGTCTGGCCAACCGGATGCGCTCGTTATACAAAGGCGGGCACGCACATGCGGACGGATTGCCTCATCCTCGGCGGCGGGATCATCGGCTGCGCTGTAGCGCTCGAGCTGCGCGCGCGCAAGGTCGAGGTCACGGTCGTCGAGCGCGGGCCGATCGCCGGCGAGGCCTCGAGCGCTGCCGCCGGGATCCTGGCGCCGCAAGCGGAGGCGGGCGGTCCGGGGCCGCTGCTCGAGCTGGCTCGCGCGAGCCGTGCGCTCTATCCGGCGTGGGCCGAGTCGCTGCGCGCGGCGACCGGCATCGACATCGCCTACCGCACCGACGGCGCGTTGGTGGTCGCGCTGCACGAGCACGAGCTCGACCTGCTGCGCGCGCGGCAGGCCTGGCAGACCGCGGCCGGCCTGCAGGTGGAGCGGCTGAGCGCCGCCGAGGTGCGCGCGCTCGAGCCCGCGCTCGGGGAGACGCACGGCGCGCTGCGCTTCGCCGGAGATCACCAGGTCGACAACCGGCGCCTCGCGCGCGCGGTCGAGCAGGCCGCCGCGCAGGCGGGCGTGCGCTTCGTCTCCGCGCAGGCGCGCCGCGTCCTACACGACGGCGCGCGCGTCACCGGCGCCGATCTCGACGGCACGCCGCAAGTCGCCGGCCAGGTGGTGCTGGCCTGTGGCAGCTGGTCCGCGCTGCTCGACGGCGCAGGCCTGCCGGCGCAGGCGGTGGTTCCGATCCGCGGGCAGATGATCGAGCTCGAGACCCGCCCGCCGCCGCTGCGCCACGTGGTGTTCGGCGACGACGGCTACCTGGTCCCGCGCGCGGACGGCCGCGTCTTGTGCGGCTCGACCGAGGAGCACGCCGGCTTTCGCAAGGAGGTGACCCCCGCCGGCCTCGAGCGGCTGGCGCGGCGCGTGGCGCGGCTGTGCCCTGCGCTCGGCGAGGCGCGGGTGGCCCGATCGTGGTCCGGCCTGCGTCCCGGCACCGCCGACGGCCTGCCGCTCCTCGGGCCGACCGCGCTGGTCGGCCTGCACCTCGCCACCGGTCACTTCCGCAACGGCATCCTGCTGGCGCCCATCACCGCACGACTGATCGCGTCGATCGTCACCGGCGAGCGAACGGCGGCGGGCCTGGGAATCGATCTGGCGCCGTTCTCAGTCGCGCGCCTCGGGTAACGAACGCCACCGGGCACTCGTTTTGCACTACCAGCGAACGCCATGGACCTCGACGAAGTCTATGGAAAGGAGCTCGCATGAACGGACTCGACGTACAGCGCATCCTGGTGCCGACGGATTTCTCCCAGCCGTCGACGGAGGCGCTCGAGCTCGCGATCGAGTTCGCGCGCCGCTTTGGCGCCGAGCTGCGCCTGTTCCATTCGCGCGAGATGCCCGCCTATGTGTTCCCCGACGCGGTCATGCCTGCGTCGCCGGTGATGTTCCAGGAGCTCGAGCGCACCGCGCGCGTCGAGCTCGCCCGCCTGGAGGATCAGGTGCGCGCGCAGGGCGTGGTGGTCTCGTCGGAGGCGGCGATGGGCATGCACGATCAGGAGATCTGCCGGCACGCCAAGGACTGGGGCGCCGACCTGATCATCATGGGCACCCACGGCCGCACCGGCCTACGCCACGTGCTGCTCGGCAGCGTCGCCGAGCGGGTGGTGCGCCGCGCGCCGTGTCCGGTCCTGACCGTCCGCCCGCACGACTCCGAGCACCCGCATCCGCACGCCTAGCGTTGCCGTCTCGCACGCGATCCGCTAGCGTTCGACACGCTGGAAAGACCACGTGCCGTTGCCATCCTCATCGCCATCGCCGTCGCCATCTGGTGACCGGCGCAATGCGCTGCGCCGGTCCGTGACCTCCGGCGTCCTGCTCGGCGTCTGCGCGGGCCTGGTGGTCGGCGGGATCGAGCTCGGCTACATCCTGACCACCGCGTTCGGCTACTTCGACGGGCCGCTCGAGCTCGCGCGCTTCGCCGCTTGCGACCTCGGGCTGCTCGCCGCGGCGGGCGCGCTCGCCGGTCTGGTCGAGGGCGTCACGGCGGCGGCGATCGGCTCCACGGCGACCACGCTCGGAGCGCGGCGCGCGGGGTGGGTCGCAATGACCGCCGCGCTGTACACGCTGGTCGCCGTCGGGCCGGTGGTCTGGCTGTGCGCGCAGATCTTCGCCGGTCCGCAGGCGCTGCGCATCGCCGGGCACACGCTGTACGCGATCGCCATCGGCGCCTGCTCGCTCGCGCTCTTGTATCTCGGGCTGCGCGTCTACCTGGCGCTCGGCGCGCAGATCTCGAGCGGCGCGCGAAGCCGAACGCTCGCCTGGTCGCTGATCGGGCTGTTCCTGGCGACGGCGATCGGCGCGCACGTCGTCGATCAGCGCGTGCTGCCCCGCCTGTATCCGTTCTTCCACGTCGGGTTGCAGGCGCTGGTCTTCGCGGCCGCGCAGTTGGCCATCGGCACGCTGTGGCTGCACCTGCAGCGGGGCGGCACGCGGCGCTGGAAGGGCTGGTGCGAGCCGCGCACGGCGCTCGTCGCTGCGGTGGGCGCGCTGGCGGCCGGCGCGTTCGCGCTCTCGGGCCTGGCCGAGGCGCGTGGGCTGCGCTCGCTCACCCTCGAGCGCACCGGCGCGCTCGGGCGCGTGCTCAAGCTGGCGCAGCGCCTTCATCCGACCCACGCCGGCGAAGGCGGCGCGCAGGCGGCGGTGCTCCCGTCCACGCCGGCGGTGCGCCTGCCCGACGGCCCGCACCTCGGCGGCGTCGACGTGTTCCTCATCACCATCGACGCCTGGCGCGCCGATCGGCTGAACGACCGGGTCACGCCCAACCTCGCACGGCTGGCCGAGCGGGGCGTGGTGTTCGATCGAGCCTACGCGCAGGTGCCGCACACTTCGTTCTCGGTGGCCACGCTGCTCACCGGCAAGCACGTCTACGCGCTGAGCGCGCTCGGCCTCGACGCGGCCCGCCACCAGACGCTCGCCGAGGTGCTGCGGCGCGAGCGCTACAAGACGGCGGCGTTCTATCCCCCGTCGGTGTTCTTCATCGATCACGATCGCTTGAAGGCGCTCGAGGACACCTCCTACGGCTTCGAATACGTGAAGTACGAATACCTGGCCGCGCCCGAGCGCACCGATCAGGTGATCCATTTCCTCGAGGAGGAGAAGCCCGCGCGCGCGTTCGTGTGGGTGCACTACCTCGAGCCGCACGAGCCGTACCTCGAGCATCCCGGCTTCACCACCGGCTCGTCGACCGGATTGTCGACCATAGATCGCTACGAAGGCGAGGTGCGCTTCGTCGACGCCGAGGTGGCGCGCCTGATGGCGTATCTGCAGCAGCACCGGCCGCACGCGCTGGTGGTGCTGGCGGCCGATCACGGCGAAGAGTTCGGCGAGCACGGCGGCCACTACCACGGCACCACGCTCTACGAGGAGCAGGTGCGCGTGCCGCTGGTCTTCGTGACGCCTACCGACGGAGACGACCTGCTCCCACACCGGCACGTCGGCGGGCCGGTCGGCCTGGTCGATGTCGCGCCGACGCTGTTGTCGCTGATCGGCATCGAGCCGTCGCTGCGCATGCGCGGGCGCGATCTCGGGCCGTGGCTCTCGGCCGAGGGCGCCCCGGCCGACGCGCTCGGGCCCGAGCTCGCCGAGATCGATCGCAAGAAGATGATCGTCGACGGCCACGACAAGCTGATCTGCGATCTCGAGAACGACGCCTGCCAGCTCTTCGATCTGGCCGCCGATCCGCACGAGCAGCACGATCTCTCGTCCGATGCGCCGCGGCTCGCGCGGCTGCGCGGCAAGCTCGATCAATGGATGGCGGCCGAGACCCGCTTCGAGCACGAACAGGCGCCGTCTCCGTCGGACGACCGGACCCGCCGCCTGCTCGAGCGCGGCCGGCTGGGCGACAAGGGCGCCACGCGCGAGCTCGCGCAGCTCGCCTCGACGCCCGGCGACGGCCCTGCGCGCCGCGAGGCCGCACGCCTGTTGGCCACGCTGCCGCCCGATCGCGCGGTGCGCGCCCAGCTCGAAGAGGCGGCGCGCGATCCCGATCGACCGCTCGCACGCTGGGCCACACTGGCCGTCGCGCGTCTCGGCGATGGACCGGCGCGCGCGCGGGTGGGCGCGTTCATCGGCGAGAGCTGTGACGATCCCGCCGCAGCGGCCGAGTTGTGCGCGCGCGCGGCGCTGGCGCTCGGCGACGTGGGCTGGCTCGGCCGCGCGCTCGAGCGCGTCGGCGACGACTACGACCTCGGCATCGCCTTGTCCCGTGCGCTCGGCGCCACGCACGACGGTCGCGCGCTCGATCCGCTGCTCGTTCAGCTCGGCCCGGTGCGCACGCGGCTCGAGGTGGTCGACGCGCTGGGCGCGCTCGGCGATCGACGCGCGCTGCCCACGCTCGAGCGCTGGGTCTCCGCCGAGCCCTACATCCCGGTGCGCGCGGCGATGGTGCGCGTGATCGCCGCCCTGGGCCCGGGCGATCCGGCCGCGCGCGAATCGCTCACGCGCCTGGCCGCCGTCGAGCACGAGCCGCTCGTGACCCGCGCGCTGCAGACGGCCCTGGCCGCACCGCGCTAGCCAGCCACGCCAGGTACGGCGCGTGCCCGGCCGCGATCGGCAGCGCGATGATCTCCGGCACCTCGTACGGGTGCAGCGCCTGGATGCGCGCCTTGAGCGCGGCGAACCGCTTCACCGTCGTCTTGATCACGCACAAGACCTCGGCATCGCTGTGCACCGCTCCCTTCCAGCGATAGATCGACTGCACCTCGCCGAGCACGTTGCAGCACGCGGCCAGCTTCTCCTCGACCAGCGTGCGCGCGAGCGCCAGCGCCTGGGCGCGCGCCGGCAGCGTAGTCAGGACCAGGTACGTGCTTGCCATGCGGCGGAACATATCCTAGCTTCCGAATCCCATGCTGGTCGTCCAGAAATTCGGTGGCACGTCCGTCGGGACCGTCGATCGTATCCGCGAGGTGGCCAGGCGCTGCATCGCGACGCAGCAGCAGGGCCACGACGTGGTGGTGATCGTCTCCGCGATGTCCGGCGAGACCAACCGCTTGTTGGCGCTCGCCAGGCAGGTCAACGACGATCCGTCCAGCGAGCACGAGCGCGAGCTCGACGTGATCGCCTCCACCGGCGAGCAGGTCTCGGTCGGCCTGGTGTCGCTGGCGATCGCCAAGGAGGGCGGCCGGGCGCAGTCGTTCACCGGCGGGCAGTGCCGCATCATCACCGACTCGTCGTTTACCCGCGCGCGCATCAAGTCGATCGACGGCCAGAAGATCCACGAGGCGCTCGGCCTGGGCAAGATCGCGGTGGTCGCCGGCTTTCAGGGCATCGACGAAGAGGGCAACATCACCACGCTCGGGCGCGGCGGCTCGGACACCTCGGGCGTGGCCATCGCGGCGGCGCTCAAGGCCGACGCCTGCGAGATCTACACCGACGTCGACGGCGTCTACACCGCCGATCCGAACGTATGCCCGTCGGCGCGCAAGATCGCCCGCATCAGCTACGAAGAAATGCTCGAGCTGGCCTCGCTGGGCGCCAAGGTGCTGCAGATCCGATCGGTCGAATTCGGCATGAAGTACGGGGTGAAGATCCACGTGCGCTCCAGCTTCAACATGAACGAGGGCACGTGGGTCGTCCCAGAGGAGAAGCAGATGGAAGACGTGCTGGTCGCCGGCGTCACCGTGGCGAAGGACGAAGCGAAGGTGACGCTGCTCGGCGTGCCCGACAAGCCCGGCATCGCGGCCAAGATCTTCCGGCCGCTGTCGGAGGCCAACATCGTCGTCGACATGATCATCCAGAACATCTCGGACGCGGGGCGCACCGATCTCACCTTCACCGTGCCGCGCGGCGACCTCAAGCGCGCGGTCGAGCTGATCAAGCGAACGCTGCCGGAAATGGCGGAGGCGGGGATCAAGACCGACGACTCGATCTGCAAGGTCAGCGTGGTGGGCGTGGGCATGCGCTCGCACGCCGGCGTCGCGCAGAAGATGTTCGAGCTGTTGGCCGAGGAGGGGATCAACATCCTCATGATCTCCACGTCGGAGATCAAGATCTCGGTGGTGGTCGAGGCGAAGTACGCCGAGCTCGCCGTGCGCGTCCTGCACGACGGCTTCGGCCTGGGAAATCAGCCCGCCAAATAGCCCCAAGCAACTTCCTCGCGCGGCTGCCGATACTCTGGTATGAGCGCGTTGCCTCGTGACCTTCTGCTGGTGATCTTGATCGGCCTGTTGCCGCTGTTCGCGGTGCGTGCGGCCCGGCCGCCGCCGTCGCTGGGCGCGCCCGAGCCGAGCGAGCCGTGCCCGGCGCCGATCGAGGTGGGCGGGGTGGGCGTGGGCTGCCTCGCGGCGCCGCCACCCGGGCTGCACGCCGGCGATCGACTGCTCGCCGATCGCCACGGCCGGTGGCGAAGGCGGCGCATGGATCCGGCGCGACTCGCGGCGTGGGGCGCGCCGATCGATCTGAACCGCGCGAGTCCGCTCGAGCTGGCCTCGCTGGACGGGGTCGGGGTGCGCCTCGCCGCGCGCATCGTCGGCGCCCGGCCGTTCGCCACCGTCGAGGAGCTGGCGCGCGTGCGCGGGATCGGGGCGCGCCGGCTGGCCGCGTTGCGCCCGCGGCTCACGGTGACGGATGCCACCATTCGCGAGTAATCCTCGACGGGTGGCTGCTCGATCGCGTATGCTTAGCGAGCTGCGATGTCATCTGAGATTGAGAGGCTGAAGCAGGCGGCGGTCAGGGATCCAGCGGCGCTGGTTCGTCTGGCCGACACCTTGGTAGCCGAGGGCCGGGCCGACGAGGCCGTGCACACCTGCAAGAAGGCGCTGGTGGCGCGGCCCAACGACGTGCCCTTGCGGCTGGCGCTCGGACGGGCGCTGATGGCGACGGGGCACCTCGACGAGGCGCAGCAGGCGCTCATGGAGGCCGCCGCGCTGCAGAAGAAGCCCAAGGCGCAGAAGCCGCTCGAGAACGCCGAGCCGGACACGCGCGAGTGGCAGTCGCCGCCGCTCCCCGATCCCGGCTCGGCGCCGATCGAAGAGGCCTTCGAGGAGCCGCCCACGCGCCGCGCCAACGCGCCGCGCGCTGCGACCTACAAGTCGTCGGCGAAGATGCAGGCGATCCCCGAGAGTGACACCCACGAGTCGATCGATCTCGATCGCATCGCCGAGTCGCTGGTCGGCGACGGTGGCGCAGGCTCGGGCGATCCCTCCAGCTGGACCGTCGAAGAGGCGCCGGACGTGCCGCCCGACGAGCACTCACGCGGCTGGGACGCCAAGCGCGCGCGGTCGTTCGTGTGGCTGTGGGTCGGCCTGGTGCTGCTCACCGGCGGGATCACCGCCGGCACGCTGTACCGCGCACACCAACGGGCCGCGCTGCTCGCCTCGATGGTCGAGAAGGCCGACGGCCAGCTCTCGGACGCGACCTACGAAGGCGACGCCGCCGCGCGCGACGCCTTCGCCCGGGCGGTTCGCATCCAGCCCAAGATTCGCAAATACTTCGCGATGGTGGCCCTGGCCGCTGCGCGCCTGCACGCGGACCACGGCGAGGACACCGACGCCACCGCGTGGGCCATGCTGCGCCGCTCCGAGAAGGAAGCCGCGCGCCGCAAGCCCGAGCTCGACGCGCGCCCCGATCGAAGTGACCGCGAGGTGCGGCAGGCACGCGCACTGCTCGCGCTCGGGCGCGGGGAGTCCTGCCCGCCGCTCAATGAGGACGAAGACGGCGACATCGCCGCGCGCTGCGCCAGCCAGAAGGGCGACGTCGACGCCGCGCGCCGCATCCTCGCCAAGACGATGGAGAAGGGCGGCGATCGCGCGAACCTGCGCGCGCTGCTCACGCTCGGATCGATCGAGCTGGGCGCCGGCGATCTGGACTCGGCCGACGCCGCCTTCCGCCGCGTGCTGCAGGTGTTCCCGCAACACCCGCGCGCGGTGGTAGGCCGTGCGCTGGTCACGCTCGAGCGCGGCGAGGCGCCGATCCTGACCCGACCGCCGGGCAAGCTGGGGCCCACCACCGACGCCTGGTTCCACCTCGCCGAAGGGCTCAAGGCGCTCGGCGGCGGCAAGGATGGCATCGATGAGACGCGCGCGGGCAACGAGCTCGATCTGGCGCGCAAGGGCATCCTCCACGATGGACGGCTCGCGCTGCTCTACGGCCGCGCGCGCCTGCAGCAGGGATTGGTCCGCGAGGCCGAGCAGGCCATGCGCGTCGCCGAAGGGCTCGATCCCAACGACGGCGACGTCGCGGTGCTCGACGCCGAGGTGGCGCTCGCCAAGGGCTTCGAGGACAAGGTCGTGCTCGCGCTGTCGGTTGGCGCGCCCACGCCGCGCCGGCTCGCGGTGCTCGGCCGCGCGCAGTGCTTGATCGGCAAGTACAAGGAGGCCGCGGCCACGCTCGACGCCGCGCTGGCGCGCCGACCGGGCGATGCCACGGCGATCACCTACCGCGCGATCGCGCGCGCCCACCTGGGCGACTCCAGCGGCGCGCTCAAGGAGCTCGAACGGGCCGCCACGCAGCTCAACTCGACCACGCCCCGCTACGGGATCGGGCTGCTCGCCTACGAGCGGCACGATCTGATGAAGGCGCGCACCGAGCTGAGCCGCGCGCTCGAGCACAACTCGGAGTCGTTCCGCGCCCGCGCGCTCCTCGGGCGCGTGCTGCGCGATCTCGGCAAGCCCAAAGAAGCGCTCGCCGAGCTCGAGCGGGCCGCGCGTGACGCGCCGGCGCTGCAGTCGGTGCACCAGGCGCTCGGCCGGCTGTACCTCGATCTCGGCCGCTCGCGTGAGACCCGCGCGGAGCTGCGCCCGGTGCTCGACGCGGGCAAGGCGACCGTCGACGACAAGCTCGCGTACGCCGAGGCGACCATCGCGCTCGGCCTGCAGGCCGACGGAGACAAAGCGCTCGCCGATGCCGTTCAGGCAGGGGCGCTGGCCGGCAAGGTGGCGCGGCTCAAGACCGTGCTCGCGAGCTGGAGGTCACCGTCGGAAGCGCTGGCCGCAGCCAAGCAACTCGAGAAGGAGCGCAAGGGCCCCAACCTGCACGACGCGCGGCTGGCCATCCAGGCCGCCGATGCGTGGCGGCGCGCGGGCGATCCCAAGAAGGCCGGCGACGATCTGCGCTCGGCGCTCTACGGCGACGCGCTGCACGCCAACCTCGGGCTCGGGCGGATCGAGCTCACCGGCATCGATCCGTCGCAGGCCGAGGCGTCGTTCCGCGCCGCGCTGCAAGCGTGGGAGCGCGCTCCCTACGGCGTCGACGATCGCACCGAGGCCCGCGTCGGGTTGGCGCGCGCGCTGCTCGCCCGCAAGGCATACGCCGAGGCGGCCACCGTGCTCACCCCCGCGCTCACCGACGATCCGACCGCACCCGAGCCGCGCTACTGGCTGGCGCGTGCCCACGCCGATCAAGGCCAGCCCGATCTGGCGCGCCCGCACGCCGACAAGGCCGTCGAGCTGGACGATCACTACGCCGACGCCTGGCTGCTGGTGGGCGACTTGAACAAGTCGGCCAAGAGCAAGGACAAGGCCCGGCTGGCCTACAAGAAGTACCTCGAGCTCTCGCCAGATGGCGCGCAGGCCAAGGCCGTCAAGAAGCTGCTCGCCACGCTCAAGTAACTATTTTCGACCCAGCGCGACCACGTACTGCTCGATCGATTCCTGCCGCGATCCCGCGGGCTTGATCGTACGAACCTCGAAAAAACCTTCACGTGCGCGCTTGAGCAGCTTCTGCCAGTCGGGCCCCATGAACAGCTTGCCGACGAAGTTGCCCTTGCGATCGAGGAGCAGCTCGGCGAGCTCGAGCGCGCGCTCGAACAGCCCTTCGGAGCGCGCCTGATCCGCCGAGCGCACGCCGCTGGTATCGGGCGCCATGTCCGAGAGCACCACGTCGAACGCGGCCAGCTCGCCGCGCAGCTCCGCCGGCGTGACGGCGTAGACGTCGCCCGTCAGGTTGCGCACCCCCGCTTGAGCCACGTCGAGCGGCGTGCGGTCGAGCCCGACCAGCGCCCCCGACGGGCCGACCACCTTGGCCGCGTACTGCAGCCACGACCCCGGCCGGCAGCCGAGATCGAGCACGCGCGCGCCCGGCCGCAGTACGTGGTGCTTCTTGTCGATCTCCTCGAGCTTGAACACCGAGCGCGCGACGAAGCCCTGCTGCTTGGCGCGCCGGTGGAATGAATCGTGACGGTGGGAACGATCGCGGAGCTTGGACAAGCGAGGAGGGCGTTACTTCGGTTACTTCTTGGCGCCGCCCTTGGCGCCGCCGCCCTTGGCCGATCCCGCGCCGGCCTTGGAGGCCTTCATCGGGTTCTTCGACTTCTCCTGGGTCTCGCCGTAGTTGCGCGACTTGACCTTGATGCCCGCCTTCTTCTTGGCGTTGCGCACGACCACGTAGCCGTTCTTGCCGCCCGGGATCGCGCCCTGCACGATGAGCAGGTTCTCTTCGTTGTTGACCTCGAGCAGCACCAGGTTCTGCACGGTCTTCTTCACGTCGCCCATGTGCCCGCCCATGCGCTTGCCCTTGTGCACCTTGCCAGGCGTCAAGCGGCAGCCGATCGAGCCACCGTGGCGGAAGAACTCGTGCGTGCCGTGGGTGGCGCGGAAGCCGGGCATGTGGTGGCGCTTCATCACGCCCTGGAAGCCCTTGCCCTTCGAGGTGCCCTCGACGTCGATGTAGGTCATCGCCTGGAACACGGTGTCGAGCGAAACCGGCTTGCCCACTTCGTACTTGTCGAGATCGGCCGGCTCGACGCGGACCTCACGGACGTAGCGCTGCGGCGCCAGGCCGTGCTTGGTGAACTGACCCAGCTCCGGCTTCTTGGCGAGGCGCAGCGGCTTCTCGGAGTAGCCGAGCTTGACCGCCGAGTACCCGTGCTTGTCGGGCGTGAGCTTGTCGATGACCACGTTCGGGCCAGCGTGGATGGCGGTCACCGCGGTGCGATCCCCCGTCGCGGTGAAGATCTGCGTCATCCCCAGCTTTTTCCCAAGAACTCCGGTGCGAAACGGCATGGCAAACTGCTCCCTTGGCTCGATAAAGAGTGCGTATTCCTATCGCCAGTCAGGTGGCTTGTCAACTCTTTCCCGCCGGGAGTTACTTGAAGAATTCCATCATGCTGGGGGCGCCGACCGCGGCACCCAGGCGGGGCAGGCCAAAGATGTCCTCGACGGTCGCCAGGTAGCTGGCGTGCGAGTACGCCGCTGCGGAGGTCTTCTTGGTCAGCTTGGGCGAGATGATGATCATCGGAATCTGGTCCGGATCGTCGCCGTTGCGGGCTTCCGCCTCGTCCCAGGTGAGGAAGATGACGCCTCCGGCCTTGAAGATCGGGCTGTCGATGATCTTCTGGACCTCGGTCTTGCACCAGGTGTCCGCCGTCGTCAGGTCCTTGGCCGGGTCGTCGATGAACGGGATGGGGACCGGGCCGCCGTGTCCGTCGTCGATCAGGTCGGGGGTGATCCACATGAACTGGGTCGCGCCGGCGGCCAGCGCGGCGGCGAACTGGCTGTAGTCGACGTTGGTCTTGGCGCACAGGCCGTTGGGGCCATTCTGGATGTTTGCGAAGTAGAGGAACGGGTCGTGCTTGGTGCCGAAGTTGCCGGAGTCGCTCAGCTTGCAGGCGGTCACCATGCTCTCTTGATACGATCCCCACGGGATATGCGCCTGCTGCAATTGGTTGCCGAGATTATCACCCGTGAATGGTGTTAACTGCGACGCTTGAATGTCGGAGCTCTGCCCCTGGACGCTGCCGCTGATCATATAGAGGTAGTTCGGCATCGACGGGTGGACCAGCGAGTCCTTGTAGTTGGTCGCGAGCGCGTAGTTGTTGATGAGCGAGTTGAGATAAGGAGCGTTCGGGCTTCCGACTACCTCTTTGTAATCCTGATTCTCGAGGACGATCGTGACCACCATCGTGAAGCCGCCCACCGGCGTGGTGCCCAGGTCGCCCAACGGCGGGTTGGCCAGGTCGGGATGGTTGCCGGTCGCCAGATCGCCGCCGCCTCCGCCGCCCCCATCCCCACCACCGCCGCCCGAATCGTTGCCGCCGCCGCCACCGACACCGCCCAGGTCATCGGTGACGCCTTGAACGTCGGAGGTGCAGCCTGCAATCAACGCGAGGAACAACGCGAGGGAGATGGTTCGCATACGTAGTAGGTGACGCGAACCGCCATGGGGGGACAAACACCTACAAGCGGAACAATCGTCGAGTGTTACCAGTGGCAGCATTGGCCAGCGCCGCCGGATCCATTCCGCGCACCTCGGCGACCTTCGCGGCGGTATGCACGATGTACGCGGGTTCGTTTCGCTTTCCGCGCATGGGCACGGGCGCGAGGTAGGGGCAGTCGGTCTCCACCAGGATGCGTTCGAGCGGCATCCAGGCGGCCGCCTCGCGCACCGGCTCGGCGCTCTTGAAGGTGATCACGCCGGAGAAGCTGATGTGAAAGCCGAGCGCGACCCAGCGCTGCGCGTCGGCCAGGTTGCCGGTGAAGCAGTGCACCACGCCGCCGACCTCGCCGGCCTTCTCCTCGGCGAGGATGCGCAGCGCGTCGTCGTGCGCTTCGCGAATGTGCAACGACAGCGGCTTGTGCGCGCGGCGCGCGAGCTGCGCGAACAGGCGCAGATGTTCTTGCTGCGAGTCGGACGGGGAGTGGTGGTAGTGGTAGTCGAGGCCGGTCTCACCGACGGCGACCACGCGTGGATGGGTGAGCGCCAGCCGCTCGATCTCGTCGAGCGCGCCGTCGGGGATGCGCGCCACGTCGTGCGGATGGATGCCGACCGCCGCCCAGATGTCGTCGTGGGTCTCGGCCAGCGCGACCGCGTTGCGCACCTCGGCGAGCGACGCGCCCGAGCCGACGCAGATCATCGCGCCCACACCCGCCGCGCGCGCCCGCGCGATCACGTCTTCGCGCTCGTCGACGCCGTCCTTGGCGAAGTCCTTCGGCTCCAGGTGACAATGACTATCGATCAGGGTCATTTGAGCGTCTCCAACACGGATTGCGCGAGGCCGCGTACGTCGTCGCGTCGGCTGCGGGCGGCCTTGTCGAGGTGCGCGCGCCCGCTCGGATCGCCGGCACGGGCGAGCGCTTCGGCGGCGCGCACCTTGACCAGCGGATCGCCGAAGAAGCGCCCGACCTCGCGAGCCAGCGCCGCGGTCATCGCCGGGTCGCCGTCGAGGCCGAGCGCTGCGAGCGCGGTGGCTGCGTCGAGCGCGCGCTCGCTCGAGCCGAGCGCGCGGATCAGGAACGGCACGCCGCGCCGATCGCCGAGACGCACCAGGGCCAGCGCGGCCTCGTAGCGCACGTCGTCCGCGTCGTCGAGCAGCGCGGTCAACGCCTCCGCCACGGAAGGATCCCCCGCGTCGCCGAGCGCGGCGGCGGCCTGCGCGCGCACCTTGTGGTCCTGGTCGTCGAGCGCCGCGAGCACCAGCGGCACGGCGCGCGCTGGCGAGATCTCCACCAGCGAGGCTACCGCCTGAAAACGCACCTCGGGCGCGCCCACGCGCAGCGCCTCGGCGAGCGCCGACCACGCCACCTCGATCGCCGCGCCCGGCGCCGATCCCACCTGGCCGAGCGCGATGGTGGCCGCTTCACGCACCAGCGGCTCGCCATCGGACAGCCGCGCCGCCACCGCCTCGACGGTCGAATCAGCGGCGAGCTCGCCGAGCGAGAGCAGCGCGGCGTAGCGCACGGCCGCGTGCGCATCGTCGCAGGCGCGCACCAGCGCACGGATGGCCGCGGTGCGATCAGGGTCATCGACACGGCCGAGCGCGTCCGCCGCCTGCGCGCGCACGCGCGGATCGGCGTGCTCGAGATCGCGCAGCGCAGCGTCGACGTTCATCTCAGGCCTTCGCGGCGGGCGGCGTCGGCTGGGCGTCGAGCCGCGGCACCAGCTCGACCTTGTCGGGCACCGCGTCGAGGATGCGCGCGTACAGCTCGCGGGCGCGCTCGAAGTGGAACCCGTAACCGCGAATCGGCGGCACCAGCAGGTTGCGGGTCGCATCGCCACAGTCGACGTAGCAGGCGTGCTCGGCCGCGTCCGCGCGCACCTGCACCACGTCGCGCCACGCCACGCGCAGCTTCTCCTTGCCGTATTCCTCGACGGCGTACCCGTCGCCGTCGATCACCACCGACGGGCGCGCGCGGCGCTGCCAGACCGCGAGCCCGCCCGCCAGCAGCGCGAACCCGCCGCACACCAGCCGCACCCACCACACGCCGGCGAACCCGACGCCGGCCGCCGCGAAGACCACGGCCACCGGCAAGATGCGCCGCTGCGTGAAGACGATGGGGAAGGTGTCGCGCAAGAACGGTTCAGGCGAGCAGGGCGACGCGCCGCGCGATCTCGAGCCGCGCCTCGAGCGAGATCCACTCGAACACCACGCCGAAGCCTGCGCCGAGCGTGATCGGCGCGCCGTTCGGCCGCTTGATGGTGCACGACGAGGTGCGCCGCCACAGCACCCAGCCCACCGCCTCGACGTGCTTGTAGTTGGGCACCTCGATCAGCAGCGTAACGCGCGACAACAGCGGCAGCGGCTCGCCCTCGAGGAACCCGCCGTTCACCGAGAGATCGCGCAGCGTGGCCATGAAGCGCTTGCCCACCTCGTCCTGGTTGGCGTGCACGCGCTCGTAGACGGTCGCCAGCTCGGGCTGCAGCTTCTGCTCGATCTCGACGGTCTTTTCGCAGGCGGTGTTCCACGCCACCTCGATGCGCGCGTCGCGCCGTCGGGCCCGCTTGTTCTTGTCACCATTGGTCGTTTCACGCGTGGAAGTCGGTTCAGCCATCAACGCACCTTTGTCCCTGGAGCAGCGTCCCGGTCGAGCCCGGAGAGCGCCACCACCTGTTCTTCGCCAGCGGCGAGGATCATCCCCTCGGAGAGGACCCCCCGGATGGTCGCCGGCTTCAAGTTGGCGAGAAAGATCACTTTTTTTCCCACCAGATCGGCGGGCTGGTAGGTCTCGGCGATGCCGGCCACCACCTGACGCTTGCCGGTCCCGATGTCGACCGACAGCTTGAGCAGCTTCTTGGCCTTGGGCACCACCTCGGCGGCGATCACCTGGCCGACGCGCAGATCGAGCCGTTGAAAGTCCGCGTACGAGATCTGGTTGGGATCCTCTACGGGGACGTCCTTCTTGGGCACCCACCTGGCGAGCAGCTCGGCCTTCTTGTCGTCGTCGATGCGCGGGAACAGCGGCTCGCCCTTTTCGACGTGCCAGTCGCCGCCCGCGTTCCACGCCGGCCAGCCGGACTGCACCACGCCGAGCTGCCGGCGCATCTCGACGGCGCGCTCGGGCATGAACGGATCGATCAGGTTCGACAGAAAGCGCAGCGCCTCGTGCACGTTGGCGAGGATCTCACGCTTGCGCTCCTCGCTCGCGCTCCACGGCGCCGACTGATCGACGTAGGCGTTGCACTCGCGCACCAGCTTCCAGATGCGCTCGAGCGCGATCGACGGCTGGAACGCGTCCATGGCCTTGGCCAGCTCCTCGCGCGCCAGCTCCGCCTTGGCCCTGAGCTCATGGGTCTCGACCCCGAGCAGGAAGCGGTTGGGAAAGTACTTCTCGATCATCCCGAGCGTGCGGTTGAGCAGGTTGCCGAGGTCGTTGGCCAGCTCGGCGTTGTAGCGGGTGAGCAGCGCCTCGTGCGAGAAGTCGCCGTCGGCCCCGAGCGGGACCTCGCGCAGCACGAAGTAGCGGAACGCATCGACGCCGAGATCGCTCGACAGCTTGAGCGGATCGACCACGTTGCCCGCGGTCTTGGACATCTTCTCGCCGTCGACGGTCCACCAGCCGTGGCAGAACACCGTCGACGGCAGGCGGATCCCCGCCGACATCAAGAACGCCGGCCAGTAGACCGCGTGGAAGCGCGAGATCTCCTTGCCGATCATGTGCACCACCTCGACGTCGTCGTCCCACATCCCGGCGAGCGCCTTGCGCCGGGTCGCCGAGTAGTAGTTGGACAGCGCGTCGAGCCACACATAGATGACGTGCCCGGGCCGATCCGGCACCGGCACGCCCCACTGAAAGGTGGTGCGCGAGACCGAGATGTCCTGCAGCCCGCTCCTAATGAACGCGAGCACCTCGTTGCGCCGGTTCTCCGGCTGGATGAACTCGGGATGCGCGGCGATGTGATCGAGGAGCGGCTGCTGGTACTTCGACAGCTTGAAGTAGTACGACTGCTCCTTGACCTTCTCCACCGGCTTCTTGTGCACCGGGCAGTGGTTGCCCGGCTCGAGCTCCTTCTCGGTGTAGAACTGCTCGCACGCGACGCAGTACCAGCCTTCATAATCCGCGAGAAAGATGTCGCCGCGCTGCTCGAGGACGCGCCACAGCTCCTGCACGAACGCCTCGTGATCGGCGTCGGTGGTGCGAATGAAATCGTCGTTCGAGATCTCGAGCGCCTTCCACGTCGAGGAGTAGGCGTCGGCGAACTTGTCGGCGTACGCCCTGGGCGCCATGCCGCGCTCCTCCGCCATGCGCGCGATTTTCTGCCCGTGCTCGTCGGTGCCGGTGAGAAACCCGGTCTGGTGACCGCGCAGCCGGTGGTAGCGCGCCAGCGCGTCGCAGACGATCGTCGTGTACGCGTGCCCGAGGTGCGGCACGTCGGAGACGTAGTAGATCGGGGTGGTGACGTAGAAGCGCTTGGCCATTCCGGGACCACGAGGCTACATCAGCCCGTGCAGACTGCAAGCGGGATGCACCCGACGGCGCCGCGGCTGCCGAGGCTAGATCGGCGCGCCGCAGATCGGGTGCGCGTCGGGCGGAAGGACGACCGCGCTGCAGCGCACGCGCGGGCTGGTGTTGGGTGGCGGCTGGCCGCCCGGGCCGCGGTCGATGCTCACGCCGAAGTGCTGGCCCGGATCGCCGTCGCTCGCACACAGCAGCGGGCAGCGCGCAGGATCGATCGAGTCGAGCTTCCAGCAGGGCGTCACCTCGCCGCTCTGGGCGCACGAGGGGAGCGACGTGGTAGTGACGCTACCGTCCTGGTTGTCGGTCACGTCCTCGGCGCTGCAATCGGGGCTCTGCGGATCGACCAGCGGGCCCGTGACGCAGCCCGTGCTGATGCTGGAGATGATCTTCTGGCCCAGGCTCTCGAGCGCCGACTGGTAGTCGGTGTCGCAGATCGAGGTGAGCTGCTGATTGGTCGGCAGCGCCGAGCCAACCAATTGGTTGATGCGCACCGCCGGATCGCCGGAGAACTGCGGGTTTTGCGGCGCGATGCACGAGGGCTGCAGCTCCACAAAGCAGCTCGAGCCGTTTGCGGGGCCGGGGCAGGACGCAAACGGGCCGGGGGGAATCGGGTTCGGGTTGACGAGCACGCTGGCCGCGCCCGAAGACGACGGCGCGGTGATGGCGGCCAGGATGACGTCGTGCGGATCGATCTTCACGCCGCCCTGGGCTGCCGGCTTCGTGAAATAGGTGATGTACTTGTCGATGTCGATCAGCTTGCCGCCGCTGGCGGGCGGCAGCGACGAACACGGCGACTGGATGCCACCCGAGTCGCCGTAGGGCAGCGGCATGGCCGGGTTGCCGCACTGGATGCCGTACTCCGTGCAGCGGTACGACAGGAGCGCGCCGTACTGCGCGGTCTTGGACGGGTCGAACAGGTCGGTGTTCGGATCGGCCGAGCAATCGTCCTCGTCGGTCACCCACATCACGACCAGCAGCGCGTCGTCGCGGAGGAAGTCATGGTTCTCGGCCGGCTGATCGTGCAGCGCCTTGTAGACCGCCTCGATGGGCTGCTCGTAGCCGCAACCCATCGATCCCACAGATGCCATGCACCCAAACGTGGTCTCCACACTCTGACCCGCCGGCAGGTTGTTGGTGGAATCGAGCTGGTTGTAGTCGATGAAGCTCAGGCCGCCCGTCGGCGCCATGCAGGTGGTGTCGGCGGCGGCGCCGACCGCCTGCAGCTTGCCGCCGCGCCCACCCGGGTGGCATTGTCCGCCACCGAGGGTGAACTGCCCGGCCCCGAGATCGGACGTGACCACGCCGATGTGGTACCAGCCGGGTGTTGTCTGGCCGAAGTCGTCGAGCACCTTGATGAGCTGCGGGAAACGCGCTTTGAGCTCGGTTATTTTGGGGCTCGTGCCCGGCGAGTCGTCGGCCATGAACAGCAGATCGACCTTGTTCTTCACGTTGTGCACGTCGAGCTCGGTGAGCGCGAGGTCCATCGACAGCGTGCCGCAGCCGGCCGGCAGGATCGTGCTCTTCGACGCCTGCAGGAGGAGCGCGCCCCCGGCGTAGGCCTCGACGGAGAGGACGGCCTCGTCGCCGGCCCGGTAGTTGGCGATGCGCGCGTCGAAGGTGCCGGTCGTCTGGCCGGGCGAGTGCTTGACCTCGAGGGAGCCGGACGGACTAGAGGCGCCGAGCACGGACACGCTGATCGAGAGCTTGTCGGCGGCGACCGCGAAGTCGGGCAGCGTGACGGTCACCTCGAGCGTGCCCTCGCTGCACGGCGAGCATGCGGTGAGGGACGCGCCCGCGATCAGCAGAAGCGCGGCGGTCTTCATCGTTCCGCCAACTGGGGAACGATCGCCTGGCGCGCGGCTTCGGCAGCGACGAGCAGCTCGGCGGCGGTGTGCAGCACGCCGGCCTGCGCGAGGATCGGCACCAGCCACGCGGCCCCGTCGGCCGGTTTGGCGAAGATCTTGTGCGGATAGGTCTTCTTGGTCAGGAGATAGATGCCGGCGATCAAGGTCCGCCCGGCGGCCGGCAGAAAGCCGCTGCCCTCGACGATGATCGCCGCGCCCAGCATGGTGAACTCGCGCGCGAACCGTGCCGACGCCTCGCGCACGTCGGCGGCGACGTTGGCGACCGCCGACGGCTCGAGGATCGAGAGCGATCCGTACTTGCCGCCGCGCAGATCGTGCAAGCGCCGCGTCTCGGCGCGCAGCCGGTTGATGTTCTCCAGCGTCGGTGGTTGCCGAAGGACGCTGATGAACACGCCGCCGCAGGTCGCCGCCGCCACGCGCGAGTCGGCGAAGTGAATGACCGCTTCCCCCACGCGCACGATGGTAGCACTACTCGGCGGCGTCGGGCTCTTCGGGCTCGGGCTGCGGCGCGCGGCCGTGCTGCGGCGGCGGGGCGAGCAGGGTGACGACGTCGCCGGGGAAGGTCTCGGAGCCGCCTTCGTCGAACCAGACGCGCACCTTCTGGCGCAGCACGTCGAGCTCGACGACCTTGCCTTCGCCGGCCGGCGTGCTCACGCGCTTGCCGACCTTGGGCAGGGTCTTGCGCATCTCTTTGTAGAGATCCTGCTCGTAGACCAGGCAGCACTTGAGACGCCCGCACTGCCCCGACACCTTCGACGGGTTGAGCGGCAGGCCCTGATCCTTGGCCATCTTGATCGAGATCGGGACGAAGGCCGGCAGCCAGGTGGAGCAGCACAGCTCGCGGCCGCACGAGCCGATGCCGCCGACCAGCTTGGCCTCGTCGCGCGCGCCGATCTGGCGCATCTCGATGCGCGTGTGCAGCCGCTGCGCGAGATCCTTGACCAGGTCGCGGAAGTCGATGCGATCTTCGGACGCGAAGTAGAACAGCACCTTGCCCGACGAGACCAACGGGAACTCGACGCGCGTGAGCTTCATCGGCAGGTTCTTCTCGCGGATCTTCTGCTTGCAGAAGACGTACGCCTCGCGCTCCTTGCCGGAGTTCTTTTCCTTGGCCTTCTCGTCGTTGGCGGTGGCCATGCGCACGATGCGGCGCAGCGGATCGAGCGACGGTTGGCGGCGCGAGCCGACCGCGATGGTGGCGACGATCGGGCCGCGCTCGGATTCGACGATCACGCGCTCGCCGCGGCGGTAGCTGGCGTCGCCCGCGTCGTAGGCGTGCACGGTGCCGGCGTCGCGAAACTTGATGCCCGCGACGTTGGTGAGCGTGCCTTGCGGGATCGCTTCGTCGCTGAGATCGATGAACAGATCGTCGCCGTCGGGATCGCGCGGCTCCGGCGGGGGCGCGACGGTGAGCGTGCGCTGCACCTCGGGCTCGGTGGCTGCAGCCTGCGCGGGTGTGGCCTGGGCGGCGCCGCCGTCTTCCGGCATGCCCCAGCCGGCGTCGAAGTCGGCTGGCGGCCGCGCCGCGATCGGTTGAGCCGGCGCGGCCGGCGAGGGGGCGCGCGCACGCTCGTCGCGTCGCGGGCGATCCTCACGGCGCGGGCGCTCATCGCGCGTAGGTCGCTCGTCGCGCGCGGGTCGCTCGTCGCGTCGCGCCTGCTGCGGCGGACGATTGGGATCCTGCGGGCGATCGGGCCGTCCGCCTTCGCGACCGCGCGAACCTTCGCCCCGGCCACCGCGCGGCTGCTGTTGGGAGCGAGGTTCTTGCGACCGGGGCCCCTGCTGAGATCGCTGCTGCTGCTGGCGTTGTTGCTGGGGAGGACGCTGCGGTTGCGGGGGCCGCTGCTGCTGAGCGGGCCCGCTGGCATCGCCGGCAGCGGGATCGCGCCCCGGTCCGCCCGCTTCGCCACCCGAGCCGCCGCGCCCACCGCGACCGCGCCTCCGACGGCGACGACCCGTGCCGCTGCCGCCACCTTCGGGAGGTCCGTCTCCGCCGGAGGGAGGAGGGGGCGCGCCTTCATTGGTCATGCAGTCCTCGCAGTGCTCATGCCGATCAGCAGATGCTCGAGCACCAGCGACGGGGCAACGTTACCGCGCAGCGACAGGGTCGCCTCGCGGGTGGCTTCCAGCGAGCGCAGCAACAATGCGGCGGGCCGATCGCCAACGAGCTGCGAAGCGAACTCGGCGCGCGCCGGCGTGACCCGCCCGCGATGCAGCTGTTCGCGCACCAGGAGCGCGTCGCGCAGCACGCTCCACAACACGTGCAGCACGTAGTCGGCCTGCTCGCGCTCCGCCCCGGCCTCCGACGCCGCTTCGAAGATCGACTTGGGATCACCTTTGCGCGCAGCGCCGATCAAGAGCTCCACCAGCGCGCGCGCTTTTTGCGGGCCGGCATCGGCTTCTTCGCCGAGCTCGGCCAACGCGCGTCCCAGGCTGCCGCCCGCTTGCGCCGCGACCAGCCGCGCGGCGCTCGGCGACGCACCTTGCCGATCGACCAGGAACTGCTCGACGGTCGCGTCCTCGAGCGGTAAGAAGCGGAGGCGCTGGCTGCGCGAGCGCACGGTGATCGGGAGCCGCCTGGGCTGCGCGGTAACCAGCACGAAGTGGGTGCCGGCGGGCGGCTCCTCGAGCGTCTTCAAGATCACGTTCGCGGGCTCGGCCTTCTCTTGCGGCCCGGCCAGATCGTCGGCGGGATCGAGGATCACCACCCGCGCGCGCCCCTCGTGCGGGCGGAAGCCGCACAGCGGGATCAGCTCGCGCACGCGCTCGGTCAGCCCCTTGGGCGTCAGGTCGAACCAGATCACGTCGGGGTGGGTGCCCGCCTCGATCTTGGCGCACGCCTCGCAAGTGCCGCAGCCGTTCGCATCGCTGCGCTCGCAGTTGAGCGCCATCGCCAACGCCCGCGCGCAGGTCGCCTTGCCTACGCCCCAGGGACCTTCGAACAGGTAGGCGTGGTGCACCTTGCCGGCCGCGACGGCAGCGCGCAAGATCTCGACAGCGCGTGTCTGACCGACGATGGAGGCGAGCCCGCTCACGACCCGTCAGCCTAGCACGCGGCGGTGAATCCGCCCAAGGTTAGGCGTATAAAGGTGCACATGGGAATCCTCGGACGGATCTCGACGCTCATCAAATCGAACCTCAACTCGGCGGTCGACAAGATGACCGACCCCGGAAAAGAGATCGATCAGTTGATCGTCGAGATGGAGGACAACCAGAAGAAGGCGCGTGGCGAGGTGCAGGCCACCATGGCGCTCGAGAAGCGCCACAAGCAGAAGGTCGACGCGTTGAAGAAGAGCGCCGGCGAGTGGGAGGCGCGCGCCGAGCGGGCGGTGCAGGCGGGCGACGACGCCCTCGCGCGCGAGGCGCTCAAGCGCAAGCTCGAGGTCGACGCCGAGTTGCACGAGGCGCAGGGGTTGCTCGACGAGCAGGCCGCCTACGCCGATCAGCTGACGATGGCGCTCAAGGCGCTCGACGTGCGCGTCAAGGAAGTGAAGATGCGCAAGGAGACGCTCAAGGCGCAGGCGCGCGCGCAGAAACACCGCGACCAGGGCACCGGCCCGACCGATGCGTTCAACCGGTTCGACAAGCTCTCTACCGCCGTGGACGTCAAGGAGGCGGAGGTGATGCTCGACGACGAGCTGGCGAAGGCCAACCACACCGACGCGAAATCTCTCGAGGTCGAACGCAAGCTCGAGGAGCTCGGCAAGAACACCGAGCTCGACGATCGCCTGGCCGCGCTGAAGGAAAAAATGAAGAAGTAGGGCAGGGGCCCCTGCCGGATCACACTACTTGTTGAGGGCTTTGCCCATGCCCTTCATGAACTGATTCACCGCGTCGCCGACGCCGCTCATGCCGGCGCCCACCATGCAGCCGGCGCCCTCGGGACAGGTCTTGGCGTCCGCGACGCAGCTGTCGAACTTCTTGACCACGTCGTCGCCGAGCGACTTGCGCATGTCGGCCATGTCGGTGGCGCACTGGTCGACGTCCTTGGCCTTGTCGCCGCACAGCTCGGCGAGCTTGGTGCACGCGCGCTTCTCGGGTTGAAAGAAGTGCTTGTAGGCGAACACGCCACCGGCGCCGAGCAGGAGCACCACGATCAGGAATTTCTTCATGTGCGGATCCCCCTCGGAGACTGTAATACGCGGCGCCGGGCGGTTTATTCCGGCGGCTACTGGCCCTTGAAGAAGAACGGGAAGTGCACGTCGGCGACCACCCCGTTGGGCTTGGGAAACAGCCAGTTCTTGACCTGGCGGGCCATGCAGCTCTCGGCGCTCGGATTGCCCAGCGACGAGCTGTCGATGCGGGTGGTCACCACGTGGCCGTCGAGATCCACCTTCCAGGCGATCATCACCTTGCCGTTCAGGTGCGGAAAGCGCTGCAGCTCCTTCTCGTAGCAGAACTGGATCGCCGCCAGGTGCGAGCGCACCACCTTCAAGATCTGCTCGTTCGACAGGCCGCCTTCGGACTGCGGCGTGCCGGTGGTGGCTGCGACCTTGAGCTCCTTGGCCACGTGCCCGCCGCCGGTGCCAGTGTTGCGCGAGCCGTAACCGCCGCCGCCAACCGCCAGGTTGCCGACGCCGAGGAGCTGGCCCTGGCCGGTGCCGCCGCCGCCCGGCCCGTCGCCGCGCGTGGACATGCCGCCCGAGCCGCGGCCGATCGCCAGCTGCGCGCCCTTGAGGCCGGCCATCGCGGTGGTCATGGTCGCGTCGGGCGTGTCGGAGAGCAGGGTCTTGAGCGCTTGCGACTGCTTGGTCTGCTTGAGCACCCCGAGCAGACCGGTCTGCGAGACCTTGGCGACGATCTGATCCTTGGGCCCGCGCGGGATTACCGTTTTTTCGAGCTTGGCGTCGGGGTTGCCGATCTTGCCTTCCTTGCCGGCCGCGCGCTTGGACGCATCGTCCTCGCGCACCTTGCGCTGCTCGGACTTGGGCTTGGGTTCGTCGGGCTTGGGCTCCTCGGGCTTGTCGAGCAGCAGCTTGGCGATCGCCGTCGTCGGCGGCGGATCGACGTCGAGAGCATCGACCGGATCGTAGGCGAGGAACGCCACCACCAGCAGCGCGATGTGCACCACCGCCGAGAACACCAGCGCCTGGCCGAGGAAGCGATCGAGCCAGGTGCGATCGGGGCCGATCTTCACCGTCGAGCCGATGAACTGGAAGAAGAACGCGACGTCGCCGGTGTCGTCGAGCCCGACGATTCCCCAGTCGGCGGTCGCGAGTGGCTGCTGGCGGAACGGCCCCGACGGCACGCCGCGCCCGCGACGGATGAACTCGGAGACCGCGTGCGGCTCGTTGCCGAGCGAGAGCTTGCCGCTCATCCCCTCGGCCAGCGTCAGCATGTAGCTGGACGAATCGGCTGCTGGCGCGAACAGCGGGAACTGATCGCCGAGGCGCGAGGCGGGCACCGTGAAGGTATCGTGCTTGGACGGACCGACGGTGATCGGCTGCGGCTTGTAGAAGACGCGCTCCTCGAGCGGCTCGCCCTTCCACACCAGAACGACTCGTAGGGGACGTGCAGAAGACGGAGTCATACCGGTCATTATCGTAGCACGCGCTCTTTGAGCGGGCGAGCTACATCTCGTCGGTCGAGCGCTTCAACTCCGGGAGAAAGCTGCGCTTATCGGGGACGGTCGTATCAAACTCGGACTTCATCCGGTTGAGGAAATAGAGCAGCTGCGGGGTCTTCAGCTTGCCGTCGATGTCCAGGCCGGTGAAGTTATAGGTCTTCGATTTTTGACCGGTTTTCGCGTCGGTCTGGGTCGGCCCGCCGTCTGTGTTCCCTTTGCGCTTCTGCGCCTGCGCGGGGGTGAACGCGCCGAACAGCGCGAGCGCGACCAGGGTCGCTGCCAGGACCACCACCGCGAGGTTGCACTTCACTGCGTGGTACCTCCACCTTTATCGTCGCCGGCTTTGGGCTTCTTCGCAAGCTCCTTCAGGCGCGACTCGGCGTCGGCGCGCTTGGGGTGGCCCTGCGGCGCGGCCTTGGCGAACTTCTCGAGCTCGACGCGCGCACGGCCGGGCTGTTTCTCGAAGTCCATCTCCAGCACGCCCAGATCGTAGAGCGCGTCGGCGGAGTCGGGATCGAGCTCGAGCGCTTTTTGGAACGCGTGCTCGGCGTTCTGCAGATTCACCGCGCCGCGCTCCGCCACGCCGAGGGCGATCCACGCGTCGACGTCGTCGGGATCGGTGTGCGTGACGTGCTTGAGCTCCTCGACCGCGCGCGTGTAGTCGCCGCAGTCGAGGTAGACCGCCGCCTTGTTGCGGCGCGCGACGGTGAGCGACGGATCGAGCTTGGCCGCCTGCTCGAAGTGCGCGAAGGCCTCTTGATCGCGCCGGCGCTCCAGCGCGACCAGCCCGAGGTTGTTCCAGATCTCCGCCGCCGCCTTGCTCTTGTCGTCGATCTCGAGCGCGCGGTGCAGCACCAGATCGGCCAGCTCGAGCTGTCCCTTGGCCTTGTACACCAGGCCGAGCTGGTCGAGCGCGCCGGCCATCGCCTGGCGCGGGGCCGAGCGCAGCGCTTTTTGCAGCGCGTCGATCGCCTCGTCGAGCTTGCCCGCGCGCCGGTACGCGGCACCGAGCGCGACGCGGATCTGATCGACGTGCGAATCGTCTTTTGATTTGGGCCTCTCGAGCCACGCGCGATAGATCTTGGCGGCGTCGGCCGCCCGGTTGGCGGAGAGATACGCCTCGCCGAGCGCCTGCACCGTCGCTGCGTTGGTGGGCAGGATGCCAAGCGCCTTCTCGAGCGGCGCGATGGCCTCGGCCGGGTTGCGCAGCTTGAGCAGGATCCAGCCTTCGTCGTAGAACGCCTCCCACAGGTTGGGATCGAGCTGCTCGGCGGCGCGAATCCGCTCGAGCGCGCGCTCGTAGTTCGCCGCCCCCAGACGCACCGAGCGCCCCGCGTCCTTGAGCGCATCCACCGCCTCGGGTTTGGCCGCCGGCAGCTTCGGCTCCTCGGCCCCTTTGTGAGACGCGCCACAACCGGCGAGCAGCAGCCCAAGAAGAACCACTCTGTTCATCGGACCACGCTCCCGACGAAGGGGAGATCGGCGCGCGGCTCGGCGGGAGCGGGGCGGGTGCGCGCTTCGGCCTCGGCGGGGAATTCCTGATCGTCGAGCCGGCCGAGCGCCTGGCGCAGCTTCTGCGTGAAGTCGTTGTAGACGCCCAGGTCGAGCGCCTTCTTGTAGCCGCCCTTGTAGGCGTCGATCGCCTTCTCCTCGACGACGACCACCACCTTCTCCAGCTCGTCGCGGTAGACCTGCTTCTCCTCTTCGGACAGGTTGCCGGGCGTGGGCGTGTCGCGCAGCGCCTTGGCGAAGCGCTCGTACGCGTCGCCGATGCGGAACAGCGACGCGGTCGCCCACTCCGGATCGTTGAAGGTGACCGCGTCCACGTACGCCTGCTTGGCCTTCTCGAGCAGCGTCGATTTCTCGTCGAGGGTGCGCTTGAGCTTGCGCGGCTCCGACGCGAGCTGCACGCGCTCGAAGTCGTGGAACAGCACCTCGCCCTGCAGGTAGCGCGCGTGCGCCGCCGGGCCCGCCGGGCCGCGCTCCGACGGCGAGCCCTTCTTGTAGAGCGCCACCGCGCGGTCGAGCGGCTCCAGCGCCTTTTTGTGCTGGCCGGCTGCGATCAGCGCGGCGCCGGCGCGGGTGAGCGCGTCGATGGTCTGCGCGCCGCCCGGATGGTCGTGCGCGAACTCCAGGAACGCCTTGGAGGCGGCATCCTTCTGCCCGGCCTCGGCCAGCACCACGCCGACGCGGAACGCCACCTCCTTGGAGTCTTCGCGCGTCTTGTAGCGCTTGCCATACTCGCCGTACGCGCGGATCGCGCTCTGCGTGTCGCCCAGGTGCTCGCGCAACAGGCCTGCGTTGTACAGCGCGTCGGCCGCGTGGGTGTCCTTCGGCCAGCGATCGGCGAGCAGCTGGTAGTAGCGCGACGCGGGATCCCACAGCGCCGCCTGCTCATACAGCTTGGCCGCCGCCCACGCCGCCTGCGGGGTCTCCTGCGCGCTCGGATACTTGTCCACCACGTTGCCGTAGACCTTGACCGCCTCTTCCGGCTTGCCGCCACGCACGTAGGTGGTCGCCGCGTTCATCAGCGCGGCGGTCGCGCGCGGGCTCTGCGGGAACTCGTTGGCCACGCGCACGTAGATCGCCGCGGCGTCGAGCGGCGCGGACTCGGCCTTCTGCTCGCCGGCCTTCATGCCCGCATCGACCACCAGCTTCGACAGGCGGTCCTGATCGGCGCGCGCCTGGAACGCCGGCACCTTCAACAGGCGGCGCGCCCAGCCCTCGACGTTCTCGTAGTCCTTGGCCTTGGCGAGCGACTCGAGGATCTTGTCGCCGGCCGCCGCAGCGACGGGCGCCGAGGGCCAGCCCTCGACGATCTTGCCGAAGCGCTTGACCGCCTCGTCGTAGTCGCCGTGGTCGTAGAACAGCTCGCCGTTCTTGAACAGGATGTTGGCGATCTCCGGATCCTTGGGGAACAGCGTCGCGTACAGATCGATCGCCTCGCCCATCTTCTTGTCCGAGGGGATGATCTGCTTGCCCGCGTTCTTCTCCTTGCGAACCTTTTCGTACGCGCTGATCGAGTTGAGCAACGCCTCGCGGTGCAGCTTGCCGATCGGCTTTCCGCGCCCGACCGCCAGGTAGGCGTCGCCCGCCTCTTCGTTCTTCTTGAGCTTGAAGAAGTAGATGTCGGCCAACAGGTACTGCACCTCGCCCGCGTCGGTGTCGCCGGCGAACTTCGACAGGTAGTAGGCGTACGCCTCGGCGGCGCGCCCGTAACGATCGAGATCCACGTGGTGCTGGAACTGCTCGACCTTCTGCGCGTCGGAGTGCAGGTTCTTCGCCACCTCCCGCAGTTCCTTGCCCGCCAGCTTGCGCGCGTGCTCGACCACTTTCGGATCCTGCTGCTTCTTGGCCCAGTCGGAGTCCGGCCCGTACACCTCGGCGAGCTTGCGCAGCTCTTTGATGGCGTTCTTGTTCTCGTCCATCTCGCGCAGCGAATCGATGATCCGCTTCTGCCGGTCGGGCGCGCCCTCGTCGTTCGGGTCGAGCTCGATCAGAAAGCGCTCGCTCTCGATCGCCCGCTCGTAGCGCGCCTGGTTGTAGAAGGTGTCGGCCAGCCGCGCGATCACCTTGCGCGAGTAGGCGGCGCCGCCGATCGACGCCAGGAAGTCGAAGGCGTCCTTGGGGCCCTTGCGCTCGTCCTCGGTGAACACCATCACCAGGTAGTCGAGCGCCTCGCCCTTGAGCTCCTCCAGCCGCTTGCGCCCTTCCTTGGTGAGCTGGTCGGAGCGCAGCTTGCCCGAGCCGAGATCGAGCACCTCCTTGAAGCGGCGCGCTGCCTTGTCGGGATCGCCGAGCTTCCAGTAGCACCACGCGGTCTTGAACAGCGCGAGATCGTAGAGCGGCGAATCGGGATACTTGAGCACCTCGTCGTAGCCCTCGAGCGCGGTCTTGTAGTCGCCGTCTTCGTAGAAGCGCGCCTCGGCGACCGCCATCCACGCGTCGGGACGGAAGCGGCTCTTCGGGTGATCTTTCAAGATCGCGCGGAACTGCACCAGCGCCTCGGCGCTGCGCCCCTCGGAGCGCAGCGAGAAGCCGTACAGGTAGCGCACCGCATCGATCTTGCGGAACTGCGGATACTCGCCGATCAGCCTCTTGTACAGCGACTGCGACGAGGTCAGATCGAGCTGCGGCTGCGGCGGCGTGCGGCACTTGTCTTTTCTACTGGTGACCGCCGCGCACTTCTCGACGGCGTTGTTGAAGCTGCCCATCTCGGACAAAAAGTGCGCCTTGGACTCTTCCCAGCGCAGCTCGGCGAGCTGGAACAGCACCTCGGGCGTCTCGGTCGACGGCTGGTGCTCGCGCAGGTAGGTCTCGATGAGCGCGATCGCCGCCTTGCGCTTCTCGGTGACCAGCGCCTCCTTGGCGCGCAGCAGCGACTCGACCTCGTGCGAGACCGCCAGATCGCGCACGCCCGCGCCGGCGTCGAGCTTGGCCTGCTCGTAGTCGCCGCCCGCCCGCACGCGCGTCGTGAACGCGCACGTGAACGTGAACGCCAACGCGAGTGTCAGCGATCTATTTGTAGTTCTCGTACTCATCCAACCAGATCTCTTTTTCGGGCGGCCAGTACTCTTCGTCGTCGCGGATCAGCCCTTCGATGTGCAGCTTGCCGAACATTTCCGGAGGAAAGCGGCCGGCGGCGAGGTCTTCGATCTGGCGCTCGAGCTTGCGCTTCTGCCCGACCACCGCGTCGATCTTGCCGAGGCGCGCGCGGCGCAGCAGATCGTCGAGGTGCCCGCGCAGATCGATCAGCGCCTGGCGGATCAGCTCGCCCGAGGCGCGCTCCAACCGTTCGTTGAGCGCCGCCACGCGGGCCTTGAGCTGCGCGGCGTGCTCGGAATCCGCGTGTACCAGCGGGGCCAGGCCGGTCGCGCCACGCTCGCGGTTGGTCTCCTCGAGCGCGTCCATGTCGAGCGTACGGCTGAGCGTGGCGGACAGCTCGCGACGGCGCGCCTCGAAGTCCTCGAGCGATTTCCGCGCGGCGTCGGCGTCCGGGCCGGTCTTCTTGCGCAACGACGCGCGCAGCCGCGCGGCCTCCGCGCCCAGCTCCTCGGTGTGGGTGACGAGGGCGGCCGGATCGAGGAGCCCGCCCTGGCTCGACTGCACCGGCGTCCCCGCGATGCGCGCCGACAAGCCGCTCCACGCCCGCTCGACGTGACCCGCATCGAGCGCTTCGGCGCGCAGCCCGCGCGTGAGCGCCTGCAAGCGGAAAAACCTGCCGTCCACCTCGAGCTGCTCGGCGATCCGATCCTCGGCGGTCGGGTCACCGGAGGGGGAGGGGGCGGGCGCGGGCGCATTCGCGTCGCGCGCGAGCAGCCGCAGCGCCAGTGCCGAGCGCGTCGACGGATCGGCCAGCGCCTTGTCGATCGCGGCGATCAACGGCTCGTGCACGGTCAGGAACTGGCCAAACCCCTTCTCCGCCTCGACGAAGCGGCAGGTCTTGACCTGCAGCGTGGCGAACAACAGGCGCGCCTCGGCGGTCTTGGGCGAACGCGGGAACGCTTTCAGGAACTCCTCGACCAGCCGCGCGCCGAGATCGAACTCGCGCCGCTGCAGCGACGACCAGGCGGCCTCGAACAGCGCCTCGGCGAGCCGGTTCGAGTCCTGCGGGATGAGGAAGTAATGATAGAACGCGTCGTCGTAGCGGCCCTCTTCGTGCGCCAGCCGGCCGAGCGCCAGGCGCGCCAGATCGCGCAGCGCGTAGTAGCGGCCGTCGATGTAGAAGCGCAGCGAATCGCCCGCCTTGACGTCGGCGATCGCGCAGAACGCGTCGGAGGCGCTGAGCGCGCCGGCGGCCTTCTTCGACACGCCGTGCTTGACCCGCAACACCCCGCGCAGATACAGCGCCGACGAATAGAACCGGCTGGTCGGTCCCACGTGCGCCAGCTCGTCCTCGGCCTCGTCGCCCTGGCCGGCCTCGAACGCCGCACGCCCGCGCAGGTACGCGATCTCGGCGCGCTGGTCCTCGGCGCCCAGCCGGTCGAGCTCCTGCACGCACACCGGCAGGTTGCGCTCGTCGAGACACACGTCGATGTAGCCGCGCAACGCCGCCTCGTAGAACGGCGCCTTCGACCCGCGCTGCAGCGAGCGACCGAGATAGCGGCGCGCGCTCGACGATCCGCCGCCGCGGTGCAGCGCGATCCCGAGGCGATACTCGGCGTCCTGAAAGTCTTCGCTGTCGCTCAGATCCTGATAACGCGGTCCCTCGACGATCGCGTACAGCCGCGCCGCCGCCAGCGCCGCGTTGCCCGCCACCAGCTCGTCGTCGGCCGCTTGCACCTCGGCGGCCAGCCGCTGCGGCGTGCCGAGCGTCTTGTCGACCAACCCGCGCTTTTCCATCTCCTCGAGGTACGCGCCCGCCTCGGGCCGCGCCTTGACCACCGGCTTCGCCCACGCTCGCGAGAACGTGCACGTGAACGCCAAGGTGAGCGCAAACGCGAACCCGGGCGTGGACGCGCGGCGCTTCATTTCGCGTTGAGCTCCAGGCTCTTGACCCGGGCGCGCACGCGGACGTCGAAGTCGCCTTGCTTCTTGTTGGCGATCGGCTGCGGGCCGTCGCCGGTCTCGTCGACGAGCAGCTCGACGCGCGCCTGCTTGCCGTCGGCGACGTCGAAGACGAAGGTGTCCTCGGCGGAGTACGACAGGCGGCTCTCGCCGGTCGCGCCGCACTCGACGCGGATGGCCAGCGAGTGGCGCCCGGGCGCTACGAAGCCCTCGTAGATCTTGATCGGGTCATCCGAGGCCGCCGGCGCGTCGACGCTGTAGACCGGCTGATCGTCGATCCGGAGGGTCACCTTCTTGAGCGGCCAGGCGCGCTGCGCCTTGTACTGAAACATCGTCACCATGCGGGTCTTGAACAGCGCGGCGCCGAGCAGCTCGACCTTGGCGCGCGAGCGGAACAGCTCGTCGCGCAGCGCGTGGTACTCGGTGTTGAGCGACTCCAGATCGACCTTGGGCTTGTCCGCCGCGGGCGCCGGTGCGGGCGTGGGCGCGGCGGCCGGCGCAGGCTCGGGCGCGACCTCGGGCGCGGCTTCGGGCGCAGGCTCGGGCGCCAGCGCCGGCAGGGGAGCCGGGGTGGGCGCGACCACGTGCGGCTTGGGGTGCGGCGCCGGCTTCTTGGGCTTGGCGTCGGCGAGCGGCGAGAGCAACAGGAGCATCAATAGATAGCGCTTCATCACAACCCCGTCGGCAGGAACACGCTGAGCCCGAGCGTCAGCGAGAAGTCCTGCACATATTGGTTCACCTGCAAGATCTGCTGGCGATAGATATGATCGCGCACGTCCAGGCGAATGGCCCACGACTTGCCGAGAAACACCTTGGCCCCCAGCCCGACCTGACCCGCCGCTCCGTAGCTGGTGGCGTTGTCGATCACGCCCACGCCGAGCGCGCCGTAGATGTCGAAGTGCAAGATCGAGTCGGCGAACACGCGCATCTTGCCGTGCACCGGCGACCACACCAGATCGGTGAAGACCAGGTACACGCGATCTTCCTTGGGCAGGATGGTGACCCCGCGATCCTGCTCGAGCCGCGCCGCCACCGTCGAGCGCACCTGCGAATAGCCGAACGAGGCCTCGATGCCGACGTCCTCGGTGAGGTGGTAGGTGTACGCGGCGCCGACCACGAACGTGCCGTCGAGCAGATCGGACACGTAGTAGCCGCCCTGCAGCGTGAGCTCGTGGCGCGCCGACTGGACGAAGTCGAGCTCGTCGGTGCGGCGCCCGCGCTTCTTGGCGATCAGCTCCTCCTTGAGCTTCTCGTCCACGCAGTCGGCGTGCGCCGCCGCTGCCAGCGACAGCAGGATCGCCAGCGCCAGCGCGCCTCTCACTTACGCGGCCCCGGCAGGAACACCGACAGGCCGAGCAGGCCGACCAGGTTGTTGGTCACCCGCTGCACCGCCACCGCCTCCTGCAAGAGGAGGTAGTCGCGCAGATCGAAGCGCACCGCCATCCACTTGTTGGGATAGAGCTTGAAGCCGATGCCGACGTCGAACGTGGCGCCCTGCACGGTCGGGTTGATGGTGTCGCCGGCGCCGAGAGCGAAGAACAGATCGCCGTGCACGATCGCCTTGTCCGAGACGCGCATCTTGAGGTGGATCGGCGACCACAAGACGTTGCCCACCACCACGAACGCCAGCGACTGCTGGAACACCTTGCCTGCGAAGAACTGGGTGAGCGGCTTCTCCACCGCCAGCGTGAACGGGGTCACCAGGATCGACGCCTCGATGCCGAAGTCCTCGACCGGATAGAAGGCGACCGCGCCGCCGTAGTCGTACGAGGTCGAAAGCAGATCCGAGGCGAAGAAGCCGCCCCACGCCGTGACCTCTACGCGCAGGCGCTTGAGAAAGTCGCGCTTTTGGACGCCCTTGCGCGCGCCGTACTCGCCGAGCGCGGCGTTGTCGTCGAGACAGGGCTCATCGGCGGCAACTGGAGCGCTGGCGCCGAGCAGCGCCAGAAGGACCCACGGGGTCAAGACCGCCAGGCGATCTGAAGAAGGCACGCGCAGCGAGCGTAACACAGTTTCGTGATAGGATTTTGCGCGACGAGATGGCGACCGAGCTCCCCCCGCCGGCTAGCGAAGGCCCCCCCGATGATGGCGAGGGGGCCGCGACCCGCGTGGCGGTGGAGGGTGCGGGCACGCGCGCGGTGCACCTCCGCCAGTGCAAGCTGGTGGTGGTCAAGGGAGGCGCAGGGGGCGCGCAGCGTGGCCGCGAATACAACATCTCGGGCGACGTGATCCGCATCGGCAAGGTCGAGGGCAACGATGTGGTGCTGCCCGACGAGACCGTCTCGCGCGTGCACTGCGAGATCCTGCGCGACGCCAAGGGTCACCTGCTGCGCGATCTGCACTCCACCAACGGCACGTTCCTCGACGGGGCCGAGATCCGCGAGGCGTACATCCGCTCGGGCTCGGTGATCACCGTCGGCACGGTGCAGCTCAAGTTCCAGCCCTACGAAGAGCGCATCGAGATCCTGCCGTCGGAGAAGGAGGAGCTCGGCGAGCTGGTGGGGTCGTCGCTCAAGATGCGCGAGATCTTCGGCCTGGTCGAGCGCATCGCGCCCACCGAAGCGACCGTGCTGATCGAGGGCGAGACCGGCACCGGAAAAGATCTGCTCGCGCGCACGCTGCACCAGCTCTCGCGGCGCAAGGCCGGACCGTTCGTGGTGGTCGACTGCGGCGCGGTGTCGGGCACGCTCATCGAGTCGGAGCTGTTCGGTCACGAGAAGGGCTCGTTCACCGGCGCCTCGACCACGCGGATCGGCGCGTTCGAGCTGGCGAGCCAAGGGGGCGGGGGCACCATCTTCCTCGATGAGCTCGGCGAGCTGAGCGTGGATCTGCAGCCCAAGCTGTTGCGCGTGCTCGAGCAGCGCGAGATCCGGCGGGTCGGCGGCAACCGCACCATCAAGGTCGACATCCGCGTGATCGCCGCCACCAAGCAGGAGCTCGCCAAGGAGGTCGCCAAGGGCAAGTTCCGCGAGGATCTCTACTTCCGGCTCTCGGTGGTCCCGATCCGCATGCCGTCGCTGCGCGATCACAAAGAGGATCTGCCGCTGCTGGTGCGCTCGTTCCTGAAGAAGATGGACGGCACCAAGCTCGAAGCCACCGAGGTCGACGAGCAGGCGATGCAGACGCTGATGGCGCACGACTGGCCGGGCAACATCCGCGAGCTGCGCAACGTGCTCGAGCGCGGCGTCGCGCTGTCGCCGCCAGGGGACGCTTCCTCGGGGCCGGTCAAGCTGCTCTCGCTGCCGACCTCGGAGGTCGAGGCGGCGCAGGGCGGCCCGATCTTCGATGCCGCGCTGTCCTATCGCGACAACAAGGAGCGCTGGGAGCACGAGTTCGAGAAGCGCTACCTGAAGTGGCTGATGCAGCGCGCGCAGGGAAACATCTCACGCGCCGCCCGCGAAGCGGACATGGATCGCAAGTACCTCCACAAGCTGCTCAAGAAGCACGCGATCGTGGTGTAGCGTGCGCGCCCCGTCGCGGCTGGTGATCCTCCTGTCGCTGTGCCTCGCGGGCCACGCGCTCGCCGCCGACACCTCGGCCGACGCCGAGGGCGAGATGGCGCGCGCCGACATCTACATGGCGCAGCGCAACTTCCAGGCGGCGATCGCGCACTACCGCGCGGCCAGCATCCTCGCGCCCGATCGGCCCGGACCCTATCGCGGGCTGGGCATGGCCTACTACGCGGCCGGGCAGTGCGCCGATGCGATCCCGGTGCTCGAGGAGTACCTGCGCAGAAAGGCGCGCGATCCGTGGCCGCAGGCGGTCAAGGCGCTCTCGGACTGCCAGTCGCAGAAGTCGGGCTCGGTCCCGGTGCGCGCGCCCGGCACCTTCCGGGTGACCTCCGATCCGCCCGGCGCCGAGGTGCGCGTCGACGACGAGGCCGGCGATCTACTCGGCTACACGCCGTACGAATCGGAGAGCGTGCGAGTCGGGCCGCACCGCGTGTACCTGAACAAGCCCGACTTCCGGCCGGCGGCAGGCGAGGTGCGCGTACAGTCGGGCGCGCAGGCCACGCTGCACGTGCTGCTGTCGCCGCTGCAGCGATCGCTGTCGCCCGACGAGCGACGCCAGCTCGCCGAGGACGCCGCGCAGCGCCGCCGCGAGGTGGGCGAGTACGAGCAGACGCAGGCGCTCGAGCAGGGCTTGCAGGAGCAGGTGCGCGTGCGCTTCGAGCGCGAGAAGATCGAGGTGTCGGGCAGCGGGCCCGAATACGCGTTCCGCGACGTCAACGGCGCGATCACCGAGAACGCGTTCGTGCGCCGGTACAAGAAGGTGGCCGCCGCGACCGATCTCAACTTCGCGCTCAAGCTGCGCAACAAGACCGCGATCGCGGTGTGGACCACCTTCGGCCTGCTCGGCGTGGGGCTGATCGGCTACGGCGCGGCGACCCTGACCCGCCACTGCCAGACCGGCGACGGCGGCGACACCAACTGCACCAGCCTGACCGGCGGGGTCGACACCACCAAGACCACCACCGATTCCACCTCGGAGACGGTGCTGCTCGCTGGGCTCGGCGTCCAGCTCGGCTCGTCGCTGGTGTTCCTGATCTACGGCGGCATCAAGCCGGACGGCGTGCCGACGCAGCACTACATCACCGAGTACGACGCGCGCCTGGCGGCCGAGCGTTACAATCGCGCGCTGCAGCGACGGATCCGCGCGGACCTGGCGTCGGGCCACACGTCACGTGAGCCGGCGCACATCGCCCCACACATTCTTCCCTACCTCGGACCGGGCGGAATGGGTATCGTCGGTCAGTTTTAAAAGTCTACTGGACCGGGCGTTTGCCGTATAAAATGTAGGGCTGAGGTCGATCTTAGATGAGCGACGGTAGTGATTCGATGGTCGGGCGGCGGTTCGGCAGCTACGTCGTCGAGCAGAAGCTCGGCGAGGGTGGGATGGGGGCGGTGTATCGCGCGATCCAGCCGGAGATCGGCAAGCAGGTCGCGATCAAGTTCCTCGCCGAGCACCTGTCGCAGAACCCGCAGGTGGTGCAGCGCTTCTTTGCCGAGGCCAAGTCGGTCAACCTGATCCAGCACGACAACATCGTCGACATCTTCGACTTCGGTCAGCTCGAGGGGCACTCGTTCTTCGTCATGGAGCTGATGAAGGGGCACTCGCTCGAGGCGGTGCTGGTGTCCAAAGGGCAGCTCGCGATCGGCCGCGTGGTGGACATCGGGGTGCAGGTCGCCGACGCGATCTCGGCCGCGCACGCGCGCCAGATCATCCATCGCGATCTCAAGCCGGACAACATCTTCCTGGTCACCAAGAGCGGGCGTCACGACTTCGTCAAGCTGCTCGACTTCGGCATCGCCAAGCTCACCGACACCAACGAGGGCACCAACCTGTCGCGCACCATGGCCGGCGCGGTGCTCGGCACGCCGGGCTACATGTCGCCGGAGCAGGGCACCGGCGGCGCGGTCGATGCGCGCACTGACGTCTACGCGCTGGGCGTGATCCTGTACCGCATGCTGGCCGGACGGCTGCCGTTCGAGGGCGACACCTTCCCGATGATCTTGCAGAAGCAGCTGATCGAGCCGCCGCCCAACCTGCGCATGCTGCGGCCCGAGATCCCGGCGCCGCTGGCGATGCTCACGCACCAAATGATCGCGCGCGACGCCGTCGAGCGGCCGGCGACCATGGCCGACGTGCTGCAGCGCCTGTTGCCGATGATGCCGGCCGACTACGGGCGCGAAGGCTCGGGCTCGTTCCGCGTGATGGGGAGCTCGAGCTCCTCGCCCACGCCGATGCCGTCGGGACCGGTGTCGATCATCCCGCCGAGCTCGACCACGCTCTCGGGCGCGACCGGGCAGCGCGCCTCCGCGGATTCGTTCGGCGATGGCCCCGGCCGGCGGCGCGGCACCGGCCTGTTCATCGGCGGCGGCGCGGCGCTGGTGGTGGTCGTGGTGGGCGTCGCGCTGCTCGGGATAGGCGGCAAGAACAAGGACAAGGAAGTGATCAAGCCGCCAGCGGTGGTCCAGGGCGCGCCCGCCCCGCTAGTGACTGCGCCGCCCCCGCCGGCCCCCGCGCCGGTTCCCGCGGTCGCTGCGCCTGCGCCGGCCGGCAGCTTTGCCGTGTACGTCGAGACCAACCCGCCCGGCGCGCAGATCCTCGAAGGCGGCCGTTCGCTCGGCGTCACGCCCCAGAAGCTCACGCTCACCGGCGAGACCGCGTCGATCCGGCTGCACCTGGCCGGCTATCGCGACGAGCAGATCGACGTGAGCGCGCAGACCGAGCACACCATCGTGCCGATGCACCACGCGCAGCACGCGTCGCCGGCGCACCCGCCCGCCGTCGTGAGCCGCCCGTTGCCGGCGCCGCTGCCGCTGCCCGCGCCGCATCATCCCACGCCGAAGAAGCCCTCCATCGGCCTCGATGACTAGCCTCCGCCTCGCGCTCGCCGCCGCGTTGGTGCTCTCGGGAACGCGCGCCTTCGCCGACGCCAAGGCCGACGCGCTGGCCGAGATGGAAAAAGCGCAGGACAACCTCGATCACGGCGAGTACGACGCGGCGGTGGCGCGCTTCAATGTCGCGCGCTCGCTGGCTCCGTCGAGCTCGGGGCCATACCTCGGGCTCGGGCTGGCGCACGCGCGCGCCGGCCGCTGCGTCGAGGCGATCCCGTTCCTCGAGGAGTACCTCAAGCGCAAGTCCAAGGATCCCAAGCCCGAAGGGCGCGAGGCGCTCGAGGACTGCCGCAAGAAGACGCCCGGCAAGCTGTCGGTCACCAGCGAGCCCGACGGCGCCGACGTGCGCGCGGACGATCCGCGTGGGCCGATCCTGGGCACCACGCCGTTCGAGGCGGCCGGGCTCTCGAGCGGCCGTCACCGCATCCTGATGTCCAAGGGCGGCTTTCAGGGCGCGTCGCGCGACGTGACCATCGCGCCGGGAACCACCGCCAACGTCGTGGTCTCGCTGGTCGCCGAGCCGAAGCCCGAGCCGGTGACACCGCCGGTGCCTCCGCCGGTGGTCGACCGGCCGGTGACACCGCCGCCCATCACGCCTCCGCAGCCGGTGTTCGTGCCGCCGCCCCGGCCCGAGCCGATCGTGCCGGGCAAGCTGGTGGTCGAGATCGCGCCCGCGGGCGGCACGGTGTCGGTCAACGGCGTGCAGGTCGCGGAGAACACCAAGCACTTCGAGGGCCCGATGAGCGCGGGCATCTACAACGTGCTGGTCGAGCACGACACCTATCGATCGGTGACCACCGCCGCCACCATCACGCCGGGCAACACCACCACCAAGACCTTCAAGCTCGAGCCGCTCCGTCGCGGCACCTGGCTGGGCCTGGCCATCCCGTTCACGCTGGTCGCCGCGGGCGCGGGGATCGGCGCGCTGGTCACGTTCTACGCAGCGGACGGCCATGCGCCGGGAAGCGACTTCGACAACAACAAGACCGCCAACGCGGCGCTGCAGGGTGTGTTCTACCCGTCGTTGGCGATCGCCGCGACGGGCTATCTGCTGTACGGCCTGCTCAACCGCGGCCACGTGTCCGACGGCCCACCGCTGCGCGTCAGCCTCGCGCCGGTGAAGGGTGGCGGCGCCGCGTCGTTGTCGCTGCGGTTTTAAGGAAGCGTCGCTCCCGCGACGGAACCTCGCCTTCGGCGCAAGGAAGGATTCACCAGCGCAGCGAGAAGCCGGCCTGAATGACCAGCGCGTCGATCGCTTCTTGCGAGCGGGATGCGCTGGGCGGCAGCGGGGTGAGCGCTTCGTAGGCGATCACGTCGACCTTGAGGTTGAGGTCGAACGCTTCGAAGTACCTTCCGATCTTGCCGTGCTCGTCGGCCGACTTCAGGTACGACAGCTTGAGCCCGAGCAGCCAGTCGCGGAACGGCGACAGCTCGCGATCGCCGGTGAAGTACTGGCCGACCGGTCCGACGGCCTCGTAGCTGCGCGCCTCGCCCGCGTCGCGATAGAACAGCGCGCGCGTCTGCTGGTACATGCGGCCGCGCACGCGGATGAGGAACTTGGGCACCACGTACTGGTCGTAGTTCACCTCGATGGTGCCCGAGCGCACGTTCCAGGTGTCCCAGTAGAAGCGCCCGAGCAGCCCGACCGCCGAGTGCGCCTTCTTGATCGCGATGTTCACGCGCCCCTGCAGCGCCACGCGCTGGCGCAGGGTCGGCTCGGACTCCTGCGCGTCGACGGTGCCGGAGAACAGCCGCACGCGACGGTACGGGTTCGACTGAAAGCCGTCGAGCGCCTGGAAGCTGGCCGACAGCTCGGACAAGAGGATCGGGCTGAGCACCTGGCCCCACGACACGAAGTAGCTGTCGATGGCCAGCTGCTCGTCGATGATGCCCTGGGTCTTGGCGTTGAAGCAGCCGGTGGAGTTGTCGAGCGCGCGCCGCTCGAGCGGCATCGCGCCGCGGTTGTCGGCGTCGCACACGGTGTCGAAGTTGTGCGAGTAGCCGAGCTTAAAGGTGGTGTTCTTGCCCCACAGATCGACCTTGGCGGCGGCGTCGATGCTGTGCGAGCGGTAGTCGTTTTCGAAGCCGTACGTATACCCGGCGTCGAGCGTCGTCGGGCCCACGCGCACCTGCAGGCCGGCGTGGAACGCGTGGCGGTAATCGGAGAACTTGGTCGCCGAGCTGATCGCGTCCAGCGACGAGCCGTACACGCGCGGCGTCGCGCCGGTGACGATGTCCACGTCGTAGCCGAGCTTGAACGAGATCGCCGGGTGCGCGTCGATGGTGGCGTCGAGCTGCGGATGGATGACGTGTAGCTGTAGCTTGCGCTGCGGCTCGACGAAGTACGCGGTCGAGAAGTCGAGCCGATCCTCGGCGCGCGCGATCCCACCGGCGACGAGCAGCAGCAACAACGAACGGAGGCCTAGTTGCAACCGCAGCCTCCGCCCGACGCGCCGTTGCCGCCCGCGGATCCCTCCCGGTTGGTGAGGATGTGCTCGTCGGACTTGGCCTCCTGCTCGTCGAAGCCGGGCTGCATGATGCGATCGGCGAGGTACTCCTTCTCGTCGGGACGCACCGCGTAGCGGCCGCAACCAGCACAGAACAGCGCCAGCACCAGGAGTGTTTTCATCAGAAGTACACCGATAGGCCGCCCGAGTATTCTTGGCGGTTGGTCGTGGCGTTGGGAGTGAAGAGCGTGTAGTTGCGCACGTCGAAGCGCAGGATGATGCGCTTCTTCAAGATCACCGACATGCCGCCGCCCGCGTCGAGCGCGAACTGCGTCTTGGACGCCTGCGTGACGCCGTTGACCTTGGGGAACGAGGTCGCGCCGCCGCCGCCGAGCGCCACGAACGGGACGAACGGGCCGAGCGGCCAGATGATCACGTCGCCATCGAGGCCGTAGACCAGCAGCGAGCCGTCGGTGCCGATGGCCTCGCCGATGTGGCCCTCGAGCGCGAAGTGCGCGTCGAGCGTGGCCGCCGGGCGGAACATGAACAAGCCGTCGCCGCCCAGCGAGCCGCCGGAGAACGTGAAGCTCACGTGGGAAGATGGAATGGGGGAGGGCGCGAAGATCGCGTCCTTGAAGCGCGCCCACGCCTTGGACGCGCCCTTGCCGTCGAGATCGATCTCGAAGGGCAGCACCTGCTCGCCGTAGATCCAGCCGAAGCGCCCGTCGGGCAGCACCACGCGGAACCAGTAGGTGCCGTTGCGATCGATGACCGGCATGACCTCGCCCGACTGCGCGCGGTAGAGCTCGCGGTAGCTGAACGCGGGGCCGGTGCGCACCGCGGCGCGCGGCACGATCACGCGCAGGTGCGGCGCCGAGCGCGCCTCGGCGACGGTCGCCGCGACCAACAACGCCGCCACGACCAGCGCGCCTTTCACTGCAGCCACATCCGGAACAGCGCGTCGGAGCCGGGCGGGTCGAGCACCGTCACGCCGGGCGGGTGCGGCTGCGCGCGGCCCTCGGGCACGGCGAGCACCGCGCTCTCGAGCGGGTTCGAGCACGACAGGTTGTGCTGCACCGACTTGAGGTTGGCGCTCCACTCCGGCGGCCACAGCACCACCGGATCGGTCGGCTGCGGCGCGAGCACGCCGGCCACCGACTGCAGCCGGAAATAGCCGTGGCCCGACGAGGCGTCATGGCAGTCGCTCTTGCCGCAGCCGTAGGCGTCGAAGTACTTGGGCCACACATCGCTGACGTAGAACGCGGGCGGCGCGTTGCAGCCCGCCGGTGGACCCGTGTCCGGTCCGGGGTCGACGGTGCCACACCCCAGGAGCAGGGGTGCCAGGGCGGCTGCCAGGGCCACGAGGGAGCGCACGCGCTGCGAGAATAACCCGAGAGGAGCAGCTGAGGCAAAGGCCGTCTATCTGGTACACTATTTACCCGTGCCGGATCCGCAGATACCCGCCAACGAGAAGGCAGAAAAGGGACCCTTGCCGCCCCGCCTGGGCGAGTCGGGGGCCATCCAGGTGCACTCGCTCTTGCGCGGTCGCGATGCCCAACTCGAGCAGCTCGACGCCATCTATTCGCGTGCGGTGGACTACCAGGCCCCGCAGCTGATCACCGTGGTCGGCACCCAGGGGGTGGGCAAGACGCGCCTGGTCGCCGAGTGGCTGGCGCGCCTGACCGCCAAGCACGCCGCGGGCACGCCGGCCCGGCCGCGCGTCTATCGCGGGCGCGCGCAGAAGGGCGCCGGGTCCTATTCGCTGATCAGCCGGCTTCTGCGCGACCGCTTCGGCATCGTCGAGGGCGACGACGACGGGCGGCGCGTCGAGCGGGTGCGCACGCAGCTCACCGACGTGTTCGGCGATCGGCGCATGACCGAGGTGTTGCACTTCCTCGGACGCTTCCTCGATCTGCGCATGGTCGACTCGGCCTCGAAGGTGGGCAAGTCCGAGGACAACGCGTTCATCCGCGCGGTCTCGTTCGGGCCCGACGAGGCGCGCCACGAGGAGGCGATCGCGCGCTCGGTGCTGCGCCGATTCCTCGAGCTCGACGCCGAGCGCTCGCCGCTGATCCTCGCGTTCGACGATCTGCACGCCGGCGACGATGACTCGCTGACGCTGCTCGGCGAGCTGGCGCAAGGGCTGGGCGGCTCGCCGGTGGTGCTGATCGCCGCGGCGCGGCCCGAGCTGTTCGTGCGCCGGCCGGGCTGGGGCTCGGGCAACGTGGACCACAGCCGTGTGGAGCTGGGCCCGCTCGGCCGCCCCGACGCCGAAAAGCTCTTGCGCGGGCTGTTGTCGCGGGCCGAGCCGCTCCCCGCCGATCTGGTCGACGACGTGTGCGATCTGACGCGCGGCAACCCGTACTTCATCGAAGAGGTAGTGCGCGCCTTCCGCTCCAACGGGACGCTGCAGCCGGTGCCGGGAAATCCCGACAAGTGGCGCATCGACGCGCAGCGCGCCGCGCAGGTCGAGCTGCCGATGAGCGTCGAGGAGGCGATCGAGGCGCGCATCTCGTCGCTGTCGTCGCTCGAGCGCGATCTGCTGGAGAAGGCGGCCACGCTCGGATCGGTGTTCTGGCTGGGCGCGCTGGTGGTGCTCGGCCGGCTCGATGCGGGCGACGATTCGAACGGCTTTCCGTTCGAGGAGCGCGCGCGCATGGAGGCGGCGCTCGAGGAGCTGGTCGAGCGCGACTACCTGTTGCGCATGCCGGACTCGTCGGTGCCGGGCGAGATCGAGTTCATCTTCAAGCACAACCTCGAGCACGATCTGATCCAGAAGCTGCTGCCGTCCGAGCGCGCGCGCCGCTATCACCTGATGGCGGCGGAGTGGCTGGAGACCAAGCTGCCGCCGCGCGAGGAGCAGACCGGCGAGCAGCTGGAGTTCCAGGCGCACCTGTACGAGCGCGGCGGCAACGCGGTGCGCGCGGCGACCGCGTACCTGGCGGCGGCCGACAAGGCGCGCTCGCGCTATGCCAACGAAGCGGCGATCGACCTCTACGCGCATGGGCTCGAGCTCTACGATCCCGACGATTCGCTGGCGCGCATCGATCCGCTGCACAACTACGGCGACGTGTTGCAGCGGGCGGGCCGCACGCGCGACGCGCTGGGCGTGTTCCGCGACATGCTGCGCGCGGCGTGGCGGCTCGATCACCACGCCAAGGCCGGTGCGGCGCACGGGCGCATCGCGCGGCTGCACCGCGGGCACGGCGAATACGCGCTGGCCGAGGAGCACCTGACGCAGGCGCTCACGCTGTTTCGCCAGGCGGCCGACAGTCGCGGAGTGGCGGCGGTCGAGGACGATCTCGGACGCGTCGCGTTCTTGCGCGGCGATTACGTCGCGGCGCTCGAGCGGCACGGTCGCGCGCTCGATCTGCGCCGCGCGCTCGGTAACAAGCGCTCGATCGCGCTGTCGCTGCACAACCTCGCGCTGGTGCACCAGGCGTCGGGCTCGTCGGGAGAGGCGGTGACCCGCTTCTCCGAGGCGCTGGCGATCCGGCGCGAGATCGGCGATCGACCGGGCGTGGTGCAATCGCTGTTGGCGATGGGCGCCGCGTGGCGCGATCGCGGCGATCCGGAGCGCGCGATCGAGGTGCTCAAAGAAGCGCTCGGGTTGGCGAGAGAGATCGGCGATCGGCTCGAGCAGGCCAACATCCTCACCCGCATGGGCGAGGTGCTGATCCGAATGGCGCGCGACGCCGAGGCGTCCGATCACCTGGCGCAGGCCTCGGAGCTGGCGCAGACCTTCGGCGACAAGCTGCTGCAGAGCGAGGCTGCGCGCCTATTGGCCGAGGTCTACGTGCAGCTCGGCGATCTGCGCGCCGCGCGCAACGAAGCGCGTCGCTCGCTCGAGCTGGCCGAGAAGGTCGGCTCGCGCCCGTACGCGGCGATGGCCCACCGCGTGCTCGGGACGGTGATCGCCAAGGGCGGCATCACCGACGAGGACAAGGCGCAATCGGACGCGCACTTCACCAAGGCGATCGAGATCCTCGGCGAGGTCGGCGCCGAGCTCGAGCTCGGCCATACCTTCGAGAGCTACGCCAACGTGCTGCAGGCGCGCGGCGATCACGACGGCGCGCAGACCTTCGCCGAACGCGCCGACGAGATCACCGAGCGCATCGGCCCGCGCGTGCACCTGCGCACGCCCGACACCGATCCCGCGCTATAGTCCCGGCGTGGGTCTCCGGTCGATCGCGCCTTCGGACATCCCGTCGCACATCGTCGAGCTGTGCCAGCGCTTGCGCACGGCCGGGTTCGAGGCCTGGCTGGTGGGCGGCTCGGTGCGCGATCTGCACCGCGGCCGCACGGCGCACGACTTCGACGTGGCCACCAGCGCGCAGCCGGCCGAGGTGGCGCGGGTGTTCGGCCGCAAGCACACCGTGCCGACGGGTGAGAAGCACGGCACGGTCACCGTGCTCACGCAGCGGGGCGACGGTGAAAAGGAGCACGTCGAGGTCACCACCTTCCGCGGCGAGGGCGCGTATTCCGACGGGCGGCGGCCCGACGCGGTCGAGTTCGTGCGCTCGCTCGAAGAAGATCTCAAGCGCCGCGACTTCACCATGAACGCGATCGCCTACGATCCGATCGGCGACGAGGTGCGCGATCCGTTCGAGGGTCGCGTCGATCTCGCCGCCGGCCTGATCCGCGCGGTGGGCGCGCCGCTCGAGCGCTTTCGCGAGGACGGGCTGCGCGCCATGCGGGCGGTGCGCTTCGCCGCGCAACACGGCTTCCGCCTCGATCCGCCCACCGAGGCCGCGATTCCGTTGGCCCTCGACGTGTTCCGCAAGGTCTCCGCCGAGCGCGTGCGCGACGAGCTGGTCAAGCTGCTGGCCTCGGAGCGCCCGTCGGTGGGCCTGGAGCTCATGCGCACCACCGGCCTCCTGGCGGAGGTGATCCCCGAGCTCACCGAAGGCGTCGGCTTCCACCAGAATCGCTTTCACGTGCACGACGTGTGGCAGCACACGCTCGCCACCGTCGACGCGACCGTGCTGTTCTCGCCGGACGGGCCCGCCTGGATCGTGCGCATGGCGGCGCTCATGCACGACGTGGCCAAGCCGCGCACCGCCGCGCCCCGACCCGACGCCCCGGGCGACAACACCTTCTACCGCCACGAGCTCGTCGGCGCCGAGCTGGCCGAGGAGATCTGCCGCCGCCTCAAGTTCTCCACCCGCGAGCGCGAGCACGTCGTCAACCTGGTCAAGAACCACATGTTCTGGTACTCGCCCGAGTGGTCCGACGGGACCGTGCGCCGCTTCATCAGCCGCGTCGGCAAGGAGGCGCTGCCCGATCTGTTCTCGCTGCGCGAAGGCGACGTGCGCGGCCGCGGGCGCGACGAGACGCCGGGCGTGGAGATCGACGAGCTCAAGCGGCGCATCGACGAGCAGCTGAAGAGCGAAGCGGCGCTCAAGGTGGGCGACCTGGCGATCGGCGGCGCCGACGTGATGCGCATCCTCGGCACGCGGCCCGGGCCGATCGTCGGCGAGGTGCTGCGCCGCCTGCTCGAACGCGTGCTCGACGACGCCGAGCTCAACACCTACGAGCGCCTCGAGGCGCTGGTGCCGGAGACCGCCAGGGCCGTGGCCGCCGAGCCCGCGCCAAAGTGAGCGAAGAATCCGACGAGGCGCTCGAGCGGGCCTCGTGGCTGGTGGCGCGGGCGGGTGACGTCGATCGCTTCCGGTCCGAGCCGGTGCCGCGCGCGCTGCTCGATCGCATCATCAGCGGCGCGACTGCCTGGTGGCCGCCGCGGTTTGCGCAGCCGCCGTGGCGCGTGATGGTGGTGGTGGGCGAGGAGCGCGAGCGGTTGGTGGGGCGCGTGGCCGAGGCGCTGGCCCGACATTGGGGTCTGGGCGCGCTCGGCCCGCGGGCGCTGGCCTCCGAGGCGGTGCTCGACGCGCCCGCGCTGGTGCTGTTGTTCTCGACGGTGCCGGCCTCCGAGGGCGTCGAGGCGTTCGGGCTCGCGGCGGGCGCCGCGCAGAACCTGGTGCTGCTCGCGCGCCGCGTCGGGCTCGGCTCGCACCGCATCTTCTCGGCGCACGTGGTGCCCGAGGCGGCACTCGACTACGCCGCGGAGTTTCTCGGCCCCGAGATCCGCGGCGGCGAGCTGGTCACCATGCTCGCGGTGGGCTGGCCCGACGCCGAGCCGCCGCCGCCGCCCGGCCCCGCGCTGCGCGCCACCTGGGTCGGCACCGGCGAGGCGACCACGCTTCCGCCCGATGCGATCATCGACGATCTGAAGCCGCCGGCGCAGGTGCTGCGCTCGCCGCGTCGCGAGCGGGTGCTGGCGGTCGATCCGTATCCCTACAATCGCGCCACGCTCGAGGCGCAGCTCACCCGCGGCGGCTACGCGGTCGAGCTGTTCACCGACGGGATGGCGCTCATGCAGCGCGTGCGCGAAGGCGGGCAACCCGATCTCTACGTGGTCTCCGACACACTGCCCGACACCACCGGCTTCGAGCTGGTGCGGCGGGTCAAGGCGCACGGTCCCGCTGCCGCGCCGGTGATCGTCACCACCTCGCGGCGCGACTCGGCGTTCCGCATCGCCGGGCTGTCGGCGGGCGTCGACTACTACCTGCGCAAGCCGGTCAACGCGGTCGAGCTGTTCACCGCCGCGCGCATCCTCCTCGACCGGCGCCGCCTGATCAACGAGCTCGAGCGCGCGACCGCGTTCCAGCAGGCGCTGCTCGGCACCATGCACTCGGTCGGCGTGGCCGCGCTCGACGAGAAGTTCAACATCGTCTACGCCTCGCCCGGCATCAGCCGGCTGACCGGCTTCCCCGCCGAGGAGCTGCTCGGCAAGCCGCCCATGCTGAGCGCCGAGGCCACCAGCGCCAAGATGACGCCCGAAGACGGCGAGCTGCCGCGCATCGATCTACAGGTGACGCGCAAGGACGGCAGCGTGTTCGACGCCGAGCTCTTGCGCTCGGCGATGCGCGACGGGTCCGGGCAGATCACCGGCTTCGTCGGCGTGCTGATCGACATCGACGACCGCAAACGCATGGAACGGCAGCTGCGCTCGGCGAACACCGAGCTCGAGCGTTTGCTCGGCGAGCTGCGCACCGCGCAGGCGCGGCTCGTGCAGCAGGCCAAGATGGCGGCGCTCGGCCAGCTGGTGGCCGGCGTGGCGCACGAGATCAACACGCCGCTCGCCGCGGTGGTCTCCAACAACGATCTATTCCTGCGCTGCTTCGATCGCCTGCGCCACGCGCTGGCTGCCGGCGCGATCGCCGAGAGCGCCCGCCCGCTGGTCGAGCGCGATCTGTCGGCGATCGAGGATCTGAGCCACGTCACGCAGAAGGCGTGCGTGCGCATCACCGGCATCGTGCGCACGCTGCGCACCTTCGCGCGCCTCGACGAGGCGGACGTCAAGGCGGTCGATCTGCACGAGGGCCTGGAGTCGACGCTGGTGCTGGTCGCGCACCTGCTCAAGGGCGGCATCCACGTGGTGCGCCACTATGGTGAGCTGCCGCGCGTCGAGTGCCACCCCAACCAGCTCAACCAGGTGTTCATGAACCTGATCGTCAACGCCTGTCAGGCGATGGGCGAGACCGGCACGCTCACGCTCACCACCCGCGCCACCGACGACGAGGTCGAGGTGCGCGTCCAGGACACCGGCGTCGGCATCGCCGCCGACAAGCTGCCGCACATCTTCGACCCCGGCTTCACCACCAAAGGATCGCTGGTCGGCACCGGCCTCGGCCTCTCGATCGTCTACCAGATCGTCGAAGGCCACGGCGGCCAGATTACCGTCGAGAGCGCCCCCGGCCAGGGCGCCACCTTCATCCTCCGCCTGCCAACCCACAAACGACCGTAACTAGCGGCGGAGGGTGGCGGAGGCGCTGAGGACGGCGGGCTCGGCGCCGACGTGGAGCTCGAGGTCGAGGAGGGCGTCTTCGCCGGCGGCGCAGGCGGCGATGCGCAAGAGCAGCTCGGCGACCGCCTTCTGATCGGACGCGCGGCGAGCCGGGGTCGCGGCGGCGAGTTGGGTGGCGTCGGCGCGGGTGAGCGGTAGCAGCGCGACCGAGTCGCCGACCCGCAGCGTGAGCCCGAGGCCCTTCTCGCCGGCGACCTTGGCGCGCACGCGCGGCACCTCGGAGAAGAACTCGCGCACGATCACCGACGGGAGCGGCACCTCGGCTTCGGCCATCTGCTGCAAGAGCAGGGCGGCCAGGCGGCGCACGTCAGGCAGCGTCTCGGCGACCCGCTCCTCGGCGCCCGCGACCAACGCCACCGGCAGCCCGATGGTCTTGGCGATCTTCATCGCGCCCGTTGGCGTATTCGACGGCGCCTGGCGGGTCACGCGCGCGCCGTAGGCCTTGAGCAGGCGCTTGGCGTCGTGATCGGACAGCTCGCGGTCCACTTCCGCGCGCACGCGCTCGAGCAGCTCTTTGTCGATGCGCGAGCCCTTGCGCGACTCCGACTCGGGCTCGACCGCCGCCGCTGCGAGCGCGTGGAGCAGCGCGCGCAGGTGCTCCGGATGGCGCAGATCGGCCCACAGCATGCGCGGCTTCGCGCCGTCCTCGTCCGGACCGGCGGGCAACGGCGCCGCGACCGGCGGCCCGCCGGCGACCAGCACCACCGGGCGTCCCGCGCCGGCCGCCTGCGCGACCGCGCCCGCGAGCTCGGCCGGCTCCCGTTCGTCGACGACGGTGACGTCGGCATCGAGGCGCGCCAGGGCCACCTCGCGCTCGACGTACGATCGCCCGCCACCGACGACCACGATCGAGACGCGTGCGCCCGGCTCGACCCCGGCGTCGAGCAGCGCCGCGCGCGCGAGCCACTCGTCGATGCCGTCGACCACCAGCGATCCGGCGCGCCGCGCCACCGCCTGGCACACCGCATCGCCGCCCCACACGACGGTCGGCTTTGCGCCCAGCACTGGGCGCAGGCTGGCGCCACTCGCGCCTGCGCCGAGCACCACGGCCAGCGAATCGGTGAGCGGATCGGCGCCGAGGAACGCGATCGCTTCGGCAGGATCGCCGTCCCCGACGGAGATGATCCACGAGATCCCGAGCCCGCGCGCGAGCGCCAGCGGACCCAGATCGGGCAGCGCATCGCGGCGCGGCACCACCAGCGCCAACCCGCCGCGGCGCAGCGGGCCGGTCAGCGGCGCATCGAACGCGGCCACGCCGCCGACGTTGTTGAAGAAACCGAAGCTGCGCGGCCCGAGCGTGCCGGCGTGCTCGCCCAGCGAGACCGACGGAGCATCGGCCGGCGGCCTCACCGCGCCGATCCACGGCGCCGCGTCGGCAGCCACCTCGCCGCCGAAGGCGCGCAGGTTGTGCGCCACCCGCTCCGCGCCGGCGCCCAGCCGGAATCGCCGCGCGCGCAACAGCGCCGACAGCGCGGTGCCTTCGGGTCCGCGCGTCGGCGGCGGCGGAAGCTCCGGAAGGCCCGTGCTGCGCTTGCGCATGGGCTAGCTCGAACCGGACAACAGGCCGTCGGCGAGCAGGCGCGCCACCAGCGACGGCGCATCGGGAAACACGCGCGGCGCGCCCGTCGGGCCGGCCGACGCGTGTGGCCGAAAGCGCTTGCGATACGAGAGCTCGGCGGAGGTCAGCCCGGCCTGGCCGAGCGTCCACACCTCGGTCGAGCCGACCGCCGAGGTCCACGCGCCCGCCTCGGCGCCCGCGCTCTCCGACGGCGCCGCGGCCAGGCACAGCACGATCGGCGGCTTGCCTGCATACAGCCGCACTACGGTCCCCGATCGGCGGCGCGCCACCACGCGCTCGTCCATCATCGAGGCGCCGACCACCTCACCGAGGTGGGGCAGCGACAGGCGCTCGGCCACCGCCGGCCCGACCGCTCCGCGCCCGCCGTCGCCGCACAGGATCAGCGTGGGATTCGCCGCCAGGTCGCCCATCACCGCGCGCACCGTCGCCGCCAACGTGAACGCCACGCCGAGGTAGTCGGTCGCGATCATCGCGTCGTCCCACAGGCGCACCGTGCGCGCAGCGCCGGCCGCCCGCGCGCCCGCCAGCAACTGCTCGCCCGCCTCGGTGCCGGCGGCGATGGTGATCACGGTGGTCTCGCCCAGCCCCGCGCCGACGCGGACCAGCGCCAGGTCGGCCGCCTGATGCACCAACGCGACGGTACGCACGCTCATTCGGGCTTCTTTCGCTCGACCGCGCCGACCGCCGCGATCAACGCCTGCGTCAGCACGTCGGTCTTGCCGACCACCGCGTAGTGCGCGCCCGATTGCGCGTCGGCGTGCTCGCCGATCGACACGCGCACCTGCGCGCGCACGGCGCCGAGCGGGGCGCCCAGCGAGATCGCCAGGCGCGTCGACAAGAGCCCTTCGAACGAGGTCGGGGACATCGCCGCGCCGCCGAGCGCCTTGGCCAGCTCTTCGGCCGCGCCCGCGAGCTCGGGCGGCGCCAACACCACCGCACGCCCGGTCGCGTCGCGCTCGAAGCCGAGCTCATCGAAGTCCGGCACGCGCCCCGTCGACGCGACCACCTCGACCTCGGCCTCGTCGTCGCCGACGGCGTACGTGTAACGTCCCGGCGGCACGGTCGCGACCACCGGAAACTCCAGATCGCCGTCGAGCGCGTGCGCGTTCTCACCCGATCCTTCCCACAACGCCAGCTTGTCTTCACGCACTTCGAGCCACGCCTCGGCCAGGAACGCCGCGCCCATGCGCGCCGCCGCTCGCGGCGCTACCTCACGTCCGCCCGGCGTCGCACCGAACAGCAGCAGCGACGGCGGCAGCATGTCGCTGACCATGCCGATCGCCGGCCCGTGCGTGCCCCAGCGCATCGCATCCGCCGCGCCGCCAAGCGCCTCGTCGGTGACCAGCACCACCTTGTCCGCGCCGTGCTCGGCGAGCTGCGCGATCACGTCGTCCTCGCCGTAGGTCGGCGCGTGGGCGAGCGGCACCACCGCATACACCGTGGCGCCCAGGTGCGTCGCCAACCGGCGCGCCTGGCCGAGCGCCTCCAGGCACACCGGCAGCGCCTTGCCCTCGGAAAGCTCGATCACGACCAGCACGTTTGCCATCAGCGAGCCGTCTGGCCTCCGTCGAGAACCACCACCGAGCCGGTCATGAACGCCGCGGCGTCGGACGCCATGTAGGCGACCAGCGGCCCCAGCTCCTCGGGCTGCCCGACGCGCCGGAGCGGAATGTTGCCGACGATCTTCGGGCCGCTGGTGACGTCGTCGAGCGCCTGTTTGTTGAGATCGGTTCGGAAGTAGCCGGGCGCGATCGCGTTGACGGTCACGCCGTGGCGCGCCCACTCGATCGCCAGCGCGCGCGTGAACGCGATCACCGCGCCCTTCGACGCACAATACGCGGTCAGCTCCGGCTCGCCGCCCAGCCCCGCGGTAGACGCCACATTAATGACCGTGCCCTTGCGCTGCGCCACCATGTGCGCCCCGAACGCGCGCGTACAGAGGAACGTGCCCACCACATTGACGTCGAGCACGCGCCGCAGCTCGTCGAGGGTGAGCTCAAGCAGCGGCGCCACGTGCGCGATCCCGGCGTTGTTCACCAGCACGTCGATTCGCCCGAAGGTGGCCACCGTCAGGCTGGCGGCTTCTTCCACCGCCGCTTCGTCGGCCACGTCGGTGGGAATGATCAGCGCCTTGCGCTCGAAGGTCTCTTCGATGTGGCGCGAGGTCGCCTCCAGCTCGCTCGCCGAACGTGCGAGCAGGGACACGCTCGCCCCCGCCTCCGCCAGCGCAAGCGCCATCGCCTGCCCCAGGCCACGTCCAGCGCCGGTGACAACTGCGACCTTTCCCTCTAGTGAGAGCGCCAGCACGCGAGCCTTCTAGCTTCGCAGCCTATCGCGCCCGTCCACCGACGGTCAAGTTTCCGTAATCCAATACAGATCGCGGCGTACCTCCAAGGCTCCTCGATCGGAGGTCAGGACGTACGCCGCGAGCTCTATACGACTGGCCGGCTGACCCCGCGAACGAAGTGCAGCACCACCGAGACCAACGCCAGGATCAACAGGATGTGAATCGCAGCCGACGTGGTGTGATAGACCCCGAAGCCCAGCACCCAGGCAATCCCCAGAACGATCGCAAGCAGTAGCAGCATGTTTGACCTCCTCTTCACTCGAAGAGAGGTTGCACAACTCCGGCCAATCTGGGGTTTCTCGTGGGGTCGCCGGGCGCTCGCCTGGGGAGCGGGCGAGCTATTCGCTGATGCCGTGCTTGCGCTTGACCTGCTCCATCACCTTCGAGTACTCGAGCTCCCAGGTCTGGGTGCCCTCCTCGAGGTTCTTGATCCGCTGGCGCACTTCCTGGTCGAGCTCGTCATCGACCTTCATGTGCTTCTTGAGCACCTCGCGCAGCTTCTTGCGCAGCACCACGTCGTCGGCATAGACCTCCTCGACGTGTTGCGACTGCATGAAGGTCTCGAGGATCTGGTTGGCGATCCACATGGTGGACTCCTCGCCGAGCGAGAAGCCGCGCTGCTCCGCCAGCTCCCGCTTGAGCTTGCCAAACGCGCCGTAGGGCAGCTTCCGCTGCTCGAGCAGATCCTTGGCCTGGTCGGTGGTCTCGCGGTCCATGCGCACGTACTCTTTCAGGACCGCCTCGACGTCGAGCTGCGCCTCGTTGGCGTCGTTGACCTCGATGTCGTTGGCCTGCACGAGCGAGTGGATCATTTCCTGGGCGATGGTGGGGATCTTGCCCGTATACAGCTTCATCCTCGTCCTCTCCGCTTCCTCTCTGAAGGGGGCAGACTATAATCGCGGCCCGTGCCTACTGCAACGATCAACAGGCCAAGAAAATTGGTAGTCGCCGCTCTTTGTCGCGACTCGCAGCGCCGCGTGCTCTTGACCCGGCGGCGCCCGGACCAGCCGATGCCCGACAAATGGGAGTTTCCGGGCGGCAAGGTCGAGCCCGGCGAGCCGCCCACCGCGGCCCTCGCGCGCGAGATCGAAGAGGAGCTGGGCTGTCATGCCACCGTCGGGAAGATCGACGAGGTGGTGTTCTTCGCCTACCCCGAATTCGACTTGTACATGCTGGTCTACGCCTGCGTTCTGGCCGGACCGCCGCGCCCCGTCGAGGTCGCCGAGCTGGCCTGGGTCGAGCCCGCGCGGCTGACCGGCTACGACGTGCTGCCCGCCGACATCCCGCTCGTCGAGCGCCTGGCCCGCGAGGGCTGAACGCGGAAAACCGCGCCGTTTGACAGTTTGACGAAGAGGGCGCTATGGTCGATTGGTGCAGCACCGCAGGTACTGGGGCCGCGCAGTTTTTGCGCTAGTCGTGTTGGCGGCCGCAGGTTGCGCGCAGCCGGGGCACAACAGTGGCGGCGGCGGCGGGGGGCCTGACGGCGGCGGCGGCGGCAACATGGACTTCGGTCCCGGCGGCCCGCCGGATCTGTCGATGGTCGATCTGTACGGCGTCGACTTCTCGGGCGTGGACTTCTCGATCCCGGGCGCGGACGCCGGGCTGTGCGACGTGGTCGCGCAATCGGGCTGCGGCGCCAACGAGAAGTGCACGCTCGGCGCGATGGACGTGAACACCTGCTCCTCCGACGGCGACAAGGCGCCCGGCGCGATCTGCGGCGCCGCCTCGTCGGACGACTGCCTCAAGGGCTCGCTGTGCACGCAAGAAGCGACCGGCCTCGATCAGTGCCGCCCGTTCTGCAACGCCGACACCGACTGCAAACAGGCGGCACAGGGCGGAGTCGCCACCAACGTCGGCCACTGCCTGGTGACGCTGAGCATGTCGACCGCCAAAGTGTGCACCATCGCCTGCCAGCCGGTCACCAAGGCGGGCGCGTCGGGTTGCGCGACCGGACTCGGCTGCGAGGTCTTCGGCGACACGGCGACGACGCAAGCCACCGATTGCGCCAAGCTCGGCGCCGGCGGCGACGGCGCGGATTGCACCACCAACAAGACCGCCGACTGCGCGCCGGGCTCGGTGTGCGTCGGCGTCACCTCGGGCGCCACCACGCTGTACCACTGCCGCCTGGTGTGCCGCAGCAACACCGCCAGCGACTGCCCCGCGGGCGGCTACCAGTGCTTGGCACCCACCGGCGTCACCACCCCCGCGTGGGGATTCTGCTGCCCCTCCGGCAACTGCTAGGCCTCCCCGGCCCTCGCCCCCGGTTTAGGTTATGCTGGCTGCGTGAGCGGCCTGTTCGATGAGCTGGTGCGGCGGCCGCAGTGCATCCCGCCCCTGTGCGGCGCGCTGATCCAGGCCGCGCTCGCGCTGTACCTCACGCTCAAGACGGGCGACCTCGAGGTGCGCGCCTGGTTCGCGGTGGTGGCCTTCTGCTCCTCGTTGTGGTCGATCACCACCGCGATCGCGCTCGGCCTCGAGCCGAACCAGATGGAGCTCGGTCACCGCTGCGCGCAGGTCGCGTTCGCGTCGATCGCGCTGGCAGGCCCGTGCTCGCTGCGCTTCGCCGCGGCGCTGGCGCGCGTGCACCTGCGGATGGCAAACCTGCTGATGCTGTTCGGCGTCGCCGTCGCCGCCGTGATGCTGCTCGTCCCGTCGCTGACGAGCGTCGCGCCGCGCCCGACCGGCGGATACTGGCCGGTGGTCACGCCCGGCGCGCTGCTCGCAGGCCTCTCGTCCATCCCCACCATTCTCTGGGGCATCGAGCTCACGCGCCGCGCGTTCGTGGCGCTCCCGCCGTCGCGCCGCCGCCGCCAGATCGGCTGGACCGCCGCCGCGCTCGGCTTCGGCGCGCTCGGCGGCGTCGACGCCAACACGCTGTTCATCGACTCCTATCCGATCGGCTGGGCGACCGGCTCGCTGGCCTGCCTGGTGCTGTTCTACGCGATCGTGCAGCACCGCCTGATGGCCATCCGCACGTTCGTGCGCCAGACCGTGCTCGGCCTGCTCGGCGCGGTGGTGGCGGCGCTGGTCATCTATGGGATCGCGGTCGCCGGCGCGAGCGAGGCCTCCTCGCCGGCGTGGATGGGCGCGGCCGCGTTCACGCTGTTCGTGATCACCCGTGTGTGGGTGGCGGGCGTCGAGCCGTCGCTCGGCAAGGTGCTCGGCTGGCGGCGCCGTCGCATCGAGCGCGCGATCGCCGAGTTCGAGCGCCGCTCGCTGGACGCGCGCGCCACCCTGGCCGTCGAGGCGCACCTCGCCGACGGGCTGCGCACCGGCTTCGAGGCCCAGCTCACCGCGCTGGTCACCGGGGACCGCGATCGCGCCGGCGAGCCCGCCTGCGTCGATCTCGCCGAGCGCGCGATGGCCACGCTGTGCACCCCCGTGTTGCGCGACCACATGGATCTCGGCGACCCCGGCGCGGCCACGTTGCTCGCCGCGCTCGACCACTTGCGCGCCGACGCGTTGGTGCCGCTGGTCCGTGAAGGCGAGCTGATCGGCATGGCCGCGGTCGCCGGCCGCTCGCTCAGTCGCGCCGACGACGCGCTCACCGGCGATCTGCAACGCCTCGGCGAACGCGCCGCGCGCGCCTGGGTGAACGGCCGGCTGTATCAAGAGGTCGAGCGCCGCGGCCAGGGACTGGAGGCGCAGGTGCACATGCGCACCGCCGAGCTGGAGAACGCGCTCATCGAGCTCAAGATCGCGCAGGCCAAGCTGGTCGAAGCCGAGCGCTCCTCGTCGCTGGGCCTGCTGGTCGCCGGCATCAGCCACGAGATCAACAACGCGCTCAACTTCATCTCCGCCAACCTGCCCACCCTCGGCCGCTACGCGTCCGCTTGCGAGCAACTGATCGATCGCGCGCCGTCCGGCACACGCAGCGCGCGCGTCGAGGAGGCGATCACCGCGGTGCCGCAGATCATCGCGGCGGTGGCCGAGGCGACGCGCCGCACCGGCGTGATCATCGGCGATCTGCGCAAGTTCGCCCGTCCCGACGCCGAGCGCCGCCTGTTTCGCATCGAGGAGGGGCTCGACGCCGCGCTCAACCTCTTGCGCCGGCGCACCGACGGCCGCATCGACGTCGCCCGGGTGTACGCCGGATCCCCGTCGGTGGAGTGCTACCCGGGGCCGCTCAACCAGTGCTTCTTCAACCTGCTGCTCAACGCGGTGGAGGCGGCGCACTCCGAGATCTGGGTGATCTTGCGCGAGCGCACCGACCGCGGCGGCGTCGAGGTGCTCATCAGCGACGACGGCGACGGCATCCCCGAAGGCAACCTCGAGGTGATCTTCCAACCGTTCTTCACCACCAAGGAGAAGGCCGCCGGCCTCGGCCTCACCGTCGCCAAGGGCGTGGTGACGCGCCACGGCGGCCGCATCGAGGTGCGCAGCGCGTCCGGCGACGGCGCCACCGTCTGCGTGCGCCTGCCCATGCGCGCGCCGGAGCCCGCATGAGCATCAAGAAGGTGGTGTGCTTCGATCTCGATCCGCAGCGGCTCGGTCGCATGATGGAGGCGGTGCGTGAGGCCGGCGGCGATCCGGTCGAGGCCGGGCACAAGGCGGTGCATCGCCTGGCGCGCGCGGCGCAGGCGGTGCTGGCCGGCGGCGAGGAGGGTATCGAGCTGTTGGCCCGCCTGGCGCTCGATCGCCCGTCGCTGCCGCGCATCGCGGTGGTCGAGGCCGCGCTGACCTCCGCCGAGCTCCTGGGCGTGGTCGAGCGCACCCATCCCTGGGCGCTGTTCACCGATCCATTCGAGTCGCCGCGTCTCGAAGCGGCCGTCCGCGACGCGCTCGCCGCCTCGATGGAAGCGATGCCCGCCGGCGATGCCACGCAGCGCGTCCTGCTCTCCGCCGCGGCCCCCAACTTCGAGCGCCTGGTGGCCGACGGGCTCACCGGCGCCGACGGCTACCACTACCTGCGCCTGCGCCTCGACGAAGAGCTCGAGCGCTCGTCGCGTTACAGCCGCCCGCTCGCGCTGGTGCTGGTCGACGTCGACGATCTGCGCGGCATCAACGATCGCTACGGCCGCGGCGTCGGCGACTTCGCGCTCAAGCAGGTCGCCGCAACGCTGCACGCCGGCGCGCGCGCGGTCGACCGCGTGGGCCGTTGGGCGGGCGGCACCTTCGTGCTGGTCCTGCCGGAGACCGCAGCCGGCGCGGCGTACGGGATCGCCGAGCGGCTGCGCGCGGACATCGCCGGACGCCGCTTCCAGGCCAGCGTGCCGCCCGGCATCGAGTGGCAGCGCATCCCGCCGCGGTTGCGGCTCACCGTGAGCTGCGGCGTGGCCTCCACCGTGCGCGAAGGCGCCGCGCGCCCGCAGTCGCTCCTGCAACGGACCGACGAGGCGCTGTGGCGCGCCAAGCAAGGCGGCCGCAACCGCTCCGTCGTCGATGGCTGACGGCCGGCCGTGAACCACTTCGCCGTCGAATGGCGCCCGTGGGCCGCGCCCTACCTGATCGCCTCGGCGATCTGCGTGGCGATGATCGCGCTGGTGGTCACGCGCGGGCGCGGGCCGGTGCGCAGGCCGTTCCTCGGCATGCTCGCCACCGTCGGCGGCACGCTGTTCACCACCGGCATGGTGTTCGTCGCCGGCAACCAGCACACCGCGCTGTGGTTGGTGCGCGCCTCGCAGTCGATGGCCGTGTGGACCGCCCCGTGCGCGATCGAGTTCACGCACAAGCTCACCGGCCGCCCGCTCGAACGGCTGCGGCGCATCGCCTGGATCGCCGCGGCCGTCACCTTCGTGCTCTCGTTCAGCCCGTGGATCATCGGCGCCGCGCGCGCCTACGAATGGGGCTGGGCGGGCTCGGCCGGCACGCTCTATCCGATCGCGCTGGTCGAGATGTCGCTCACGCTCAGCGTGCCGATCACGCTGTTCCAGCACCTGCCGTCGGAGCACCGCCCGCTCGAGCGGCGCCAGCTGTCCCTGATCATGTTCGCCTCGGCGCTCGGTGGGCTCGCGCTCGTCGACGCGCTGCCCATCCTCGGCATCTCGGCGCCGCCGGTCGGCTGGATGCCGCTGCTCGCCGGCGCGTTCATCCTGCTCACCGCCATCATCCGCCACCGCCTGCTCGACGTGCGGCTGGCGCTGCGTCGCACGCTCTTGTGGACCGGCCTGACGCTGGTCGGCGCCGTTCCGTTCGCGCTGTTCGCGATCCTCGCCGGGCCGCGCCTCACCCACGGCCAACCGCTGCCGCTCGCGCTCCTCTACGCAGGGCTGGTGATCGCCATGCGCGGCTACCTGATCGCGCTGCAACCGCGCATCGATCGACTGGTCGGCCGGCGCCGCCGCGACATCGACGATGAATTGGCCCACCTCGCCAACCAGGCGGCGACGCTGCAGACCTCGGAGGAGCTCGGTCGCGCCATCGATCGCTTTTTAGCCGCGCTCGATCGCCGGCTGGCGGCGCTGGTGGTGATCGACGAGAAGGGGCGCACGCGCGTGGCCCTGTCCGCCTGGGGCGCGGTGCCGCCGCCGTCGCGGTCGAGCCCGCTCCTGGTCGAGTTGGCGCACGCCAAGTCGCTCATCGCCCGCGATACGCGCGGCCCCGCGCAGCTCGAGATCGAGCGCGCGTGCGTGCGCTGGGGCGCGGAGTACCTCGGCCCGCTGGTCGAGGGCGAGCAGCTGCTCGGGCTGATCGCGATCAGCCCCCGGCAGGGCGGCGGGGTGAGCGACGCCGTCGAGTTGGAGGCGCTCGACCGCATGTGCGTGACGGTCACCGGCGCGCTGGCGGGCGCGCGCCTGTACGAGCGGCTGCACGCGCTGTCGAACGAGCTCGAGCAAAAGGCGGCGGCGCGCTCGCAGTCGCTGGCCAAGACCCTGCGCGATCTGCGCGGCGCCGAGCAGCGCCTGGTACAAAGCGAGAAGCTCGCCTCGCTCGGCCAGATCGTCGCCGGCGTGGCCGCGGATCTGTCCGATCAGGTGCGCACGGCGTTCGATCACGTGGGACGCCTGCGCCAGCACGCCGAGGTGCTGTTCGGCGCGGCCGACCAGGCGCGGGCCGCGATCGGCGCCGTCGATCCGCAGTTCGACGAGATCCGGCGCGACCTCTCGCCGCTGCTCGACGCGGTCTCCGAAGGCGCGCGGCGCGCCCACGCCATCGCGCAAGATCTGTCGCGCTTCGCCCCCAGCGAAGAATCCGAAGCGCCGCCCCAGCCGCGCGTCACCGCCCACCTGGCCGCGCTCATCGACTCCACGCTCACGTTGGTCACCGGCCACCTGGCGGACGTCGCCGTGGTGCGCGACTACGACGAGACCCTGCCCGCGATCCCCGTCGAGACCGGCCCGCTCGGGCAGGTGATCCTGAACCTGATCCTCAACGCCACGCAGGCGATGAAGGGCTCGGGCACGCTCACGCTCTCCACCCGCCGCACCGAGGCGCACGCCGAGCTGTCGGTCGCAGACACCGGGCCGGGCATCCCGCCCGAGGTGCTGCCGCGCATCTTCGAGCCGTTCTTCTCCACCAAGGGCCCGACGGTGGGCACGGGCCTTGGCCTGTCGATCAGCTACGGCATCGTCAAGCGCCACGGCGGACGCATCAGCGTCGAGAGCACGATCGGCGTCGGCACCCGCTTCCGCGTCCACCTCCCGCTGCCCTGAGGATCTGCCCCCTACAAACGGCGGTCAGGTGGGGTGATCCCCACCCACCTGGAGTGTTTTCCCGCGTTGCTGGGGTCAAGTGACCCCGTCCCTCCGCATACTTACGGAGCCTCCCCGGCTGGAACGACTCTTGAAGTACGAGCCTTCGCCAAGCTGGGGTGCGACCCCAAAGGAGAGTCTGATGCTGCGCCGAAATTGCTTTCTCACGGTCGTCTTTGCAGCCGCTTCGCTGATGACTGGCTGCCTCTCGACCTTCGGCGGACCCGCGAGCGGGCCGGATCCGGGCCCCACGCCCGTCGACCCGGGCATGCAGTCGGCGAACGGCGATCGCGGAGGCGGCAATCCCGACCCCGGCGGATCGCCCGCACCAGACCTCGGCTTGGCCCCTAGCCCTGATTTGGCCGGTCCGCCTTCGCCGACCGGCTCGATCTCCCTTTCGCTGGCTTCGAGCTCGGGCTCGATCCGGCTCAACGACTCGCTGGACGTCACGGTCAACGTGACGCCGGCGGGCGGCTTCGATGGCGTGGCGGTGTACTCGCTCGAGGGTGCGCCCACGGGCGTGACCGCGACCTTCAACCCGCCCGGCGGGATGATCGCCAACGCCACCACCACGGTCATGACCCTCAAGACCGTCGGTGACGTGACGCCGGCCGCGGCCCAGGCGCTGACCATCAAGGCGGTCTCGGGCGCCATCAGCGGCTCGACGCCGCTCACGCTCGACATCCTCGCCGAGCTGCTGGTGAGCATCCCCAAGGGCGTGAACATCGGCACCTCGGCCGCGCCCAACCTCACCGCGTTCGGGGCGCAGTCGATCCCGACCATCTTCGTTGCGCCGGGCACCAAGGTGACCTTCATCAACACCGACAGCATCAACCACGAGATCCACTCGGACGGCACGCTAGGCATCGCCCACGAAGGCGGCCCGCTGATGGCGAACGGCGCCAATTCGTACACCCAGACCTTCAAGGCGACCGGCACCTTCAACTTCCGCTGCCACATCCATCCGAACATGAAGGGCCAGATCGTCGTCAAGTAGTCCGCTATCCTCGGAGGCATGCCGCCGAGAGCGTTCTCCGCCTACGTCGCAGGTCGCTTCACCACCACCCAACAAACCAAAGAGCTACACGCCCCGTTCGACGGGGCGTGTTTTGCCATTGTTGCGATGGCCGGCCGCGCCGAGTTCGAGGAGGCGATCGCCGCCGGCACACGTTCGTTCGCCGCCACGCGCGCGCTCGGCGCCTGGGAGCGCGCCGCCATCTGCCGCCAGATCGCCGACGGCATTCGCGCCGCCGGGAGCGAGCTCACCGACGGGATGGTCACCGAGAGCGGCAAGCCGATCGGGGACGCCCGCGCCGAGGTCGAGCGCGCGGTGCACTGCTTCGAGATCGCCGCCGCCGAGGCCGAGCGCCTGTACGGCGAGATGATCCCGCTCGATCTGCGCCCCGGCTCGGTGGGACGGTTTGGCGTGACCCGCCGTTTTCCGATCGGGCTGGTCGCCGGCATCGCCCCGTTCAACTTCCCGCTCAACCTGGCGGTGCACAAGATCGCCCCGGCGATCGCGGCCGGCTGCCCTATCGTGATCAAGCCGGCGGAGCAAACGCCCACCTCGTGCCTGCGTCTGGCCGAGATCATCGACCGCACCGCCTGGCCCAAGGGCGCGCTCTCCGTGCTGCCGGCCGATCGCGCGGTGGCGGACGTGCTGGTCACAGACGAGCGCATCGCTCTGGTCAGCTTCACTGGCTCGCAGAAGGTCGGTTGGGACCTGAAGGCGCGCGCCGGCAAGAAGCGCGTGGTCCTCGAGCTCGGCGGCAACGCCGCGGCGATCGTCGACGAGAGCGCCGATCTGGACGCGGCCATCCCCAAGCTGGTCTACGGCGCGTTCTCCTACGCGGGGCAGAAGTGCATCAGCGCGCAGCGCATCTGCGTGCACGCCCGCCGCTGGGACGAGTTCACCAGCCGCTTCGTCGCAGCGACGAGAGCGCTGACGATCGGCGACCCGCGCGATCCGGCCAACCTGGTCGGCCCGATGATCGACGAGGCCAACGCGATCCGGATCGAGCGCTGGATCGAAGAGGCGCAGGCGCACGGCGCGCGCGTGCTCACCGGCGGCCCACGCCGCGGCGCGGTGGTTCCGCCAACCGTGTTGACAGACGTGCCCCACGACGTCGCGCTGCACTGCGAGGAGGCCTTCGGGCCCACCGTGAACCTCGAGCCGTTCGAAGACTTCGACGCCGCGATCGACGCGGTCAACGACTCGCGCTTCGGCCTCCAGTGCGGGGTGTTCACCCGCGATCTGCCCAACACCCTACGCGCGTTCGATCGTATCTCCGTCGGTGCGGTGATCATCAACGACGCGCCGAGCTATCGCATCGACCACATGCCGTACGGCGGCGGCAAGGAATCCGGCTTCGGTCGCGAAGGCATCCGTTACGCCATGCGCGACATGACCGACGAACGATTGCTGGTGGTTGCAAATGGGTGAGGGAGCCGTTACCCTGAGAGGGTGCAAACGAAGTTGGCAGGCGAGCTTCGCGCCCGGGTCAACGGGCGTTGGCGCCTGCAGCGCTTGCTCGGGGAGGGTGCCGATGCCACCGCGTGGGCGGCGGTCGACGAGCGGGACGGCTCCCCGGTCGCGCTGAAGGCGCTCAAGCGCCTCGACAGCCCCGAGGCGCGCGAGCGATTCCGTTGGGAGTTCGCGGCGCTCGCCGCCATTCGCCACCCGAACCTGCTCGAGGTGTTCGATCTCGATCGGGCGCAAGAGGGCGGGCCGCTGGTCACCGGTCAGCCGTTCTTCACCAGCGAGCTGCTCGACGGCAGGCCGCCGGCCGACGCGCTTGCCGGCCTGGCTCCGGCGGCGCGCGCGCGTGCCCTGTGCCAGCTCCTCGGCGAGGTGGCCAGCGCGCTCGACGCCTTACATCGGCGCGCAGTCGTCCACCACGACGTCAAGCCAGGCAACCTGCTCGTCGACGCCGCTGGTACGACGCGACTGGCCGATCTCGGGCTCGGCGCGGCGCGCGGCATCGCGGGGGCCTTGCGCGGCACGCCGGCCTACCTCGCGCCCGAAGCGTTCTACCCCTCCGCCGACGCGGGCGATCCGCGCGTCGATCTCTACGCGCTCGGCGCCACGGCGTTCGAGCTGTGGAGCGGCCGGCCGCTGCGTGCCGGCGCCAGCCTCGCCGAGCTGCTGCGCCAGTCCGTGCAGCCTCCGCCCCTTCTCGAAGGTGCGCCAACCGGGTTGGCAGAGCTGGTGACCCGGATGCTGGCGCCCGACCCCGCGGGCCGCCCATCCTCGGCGCGCCGCGTGGTGGAAGAGGCGCTCCGCCTCGGCGCCCGGCTCGACGGCGCGCTCGACGACGCGCCCGCGATGTTGGTGCTGCACCGACCCCGGCTGGTCGGCCGCGAGACCGAGCTCGCCGCCGCCTCCGCCGCGCTCGACTCGGCGAACCTGCTGCTCGTCGAGGGCGCGCCCGGTAGCGGCCGCTCGCGGCTGGTCGAGGAGCTGCGTCGCGCTGGACAGCTGGCCGCCGCCGCGCGCGGGGAAGCGCCGCCCGCCTGGCACGGGCCGACCCTGGCAGCAGCCCTGCGCACGCTGGACCCGGACCGCGCAGCGGGCGCGGACGAACGCAGCCAGCGCGCGCGCATCGCACGCTTGTGCGATCGCCTGCAGGCGTCGCCTGCGGTGCTGCACCTCGATCTCGGCGATCGCACGCCCTCGCAGCTCGACCCGCTCGAGCGCGAGCTCTTCGACCTGATCGCGCACGGCGCGATCCACCCGTCGCGACTGGTGGCGGAGCTGGCGCCCGCCGGCGAGCTGCCGTTCGGCACGTCTTCGACGAGCGCCGGACTCGCCCGCATCCGCCTCGAGCCGCTCGCAGAAGCGGCGACCCTCGCGTTGGTCGCCTCCATGATCGGAAGCGCCGCCCCCGCGTTCGGTCGCGCGGTGCAGCGCGCCTCGGGCGGGCAGCCGCGCCTGGTGGTCGAGTTGGTGCGCGGGGCTGCCGCGCGGGCGCGCCCGGGCGCTTTGCCCACCGCCGACGAGCTGCCCGCGGTCGACGGCGCCGACCTGGGCGCGCTGGTGCTCGCCGCGATCCGCAGGTTGGCCGAGCCGCCGCGCCGGCTGGTCGAAGCGCTCGCGGCGCTCGGTCGACCGGCCTCGATCGACGAGCTGGCGCGACTCGCCGACCTCGACGCCGCGGCCGCATTTGCCGCCGGACGCACCGCCGAGACCGCCGGGATCCTCGAGCTCGACGGCCACCTCGCGCGCTTTCCCTCGCGCGCCCACGCCGCTGCGGCCACCGGCGCCACTGCGCCCGCGCGACGTACCGCGCTCCATCGCCTGGCGCTCGCGCGCGTACCCGACGACGCCAGCGACCGCGCGCTCGCCGATCGCGCACGCCACCTGGCGGTTCTCGGGCCGCCGCTCGCCGCGTCTCGAGCCGCGCTCGCCGCCGGGCACAGCGCGCGAGATCACTTCGAGCTGGCGCGCGCCGAGCAGGCCTTCGCCGACGCGCTCCGCTTCGCCGACGAACCGCTCGCGATCGCCGCGCGCCTCGGCCTCGCCGACGTGCGCACCTTGCGCGCCGACTACACGGGCGCGCTCGAGGCGCTGGCGCCGCTCGGCGAGACCCCGCTCGCCGCGCTCGCCGCTGCGCGCGCCCTGCAGCGCGCAGGCGACCATCCCGCGGCGGAGGCACGCCTGCGCGCGATCCTCTCCCCGCCGGTGGATCCCGGCGCGGCGCGCGGGGTGGTTTACGATACCTTGTCGCCCGCGGACGAGGCCGACGCGCGCGGGCTCTACGGGCGCGTCCTGTTGGCGCGCGGCGCCTACGCCGAGGCGGCCGAGGCCTGCGCACCGACCGGCGCCGCCAGCGCCGCGCTCGACGAAGCGCGCGGTCTGGCGCTCTACTATCTCGGCCGGCTCGACGAAGCCGAGCTCGCGTTCGACGCGATCGAACGCGACGCCTCCGGCAGCCCGATCCTGCGCGCGCGCGCGCGTTCGCTCAGCGGAATGGTGGCGCAAGCGCGCGACCAACTTCCTCGCGCTGCCTCGGCCTACGACGAGGCGCTGCGGCTGGCCCGCTCGGCGTCGGATCTGCACGGCGCCGCCATCTACGCCGCGAATCTGGGCGCGATCTTGCGCGAGCAGGCCGAGTACGAGCGCGCGCTGCCACCGACGCGCGAGGCGGCGCGCGATCTCGGCCGCCTCGGCAAGCGCGTGGAGCGCGCCGGCGCGCTGTTCAACTACGGCAACCTCCTCTTGTCGATCGGCGATCTCGAAGGCGCCGATCGCGCGGCTGCCGAAGCGTTGGCGCTCGCCGATGCTTGCGCGGCGCCCCGCGAGCGCGGGTACGCGTATCTCTTGCAAGCCGACATCGCGCGACGCCGTCGCCAGCTCGAGGGCGCGGTCGCTGGCTGTCGCGCCGCGGAGGCCGCGTTCGGCCCGCATGAGGGCGCCGAGCGCGTGCTCGCCCTCCGCAACCTCGCCGAGGTGCTGGCCGAGGCCGCGCAAGCGAAGGAGGCGCGCCTCACCCTTCAGGCCGCCCTGGCGACCGCCGCGCGCACGCACCTCGAAGATCTGGTGGCGATCGCCGCCGTGCGCGTGCCGCTCGACCTCGGCGATCGACCGCCGCCGGATGCCGTCGACCGCCTGGCCGCCTGGTGCGATCACGCCGCGCGCACGGGTCGCCGCTACCTCGCGTTTCGCGCCGGCGTCACCCTGGCGCGCGCCCGCGTGCGAGCGGGTGATCTACGCCGTGCCGCCGACAGCCTCGCCGACGCCGACCGCACCTGGAAGGAGATCCGCATGCGCACCCCCGAGCTACGCCGCGACGCTGCCGCCGAGGATCCCGATGCCCGCCGCCTGCGCGAGCTGGTGGCCGCAGCCGGCCCTCCGGCAGCGCCCGCTGCGACGCCGCCCGCGCCGGCCGTCGATCCCGCGCGCCGCCTGCTCGCGATCAACAAGCGTCTCAACTCCGAGCTGCGCCTGCCGCGCCTGCTCGAGCTGATCCTCGACACCGTCATCGAGCTGACCTCCGCCGAGCGCGGCTTCGTGCTGCTCGGCGACGGCGAGGGATCTGAGCTCAAGATCAAGGTGGCGCGCAACATCGATCAGCAGTCGCTAGAGCGGGGCGAGGCTTCGTTCAGTCGCAGCATCGCCGAGCGCGCCGCGCGCGAAGCCGCGCCGATCGTCACGCTCGACGCCGCCGGCGACGAACGGTTCGAGGCCGCGCTGTCGGTCTCCGATCTGAAGCTGCGCTCGGTGTTGGCGGTGCCGCTGTCGGTCAAGGGGCGCGTGGTCGGCTGTGTCTACGCCGACCATCGATTGAGAGCGGGCGCGTTCGGCGACGCCGACGTGGCGCTGGTCTGCGATCTCGCCGAGCAGGCTGCGATCGCCATCGAGAACGCCCGGCTGCTCACGGAGAACGAACGGCAGCGACGGGAAGTGGCCGATCTGAACCACGAGCTCGAGCGCAAGGTCGCCGATCAGGCGCTCGAGCTCGGCGAGCTCCACAAAGAAGTGCGCCAGGGCCGCGCCGCGCTCACCATCCGCTACAACTACGAGAACCTGGTGGGTCGCACGCCGCGCATGCTCGAGCTGTTCCGGCTGCTCGACCGGGTCACCGACACCGCGCTGCCGGTGGTGATCTACGGCGAGTCTGGCACCGGCAAGGAGCTGGTAGCGCGCGCCATCCACCACAACGGGCCGCGCCGCTCGAGCCCGTTCATCTCCGAATCGTGCGGCGCGATCCCCGAGACACTCCTCGAGGCGGCGCTGTTCGGCCACGTGCGCGGCGCGTTCACCGGCGCCGACGCCGAGCGCCGCGGCCTGTTCGAGGTGGCCTCGGGCGGCACCCTGTTCCTCGACGAGGTGGGCGAGATGCCGGCGTCGATGCAGGTGAAGTTGTTGCGCGTGCTGCAGACCGGCGAGTTTCGTCGCGTGGGCGGCGAGCGCACGCTCAAGGTCGACGTTCGCGTGCTGGTGGCCTCGAACCGCGACCTCGGCCGGATGGTGGAGGAGGGCCGCTTCCGCGAGGACCTCTTCTATCGTTTGAACGTGGTGCGCGTGGCGCTGCCGCCGTTGCGCGAGCGACGCGACGACGTGCCACTCCTCGTCGAGCACTTCCTACGCAAGCACTCGGGTGAGGCGGGCGCGGCGCCCAGAAAGATCGCGCGCGCAGCCCTGCAGAAGCTCATCGGTTATCGCTGGCCGGGCAACGTGCGCGAGCTCGAGAACGAGGTGCTGCGCGCGGCCGCGCTCGGCGGCGAGGTGATCGGCGTCGAAGATCTCTCGCCCCAGGTGGCGGCGGGCGAGCCCGAGGCGGCGTTCGACTCGCCCGACGACCTCGCGCTCAAGAAGCGCGTCGAGCGCCTGGAGCGCACGCTCTTGCGCGAGGCGCTCGACCGCTCCGCCGGTAACCAATCGCAGGCCGCCCGCTCGCTCGGGTTGTCCCGCTTCGGCCTGCAGAAGAAGCTGCGCCGCTATCGGATGGAGGCCTAGATGCCAACCAGGTTGTCACCCAAAGCCAACCCGATTGACGCCTCCAGGGTCTCAAGTATGCGAATGCACTGGATCCCTGGACTGGCGCATGGCTTGCTCCAACGGGTAGGTGAATGTTGTTGAAGAAGCGCATCCTCGCAGCTGGTCTGGCGCTCGGCGTCATCGCGGCGTGCAACACGCCGTCGGTGCCCCTGCCGCCTCCCGATCTGCCCGCGCTGAGCTTCCAGCCGCCCACGGTGCCCACGCCGGGCTTCGTGGTGCTCGACGGCAAGCCCAGCCAGCGCCACATCGACGCGCGCTTCTCGGTCCTCAACCGCTCCAACGGCGAAGGCGTGATCGTCACCGCCGGCCACGACGGCGCGTTCACCACCGCGCCGTTCGCCGGCGTCGACGGCGACACCATCCAGATGTACTACGATACCTTCGAAGGCGAGCACTCGACCGAGCTCTGCGTAGAGCTGCGCACCGGTGTGATGCTGATCAGCACCAGCTGCCCGTAGCTTCGAATTCGTAGAGAGACTACTTCGAGATCTTGGCGTGCGGCGGAAGGACGAACGTGACGCCGAAGCCGAAGAAGATGTTGTTCTGCGGACCTTCGTCGTCGGAGGTCAGGTGGCGGTCACCGTTGACGTCGAGGCCGCCCGGGTTCGCCTTGACGATGTAGTCGCGCAGCTCGAGCTGCAACCCCACCCACTCGGTGAAGTAGATGTGCACGCCCACGCCGATCATGCCGCCGACCTTGAGGCCGGCGAACTGTGACGCGTCTTCGGTGTTGGCGTCGGTAAAGGTCAGCCCCTTGCCGATGTCGTCCGGGGTCGGGTGCGACGGCCGCGCCACGAAGCAGCAGTTGTTCTGCGTGTAGTACACGAGGCCGAGCCCGGCGTTGACGAAGAAGTCGTAGCTGAAGAACAGCGACGAGAACAACGAGAACTTGCCGGCCCACGGGGTGATCGACGCGTACACCGACGCCAGCGCGTTGATCTGGAGAATGTGCGAGTCGTGGATCTGCAGCGTGGGCTGCGGGCCCGGGTACACGTACGAGCTCGAGTTGCTGCTGAAGTTGGTGTCGGCCGGCAGCTGGCTGCGCACGCGATCCTCGAGCGGCGTGTTGCTGTTGAACGTGAAGTTGCCCGAGATGCCGATGCCCAGCCAGTCGGTGAGGTGGAACTGCATGTTCAGCCCGGGGCCGAACGCGTTGCGGTAGTCCTGGTTGGTCGAGGTGATGAACTGCGGCGTCACCTCGAAGCGGAGCTTGCGCAGCTCGACCTTGTGCCGGATCGCCGGCTGACCGTCGAGCGGATTGCGCCGATCGGCGAACGCGCTCGTCGAGAGCGTCGTCGCCCCGACGAAGATGGCAAACACGGTGAGGAGCTTGACGGGTCGCATGTGTCGTCTCCTCGCCTATCGCGTGTACTTGTATTCGAAGCCGGTCGGCAAGAACATGCCGATCCCAACGCCGAAGACCAGGTTGTTGACGAAGTTCGACACGTAGGACGACTCCGGCGGCAGCGCGGTGGTAGTGGTCGGGCGGTTCGTCGGCTCGTACTTGTCGACGAACATGTAGTCCTTGATGTAGACCTGCAGCGCCAGCCACTTGGTGATGAACAGGCGGGTGCCGAGATCGATGTGCCACAGCACATCGAAGTTGGTGGCGGCGTCGTTCGCCGGATCGCGCGGGATCCACTGGGTCTGGATCACTCCGATGCCCGCCTGAACGTAGGCCTCCCACTGGAAGATCCACTTGTTGAACAACGCGAACTTGCCGTAGATCGGCACGTACCCGAAGTTGAACGAGGCGCTGAAGAAATAGCGGTTCGCCGACGGCAGCACGCGGTCGTCGAGGCCGCGCAGGAACAGGTGCTCGAGCTGCTGCGGCTGGTAGTAGGTCGCCTCGAGCGCGATGTTCAGCGTCTCCGACAGGAAGAAGTTGGCGATACCGCCGAGCCCGTGGTGACGTACGACCGGCGAGTTGATGGTGACGTCGTACGTCGGGATCAACTCGATCCGGTGGTACTTCAGGATTGGCCGGCGCGGCACCGTGACGATGTCCTGCCAGGAGATCGAGCCGAGCTTGCCGGCTTCTCCGCCGCCCGACGCGGGAGTGGCTTCGGAGCCGGGCGCGGCAGGTTCATTGCCTGGCGGGCCCGGTTCGTTGCCTGGTGGGCCCGGCTCGCTGCCCGGTGGGGCAGGTTCCGACCCCGGTGGCGCCGGCTCCTGTGCCACAGCGAAACGCGCAGCTCCGCTGAGCACTACCGACACGCTGAGAGCGAGGATTCTCGCCCGGTTTCCGATTCTTCGCATGCTCACCTCGTTCTTGCGAGGTCCCAAATTCCTGTTACATTACCGCTACTTAACTGCGCTTCTCAAGAGTTCTGGCGACTATATCACGCCATTTTTCAATCGATCAAGTAATTTACGACGCCAACGTATCATTAGTGCTACGCCGCACTTTCCGTGTTCTCGTACAAGGCGTCGACGAACTCCTTCGGATCGAATTCGCGAAGATCGTCGACCTTCTCGCCGATTCCGACGAAGCGCACCGGCACCTTCAGCTCATCGCAAATACCTAGAATTACGCCGCCTTTTGCCGTTCCGTCGAGCTTGGTCAGGACGATCCCGGTGATGTCCATCGCCTGCTTGAACATGACCGCCTGCGCGATCGCGTTCTGCCCGTTGGTGGCGTCGAGGACCAGGAAGGTCTCGTGCGGCGCCGAAGGCATCGCCTTCTGCACCACGCGGCGAACCTTCTGCAGCTCTTCCATTAGATTGGTCTTGGTGTGCAGCCGGCCCGCCGTGTCGGCGATCACGATGTCGTAGCCCTCGGCCTCGCCGCGCTTGATCGCGTCGAAGATCACCGACGAGGGATCGCCGCCTTCCTTGCCCTTGACGACGGGCGCGCCGGCGCGCTGGCCCCAGATCTCGAGCTGCTCGGTGGCTGCTGCGCGGAACGTGTCGCCGGCCGCGAGCAACACCTTTTTGCCCGCGCCCGCCCACTTCGCCGCCAGCTTGCCGATGGTGGTGGTCTTGCCGGCTCCGTTGACCCCGATGGTAAGGAGGACGAACGGCTTGGCGCGCCCGAGATCTACCTTGCCGCCGAGGGTCTGCGCCTCGGCGAGGATGTGCTCGGACTCCTTGCGGATCACCGTCCACACCGCGTCGGCGTCCTTGAGCTCGTTGCGCGACAGGCTCGAGCGCACCGCCTCGAACAGCTTGGACGAGGTCTTCGCGCCGATGTCGGCGGTAAACAAGATCTCTTCGAGCTGATCGATCAGGCCGGCGTCGATCTGCTTCTTGCCGAGCAGGCTGCCGATGCGCGAGATGAATCCGCCGCGCGTCTTCTCCAGGCCTTCCTTGAGCGCCTTGCGTTTCTCGACGGCGACCGGCTGCTTCGACTCGGCCTCGGGCGGCACCAGCTTGAGATCGGGCCGCGCCTTTTCGCCTTCGGTCTCGGGCCGCGCGAGCGGTGCGCGCCGGCTTCGACGCAAGAGCACGATCGTGAGCAACACCACGAAGACCACGGCGGCAGCGACGATCCCGTACATCACCGGCTGATTCATCGGAAGCGCAGACTATAGGGACTCCGTCGGTGCGAGGTCAAGTACGCGCGCGCGCCGAAACTTCCCGCGCCAGCCGCTCCGCCTCGGCAAGCACGCCCACGTCCGGCATGCGCGGTCCGAAATAGGCCTCCTCGACCAGACGGGTGAGCGCCGCCAGCTCGTCGACGATCAGCACCTTGTGCTCCATGTAGCGGAGCAGCTCGCGCGGGGTCCAGGTGGCAGTGAAGCCCGGCGTCGGCACCAGCGGCAACGCGACCTTTTGATAGACCGCGAAGATCTTCTCGCGGATCGGCACCAGCAGCACGCGAGTGGCGCGCAGCTCGCCGCGGTGGGGCAGGGTGCGCTCGAAGCGCTCGGGCACGTAGCCGCGCGCGCCCACCTCGACGACCACCGTGCCGGCGGGTAGCCCCTCGAGGACGAAGCGCGCCTCGTGATCCACGTCCATCTGGCGTTGCACGCCGCCGGCGCTGACGATCACCGTCGCGGTCGGCACCGGCGCGCCCGACGGCAGCTCACACACCTGGCCCGAGATGCCGAGATCGTGCGGGGCGCGCAGCGTCGACAGGAGGCGCGGCCGGCTCTCGGTGAGCCCGGCGCCGACGCGTGCCGCGCGTGCCTGCGACTTGCGCGAGCGCCGCTCGGCCAGCACGCGCCACGGCCGCCGTCGCCCGAGCGCGACCAGCCCGATCACCAGGCCGGTGAGCAGCGGCGACAGGTAGAAGGCCAGCGATCGCGGCTCGGGCGCGAGCACCGCCAGCGGCACCGCCGTCGAGTGGGACGCCTCGCGGAACGACAGGTTGGCCTGGTGGGCGTGATAGCGCGCCTCGAGGAACAGCGTTCCGGGGCGCTCGACGCCGCCCTTGAGCGACGCCGAGAAGCGGCCTTTCGAGTCGGTGGTCGCGCTCGCCAGCACGCGCGCCTCGTCTTCGCAACCCACCCTGCCCGGAGGGCAGGGGCCCACAGGGCCGAGCGCGACCATCTCGATCTGCGCGCCCTCGACGGGACCGGACGCGTCGGTGAGCTCGCCGTCGAGCGACACGCGCGCACTCCAGCCCAGCTCGGCCGACGAGGCCGCCAGCGTGACCCGGGTCGGCGTGGTCACCTTCACCGGGCGGGTCGCCTGCGCCGGATTGCGCAGCTCGTCGCCGGCGAAGCGCGCCCCCACCGTCGCCACCGTGCCCGGCTTGCCGAGCGTTGCGATCTCGAGGTCCTGATAGGCCTTGCCGTCGCGGTTGGTGGTGAGCCGCGCCACCTCGAGCCCGCCGACGGTGATCACCACCGGCAGCGCGACCGGATGAACCGCTCCCTCATGCGCCGATGACGGCGAGACCAGATCCACGTCGCCCTCGGGATCCTCGGCGCTCACCGCGATCGACAGCGTGCGCGCGCCCACCGAGGCCTCGGCCGGCGCCTCGAGCGTGAGGTTGGGCGTATGGCGCGAGACGTCGATGGTGCGGACCAGCGGCGGCGCGGGCGCGTACTCGTCGTCGCCCCCCGCGTTGAGCTTGAAGGTGTACTGCCCGAGCGGCAGCGGCACCTTCCAACGAAACGCGCCGTCCACCCCGGTGGGCTCGGCATATCTATAGAAGCCATGCGCGCCATCGACCGCGATGGCCACCACCCGCCCGATGATCGGCTCTTCCTCCGACACGTCCATCAGCCGTCCGCGCACCAGCATCCCGCCTTGAACGCGCTGGATGGACTGCAGGTCGATGCGGGTTCGCGCGCGCACATGCAGCACCGGCTCGGCCGCCCCCACGTTCCCAGCCACCAATAGAAGGAGGAGCAAAAGCGCGCGCATCGGCTGGGGAATCATACGCTGGGAGCAAAAAATTTGTGCATTCGTGGGTTTGGCGGGAAAGTCCGAAGTAGTGCTTTGCCCCTTAAAAGCTCGTTGAGATCTACAGCGCTGCGTGTTAGCTTTGGCCTGCTGCATGACACTACGTTACGATACATGATGACGGCCAAGAGGTGAAAAGCGCATGCGGATCAAGCGGTTAGAGATCACCGGCTTCAAGTCGTTCTGCGACCGTAGCGTGGTCCATTTCCACGAGCCGATCACGGCAGTGGTCGGGCCGAACGGCTGCGGCAAGTCCAACATCGTGGACGCCATCCGCTGGTGCATGGGCGAGCAATCCGCCAAGCACCTGCGCGGCAAGGCGATGGACGACGTGATCTTCGCCGGTTCGGACTCGCGCGGCCCGCTGGGCATGTGCGAGGTCACGCTGGTGTTCGACAACGACGGCCAGGTGCCGATCGAATACCTCGCGTACTCGGAGATCGCCGTCACCCGCAAGCTCTACCGCGACGGCACCTCGGAGTACTACCTCAACAAGACCCCGTGCCGGCTGCGCGACGTGACCGACTTCTTCCTCGGCACCGGCATCGGCGCCAAGGCCTACTCGATCATCGAGCAGGGACGCGTCGGCATGATCGTGTCCTCGAAGCCCGAGGACCGGCGCTTCCTCATCGAAGAAGCGGCCGGCATCACCAAGTACAAGGTGAAGAAGAAGGCCGCCGAGAAGAAGATGGACTCGACGCGCCAGAATCTCTTGCGCGTGTCCGACGTGGTGGCCGAGATCGAGAAGCAGCTCGCATCGCTGCGGCGGCAGGCGCAGAAGGCCGAGCGCTACCGGCAGTACAAGGGCGAGCTCAAGGACATCGAGCTGTGGGGCGCGTCGCAGCGCTGGATGGGTTACCTGTGCGAGGAGCGCGTGGCGGGCGAGGCGCTCGTCGAGGTGGCGCGGGTGCGCGAGGACGCGCAGTCGGGCATGATGACGCGCGAGACCGAGCTCGAGACCGCGCGACTGACCGCGGCGGAAGAGGAGCACCGCCTCACCGAGATGCAGTCGGGGCTGTTCGAGCTCGACAACCGCATCAAGCTCGGCGAGGCCGAGGCCGATCACGAGGAGCGCGAGGCGCGGCAGCTCGACGAGCGCAACGTGGAAGCGCGCGCCGAGATCGACGTGATCGAGCTGCACGAGACCGAGGACGCGCTCGCGCTCGACAAGGCGCGGCTCGATCTGGCGGCGCTCAACGAAGCGACCGCGGGGCAGGGCGATGCCGTGCGTGCGCGCGAAGAGGTGCTGCGCGGGCTCAAGGACGAGCAGGCGGCCGGGCAGCACAAGCTCGACGCGACCCGCAACGACGTGGGCGTGTGCAAGGGCGACATCTCGCGCGAAGAGGCGGCGGAGCGGAACGCGGCGCGCCGGCGCGATGAGCTTCAGCAGCGCTGTGGGCGGCTGGCGGAAGAGGACGCGCGGCTCAAGTTGCGCGAGGAGGAGCTGCGCGTCGAGGTGTCGCGGCTCTCGGCGAAGCTGACCGGGTTGCGCCAGCTCAAGCTCGATCTCGTCGAGGAGCGTGATCGATCCGAGGCGCGCACTGCCGAGCTGAAGTCGCTGCTCGCGGTGAGCGGTGCCGAGCTCGACACGCTGACGGCAGATCTGCACAAGCGCCGCTCGCGCCGTCACTCGCTCGAGGAGATCCACGCCAAGTACGAAGGCTTCGCGCGCGGCACGCGGGCGATCATGCAGCGCGTGGGCACCGACGAGGCGCGCCGCGGCGTGCGCGGTCCGATCGCGGACGTGATCGAAGCGCCGGCGGAGTACGAGGCCGCGGTCGAGGCGGTGCTGGCCGAGCGGCTGGGCGCGGTGGTGGTCGAGAGCCAGGAGGCGGGCGTCGACGCGATCGAGTTCCTGCAGGCGAAGAACGAGGGGCGCGCCAGCTTCGTGCCGCTCAACCGCTTCACCGCGGGCGAGCTCGCCACCGACGCGACCGAGTGCACCGGCGACGGGATCCTCGGGCCGCTCTTGCAGCACCTGACCTGCGAAGAGGAGTATCGCGGGCTGGTGCTGCACCTGTTCGGCGACGTGGTGATCGTCGACGATCTGCTCACCGCGCTCGATCGTTGGCGCGCACCAGGGGGCGACAGAGTCAAGCGCACGTTCGTCACGCTCCGGGGCGAGCTGGTCGACGCCGACGGGGTGGTCACCGGCGGATCGCGCGAGGCGGCCGCCGCCGGCGTGCTGCAGCAGAAGCGCGAGATCCGCGAGCTCGAGGTGATCATCGCCGACCTCGAGGCGCGTCACACCGAGATCATCACGCAGCACACCGCCAACAAGAACGAGCTCGGCACCATCCAGAAGAGCCTGGAGGCGCTGCGCCACGACGCGCACCAGTCCGAGATGGAGCTGGTGACGCACGACAAGGACCTGGCGCGCCACCGGGACGAGCTCGAGCGCACCAACCAGCGCTCGCACTCGCTCTCCGCCGAGCACGCCGAGCTCGATCATCAAGCGAAGCAGGCGGCGCGCGAGGCCGAAGAGGCGTCGCTCGAGCTGCGCGCGGCGCGCGATCGCCTGGTCAGCCTCGAGGATGCGCTCTCGCAGCTCGCGCGCGAGTCGGTGCGGCTGCTCGATCTGGTGGAGCAGGCGCAGGAAGCGCTCACCATCCTGAAGATCGAGGTGGCGTCGGCCTCTACCATGCGCGCGGCGCTCGAGGGAACGATCGCGCGACTGGAGACCGAGCGCGCCAACCGCAGCGGACGCAAGGAGCGGCTCGATCGCACCATCACCGACGGGTCATCGCGCTCGACCGAGCTGCGCAACGTGGCGGCGGCGCGGCGGCGCGAGCTGATCACACTGGCCGAGGAGCGGGCGCGGCGCGGCGAAGAGATGACCCTGGCGCGCGGCGCGTACGAAGAGCGGCGCGCGCACGTGGGCGAGCTCGAGTCCGCGCTCAAGGGCATGCGCGGCACGCTCGAGGAGCTGCTCCATCAGGCGTCGCAGCTCGAGATGAAGCTGCACGATCTCGCCTCGGCCCGGCAGCACCTCGAGGAGACCATCGGCGAGCGCTATCGGCTCGAGCTGTCGACGGTGCTGCACGATTACCACCTGCGCCCGCCGGTGGGCGAGACCGAGACCGAGCGCGCCAAGGAGCTCAAGGATCTGATCGACCGCATGGGCGAGATCAACCTGCACGCGATCGAGGAGTACAACGAGCTCGAGACCCGCTATTCGTTCCTCACCGGTCAAAAGCTCGATCTAGAAAAAGCGCTGGCGCAGCTCGAGGAGGCGATCGATCGCATCAACAAGACCTCCAAGAAGCGCTTCCGCGACGTGTTCGATCTGGTCAACGCCAAGTTCCAGGAGATCTTCCCGCGCTGCTTCCGCGGCGGCATGGCGCGCCTGGTGCTCACCGACGAAGAGAACCTGCTCGAGTCGGGGATCGAGATCATCGCGCAGCCGCCGGGCAAGAAGAACTCGACCGTCGAGGTGCTGTCGGGCGGCGAGAAGGCGATGACCGCGGTGGCGCTGATCTTCGCCATCTTCCTGATCAAGCCGTCGCCGTTCTGCCTGCTCGACGAGGTCGACGCGCCGCTCGACGAGGCCAACGTGGGCCGCTTCAACGATCTCATCCGCGAGATGACCGATCGCTCGCAGTTCATCGTCATCACGCACAACAAGCGGACCATGCAGATCGCCGACACCCTCTACGGCGTGACCATGGAAGAGCCCGGCATCTCCAAGCTGGTCTCGGTGAACCTCGGCAAGATCGGCAAGGACGGCGTGCCCGCGACCGACCGCGCCATCAAGGCGGCGTAAGCCTGCTGGTGCTATAGTCGGTCGATGACCCGGTGCGGGTTTCTCGTCTCGATCTTTCTGTTCGCTTCCACCGCTCACGCCGAGGACAAGACCGTCGCCAAGCTGTCGCTGGCCAACGGCGAAAATTTTCCCGCCATCGACGTCTGGGTCACGCGCGCGGCCGGCAAGGACGGCTCGCTGGTCGTCAAGCTGATCGCCAAGGGCGTCGGCGCCAAGCCGCAGGCGCTCACCATCTACCAGGGTGGCGGCGATGACGACGGCGCGGGGGACGCGGAGGTACGCGGCATCAAGGCCAGCGCGTTCGACCTGCCGGGCGGCAAGAAGGGCGTGCGCGTCGACCTCGTCTACCGCCTACCCGACGGCAAGAAGAAGGACGAGCAGACCGACACCACGCTGGTCGGGTTCGGCGGCGGCAAGACCCACAAGCTGCTCGAGCTGCGCACGCGCCTGGCGCACGATCGCTCGAAGGTGTGCCGCGAGTCCGAAGAGATCGCGCTGGCCCTCGAAGGCGACGCGCTCGCCGCTTCGCGCAGCCTCAAGCTCGACTCGGCGCTCGGCGACGACGACCTGCCGCTCGACAAGAGCTGCAAGTCACCGCGCGGCGTGGCCAAGAAGCTCTACAAGTGGGCGAACGAAAAGTTCGTCGATCCGGATGACGCTCCGGCCGCGCCGGATGGCGGCACGCCGGACAGCGACGACTGATTCTCGGGAGCTACTTGCGGAAGCGGGAGAGGTTCGCGGGGAGCGTATCGAGCGCGGGAAATTCCTTGTCGGGGTGCAGTTTCTTGGCGCGATCGAGGAGGACCTGCTCACTCTCGACGTTGTTCGGGTCCGGAACGCAGCACTCGACCGGGCAGACCGCCTGGCACGCTTCGTAGTCGTGGAACCCGACGCACTCGGTGCACAGGTTCGGATCGATGATGTAGATGTCGTCGCCCTCGGAGATGGCCTCGTTGGGGCACTCGGGCTCGCAGGCGCCGCAGTTGATGCACTCCTCGGTGATCATCGTGGCCATGGTTTTGTGCGTCTCCTTCGCGGTTGTAGATAAGATACAACAACCAGCCCGTCAATGAGAAACGCTATCTCGGCGCGCACTTCACCAACGCTGCCGCGATCGCCGAGAGCCCGCGCGCCGCGCGCTGATTGCGGGCCCACGGCCAGCGCGCCGGCACGTGTACGAAGGCCACCGGAGGCGCGTTTGGGCGGCCGGCGGCCAGGCCGAGCGCGTGGTAGAGCGCGGCGTTGCAGCAGAAGGTCCCGGCGTGTGACGACACCTCGCACGGGACGCCCGCGGCCAGCGCGGCGTTGGCGATCGGTCGCGGATCGAACCCCACCTTGCGCGCCGCCTCGCCGCCGTGCTCGACCTCTTCGTCGATCGGCCGCGCGCCCGCGTTGTCGCCGAGCCGCGCGTGCGCCACGTTGACCGCCATGCGCTCGATCTGCAGCTTGCGCGCGCTGCCGGCCTCGCCCACCAGCAGCACCACCGTCGGATCGTGCTCGAACAGCGACGCCACCGCGCTCTTGAGCTCGGCGAACACCGTCGGCAGCTTCACCACCGCCACGGGATGACCCGCGATGTTGGCGCCGTCGAGAAACTGCGCCGCCTCGTGCGAACGGTTGCGCCGCCGCCCGCCGAACGGCTCGAACGCACCGACGACGATCATGCGGCGCGGACCGGGCGGCCCGCCGACTTGCCGGGCGTCATCTGCGCGATCACGCGCCCGGCCGAGTCCCCCGGCCCGACCGGCACCACGCGCACGCCGAGCGCGCCGACGCGCCGCCAGGCCACCCGCTCGCGCCGCTGCTCGTCCCAGAAGACGATCTCGGCCACCGCCGGATCGCCCTCGGCGTGCAGCGCGCCAAAGAGCCGGGCCGACGGTGCGGCGCACGCCAGGTGATGGCCGCGCCGGCGCGCCAGCTTGACCGCGCGCGCCACCGGCTCGAGCCCCGCGTCGAGCCCCTCGAGGTCGGAGATCACCAGGATGCGTTGCGTGCCGCGTCCGGTCGCCACCCGCTCGAGCGCCTGCTGTAACCCCTGCGCGCGCCGGCCCGCCTGCACCGAGCGGCGGTAGGGGAGCTCGATGCCGCGCATCCGGCAATAGAGCCGCAGCCGCTCGAGATCGCGCGTGGCGGCTTTGATCGGGGCTGCGCGTGGGCCGGGCGAGCCGATGGCCGCTTCGACCGCCTTGAACAACAGGCGCAGATCGAACAGCTCGCCCGCCGGCGAGGAGGCGAGGTGCGCCCAGCTCGGATCGTCGATCGGCGGCGTGGTCGCGAGCCGCGTGTCCACGCCCTCCTGATACAGGAGGTAGCGCGCCACCGCCGACACCAGCTCGGAGTCGGTGAGCTCGGTGAGATCTTCGTCGACCACGGTCATCGCTTCGAGCAGCGGCTCGAGCAAGCGGAGCCGGTGCACGGGCCCGTCGTTGGCCTTCACCTCGGCGACGATGCGTCCGTCGTAGGTGACCAGCCCCACGCGGTCGCCCGCCTCGAGCGCCGCGCGCGCGTAGCTGGTCGCCAGCTCGATCGCGAAGTCGAGCTTGGTCGCGCCCGGCCGTCCCTGCCGCATGGTCGCGCCCAGATCGACGAGCAGGAAGTGGGTCACCATGGTCTCGCGATCGAGCTCGCGGACCATCAGCTTGCCGGTGCGCGCGGTGGCCTTCCACGCGATCTGCTTGAACGGATCGCCGGGCGAGTGCTCGCGCAGCTCGCGCAGATCGCCGCCGAGCCCGCGGAAGCGCTGCGCGTGCAGGCCGAGGCGCTCGTGCGGCGCGCCCGAGGCCGGCCGCGGCAGGATCGGCGACGACTGACCGAGACGCCGCGGGAACACCTTGATCGACAGCGGGTTGGGAAAGTACGCCTCGACCGCGCACAGCCCGAGCGGATCGGAGATCTCGACCGTCGCGCCGTGCAGATGCCAGGTGCCCACCTGGTTGGCGGTCATCTCGCCGGTGACCGTGACCTCGCGGCGATCGCCGAGATCGAGCGCGATCGGTCCGGGCCCGTCGAGCGTCGAGGAGGAGAACACGCGCAGGGTGGCGCGGCCGAGCGCGCGCACCGATCGATTGCGCAGCGTGACCAGTAGCTGGAACGAGCGGCCGACCACGAAGTTGTCGTAGTCCGAGTCGGCGCGCTTGAGCACCCATTGCAGCTCGAGGTGGCGCCGCCAGATCAGCACCGACGATGGGAAGAAGTGCAGGTAGAGCGCGCACAGCGTGGTGATCATGGCCACGCCCAGCGCCGCCACCTGCCACGACGAGGCCAGCGTCCCCAGCGCGAGCAGCACGCCGCCGCCGAACGCCCAGGCGCGACCGCGCGCGCTCAGCGACGGCGCACGTCCCTGGCGTCGCAAGTCGCGCGCCACTACGCGGGCCTCATGCCGGCCGCACCACCGGCGGGCGGTACGGCACGCGATCGAGCGCCTCCTTGACGATCGACTCGGTGCCCAGCCCCTCGAGCTCGGCGTCCGGGCTCATCATCACGCGATGCGCGAGCACGTACGGCGCCAGATACTTCACGTCGTCGGGGAGCACGAAGTCGCGCCCACCGAGCAGCGCCCGCGCCTTGGCCGCGTTGACCAGCTGCAGCGACGCGCGCGGGGACGCACCCAGCGCGACGCGCCGGTGGCTGCGCGTGAACTGCACCAGGCCCAGCACGTAGTCGAGCAGCTCCTCGGAGATGTGCACCGCGTCGGCGAGCTGCTGCACGCGCAGGATGGTGGCCGGCGCCAGCACCTGGCGCGTCTCGGCCGCCGGATCGTGCAGGCCCGAGTAGCGGCGCAGCATCTCCTTCTCGGCGTCCTGCGACGGGTAGCCCATCTTGAGCTTGGCCAGGAAGCGATCGACCTGCGCCTCGGGCAGCGGGTAGGTGCCCTCGTGCTCGATCGGATTCTGCGTCGCCAGCACCACGAACGGCGGTTCGAGCACGCGGGTCTGGCCCTCGATGGTCACCTGCCGCTCCTGCATGGCCTCGAGCAGCGCGGACTGGGTCTTGGCGGGCGCGCGGTTGATCTCGTCGCCCAGGATCACCTGCGCGAACACCGGCCCCTCGCGCAGCACGAACGTGCCCTGCCGTCCGTCGAGCACGTAGGTGCCGGTGATGTCGGAGGGCAACAGGTCGGGCGTGAACTGGATGCGCCGAAAGCTGCAGCCGAGCGCCGCGGCGAACGCCTTGACCAGCGTGGTCTTGGCCACGCCGGGCACGCCCTCGAGCAGCACGTGGCCGCGCGCGATCATCGCGGTGAGGATCAGCTCGACCGGCTCGGTGCCGCCGAGGAACGCCTTGCCGACCTCGCCGATCACGTTGGCGGCCAGGCCGGCCACTTCGGCAAGGGTGGAACGCTCGATGGTTTCGGTCGCCATGGATCCTCTAGACCTCGCGGGAAGCGTTCGGGTTCTCATCCAGTGATTCGAACAGCGCGGTCGCCAGTTGGTGCATGCGGATCAGCGTGCGCCGGCCGACGCGCTCATCCGGCATGATTTCGCCGTCGACGGTACGCCAGCGGATCTTGTGGAGGATGCGCCACAGCTCGGCCGCGCGCTGCCCGGCGAGCGGGCCGAACAGCGCGCTCACCTTCTGCAACAGCGCCTGTGGACCGAGGTAGTCGAAGTCGATCTTCTCGCCGAGCGCGTTCTCCAGACGGCCGAGCGCCTCTTCGCGCACGATCCCGGCGGGCAGCGCGTAGTCCCACGGCAGGCCCGCCAGCGGGTGACGCTCGTCGATGCCCGGCGCGAGCAGCCGTCCGACGCGCGTCCAGCGATCGCGGATCTCGTTGCGCGAGGGAAACGCGCCGGCGAGCAGCAACAGCGCCACCAGCGCGGTCGCCGAGGCGAGCGCATACAGCGAGCGCGGGTCGCCGAGCGCCGTCTTCAGGCTGCTGTTTACGTCGGCCATCTTCTTGTTGAACTGCCCGAAGGCGGAGTCGGTCTTGGGCGCGGCGGGCAGGTTCGCGCGCGGCTCGCCCCGTGCGGTGAAGGTCTGCGTGAACAGGTGGATCTTGTCCTGGCCCGCGCGGCAGGTGTGCTCTACGAGCGCGTGCGCGAACGCGCGGTTGCCGTCGATCTCCAGCATGTTGTTGATGAACACCGACGGATCGGCGATCGCCACGAAGTGTCCCTGCGCGACGCGCCCCTCGACCACCAGCGCCGCGCCCGGGGCGAACTCGAAGGTGGCCGGGGTGGCGGTCTCGAACGAAGCGGGGTGGTTGGCCACCAGCACCGGGGTCGAATGGCCGAGCTCGCTCTGCCAGCGCAGGTGCGCCACCGGCAGGTTCGGGTTGTGATCGTAGCGGCCGAGCTCGGTGTCGGGCGCCTCGAAGCTCGGGTGCCCGCGGCGAATGCCCAGCACCTGCAGCGCTTGCGTGGCCGCGCCGAAGTCGTCGGCGATCACCACGCGCCCGCCGGCTTTGAGCCAGCGCTCGAGCTTGTCCGGCTCGATCGCCGCGCGCGGGTACACGAACCACAACACGTCGTTGGCCTCGAGCGCCGACCAGTCGAGCGTCGCCGACGGCTCCATCTCGCAGCCCGCCGAGCGCGACTCCTCGAGCAGCTTCGAGAGCCCGTTCCACTCGCTCGACGCCGGCGCATAATCCGGTGCGCCCCACGCCACCGAGGAGACCAACGCGAGCGCTGCGATCGGGGCCGCCCTCACATTTCCCTCTGCAGGCTTTGCGCGGAGCGCTCGAGCTCGCGGCGGGCGGTGCCGAGGTGGGTCGCGCGCGAGGTGGCCAGCACGACGTAGTACCTCTCGGTCACGCGGCGCACGAAGACCAGCGCGCTGTCGCCTTCGACCCACAGCTCCTCGATGCCGCCGCCGCCGATCTTTTGCAGGAACTGGGTGGCGGCGTTGAACACCACGCCCCAGTGCGCGCCGACCAGCTGGATCTCGAGCGGCGGAATGTGCGCGAACTGATCGACCGCCTCGCCCTCCCAGTCGGCGAAGATCGCGCCGACCGCGCCCGGCACGCGCAGCACCATCTGCTCGAGGATCTGCCCGAACGCGCTCATTTCAGCCGTTCCGGATGGACCGAGATGGCGTGCTGCTTCTTGAGCGCGTCGACGTGCGCGAGGAACGCTCCCTTTTGCCAGCCGGGGAACACGTTGGCGCGCACCTCGTCGGCCGCCTGGGCGACGGTGCGGTGCACCGGCGGGATGCGTTGGTTGAGGAAGATCACGTGGTAGCCGTAGCTGGTCTCGATGACATTCGAGGTCTCGCCGGGCTTCTTGAGCTGATCGAACGCCGGGTACGAAAAGGTGGTGAGCGCCCAGCCGTCGCGCGCGGTGACGACACGCTCGGCCTTGGGCGGATCCTGACCCGCGAGCGGCGGCAGGCCGCTCAACAGCGCCTTGAACTCGTCGGCCGTCTTCACGCCTTTGGCGCGACGCGCGAGCTCCTCGGCCATCGCGCGCGCCTCTAGCTTCACCTCGCCGGCGGCGTCCTTCTTCACCGGGATGAGGAGGTGCCACACGTCGACGTACTCGGAGTGATCGAAGAGGTTGATGTTGGCGAAGTAGGTGCGCCGCACGACCTTCTCCGGAATGCTCGCGCGTGTGACCTCCTGCTCGAAGCTCTGCTGCAAGAGGCGCAGCACCGCGTCGTCGCGCGCGGCCGCGAGCGCCGCCGGATCGCGGTCGAGGTGGAGCCGCGCGGCCTCGCCGGCCAGCACCTCGGCGGTCAGGAGATCCTCGAGCGCCACGCGCGCGCTGGTGCCGCGCGCTTGGGCCTGCGTCGCCACCTCGGACGCGCGGATCGGCCGGCCGTCGACGGTGGCGACCACCTCGTCTTGCGGCGGCGCGTCGGCGGTCAGCGGCACCGCCCAGTTGGCGGTCTCGTCGGAGCCGCTGCGGTGGCACCCGATCACCATCGCTGCGCAAAAAGGAAGTACTACCAGCGATCTCATCAATCGCGCTCGACCAGCGCCAGCCGCGCCAGCTCGGTGCCCACGTTGGTCACCGCGATCCCGACGCCGACGAGCAGGATCGCCGCCACGTAGTCGTGGCGCGCCAGGTAGCTCACGCACTCGATGAAGAACCCGAGCCCGCCCAGGATCAGCACCAACGACAAGACCTCGAAGAAATATCGGCGCATCGGTCCCTACCTGGCCCTCTGCCACACGACCGCGGCCATGGCCGCGAGCGCGAGCATCACCCACAGATAGAACGTGACGCGCGGGCGACCGCGCCGCGCGCGCCGGCGATCGGCCTCCATCAGCGCGGTGATCTCGCGATCGTGTTGCAGGTGGCCGGTCAACGCAGGCACGAAGTAGCCGCGGAACACCACGATCGAGAGCAGCCCAACAGCGACGGTAAACAGCGCGCGCGCGGCATCGGCGTGCGCGCCGAACGAGGTGGCGAGCTGCTCGCCCGTCGAGCGGCGCAGGTCGAGCTGCCAGATCAGCACCAGCGGAAACAGCACGGTGAGCGCGGTCAGCCCGCGATAGACGCGCAGCCGCCGCCGCCAACGCGCCGGCACGCCCTCTTTCGGCAGCGGACGATCCCGGGGCGGGTGCACCGCCTCCACCGCGCTCCCACGCGCCGCCCGCTCGAGCGCCCACGCCGACGCGATCAGATAACCCACCAGCGAGATCGCGCACAGGCTCCACGGCGGCGACGGCATGAGCGGCGTCGCCCCACCGCCGAGCAGCGCTTGCGGCAGCGCGGCCACCGCCGGAAAACCGACCAGCAACAGCGGACCCGAGCGGCGCAGACAACCCCACGCCAGCGTGACCGGCCCGAGCACCGCCATCAGCAGCACGGCCGCGAGCGCGTTGAGCGGCGCGGCCGAGATCCACGCCGATCCCATGACCAGCGGCACGCCTACCGCCACCATCCACAGGTTGAACCCCAGGACCCCGGGTAGGACCATCGTACCGGGCATCATATGATAAGGTACGCCGCTCATGTCGACAGTTCGCCCAGTCGTCATCGCGATTGACGGTCCGGCCGGCGCCGGAAAGTCGACCGTCGCCAAGGCGCTCGCCCAGCGTCTCGGCTTCTTCCTGCTCGACACCGGCGCGATCTACCGCGCGGTGGCGCTGTCGGCCGCGCGCGCGGGCGTGGCGTTCTCCGACGGAGCGCGCCTGGGCGGGGTGGCGCGCGAGATGGCGCTGCGCTTCGACGAGGCCGGCCGGGTGTGGCTGGGCGACGAGGACGTCTCGACCGCCATCCGCACACCCGACATGTCGCAGGGTGCGTCGACCGTGTCCGCCCATCCCGCGGTGCGCGACGCGCTGCTCGAGCTGCAGCGACGCCTGGCCGAGAAGGGCCGCTGCGTGGTCGAGGGCCGCGACATCGGCACGGTGGTCCTACCGTGGGCGCCGGTGAAGATCTTCCTGACCGCGTCTGACGAAGTGCGCGCGCGCCGCCGCTACGACGAGCTCAAGGCCAAGGGCGCGGACGTGTCGTTCGAGGAGACGCTGCGAGATCTACGCGAGCGCGATCACCGCGATTCCACCCGCGCGGTGGCGCCCCTGAAGCAGGCGGACGACGCGGTGCCGATGGACACCAGCGACATGAATCAGGCCGAAGTAATCGATCGCCTGGAAGTCATTGCGCGGTCGGCGATTTCCCTTGACGGGTAGCTGGTCGGGGCATACCTTCCGCACCTACTTTTCAGTCCTAACCGTCTGAAAAGAATTCGTACATCGAGAGTGAAGGGAGCATCGCTAGACGCATGGTCGAGACTCAAAACGATTCCTCTGGAGGCGAAGAATCCTTCGCCGCAATGTTCGAGGAGAGCCTCAAGCGCGAGGACATCAAGGAAGGCGCGATCGTCAAGGGCCGCGTGATCGCGGTCGCCAAGGACTACGTCGTCGTCGACATCGGATACAAGTCGGAGGGGCAGGTCCCCATCGAGGAGTTCGCCGGTATCGATCCCGCCGTCAAACCCGGTGACGAGATCGAAGTCTTCCTCGAGTCGCGCGAGAACGAGAACGGGCTGTGCGTCCTCTCCAAGGAGAAGGCCGATCGGCTCAAGGTCTGGGATGAGATCTCGGAGGCGTGCGAACGCGACGAGCTCATCGAAGGCGTGATCTCGCAGCGTGTGAAGGGTGGCCTGTCGGTCACCATCCGCGGCGGCGTCAAGGCGTTCCTCCCCGGGTCGCAAGTGGATCTGCGCCCCGTCCGCAACCTCGATGCCTTCATCGGCAAGAACTACAAGTTCAAGGTCATCAAGTTCAACAAGAAGCGCGGCAACATCGTGCTGTCGCGCCGCGTGCTGCTCGAAAAGGAGCGCGCCGAGCTGAAGGGCCAGACCCTCGAGAAGCTGAAGGAGGGCCAGGTCGTCGACGGCATCGTCAAGAACCTGACCGAGTACGGCGCGTTCATCGACCTCGGCGGCATCGATGGTCTGCTCCACATCACCGACATGAGCTGGGGCCGGGTCAACCACCCGTCCGAGATGTTCCAGGTCGGCGACCACGTGCGCGTCAAGGTGCTCAAGTTCAACTCCGAGACCGAGCGCGTGTCGCTGGGCCTCAAGCAGATCTCCGAGGACCCGTGGAAGTCGGCCGCCGAGCGTTACACGCCCGGCACCGTCGTCAAGGGCCGCGTGGTCTCGCTCAAGGACTACGGCGCGTTCATCGAGCTGGAGCAGGGCATCGAAGGCCTGGTCCACATCTCGGAGATGTCGTGGACACGTCGGGTCAAACATCCGTCGAAGGTGGTTGCCGTCGGCGATGTGGTCGAAGCGGTCGTGCTGGACATCGATGCCTCGCAGAACCGCATCAGCCTCGGCATGAAGCAGCTCGAGCCGAATCCGTACGAGGCGCTCACCTCGAAGTACCCGCCGGGCACCGTGGTGCGCGGCAAGGTGCGCAACATCGCCGACTTCGGCATCTTCGTGGAGATCGAAGAGGGCATCGACGGGCTGGTGCACATCAGCGACATGAGCTGGACCCAGCGCGTCAAGCACCCGTCGGAGCTCTATCAGAAGGGTGACGAAGTCGAGGCAGTGGTCCTCAACATCGACACCACCGAGGGCGACAAGCCGAAGATCTCGCTGGGCATCAAGCAGCTGATCGGCGACCCGTGGGATCGCATCCCGTTCGACTACCCGGTCGGCAAGATCGTCAGCGCCAAGGTGCAGAAGGTGCTCGACTTCGGCGCCTTCGTCGAGCTCGAGAAGGGCATCGAGGGCCTCATCCACGTCTCGGAGATCTCCGACTCGCGCGTCGAGGATCCGCGTGAGGTGCTCAAGCCCGGCCAAGACGTCAAGGCCGAGATCATCTCCATCGATGCCGCCGAGCGTAAGATCGGCCTGTCGATGAAGGCCGCGCTCCGCTCCGAGGAGCTCGCCGAAGCGCAGGGCTACACCGCCGGCACCTCGGGCGCGACCCTGGGCGACGTGTTCCGCTCCAAGCTCAAGGGCCTCTCGAAGAACGACCAGGAGTAAGCCGCCCAAATGGAGAAGAGGTCCGCATTCTATGCGTTCCTCGTCTTCGGCGGCCTGCTCGGGCTCTGCTTCACCTTCCTGCTGTTCCTCTTCTCCTCGCTAGAATCCGACAAGGGCGACACCTCCTGGGGCTCGGGCCTGGGGCCACGCATTGGCATCGTCGAGGTGACCGGCGTGATCTCGGACGCCAAGGAAGCCATCGCGCGCCTGCACGAGCTCCGCAAGGACAAGCAGATCAAGGCGATCGTGGTGCGCATCGACTCGCCGGGCGGCGCGGTGGCGCCTTCGCAGGAGATCTACGCGGCGATCCTGCGTGCGAAGAAGGAGAAGAAGGTGGTGTGCTCGATGGGCACCGTCGCCGCGTCGGGCGGGTACTACATCGCGTCGGCGTGCGATCGGATCTTCGCGTCGGCGGGAACGGTCACCGGATCGATCGGCGTGATCAGCGAGTTCCCGCACGTCGGCGAGCTGCTCAAGCTGGCCAAGGTCGAGGTCGACACCATCAAGTCGGGCGCGATGAAGGACGTGGGCTCGCCGCTCCGGCCGATGACCGCCGAGGAGCGCGCGTATTTTCAATCGTTCGTGCTGGCGATCTACGATCAGTTCCTCACCGACGTGGCCACCGCGCGCAAGCTCGACAAGGAAGAACTGCGCAAGATCGCCGACGGGCGCGTGCTGACCGGCAAGCAGGCACTGGCGGCCAAGCTGATCGACGAGCTCGGCAACTTCGAGGACGCGGTCGACGGCGCTGCCAAGCTGGCCGGCGCGTCGGGCGAGCCGGTGCCGGTGTTCGCGCACAAGCCGGCCCGTGGGCTGGTCGGAGAGATCCTGCGCGGCGCGGCGGAGTCGGTGGAGCCGCGCGGCAGCATCCAACTCCGCGACCCGCGGTTCTGAGGAACGCATGGATCGTCTGTGGGCCCCCTGGCGCATGGCATACATCCTCTCGGGCGACGAGCTGTCCGAGAGCTGCATCTTCTGCGCGTTCCCCGCGGCCGGTCCGTCGCAGCACCGCAAGCACCTGATCCTGTGCGAGACCGATCGCGCGTTCGTGATCATGAACAAGTACCCGTACAACAACGGTCACCTGATGGTCGTGCCGCGCGCGCACATCGGCGATCCGGTCGCGCTCGACGAGGCCGACTACACCGCGACCGCGCTGCTGCTCCGTAGGAGCATCGCCGCGCTCAAGAACGCGGTGGGCGCGCAGGGCTTCAACGTGGGCATGAACCTCGGCCGCGTGGCCGGCGCAGGGATCGACCAGCACTGCCACTGGCACATCGTGCCGCGCTGGAACGGCGACACCAACTTCATGCCGGTGGTCGCCGAGGTGAAGGTGATGTCCGAAGATCTGCACGGCACCTACGACCGGCTGCTGCCACACTTTCTGCAGGTGGGATCGTGAACAAGCTGCTGCTCGCCGCGTTGCTGCTCGTCGGGTGCACGCCGAAGACGCCCGTGCAGGTGGCCGACAAGTTCGTCGATCTGTACTTCGTCGAGGTCGATCAGGCGCGCGCGCTCGCGCTGAGCTCAGGGCTGGCGCGCTCCAAGCTCGAAGAGGAGCTGAGCCTGGTCGAGAAGGTGCGGCAGAGCTACGATCCGGAGCAGGCCAAGCCGAGCATCTACTACGTGCGGCGCGACAGCCAGGTGCAGGGCGAGCACGCGCGCATGACCTACGACATCACGATCAAGCAGGGGCGCGACGAGTCCAAGCGCAACGCGCTGATCTCGGTCGAGCTCACCGACGGCAAGTGGACGGTCGGCAACTTCATCGTGAAAGAGGAGCACGCGCCGGCGGCGCTGCCTCGACCGGCTCCCTGACGAGCGGGGCGGTGACCGTCTTGCGGCTGACCGAGTCCCAGATGCCGATGGTGTCGGCGTCGGGCTGAAGCGGAACGCGCACGGTGGTCGTCGAGGTCACGCCCTTGCGCAGCCGCTCGGCGAGCGCGCGCGCCTCGGTGGTCGCGTCGGACGATTCGGCCTCGGCGAGCAGCGGGAAGTCGAACTCCAGCTCGACCAGGCTCGTTTTGCCCTTGGACACGATCGCGACGAAGCGCCCGCGAAAGCGCGGCAGTGAGGTCGGCTGCGCGAACTTGCCCGGCCGCACCTTCAGGATCGTCACCACCCCGCGCGAATAGCGCAGGTCGACGTCCGCGTACGCGAGCACGCCGGGGATGTCGCGCGCGGGCTTGGGCAGCGCCGGCGGCGTCGGTGTGCAGTACATCACGATGGCCACGAGAGCGCTCACCAGGCGAGCCTAGCGCGAATTGGCAAGGCGGGGGGCGAGTGCTACAACTTTCTGGTGACCAGTTGTCCCCGCTGCAGCCGCACGTTCGATGAAGGGGTGCGCTTCTGCCCCGTCGACGGCACGCTGGTCACGGCCGCGGTGGAGGACCGCAACCTCGGGCAGGTGCTCCTCGGGCAGTTCGAGGTTCGCGACGTGTGCGGGCGTGGCGCGATGGGCACGGTGTACCGCGCGTATCAGCGCACCATGGACCGCGTGGTCGCGGTGAAGATCCTGCGCCGCGAGCTGCTCAAGGAGCCCGAGGTGGTGCGGCGCTTCTTGCGCGAGGCGCGCGCCGCCGCCAAGCTGCAGCACGCCAACATCGTGACCGTGCACCTGGTCGGCGAGACCGACGACGGCGTCCCGTTCCTGGTGATGGAGCACATCGACGGCGTGGCGCTCGAGGCGATCTGCGAGGCGCAGGGCGCGCAGCCGGTGGCGCGCATCCTGTCGTTGACGCGACAGATCGCCAACGCGCTGGCCGAAGCGCACGACGCCGGGATCGTCCATCGCGATCTCAAGCCGGCCAACATCCTCATCACCGACCGCTCGCGCGTGCCCGACCTGGTGAAGGTGCTCGACTTCGGCATCGCCAAGATCGTCAGCGGCGCCGACCAGTCGATGCTCTCGCGCGACGGGATGATCTTCGGCACGCCGCACTACATCGCGCCCGAGCAGGCCACCGGTGCGGACATCGATCATCGCGCGGACCTGTACTCGCTCGGGGTGATCCTGTTCCGGCTGGCGACGGGGCGACTGCCGTTCGAGGGCACTCAGGGCATGCAGGTGGTGCTCAAGCACCTGCGCGAGCTGCCGCCCAAGCCGCGCACCATCGATCCGACGTTGCCCGAGTCGCTCGAGGAGCTGATCCTCTCCTGCCTCGCCAAGGATCGCACGCACCGGCCCGACGACGCCGAGGCGGTGATCGCCATGCTCGATCGCATCGCGGCGAATCCGGCCGACGCCAAGGCGACCATGCACGGGGTCGCGCCGCTGTCGGTGCGCCCGGCGGTGACCTCGCAGCCGCACGCCATGACCTTGCGCCCGCCCGACGGCGCCGAGGTGGGCGGGCCGACCGCGGCCGACGTCGCGCGCCGGGTCAACGTGGCGAGCCGCGCCGCCAAGCCGACGGTGAAGGTGACCCCCGGGCGCGGCGTTCAGCCGGTGACGACGACCGCCAAGGTGCGCGCGCTGCGGCCCGATCCGGGCGCGCCCCAGACGCCCGAGCCGCCGCCGCCGTGGTGGGCGGGCAAGTCGCTGCTCATCGGTGCGGGCGCCGCGGTGTTGATCGGCGCCGGGATCGGAGTCGGCGGGGCGCTGCTGCAAAATCGCGCAGCGCCGATCGCGGCCATCCCACCGCCCGCCGCCAGCTTCGCGATCCCCAGGCCTGCGCCGCCGCCGCGTCCGGTGGTCAGCGAGCCGCCCGCCGCGACGACGCTGGTGCTGGTCGACGAGCACGTGCTCACCGAGGGCGCCATGACGCTGCGCGCCGGTTTCGAGCGCACGCCGCAAGTCGGCGGCGCGGCGTTCGACGTGATCCTCACCGACGGGGCGGGCGCGGTGAGCACGGCGCGCGTCGACGTCAACGTCACGCCGCCCGGCGGATTCGACGAGCACCTGCCGCCCATGCAGCCCGGCCCGACGCCCGGCCGTTACCGCAGCGACTACACGTTCAAGACCGCCGGGCGCTACAAGGTGCGCGTGGTGGCGACCGAGCCCGGCCGGCGCGAGCCGATCGTGCTCGCCTTCGACGTGGACGCACACGCGGCCGAGGTGCGCGCCTCCGGTCGTCGCGCGCGGCCAAACGAAGAGCCGGCGGTGATCGACGTGACGCCGCCCGAGCGCGCCCGCCGCCTGCCACCCGCGGCCGCCGAGCATCCCGACGATCGTCCACCGCCCCCGCCAGCGGATCCCACTACGCTGCCGCCGCCGTCTCCCGAAGAGACCCGCTAACGAACCGCTAACGACCTTGGTACAGCGGGGCGCGCTTGGCGAAGAACGCCGCCAGCCCTTCGCGCACGTCTTCGCTCTTCGAGCAGGTCGCTTGCGCCTCAGCCTCGAAGGCGAGGAGCTCGGCCAGCTCGCGCTCGAGCGACTGGTGCAGCCCCGCCTTGGTGAACGCCATCGCCAGCGGCGGACCGTCGGCGAGCCGCCGCGCATATGCTAGGCCCTCGGCGCGCACCTGATCGGGCGGCAGGACCCGCGAGACCAGGCCGATCGCCTCGGCGCGCGTGCCATCGATCAGCTCGGCGCTCATCAACAGGTCCATCGCGCGCGTCGGCCCGACTACGCGCGGCAGCAGCCACAACAGCCCGAAGTCGCCGGTGAGCCCGATCTTGTGGAACACCGCGCCCAACTTTGCATTCGCCGCGGCGATGCGCACGTCACAGGCGAGCGCGAGCGACAGTCCGGCGCCGACCGCGACGCCCTCGATGATCGCGATCACCGGCTTCGGCAATCCGCGCAGCGTCGTCACCACCTGCGCGTCGCTCAACAGCCCGGCGCGCCGGACGTGGTGCGGCAGCGCCAGGCGCTCGGGCATGGTCTTCAGATCGCCGCCCGCCGAGAACACGCCGCCCGCGCCGGTCACCACCAGGACGCGCACCTCGGGATCGTCCCCGGCGCGCTGGGCGAGCGTGCGCAACGCCCGCCACTCCTCGGGCCCGAGCGCATTGCGCACCTCCGGCCGATCGATCGTGAGCGTCGCGATGCGATCCTGCACCTCGTAGCGCACCGTCGCGGTCATCTCAACAACTCCGAGTAGGCCTGCAGCTCCGCGCCGGGGTGCAGCACCAGCACGGCCACTTCGGCGAGCTCGTCGGTGACGCCGGCAAAGCGCAGGCGCACCTCGCGCACCAATCCCGGTCCGAGCTTGAGCGCCGGCGGGTCGACCGAGGGCGCGCCGTCGACGCCGGCCAGGCGTAGGCCGTCGAGCGCCAGCAAGCGCTCCTCGGCGCCCGGGTTGGTGACGCGCAGCTCGACATCGAGCGAAGCCGCCGCCTCGTCGCGCGCTGCCGCGGTGACCGCCACGCGCAGCCCGGCGTGATCGAGCGGCATGTCGACCGGCGTCGCGGCGAGCCAGCGACGGAGCGCCTCGGCGCGCGCACCCGGCTGCGCTTGCGCGTAGCGCGCGACCACCTCTTGCCGATCGCACAGCGCAGCGAAGCCTGCCGGCGCCGGGCTGAACGCGGCGCGTTCGCGCCAGCGGTGCAGCGCGCCGTTCTCGCGCAGGAGATCGAGCCAGTCCCCGGCTCGCACCGGCTCGAGCCGCGTGGCCAGGGCGGCCGTCGCCCAGTTGGGCGCGCCGGGCGAGTAGGCGGGGTGCTTGCCGAGGAACGAGCGAAACGCGCCCGCCACGTCGGGCGGCAGCTCGCCGGCGATCAGCACGTACCGGGCGAGCGCGCGCGCCTCCGGCTGAAGACGCAGCGGCTCGAGCCGCGCCGACGCTTCGCCCGAGAACGCCGGCTCCTGCCCGCCCGCGCACAGCGCCGAGTCCACCGCCGACAAGAGCGCCAGGTAGTCCTCCGAGGTGACGCCGCGGCGGGTGGCGCTCTCTTGCGGCAGCGCCTTGAGCTCGTTGGCCAGCTTGACCCGTTCCGCCTCCGGCACCATCGGACGCTGAAGACCCGCGGCCGCCGCGTCCGGCGCGCTCGGCGGCAGCTGGCCCGCGTCGAGCCAGGTCAGCGTCGGCCCGCCCGAGTGCACCGACCGATAGCCGAGCACGCCCGCGCCGCCAGCCACGCCGACGAGCAGCACCAGGAGCACGCCGCGCCCGCTCCTTCGTTGGGGCGGCGGCGCGGCTTCGGCGGCGGTGCGCTTCTCGGCGCGGGTCGGCAACGGCTCCGGATCGCGCGCCGACGACGGGGTCACGCCCGGCGCGAGCGTCGGCGCAAACGCGGCGCCCGCTTCCAGCGTAGGCAGCGCGTCGCCGTCGGGCGCCGGCCGCGGCACGAGCTCGCCGACCAGCGCGCCCACGTCCTCGCGGGTCATCCCGGGCGCCTTCTCGGTGACGAACCGCTGGAGATCGCGCGCCAGGTCCGACGCGCGCTCGTAGCGGGCATCGCGCGCGCGCGCCAGCGCCTTGGCGCAGATGCGGTCCAGCTCGGCCGGCACGTCCGGCTGCACGGTCGACGGCGCCGGGGCGTCGGCCGCCTTCACCTGATCGGCCACACGCCCCGGGTTGTCGCCGTCGAACAGGGTGCGGCCGGTGCACAGCTCGTGCAACACCACGCCGAGCGAGAACAGGTCCGAGCGGCCGTCGAGCGGCTCGCCGGTGATCTGCTCCGGGCTCATGTAGCGCAGCTTGCCCATCACCGCGCCCGACTCGGTCTTGTGCAATTTGTTGATCGCCTTGGCAATTCCAAAATCCGCGATCTTCACCTCGCCGGCGTAGCTGACCAGCACGTTCTGCGGCGACACGTCGCGGTGGACGATGCCGAGCGGTGTGCCGTTGCCGCCGCGCTTGTCGTGCGCGTAGGCCAATCCGCGCGCCGCTTCAGCGACGAGATATGCTACGATCGGCAGAGGCAGGCGCATGCCGCGCCGCTTGGCCGCATCGTGGAGCCGCCCGAGGTCGACGCCCTCGACCAGCTCCATGGAAAGGTAGTACGCGTTGCCCACCTGGCCGAACTCGAAGACCTGGGCGATGTTCACGTGGGTCAGCGACGACGCGATGCGCGCCTCGTCGATGAACATGGCGGTGAACTCGGCGGCGCCGTCGAGCTGCGGCAGGATGCGCTTGAGCGCGATCGTCTTCTCGACGCCCGCCGGCCCCTGGATGACGGCGCGGAACACCTCCGCCATGCCCCCCTGGGCGATGCGCTCGACGAGCAGGTACCTCCCGAATGCCACTGGATCCATGGGGGCGCGCGATTCTAGCACTGCCGAAAATTCTTCTCTTGTGCGGAATCTCGCGTTTCCCTTAGAGTGGTCTAAAGACTCCATTGAACGGGGGAAAGCAGCAAATGACGCAGCTTGTTAATGCTGTAATGGTGACAACAGTCCTCAGTGCCGGCCTGTGCGGCTGCTCTGATGACTTCGACACCACCCGAACGGTCGATCCCTACACCTCGTTCGGCGGCGTCATCTATCGGGAGGGCTGCCAGCGCGTGGCCTACACCGGCCAGCTCGATCAGAAGGCCGCCGGCCAGATTCAGACCGTCGACGTCTCCGGCCAGCTCGGCCACTCGGTGTGCGTCGACGGAATGCCGGCGCCGTCCGACTCGCCCGAGAAGCTCAAGGCGATCCAGGGCAAGAAGGACAGCCTGGTCACCACGGTCGACGCGATCCTTCCCAAACCGTTCCTCGGCGATCTGGAAAACTTCCTCGAGCAGCTCCTGCCGCTGCAAGACGACGGCACCATGCAGACCAGCATCAAGTCGCTCGGCGATCTGCTCGGCACCATGCACGACGACCCGGACTTCTCGCCCGCGTTGGCGCGGCTGGCCAACCGCAACGGCTACCGTCCGACCAAGACCGCCGCCGGGCTGGTGCACACGGTCATCGAGTATCCGAACATCGACGACTTCCTCGGCAAGGTGCTCGGGCTGATCGCGCCGGGCGGCACCGCGGAGACCGAATGGAAACAGGTGCTCACCGCGCTGTCCAAGGCGCTGCGCACCGTACAGCCGGTGGCCAACCCGGGCGATACGGAGCGCACGCTGCGGCTGGCGCTCGATCTGGTGCTCTCGACCAACCCCGACCTCGCGACCGGAACCGCGCGGCCGCTGGTGGCGCGCGACTATCGCGGCCTGGCGCTGGTGGCGACCTCCGGCGGCAAGGTGATGGCGCCGTTCGTCGATCTCAACAACGACGGGCTGGCCGACGCCGACGACATGGGCCACTACGTCGATGCCAACGGCGCGCCGATCGACGTCGCGACCCCGTTCCCGGAGAACGGCGTAGCCGACACGGCGCCGCGCGACGCGCTCGGCCGCGCGCTCACCGCGACCGGCTCGAGCACCACCGTGTACAAGTACCTCGATCTCGACGGCACGGTGATCGGCGGCCTGACTCGCGAGACCTTGACGCTGATGGATCCGAAGAAGGACACCACGCTCGGCCTGGTGTGGGGCCTCGGCGCGCTGCTCGGACCGCGCGCCACCGAGACCAAGATGTACATGGACCCGGCCGGCGGGATGGTGGACTCGATCACCTTCCAGGGCTACGACACCACGCAGGCAGCGGTGCTCGATCTGTTGCACGGCTTCATCCAGCTGGTCGGCGATCCCAACGCCGACCAGACCTTCCAGACCACCTCGACGCTGCTCGGCACCTACGAGTCGCAGACTACGCGCGTGATCGGCGCGATGCTCGACGCTTCGGATCGCGGCAAGAACCACCCCGAGGCGGTGATCCCCGAGACCTCGGTCATCTATGACGATCTGATGCCGCTGCTGCAGCGCATCCTGCGCGTGCCGGGGCTGGGCGAGGATCTGCTGACGGCGATGCAGGATCCGCACGTCAAGGGCTTCGCGCCGATGATCGCGCGCCTGATGACGTCGAAGAACCAGATCGACTTCAACCACTCGGGGGGGACCGCGTACGCGCTCACCTCGAACCTCGACGGCGTCCAGCCGATCGATCGCACCCAGCCGGACGTCGACTACAACCAGTCGCTCATGCAGCGCATCGCGCACCTGATCCATGACGCCAACGGCGTGCAGTTCTGCAACAAGGAGGGCGCCACGCCCGGCATCGGGCCGATCACGCTCGAAACCGACGCCAAGTGCAAGCTGTTCCAGATCGACGATCTGGCGCTGTTCTACGTGCTGAACATGGCCTCGGCGAACGCGCGCAACGCCAACGCGAGCGCCAAGTCGGGCGCCGACTTCTGCGGCCATCTCACCACCGGCAACGTGATCATCACCGGCGGCTGCACCGCGCTCATTGGCAGCCTGGTGGGGATCGACGGCTTCGGCCAGTACCCCACGCCCGCCGCGCTCAACCGCTCGCTGTTCCTGCGCAACGCCGACAAGTCGTCGTTCCTGATGAACACCACCGACGACATCGTGTGCGCCGACGGGGACAAGTTCATCGACGCGCACGACAAGTCGATCTTCGCCTGGGAAACCAACATGGTGAACAACCCGTCGGGCTTCCCCGCTGACACCTTCTATGACGCGGTCCGCCCGCTGATCGACGCGTTCGCCAAGCACGATGAGTGCGTTCAGCGCGACGACACCACCGGCAACTGCTTGAAGGAACAGAACGCGGCCAAGATCTTCGTCGACATCCTGGCCATGCTGCACACGCACTGGGGCTCGCCCAACGCGTCGAACTTCGGACACCAGTACCAGTCGGCGTCGGTCTCGCAGCCGCGCTTCGGCTACCCCGACAACCTGACCTCGTTCGAGCCGCTGCTCGCCGAGGTGCTCGGCCAGGCCGACTTGATGCCGTCGCTGCTCGACCTCGCGCCGGTGCTCAACACCGTCACCGTCGACGGCACCGCGGGCGGCCAGCCGGCCAAGCCGGTGTTGATCGGCACCGCGCGCTATCTCCTCGATCCAGGCGCGGCGCCGGCCGGGCTCGCGTATCGCAACGGCGCGACCACCACCGTCGAGTCCGACGGCACCACCCCGGTCGCGCGCGCCACACCGTACTACCTCCTCGCCGACGCGTTTGCGCACAAGCGCGCCGCGCTGGCGCAGGCGCCGGCCAACCAGGCGAGCGCCTGGAAGACCGCCACCTCGGCGCTGGTCGATCAGATGCTCACCGTCGAGAAGGTGAGCGGCAACTATCGCTTCAAGAACCGCCGCGTGCACGCCGTCACGCTGATCCTGCTCGACTTCGTGCGCGGGCGCATGGCCTCGCACGCCAAGGCCGGCGACCTCGATCAGTGGGTGCACAAGGACCTGACGCAGGATCTCACCGACGTGCTGGGCAGCCCGACCTTCGCCGCGCTCGGCGACTTCGTCACCAAGGTGGAGGCCGATCCGGACGCGCGCGATCAGCTCTACCAGTTGCTGCAGTATCTCGTCGACGAGGCGGGCAACGATCTGGTGTTCCAGACCGCGCTCACCACGCTCGCCGATCAGGTGCAGACCTTCCTCGACGATCCGGATCTGGTGCCGGTGGCGCGCGTCCTCGGCGTGGCGATGGATCCGGTGACCGGCCCGACCAACGCGCAGCTCACGCTGGTGAAGAAGGCGCGCGACGTCGACACCAAGAAGGCGCTGCTCACCATCCTGCGCAACCTGTACCGGCAGAACGACGCCGGCGTCTACCCGGCCTCGGATCTCGCCGACGTGATCTCCGAGATCAACCGCACCCAGCCGGGTCACGGCGGGCCGCTCGATGCAGGCGACTACAAGACCATGCTCGGCGAGGTCCGCGACTTCCTCCTCGATGACCAACGCGGTTTCACCCGCTTCCTCGACATCGTGCGCGCTCGTGGCCCGCACTAAGCCCTTCGTCGTCGCAAGCATCCTCCTCGTCTCGTCGCTGGCCTGGGCCGGCGGCATGACGCTCGAGGGGCGCGGCGCCCGGCCGCTCGGCCGCGCCGGCTCGTTCGTCGCCGGCGCCGACGACGGCGGCGCGTTCGTCTACAACCCGGCCGGCCTCGCCGACATCGACGGCATCAGCATCCTCATCGACGGCGGGATGGTGCTCCAGCGCACGCACTACGAGCGCGTCGACTCGGGTGGCAACAAGCAGCCGGCGGTCGACGGCGCGCTCAACTTCCTGCCGTTCCCCACCGCGGTGATCACCTGGAAGCCGCGCAAGCTGTCCTGGCTCACCGTCGCCGGCGGCGTGTGGGTGCCGTACCTCGGGCTGAACTCGTTCCCCGACAACGGGCCGCAGCGCTACTCGTCGATCTCGCTCGACGGCTCGCTGGTGGTGGTGATGGAGCTCGCCGCCGCGTTCCGCCTCAACGATCACTTCGCGCTCGGCGTCGGCTTGCAGAACATGATCCTGCAGTTCAAGAGCCGCGTGGCGCTCTCGACGTGCACCCAGCTCAACTGCGCGCCGGAAGATCCCGGCTTCGACTCGCTCACCGTGCTCAACGCGGTGTCGGGGTTCACCCCCTCGGGCGTGGTCGGCGCCACCGTCGCCTATCCGAAGATTCGCGCGGGGCTGGCGCTGCAGCTGCCGTTCTTCGTCAACGCCGACGGCAGCGTCAAGTCGCGCCTGCCCACCGATCCGTTCTACACCAACGCGCAGGTGCAGGGCACCTCGGCGACGGTGAACTTCACCATTCCGTTGATGCTGCGCGCGGGCGTCGAGTATCGCCCGATCAAGACCCTGCGCGTCGAGCTCGGCTTCGACTACGAGGCGTGGTCGATGCAGCAGTACTTCACCATCCAGCCGCACGGCATCTACATCTCGGGCGTGCCGGGCATCGGCAACTACTACCTCAACACCTTGCGCGTGGTGCGCCAACTGGACGACTCGTTCTCGATCCACGTCGGCGCCGAGTTCGAGGCGATCCGCAAGAAGCTGGTGCTGCGCATCGGCTACTTGTTCGAGACCAGCGCCACGCCCTACAACACGCTCAGCGTGCTCACCTCCGACGGCGTTCACAACATGATCACGCTCGGCATGGGCGTGAAGATGTTCGGGGTCCGCTGGGACGTCGGCTACGCGCACCTGTTCACCGCCGAGCGCACCGTGCGAGACTCGCAATCGCTGCAGCTCAACCCGATCGCGCCCAGCCTCGGCGTTCCGGTGGGCAACGGAACCTACGACATCGACACCGATATCATCGCGGTAGGGCTAGATGCCCAGTTCTAGCTGCGTATGACGGAAGGGTGGCGCAGCGCACCAATCTAGATAGCACCGCGACGAACGGCACCCAGCCCGTCGCCACCATCCTGATCGTCGACGACGATCCGGACATTCGTACGTTCCTGCGGGCAGTCCTCGAAGGCGACGGACACCAGGTGCACGAAGCCTCGACCGGCATGGAAGCCCTCGGTCACCTGCAGCTACACCGCCCCCAGCTCGTGCTCCTCGACGTGATGATGCCCAACATGGATGGGTTCGCCGTCGCGCAGGCGATGAAGAGCCGCCCCGGCCCGTTCGTGCCGGTGATCCTGCTCACCGCGCTCGATGACCCGGCGTCGCGCGAGCGCGGGATCGCCTCGGGCGCCGACGAGATGCTCGCCAAGCCGGTCCATCCCTTCGAGCTGCGCCTGCGCGTACGCGCCATGCTGCGCATCGAGCACCTGGCCAGCGAGCTGCACGTCGCCAACCGCCGCCTGCAGCTGCTGGCGCGCACCGACGAGCTGACTCGCGTTCGCAATCGTCGCGGGCTGCGCTCGACGCTGTTGCGTGAGTTCCACCGCGCGGGGCGCTACGGATCGAAGCTCTCACTGTTGGCGTTCGACATCGATCGCTTCAAGCTGGTCAACGATACGTGGGGTCACGCCATCGGCGATCAGGTGCTCAAGGCGGTCGCCCGCGCGCTCAAGGATGGCCTGCGCCAGGTCGACGTAGTAGGGCGCACGGGCGGCGAAGAGTTCGTGGTCGTCGCCCCCGAGACTCCGTCCAAGGAAGCATTGATGATCGCCGGGCGCCTGCGCTGCGCGGTGGCCGACTCGCGCGTGATCCTACCGGCGGGCGGCACGCTGCAGGTCACCGTGAGCTGCGGCGTGGCCACGCTCGGCGAGGTGCCGGCCACCACCGCCGACGAGCTGCTCGCGTTCGCCGACGCCGCGCTCTACCGCGCCAAGGCGCTCGGCCGCGATCGCTGCGAGCTCGCGGTCGAGATCCACGACGCGCACATCATCCAGGGAATGCTCGGCGGAAGCGCGGACTAGGCGGGACGGATCGGGCTGATCTCGACGCGCAGGTCGTGATCGACCGAGATGAAATGATCGTTGCCGGCTTCCTGCCAGCCTGTGCCCACGGTGCTCTGCGCCGGCGCGTCGGCGACCACCAGCACCGAGCGCAGGTGCTCGTGATCGATGCGCTTGGGATCGCGCCCGAACTGCGGCGTCGCCTCGCGGCACACCGGGCAATCGGTCACCGACTGCGTGCGATGCACGTGCACCGGCGACCCGTGCCGCGTCGCCACCAGGATACGCCCGTTGGTGACCGCCAGCGCGCACTCGGACTTGCCATACTCCTCGGGCCCGGCCAGCTCCTCGACGCGCTTGAGGGTCTCGCGCAGGGCGTCGCGCACGTTGTTGGTCGAGACGCGCCCTTCGTCGATCTTGTTGGCCTTCTGCAGATAGCCGAGGAACAGGTGGAACAGCAGCTCCGAGTCGGTCTGCCCGCGAATGTTGCGGCGCAGGAAGTCCGGCACCGTCGCCGCCAGATCGTCCTTGGTGCGATCGTACGCGGCCACCGTGCCGTGGTGCGCGAACATCCACGAGCGGAAGCGGAATGGATGCGTGTTTTCGTTCTTGGCCGGACCGACGGTGCCGGCGCGCGCGTGACCGATGATCGCGTCGGTGCGCAGCTCCTTGGCCATGGCGTAGAAGTCGACCGGCTCGGTCGGCGCCTTGGGCCGGCGCTGCAGGAGCACCTCGCCTTGATAGAAGCCGATGCCCCAACTGTCGATCGAGGGCGAGGGCGTCTCCAGCCCGACGACCAGCGACTTGCGCGCGGGGTAGAGCGCGCACGCGACGCGGTCGGAATCGTTTCCCATGTAAGCGAAGAGGCGGCTCATGATCTGCTGCAACCTCCATCCCTGGAGGCAGGTTTCTCCGTCGAGAACAAATATAGTCTACGAACCCTGGGCGCGCAACTCTGCGGCCGTGGCGGAGGCATGTCGGTCCTTCAACCACGCCACCATCGTCGCCAGGTTTTTCGTTCGGGTCTCCATGATCTCATTGAAGATCTCATGGTACTGCCCGGCCAGTACGTGGATCGTCTTGTCCGCTGAGCCGAGCCGCGCGAACACCTCTTCGGCCCGTTTCGAGTCGGCGATCTTGTCGTCTCCGCCAACCAGGAAAAGGCTCGGCGTCTTGATCTCGGGCGCGCGCGCGAGCAGCTCGGCCTGCGCGTCATTGGTCTCGGTGAACCAGCGAGCGGTCGCCTTCTTGTTGTTCAGCGGATCGCGATCGTAGAGCGCGACGATCTCCGGGTCGCGCGCGACGTCCGCGCCCTTGAGCCCGCTGGGCAGCGCCAGGCCGGGAAAGATCTTCGACATCAGTTTGCCCGCCAGCGCCTTGACCTTGGGCACGTGGAGCTTGAGCTTGTAGTAGGGCGAGGAGACCACCATGCCGGCGATCTCCGACGAGCGGTCGAGCGCGACCTTGGCCGCGATCAAGCCGCCGAACGAGTGCCCGAGCAGAAACAGCGGCTTGTCGGGCAGCGCCTGGCGCGCCCGCGCGATCAACAAGCCGGCGTCGTCGGTGTACTCGCCAAAGCGCATGCACAGCCCGCGCGCGCCCGCCGACTGGCCGTGACCGCGCAGGTCCATGCCACGCACCGACCAGCCGGCCTCGGCGAGCGCGGCGGCGACGTGCTCGTAGCGGCCGATGTGCTCGCCGTAGCCGTGCAGGATCACCACGGTGCCGATGGGCGTTCCCTTGGCGGGCCAGATCGCTTCGTGAAGCGAGGTTCCATCCGAGGCGGGGAAGGTGGACATGTTCCTTGTATATCCCCCGATCTCGCGTTAAGGCAACGCTTGTGAAGTTGTACGAGATCTATACGAGCATCCAGGGAGAAACGCAGCACGCCGGACGGCCGTGCACGCTGGTGCGGTTCGCCGCCTGCGATCTGCGCTGCACCTACTGCGACACCGCGTACGCGTTCACCGGCGGGCAAGACGTGACGCGCGAATCGATCGTCGCCGACGTGGTCGCGCGCAAGACCCGGTTGGTGCTGCTCACCGGCGGCGAGCCGCTGCTCCAGGCGGAGCTTCCCCAGCTCGCGTCGGAGCTGATGGAGCGCGGCTTCGAGGTGATGCTCGAGACCGGTGGGCATCGCGACGTGTCGGGCATGCCGGCCGGCGTGTGCATCATCCTCGACGTCAAGACGCCCGGCTCGGGCGAGTCGGCCAAGATGTGCTGGAGCAACCTCGAGCGCCTCGGACCCGCCGACGCGGTGAAGTTCGTCGTGACCTGCGAGGAAGACTATCGCTGGTCACGCGGCGTGATCGTCGAGCATCGGCTCGCCGACCGCACGCAGGTGCTCTTGTCGCCCGGGTTTGGTCAGGTGGATCCAAAAGATCTGGTGGGCTGGATGCTGCGCGATCAGCTGCCCGCGCGCCTGAACCTGCAATTGCACAAATACATCTGGCCGCCCGAGCAGCGCGGCGTTTAGCGCATCGCGGTCGCGGTGAGCGCGCTCTTCGGATCCGGGAGCTGCCAGGTGCGCAACAAGGGCTCGGGGTCGATGTAGATCTCCGCGCCCGAGCGGCCGCCTTCGCGCCGCGAGAGCCCGAAGTGCAGGTGCGGCCCCGAGTACATCGTGCCCGAACGCCCGAGCCGGCCGATCACCTGGCCGCCGGAGACCCTGTCGCCTTCTTTCAGATCCTCGCGGATGGTGTCGAGGTGGATGTAGCGCGACACCACCGTGCCGTCCTTGTGGCCGATGCGCACGTAGCGTCCCGCGCGGCCGCCGTTGGCCTCGTTGCGCTCGATGCGTTCGATGACGCCGTCGAAGACCGCGAACACCGGCTCGCCGAGCGTGGTGCCCAGATCGACGCCGCAGTGGCCGAGCTCGCACTCCGACGGACGGGGCGGCGGCCGCTGCGCGCCGAAGCGGCGGCCCTCGGTGATGGGCATGGCGCGACGCGGTCCGGCGAGCGGATGGAACCACGCCACCACCGTCGGCAACGACTCGGGCGGCACCTCGCCGGGACGCAGCGGGCCGAACGGGATCTTCTTCGGATCGGGCGGGATGACGATCGGCGCCAGCTCGGGCGGCGGGTCGAACTTCTCCAGGTACGCGGCCAAAGCGCCGACACTGGAGCGCACGCCGCGCGCGACCGCGCCGTTGCGCTCGCCGACGAACCAATCCCCGTGACGGCGCAGCGAGCGACCCACGTCGTCGGCGAAGCCGAACGCCAGCGCCGCGGCGACGATCGCGTTCGAGATGGCGAGGAACCAACCGATCGACGGGCCGCCGCGCTTCTTGCGCGCGCGCAGGAACGCTTCGACGCGCCAGTGCAACAGGAGCGGCAGGCCGAGGCAGGCCAGGCCGCCGATCGCGTAGCGCCAGCGCTCGCTCTCGACCTCGCCCGAGAGCAGCGCAGTCACGATCACGAACGCGAGCGCGAGCGGCACCGCGAGCAGCGCCGAACGCACGATCAGGAACAGTGCGACCACCCAACCGGCAAGCTTGACCTCGGGCTCGGTACCCATGTGCTGAGGTACTACGCGCGAGACCGTCCATTCGTGCTGTGGCAAGAGTCGCTTACATGTAAGCAAAAAGGCGTTGACAGCGTCGGATGCGACTGCTACCGTCTTGACGCTAAGTTGGCGAAACAACTCATACAGTTACTCCTGGCTGCCAGTGTGGCAGCAGCCCTCGGATGCGGTCCTGCGCATGTCGCAGCCGATCCCGTGGCTTCGGAAAAGCAATATCTGCTCGGGGCGGATTATTTCAACAAGGGGCTCATGGGCCCGGCGCTCGAGGAGCTACTGAAGGCTGTGGAGCTGAATCCCGAAAATCCCGACGCGCACAATTTGCTCGGGCTGCTGTTCCTGCGAAAGGCCGCCGACGCCGAGGAGCTGTCGACGCGCACGCAGTGCCTGAAGGGCGAAGAGCTCCATCTCGAGAAGCAGGAGATGGACATGCACTTCAAGAAGGCCGAGGAGCAGTTTCGCAAGGCGATCGAGCTCAAGCCGAACTTCTCCGAGGCGCTCAACAACCTGGCGGTCGTCGCAATTCACTTCGGCCGCTACGACGAGGCGGTGCAGAGCGAAGAGAAGGCGCTGCAAAACATCATCTACCGCGAGCCATTTGCCGCCGAGGGCAACCTCGGGTTGGCCTATCTGTCGAAAAACGATCTCGCGCGCGCGGCCAAAACACTTCGACAAGCGCTCTTCGAGCAACCACAATTTTGCGTTGGACGCTATCGTCTGGCAAAGGTCTATTACGAGCAGAAAGAGTACGACCATGCCGCGGAGGAGCTGGACAAGGTGACCAACGAGAAGGCGTGCCCGATTCAAGAGGCCTTCCATCTGGCAGGGCTGGTCTCGATCCGGCGGCAGGACCGCGCGCGCGCGGCGGAGATGTTTCAACGGTGTGTGGCTTTGGCGCCCAAGAGCTGCCTGGCCCGCGAGTGCACGTTGGCGGCGAATCCATAAGGGAACGATGTGAACCTCGAACACTTCGGAACCTTCTTGAAGCAGCGGCGCGAGGCGCGGGGGATGTCCCTCGCCGATCTCAGCCGTGCGACCAAGATCAAGGAAGTGAACCTCGAGCTGCTCGAGGCGGGGAACTTGCGGTCACTGCCCGCGCAGGTGTTCGTGCGCGGCTTCGTGAGCGCCTACGCACGGGTGGTCGGCGCCGACGAGGCCGAGGCGCTCGAGCGCTATCTGGTGCACCTGCGCGCGACGGTGCCTCCGGCCAAGCAGCCGCCGGTGCCGGCCAAGGCGATCATGCGCTCGTCGAGCGAAGACATCCCTGGCGACAGCCCGATGATGGTCGACCGCCGCCGCTTCGGCGTGGTGGTGGTGGTGCTGTTGATCCTGGTGGTGGCGACGCTGACCTTGTCGCTGCTGCTCAAGCACGGCCCCGGCCCCGGCGCCGGCCTCAGCTAGCCTTCACGGCGCGAGCGGGGCGCGGTCATTCTTGACCACCGCCTTGACCAGCCGGTCGGCGAGCTCGTCGATCGGCCACGGCATGCGCTTGAAGTCGATCGAGATGCGATAGCCGACCTCTTTGCCGTCGACGAAGCCTTCGCCGCGCAACAAGAACGAGTCGTCGCGCAGCTTGGCGGAGGCTTCGATCAGGTAGGCGTCGGGTCGACCCGAGCGCGACATGGCGTTGAGCGAGACCACCACCTCGACGCCGGTGCGGCCAAACGACAGGTTGAAGTCGGCGTTGAGGTTGGGATCGCGCGCCGCGAGCGCCGCCGATTCGCGCCAGCTGAGACGCAGCTGCGGATCGGCCGCGCCGTTGAACCGGTGCACCGCCTCGCGCAGCTCGCGCGCCAGCGTGAAGAAGCGCTCCGGCACTTCGCGAGCCAGGCGCTCGGCGCTGAGGCGTGCGCGCACGCGCGTCTCTTCCCGCTCTTTGAGCGCATCCGCCTCGCGGCGCGCCAGCTCTTCCAGGGTGTCTCGCTTGTCGGCCATCTCGCGCTGCAAAAAGTACCACGTGGTAGTCTTTCCGACCATGGGCCGACCATGGCGCGCCTGATCACGCCGGCGATCGTCGTGCGGACCGTCGACTACGGAGAGAGCGATCGCATCGTCACGCTCTTTACCCGCAACGCAGGCAAGCTCTCGGCGATCGCACGCAGCGCGCGCAAGAGCGTCAAGCGCTTCGGCGCCGGTCTGTCGCTGTTCGGCGTCGGCGAAGCGACCCTGAACGAGCGGCCCGGCGCGGAGCTGGCGACGCTCGAGGCCTTCGACGGAGCGCGCGGCTTTCCGCAGCTGCTCCTGGACGTGGCCAAGGTGGCGCACGGCGGCTACGCGTGCGAGCTGACCCGCGAGCTGGTGCCGCCGCGCCAGCCCGAGGTCGCGATCTTCGATCTCTTGATCGAGTTCCTCACCATCCTCGAGGCTGCGCCGGCGCGCGCCGAGACCTTGCGCGTGTTCGAGCTGGCCTTGCTCTCGCTGGTCGGCCTCGAGCCGGTGCTCGGGCGCTGCCTCGGGTGCAACGGTGAGGACGACGTGCTCGATCAGCCGGGCCAGGTGTTCGACGTGCGGCGCGGCGGCGTGGTGTGCGCCGGCTGTCACGGAGACGGCAAGCTGCTCGACGGCACCGCGCGCACGACGCTGCTCGCGGCGCAACAGCTCGAGCTGACCGCCGCCGCCGGGCTGACCATTTCTCCATCGGTGAACGCGATGTGCCGCGACGCGCTGGCGGCACTCATCTCCGATCACCTGGGCCGGCCGCTCAAGTCGCTCGAGTTCATCTCCAAGCTCAACCAGGCGGCCTCGTGAGCGAGCTCGAGCTCGACGTGCTCTCGTTCGGCGAGGCGCTGGTGGACTTCTTTCCGACCGCGCCGGGCGTGCCGCTCGTCGACTGCGACGTGTTCCACCGCCATCTGGGCGGCGCCCCGTGCAACGTCGCGGTCGGGCTCGCGCGGCAGGGCGTGCGGGTCGGGCTGATGACCCTGGTCGGCGCCGACGACTTCGGCACCTACGTGCGCAACCACCTGGTCAAAGAGGGCATCGACGTGCGCGGCGTGGGCGTGCACCGCACCGCCAAGACCGGCGTCACCTTCGTCGCGGTCAAGGCCGACGGCGCGCGCAGCTTCCTGTTCTTCCGCCACCCGTCCGCCGATCAGATGGTGACCGAGCACGATGTCGACGCGCAGCTGATCGCGCGCGCGCGCGTGCTGCACGTGGGCTCCTCGACGCTGGCGCGCGAGCCGGCGCGGGCCGCCACCTGGAAGGCGATCGCCGCCGCCAAGGCGAACGGGCGGCTGGTCTCGTCGGATCCGAACTGGCGCGCGCACCTATGGGAGGACCCGCGCGAGGCCACCGGCCTCTTGCGCCAGCTCCTCTCGCAATGCGACATCGTCAAGATCTCCGACGACGAGCTCAAGCCGCTGGTGGGCACCACCGAGGTCGAGCCGGCGGCGCGCGAGCTGCGCGCGCTCGGCGTGGGGCTGGTGGTGATCACGCTCGGCGCGCGCGGGTGCTACTACCAAGCGGCTGGCGGCTCCGGCTATGTAGCGGGCGAGCGGGTGACTATCGTCGACACCACCGGCGCCGGCGATGCGTTCATGGCCGGGCTGCTCGCCGAGCTGCTCTCGAGCGGGCTGCGGCAGGGCAAAACCCTGAACGATTTCACTAACGACGAGCTTCAGCGCGCGTGCGGTTGCGGGAATCGGCTGGGTGCGCAAGTTGTTACCCAACTAGGAGCGACCGCCGGCTTGCCGCGAGGTCGCTGAAGTGGGATAAGGCCCCGAGTGACCGACGACCGAGACCAGGAGAAGGACCGCCTGCAGAGCCTGCACGTCGCGCTCGAAGCAGCGCTCGAGCAGCTCACCTACGCGCAGCAGATCGCGTCGATCGGCACCGAGATCGACGCGCCGTCGGCGGACGTGTTCGCGATCGAGAAGCTGTTCGGCCAGCTGACCCAGCTGCGCAACGGGGTTCGCGACCGGTTGATGAAAGTGCTATCCAGACCAGGGCTGAACATCATCAAATGAGCATGAAGCCGGTCAAGACCTACGATCCGCGCGCCGAGCGACTGCTGTTCGACGCGCTCAAGGGCAAGGTGCGCGGCCGCACCGAGCTGGTGAAGCTGACCCGCGCCGACGCGGTGGCGCTCACCGGCATGCCGAGCGACCAGGCCGAGCCGGCGCTCAAGTCGCTGGTCAAGACCTACCGCAGCCACCTGGCGGTCACCGAAGAAGGCGAAGTGGTCTACGAGTTCGATCCGTCGCTCGAGCGGCGCGACAAGGTGCCGCTCGGCGAGCGGCTGCGCGCGGCCGGCCAGGTGGCCTGGCGTGGGTTCACGTTCTTCTTCAAGATCTGGATCGTAGTGACGCTGATTGCTTACGTAATCGCGTTCATCGCGATGATGATTTCGCTGATGTTCGCCAAGTCCAACGACCGCAACGATCGGCGCGGCGGCGGCGGCGACATGTTCTGGATCTGGTACCTCTTGATGCCCGACCTGGCGCCGCGCGGCTATGGACGGCAGCTGCAGCGTCCGGACGACAACCGCCCGAAGAAGCGCTTCTACATCTCGGTGTTCGATTTCGTCTTCGGACCCAAGGGCAAGCCGCTCGATCCGCACGAATCGGACAAGCGCATGCTGGCGTTCCTGCGCGACCACAAGGGTCGGATCACCACCTCGGAGCTGGTGGCGCTGACCGGACTGTCGCTCGACGCCGCCGACGAAGAGCTGACCCGGCTGACCGTCGAGTACGACGGCGAGGTCGAGGTGGCCGAGGACGGCACGCTGATCTACGTGTTCGCCGGCATCATGACCAGCGCAGAGACCGCCGGCACCTGGTGGACCTGGGCGTGGGACAAGCACGAGCCCCAGCCGGCGCTCACCGGCAACACCGCCGGCACCAACGCGGCCATCGCCGGGTTCTCCGGGTTCAACCTGTTGGCCTCGCTGACCGTCGGGCCCGCGTTCCTGCATCGCATCCACCTGTCGGGCGATCCGATCGCCACGTTCTTCGTCACCGTGTTCCCGCTGTTGTTCTCGATGGTGTTCTTCGCCATCCCGGGCGGCCGCTACCTGGTCGCCAAGCGGCGCGACAAGAAGCGTCTCAAGCTCGAGCTGCGTCGCGAGCTGCTGCGCGAGATCTGGACCCGGCCCGACGACAAGTTCGATCCGGAGGCGCTCGCCAAGACCGCCGCGGAGCGCTCGAAGCAGCCGCTCGAGACCTCGAAGAAGGCGCTCGAGGTGCTGTTGGCCGAGCTGGAGGGCGACGTGGAGACCGACGCGGAAGGGCGCCTGCGCTACACGTTTCCGCGCATCACCGTCGAGAAAAAGGCGATCGCGGCCTCGCGCGCGGCCGCGCCGGTGCTCGAGCTCGGCAAGGTCGTGTTCTCCAGCGAAGACGAGCAGCCGGCCAGCTGATGCCCAGGGCCTGGGAGCCGCGCGGCGAGCGCCAGCGGGTCTACGAGACCCGCATCTTCCAGATCGCGCGCCAGCAGCGCATCTCGCCACGCACCGGCAACGGCCACGATTTCTTCGTGGTGGACTGCGCGGACTGGTGCAACATCGTGCCGGTGACGGCCGCCGGCGAGGTGGTGATGGTTCGCCAGCATCGCTATGGCACCGATGAGGAGACGCTCGAGATCCCGGGCGGGATGATCGATCCCGGCGATGCGAGCCCGATGGCGGCCGCACAGCGCGAGCTGATCGAAGAGACCGGCTACCAGGCGCGCGACCTGGTGCAGACCGGGGTGATCGCGCCCAACCCGGCGATGCAGTCCAACCGCACGTTCTCGTTTCTGGCGCGCGGCGTGGAGAAAGTCCGCGCGCCCGAGCTCGATGCCGGCGAAGAGATCGACGTGGTGCTCGTGCCGCTCGCCGAAATCCCCGGACGCATCGCGCGCGGCGAGATCTCGCACGCGCTGGTGGTGGTCGCGTTTGCCTATGCGCTGGGCCTCCAGGCGCCGCCGGCCCCGTGATGCTCTCCCGTCGGGTCTTGGGTCCGATAATATGCATTATGTCAACTACGGGGATCTCGTGTCAGCAGGACCGCCCGGCTTCGCCCCAAACGGCTCCAGGCGGCGCGCCGCTGGTGGTCGCCGCGCACCTGGCTGATTCGCTGCCGCACGCGCCCAGCTTCGACGGCGGCGTGACCGAGTTCACCCACGAGAGCTTCGATGACCTGTTCCCGATCTTCTGCGAGCGCCGCTCGATGCCGCTCGGCGAAAAGGCCGCGCTCTGGACCGGCAAGTACTACGGCAAATGGGTGCGCTGGACCGGCGTCGTGCGCTCGTTCACCCAGAGCGGCCTGACCATCAAGCAGCGCCCGCAGGCGGTCACCTTCGACATCTCCCTGTGGGTCGAGGCCGACCAGCTCGCCCAGCTACCGGCGCTGGTGAAACGTGGCGGCCGCGTGACCTACCTGGCGCGCCTGGACAGCTACGACGACATCTTCCAGAAGCTCTACCTCACCCACGGCTCGATCCTGGCGGTCGCCGACCCGCCCGCGCCCAAGCACTAGGTCGGCTTCGACTTCGACTTCAGCGGACGGCGGGTCCTGGCCTTGCACACGATGCGCACCGGTGTGCCGTCGAGCTCGAAGTGCTCGCGTAGCTGGTTGGTCAGGTAGCGCCGATACGAGAAGTGCACGCCCTCGGGATAGTTCACCGACAACAAGAAGGTCGGCGGGCGCGCCTGCGGCTGCTGGATGAAGTACAGCTTCACCGGATGGCCCTTGTACACCGACGGCGGGTGCTTGGTGACGATGCCCTCGAACCAGCGGTTGAGCTCGCCGGTCGTGACCCGCTTGGTGAACGCCGCGAACGCGCCCTGCACACCGTCGAGGATGCGCTGCACCCCCTTGCCGGTCTTGGCCGACGCGAACACCACCTTGGCCCACGGCACGAACTGTAGCTGCCGATTCAAGTTCTCGCGCAGCTTGTCCTGCTGCTTCTGATCGACGAGGTCGAGCTTGTTGAAGCAGATCACCAGCGCGCGCCCGAGCTCGTCGCAGATGCCGGCGATCTTGGCGTCCTGCTCGGCCAGCCCGTCGGCCGCGTCGATCACCAGCACGCACACGTCGCAGCGACGGATGGCTTTCTCGCCCATCGAAACGGCGATCTTTTCCATCGGCGCCGAGATCTTCGAATGGCGGCGGATGCCGGCGGTGTCGATCAGCGTGTAGCGCCGCCCGCCGATCTCGACCGGCGTGTCGATCGGGTCGCGCGTGGTGCCGGCCTTGGCATCCACCAGCATGCGCTCTTCGCCGGCGAACCGGTTCACCAGCGACGACTTGCCGGCGTTGGGGCGCCCTACCAGCGCCAGACGGATCGGCCGCGTCGCGTCGTCTTCCTGCTCGTCGGTGGTCTCGCTGATGTGCGGCGCGCCTGGCAGTCGCGCGACGATCGCGTCGCACAGATCGCCGATCGCGCGCCCGTGCTGCGCCGAGATGCCGAACACCTCGTCGGCGCCGAGCCGATACATGTCGCTGGTGAAGGTCTCGTCGAGGTTGCGATCGACCTTGTTGGCCACCCACAAGATCGGCTTGCCGGTCTTGCGCAACACCTTCGCCGCGTCGTGATCGCCCGGGACCAGGCCCTCCTTGGCGTCGGCGACGAACAGGATCAGATCGGCTTCCTCGACGGCGCGCATGGCCTGCGCGACGATCCCGCGCGCCAAGAGCGCGCCCTCCGGCTTGGCCGCGCCGAGATCGAGCCCTCCGGTGTCGCAGACGCGGAACAGCCGCCCGGCCCAGTCGGCCTTGCCATAGCGCCGATCGCGCGTGACGCCCGGCTCATCCTCGACGATCGCGTTGTGGCCGCCCACCAGGCGATTGAACAGCGTCGACTTGCCGACGTTCGGCCGGCCGACGATCGCGACCAGCGGCCGCGCGATGGTGTCTTCGGACTCAGTCGCGCTCATAGCCGAGATCCCTGAGCACCGACGGCTTGCCGGTCCACCCTTCGTCGACGCGCACGAACAGCTTGAGGTGCACCGGGCAGCCGAGCAGGTTCGAGATCTCCTGCCGCGCGCGCGTGCCGATCTCGCGCACCATCCGCCCGCCTTCGCCGACGACGATCTTCTTCTGCGCTTCCTTCTCGACGTGGATGGTGGCGCTCACCATCACGTTGGCGACGTTGCGATCCTTGGCCGGCCGCTCGTTCCAATCGTCGATCGAGATCGCCACCGAGTACGGGATCTCCTGCTTGGTGAGGATGAACACCTGCTCGCGGATCAGCTCGGCGCCGAGCCAACGCTCCGCGCGGTCGGTGATCATCTCTTCCGGGTACAGCGGGTCGCCTTCGGGCAGGAGCTTGATCATTTCGCGCTCGAGCTCGGCCAGGCCGTCGCCGGTCTTGGCCGAGATCGGGATCACCACGGTCCAGCCGTACGCCTTGCCGAAGCCGTCGAGCATGGGCAACAGGAGGCGCTTGTCGCGGATCAGATCGACCTTGTTGAGCACCAGGATGGCGGGCTTCTTGACGCGCTTGAGCTCGTCGATGATGAAGCTGTTGCCGCCGTCGAGCTGGAACGGCTTCTCGCTCTGCTTCTTGAGCTCGGCCGGCAGCGGGCACTCGATGATCACCACCAGCCCGTCGACCTCGGTCAGCGCAGCCAGCGCCTCGCCGACCATGAACTGGTTCAGGCGCGAGCGTCCACGGCCGGCCGGGCGATGCAGCCCAGGCGTGTCGACCAGCACCAACTGCGTGTGTTCCTTGGGGTAATTCTTGACGCCGAGGATCCGGTTACGGGTCGTTTGCGGACGCGGCGTGGCGATCGCGATCTTCTGTCCGAGCACCTGGTTGAGCAGCGTCGACTTGCCGACGTTGGGCCGCCCGACGAGCGCGACGAAACCTGCGTGTGAAGAGCCCATGGCGGCGACTCACATACCACAGATCTCCCCGAACCTGCCGTATCATGGGATCATGGGCGTCGCCGCGCTGGTCCTTGGAATCATCAGCACCCTGCTCGCGCTCAATCCGTTCATCTTTTTCATCGCGGTGCCGCTGGGGATTCTCGCGCTGGTGCTGGGGATCGTCGGACGCAAGGCGGCGCTCGCCAACCACACGCAGGCAGGCCCCGCCACCGCCGGCATGATCCTCGGCATCGTCGCCTGCTGCGTGAGCCTGATGCTGGTGCTGTTCTGCTCGATGGTGATCCGGAGCGCCAAGAAAGCCGTCGACGAGACCATCAGCAAGCCGATCCAGGAAGCGATCGAGAAGGCCAAGAAGGACCCCGAGTTCGATGAGGCGTTCAAGAAGGCCATGGAAGACGCCGCCAAACGGCAGCAGAAGTAATCGCTTGACCGATCTGGTCGATAATTTGATGATTGAACAACTCTAGGGGAGGTGTTGCTTGGGTGTAGCCGCGCTGGTGCTGGGAATCATTGGAACGATCTTCTCGCTCATTCCGGGCGTCTTCTTCGTCGGTATCGCCCTGTCGCTGATCGGGCTCATCCTCGGCGTGGTCGGGCGCAAGGCGGCGGTGACCAACAACCTGCCGACGGGCTCGGCGACCGCCGGCATGGTGCTAGGCATCGTCGGCCTGGTAATCGGGATCGCCATGTGGGTGCTGTGCTCGATGATGGTGAGCGGCACCAAGCACGCGATGGACGACTTCGCCAAGAAGATGAACGACCCCGAGTTCCAGAAGAAGATGAAGGACAACAACAAGGACTTCGACTCGGCGTTCAAGAAGGCCATGGAAGACGCCGCCAAGCAGCAGCAAGAGCAGCAGAAGAAGTAGTCCGCCGCTTTTGCACCCCGAGCTGTTTCGCATCCACCTCGGCGGGTCGTTTCCCGACCGTCCGGTCAATTCGTATGGCGTGCTGATCATCCTCGGCGTGACCGCCGCGCTGCTCCTGTCGGTGCGGCGCGCGCCGCGCTATGGGCTCGAGCGCTTCGACGAGCTGGCGGTGGGCCTGCTCGCGTTCTGCGGCGGGATCGTTGGCGCGGTGGCGCTGTTCGTGGCGGTTCACCTGTCCGAGTTCGTGCGCGATCCGTCGCTGCTGCTGCAGCCGGGGCTGGTGTTCTACGGCGGGCTCGGCGGCGGCGCGCTGGCGGCATGGCTGTATTGCCGCGCCTATCGGGTGCCGCTCTCGGCCGCGGCGGATGCCGGCGCGCCGGGGCTGGCGCTCGGGCACGCGTTCGGGCGGATCGGCTGCCTGCTCGGCGGCTGCTGCTATGGCCGCGCGGTGGATCCGTCGTTTCCGCTGGCGGTCGACCTCGCGGGTCAGTCGCGCCACCCCGTGCAGCTCTACGAGGCGGCCGGCCTGCTCGCGCTGAGCGCGCTGTTGCTCCTCCTCTCGCGCCGGCTTTGGCCGCGTCCTGGCGCGCTGTTCGCCGTCTATCTGGGCGCCTACGCGGCGCTGCGTTTTGTCACCGAAGGGCTGCGCGCCGATGACCTCGAGCGCGGCTTCGTCGGCCCGCTATCGACCTCGCGACTGATCGCACTGGTGGCGATCGGCGTCGCCGCGGTGGTGTTGTATCGCGGAAAAAAGGAGCCCGCTCATGGCGGACGAGAACGTCCCATCTAGCTTTTCCAAGAGCCTCTACTTCGGTCACATCCCCGAGCGCATGGTGATCCCCTACCCGCGGCTGCGGCCCGAGGAGCGGGACACCCTGAAGCTGCTTCTCGATTCGTTTCGCAGATACGCGAACGATCACATCGATTCGAAAGCGATCGACGAAGCCGCCAGCCTTCCGCCGGAGGTCTTGAAGGGGTTGAAGGACCTCGGGCTGTTCGGCCTGGCGATCCCCGAGGCGCACGGCGGAATGGGCCTGTCGGTGACCGGCTACGCGCGCGCGATGCAGGAGGTGGCCGGCGTGGACGGCTCGATCGCGGTCACGCTCGGCGGGCACCAGTCGATCGGCTGCAAGGGCCTGATCCTGTTCGGCACCGAGGAGCAGAAGGCGCGCTACATGCCGCGGCTGGCGACCGGCGAGCTGGTGGCGGCGTTCGCGCTCACCGAGCCCGGCTCGGGATCGGACGCGGCGTCGATCAAGACCCGCGCGGTGCAACAGCCGGACGGCAGCTTCGTGATCAACGGCTCCAAGATCTGGATCACCAACGGCGGGATCGCCGACTTCTTCACCGTCTTCGCGCAGACCGAGATCGAGAAGGACGGACAGAAGAAGGATCGCATCACCGCGTTCATGGTCGAGCGCTCGATGGGGGTCAAGAACGGGCCCGACGAGCCCAAGCTGGGCATCAAGGGCTCGTCGACCACCGCGCTCTACTTCGAGGACGTGCGCGTGCCGCGCGAGAATGTGCTCGGCGACGTGGGCGGCGGGTTCAAGGTGGCGATGGGCGTGCTCAACAACGGGCGGCTCGGCCTGGCCGCGGGCGCGGTCGGCATGGCCAAGCAGGTGATCCGCCTGGCGGTCGCGCACGCCACTTCGCGACGGCAGTTCGGCCGGCCGATCAGCGAGTTCGGGCTGATCAAGGACAAGCTGGCGCGCATGATGATCGAGACCTTCGCCGCCGAGTCGATGGTCTACATGACCACCGGCCTGATCGATCACGGCGTCGAGGACTACTCGGTCGAGAGCGCGTGCTGCAAGGTCTACGGCTCGGAGATGCTGTGGCGCGTGGTCAACGAGTCGCTGCAGATCGCCGCCGGGCTCGGCTACATGAAGGAGTACCCGTACGAGCGGCTGATGCGCGACGCGCGCATCAACCTGATCTTCGAGGGCACCAACGAGATCTTGCGCTGCTTCATCGCGCTCACCGGCATGCAGGGGCCCGGCGATCGGCTGGCGCAGCTCGCCGATTTCATCAAGTGGCCGCTCAAGGGGTACGGCCTGGCGATCGACTTCGTCGTCGACAAGTTCAAGACGCAATACTACGGCGGTCCCCGGCTCGATCACGTGCACCCGATCCTCAAGAAGGAGGCGGTGCTGTTCGAGGACTACGTGCCGGAGCTCGCCAAGGCGGTGGAGAAGACCCTGCGCAAGCACGGCAAGGAGATCTCCGAGATGCAGTACGTGCAGAAGCGGGTCGCCGACGTGACGATCGACCTGTACATGATGATCGCGTGCATCGCGCGCACCACCGCGAGCATGATCGAGAAGGGCCCCGAGGCCGAGCGCGAGGCCAGGCTGTGTCGCGCGGTGTGCGGGCGGGCCGCGGGCAGGATCAAGCGCAACATCCGCATGTTCGACGACAATGACGACGAGCTGCTCAAGGCCATCGCCAAGGATGCGACGGATGCCACCCAATATCCGTTCGATGTCGTCTTGGGGTAATCGTGCTAAGAACACTGACTTCATGAATCAACCCGAGGCCAGGTTTTCACGCGCATTTTTCTTCCTGCTGGACGGCGCGCGCATCGACCTGTTTCGCGAGTTTCTCGAGCGCGGAGATCTGCCGAACATCGCGCGCTACCTGGTCGAGCCGGGACGCTTCACCGCCGCCACCACGGTGTTCCCATCGGTGACGGGCGTGGCGTACATCCCGTACCTCACCGGCATGTTCCCGGGGCGCGCCAACATCCCGGGCTATCGCTGGTTCGATCGCGATCGCTACCAGCGACGGCCGCTGTCGATGATGCGCTTCCGCAACTATCACGGGCTCGGCAGCTACCTGATGGATCGCGACCTCTCCAAGGACGCGCGCACGCTGTTCGAGATCGTCAAGCCGTCGTCGAACATCTTCTCGGGCATCTCACGCGGCACCGGCATGCGCCGCAACGCGGCCTACTTCCGTCGCATCCCGGCGGCGCTCAAGTTCTTTCGCACCGGCTCGTGGGATCACATCGACAAGGCCGGCGAGCAGTTCCTCATGCGCGCCGCGCGCCGCCAGAACGAGCGCTTCACGTTCCACACCACCTACTCGATCGACGAGTATTCGCACCACCACGGGCCGTTCTCGGAGCGCGCGCGCGCGTGCTACCTCGACTTCGACCGCGTGATCGGGCAGCTGGCGAACGTGCTGCGCGCCACCGGACAGCTCGAGTCGTCGCTGCTGATGATGGGCGCCGACCACGGGCACACCGAGGTCAAGGAGCACTTCGATCTCGAGCGGTTCATCGAGAAGCGCGGGCTCAAGACGCTGTACTTCCCCAAGCAGGTCAAGCGCTGGATCGGCGCCGACGCGGCGGTCATGGTCGCCGGCAACGGCATGGGCCACGTGTACTTAAAGGGGCCCGGCAAGTGGAGCGCGCGGCCGCCGGCCGAGGAGCATCTCGAGCGGCACCCTGCGCTGATCGAGGACCTCCTCTCCAACGAGGCCATCGGGCACATCATCTACCGCCCGCATGCGTCGGGCGAGGTGCGCGTGCGCTCGCGCCAGGGCGAGGCCTCGATCACCCTGTCGGCCGAGCGCGTCACCTACCGCGTGCACGGCAGCGATCCGTTTGGTTACGGCGTGCTGCCCGCCGAGATGACCCGCGCCGAGGCGCTCGAGCGCACCATGGGCTCGGACTTCCCCGACGCGCCGGTGCAGGTCGCGCAGGTGTTCGACTCGCCGCGCGCCGGCGACTTCCTGATCTCCGCCAGCCGCGGCTACGACCTGCGCCCGCGCGAGGGAAAGATCAACCACAAGTCCTGCCACGGCTCACTGCACCGCGAGCACATGACCGTGCCGTTCGCCGTGAACCACCCGATCGCCGACCGCACGCCCCGCTCGGTCGACGCGTTTCCCACCATCCTCACGTTGCTCGGCCGCACGGTCCCCTCGGGGCTCGACGGCGTCACGCTCGCGTAGCCGCTACTTCGCGGATTTGGCGGGCGCGGGCTTGGCGGCGGGCGCGGCTGCGGTCATCTTGGTCGTGGCGCCGGTGCCGGTCGCGGTCAGCACGGTGGTGAACTTCCCTTCCGGATCGGACTGCTTGACCAGACCGACGGGGAACGCCTTGTCGCTCATCCACAGATCGAAGGTGCCCTGCGGCAGCGTCGCGCGGTACTGCTTGCAGTCGAAGGTGCCGACGGCGGTCTTGACCGAGCTCGAGCCGACGACCTGCCCGACGTCGCCCTTCTTGAGGTTGGGCGTGTTGGGCGGGATTGGCATCTCCTGGGCGTCGGCACCGCCCGCGAGCATGCGCGCGTGGGCCAGCTTCCACTCGCCCGGCGTTGCGGCCGCGGCCGGCTCGTACTCCATGCGGATGACCACCGCGCCGAGCGGCGGCGTGTTGGTGTCGATCTCGATGGCGATCTTCTTGGCGCTCTTCTCGATCAGCGCGTAGCGCACCTTGACCACCTTGGGGTTGCCCTTGACCGAAGTCTCGTACTCCGCCCAGGCGCCCGACGGCGCGTGGGTCACGGCCTCGTACGACATCTGCGGCGCGCCGCCGGCCTGCGCGAACGCGAGCGGGGCTGCGAGGAGAATCGCGAGCGAGGTGAGCGAGGAAACGAAGCGCGTCATGCGAGGGCTCCTTTGGAGAATGGACGCCCTTATAGCATGTGGGATCCGGCTACTTGAGCGATTCTTCCTTCTTCTGGCGCGCGGCCTTGAGCTCGTCGGCGAGCGCGCTGTTGCCGGCCTGCGTGGCGGCGGCGAGGGCTTTGTCGAGGAGCGCGATGTCTTCTTGCGTTCGCGCACGCAACGCGTCGTGCGCGTTCTTGAAGTGCTCGAAGAAATCGACCAGCTCGTCGCCCTTGCGCAGGTCGTAGACCACGCCCAGCTTGCCGTCGCGGATCTTGTCGAGGTGCATGGAGACCTTGAACAGCGGGCCGGCCACCTTGTGGCTGAGCACGATGCCGTAGGCGCCGAGCACCACGCACAAGAGCAGGCCGAACGCGATCAGGACCAACATCATGATCGTGTCGTTGTGGGCGAACTGCGCCACCAGCTCCTGCGCCAGCACGTCCTCGGGATCCATCGCGCGCACCTGCACCACGCGTGAGGCTTCGTGCGCCTTGGACATCACCACGTAGCCCAGCCCGCCCGTCAGCACCAGCGAGATGCCGACGATGGTGAGCGTGTATTTGAGCTGGTAGCGGAGGTTCAAGAAGTAGTTCTTGAGCTTCCGCTGACTCTTGGACGACGCTTTTGCCGGCGGCGCCGTCGCTTGGGCTGACTCTGCCATGTGCCTACTCCTTATGGACTCGACTTATGGACTCAACGTCTTCAAGAATTTCCCAACGTCCTCACGCACCGCTTCGACCGCAGCCACCAGACAATCCTTCTTGGCGCTCAGCTCTTCGGCCGGCCCGGAGCCGGTCTGCAGCGAGGCGCCCTCGGTGGCCATCATCTTGATGGACTTGCCCGGATAGGTCGCCACCCACGCCTTCAGATCGCAGTCGACCTGCTGCTGCCCGCCCGCGTGCGTCGACGAGAGGCGCTCGATGGTGCCGTCGACCACGTAGCCCTGCAGCCGCTTGGACGAGAGCGCCTGCGCGCTCGGCTCGGCGCCACCGCCCACCGACAGGGTCACCTCGGGCAGCTTTTGCAGCTCCTTGGCGAGCGCCGAACGGACCACCTCGGCGTACTGCGGCCCGCCGTGTTGCGACCCGCTGAAGCCGATCGAGAGGTAGAAGCGGGCCCCCGCGCGCGGCGTCACCGCGAGCTGCGGGCTGGCGTTCGAGACCAGCTCGAGGGCCTTCTTCGCCTGGGTTCGTACGAACTCGGAGGAGTCGTTGGTGGCCTCGAGCAGCCCGTTGGCGGCGGAGCGGTCGCCGATGCGCCCGAGCGAGGTGGCCGCGACGCCGCGGACCGATTCGTTCTCGTCCTTCAGCGCCTGGATGAGCGCGGGTACAGCTCGCTTGTCATTGAGCTTTCCGAGGACCAGGGCCGACTGGACCCGGACCTTGTACGACGGGTCCTGCATGAGGGAACGCGTCAAATCATCGACCTTGTCGCCACGAGCCGGCGCGCACAGGACGAAGGCGAGCGAGACCACCAGGAGGGCGCGCCGGATCATGAGAATCCAGCGCTGATTGTAGCGATATTAGATAACTTCCGTCAACCTTTAGGTTTCCCCAGACCCGCGGCGACCCACGCCGGGTCCTCGGCATAGACCCGGGCGAGCTCCACGTAATGGGCGGCCGAGCCGGACAGCCACTCCAGCTCCTCTTCGGTCAGGGGGCGCTTGGGGCGCGCAGGCGAGCCCACCGCCAGGGTGCCGGCCGGGATCTTGGTACCCGGGGTAACCAGCGCGCCCGCGCCGATGATGCAGCGGTCGCCGATGGTGGCCTGGTCGAGGATGATCGCGCCCATGCCGATGATGCACAGGTCGCCGACCGTACAGCCGTGCAGCACGACCGAGTGGCCGATGGTGACGCGCGCGCCCACTTGCGTCGCGTACTGATCGTGGGTCACGTGGATCACGCTGTTGTCCTGGATCGACGTCTCCTCGCCGATGCGGATGTGGAACACGTCGCCGCGCAGCACCGCGCCGAACCAGATGCTCGCGCGCGCGCCGACGCCGACGTCGCCGATGATGGTCGCGGTGTCGGCGACGAACGCGGTCGGGTCGACCTGCGGGACGAAGCCGCGCAGGCCGCGGATGAGCCCGCGATGGAGCTCACTCACGACGAAACATCCCGCGTTGGCTGAACAGCACGACGAAGCTCATGGCGCCCAGCGTAGCGCCAATCAGGTCGGCGGTCATGTCCCCGAGATCGTTTCCCTGCCGCCCGGCGACGAAGGTCTGGTGAAACTCGTCGCTGACGCCGAAGGCCAGGCCGAGCGCAGCGCACAACAGGACGCGCGGCAGCGGGCGGCGTAGCGGCAGCGCGCGCGCGAGCAGAAAGCCGAGGCCGCCGTACTCGAGCGTGTGCAGCACCTTGTCGTAGCGCATGAACCACCAGCCGGGCAGCCCGCTCGCGGGCTTGGACGAGAGATAGAAGATGAGCGCCGCGTAGAGCGCCACCGGCAGCCAACGGAAGACATTGCGCATCACCGGCGGCGCAAGGAAGCATTCACATCTTCCACTTGCCGAACTCGTCGTCGGTGAGCGTCTCGAGCAGATCTTGCAGGTGCGCGCCGTCGCCCAGCACCTCGGGCTCGTCGCCGTCGTGATGCGGCCGGGCTGCCGACTCGCGCGCCGCGAGATCGATGTGGCGCGTGCGATCGATCACCTTGCGCGCGACGCAGATGCGCGCGCGGGTGCGCATGGCGAGCGCGATCGCGTCGGACGGTCGCGAGTCGACCGCGACGGTCTTCTTCGGGCCCGGCTTCTTGGCCTTCGACTTGTGGCGCGAGCACAGGTGAATGGTCGCGTAGAACGTGCTCTCGCGCACGTCGGTGATCTCGATGCGCTCGACCTTCATGCCGCAGTGGCCGACCAGGTTCTTCATGAGGTCGTGGGTCATCGGCCGGTCGAGCGCGATCTGCTCGAGCTCCGACGCGATCGCGCCCGCCTCGATCAGGCCGATCCAGATCGGCAAGGTCTCGGCGCCGGTCTCGTCCTTGAGGATCAGGATCGGCATGTTGGTGAACGGATCGACGGTGAGCTGCGAGACCTTCATCTCCACCATGTCCGGTCGTCGTCTCAAGCGGACACGACCGGGAGGCGCGTGCGCGCCGCGCCGGCATACGCGCCGGTGAGCGTGTAGGTGCCGGCGGCGGTGATGCGCACCGGCGCGAGCTGCCCGACGAGATCGAGGCCGGGGGGGCGATCGAAGTTCACCATCTCGTTGCCCGGCAGCCGCCCACAGAGCTGATGCGACGCGTGTCGAGATTCGCCTTCCACCAACACCTCCCCCACCCTTCCCACAAAGCGTTCGAGTCGCCGTTGCGTGATCTGGCGCTGCACCGTCTGCACCTGCAGGAGCCGCGCGTCCTTGACGTCGGCCGGCACGTCGTCGCGTTGCAAGAGCTTGAGCGCAGGCGTGTCCGGACGCTCGGAATATGTGAACGAATAGATATTGTCGTACTCCACCCGCTCGAGCAGCGAGAGGGTCTCGGCGAACTCCGCGTCGGTCTCGCCGGGGTAACCGACGATGATGTCGGTGGACAGCGACAGGTCCGGGCACTGCGCGCGCGCGTAGTCGAGCTTCTCCAGATATTCCTCGCGGGTGTAGCCGCGCACCATGCGCTTGAGCGTGCGCGACGAGCCCGCCTGCACCGGCAGGTGGAGGAACGGCATCACCGACGGGAGCTGGCGGAACGCCTCGGCGACCTTGTGGGTGAAGTCCTTGGGGTGCGACGTGATGTAGCGCAGGCGCAGAAGGCCCGGCACCGCACCGACGAGGCGCAGCAACTCGGCGAAGTCGTCACCGTCGGGCGTGCCGATCGCGTGATAGCTGTTCACGTTTTGGCCGACCAGCGTGACCTCGCGCGCGCCGAGCGCGACGAAGCGCGCCACCTCGGCGACCACCTCGCCGGCGGGACGCGACACCTCACGGCCGCGCGTCTGCGGCACCACGCAGTACGCGCAGTGGTTGTCGCAGCCCTTCTGGATGGTCACCAGCGCGGTCACCTTGACGTCTCCCGGCTGCGGGTCGGCGTCGAGGAACTGATAGTCTTCGACGTCGATCACGCCGGTGGCGGCGAAGCGACGACCGTCGCGCATCTTGGCCAACAGCGCGGGCAGCGCGGGAATCTGATCGGGTCCGAACGTGAAGTCGGCGGTCGGCACGCGGCGCAGCAGCCGGTCGCCCTCTTGCTGGGCGACGCAGCCGCCGATCGCCAGCGTCACCCCCGGGCGGCGCGCCTTGAGCTCGCGCAGGCGTCCGGCGGCGCTCTGCACCTTGTGCTCGGACTTCTCGCGGATCGCGCACGAGTTGAGCACGATCAGATCGGCGTCCTCGACAGAGGTGGCGGCCTCGAAGCCGTCCTTGCGCAACACCTCGATCATGCGATCGACGTCGTAGTCGTTCATCTGACACCCGAAATTCTGGATGTAGACGCGTTTCGTCGGCTCCATGACCTCGTCAGAGGGTAGCTGGCGCCTGCCAGGGGGTCAAGCGAGCCCCCCGTCGAAGATTGGCACTGCAAATGCTCGTTCTCGTCGAAAAGACAACGGAGGCAGATGAGATGGCAACCACAAGCAGGATCGGCGGGACGAACGTCACGACCGCGGCGGCCGCGCGCTGGTCGGCGTCGATGCTCGCCTCGTTCGCCGCCAGTCAGATCGGCGGGGCGATCATGGCGGTCGTGCTCGGCGCGATCTACGTGACCGCGTTTCATACACAGCTCTTGCAGCCGCTCAACATCATCGCCAGCTACCGCTACGGCGAGCCGGCGATCTACAGCTTGCACGCGATGGGCTATGCGTGGGCGTTCGCGTTTCACTTGGCCGTATGCGCTGCGTGGGGCATCGTGTACGGGCTGCTCGCCACTTCGCTGCGCGTCGACGCGAGCAAGTGGGCGCCGGTGGCGCTCGGCGTGGCGATCGGGCTCGCCAGCCAGATCGTCGACATCAACCTGGTGACGCCGGTGCTGATGGTCAACCTGCACGGGCACAACCTGTGGGCGGAGAACGTGCCCACCTGGGTGAGCTGGGTCGGCCATCTCGCGTTCGGCCTCGGCTTCGCCACCTTCCCGGTGATGTTCCGCTCCTTGTGGCTGCGCTGGTCCGGCCGCGGGGACCTCCTGCGCGACGATCCGCGCATCCGCTAATCGGTTGAGATAACGTGGAGGGGTGAGAACCCTCAGGCCCCTGGTCCTCGGCCTGACGCTGCTCGCGCTGGTGAGCCCGTTCCTGTTCGGCAAGAGCCTGTGGCTGCGCGACATGGCGCTGTTCGCCTATCCGACCAAGATGTACCTGCGCGATCGGTTGTTCGCCGGCGAGCTGCCGCTGTGGAACCCGCTGCTCGGCCTGGGACGGCCGTTTCTCGGCATGGTGCAGCCGGGCGTGCTCTATCCGGGCAATCTGATCCTCGCGCTGCCGTCGCCGTTCGGCGTCGATCTGTTCTTCGTCGCGCACCTGTTCCTGGCCGCCTACGGCATGCGCGCCTGGCTACGCGCGCTCGGCAGCGACGAGACCGAGGCCAGCGTCGGCGGGATCGTGCTCGGGCTGTCGGGCTACCTGGTCTCGATGCTCGCCGGCGAAGGCTTCTACCTGGTCGGCGTGGCGTGGGTGCCGTGGATGCTGGCGACGACGGCGCGCGCGCCTGCCGACGAGCGCCTGCGAACGCGCGCGGCGCAGGCGGCGCGCCTGGCGCTTCTCGGCGCACTGGCGCTGACCGCGGGGGATCCGCAGGCGCTGTTCCTGGGCCTGCTCGCGTGCGCGTTCCAGGCGGCGGCCGCGCCGGATCGCAAGAGCGTGGCGCGCGGGCTCGCGGTGGTGGCAGCCGGCGGCGCGTTGTGCGCGCTGATCGCCGCCGCGCAGATCCTGCCGGGGCTCGAGGTGGGCGCGGTCGGCCGGCCGGGCGGCGCGTTGCTCGAAGACGCCGCGCACTTCGCGCTCGCGCCCGCGCGCCTGCTCGAGCTGGTGTGGCCGGGCGCGTTCGGCGAGCCCTATTCGCGCGGCTGGTTCGTGCACGCGCTCGTCGACGAAGGGACCGGCGTGCGCTACCAGCCGTGGGCGGCCGGGATCTACCTGGGCCTGTTGACGCCGATGCTGGCGATCGCGGCGCTCCTCGGGGCGCGCCGTCAGCGGATCGATGTGGCGCTGCTCGCGCTCGGGCTGTGCGGGCTGTTGCTCGCGCTCGGGCCGCATGCGCCGGTGTGGCGTGCATGGTTCCAGCTCGTACCGGGCGCGCGGCTGTTCCGTTATCCGGAGAAATATTTCTTCCTGTTCACGCTCGCCTGCGCAGCGCTGGCGGCGCGCGGCCTGTCGATCGTGGCGGCGCGGCCGCGGCCAGCGATGTGGGCCGGGCTCGCCGGCGTGGCGCTGCTCGGCGTCGGCGCGCTGGGGGCGAGACTGGCGGGCGCTTCGTTGATGCAAGCGCTGGTCGGGCGCCTGGGCACGGTGTCACCGGCCGAAGCGGGCCAGGTGGTGGCGCATCGCGCGCTGCTCGCGTTGGCGCTGGGCGCGGCCGCGTGGCTGGCGCTGGTGCTCGTGCGACGCAGCGGCCCTGGCGAAGCGCGGATCAAGCTGTGCCTCGGAACGCTGCTCACGATCGATCTCCTGATCGCCAGCCTGCACCTCCTGTCGTGGGCTCCCTCGTCGCTGTATCGCGACCGGCCGCTGCTCGTCGATCACCTGGCGGCGGCCGAAAGGCTGGCCGGCGATGCGGGGCCGAGCCGGCTCTATCGCGCGAACAACCTCGATCTCGGCGGCGACGATGCGCAGCTGGTGCGCGCCACGCTCACGCCGGACTGCGGCATGGAGCTGGGCATCGATCACCTCGACGCGTACGACAACTTCAAGACCGCCGCCGAGACCGAGCTATGGGGTGCGCTGCGCAGCCGGCCGCTCAAGCTCCTGCAAGTGACCGCCACGCGCTACGCGCTGCTCGGCGATGGGCAGCTCGGCGCGATCCATCCGGGGCTGACGGTGCGGCAACATTACCAGCAGCTCCACGCGTCGCTGGTCGAGGTCGCGGGCGCGTCGGCGCGCGCGTACCTGGCGGCCGACGCGCGCCCGATCGCGAACACCGGCGACGCGGCGCGGGCGATGGCGGAGGACGCGTTCGTCGCCGGAACCAACGCGCTCGTCGAAGGCGGCGAGGCACGCGCGGCGAGCGGGCGCTGCGAGCTGGAACGCTACGCGCCCGAGACCGTGCTCCTGCGCTGCCAGGCTTCGGCGCCGGCGTACGCGATCGTCGCCGACAGCGCGTTCCCCGGCTGGGAAGCGACCGTCGACGGCCAGCCCGCGCCGATCCTGATCGCGAACGCAGTGATGCGCGCGGTCCCGGTGCCGGCCGGCGCCTCACGGGTAGCGCTGCGGTACCGCCCGCGCAGCGTGCGCACCGGCGCGATCGCGAGCCTGCTCGGCCTGTGCATCGCTGCGGTTCTCATCCGGCGGGGAAGAGTGTAAAAGTTGCGCATGGGCTTTGGCGACTGGCTGCGCGAGCTTCCGTCCAATCCGCTGCTCGCACTCACGCGCTTGTACCGCCGCCCGTTGCCCCGGGTGAGCGGCACGCTGCGCGCGTCGGGCCTGCGCGCGCCGGTCGAGGTGCTGCGCGACCGCTGGGGCGTGCCGCACATCTATGCGCGCTCGACCGAGGACGTGGTCTTCGGTCAGGGCTTCGTGCAAGCGCAGGATCGGCTGTGGCAGCTCGAGCTCAACCGGCGCGTCGGTCACGGGCGCCTGGCGGAGATCTTCGGCGAGCTGGCGTTCGACACCGATCGGCTGTTGCGCACCATCGGCCTCGGGCGCGCCGCGCACCTCAACCTGTCGCGCGCCGACGACGAGAGCCACATGCTGCTCGACGCGTATTCGCGCGGCGTGAACGCGTACATCGAGCAGAACCGCAAGCGACTGCCGCTCGAGTTCACCCTGCTCCGCCTCGATCCCGAGCCGTGGCAGCCGATCGACTCGCTCGCGTGGGGCCAGATGATGGCCTGGGGCCTGTCGACCAACTGGGATTCGGAGCTGCTCAACGGCGCGATCGCGTCGCGCCTCGGCCCCGAGCGCGCGGCGCGGCTGCGCGGCGAGTATCCCAAGGACAATCCGATCATCGTGCCCGGGCAGTCGTGGGGATCGCTGCACGCCGAGGTGATCGCGGAATTTCGCGGCGCACAGAAGTGGCTGCCGCTCTCCGGCATGCAGGGCATGAGCAACAACTGGGTCGTCGACGGGACCAAGTCGGTGACCGGCAAGCCGCTGCTCGCCAACGACCCGCACCTCGGCCTGCAGATGCCGTCGATCTGGTACGAGAACCATCTGATCGCGCCCGATCTCGAGGCCACCGGCGTGTCGCTGCCCGGCGCTCCGGGCGTGGTGATCGGCCACAACGCGCACATCGCTTGGGGCTTCACCGCCGCGGTGCCCGACACTGCCGATCTGTTCATCGAGAAGCTCGATCCGGCGCAGCCGGGCCGCTACGAATATCAAGGCAAGTGGCACGACGCGCAGATCATCCGCGAGCAGGTGCCGGTCAAGGGCGAGGCGGCGCGCACCATCGAGATCGTGATCACGCGCCACGGACCGCTGGTCACCAGGCTGAGCCCCATCGCGCCGCCGGGGATGGCGCTGTCGCTGAAATGGATCGGCCACGAGGAGAACCACGTCTACCGCGCGCCGCTCGAGCTCAACCGCGCGCGCAACTGGACCGAGTTCGTCGCCGCGGTCGCCGACTGGGACGCGCCGTCCATGAACGCGGTGTACGCGGATCGCGAAGGGAACATCGGCTACCAGATGACCGGGCGCGTGCCGATCCGCAAGAACGGGCGCGGCCAGACCCCGGTGCCCGGCTGGACCGGCGAGTACGAGTGGGTGGGGACCATCCCGAAGGACGAGCTGCCGTCGAGCTACAACCCGGCGCAGCACTACTTCGCGTCGGCGAACAACCAGGTGGCCGGCAAGGAATACCCTCACTTCCTCACCACCGAGACCATGAACGGCTTCCGCGCGCGGCGCATCGTGGCCATGCTCACCGAGAAGGAAAAGCTCTCGGGCGACGACTTCGCCCGTATGCAGCTCGATCAATACTGCGCGCCGGCCAAGCCGTTCTGCGCGCTGTTGGCCCAGCGCAAGGCGACGATCCTGGCGCAGCCGATCCTCTCGCCAGTGCACGCGCAGGCCGAGCGCGCGCTCGGGGTGATCGAGCGCTGGGATCACCGGCTCACCGCCGACTCGGTGCCGGGCGCGCTGTACGAGCTGACGCAGTACTTCGTGTGCCGGCGCGTGCTCGAGCCGCTGCTCGGCGAGCTCACCGAGCCGGCGCTCGGCGTGGGCTTCCACCCGCTGCTCAACCCGGTGATCCTCGGGTACCTCGACCGGACGCAGCTGGTGATCCACGATTTGCTGGTGGCGGACGCGCACGACTGGTGGAAGGGACGCACGCGCGACGAGCTGCTCGCGCACGCGCTGTACGACGCGCTCCACTACCTGACCACCGCTTGCGGCCCCGAGCTCGACGCGTGGCACTGGGGAACGATCCACTTCGCGGCGTTCAACCATCCGCTCGGCGCCAAGAAGCCGCTCGACAAGATCTTCAGCCGCGGGCCGTTCCCCTACGGCGGCGACACACACACGGTGTGGCAGGCAGCGTTCGTGCCGCGGCTGCCGCTGCAGGCAGAGGGCGGGTTCACCGCCTCGTGGCGGCAGATCATCGATCTCTCCGACTGGGACGCCTCGCGCGCGATCCACACCACCGGGCAGTCCGGGCACCCGGCGTCCAAGCACTACGACGATATGATTCCGATGTGGTTGAACGGCGAATATCACCCGCTGCTCTGGTCGCGCGCCCGTGTGGAAGCGCACCTCGAGTCGCGCCTGGACCTGGAGCCGGCCTAGTGCACAACGCGATGCGAATTGCCTTGGGACTCCTGCTCGCTCCGGCGCTGGCCGGCGCGCAGCCGGTGCCGGGGAAGTTGATCCCGAACGACATCAACCTTTTGATCGGCGGCGACGTGGCGCAGGTGCGCGCCGCCGGGCCGCCCGAGGTGATCAAGCTGCTGCTCGACGGTGCCCGCGCGGCCGCCGAGAAGATCGGCGCGGATCCGACGACCATCGGCGCGTTCGCCATCGGCGTGCTGGTGCCGCCCGGCGGATCGCACGGCGGCAAGGTGACCGCGGTGATGGCCGCCGACATGACCATCGATCCGCAGAAGCTCGAGAAGGAGCTCGACCCGCCGATCACCAGCCGCAGCTACCAGGGGATCATGATCCGCGACGCCAAGGCGGACTCCTACGCGGTGCTCCCCGCGAACCGACTGCTGGTCACCGAGCAGCTTCCCATCGAGCGCATCATCGATCTCAACGCCGGCAAGGGCGACTCGCTGGTCGACAAGAAGGCCGCGGCGCTGCTCAAGCGGGTCAACGCGACCGGTGGGCGCGGCCCGGCGCTGTTCGGCTGGCTCGATCTGTCGAACCTCAAACCGGCGCTCAAGTCCCAGGGGCCGGAGCTGGCGTCGCTCGAAGAGGCCGCCGGATCGCTCGGCCTCGGCCCGAACGGCGCCGATCTCAAGCTGATCGGCCGCTGCACCACGACCGACGCGGCGCAACAGGCGGCGACGGCCTCACGAAACCTGATCAAGGAGCTGGCGTCCAACCCACAGCTGCAGATCTTCGGGCTCAAGCCGCTCCTCGAAGGCATCCGGATCGAGACCGAGAACGCGTTGGTGCTCTACACGCTGCACGTGAGCGCGGCGCAGTACGCCGACTTGATGACGCGGCTGTCGGGCTTCGTCGCCGCCTCGATGCAGCCGCAGCCGCCGCCCGCGGAGCCGCAAGACGAGATGCCGGTGAAGCCCAAGAAGAAGCCGAAGAAGAAGGCTACCAAACCAGCGGGATGAACATCCACGAGCGCGCCTTGTAGGCCGCGAACTCGGGGTAGCGCGACAGCGACTTCTCCTTGCGCAACATGTTGGGGATCCAGATCCCCACGATCACCATCGCCAACACACCCAGCGGCGCCCAGTGGTACGCGACCAGGCTGAACCCGCCGTACACCAGGAGCTCGCCGAGGTAGTTGGGGTTGCGCACGCGTCCCCACAAGCCCTCGGTGATGAGCACGCCCGGCCGCAGCGTGAGCGACAGGAACTTCTGCATGTCGCTCACGTAGTGCAGGAAGATGCCGGTGGTGAACAGGAACACGCACAAGCCCATCCACCACGCGGGCGGCACCGCGGTGCGGTGCGTGGTGATCAACCACGGGCTCACCCAGTACATCGACAGCCCGCCCCACGTGAACAGGCCGTAGCCCAGGCCCACCGGCCGATCCCACTGCTTGTCGCCGAAGAACCGGCTCTTGGTCATCCACAAGATGCCGTAGGTGCCGTGCATGGCCAGGTACAGCCACGCGCGCGGATCGTCCCAGTCGCGAAAGTAGGCGATCATCGCGAGCACCACGAGCCCGGTCACGCCCTTGTGCCAGTCGATGTAGAACTTGTGCTTCACGTGGACCCCCTGCCCTCTGTACGATACACCTCATGCCCAAGATCGACCTCTTCTGGAAGCCCGGCTGAACGGGCTGCGTGCGCGCGCGGGAGTTTCTCGCGCAGAAAAAAGGCGAAGGTGAGTTCGGCCTTCGCAATCTCATCAAGGAACCGCTCAGCGCCGACGAGATCCGCGCGATCGCCAAGCAGGTGGGCGACGCAAAGCTGCTGATCGCCCCGAAGCGGCGCGCCGAGGCGGAGGGCCTCGACGGCGAGAAGCTGATCGTCTGGCTGGCGGCCGACGGCGCTCATCTGCGACGGCCCATCATCATCGCCGGCAAGAAGGTGACGCTCGGGTTCACCAAGACCACGCCCGACGAGCTGAAGGGCGCGATCTAAGTCAACGCTGCGCTTACAGCACCAGGTTGTCGACCACCTTGGCGAGCGACGCGAGGTTGTTCACCACCTCGACCTTGTCGCAGTACGGCTCATAGTCGCGCATCGCCGAGTCGCCGAACGCCCACGACAACGGCGGCTCCGGATTCAGCCACAGCACGCGCCGCGCGCGCGCCTTGACGTCGGCCAGCGCCCACGCCTCGGGCGCGTTGTAGTTGTTGCGCGCGTCGCCGATGATGATCACGGTGGTCTTCTGCGTCACCGTGTCGAGGTGATGCTCGGCGAAGGTCTTGAACGCGCGCCCGAAGTTCGAGTTGGCGTACACGTTCACCACGCCGCCCGCGTAGGCCACGTCGACCGCGCGCTGCAGCTCGTACTTCTTGAATAGATCGGTGCACTCGCCGAGATCGCTGACGAACACGAACGAGCGCACCTGCGCGAACAGCTCCTGCAGCGTGAACGCGAACTGCAGCATGAAGCGCGAGACGTGCCGCACCGAGTCCGAGATGTCGCACAGGATGACCAGGCGCGGCTTGTCGATGCGCCGCTTCTTGTACTTGAGGGTGAACGGCACGCCGCCGGTGGCCAGCGCGCGCCGGAGCGTGCGACGCGCGTCGAGCCGGCCCTTGCGCTCGACCTTGCGGCGCAGCGCGACCATCTGCTTGAGCTTGCGCGCCAGCCGCGTCACCTCTTCGCGCAACCGGTAGAGCTCGGCCTCGTTCATCGCGCCGAACGGCTTGTGCTCGAGGATCTGCTTGCGCATCTGCTCCAGGTAATTCAGGTTGCGCCGCTCGAACTCGTCCGAGACGTAGCCGCGCACCTGGCCGCGCACGCGCTCGAGCTGGCGCGCCGCCGCCTCCATCAGCCGGCGCGCATCGTCGTCGCCGATCTTCTTGCGCAGCCGTCCTTCGAGGTTGTTCAGCTCCTCCTGCGCCTGGCGAAAGTTGAGCGCCTCGAGCAGGTGCTGCGTGAAGAATCCGATCTGCAGCGGGTTGACCAGCCGATCGAAGTTGATCTGGATCCCCGCCAACCGGATCAACGCCTCGATCTTCGAGCGCCGAAGGCCCATCCCCATACGCGCCAGCGGCGACATGCGCGCGGTCTCGTCGGCGAGCATGGCCACCAGCGCCTCGATCTGATCCTCGGAGAACCCCTCCAGCAGCAGCGCCTCGACCAGCGGCGGCGCGCCGTCCTTCTTCGCCTTGTCGAGAAAGTCGCCGCGCCGGAAGAAGAACAGATCGAACAGCTCGTCGAACGGCTCCTCGTCGGACTTGCGCTTGACCAGCGTGGCCTGCAGCGCGGCCTTGAGCGACTCGGGGTCTTCGATGCCGACGATCTGCGTCGCGCGCACCAGATCGAGCACCTCGGAGGTCGACACGCGCATGCCGTTTCTGCGGCACAGGCGGGTGAACTCGAGGAGCCGGTCGAGCACTACTTGGCCATGGCGGCGGTGACCGCGGCGTCGACGGCGTCGGGATCCGCCACCGAGACCTCGCGCACCACGCCCTGCCGGTCGATCACCACCATGGTCGGCAACGCGTAGATGCGATAGCTGGACGACACGACCTCGCTGTCGTCCGACGCGATGGTGTACTTGAGGTTGAACTTCTCGGCCACGGTGGCCACCACCTCGGCCGACTCCGAGGAGATGCCGATCACCTTGAGCCCCTTTTGGCCGAGCCGCTCGTGCAGCGCTTCGATGTGCGGCATCATCGCCACGCACGGCCTGCACCAGGTGGCGAAGAAATCGATCAGCACCACCTGCCCCTTCAGCGACGAGAGCTTGCCCAGCTTGGCGCCGGTCAGCACCGCCGGCTGGAAATCCGGCGCGGCCTTGCCCACCAGCGTATCGCGCTGCAGCACGTTCATGTCCGGCTTGGCCTCGAGCTTGATCGCGACCACCCGCAGCTTGCCGGCCGCGTCGCTGATCTTGAGCTTGATGGTCTTGCCCACGCCCGCGCGCCGCACCGCGCCGATGAGCACCTGCACGCTGTCGGTCTTCTCCGCGTCGAGCGCGAGCACCTCGTCACCCGCCTTGATGCCCGCCTTCTGCCCCGGCGCGCCCTCCATCACCTCGCGCACGCGCGTGCCGCCCTGCGAGCCGCGCTCGAGCACCAGCCCGATCCACGGATCGGACGCGTGAGCCACCGACGACAACACGAACAACGAGAGCACGACCAGCGACGTCTTCATGCGTATCCATTGGCCCGAAACCAGCGGACCGATTTCTCAATTGTTGTCTCGAGCGGGGTCACCGGCAAGCCCAACTCGCGTCGCGCCTTGGACACGTCGTAGAAGTGGGTGGCGGTGGTGTAGCGCGCGGCCTTGAGGGTCGCCAGCGGCCGCTTCTTCTTCAGCTTGACCGCGTAGTTCTCCATCATCCAGCCCATGCCGAGCGCCAGCGGCGTCGGGATCTTGCGCTTGGGCCGCGGCACGCCGGCGACGCGCGCGACCACCTCGTAGAAGTCGCGCATCATGACGTTGTGGTTGCCGAGGATGTAGCGCTCGCCCACGCGCCCCTTCTCCGCCGCCAGCACATGCCCCTCGGCCACGTCGTCGACGTCGACCGCGCAGAAGCCGGCGTCGAGGTACCCCGGCACTTCCTTCTTGAGCGCGGCGACGATCATGCTGCCGGTCGGTGTCGGCCCGATGTCGCGCTCGCCGAAGGGAAACGCGGGATTCACCGCCACCAGCGGCAGCCCCTCGCGCGCGAAGCGGAGCGCGTCGAGCTCCGACAGCCACTTGGAGCGGATGTAGCCGTTGCCCTCGTCCCAGTCGTGCTGCCCGAACTGGTTGCCCTCGTCGGCCGGGATGCCGTCGTCGCGCCGCCCGACCGCAGCGATCGAGCTGGTGTACACCACCTTGTCGAGGTTGGCCTTGAACGCCGCCCACAGCACGGTCTTGGTCCCCTCCACGTTCACGCGGTACATCAGCGGGGGATCTTTGAGCCAGATCGCGTAGATCGCAGCCAGGTGATAGAGAGTGTCGCAGCCCTTGAGCGCGCGCGCCACGCCGTCACGATCGTTGACGTCCCCGGTCACCTGCTCGACGTCCAGGCCGTCCAGGTTCGAGGTCTTGGCGCCCGGCTCGATGTAGCAACGCACCTCTTTGCCGCGCTGAAGGAGCTTGCGCACCACCGACGAGCCGATGAACCCGCTAGCTCCCGTTACCAGGGTCTTCATGGAGTTTATCCCACATGTAGGATATTTGACTTCATTTGACTACCGATCTACGATTTTACCATGATGAACAAGCGCCAGGCGTTGCGGTTCGAGAAGGTGTTCCCGGTCATCCTGTCTACGGAAGAGTTCGGCGAATGTAACGCGATGGCGCGCAATATCTCGGCCAGCGGCATCCTGCTGGAGCTCTCCGACCCGATGCCGCTCGGCACCGAGGTGCGCGTCCACTTCTGGATGCCCGACTCGCAAGCGTCGATCATCGCGCGCGGCGAGGTGAAGAACCACTACTTCCTCAACTTCGCCGATCCGCAGGGCGCGGCCTGCTCGCTCACCGGCATGGCCATCCGCTTCTCCGAGTTCGAGGCCGACAGCGACGCAGTGCTCGGCCTCGGCCTGACCCGTATGCGCATCCTGCACTAGTTGCGACCGCCGCCAGCCACTGCTACACCCGAGGTGTGCTGGCCCTCCTCGTCTCCGTCTTCGCGCTGGTAACCCCCGTCGCCGGACCGCCGCCGACCAGCGACGCGGAGCTGCAAAAGCGATTCGAGCAGCTCTCCTCTCCCGATGCGAAGGCGCGGCTCGACGCGGCGAGATTCATCGCCGCCCAGCCCGCCGAGGCCACGCCGATCCTGGCCACGCGCCTGGGGCGGCCGCGCAATACCACCACCGATACCTACCGCAGGCTGTTTCTCGAGATGTGGGCGCAAGTGCCGAATTGGAAAGGCTCGGACCCGATGTGGATCCGCAAGCCCGAGCCGGCCTGGACGGCGCCGCCGCGGGTCAAGGGCCAGCCGCGAGCCAAGCGTCCGCCGGGGCACGATCCCGAGGCGCTCGACTGGCTCGAGGCGCTCAACACGCTCGACCTCGACTCGCCGGCGCTGCAGGTGATCGTGCCCGATCCGCCGGCGCCCGGACCGGTTCCCAAGAAAAAGAAGACCGCCGTCGTCGAGGAGCCGGCACCCGCGCCGCTGCCGCCCGTGACCAAAGAGCAGCTGGTGCAGGCGCGCGCCGAGGCGATGGAAGTGGTGGCGCTCATGCGCGCGATCGGCGCATCGAAGCGGCTCGACGCGGTGGATCCGATCTTCAAGGAGGCGTTCGAGGCCGACGGCGTGTTCCGCGACGAGTGCGGGCGGCAGATCCGATCGATGGAGAGCTTCGCGGTGCCGGCGCTGATCCGGCTGATGCACCAGAAGGGTGCGGCGGCGCTCCACCTCGGCAAGCAGCGGCGCTACGCCAGCTATCAGCTCGACCGCATGGATCGCGCGCGCCCGTCCAAGGCGATCTCGGCCGCACCCGACGATCGCGTTCGTTCGGCGATCATCCACGCGTATGGAGAAGAGCGCGCGCTCGAGGCGGTCGAGGCGGTGCTCGGGCAGGTCGATTCGCCGTCGCACCGCGTGCGTAAGGAGGCGCGCTGGACCTGGCTGCGCTACGTCACCGGCCGGCCGCCGCCGCCCGCGCCCAAGCGCAAACGCAAGCTGACCGGCGGCCGCGAAGAGGAAGAGGAGAAGCCCGACTACCTCACCTATCGCGAGATGGCGCTGCTCGCGCTGCAGCACCAACTGCAGGCGATCAACAACGATCCGCCGTCGCCCAAGGCCACCGCCAAGGAGCTCACCGACGAGCTGTTCGCCTACTACGACAAGCAGCACGCCGCCGAGTGGGACGAGCAGTTCGCGCGCGCTCTTGGCAAGGAGCAGGCCGGCGACTGGAAGGGGGCGGCCGACGAGTACGGCTGGATCCTGGCGCACGATCCCAACTATGCGCGGCGCGGCGAGATGGCCAAGGCGTACGCGCGCTATGCCGACGAGCTGCGCAAGCAGCAGCAGGTCTCGCAGGCGCTCGGGTTCTACCGGCAGGCGGTGGACCTCGATCCCAAGGGCGCCGAGGCCAGCTACGCGGGCGCGCGGGTCGCGCTGCTCGATGGGCTCGAGGCGCTCGGGCGCGGGCGCGCGGAGCCCAACCTGTTCCGCCAGGCGCTGGCGCTCGACCCGTCGCTCACCGACGCGCGCGAGGGCCTGTCGCGGGCCGAGGCGCTAAAGGGCCGCCGTCGCTGGCTCGAGCTGGGCGAAGCGGTCGGCCTGATCTTCGCGCTGTTGTTCGGCCTGTGGTTCCTGTGGAAGCGGACCGCGCCGCCTACGCCGCAAAAGCCGCTAGCTTCGTAAACCAGATCAGCTTGTGTCGAAAGCCCGGGTAGCTGGCGTTGAGCCCGCTTGGGTTGGGCAGCACGAACACCCGCGCAGCGCCGAAGGTCTCCGGCTTGTCGCCGGCGGCGCCCGTTCCTGACGGGAAGAGCTGCCGGTAGATGCTGATCCCGACCAGCGCCACCACCTTCGGTTGGTAGCGCCGCACCTTCTTCTCGAGAGCGCGCGCGCCGGCCGCAAGCTCGGCGCGAGTGAGCTCGTCGGCCGCGCGGCTGGCTCGCGGACACACATTCGTCAGGCCGAGGTCGAACTCGAGCAGGCGCCGATCTTCCGTCGGTGGCAGCAGCCCCGGCGTGAGCCCGGCGGCGTGTAGCAGGCGCCAGAACGGATTGCCGGGGCCGCCGAAATGATGGCCGATCTCGGCCGAGCGCAGGCCCGGGTTGATGCCGACGAACAGGACGCGCAGCCGCGGGGCGAGGATGTCCGGGAGCGGGCCTTTCAGGTGCCGTCGTCCTCGGCCGGCGGCGGCGACGGCAGGTGCGGCAGCGGACGATCCGATGGCGCCGGCGACGGCTTGGCGGCCGGCTTGTGCGGCTTCGGCGCCGGCTTGTGCGCGACGGGCCTCGGCTTGGCGACCGGCTTCGGCGCCACCACCGCCGGCTTGGGCGGCTCCGGCGCGGGCAGCTCGGTCACCGTCGGTGAGGGCTTGTGCGGCTCGACAGGCTTGGGCACCTCGACCACCGTCGGCGCCGGCACGACCGCCGGCTCCTTCGGCTCCTTCGGCGACCCTGGCGCAGCCGCGGGCGACGTCACCACCGGTGGCGCTGCGGCCGCAGGCTCGCCCGGCATGTGGCCACGCAGGTACCAGAAGCCGACCGCCACCGCGACGATCAGGAAGAACACCACGTACTTCATTCCCCCGCCGCCGCCGCCCAGGTTGCGGCGCACGTCGTCGTACGCCTGCATGTGTGACGTCGACAGATCGCCGCGCATCACCGGATCCGGCGCGCCCGAGCTGGGACCCTCGCCGCCGGGACGCCCGCCCCCGGACATATGCATCGGCACTGTCGGATCGGTCGCGCCGCCGGACAGCGGCAGGTCCGCCTCGCAGGTCAGGTCGCGCCGCCCGGGGAACAGCTCGTCGAGGTACGCGCCGACGTCGTGCGAGGTGCAGCGAATGCCGCTGGTCATCAGGAACTCGTCGATGGCCATCTGCAGATCGCGCCCGGTGGCGTAGCGATCTTCCTTCCGCTTGGCCAGCGCCTTCTTGACCACCGCGTCGAGCGGCGGCGGATAGTGCCCGACGACCAGCTCGGGCGGCTGCGGCTCATCGTGCAGGATCTTGAGCGAGAGCTCCGCCGGGTTGGTGCCGATGAACGGCTTCTGTCCGACGGTGAGCTCGTACAACATGGTGCCCACCGAGAACAGATCCGAGCGTGCATCGATCGCCTCGCCCTGCACCTGCTCGGGGCTCATGTACGGGATCTTGCCCTTGATGACGCCCACCTCGGTGCGGCCGCCCCGGGCCACCGCCTTGGCGATCCCGAAGTCGCAGATCTTGGCCACGCCGTCGAACGATACGATCACGTTCGACGGGGTCACGTCGCGATGCACGATCCCAAGCGGATGGCCGCGCCCGTCGGTGGCGCGGTGCGCGGCGTCGAGGCCCTCGGCCACGCTCGAGCACAGGCGCAGCGCCACCGCCAGCGGGACGCGCCCGTTGCGCGCATGCTCCGCCTCGAGGATCTGCTGCACGTCGACGCCGTGCACGTGCTCCATGGCGATGAAGTGGTCCTGCGGCCCCACCTCGCCGAGCTCGAAGATCTGCACGATGTTGGGATGACTAAGGCGCGCCGCGATGCGCGCTTCGTCGAGGAACATCTGCACGAACTGCTGGTCGGCGGCGAGCGACGGCAGGATGCGCTTGATCACGCACTCCTTCTCGAAGCCGGCCGGCCCGCTCTGCTTGGCCAGGTACACCTCGGCCATGCCGCCCACGGCGAGCTGCTTCAGGAGCAGGTATCGCCCGAACGGACGCGGAAACCGCAAGGCGTCTTGCATCGTCAATTGAGACATCACTCGACCTTGCAAAGTCTAATCCCCGAACGGTACCGTCTCAACTTCCATTCCGAGATATTTTGGTGCCCATGGATTTGACCCTCACAGCCGTGCAGCGGGACCTGATCGAAGCGGTGCGCAAGTTCGTCGACCGCGAGGTACGACCTGCGGCGCGAGCGCTCGAGCACGCCGACGCGTATCCGACGCAGCTGGTGTCGCGCATGCGCGAGCTGGGGCTGTTCGGCATGGGCGTTCCCGTCGAGCACGGCGGGCTCGGGCTCGATTACGTCACCTACGCGCACGTGTTCGAGGAGCTCTCGCGCGGCTGGATGAGCCTGGCCGGCGTGCTCGGCACGCACGGGATCGTCTGCTACCTGGTGCGCACTTTCGGCACGGCCGGGCAGCAAGCCGCGCTCCTGCCGCGCCTGGCGTCGGCCGAGCTGCGCGGCGGTCTGGCGCTCACCGAGCCAGAAGGCGGCAGCGACGTGGCCAACCTGCGCACCAGCGCCCGCCTCGACGGCGCCGACTGGGTGCTGAGCGGCTCGAAGCAGTTCATCACCAACACCCACGAAGGCAACCTGTTCGCCACCGTCGCGCGCACCGGTGGCGCGGGCGCGAGCGGGCTGTCGACGTTTCTCGTCGAGAAGACGGCCGATCGGGCGACCACGCTGCACGAGGGCGCGCCGCTGAAGAAGCTCGGCTACAAGGGCGTCAAGACCAGCGCGCTCACCTTCGACGCCTGCCGCGTCCCGGCGGCGAGCCTGCTCGGCGGTGAGCCGGGCAAGGGCTTTCAGCAGGTGATGAGCGGGCTCGAGGTCGGACGGATCAACGTGGCGGCGCGCGCGGTCGGCGTGGCGCGCGCCGCGCTCGAGGACTCGCTGGCCTACGCCGAGGAGCGGGTGACCTTCGGCAAGCCGATCATCGAGCACCAGGCTGTAGCGCACAAGCTGGCCGACATGGCCACCGACATCGAAGCCGCGCGCTGGTTGTACGTGGCCGCCGCGGCGAAGAAGGACGCCGGCGAGCGCTGCGATTTGGAGGCCTCGATGGCCAAGCTGTTCGCCTCGACCATGTGCACGCGCGCCACGCTCGAGGGCATCCAGATCCACGGCGGCTACGGCTACACCGACGAGTACGACGTGGAGCGCTACTACCGCGACGCGCCGCTGTTCACCGTCGGTGAGGGCTCGAACGAGATCTTGCGCACGGTGATCGCCAAGGGGCTACGCCGGAGGGCGAAATGACGGGAAAGCTGATCGTTCTCGAGGGGATCGACGGCTCGGGCACCACCACGCAGGCGGCGCGGCTGGGCGCGCATTTCTCCGCGTACGTCACGCGCGAGCCTTCGCACGGGCCGATCGGGATGCTGATCCGGCAGCTGCTCGCGATCGAGGTTCAGCACGTCGATCAAACCGCGATGGCGCTGCTGTTCGCCGCCGACCGCATGGATCACTTGCGACGCGAGATCGAGCCGAAGCTGGCGGCGGGCATTAATGTGATCAGCGATCGCTACGTAATCTCGTCGTGCGTGTACCAGGCGCGCTTCATCGCGCCCGAGTTCGTGTGGCACGTCAATGCCTCGGCGCGCGCGGCCGATCTCACGCTGCTGCTCGCGGTGCCACCCGAGGTCGCGGCGACGCGGCGGGCGACCCGCGGCGGACCGACGGAGATGTACGACGACCTGCAGCTTCAAACCGCCTTCGCAAATCAGTACGCGAGCCTCGAAGCGGACATCGTTCAGCGCGAGCACGTGGTCTCCATCGACGGCACGCGCTCGCAGGACCAGGTGTTCGCTTCGCTCGTCGAGGCGGTCAAAACTTGCATCGATCCGACGCGCGGATCATCCTCAACCTGATGCGTACCATCATTGCGAGCCTGCTCCTGGCCGGTTGCGCGACCATCTCCGACCGGCCCGACCCGAACAAGCCGCTGCTCGACGAGCACGAAGCGAAGGCCGAGAGCGCACCGACGGCGATCACGCCCGTCGCTCCGGCGAAATCGACCGGGCTCGCCTCGGCGAAGCTGCCCGCCGGCACGATCGCGCGCAGCGACCTCGAGCTGTTCCTCAACGGCTCGCCCGGCTCGTTCCTGCAGCACGTCGACTCCGAGCCGAAGTTCCACGGCGGGCGCTTTCACGGCTGGAGGGTCACCGCCTTCTTCCCCGGCGACACGCGCTTCTCCGCGGTCGACGTGCGCGCCGGCGACGTGGTCCTGCGCGTCAACGGCAACTCGATCGAGCGGCCCGAGCAGCTGATGCAGGTGTGGCAGGACCTGCGCACCTCCAAGGAGCTGGTGGTCGACCTCGAGCGCGAAGGCGCCCCGCGCACGCTGCGCTGGAGCATCGCGCCGTAATCAGCTAAAATCGGGGGATGATCCCCTATGAAGACCTGTGCGCCGCGCTCGACGCGTTCGCCGGTCGCACCCACGTCCCCCCTCCCGCGCGACACTCCGACGAGGACACGATGCACGGCCGGTCGGCGCACGCGCCGTCGCACTACGATCCGCCCACCTCGGACGTCGAGCTGCCCGAGGCGCCCATCGAGGGAATTCACTCGCGCGGCCACGGCGAGGACGGCGAAGAGGCCACGCACGTCGGCGATCTGCACGGCAACGCCTACGAGGCGCCGGCGCCGCTGGAGCCGGTGTTCGACGACAAGTCCAACGAGCTCGACATCGGAGACGTGCTCTCCGATGAAGACGCTTCCAAATAGCCGGCGTTCCCGCTACACAGCTCCCGATGATCTCCGATAGCGCTGCGCGGCCACCCGGGCCGGCGGAAGTGGTCGTGCGGGTGGCGGGTGTGGCGCTCGGGTGCGAGCCTGCCGCCGAGATCGCCGGCGTGGTCGAGTCCGCCGGCGACGCGGCCGGCGAGTGGCTCGCGCGCCGCGTGGTGGTCCCGCGCGTGCTGCCGTGCGGCGAGTGCGATCGCTGCCGTCGCGGTCGCGCCGCCACCTGTCTGCAGCGCGCAGAGCGGCACGGGCTGGCGACCTACGAGACGGTCGCGGCGCGGCCGCTGTGCTCGGTCGAGCCGCCGCTGTGGCCGGCCGGGATCGAGCTGTGGCAGCTCGCCGCGCTGCCCGACGCCGCGGCCACGCCGTATGGCGGGCTGGTGCGCGCGGGCCTCGCACCCGGCGAGCTGCTGGTGGTGTTGGGCGGCGGCGTGCGCGGCGCCTTCGCCGTCGCGATCGCACGGGCGCTCGGCGCGCACCCGGTGCTGGTCGACTCGCACGCGCCCTCCTGCGAACGCGCGCTCTCGCTCGGCGCCCGCTTCGTCGTCGATGCCGACCGCTCACCTGGTGACGCGCGCGCGGAGATCGAGCGCCAGGCCGCGGCGCTGGGCGTTGCCACCCACTGCTACAAGTTGATCGAAACCACTGCCACCCCGGCCGGCCGGCATCGCGCTGCGGCCATGCTGCCCGACGGCGGCACCGCGGTGCTCCTCGACGGCGGCGACGACCTCTTGCACCCGCTGCCGGCGATGCCGTGGGAGAGCCTCGCGCGCTCAGAGGCGCAGCTCATCGGCGCGTCCGCGTGCCACCCGGATCTGTTCCCCGAGCTGTGCGCGCTGGTCGTGCGCGGCGAGCTGCCGATCGCGCGCCTGGTCACTCGGGTGTCACCTGCCGACGCTGCCGAGGCGCTCGCCTTGCGCCGTCAGGGACGCCTGCTGGAGCTCCCGATCATCGTCCCGTAGGACCCCGTGAACGCGTTGACAGCCCTGGAGCGCGTGGGCATACTCACCGCCCTCGGAGGGCCAGCTCATGTTTGCCGGTTTCGCGCTCGCCGATTTCGAGGCGTACGCGTCCAAGAAGTGGAAGTCCAACGTCTTCAACCGCGAGCGCCTCGAGGTGAAGCAGAAGCTGGTCGCGCTCGGTCGCGAGCTGCAAGGCGCGCTCTCTGCGGCCGACGGATCGCCGCTCGCGGTCGACGCTTCCGTCGAGCATCCCGCGCTCTGGAACCACAAGCAGGTCGACGCGCAGCACCTGTTCTTTTCGCGCAACGAAGGCGCCCGCAAGGAGCTCGACGCGATCATCGACCGCCAGAAGTCGCTGGCCTCGATGATCGACGACCCCACCCCGCTGCGTAACCACGTCCTCCTCGCGGTCTCGATCAGCTACGAGTCGCTCGAGTTCTCGGTCAAGCTGCACCCCGACGCGAAGGTCGATCGACAGAACCTCGAGCGCAAGTGCGAGGATCACTTCGAGCGCGAGAAGCTGATGCACCTGCTCCACTCGCTCGACCCGTCGTTTCGCATCGGCATCACGCCGTCGCTGACGCCGGTGGGCGAGCTCGACGAGGCCAAGTTGGCGACCATCGTCGGCGCGGGCAGCGTGCCGCTGCAGCTGTTCTACATCGGCCGCGCGCTCGGCCGCGACGAGACGCTCGCCGCCGGCCCCGACGTGCTCGAGACTGCGCGCGCCTCACTCGCGTCGCTGCTGCAGATCTATCGCTTCATCGCCTGGTCGCGCGACAACGACTTCGTCTCCATGCGCGAAGCGCTGCAGAAGGAGAAGCAGGCCAAGCGGCAGAAGGGCCTCGCGAAGAACGACAACGTGCGGATCGTCCGCGGCATGTTCGCCGGCAAGAGCGGCGTGGTCATGGAGATCGACGCCAAGGGCGCCGGCACGTCGATCCGGGTGCTGGTCGGGAAGCTGGCGGTCAAGGTCGACGTCGAAGACGTCCTGAAGAGCTGACCGCTATTTTCGCTTCGCCGCCTTGAGTGAGGCGAGGCGCGCCGCCAGGTTCTTGGCTTCGGTCTCGCCCTCTTTGTCCTTCTTCTTCTTCGCCGTCGCCAGCTTCTTGGCGATCGCCTTGCCGACGATCGACTCGGCCTTCTTGACCTCCTTCGCGTCCGCGCCCGCGGCCGCCGCCTTGGTCAGCAGGTCGACGGCGAGCGTTGCGTTGTCCTTCGCGGCGGCGGCCTTCGCGTCGGAGAGCAGCTGAGCTGGAGAGGCGGAAGGCGGTGGGGTCGGAGGCTTTGCGGCGGGAGGAGGCGTCGGCGGAGGCGTCGGCGTGACCGCCGCGGTCACAGACGGGGGCTTGGCGGCGGGCGGCGCCGCCGCGACGGCTTCGGGCTGGGACTGCGGCGCCTCCGCCTTCTTGGGCTCCTCGGCCTTCTTCGACCCGAGCACGAAGTAGAGCACCACCGCCAGGATCACCACGCCCACGATCGCGCCGGCAATGATGAACCACTTCTTCGAGCTGTCGATCTCGGCGAGCATCTCCTGCTCGTCCATGCGCTCGCCCTTGACCACTTCTTTTGGCGCGCTCACCGCCGTCATCATCTGCGTCGCGCCGGTCTTGAGCGACAGGCGGGCCTTGTCCTGAGCGTCGACGTCGACCTTGGACATGTCGACCTCGCCGTCGACCACCGCCTTGTGCTGGTCGGTGGTGCCGGCCTTGCCGAGCACGTCGCCGCCCGACGCGTTGGACGCGGCCGCCTGCGCCTTCTCCATCTCTTCCTGGATCTCACCGGCCTTGAACCACGCCGTCTCGCGAAAGCCAGCCTTTGCGGGAGGCGCCGCAGCGACGGCAGCAGCCTTCTGCGCGGCGACGTTCGCCTGCGCCGCGGCCACCGCAGCCTGCACCTTGTCAGGCGCGTTGATCGGCTTCTTGTCGACGGTGGTCGGCTGGGCGACGGGCTGCGCCGCAGAGACCGGCGCGGCCCTGGGCGCCTCGGCCATCATGGTGCGCATCTCGCCCACGTTCGACGCCGCCGGCTTCTGCGAGCTCACGCCCATCACCGTCGAGTCCGCCTGCTTGGCCGCGTTCTCCGGCGACGGGTTGACGCTCGGCGCGAACTGCATGACGGTGCGCGCGCCCGCGACGTCGTCCTTGGGCGCCGAGGTGTGGCCCGCCGGCTTGGCCTGGCTCGCCGCCGCTTCGATCTCGCTGAGCAGCTGGCGCAAGGTCAGGTGCCGCCGCCCGCCGCTCTTCTCGAGCGCCTTGAGGATGATGCGATCGATCTCGGCCGGCAGACCCGCGCGCTGCGAGGACGGCGGCTGCGGCGTCGCCGAGAGCTGTTGTGAGAGCAGGCTCTGCGCGTCGCCCTGGAACGGCGGCCGCCCGGTCAGCGCGTAATAGAAGATCGCGCCCAGGCTGTAGATGTTCGACCGCTGATCGACGGCCTTGCCCTCGACCTGCTCCGGCGACAGATAGGCCGGCGCGCCGAACACCTTGTCGTTCACCGCCTCGGCCAGCCCGAACTCGCCGACCTTGACCTTGTCGCCGCCCTGCACGAACACGTTGCGCGGCGCCACGTCGCGGTGGATGACGCCCACCTTCTGCGCCTCGGTGAGCGCCTCGCCGATCTGCAAGACGATCGCGGTCGCGCGCTCGACCGGCAGCGGCCCCTCGCGGGTCACCAGGTCCTCGAGGCTCGGCCCGCTCACCACCTCGGTGGCGACGTACACCGCGCCGTCCGAGCCCTTGCCTTGATCGATCACGCGCACGATGCGGTCGGAGGTCACCTTGGCCAGTTGCTTGAGCTCGCGCAGCGCGCGATCGGCCATGGTCGGGTTGGGAAGCACCTCCAATTTCACCATCTTGAGGCTGACGACCTGCCCGCCGTTGCTGGTATCGCGTGCCTCGTGGATCTGACCGGTCGGCGTGGTCGTGCCACCCCCACCGAGAATCAGGAACCGGCCTCCGATGGCGGTCGCGCCGCCATCCATCACCGTAGGCGCGTCAGGCGCCGAGCGGGACGGTGGGGACGCCACCGGAATCGTCGCCGCGACCGCAGGAGGTGGCAGCTTGGTGGCGTCCATCGGGCAGAAATTGGCGTCGTCTGGGAACTGATTGCCGCACGCGGGACACAGCCGCATCCACAACCCCTTGTCAGAACCTCGAGATTGTATCGCCCGAATGGGCGCCAGACAAAGTAAAAGTTGTAGGGAGAGAAACTACTTACTGGCGGCGGCGGTACCGGCGGGCTTCTTGGCTACCTTGGCGCTCGCCTTGGCAGCGACGGCCGCGCCTGCAGGCTTGCCGGGCTCGCCGAGGCCGGCGAACAGCTCGGTGTAGCTCTGCGTCGAGTGGCGCGCGTCGGCGTTCTTCCGCTTGCGGCCCATGTTGTTGTGCCGGTGGGTGCGCTTGTGCCAGGTCGCCATCGTGTTCGAAGCCATTTCCGTGCTCCTGTTGGGCCCCCGCGCGAAGCGCAGGGTGGGTTGCTTGGGTCCCGGCGCGCAGCGCGGGGTGGGTCGCAATGGGCGGTTTTCTAGCGTGAACACTGAAGGTTGTCAAGTCATCGCGGCTTCACATACGCGAGACCGAGTGCACCCCGTTGATGCGCTGGAGCGCGCGCATGACGGTCTTGAGCTGCTCCAGATCGTTCACCGAAAACTGAAAGGTATTGATGGCTTTGTTGTCATCCACAGAGCGGCAGTTGGCCTGCGAGATGTTGACCCCGAGCTGGTTGAACGACTGCGACAGGCTGGCCAGCAGGCCCGGCTTGTCCGCGCACACCACCTGCACCGAGACCGGCCGCGGCGTCTTGAGCTTGCCGTCCCACTCCACGTCGACCTTGCGCTCCGGATCCTGATCGACCGCCTTGGTGCAGCCCATCGTGTGGACGGTCACGCCGCGCCCGCGCGTGATGAACCCGACGATCGGATCGCCGACCACCGGCGAGCAGCACTTGGCAAAACGCACCAGCACATCGTTCTCGCCCGCCACCTTGATGCCCGCCGTCTGCCGGCCGGTGACGCGCCGGATCAGGTTGGTGGCCAGCTGCGCGATCGGGTTCGCGTCCGCCTGCGGCTCGGCGATCTCCTTGCGCTTGTCCTCCGGAACGATGGCCTCGACCACGTCGGCGGGCAGCACCTTGCCGTAGCCCACCGAGACCAGCACCTCTTCGGCCGACTGGAGCTTGAGCGTCTGCGCCGCTTTTTCCAGATCGCCCGACTTCTGCACCTTGGTGAAGCTGTAGCCGTATTTGCGCAGCTCGCGCTCGAGCAGCTCCTTGCCGAGCTGCTTGGACTTCTCGCGCTCGGCGGTGCGCATGTAGTTGCGGATCTTCGCCTTGGCCGACGAGGTGACGACGTACTTGAGCCAGTCCTTGTTCGGCTTCTGGTTCGGCGAGGTGATGATCTCGACGGTGTCCCCGTTGCGCAGCACGTAGCGCAAGGGAACGATCAGGCCGTTGACGCGCGCGCCCGAGCAGTGGTGTCCGACGTCGGAGTGGATGGCGTACGCGAGATCGATCGGGATGGCGCCCTTGGGCAGCGCCTTGACGTCGCCCTTGGGCGTGAAGACGTACACCTCGTCGGCGAACAGATCGATCTTCACCGTCTCGATGAACTCGGTCGGGTCCTTGAGATCGCGCTGCCAGTCCATCAGCTGCCGCAGCCACGCGAAGCGCTTCTGATCCTTGTCGTCCTTGGCGTCGAACGGCCGGCCTTCCTTGTAGCGCCAGTGCGCGGCGATGCCCTCCTCCGCCACGCGGTGCATGTCGGCGGTCCGGATCTGCACCTCCATGCGCTCGCCGCGCGGTCCGATCACCGAGGTGTGCAGCGACTGGTACATGTTCGGCTTGGGCAGCGCGATGAAGTCCTTGAAGCGCCCCGGAATCGGCGTCCACTTCGAGTGCACCACGCCGAGCGTCTCGTAGCACGCGCGCACCGAGTCGACGATCACGCGGAACGCGACGATGTCGAACAGCTGCTCGAGCTCGCGACCGGTGTTGTGGATCTTCTGGTAGATCGACCACAGGTGCTTGGGCCGGCCGTACACCTGGCACTCGACGCCGGCCTCCTTGAGCTCCTTCTGCAGGATCTCGGACACCTCGTCGATGTACTTCTGGCGCTCGCGATGATAGTTCTGGACCTTGCCTGTCAGCTCCTCGAACTCTTTCGCATACAGATACTTGAACGACAGGTCTTCAAGTTCTACTTTAATCCATTGAATGCCCAGCCGGTTGGCCAGCGGCGCGTAGATCTCCATGGTCTCGCGCGCGATCCGCTCCTGCTTTTCGGGCGGCATCGCATCGAGCGTGCGCATGTTGTCGACGCGATCGGCGAGCTTGATCAAGATGACGCGGATGTCGCGCGCCATCGCCAGCAGCATCTTGCGAAAGTTCTCCGCCTGCCGCTCTTCCTTGGTGTTCCACGGGATCTTGCCGAGCTTGGTCACGCCCTCGACGAGGAACGAGATCTCGGCGCCAAACAGCTTGGTGATCTCCTCGGTGGTCGCCGAGGTGTCTTCGACGCAATCGTGCAACAGCCCCGCGCAGATCGAGGGCACGTCCAGCTTGAGCTCGGCGATGGTCGAGGCCACGCCAAGCGGATGGACCACGTACGGATCTCCCGACCGGCGCAACTGCCCGTCATGCGCCTTGGCGGCGAAATCATAGGTCTTCTTGATGAGCTCCAGGTCCGCGGCCGGGTGGTACAGCTCGACCTTGGCGAGGAGATCCTTGAGGCGTAACTGCATCAGCGAAGGTTAAACATAATGCATACCTACGGAAATCGCTACTCGCGGCTCTCGGCTTCGCGAACCAGCCGCTCGGCGATCGGCCCCATGCGGTCGATGCCGCACTGCGCCGCCAGGTAGATCGCGCGCAGACGATCGTAGGCGCGCGGCAGCTCGTCGTTGACGATCAGGTACTGGTAGAAGCCGTACTGCTTGAGCTCGTCGTGCGCCTTCTTGAGCCGGCGCTCGATCACGTCGGGCTCGTCGGTGGCGCGTTTGCGCAGCCGCGATTCGAGCTCGTCGAGCGACGGCGGCAGCACGAAGATCAACACCGCCTCGTTCTCGAACTTGGCCTTGAGCTGGCGGCCGCCCTGGTAGTCGATGTCGAACAGCACATGGCGCCCGTCCTCGAGCGCCTGGCGCACCGCCTCGGTGGTGGTGCCGTAGCGGTGCTGGTGCACCTCGGCCCACTCGGCGAACTCGCCCGCCAGGACCATGCGCTCGAAGGTGGGCTCGTCGACGAAGTGGTAGTCGGTGCCCTCCTCCTCGCCGCGCCGCATCGGACGCGTGGTGTACGACACCGAGAACACGATGTCGGGGAACTCGTCGATCAGGCGGTGGCACAGCGTGGTCTTGCCCGCTCCCGACGGAGACGAGACCACCAGCAACAATCCGCGCGGCGCTTCCGGCTCGGCTGAGGTCAAGGTCACTCCACGTTCTGGATCTGCTCGCGCAGCCGCTCGAGCTCGGCCTTGGCGTCGATCACGCGCGCAGCGACGGGCGCGGACTGCGACTTGGCGCCGATGGTGTTGATCTCGCGGTTCACTTCCTGGGTGAGAAAATCGAGCCGGCGCCCCGACGGCGCGGGGTTCGCGAACAGCCGCTCGAGCTCGGTCAGGTGCGCCGACAGCCGCGTGAGCTCCTCGGTGACGTCCACCTTGTCGGCCAGGAGGGCCACCTCCTGCGCGAGCCGCTGCGGGTCGATCAAGGTGGGCAAGGGCTGCGGCGCCGGCGAATCGTGGCCGAGCGCGCGATCGAGCCGGTCGAGCAGCCGCTTGCGATACAGATCCGGCGCCTCGCGCGTCAGCTCGCGCAGATCGGCGACCAGCTTGACCACCACCGCCAGGCGCGCCCGCAGATCCTGCGCGATGGCCTCGCCTTCCCGGCCGCGCGACTCAATGAGACCGCTGAGCGCATCGTCGATGCCCGGCTTGAGCCCGGCCCACAGCGCCTCGGAGTCGGGCATCCCCTCGCCCACCGAGAGCACGCCCGGCTGCGCAGCCAACAGCTCGAGCGTGACCGGCTCGCCGAGCGCCAGCCCCTTGCGCAGCTCCTCGAAGGCCCGCGCATAGCCGCGCGCCAGCTCGAGATCCGCGTGCACCGCCTGCGGCACGCCGCCGCCCTCGTCGCGCACGCTCACCGTGACCACGCCGCGGTCGAGCCGCGTGCGCAGGAGCTGCGTCACGTGCATGTCGATCGCCGCGTCGGTCCACGGCAGCCGCAGCTTCACCTCGAGGAACCGGTGATTGAGGCTGCGCAGCTCGACGATCAGCCGCCGACCGGCGACCTCGCACGTTCCCCGTCCATAGCCGGTCATGCTGCGCATTGGGCAGCGCCGAGATTACTGAGACTTGCGGTACCAGGCAACCGTTCGTTCGATGCCCTCGGCGAACTTGATGCGGCCCTGGTAGCCGAGCAGCTTCTTCGCCTTGTCGATGCTGGCGAGCGAATGCTTGATGTCGCCGGCGCGCGTCGGCTCGTGCTTGGGGGCGATCTTGTTGCCGACGATCGTGCCGATCACGTCGACCGCCTGCAACAGCGTGGTGGCTTCGCCGCACGCGATGTTCATCATCTCGCCGGCCGCCTTGGGCGCGGTGCAGGCGAGCAGGTTGGCTTCGATGACGTTCTCGATGTAGCAGAAGTCGCGCGAGGTCTCCCCGTCGCCGAAGATGGTCGCGGGCCGGCCCGCCAGCGCGGCCGTGACGAAGTTCGGGATCACCGCCGCGTATTGCGACTTGGGATCCTGGCGCGCGCCGAACACGTTGAAGTAGCGCAGCGCCACCGTCTCGAGGCCGTACGCGGTGTAGAACACGCGCAGGTAGCTCTCGCAGGTCAGCTTCTGCACCGCGTAGGGCGACAGCGGATCGGGCGACATGGTCTCGATCTTGGCCTGACCCGGCGTCTTCTCCCCGTACGCCGACGAGGAGGCGGCGAACACCAGCCGCTTGACCTTGGCCTTGTGCGCGCAGCGCAACAGCTGCAGCGTGCCGCTCACGTTGACCAGGTTGGTGCCGATCGGATCGTCGATCGAGCGCGGCACCGACGGGATCGCCGCCTGGTGCAGCACGAAGTCGATGCCGTCGACCGCGCGCGCGCAGACCTCCGCGTCGGTGATCGAGCCGTTGATCAGCTCGACCTTGTGCTGCTCCACCAGTTGGGCGATGTTCTCTTGGCGGCCAGTGGCGAAGTTATCGAGAATGCGAACCTTTTCGCCGCGCTCCACGAGCGCGTGGGCGAGGTTGGAACCGATGAAGCCGGCGCCGCCCGTGACCAGGTAATGAGCCATACGAGGGTTTTAGGCCGGCCCCCCGGCTCCTGTCAACAGCGTCAAAGCGTGAACAACCGGCTACACTCGGGCCGCGAACGAACGGTCACAGCGCCCCGGCTGGGCCTACAACTAGCCGTCACTCCTTGGCTTTCCTAGCGGCCCCGGTGGCATGTTTCCTGTAATCGACCAGCCCAGTAGAAGGAGCCCCACCGATGAGGACCTCGTTGAGTCTTGCTGCTCTGTTCGCGACCCTGGCGGTCGGCGCCATCGCGCAGGCGCAGCAACCCATCAACCCGTACGGAACGGCGGACGTCGCCGGACCCGCGAGCGATCCGCCGCAGGTCGTCGACCCGTACGCGAACCCGTACGAGGGCTATCCGCCGCCGCCGGCGTACGGCTATCAGCCGCCCTCGGCTGGACCGGGCCCGAGCTACGCGCCGCCGTCGTACCAGCGCGGCTACTACCTGTACCCGACCGGCCAGCAGCAGTACCCGGTCTACTACGCACCGCCGGCGGGCGGCTGTTGCTGCGATCCGTGCGCGCAGTACCACCAGCAGCCGCAGGTTCAGTACCCTTATCCCTATCAGTATTCGTATCCGCCGACGACCAGCCTGTACAAGCCCAAGCCCACCGAGCGCATCCGTCGCTTCTCGCTCGGCGTGCACGGCACCGTGCTCGGCCTCAACAATGCGATCGGCAAGAACGACATGACGCTGGGCGGCGCGGGCATTCAGCTGCGCATCCGCTCCAAGGGCCGCTTCGGCCTCGAGCTCAACCAGAGCTTCCTCGGCGGCGATGCCTTCAATGGCGCGGTCCAGCGCACCACGTTCCCGTTCCAGTTCTCGCTGATGCTCTACATCCTGCCCAACAACGACGACCGGCACTTCAACATCTACGGCCTGGTGGGCTTCGGCGTGCAGGCCGACACCCTGAAGGTGCGCGACGAGAACGGCAACTTCGCGTCGCAGGACTTCATCGAGGGCGAAGGCCACGTGGGCCTCGGTGCCGAGCTGCGCTGGAAGTGGTTCGCGCTGGCCGCGGACGTGCGCGCGCTCGGCTTTCTGCGTGACAACTCGTCCGCGCCCGCCAGCTACTACGTCGGCCAGACCAACGCCATCGTCGCCGAGCGCGGCTGGGGCATGTCCGGCAACGTCTACGTGAATCTTTGGTTCTAGCTTAGAGGACGATGCGGAGCACGAAGGTGATCGCCCAGTTGACCAGGGTGACCACGACCGAGGCGAGCAGCGCGGAGCCGAAGCCGTCCACTTCCACGCCGCTGACTACCTTCTCGGCCAGCCAGAACAGGAACGCGTTGATCAGGATCAGGAACAGCCCGAGGCTGATGAGCACGATCGGGAACGTGAACATCACCAGCGGCAGGAACAGCAGCTTGTTGAGCAGCGCGAACACGATGGCGAAGAACAGCGCGCCGGTGAACGACTTGACGCGCACGCCGGGCACCAGCTTCGCGGTGATCATGACGGCTACGACGAACGCCAGGAAATGAATCAGGTGATGGACGATCATGTGTCCTCCCTTGCGTCATTTAACGGCTGACGCCATCAGGACATTCCCAGTCTAAGCCCGTTTCAGGTGACCAGCGAGCGGAAACCGCCCTTCCAGGCGGCGGCCAGATCTGCCACCGGCACGTCGAGCAGCGGACCTTTCGGGACTTGAATCTTGAGGTTACGGCCGCCGGTCGTGCCCAGCACGGTGAACGGCGCGCCATGCTGCGCGGCGAGCGCACGTACGTCGGCCTCGTGCTTCGCCTCGAACGAGATCACGATGCGCGACGGGGCCTCGCCGAACAGCAGGAGGTCGGCGCGGAGCGACTCGGCGAGCGTCACGGCGGCGCCGATCGGCTGGCCGCCGGAGATGCACGACTCGGCGATCGCCACCGCCAGGCCGCCTTCGGCGCAATCGTGCGCCGAGCACAACAGGCCGGCGCGGCCGAGCGCGATGCACGCGCGACCCACGGCGAGCTCGCGCGCGAGATCGAGCCGCGGCGGCTTGCCGGCGGTGCGCCCGTGCACCAGCTTCAAGTACTCCGAGCCGCCGATCTCGTCGGTGTTCACGCCGAGGAGCGCGATGGTGTCGGTCGCGTGCTCGGAGACGAAGTGCGACCCGACCGCGGCGGCGGCGACGGGGAGCAGGCCGACCATGCCGATCGTCGGCGTGGGCTTGATGCCCTTGCCGTCGGTCTCGTTATAGAGCGACACGTTGCCGGAGACCACCGGCGTCTCGAGCGCGCGGCACGCGTCGCCGATGCCGCGAATGGCCTCGACCAGCTGCCACATCACGTCGGGCCGCTCGGGGTTGCCGAAGTTGAGACAGTCGGTGACCGCCAGCGGATCGGCGCCGACGGTGCACAGGTTGCGGTACGACTCGGCGACCGCCAGCCGCGCGCCCTCGTACGGATCGAGCGAGCAGAAACGCGCGTTGCAATCGGTGGTGAGCGCGATGCCCTTGGCCTTCTCGGGATCCTTGGCGCCGTCGAGGATGCGAATCACCGCAGCGTCGCCGCCCGGCCGCACCACCGTGCCCAGCCGCACCATGTGATCGTACTGGCGGTAGACCCACTCCTTGGACGCGATGTTCGGCGAGGCCAACAGCGCGAGCAGGGTCTTGCCGAGCTCGGGCGCTTTCAGCGCTTCGACGTCGAGCCGCTGCAGCTCGTCGAGGTTGGCCGGGCGCGCAAACGGACGCTCGTAGCGCAGCCCTTCGGCGAGCGGATCGACCGGGATCTCGGCCACCGTCTTGCCCTCGGACAACACGCGAATCTTTCCGGTGTCGGTCACCCGGCCGACCACCGCCGCGTCGAGATCCCATTTTTCGAAGATGCGCAGCGCCTCGGACTCGCGGCCGCGCTTGACCACCGCGAGCATGCGCTCCTGCGACTCCGAGAGCATCAGCTCGTAGGCGGTCATGTGCGTCTCGCGGCGCGGCACCTTGTCGAGATCGAGCTCGATGCCGTTGCCCGCGCGCGCCGCCATCTCCACCGACGACGAGGTGAGCCCGGCCGCGCCCATGTCCTGGATGCCGACCAGGCAGTCCGATTCCATCAGCTCGAGGCACGCCTCGAGGAGCAGCTTCTCGGTGAACGGATCGCCCACCTGCACCGTCGGGCGCTTGGACTCGCTCTGGTCGTCGAATTCGGCCGAGGCCATCGTCGCGCCGTGGATGCCGTCGCGCCCGGTCTTGGCGCCGAAGTAGAGCACCGGGTTGCCGATGCCCGAGGCGAAGCCCTTGAAGATCTTGTCGGTGCGCGCCAAGCCGACCGCCATCGCGTTGACCAGGTTGTTGCCGTCGTACGACTCGTCGAAGAACACCTCGCCACCGACGGTGGGCACGCCGAACGCGTTGCCATAGCCGGCGATCCCGGCGACCACGCCTTCGATGAGGTGGCGCGTCTTGGGATGATCGGGCCGCCCGAAGCGCAACGAGTTGAGGCACGCGATCGGCCGCGCGCCCATGGTGAACACGTCGCGCAGGATGCCGCCCACGCCGGTCGCCGCGCCCTGGTACGGCTCGATGAACGACGGATGGTTGTGCGACTCCATCTTGAACACCACCGCCTGCCCGTCGCCGATGTCGACCACGCCGGCGTTCTCGCCGGGTCCCTGGATCACGCGCGGGCCCGAGGTGGGCAGCCCGCGCAAGTGGATGCGCGAAGACTTGTACGAGCAGTGCTCGCTCCACATCACCGAGAAGATGCCCAGCTCGGTGTAGGTCGGCTCGCGTCCGAGGATGGTCTTGACGCGCGCGAATTCGTCGACGGACAGGCCGTGCTCCCTGGCCAGCGCCTCGGTCACCGGCTTCGTCATCGCGACCCACCCACCCTTCGCGCAGAGCCCTCGAGGAAGCCTTTGAGCGAATCGAACAGCATGCGGCCGTCGTCGCCGCCGAGCACCGGCTCGGCCGCGCGCTCCGGGTGCGGCATGAGGCCGACCACGTTGCCGGCGGCGTTGCAGATGCCCGCCACGTTGCCCATCGAGCCGTTCGGGTTGGCCTCAGCGGTCTGGCCGCCGCCCGCGTCGACGTAGCGGAACATCACGCGGCCCTCCTTCTCGACGGTGGCGAGATCGGGATGCACGAAGCGCCCCTCGGCGTGCGCGATCGGCATGCGCAAGACGCGGCCGGCCGGGATGCTGTGCGTGAACGGCGTGGGCTTGCCCTCGACCACCAGGTACACGTCACGACACTCGAAGTGCAGCGACGCGTTGCGCGTGAGCGCGCCGTCGAGCAGGCCGGTCTCGCAGGCGATCTGAAAGCCGTTGCACACCGCCAGCACCGGGCCGCCCTGATCGGCGAAGCGCTTGACCGCCGCCATCACCGGCGACTGCGCGGCCATCGCGCCGGCGCGCAGGTAGTCGCCGTACGAGAAGCCGCCCGGCAGGACCACCGCGTCGGTCGGGCCCAGCTCCGAGTCCTTGTGCCACACGAAGTGCGCGGAGGCGCCGATCACCCTTCCGCAGACGTGCAGCGCATCGTCGTCGCAGTTCGATCCCGGAAACCGGATGACCGCGATGTTCATACTTCGATCCGGTACTCTTCGATGACCGTGTTGGCGAGCAGCTTCTCGCACATCTGCGTGAGGCGCTCCCTGGCTTGTTTCGCGTCGCCGTCGAGCTGCAGCTCGATGTACTTGCCGATGCGCGCGTCCTTGACCTCGTCGAAGCCGAGGCGCGACAGCGAGCGCGCCACCGCCTGCCCCTGCGGATCGAGCACGCCGCGCTTGAGGGTCACGTAGACCTTGGCCGTCACCATCAGTTGATCCCCAGGTTCTTGCGGATGCGCGGCAGCGGATCCTCCGTGTTGGGTTCGAAGGTGCGGCCGGTCACCAGCTCGTAGGCGGAGATGTAACGCCGGGCGGCCTCGACGCGGACCTCGTCGGGAATCGGCGGCGGTGTGCCGTCGCCGGTGTAGCCGAGCGCGGCGAAGTGGCGGCGCACGTACTCCTTGTCGAGGCTGCGCGGCTCTTCGCCCTTGGCCAGCCGCGCTGCGTAGTCCTCGGCGTGCCAGTAGCGCGACGAGTCGGGCGTGTGGATCTCGTCGATGAACACGATCGTGCCGTCGGGGCGGCGGCCGAGCTCGTACTTGGTGTCGACGAGGATCAGGCCGCGCGATCGGGCGCGCTCCTGGCCGAACGCGAACATCTTCAGGCACATCTCGGACAGCTGCTCGAAGGTCTTGGCGTCGAGCAGCCGGCGCTCGAGGAGCTGCTCGCGCGAGACCGTCTCGTCGTGCCCGCCCTTCTCCGCCTTGGTCGACGGGGTCACCAGCGGCCTGGGCAGCGGCTGGTTTTTCTTCATCCCGTCGGGCAGCTGGTGGCCGGCGTAGAGCCGCGAGCCCTGCTCGTAGTGGCGCCAGATCGAAGTGGAGGTCACGCCGGTCAGGTACGAGCGCACCACCATCTCGACGGGGAGCGGCTGGCACTCGACCGCGCGCGTGACGTTGGGATCGGGCACGTCGATCACGTGGTTGGGCGCGAGGTGCTTGGTCTCTTCGAACCAGTAGGCGGCGAGCTGGTTGAGCACCTGGCCCTTGAACGGGATGGTGCCGAGCACCACGTCGAACGCGCTCAGGCGATCGGAGACCACGATGATGCGCTGGCCGTCGCGCGAATAGTTGTCGCGCACCTTGCCTTCGTAGTGCTCGCCGAGGTTCGCAAAGTGGGTGCCGTCGAGCGTCTTGGTCAGTTGCGCGCGCAAGACTTCATCGCTGATCACGACTCATCCTCCTCTGTGAGGGTGCGGTTGAGGATCACGTCGGTGTGCCGCAGGTGATGACCGAGATCGAAGCACGCGTCGAGCGCTGTGGCATCGAGGCGCGCGGCCACCTCGGGATCGGCGCCGAGCAGCGCGCGAAAGCTTCCGCCTTCGTCGCGCGCCTTGAGCGCCGAGCGCTGCACCATCTCGTACGCGCGTTGACGCGGCAGCCCGGTGCGCACCAGCGCCAGCATGATGCCTTCGGAGAAGATCAGCCCGCCGGTCAGCTCCAGGTTGCGCATCATGCGCTGCGGATGCACCACCAGCCCGTCGACCAGCCCGGCCGCGCGGCGCAGCATGAAGTCGCACAGCGCGGTGGCGTCGGGGCCGATCACCCGCTCGACCGACGAGTGCGAGATGTCGCGCTCGTGCCACAGCGCCACGTTCTCGAGCGCCGCCGCCGCGTAGGAGCGCAACAGCCGCGCGATCCCGGTCAGGTTCTCCGACAAGATCGGGTTCTTCTTGTGCGGCATGGCGGAGGAGCCCTTCTGGCCCTTGCCGAATGCCTCTTCGGCCTCGCCGACCTCGGTGCGCTGCCAGTGCCGCACCTGCAGCGCGATGCGCTCGATTCCCGCGCCGACCAGCGCCAGCGTGTTGAACAGCTGTGCGTGGCGATCGCGCGCGACCACCTGCGTCGACACCGTCTCGGGCCGAAGGCCGAGCGCCGCCAGCGCCGCCTTCTCGACCGCGGGGCTGACGTTGGCGTAGGTGCCCACCGCGCCGGCGATCTTGCCGACCGAGATGGTCTTCCTGGCGCGCTCCAGCCGGCGGCGGTTGCGGCGCTGCTCGGCGTACAGCCCGGCGAACACCAGCCCGAGCGTCACCGGCTCGGCGTGGATGCCGTGCGAGCGCCCCATGAGCGGCGTCTTCTTGTGCTCGTGCGCGCGTCGCTTGAGCGCGGCGAGCAACAGATCCACGCCCTCCAGGATCTGATCGAGCGCGTCGCGCAAGAGGATCGCCAGCGCCGAGTCGAGCACGTCCGAAGAGGTCATGCCCAGGTGCAGCCAGCGCGCGTCTTCACCCGCCAGCTCCTCGACGTGGGTGAGGAACGCGATCACGTCGTGGCGCGTCTTCTCCTCGATCTCGAGGATGCGCGCCGGATCGAGCTTGCCCGCCGCGCGCTCGCGCACGCGGTCGGCCGTCCCCGCCGGCACGCTGCCCTCGGCCTCCATCGCCTTGCACGCGGCCAGCTCGACCTCGAGCCAGGTGTCGAAGCGCCGCTGGTCGCTCCACAGCGCCCGCAGCTCGGCGCGCGAGTAGCGGTCGATCATCGGAGCTCCTTGAGCGCCTGCGCGAACTCGAACGAGAGCTGCTCGTTTCTCGCCGGCTCGCACACCACGCGGCCTTTCTCGACGGAGATCAGCGGCGAGCCCGTGTTCTGCGTGGCGACGATCACGCGGCCGGCGCGGCCGAGCACCCGATCGAGCGCGCTCTTGGCGAGCTGCGGGCGATTGTTGGCCTGCGACAGGTGCGCCGCCACCACCAGCCGCGGCGGCGGTCCCAGCTTGATCATCATCTTTAGCAGCGACGCCGATTGATCGTTCGACAAATGGCCGAGCCGCCCGCCCACGCGCCGCTTGAGCGACGGCGGATAGGAGCCGAACTTGAGCAGCGTGGCGTCGTGGTTGGCCTCGAGCACCAGCACGTCGCAGCCGGCGTAGGCGGCGGCCACGTCGGGCGCGTCGTGGCCGCAGTCGGTGAGGATGCCGACGCGCGACACGCCGTCCGACAGCACGTAGCCGACCGTCTCGATGGCGTCGTGCGGCAGCAGCACCGGCAGCACCTCGAACGCGCCGACGGTGAAGCGATCGCCCGCGCGCACCAGGCCCGCCTCGAGCTCGCACGCGCGGCGCGTGCCCGCCGTCGCCCACATCGGCCGTCCGTAGGTTCTCGCGCAGCCGGCGTGATCGTTGTGATCGTGCGTGATCAACAGCGCGTCGATCTGCTCGAGCGCGATCGGCTGCGGCAAGCGCGCCAGCCGCGTCTCGACTTCCTTCTTCGGCAGGCCCGCATCGACCAGCACCCGGGTGCGCGCGCCGACGGGCCCCGCCTCGAAGTAGGCGACATTGCCCGACGAGCCGCTACCGAGCAGGGAGAGCCGCAAAGGACGGCCTATATAACACTCCCCGAGGTCGGTTGGCCAGGCTCGTCACTTCGCAGGGTCGGCGCAGCAGCGAAACCCGGTGAACAGCGCGCCGTCGCCGCCGCCGCGGACGGTGTAGGAGCAGCGCGCGAGCGGGTTCCCTTGCTGCGCCGAGCCACCCTTTTGCGCCGGCTGTCCCTTGGCGCTCACCCACTCGGCGACGTTGCCGCTCATGTCGTACGCGCCCGATCCCGAGCGGCAGTCCTTGAAGTTGCCCGCCGGCTCGATCTCGCCGCCGCGCGTGTTGCAGCGGCTGACGTCGTAGGTGGCGCCGTACGGATAGCTGGCGCCGCCCTTGCCGCGGCAGGCGCGCTCCCACTCGCCCTCGGTGCACAGCCGCTCGCCGCGCAACGAGCACAGGCGGCCCGCCTCTTCAAAGCGGATGTTGGTGCGCGGGATGGTCTTGCCGCCCGGATATTCGTAGAGGTCGATGCAGAAACGGCTCTTGCCCTCGACCAGGTTCGCGCCGAGCGGGCACGGGCCGGACACCGCGGCGGCGGGCGCCACGTCCGGGTGCGTGACGATCGGCGCGGAGGGGTGTGCCGCAGCGCCGGCGTCGAGCACCGGCTGCGCGGCGCCGGCAGGTGGTGGATTGTGGCGCAAGGTGTCGGCTTGCGCGTTGAGCTGATCGGCCAGCCGCTGCTTCTCCAACCGATCGTGCTGCTGCTTCATCTCGCGCATGTAGTGCAACACGCCGATGCCGATGCCGGCGAGCGCCAGGAAGAACACCGCCAGCAGGATCACCACCCCGACCGAGCTCACGCCACCGCGCGGCGGCGGGTTGAGCGGGACCACCTCCAGCGTCGGACGCGCCGGACGCGGCGACGCCTGCGCGACCGGCGCGGGCGGCCTCGTGGCGGGCGGCGGCGGCTTGAACAGCAGCAAGGGCGCGACGGGCGTCTCGATCGGAATCTCGACCTCGATCTTCGGCAGCCGATCGACCAGCGGGTTGGGCGTCGGCGGGCGATCCGGAACCACCCACTCGCGCGCGCGCGGCTGCAGCGCGTTGCCGGGATTGGTGACCGCCTCGTCGACCGTCGCCTTGAGCTCCTGGGCGCTCATCTTGTCGACACGGTTGGTGAGCTGGTGATCGTCGCCGAACTCGTCGCCGAACTGCGGCGTCGTGGGCGGCGCGGGCGCGGGCGGCGGCAGCGGCGTCCCGTCGGCCAGCGACGGATCGACCGGCTTGGGCAACGAGATCGGCCCCGAGTCTTCCGGGGCGATCGGCTCGGGCGGCGGCGGGATATCCGGCTCGAGCCGCGGCACCTGCGTGGTCTTGACCGCATCCGGCTCGAGCAGGTGGATCGGCTCGGTCATCGAGTCATCCGGCAGCGCGGACCTGAACGTGCCGTCGGCGGCGCGCATCACGTTGAGATCGAGATCGTCCTCGACCTCGCCCTCCTCCGCCGGCTCGAGCATGTCCATCGAGATCTGCTGCGTCTCGGAGGACTGCATGCGCAGCGGGAAGATCTCCTCCTCCGAGATCTGGCGCGTCACGTCGGCGCCTTGCAGGCGGCGCAGCTCGGCCTCGTCCACCTGGCGCGTGAGGTCGCCATTTTCCGGGCGCGTGTGCTCTTCCGAGTCACCGTCCTCGTGGGGATCGATGCGCTCGACCGGCTGCGTGAGCAGCCCCGAGTCCTCGTGCTCATGCTCGACCGGCTGCGCGAGCTGGCCGCGCACCGGGGTCGGCAGGCGAAGCGGCGGCGCGGGCACGTGGCTGAGCTGCGCCTCGAGCTCGTTGGCCAGCGCCTCGATCGAGCCGTGGCGCTCGAGCGGATCTTCCGCGAGCCCGCGGCGCAGCACCGTCACCAGCGTGGCCGGCACGCCCTGCACGACCAGCGGCTTGCCCGGCAGCGCGCCGGTGAGCAGCTCGACGGCCAGCAGCGCGAGCGAGTACACGTCTGCACGCGGGTCGGCGACCAGCGCCGCACGGATCTCCGGCGCCAGCCGCGCGTAGCCCGGCAGGCTGCGCACCGCCTCGAGATAGCGCTTGCGCGGCAACGCCGGCCCGATGCCCAGGTTGGCCAGCTTCACCGACTCCTCGAGCACCACGATCGCGTCGGCGCGCATGTCGCCCAGCACCACGCCGTGCTGGTGCGCGTGCTGCACGCCCGCCGCCACCTGCTTCAAGATCGGCCGCGCCTCGTCGCTGGTGAGCGGCCCCTTGGCCAGCCGCTCGGCGAGCATCGCGCCGGGCGCCCACTGCGCCGCGATCACCACCTCGTCTCCGTCGGCGACCACGTCGTACAGGCGCACCAGGTTGGGGTGCTGCAGCGCCTTGCCGCGCGAGAGCTGCTTGACGAACGCCAGCCGCGTCGCCTCGTCGGGCAACAGGTCCGGGCCGACCACCCGCAAGGACACGTCCACGCCGATGTCCAGATCGACCGCGCGATAGACCATCCCCAGCGGCCGCTGCCCCACCACCGCGACGATCTCGTAGCGCCCGCAAACCTTATCGCCGACCATCCTTTGGCCTTGGCCTTGGCGCGGCATCACTTGCCGGTGTGCCCGTAACCGCCTGCGCCGCGCCCCGTCGTGTTGAGCGTCTCCTCCACCAACTCCACCCGCGCGACGGCGGCGATCACCAGCTGCGCGATGCGCTCGCCGTTCTTCACCACGAACGGCTCGGCGCCGTGGTTGATGAGCAGCACCTTGACCTCGCCGCGATAGTCCTCGTCGACGGTGCCCGGGCTGTTGAGCACGGTCACGCCGTGCTTGAGCGCGAGCCCCGAGCGCGGCCGCACCTGCGCTTCGTAGCCGTGCGGTAGCTGCAAGGCCAGACCGGTGCCCACCAGCGCGCGAGCGCCGGGAGCGAGGGTGATTTCGGTGGCGTTTTCGAGGAGCGCCGCCAGATCGAGCCCGGCGGCGCCTTCGCTCATGTAACGGGGGAGCTGCGCACCCTCCCGCAGCCGCTGAATTTTGACTACGGGAGTGTGCGCGGACATGAGCAGCGAGAGCTTAGCGCATGTTGTGGACGACGTCCGGGGTCTGTCCGATCGCTTCCTTGCGCGACAGCCGGATCTTGCCCTGGCGGTCGATGCTGATCACCTTGACCATCAGCTCGTCACCCTCGTTGATCACGTCGGTGACCTTGTTGACGCGCTTGGCGTCGAGCTCCGAGATGTGGATCAGCCCGTCGGTGCCGGGCATGATCTCGACGAACGCGCCGAAGTCGACGATGCGCCGCACGATGCCCATGTAGAACTGGCCGATCTCGGGCTCGGTGGTGAGTCCCTTGATGATGTCGATCGCCTTCTTGGCGGACACATCGTCCGACGACGCGATGCTGATCGTACCGTCGTCCTCGACGTCGATCGCCACGCCGGTCTGCTCGATGATCGCGCGGATCATCTTGCCGCCCGGCCCGATCACGTCACGGATGCGATCGGGTTTGATGCTGATGGTGAAGATGCGCGGCGCGTGCTTGGACAGCTCTTCGCGCGGTTGCGCGAGCGCCTCGGCCATCTTGCCGAGGATGTGCAGGCGGCCTTCGCGCGCCTGGTAGAGCGCCTTCTGCAGGATCTCGCGCGACAAACCGGACACCTTGATGTCCATCTGCAGCGCGCAGATGCCGTGCTTGGTGCCGGTCACCTTGAAGTCCATGTCGCCGAGGTGATCCTCGTCGCCGAGGATGTCGGAGAGCACCGCGACCTTCTCGCCTTCCTTGATCAGGCCCATGGCGATGCCCGCCACCGGCTCGACGATCGGCACGCCCGCGTCCATCAGCGAGAGGCAGCCGCCGCACACCGCCGCCATCGACGACGAGCCGTTCGACTCGAGCGTCTCAGAGACGATGCGCACCGTGTACGGGAAGTCCTCGAAGGTCGGCATCACGCGCGCGAGCGACCGCTCGGCGAGGAAGCCGTGGCCCACCTCGCGGCGCGACGCCGAGCGCATCATCTTCACCTCGCCCGTCGAAAACGGCGCGAAGTTGTAGTGCAGCATGAAGCGCTTGGTGACGTCGCCGAGCAGCGAGTCGATGCGCTGCACGTCCTGCGCGGTGCCGAGCGTGGTCGAGACCAGCGCCTGCGTCTCGCCGCGGGTGAACAGCGCCGAGCCGTGCGTGCGCGGGATGAGCCCCACTTCGCAGCTGATCGCGCGGATGTCGTTGCCCTTGCGGCCGTCGATGCGCACGCCCTCGTCGACCACCGTATTGCGCACGATCTTCTTGTGCAGATCGCTGACCGCGCCCGAGATCTCCTTGTCGCGCGGCTTGCCGTCGGCGTTGGGGAACTCGGCGCCGAGCTGCGCGACGATCTCCTTGGACACCGCCGAGAACGCGTCGGAGCGCTCGTGCTTGGCGAGGATTCGCGCCGCGTTCTTGACCTTCTCGTAGCCGATCTCCTTGACGCGCTTGGCGATCGCTTCGTCCTTCACCACCGCCGCGAACTCGCGCTTGGGCTTGCCCACCGCCGCGCGGATCTTCTCGATCAGGTCGAGGATCGGCTGGCACGCCTGGTGCGCGAACAGGAGCGCGTCGATCATGACGTCCTCCTGAAGCTGCGCCGCGCCGCCCTCGACCATCAGGATCGCTTCACGCGTCGCCGCGACCACCAGGTCGAGCTCCGAGTGCTCGCGCTGCTCGAAGGTCGGGTTGACCACGAACTGGTGGTTGATCCGGCCCACGCGCACCGCGGCGTAGGGACCCGCCCACGGCAAGCTGGAGATGTGCAGCGCGGTGGACGCGCCGATCATCGCCAGCACGTCCGAAGGGTTCTCCTTGTCGTACGAGAGCACGGTGCCGATTACCTGGATCTCGGCGCGCCACGACTTGGGGAACAGCGGGCGCGACGGGCGGTCGATCAGGCGGCAGGTGAGGACCTCGTTCTCGGTCGGGCGTCCCTCGCGCTTGAAGTAGCCGCCCGGGATCTTGCCCGCCGCCGCGGTCTTCTCGGTGTACTCGACGGTGAGCGGCAGGAAGTCGATGTCACGCGCGGTCTTGTTGCCGCACGCGGTGACGAGCACCATGGTGTCGCCGTAGCGGACGATGACCGCGCCATCGGCCTGCTTGGCCATCTTGCCGGTTTCGATCGTGAGCGACTTACCGCCGACGTCGACGCTTTCCTTGATGTACATGCTGGTTCTCCTCTGTTGCGATGGAGAGCCGGCGGCGCGATTGGTCCTTCAGCGCTGCCTCCGCAAGGAAGCACCGCTGGAGGGCTAATCCACGCCGCCGTGCTCTGTTGCCGGAACTACTTGCGAATTCCGAGAGTATTGATGACGACGCGGTAGCGCTCGAGGCTCTTGCGCTTGAGGTAGTCGAGCAGCCGGCGACGCTGGCTGACGAGCCTGAGCAGGCCGCGACGCGAGTGATGATCCTTCACGTGCGACTTGAAGTGCTCGGTGAGGTAGTTGATGCGCTCGGACATCAGCGCGATCTGGACCTCGGGCGATCCGGTGTCGCCTTCGTGGGTGGCGAACTTGGTGATGACGTCTTTTTTTCGGGCGGTAGCGAGGCTCATTTGGGTAATTCCTTTTCGCGTTTCGATCTCGTTATTTTGGGGCTGTATCTTTACGAATTGAGCTGATTTGTCAATGTAAATACGCGGCTCAAGCGCAGCTTGCCACTCTCCAGCGCGGCCACTGCGAGGAGCGATCCGTCGGGGCGCAGCAGGCGCACGAACGGCGAGCCGTCCGGCGGCTGCAACTGCTCGACTACTTTCACCTTTCCGTCACGAACATCACGCGCCTGCTGCTCGTCGAGCGGGAGCGACGGCAGGTGCGCGAGCGCCTCGGCCAGGCCCAGCGACGGGCACTCCGGACCGAGCGCGTCCAGCGCCACCGAGCGCTCGAGCGTGAAGCCGCCGACGCGCGTACGCCGCAGCGCGGTCAGGTGCGCGCCCACGCCCAAGAGCGCGCCCAGGTCTCCAGCGATCACCCGAATATAGGTCCCCTTGCCACAGCCGATCGTGAAGCGCACGCGGGCCCGTGCACCCTCGATCGCGAACGAGTCGAGGCGCGCCTCGGTGACCACCACCTCGCGGGCGGCGCGCTCGACCTCCAGGCCCGCGCGCGCCAGCTCGTACAGCCGCTTGCCATTGAGGCGAATGGCCGAGTGCATGGGCGGCGTCTGAAGGATGGTGCCGACGAACCCGGCGAGCGCGGCCTCGACCTGCGCGCGGGTCAGGTGGCCCGCCGGCTGCTCGTCGGTGATCGTGCCTTCGGCGTCGAGCGTGTCGGTGGTCACCCCGAGCAGCGCCTCGGCCTCGTAGACCTTCTCGCCGGCCATCAGGAACGGCACCAGCTTGGTGGCCTCGCCGACGCACACCGGCAAGATGCCGGTGGCCATCGGATCGAGCGTGCCGGCGTGGCCGACGCGCCGCTCACCGACGGCACGGCGCACCGCCGCGACCACGTCGAACGAGGTCGGCCCGCGCGGCTTGTCGACGATGATGACGCCCGTCATCCCTTGCCGATCGCGGCCAGCAGGCGAGCCTTGGCAGCTTTGAGCGGCAAGGCGAGCGCGCAGCCGGCGGCGGCCCGGTGTCCCCCGCCATCGAACTGCGCGGCCACGGCGCCCACGTCGACGGCGCCCTTCGATCGCAGGCTCACCCGCACGCTGGTGCGCGCCACCGTGAGCATCAGCCCCACCTCGACGCCCTCGATGCCGCGCGCGTAGTTGACGAAGTTCTCCGCCAGCTCGGGCCCGGCGCCCGCCTGCGCCAGCATGTCCTCGGTCAGGGTCAACAGCGCGATTCGCCGCGGGCGCTCGCCCACCACCTCCAGGGTGCCCAGGACGAGCGCCAGCAGGCGCGCCCGCCCCGCCGGCCACTCCTCCTCGGCGCGCCGCGCGAAGTCCCACGGCACCGCTCCGGCCCGTACGCAGTCGGTCGCCAGCTCGAGCGTCTCCAGATCGGTCGACGAATAGCGGAACCAGCCGGTGTCGGAGACCAGCGAGCACCACAACGCCTCGGCGATAGGCTTGTCGAGAGGCACGCCCAGCGCGCGCAGAAACCGCGCGACGATCACGCCGACGGCCGACGCCGCGGGATCGCGGATCACCACGTCGCCGAACGCGCGTGACGATCCGTGGTGATCGAGGACCACCATCGGCCCGGTGATCTCTCTTGGCGGAAAGTGCTCGCCGAGCAGACGCGCGTCGCCCGCGTCGTGAACGAACGTCGCATCGAACGGCTCCGCCGGCGGCTTGGTCACCACCGCCGCCGCACCGTCGAGAAACCGCAGCCGCGCAGGCGCCGGATCGCGGTCGTAGATCACGACCTCCTTGCCGAGCGCGCGCAGCCCGTGCGCCGTCGCCAGCATCGAGCCGAGCGCATCACCGTCGGGATTGGCGTGCGCGGACACCAGGAAGCGCTTCCCCGCGTGCACCAGCGCGACCGCCTCTTCCATCGCTGTCTTGGCCAGCGTCTTGGGCGGTGTCATTTCTCGGGCTCCCAATGCTGGTCGCCGGCCTCGAGATCCTCGTCGCCGTAGTTGATGTAGTCCTGCTCGTCGTTGGTGATCTTGCAGACCGCCAGGTCTTCGATGAACTGCAAGATCTTCTGCACCATCGCTTGCGTGAAGCCGAGCTCGTTCGAGACCACGCAAAAGCCCAGGTCGGCCGACTGCCAGTTGTCCTGGTCGCCGACCTCCGCTACAGCACAGTTGAACTTGTTTTGGACCCGGTCCTTGATGCGCCGGAGCACCATCCGCTTCTCTTTGAGCGAATGGCTCTCCGGCACCATCATCGTGACCCGACAGACGCCTACGACCATTGTCTAGAGGGTGGCGGCGACTTCCTCGATCTCGTACGCCTCGATGACGTCGCCTTCTTTGACGTCGTTGTAACCCTCGAGCCCGATGCCGCACTCGTAGCCCTGCACCACTTCCTTGACGTCGTCCTTGAACCGGCGCAGCGAGATCATGCGACCGACGTAGAGCTGCACGTTGGCGCGCACCAGCCGCACCTGCGCGTTGCGCTTGACCGTGCCTTCGGTGACGAACGAGCCGCAGATGGTGCCGATCTTCGGGATGGTGAAGGTCTGGCGGACTTCCGCCTTGCCCATCGCCTTCTCGCGCTTGACCGGCTCCAAGAGGCCAACCATCGCCTTCTTCACGTCGTCGAGCGCCTCGTAAATGATGTCGTAGAGCTTGATGTCGACACCTTCCTGCTCGGCGAGCTGCTGCGCCTTGCCGGCCGGACGCACGTGGAAGCCGACGATGATCGCGTTGCCGGCCTTGGCCAGGTTCACGTCCGACTCGGTGATGCCGCCGACGCCGGACATGATGACCTCGACGCGGACGGTGTCGGTCGACAGCCCCATGAGCGAGGACTTGAGCGCCTCGGACGAGCCCTGCACGTCGGTCTTGAGGACGACCTTGAGCTCCTTGACCGCGCCTTCCTTGATCTTGTCGAGGATGTTCTCGAGCGTGACCTTGGACGACCCGCCCAGCTCCTTCGAGCGACGGCTGATGCGGCGGTGCTCGACCAGCTCCTTGGCGTGCTTCTCGTCGGAGACCGCGTGCATCGCTTCGCCCGCCTCCGGCACGCCGCCGAGCCCGAGCAGCTCGACCGGCGTCGACGGACCAGCCTCTTCGAGCGTGTGCCCCTTCTCGTCGAGCATCGCGCGGACCTTGCCGACGAACTCGCCGGCGACCACGGTGTCGCCGAGCTTGAGCGTGCCGTCCTGCACCAGGATGGTGGCCATCGGGCCGCGGTTGCGGTCCAGCTTGGCTTCGATCACGGTGCCGTGCGCCAGCTTGTTCGGGTTCGCCTTGAGCTCGAGCACCTCGGCCTGCAGCGCGATCATCTGCAAGAGCTGATCGATACCGGTCTTGTTGCGCGCCGAGATGTCGACGAAGATGGTCTCGCCGCCCCACGCCTCGGGGATGAGCCCGTGCTCGGAGAGCTGCTGCCGGATGCGCTCGGGCTGCGCGTTCGACTTGTCGATCTTGTTGACCGCGACGATGATCGTGACCTCCGCCTCCTTGGCGTGGTTCAGCGCTTCGATGGTCGTCGGCATGACGCCGTCGTCGGCCGCGACCACCAGGATCACGATGTCGGTGGCCTGGGCGCCGCGGGCGCGCATGGCGGTGAACGCCTCGTGGCCCGGCGTGTCGAGGAACACCACGTCCTGCCCCTCGGCGGTCCTGATCTTGTAGGCGCCGATGTGCTGCG
>PNAM01000076.1 GCA_003170275.1 Myxococcales bacterium
GCAGACCGCCAAGCAGGTGATCATCCAGCGCATGCGCGAGGCCGAGCGCGAGAACGTCTACAACGAATACAAGGATCGCAAAGGCGAGCTGATCTCCGGCGTGGTGCGCCGCTTCGAGCGCGGCAACCTGATCGTCGAGATCGGCCGCAACGAAGCCATCCTGCCGGTGCGCGAGCAGGTGCCGCGCGAGTCGTATCGCGCCGGCGATCGCATCGTCGCCTACGTGGTCGACGTGGAGAAGAACGCGCGCGGGCCGCAGATCGTGCTCAGCCGCACGCACAAGGGCCTGCTCGAGAAGCTGTTCGAGACCGAGGTGCCGGAGATCTACGAGAAGATCGTGCGCATCGAGTCGTCGGCCCGCGAGCCGGGGGCGCGCGCCAAGATCGCGGTGTCGAGCCGCGATCGCGACGTCGATCCGGTCGGCGCGTGCGTCGGCATGAAGGGCTCGCGCGTGCAGGCGGTCGTTCAAGAGCTGCGCGGCGAGAAGATCGATATCGTTCCGTACTCGGAAGATCCGGCGCGCTTCGTGTGCAACGCGATCGCGCCGGCCGAGGTGTCGCGCGTGGTGATCGACGCCGAGACCCACACGATGGAGCTGATCGTGCCGGACGACAAGCTGTCGCTGGCGATCGGCAAGAAGGGCCAGAACGTGCGGCTCGCGTCGCAGCTGACCGGCTGGCGCATCGACATCCACTCGGAGTCGAAGGTGCGCGAGCTCGAGGAGCACTCCAAGCGCTCGATGGCCGAGATCGAAGGCTCGTCCGAGGAGCTGGCGTCGACCCTGTTCAAGCTCGGCTGGCGCTCGGCGAACGACGTGGCCACCGGCAAGATCGAAGAGCTGGGTGGCGTTCCGGGCGTGGGCGGAGAAGCCGGCGCGGCGCGCATCAAGGAAGCGGCCGGTCGTCAGGTCGAGGTCGAGAAGGTGCGGCGCGCCGAGGCGCAGGCCAAGGCGGCGGCGCTGGCAGCGGCGCAGGCAGTCGAGGCCAAGAAGTCGGACGAGGAGCGGTTGCTGTCGGTGCGCGGCATCGGCGCCAACACGCTGCCGGCCTTGTACCTGGGCGGCTACACCTCGGTCCAGAAGCTCAACGCCGAGACCGACACGCAGAAGCTCGCCGACTCGACGGCCATCGGGCTGAAGAAGGCGCGCCAGCTCAAGCATTGGGTGAAGGTGTACCTCGGCGAGATCGACGCCGCGACGCCCGAGCCGGCGGATCCCGAAGAGACGGCGGTGCCGATTCCGGCGGCCGTCGATGCAGGTTGGACCGAGGAAGTCGAAAAGCAGTAATGCCGGTACGGACTTGCGTCGGCTGTCGCAAGACGGACGAGCAGGCCGGAATGGCGCGACTGGTACTGGATGAAAACGGACGGGTGAAGGTAGACAAGAAGAGACGACTGCCGGGACGCGGAGCTTACGTTCACCTCAGTCGGGCTTGCGTAGCACAGACGGTTCAGAATAGCGGGTTGCCGAAGTCGTTTCGCAAACGGACGCAACCCTTGGATGCAGACAGGCTTTGGGACGCTTTGGCGAGAACTGAGGAAGAAGGACTTTGAACATGAATAGCGGCGGTGAACGGGTTGTCGGCACTGGGAGCGGGAACCCCGGCGATGTGGCGGGCAAGAAGCGCCTCTACGAGGTTGCCAAGGAGCTCGGCGTCGAGAACAAGGAACTGGTAGTCAAGTTCCGCTCGATGGGCATCGAGATCAAGAACCACATGTCGAGCGTCGACGTCGAGGACGTCGCGCGCGTCAAGCGTGCGCTCGACAAGGAGCGCCAGGCCAACCTGGTCGAGGAGCGGTTGAGCTCGACCGTCATCCGTCGCCGATCGAAGGATGGCACGCAGCTGCGCGCCGGCACGCCTGCCGAACGGCCCTCCGCGGTAAGTGACCGGACGCCTCCGCCTCGCCGCGTGATCGAGGAGCCGGCCGAGGAACAGCCGCGCGCGCCGATCGACGCGAAGGCGCCGCTTCCAGAGACGCACCTCGACCGTGAAGAGGCGCCCAAGCCGCGCGTCGAAGAGACGCCCAAGCCGCGCGAAGAGCGCCGCACGGTCGTCGAAGTGCGCGACATGCGCAAGTCTGGCGAGGAGCCGCGCCGCGAGCCGCCGCGCATTCCTGTCGATCAGAGGCCGGAGCAGCCCAGGACCAGGGACGATCAGCAGGCCGCTTCGGCGACCGGCCAGCCCGCGGGCGCACCCGGCACCACCGAGCCGCCCAAGAAGGAAGAGACCAAGTTCGGTCCGACGGGCCGTGTGATCGAGCTGCCGCTGCCGCGCATCGAGATCACCCAGCGCGATCCGCGCGACAAGTTTGCCAACCAGCGCGATACCCGGTCGATGCCGGGCCAGCGCCGCGAGATGCCCGGTTCGCGCGATCGCTTCGGCCGTCCGCAGCAGGGCAAGAAGAAGGCGCAGGTCGGGAAGAAGCAGAAGCAGACCCAGATCACCACGCCGGCCGCGCACAAGCGCGTCATCAAGATGGACGAGATGATCGCGGTCGGCGACGCCGCCAAGCAGATGGGCGTCAAGGCCACCGACGTGCTCAAGAAGCTATGGTCGATGGGCATGACCGGCATCACGCTCAACAACAGCATCGACCAGGACACGGCGACGCTGCTGGCCGGCGACTTCGGGTTCGACGTCGAGTCGACCGCGTTCCAGGAGGCGGAGGTGTTCGCCGTCACCGAGGACAAGCCCGAGGATCTGGTCACGCGTGCACCGGTGGTCACGATCATGGGCCACGTCGA
>PNAM01000021.1 GCA_003170275.1 Myxococcales bacterium
ATCTTGACGTAGTGGCCCGCGCCGCCGGGACCGCAGTAGGTCACGCACGGCCCGTCGACCTGCGCGGCGATCTTGGTGAGGATCGGCGCCATGTCGTCGTAGCCGGCGCGATCACCGCCCGGCATCATCGACGGACCGTGCCGCGCGCCCTCTTCTCCGCCCGAGACGCCCATCCCGAAGAAGCGGATCCCCTTGGGGGCCAGCTCCTTGAAGCGCCGCTCGGTGTTGTGGAAGTACTCGTTCCCCGAGTCGACGATCATGTCGTCCTTCTCGAGGTAGGGCAAGAGCGACGCGATGGTCTTGTCGACCACCTCGCCCGCCTTGACCAACAGGATGATCCGGCGCGGCCGGCGCAGCGACGCGACGAACTCCTTCAGATCTTTGAAGCCCTTTACGTTCTTTGCGTTCTCCCGCTTGGCCTTGGCGTCGAACTTGTCGACCGGCTCGGGCCACGCGTCGTAACCGGCGCACGAGAAGCCCTTCTCGTCGATGTTCAGGGCCAGGTTCTGCCCCATCACGCCAAGCCCTACCATGCCAATCTGCATCTCGTTGCTCATCGGGTCCTCCCAACGTTTCGGCGGCCGGCCAACAGCTTACAACGAATCCGGGGCCTTTGTGGCGCGATGTGGCCCCTTGAGCGGGGGTTGGGAGACTAGTTTGGCAACATGCGGTTTCTGTGGCTGGTGATGTGCGTTGCGGTGGGGTGCGACGTGGGCGACGGGCGGACCGGCGGCGGCGGCGGCGTGCACGATCTCGGGGCGGGCGTCGGCGCGGATGGGGGCGGAGGCGATGGCGGGGCGACCATGAGCTGCGCGGCCGATGGGCCGGATCTGACCGGTTGCTCGTGCGGTCCGCTGGGGACGACGCGCGGCTGTTGGCCGACGGGTTCGGACGTCCAGGCGCGCGGCGTCGGTGCCTGCAAGGACGGGACGCAGACCTGCAGCGGCGGCGGCGAGTTTCCCGGTTGGGGCGCCTGCATGGGCGCGGTCCTGCCGGCGGCCGAGCAGTGCACCGACGGGGTGGACAACAGCTGCGATGGGACCGTCGACTGCAAGGACCCGACCTGCGCCACCAACGCCGCGTGCAACACCGGCTGCACCACCGGCGAGACGCGCCCGTGCTACGACGGACCGTCGGGCACCGAGAACGTCGGCACCTGCAAGGACGGCACGCAGACCTGCGTCAACAGCCAGTGGCCCGCGACCTGTGCCGGCGAGGTGCTGCCCGCTGCCGAAAACTGCGGTGACGCCCAGGACCACAACTGCAACCACCTGCCGGGCTGCCTCGACCTGTTCGTGTGCCTCACCTCGCCGGCCTGCCAATCGACTTGCAAGGTCGATCGCACCGGCTGCGTGTGCCCGGTAGGCGACGGCGACACCGCCACCTGCCCCGGGGGAATGGTCGGCATCACCGTCGGTGGCACGCTCACCAATCCGGGCACCGTCGAGTGCTGCCCGTGCACCCAGGCCGACTGCGGAAACGCGGTGTGCTGCGCCGAGACCGTGTGCGCGGGCGACGCGCAATGCTCGGGCTACACGTGCAAGCCGCTGCCCGCCTCGTGCGGCGGCAAGGTCAACTTCGACTGCGACGACTTCCCCGAAGACTGCGACGAGCCCTGCTGCCCCTGCTCGAACTGTCCCTAGAAACGTTCGGCCGCGCGTGTTATCCCTCGCGCGTGCGGGGGCTCCTCGTGGTGGTGGTGGTGATCGGGCTGTGCTCGTCGGGGCGCGCGGAGCCACAGGGCGCCCTGCGGTTGGCGTCGATCGCGCCCGACGGCACCGGCTGGGCGCGTGAGCTGCGCGCGATGGCCCGCGAGGTCGAGGGCGCGACCTCCGGCCGCGTGCGGGTCAAGCTGTACTTCGGCGGCATCGCCGGCGACGAGCTGGAGATGGGCGAGCGCATCCGCCGCAACCAACTCGACGGCGCGGCGTCGGGCGGCATGTTGTGCGAGCAGATGTCCCCGGCCATGCGCGTGATGCGCGTCCCCGGCATGTTCGCCAGCCGTGAGGAGGCCGCCGCCGTGCTCGGCCGGCTCAAGCCGCTCCTCGACGGGGACTTCGCCACCAACGGCTTCACCAACCTGGGCGAGACGGTGATCGGGCCGTCGATCCTCTTCACGCGTACGCCGGTGCGCTCGATCGAGGAGCTGCGCAAGGGCCGCTATTGGGTGTGGGACGCCGACAAGATGATGGCCGGCGTGTTTCCCATCCTCGGGTTCAAGACGCTGCGGCTGCCCATCGCCGAGGCGGCGCGCGCCTACGAGGAAGGACGCCACGACGGCTTCGTCGGACCGCCCACCGCGGCGCTCGGCTTCCAGTGGTCGGCGGCGGCGAAGTACTACGAGGACTTGCGGTTGGCGTACATCACCGGGTGCGTGGTGGTGTCGAACCGCGCGTTCGATGCGCTGTCGATCGACGCGCAGCAGGCGCTCAAGGCGGCCGCGGCCAAGGCGTCCGCGCGCATCGGAGACGCGAGCCGCGAGATGGATCGGCAGCTACTCGGTGGGCTGTTCCGGCGTCAGGGGCTGACCGAGGTGCCGGTCTCCGACGCGTTTCGTGCGGAGTTCGATGCGGCCGCCAAGCTGGCCCGCGTCGAGCTCGCCCGCGCAGAGGTGCAGCAGGCGCTCATCGATCGGGTCGAGGCGATGGTCGCCGGGTATCGGGCCGAGCATCGCCGCTAGCTTGGTCTAGAGCTCGGGGCTGCGATGCCGATCGGCGCTCGCGTGCCGGCCGCTCTTCTTGTGTACCTTGGCGTGGCGCGCGGAGTGCCGGTGATGCTTCTTGTGGCGCGCCAGGGCCGGGGTGGCGGACAGGCAGAGCACGACGAAGGCGATCATGAGGTTGCGCATGCCGCCCTCTAGAGCAAGGTGCGTGCCCGCCACAAGCCCGCGGATCTCCATGCGCCGCCCGGGGCCGAACCCCCGGCTTCCGGATCAACCTTCCGAAAATCGGAGAGGATGCGTCGTGTTACGATGGAGGGATGGGACTCCGCGCCGCGCTCGCCGGCCTGCTGCTCGCGTTGCCTGCCTGCAGCCTCACCGAAGGTCCCGCCGACAAGGCGGTGATCGCGCGCTACGACGGCGCGGGCCAGGCGCTGGCGGCGTTCAAGCTCGACGGGCTGACCATCGAGGCGATCGCCGCCGACGGGGCGGGCGGCACGGTGATCGCGGGCGAGCTGCGCACCGGCGCCAGCGACTTCGACAATCCGCAGCGCTTCACCTACGCGGGCGTGCAGGTGACCCCGTCGGGCAAGGACGTCGATGCGTTCGTCGCCAAGCTCGACGCCAATGGCGCGGTCGAGTGGCTCGTGCGCGGCGCGGGTGACGACGAGTCGCACGCGTTGGCCCTGGCCGTGGCGCCCACCGGCGAGATCGTGATCGGTGGCTCGTTCAAGCACAACGTCACGTTCGGCGGCACGCGGCTCGAGACCAGCGCCAACGACTTCGTCAGCGCGATCCCCGATGCGTTCGTCGCCAAGCTCGGCGCCGACGGCACGCTGGTCTGGGCGGTGCCACCGGGCATGAACCTGGGCGGCGAGATCGATCGCGTGGCGATCGATCCGCTCGGCAACGTGGCCGGCGCCGGGCGCGTGTTCCCCACCGGCGTGTTCGTCGGCAAGCTCGACAAGGACGGCCTGCCGCTCGCCGCCATCCCGGTGAAGGCGGATCTGAGCTCGATCAACAACGGTGTCACGTCGCTCACCTCGGACGCGCTCGGCAACACCATCCTCGCCGGCTTCGACGACGCGGGCGGCTTTCTCTACAAGTACGACGCGCAGGGCACGCTGGTGTGGCAGAAGGATCCGATCACCGACCAGGGCCGCGCCGACGTGGGGAGCGTGGTCGCCCTCGACGCGCAGGGCACGCTGCTGGTCGCCGGCAACGCCGACGCGGGCTCGGTGATCGCAGGTCACGCGGTCGCTGCGCACAGCCTGTTCTTCGCGCAGTACGACTCGGCGGGCACGCTCGGCTCGCTCCAGCTCACCGGCAGCCCGGCCGGCGGCGCGTTCTACGAGCTGCGCGTGACGCCCGCCGGCGATCGCTTCGTCACTGGCGACTCGCTCGGCGCGTGGACCACCGGCGCCGGCCAGCCGATCGTCGAAGGGCGCTTCGTCGCCGGTTGCGACGCGGCAGGCCAGGTGCAGTGGGTCAAGGTGCCGGTGCTCGACGACCTGAACGATCCGCAAGACGGCGCGCTCAGGCCGCTCGCGCTCGACGCGCAGGGCAACCTGACCATCGCCGGCCGCTACCAGACGCAGGCCACGTTCGACGCGATCACCTTGCGTTAGGGGTGCTTCTTCTTTTTCTTCCAGACGTCGAACTCGTAGCCGAGCTCGAGGGACAGGTTGGCGCCGAAGACGTTGTCGAAGGCGCCCGACGACGGGTCGGTGGCGTAGGTGCGGAAGGCGCCGAAGTTGAGGAACAGCACCGGCGCCAGGTGGAAGCGCGCCTGCGCGTAGAAGACCAGCGTGTCGCTGGAGCTGAAGAAGTTTTCCCAGCGGAAGGCGCGTTTGGAGATCGTGAAGAAGAACTGGAAGAACGAGAACACCGGATATTCCATGTGCAGCGTCAGCGTGCGCAGCACGTCGGTGTCGCGTGAGCTGAAGCACTTGGCGCAGGCGAGCGCGCCGGGGTTGCCGGGCGTGAGCGAGAAGCCGTCTTCATAGGCCAGCGTGACCGCGAAGCCGCCCTGGAACGAATAGGAGAGCTCGCCGAGGAACTGCATGAACCACGCGTTGGGATCGCCGCCGAGCACGAACGCGAGCTTGGACAGCGGCATCGACGCGGCCGGTCGCTGCTCGGTGAGGTACTGATATTTCTGCACCTCGTAGAGTGTGTCGAAGTAGCTGGGCAGGTACTGCGCGTTGAACCAGCGCAGCGCGAGCGCGGCCCGGAGCGCGTGGTCGTTGTTGCGGCCCAGGCTGAACCGGCCGAGCGTGCCCGCGGTGAGCCCGCCGCCGCCGCCGACGAGCGCCGAGTAGTCGACGTAGGGCTTGAGGTCGGCGTGCTTGCTCTTGTAGGCCTTGAATTCCACGTCGCCGCCGAGCACGTGGGCGATGCGCGCGTCGGCCACGCGCAAGGTGCCGTTCGGTTGCACCACCCAATTGCCGTCGGTGTTGGTGGCCAGTCGGTAGGGCGCGTCGAAGTCGGCGGCGTAGGTGAAGCCGACCGACAGGTACTTGGCGTACAGGTTGTCGCTCCAGCCGAACGGCCGCGCGAACAAGAGCGCCGCGAGCACCGGCGGGCGGAAGCCGACCGTCGAGTCGGCGTTCGAGGCGACGCTGCCGTTCGACTGCGCGCGGTAGTTGAGCGTGATCGGCAGGATGTCGCGCGTGAAGAACTGAAAGCCCGCGTAGCGGTTGTAGGCGTCGAGCTCGGCGCCCACGTGGGCGTCGGCGAAGTTGATGTTGGCGAAGTAGCGCTTGAGGATCGCGCCGTGTCCGATGGTCGCGGCGTACAGCTGCGAGATGTTCAGGTAGAGCTTGTCCTCTTTGTTGCCGTAGGTGAGGTAGCTGATCACGCGCGCGTAATTCGACGGCGTCGCCCAATCCTCCTTGCGCAGCACCGCCTGGCCGTCGGCGAATCCGCCCGGCCAGATCAGGAAGTTGAGCGGCACGTTGAGGCCGAAGGCGAGCTTGCCGAAGCGCAGATCGACCTCGGGCTGGATGTGCAGGTAGATCCCCGAGAGCAGCGACTTGACGAAGTTGCGCGTGTAGATGAGCTCGGAGCCGACCGCCACGCCGAAGCGGCTGTCCTTGAGGATCAGCATGGTCGAGCCGAGCGTGGTGAGATCGCCCTTGACGAAGCCGCGCGTGCGCGCCACGCAGCCGAGCTTTCCCTTGCCGTCGATCAGGAACTTGCCGTTCTCGCGCGCGGGCGTTTCGTTGTCGGGGCATTCCTTGGCGCGCACCCAGTGAAAGCCGGGCAGCGACTCGACGCCGCCCGCTTCGTCGCGCGGCGATCCGCCGGCAGATCCCAGGCTGAGACGCGGCTCGGGAGCGGGCGCGGCGGGTGGCGGCGCGAGCGTCGGCGGCGCGGCGTCGGGCGCGATCGCGGCGTCGGGCGCGACCGCCGCATCGTCCGCGCCGGGCGTGCCTCCATCGGCCTCGTCGGCGATCGCGGGGATCGCCAGACTGCATAGGACCGCCACCACCAGCGGCATTCGAAGCATGCGCGGAGCCCCCCTGCCCGCAGCGTATCAGAATCGGCCGCGCGTCGCCCTTGGCTAGCGCTTCCTTTCGATCATGGTTGCGAGGTCGCGCTCACCGCCGCGAGGCCGTCGCTCGCGTACGAGAGCATGCGGTTGAGCAGGGCGAGCGCCGACAGGTGTCGCTCGCGGTCGGGGGCGCCGTCGGGGTACACCTGCAGCGCGAGCTCGTGGATCTCTTGCAGATCGCCGGCCAGCTCGTACTTCTCGGCGGCGCCGAGCGCGCGGGTGAACATCGCGCGCGCCTCCTCGAGCTGGCCGTTGGCCACGTCCATCGCCGCGCAACCGGCGAGGAACAGCGGGCGGGTGATCTGTAGCGTCTTGTGAACGCCGGTGCGCCGGCGGACGCGCGACACCGCACGCTCGAGCTCCGCCGGCAGCTTGCCGTCGCGCCGCTTCTTGAGCGCGGCGGCGACCAGAAACGCGCCGTCGGCGATGATGTAGGGGTGGCGCAGCTTTTTGGCCGCCAGCTTCTCGGTCGTGTGCAGGCCGACGCGCACGGCTTCGTCGAGCTGGCCGGTGAGCGCGAGCGTGATGGTGAGCCGGCCGCCCGCGCCAAGCTCGTACGCCACGTCGCCGGCGCGCAGCGAGAGCTCGACCGCGCGCGTGAGCTTCGCGACCGCCTCCGGATACTTTCCGCGCCGCGCCGCCACCTGCCCGAGCAGGAACGCCGCCCAGCCACGGCCGCGATCGTCGTTCAGATCCTCGGCCAGCCGTTCGAGCTGCAGCCCCAGCTTCTCCGTCGTCCCCACGTTGCCGAGGTGGCTCTGCGCCTCGCCGAGGATGGTCCACACCTGCCTGAGACGCAGCGGCTCGAGCGAGCGCGCCAGCAGCGCCTCGGCGCGCTTCTGCTCCTTGGTGTCCTTCTTGGCCTCGCCGCGGCAGGCCCACGAGAGGCCGCGAACGCACGCCTCCCAGGCGAGCTCGACGGGAGAGCCGTAGGCTTCGCCGTCGCGCCGCGCGCGCTCGGCATACTTCCACCCCAGCCTGTAGAAGCCGAACGAGGTGAGCACGAAGCCCTGCTGCGCGCACGCGAGCGACAGCTCCTTGGAGGGCCCGATCCGCTCTGCGACGTTGATCGACGCCAGGGCGTAGTAGGCGGCGCGCAGAAAGTCCATCGAGTAGAATGCCTCGCCCAGGCGGATGCACACGCTCGCGACCAACTCGCGCGACGGCGAGCGGCGCGCCGGATTCTTGCGCACCAGCAGCGACGGCATCAATAGGTAGAGCAGGAACACGATCCCGTTCCACAAGAGGCGCAGGAGCAGCGCGACCCGGCTGCGCGGAACGGGGAAGTGCACGGCCACGAGCACCTTCTCCATCAACTCGGTGGCTTCCTTGAACTTGCCGCGCCGGAACTCCACTTCGGCCGCCTTGCGCAGGATCTCGGCGCGCTCGAGCGGCTCGCGCATGCCGGTCAGCACGTTGGCAAAGCATTGCGCCGCCACCGCGTACCGCCCGCCCTGCAGACAAGCGTCGCCCTGGCGCTCGATCAGCTCGGGCGGGATGGGCAGCTCCGCCGAACGCCCCAGGTCGATCGCCTGCGCGTACAGATCGGCGGCGCGCGTGAACGCGTAGGTGCGCATGGCGTGATCGCCGGCGCGCGCGCTATGACGGTATGCGGACTTGAGCTCACCGGCCTCGGCGTAGTGGTGCGCGAGATCGGCGGCGCGTTCTGGCGCGTCGCCGTAGCGCTGCGCCAAGTGGCGCGCCACCTTGCCGTGCAACGTCATCGCGTCGGCGCGCGGCAACCGCTCATGGATGGCGTCGCGGAAGCGGTCGTGCACGAACAGGTAGTAGCCCGGCTCCTGTTCGTCTTCGATCACGAAGCCGGCGCGGATCGCCTCGTCGAGGCTATCGAGCAGCGCGGTCTGCTCCAGTGCGATCGCCGCCTGCAGCGTGGACAGATCGAAGCGGCGTCCGATCACTGCCGCTGCCGCCATCGCCTGGTTGGTCAGCCCGCCGAAGCGCGCCGCGCGATCGCCGATCGCGTCGCGGATGGTCGACGGAAGCTGCGCGTGCGCCAGCACCTGCTCGTCGAGATCCCAGCCCTGATCGTCGCGCTGCAGCTTTCCCGAGGCGAGCAGGGTGTGCAGGATCTGTCCGAGGTACAGCGGGTTGCCGTTGGCCTGCGAGAGCAGCCGTGCGGTGAACCGCTCGAGCTTTTCGTCGACGGGCACCATGGTCATCGACGACACCAGCGCGGTGGCCGCCGCCAGGTCGAGCGGCTGCAGCTCGATGCGCGCGGACGCGCCGTGCGAGCGGGCGAGCTGCGAGAGCTCGGCCAGCGCGTGGTGGTCCGGCGCCGGCCGGTGCGTGACGATGAACGCCACCTTGACCGGCTCGCCGTTCTTCTCGGCTACCGACAGCGAACGCAACAGGAAGCCGAGCAGCTGCAGCGTCGGCGTATCGGCCCAGTGCGCGTCCTCCACCACCACCACGCAGCGGGTCTTGCGCGCCACCGCGATCACGCCGTCGGCGATGCGCCGCTGAAAGCGCCAGTGCATGCCCTCGCGCTCTTCCGCGCTGAACAGATCGCCCGCGCCGGTGACGCGGTTGGTCGGCGGCGCATTCGAATGTCCGTTGTCGGAAGCCACCGTCGCGTACCCCGGCCTCATCGCCGCGGCCGCGGGCGCGGCTGCGGTCGCCTGCAGCGCCACCGCGGTATCCAGCAGCGCCGGATCCGAGCTCACCGTCGGCGACGAAGGCTCGCTCGACTCGGTCATCGTCTCGGTCAGCGGCGTCGGCACGTCGGCGTACGACTCGGCCATTCGGATCAGCGAGATCACCGGCTCGAACGACAGCCCGCCCTCCTGCCGGCAGATCCCGGGCAGGTAGATCGCGCCGCGCTCCTCGGTCAGCGCCCGCAGCTGGTTGACCAGGCGCGATTTTCCCACGCCCGCTTCGCCACTGACGAGGAGCAGCATCGGCGCGCCGGTCCGCCCCTCGAGCCGCGCGTCGAGGAACTGCCGTAGCTGCTCCACCTCCGCGTCGCGACCGACCAGCCGGGGCGCCGCCAGATACCGGTTGCGCGACAGCGGCGGGTGGCGCGGCGCGAGCGTGGGCGCGGCGCGCTTGAGCCAGGCGGCCAGCTCGTCGTAGACCGCGGCGGCGGTCGAGGGGCGCTGCGCAGGATCCTTGGCGAGCAGGCGCATCACTACGCGGGCCACTTCCGGCGGCACGCCCGGCGCCACGTCGCTGAGCGGCGCCGGCGGGGTGTTGCGGTGCTCGGCCACCCATGCCCACTTTCCCGATGAGCGCCGGTTGCCCTTGCCGGGCTCGATCGGGCGCCGGCCCGACAGCATCTCGTAGATCACCACGCCGAGCGAGTACAGGTCGCTGCGCGGATCGACCGGGCTCTCCTCGCCCTGCTCGGGCGAGAGGTAGGGGAGCGATCCGGCCAGGCTGCCCACGCCGATCTCCTCCTCGAGGCCGGCCACCTTGACGATGCCGAAGTCGGTCAGCTTGACCAGCGGCAGCCCCGCGCCGGTGCGATCGAGCAGCACGTTCTGCGGCTTGATGTCGCGGTGCACGATCTGCTTGGCGTGGATGTGGTCGAGCGCCGCGAGCATCTGCAGCGAGAGCGCGATCACCTCTTCGGGGCGCTTGCCTTCCCAGCCATCGAGGCTGCCGCCGGCCACGAACTCCATCGTGTAGTACCAGCGATTGTCGTCCGAGCCGAGATCGAACACCCGCACGCAGTTGGGATGCATCAGGCGCGAGGCGGCGCGAAACTCGCGCTTGAAGCGCACGATGCCGGCGTCGCCCGAAGTGGCCGCGTGCAACACCTTGACCGCGCACGTGCCGCCGTTCTGCTGATCGAACGCGCGGTACACCGAACCCATGCCGCCGTGCCCGAGGCTCGACTCGATCACGTAGCGCCCGCTGAGGACGTCCCCTTTCGCGAGATCGCGGATGATGACGACCCGGGACATGCGCTACCCTTCGCTACAACCGTTCGATCACGGTGGCGTGCACCTTGTCCGAAGAACGCAGTCGGTGCAAGTAGGTGATTCCGTCGTTTTCGAGGTAAGCGTTCGACTCGAGCGTGCCCGACTCGAAGGAGTAAAACGGGTGGCCCATCTCGACGTCGATCGAGCGCAACGGTCGGCTCAGCCCCTTGCGCAGCGCCGGAACCCTGGTGCCATCGCCGAGCGCAAGGTGCTCGCGGCCTTCACCGGCAATCCCCGGCACGTCGATGAACGACCACTGATCGGCTACTTCGCACGAGTGGCGGTGGATGAGGAATGGCCGCGTGCCGGCCGCCAGCGGCGGTCCCGAGGCCTCGAGAGCTTTGATCAGCCCGGGGACCACGCGCGTCGGCGAGCCCTCGACGATCTCGTCGGGTTGGAAGCGGGCCATCAGCGCGGCGGGCAGCTTGCCCGGCACCGCCGCCATCGAAGCGTCGTCGCCGAGCAGCACGGTGCGCGTCGCCCCGTGCGAGCGTGCGAAGGTGCGGCCGGCGCCGATGTACTCGAAGGCCAGGTCGAACACCGCGCCGCCCTTGCGCGCGGCCACCCTGACCTCGACCTCGAACGCGTCGGCGTCGAGGAATCCGAATGGTTCGACGTACTCGAGGTGAATGCCGACGACTACCAGCCCGACGCGGTGGTCACGCACCAGCGTGGGAAACGAGACCAGGTGGGCCCGCGCCCACTTCGCCCAGCCGTTCATCATCAGCCAGATCAGCGCGCGCGGCTGCGCCTGCAGCGGCGTGAACAGGCTGGTGTCGCTGGTGACCTCGAAGCGCACGGTACGTGGCACGTCAACCTCCTGCGATGGCGGTGATGATGTCCAGCGTGTCCTCGGGCTTGAGCGCCTTCTGCAGATCCGCCTCGCCAATCGGATCGCCGTTGACGAACAAGCGGTGCGCGCTGCGAACCCGGCCCTTGCCGTCGAAGAGCACCGGCTGGAGCGCGGGGTTTTCCACGACCAGCGCCTTGAGCGCCGCGTCGACGGTGGGCGCGTCGATATCGAGATCCTGGCGGTAGTCGGTGAAGCGGAGCAGCGTGCCGGAAAAATGGAACCTCATCGCATCCTCCAACGGCCGCTCGAGCGACGGGTCACGCCTTTCATCTTGCGCCGCTCGGCATCGAGAACGCCGCGCATGCCGAGGTCCACCTCGATGATGTCCTGTGCGCCGCCACCCGCCAGCATCCCGCAGAAGTCGCGCATATAGCGCTCGTACCGGCGGCTCTTGAGATAGCCGCCGCCGCCCAGCACGCGCATCACCTGCGGCACCAGGCTCACCGCGCAGTCGGTGACGTAGTATTTCGCCGCGGAGGTGACCGGGTCGAAGATGGGATCGGAAACGCCGTCGGTGACGCGCTGGAGCGCGCGGTAGCAGATCGCGCGCGCTGTCTCGATCGCCACGAACATGCGGCCGAGCGTCACCTGCACGTTGGGCATCTGCGTGAGCGGCTTCTTGTAGCGAACCATCTCGTTGAGCTCGTCGATGCAATTCTCGTAGATCGCCTGCATGCGGCCGAGCGGGCCGCAGGCGAGCAGCGCGCGGCGGCTGTTCAGGAAGCGCTGCGAATGGCTGAGCCCGTCCGCGTCGACCATCAGGCGCCAGTCGGCGACCGGCACGTCGTGCAGCCGCAACGTGGCCAGTCCGGCCGCGCGCATGCCGGTGACCTCGATCGGGGTCACCTCCACGCCGTGATCGGTCTTGTCGACGAGGAACACGACCAGATCGTTGTCCTCGTTGCGCAGGTAGGTCATGAACACGTCGGCCATCGCGCCGCCGGTGACCAGCATCTTCTCGCCGTTGAGCAGCCAGTGGTCGCCGGCGCGCTTTGCCGTCGACTTGAAGTGGAACGCGTCGGCTCCGTCGGAGTAGGCGAACGCAGCCACGCAGTGCCCGGTGATCATCGGGCGCGCGTAGTGCTCGATGAGGTCCGCGCGTCCACTGTCGTAGATGGTGCGGCACACAGCCGCGCACAATCCGAGCACCAGCGGCAGCGAGCCGTCGTCGCAGACGTAGCCCACCTGCTCGAGGGTGATGCCCCAGTTGAGCGCGTCGGCGCCGCCACCGCCCAGCTCTTTCGGCATGTGAAAGGCGAGCAGCCCTTCGGTGGCCAGGTCGTGAAAGAGATCGCGCGGGAATGGCGTTCCCTTTTCGTCGCGCTCGACCGCGCCCGGGTTGACCTGGCTCTCGAGGAAGGGCCCGAAGCGCATGCGCATGGCTTGGGCGATGTCGTCATGCGTCTGCAAGGGGATCTCTCCATTACATCGCTCGAGTCGAGAAAAGTCAATAGAAGCACGCTGATGCGTTATGCTCCGGCCGTGAATCGGACCTATCGGCGGTGGCTGGCGTTTGCGGCCGCCAAGGCGCGGCGCCTGGGCGCGACCGTCAAGCAGGCGGTGCTCACCGATGTCGACGTGACCGAGGAGACGCGCGAGGCGGATCTGGCGGAGGCGGGCGCGTTCACCCGCTCGGCCGGACGTATGCGCGGCGGGATGGCCAAGGTGGCGCAGATTCGCGCGTACCTGGACGGCTCCGAGGGCGGGATCGCGCCTGAAGCGCGCGCGGTGTTCGGGCGGCTGTGGGACAAGATGCCGGGCGACGAGCCGGCCGCGATCCGTCAGGTGATCGTGGAGGACCTGGGCGCGCCGCCGGAGCAGCTGTTCGCGCGCTGGGACGATCAGCCGATCGCCGCGGCCTCGCTCGGGCAGGTGCACGCGGCCGAGGACGCCGCCGGCGCGCACCTGGCGGTCAAGGTGCAGTATCCCGGCGTCGCCGAAGCGCTGCGCGCCGACGTCGCGTCGCGCGGCCTGTTGCGTCGCGTGGTGGGCGCAGATCTGGGCGAGACCATCGGCCCGGAGGCGCTCGAGCGGCTGCGCGATCAGCTGCTCGGCGAGCTCGACTACCTCGCCGAGGCGCGCAACCTCGAACGCTTCGCCGTCGCCTACGCGGGCGATCCGGAGATCGTCGTGCCGCGCGTGGTGCGCGATCGCTCCGCCGCGCGTGTGCTGACCATGGAGCGGCTCGAGGGCATGCCGCTGCCCGAGCTGGCGCGCACCGGCACGCAAGACGAGCGCAACCGGGTGGCGCGCACGCTCTTGCGCTTCGCGATCGGCGCGCCGCTGGCGCACGCGATGCTCAACGGCGATCCCAACCCCGGCAACTACCTGGTCCTCGACGCGCGCGCCGGCCGCGTCGGGTTCGTCGACTTCGGCTGCGTGGTCGAGCTGCCCGAGGAGCTGGCCGCGGCCGAGCGCCAGCTGTGGCTGGCGATGATCCATCGCGACGGCGAAGCGCTGCGCCACGCCGCGCACCGCGAAGGCCTGGTGAACGACGCGCCCACCTTCGACGGCGCGGTGTGGCGCGAGTGGGAGCGCACACTCGCAGGGCCGTTCCTGGCGCGCGGCGAGGTCGAGCTCACCCCCGCCGACGCCGGCAAGCTGATCGATCTCTCGAGCCAGCTGTTGCGCGCGCGCCAGCTCGATCTGCCCGCCGGCTCGCTCTTGTTATGGAGGCAGCGGCTCGGCGCGCTCTCGGTGATCGCCAGCTTGCGCCCGCGGCTGGACGTGCGGCGCGTGCTCGCCGAGCTGTTGGTCGATCGCCATCCGGTTCCGCTTCTCGACCGCTATCCGTAGTGATAAATTGGAGGGATGCGAATCCTCCTGGTGCTCCTGGCAGTGGCATGGGCAGGCTGCGACGACGACACCGCGCCCGCAGATCTGGGCGGCGTCGATCTGCCGGTCCAGATCGATCAAGCGACGCCCGACCTGACCGCCTCGGGCCCCAGCGCGGCGCGCGGCGAGTACCTGGTCAAGAGCCTCTTGATCTGCGGCGACTGCCACACTACGCCCAACGGAATGGGCCAACCGGATCCGACCAAGTTTCTCGCCGGCGGGCGCGCCTTCGACTTCCCGGCGCAGGTCGACGGCGGGCTCGGGCACGTCTACGCGGCCAACCTCACGCCCGACCAGACCAGCGGGCTCGGCAGCTGGACCGCCTCGAACATCGTCGACGCGCTCACCGTCGGCGTCGACAAGGACGGCCTGCCACTGTTCCCGATCATGCCGTACTACATGTTCGGCAACCTGAGCGACGATGACGCGATGTCGATCGCGCTGTACCTGCAGTCGATCCCGGCGATCTCCAACGTGGTGCCGAAGAACAACGTGCAGGTGCCGCAGGCCTCGACGCGGATCGACGACACGCAGATTCCGCACACCGCGCTGCCGTCGACCGATCCGGGCTTCGCGTCGGCCGAGCGCGGGCGCTACCTGGTCAAGGTCTCGTGCATCGAGTGCCACACCAAGCACAACGCGCCCGGCGCGGCGTCGGTGATCGACCTGGCCAAGGCGTTCGCCGGCGGCGAGACCTTCCAGATCGGTCCCAACAAGATCCCGTCGGCGAACCTGACGCCGCACGCCACCGGCCTCGGCGGCTGGACGCCCGCCGAGATCGCCGCCACGCTCAAGACCGATCAAGAGCGCGGCGTTGGCCGCATGCTGTGCCCGCCCATGCCCGGCGGCACCGGACGGCTCGGCGGCCTGACCGACCCCGACCTGAACGACATCGCGAATTTCTTGCACACGCTGGCGCCGATCCAGAACGGCCCGTTCGGCTGCACCGACGCCGGGATCCCGTACGGCGTTCCCGACGGCGGCTAACAAGTTACGGGCAACTCGCGGGTTGGTGTATAGGTCAAAGGATCATGGCCGACTATCCCTTCTCGCCGTTTCCCAACGGCTGGTTTCAGGTTGCGTACGCGGACGAGCTGCCGGCGGGCGGCGTGCTGCCGATCCACTATTTCGGCAAGGAGCTGGTGGCTTTTCGCACCCTGGCCGGCGAGGCGCAGGTGCTCGACGCGCACTGCCCGCACCTGGGCGCGCACCTCGGCCACGGCGGGCGGGTGGAGAACGAGTGCCTGCGCTGCCCGTTCCACGGCTGGAGCTTCGGCGCCGACGGGGAGTGCGTGTCGATCCCGTACGGCGGCGGCAAGATCCCGCCGCGCGCGAAGCTGCGTTCGTGGCCAGTGCAGGAGGTGAACGGGACGATCATGGTCTATCACCACGCCCAGGAGCTTCAGCCCGACGGGCCGGTGCCGGTCGCGCCGCAGCTCACCAATCCGGATTGGGTCACGCTCGGGCGCTTCCGCTGGCAGTATCCAACGCACCTGCAGGAGATGGTCGACAACGCCGCTGATCCGCTGCACCTGGTTCACCTGCACGGCGTGCTCATGCCCGCCACCAGCGCCACCGAGCAGGCCGCCGGCAAGGATCTCAAGCTGACCACCAAGTTCATCTCCGATCCGACGCGCATCGGCATCCCGGGCGAGCCGTTCCCCGCGCAGATCGAGTCGCTGCTGCACGGGTTCGGCATGCAGATCATCAACTTCGACGCGATGGCCGAGGGGCTGATCTTCTTGTGCTTCACGCCCGTCGACGGCGAGATGATCGACGCGCGCATGGTGATCGGCCTGAAGAAGCTGCCCGACGAGGGGATGACCCGCTTCGTCGGCGAGCTGGTGGTCAAGGATGTGGTCCGGCAATTCGAGGAAGACATCCAGATCTGGAAGCACAAGATCTACCGCGCCCAACCGGTGCTGTGCGAGGGCGACGGGCCGATCGGATTGGTGCGCCGCTGGTCCAAACAGTTCTATCCCGTGCAACAGCTCAGCGCGTGAAACTGGCGACGCACTGAGGTTCCGGCGATAATCCTCCATTAATGGTGGCGAATACGCCGCGTGTGCGGGCCGATCTCAAGGTCACGGCGGCCGAAGAGGACGGGGCGAAGTGCTTCGACGTCGTCGATCCGACGTCGGGGCTGTGCGTGCGCATCTACGAGCTCGAGTGGTTGATCGCGCAGCGCATGGACGGCGCGCGCAGCTTCGACGAGATCGCGACCTGGGCGCAACAGCGCATGGGATCGCTCGGGGTGAAGGTGACGCCGGAAGATCTGGCGCGCTTCGCCGAGCGGCTGCGTGCGTCGGGGTTCCTCGAGGGCGAGCCGGTGGCGGCCGTCGAGCCCGCGCCCGTGCCGGTGGCCCAGGCGCCCGTGCCGGTGGCGGTCGTCGAGCCGGAGCCCTCGCGGCCCAACAAGGTCTCGGATCCCAAGAAGCTCAAGGCGCTGATGCAGACGGTGGGCGACACCGGATCGCACCCGGTCATCAACGCGCCCGAGACGTCGCGGCCGACCGGTCAGGCGGTCGACAACATGAAGGACTTCTTTCGCAAGGCGCCGCTCGAAGAGGAAGAGGCGCCTCCGCCCCGGCGGCGCGGCGCGTCGCTGTCGAGCGGCGTGATCTCGGCGATCGGCATCGTCGCGGTGCTGACCGCGTTTCCGGTGCTGGTGTACGTGACCTTCCTTCGGCCCGAAGCGGTGGCCAAGGTGCACGTGCACAAGGCCAACCCCGAGGAGCTCACCGATCTGTACGACGGCGCGGCGGCCATCCACGGGATCGAGCCGACCTCGCTGGCGTTCACCGATGCCGGCAAGATCGGGGTGGTGGTCGCGCGCGGCGCCGAGGTGCCCAAGGGGATGCAGCTCGCCACGCTCGAGGCTGCGTCGGCGGGCGGCGAAGACCTGGGGCACCTGCAGCGGCGGCTCGAGTTCTACGTCAAGCAGCTCGCGACGGCGAAGGCGAGCGGCAAGGCGGCGGAGATCGACAAGGCGGAGAAGAAGGTCGCCGAGAAGAAGTCGATGATCGCGTCGCTGGCGCACGGCGAGCCGGCGCAGCAGCTCATGTCCCCGACGGCGGGCAAGATCGTCGACGTGTTCGTCGCGCCGGGCGGAATGGTGACCGCGGGCCAGCCGATCCTCAAGATCGCCGATCCGCGCCTGCAGGTCGAGGTGACCCTGGGCCCCGGCGAAGCGAGCGCGTTCGACAAGGGCAACCCGGTGTCGCTGCACGCGGGCGGCAGGTTTCTCAGCGCGCGCGTCGCGAGCATCGAGGGCGAAAAGATCGAGATCGACGTGACCGATCCGGCCGCCAAGAACGGCGACGAGGTGCAACTCGTCAAGCGCCACCTGATCGGCGTGGTCACGGTGCCGGCCAAGGCGGTGGTCAAGCGCGGCGGCGTGTCGAGCGTCTATGTGCTGACCGGCGGCCAGGCCAAGGCGCGCGTGGTGACGGTGCTCGATCGCATGCCCACCGAGGTCAAGGTTTCGAGCGGGCTGGGCGCCGAGGACGTGTTGATCGTCGATCCGCCGCAGGGCCTGCAGGACGGCGACAAGGCGATCGAGGTCCCGTAGCTATCGCAGCCAGCGGTAGGCGTCGCGCAGCGCGGCGTGGCCGTTCCCGTCGAGGACGCGGCCGTGCGAGAGGATCACGCGGTCGAAGTCCCAGGCCAGGATGCGATCGAGGCTGGCGCGCGCCGCGGGGCGATCGCGCACGGCCATGCGGTCGACGAGGTTGGTCTTGAACCCGCCGTAGCCGCCGAGCAGACCGTAGAAGACGCGGCTGAGCAGCGGCTTCTCGTCGCCGACGTTGTGCACCAGATCGGCGACGATCAGCGTGCGCGAGGGTTGGTGTAGGAACGCGACCTCGTTGAGCGCGGGCGAGCCGCGCCAGGCGACCTGCGACACCTCGTCGCCCCAACCGGCCGGCTCGTCGCCGAGCACCCCGGCGAAGCGCACGTCGGGGCGCTTCTTGGCCAGGCCCGGCGCGGCGTAGCCTTCCGCCGACGGGTAGGCGGCGAGCCAGTCGCCGGCGAACAGGTGGTGGAAGCGGTTGGGCGCGATCACCCAGCGCACCTGGCCGAGCGCGTCCACCTCGCGGCGCAGCGCCTCGTCGGGCCGCACCGGCGAATGGAGCAGCAGGCGCCCGCCGGACAGGCGCACCACCGTCATGCGACAGCCGACCTCGACGCCCAGGAACTTGAGCGGCCGCTCGCAGGTCCACAGATCGCGATCGATTTCTATCAGCATTGTCGTGGCGGAATATGACATATAGTGCGCGCACCATGACGCCCCGGATCCTGGTTCTCGTCGCGGTGCTGGTGGCCGCGGGTGCGGTTCACGCCAAGCCGGCCGCCAAGCGCGCCGACGCGCAGCGCCACTACGATGCCGCGATCGCGCACTACAAAGCGGGGGAGTACGACCCGGCGGTCGAGGAGTTCGAGGCGGGCTATGCGCTGCGGCCGGAGCCGCAGTACCTGTTCAACCTCGGGCAGGCGAGCCGCCTCGGGCACCATTCGGACAAGGCGCTCGACTACTACAAGCAGTACCTGGCCGCGCTGCCCGAGGCGCCCAACCGCGCCGCGGTCGAGCAGCGCATCGCCGAGGTGCAGAAGGAGCTCGAGGCGGCCAGGCCGAAGCCCGAGCCGGTGGTCGCGCCGCCGCCCGAGCGCACGCCGGCGCCTGCCGCCGCGTCCGCGCCCGTCGAGAAGAGGCCGCTCGCGTCGGACGAGCCGTCGACGCCGTATCAGCTCGGCGCGCGCATTCGCGGGATCTTCGTCACGCAGGCGATGCTCTCGCCGTTCCTGGTGCAGTCGACCTCGCTCGAGAGCGTGTCGGTGGGCATCGAGTTCGTGTACCGCCGGCCGAAGTACGACGTGGTCACCTCGCTCGACTTCAGCTGGCTCGACGTGCACGACGGCAACTACCTCGCGGTCAACCACCCGCCCGACACCGACACGCAGTTCACCCAGTTCAAGAACCTGAGCTTCATCTCCGCCGACGTGTCGATCATCGGTCACAGCGACGTGACCCGCTGGCTCGAGCTGCGCTACGGCGGCGGGCTCGGGCTCGGCATCGTGCTCGGCGACGTGCTGCTCACGCACGACAGCGGCGACATGGGCGTGCCGTGCACCGTCGGCACCGCCGGCAATCTGGCCGCGTGCCATCCGATCGGCGTCGACCTGACCTCGCCGCAGCGCGAGCAGCAGCTCAAGGCCACCGAGAACGGCGCCACCAAGGACACCTCGGGAGATCCGCACCGCCACATCACCAGCGACAAGCCGCCGGTGATGGGCGTGGTCAACCTGCTCGTCGGCGCGCGCTTCAAGCTGCCCAAGAAGTGGACCGCGCAGGTCGAAGTCGGCTTCCGCGACGCGATCTTCGTCGGCGCGGGCGTGCACTACCTCTTCTAGCCGTCGCCAAGTCGGCGCGCGCGCCTTGTGCGGACCCCCGTTCAGGGGATATGATAACCGTATGCGGCATTGCGTGATGATCCTTGGGCTGCTGCTTGGCGGAGCCCATGGATGCTCGTCGGAACGCGCGCCCGCGGGGCCGGGCGTGACCGTGACGCCGCCGGAGGGCTTCCGGCCTCAGCTGCTGCTCTCCGACTCGCAGGAAGGGCTCGAAAACGGGAAGTACGCCACGCACTTCAACTTCAGCCCGCTGCGCGACCTGTGGTTTCGCGCGCAGGTCCCGGGTATGCCAGGGGTCGCGCTGCTGACGATCCAGTTCGTCTCGCCGCAGGGACAGTCCTTCTATACCGATGCGTTTCCCTTTTCGGTCGATCCGGAAATGAAGGAAATGCCGATGGCGACGGCCGACCATCCGGTAGCGGTGGTGCGTGCCCGTAGCATCCCGGGCGGGTTCGTCCTCGATCATCAAGTGCAGATCGCGGGCACCGTGTTCCACCGCTATCCGATTCCGGGGATGTGGAAGGTGTTGGTTACCGTCGAGGGCTACGCGGGCGTGCTCTCCTCGCCGCTCGACGTAGAGTTCTCTAGATGATGCGGTACTCCGTGCGGGTTGGAGTCCTGTGCGCAGCCCTGCTCTCGGGCAGGGTGGGCCTGGCGCAGGTCTGGAGCCAGCCGTTCATCTGTCCGACGCCGACGCCCCCGGCGGGTTGCGGCGGAGCCACCTCGGCGCCCGCCAACGATCTGACGTTCAACGCCACCAACCCGAACCTGTACATGGCGCAGAACTCGTCGATCTACGCGGTACGCGCCGACGGCTCGAGCCACTGGACCCACACCTTCTCCACCGCGATCCAGAACTTCCCCAGCCCGGTTCCGCTGCGCTCGGGCCAGCTGGCCATCTTCGTCGGCGGCGTCGACGGCTTCCTGTACAAGGTCGATGCCACCACTGGCAATGTTCTCTGGTCTAAAGATCTTCGCCACCCCACGGGCGGCTGCTCCACCATGGACAAGATCATCGCCACACCGACGGTGCAGCTCAAGGCGTATTCGCTGCCCAGCTTCACCCTCGCCGACGATGTGGTCTACGTCATCACCAGCTACGGCTGCAGCAACACCAAAGACAAGAACCGCGTCTGGGCCTTCAACGCGTCCGACGGCAGCCCGGCGTGGGTCAGCGGCGGCGCGCACCAATTCAACGACGGCGCTCTGGGCGGCACCTTCAACATGAGCTTCGGCTCCGAAGGCTGTGCCCTCGACTACACGCGCAACCTGCTCTACTGCGGCACCGACTACCCGCCGGAAGCCACCACCCAGGCGCAGTGGCCGACGCTGTGGGCGATCAGCAGCGTCAACGGCGCGCTCGCCTGGTCGACCAACGTCGGCTCCGTTCACTCGCGCCCGGCGCTCAAGCCGCGCACCAACCTGCTCTATGTCGCCAACTTCAACGGCACGCTCCACGCGCGCGACGCGGCCAACCTCGGCGCTTCGATCTACTCGGTGGGCCTCACCACGACGTCGAACATCACGCGCAGCCCGTGGCCGGAATTCCGAGGCAGCTACTCCAACCTGATCCTCGTCGCCGACATGGCGGGCAACGTGTACGCCGTGCAGCACAGTCCCGCCGGCGGCGGCCTCCCCGCCAGCGGCGCCAAGTTGTGGACTGCCACGCCCACGTCGCTGGGCGGTACCGCGGCCAGCACCATGCCGGTCGTCGATCCGGTCACCGGAAAAGTGTTCGTAGGCCTGATGAACGGCACCATGCACCAACTGTCGCTGGCGACCGGCACCGACGAGGCCTCGGTGGCCGTCGACTCGACCCAGCTCTACGACCCGTCGCTCGACACCGACGGGTCGACCAGCGGCGGGCTCAGCCGCCTCACGGTGGCGGGCGGGCTGAACATGGCCCGCTACGCGATCCCGTGGGCCGTAGGCAGCACGCACACCTCCAAATGTCCGGTTCTCGGTTGCTGCGCCGTCAGCATGCCCGACGAGGGGAATCCGCCCTGCCTGGTGTGCGTGACCAACAAGCCGAACGGCACCGTCTGTACTGTGGACGGCGTGGGCGATCCGGTCGCCAATGCCTGCAATGACGCCTTTTGCACCAACGGCAGCTGCGGTCCGTCGCCCAAGCCCGACGGCACCATCTGCCCCGGCGACGGATGCCACACCGGCGCGTGCCAGGTGGGCACTTGCCTGCTCAGCGCCAAGGCCGACGGCACCGCCTGCGACGACGGCCAGGCGTGCACCTGTGCCCCGGGCTTCGCCTCGGGCAACCCGCTCACCTGTTCGGGAACCTGCAGCAATCCGGGCGGATGCGACGTCTGTCAGGGCGGGGCGTGCTGGGGGGCGGTGGCCACCAGCTGTGTGTGCACCGTGGCCGGAGATCATGCGTGCGCGCCCGGGCTGAACTGCTGCGGCACGGCCGCCGGCGGTTGCGTCGATCTGCAGAGCAGCTTCCTGAGCTGCAGCGATTGCGGCGCGCAGTGCCCGGGAGGAATGCACTGCGCGAGCGGCCAATGTGCGGCGGGCTGCCTGGGCTCGAGCTGTAGCCCGGGCGTGTGTCTGGGCAACGGCACGTGTTGCGGCGCAGTCGTTTCGGGCCAGACTCTCAGCGCTGGACAGAACATGGCCACCTGTGGCGCCACGTGCGGTGCCACGCTCAATCTGATCATGCAAGGCGACGGGAATCTCGTCCTCTATCAAGGCGGCACGCCTCTGTGGGCCTCGGGAACCAGTGGGCATCCCGGCGCGTACGCAGTCATGCAATCCGACGGAAACCTGGTCATCTATCTGGGTCCCACGGCGCTGTGGTCCACGGGAACCAACGGGCACCCCGGCGCCTACCTGTCCGTTCAGGACGATGGAAACCTGGTCATCTACCAGTCCGCGTGCGTCGGGGCCAACAATTCCTGTTGGGCGAGCGGGAGCCATTTTCAAGTGAACTGCGCGGGCAGGACGTGTGGCACCGACGGCTGCGGCGGCTCGTGCGGCACTTGCCCGGCGCCCAGCGCCTGCGTGCTCTCCTACTCCTGCAACGCCGGAGGCAGCTGCGTCCCGAGCTTTGCGGGAGCGGGAACGGTCTGCAGCGCTTC
>PNAM01000075.1 GCA_003170275.1 Myxococcales bacterium
CACCGCGATCTCAAGCCGTCCAATGTGCTGGTGCGCCCCGACGGGCGGCTGGTGGTGCTCGACTTCGGGCTGGTCACGCGCCGCGCGCGCAGCGATCTCGACGGCCTCGACGAGCTGGCGCTCGGCACCCCGGGCTACATGGCGCCGGAGCAGGCGGCGGGCGCGGCGGTCTCGTTTGCCGCCGACTGGTACGCCGTCGGGGTGATGCTGTTCGAGGCGCTGACCGGCACGCTGCCGATCGGCGGCTCGGCGCAGCAGATGGTGGCCCGCAAGCAGCTCGTCGACGCGCCCGACCCGCGCGCCGCCGTGCCCGGGCTGCCCGCTGATCTGGCCGAGCTGTGCCGCGCGTTGCTGGCGCGAAATCCGGAGGAGCGCGCCGGTGGCCAGGCGATCGTCGCCGTGGTGGGTGTGGTCGGAGACGGGCCGGCGCAGCCCGCGCTTCAGCCGGCTCGCGTCGAGCCGCCGAATCCGCCGTTCATCGCCCGCGAGCCCGAGCTTCAGCGTCTCCGGCAGGCGTTCGACGCCGCGCGCGCCGGGCGCCCGACCGTGCTCCACGTCCACGGCAGCTCCGGCATCGGCAAGAGCGCGCTGTTGCGCCACTTCCTCGACGAGCTGCGCGCGCGCGACGCGGTGGTGCTGGCCGGGCGCTGCCATGAGCGCGAGTCGGTTCCCTACAAGGCGCTCGACAGCCTGGTCGACGCGCTGACCCGGCACCTGCGCGCGCTGCCCCGCGAACAAGTGGACCGCCTGGTTCCCGACGACGCGCAGGCGCTGGCCCGGCTGTTCCCGGTGCTCCAGCGCGTCGATTCGGTGGCCGCCGCGCCAGTGCGGCTGGCCGGCGCAAACGATCCGCAGCAGCTGCGCCGGCGCGCGTTCGAGGCGCTGCGCGAGCTGCTCTCGCGACTCGCGACGGCGCATCCGCTGGTGGTCTGGCTCGACGATCTGCAGTGGGGTGACGCCGACTCGGCGGCCCTGTTGCTCGACCTGCTCGCGCCGCCCGATCCGCCGTCGCTGCTGCTGATCGCCAGCTATCGTTCGGAGGATCTCTCGTCGAGCGAGATGGTGCAGGCGCTACGGCGGCCGCAGGCGATGGAGCGTGCCGGCGAGCTGCAGGAGATCGTGGTCGCGCCGCTCGGGCCGGTCGAGGCCGAGCTGCTGGCGCGCCGCCTGGCCGGGCCGCAGGCCGGCGCGCTAGAGATCGCGAGCATCGCGCGCGAGTCGGGCGGCAACCCGTACTTCCTGGAGCAGCTCGCGCTGCGCGGCGGCGGCGCGCCGGCGGTCTCGCTGGCCGGCCTGATGGCCGAACGGATCGCCGGCCTGCCCGTCGAGGCGCGCCGGCTGCTCGACGTGATCGCCGTGGCCGGCCGTCCGCTCGCGTACGACTCGGCGCGCCGCGCGGCGGCGGTTGATTCGGAGGACGAGCGGGCGCTCGGCGTGTTGCGCGCCGAAAGCCTGGTGCGGCTGCAGCCCGGGCAGGACGCGGTGGAGAGCTACCATGACCGCGTGCGCGAGTCGGTGCTGGCGTCGCTCGGCGCCGTCGAGCTCGCGGCCACGCACGGCCGGCTGGCGCGAACGCTGGCAGCGACGGGCGTCGCCGACCCCGAGGCGCTCACCATGCACTTCTTGGCCGCGGGAGACGAGACCGGCGCGCGCGGCTACGCGGAGACCGCCGCCGTGCGGGTCGAGGAGAAGCTCGCCTTCGCGCGCGCCGTCGAGCTGTATCGCATCGCGCTCCGCCTGGCGCTCCCCGCCGATGTCCAGCGCCTGCGCGCGCGGCTCGGCGATGCGTTGGTCCACGCCGGGCATGGCGCCGACGCCGCGACGGTCTATCTCACGGCGCTCGACGGCGCACCGCCCGCATTGGCGCACGACCTGCGCCGCCGCGCCGCTGAGCAGTTCCTGCGCTCCGGCCACATCGACGAAGGCCTGACCACCGCGCGCAGCGTGCTCGAGGCCGTCGGCGTGAAGCTACCGCGCACGCCGGGCCGCGCGCTGGTCTCGCTGCTGCTCCATCGCACGCGCCTGCGCCTGCGCGGGCTCGGCTTTCGGTCGCGACGCGCCGGGGACATCCCGCCCGAGGTGCTGGCGCGCGTCGACGCCTGCTGGTCGATCGGCACCGGGCTCACTGCGGTGGACACGATTCGCGGCGCCGAATTGCACGCGCGCCACACGCTGCTCGCGCTCGAGGCCGGCGAGCCGTCGCGCATCGTGCGCGCGCTCTCGTTCGAAGGGATCGGCGCGGCGCTCGAAGGCGGCGCCTCCGGCTTCCGGCGGGCCACGCAGCTGATCGCGCACGCCGACGAGCTCGCGCGACAAACGCAGGATCCGCACGACCTGGCCATCGCCAGCACCACCGCCGCGGCGCTCGCCTGGTGCCAGGCGCGCTGGCACGCCGCCGTCGAGCAGTGCCTGCGCGCGCTCGGCATGTTCGCTCAGGTCTCCAAGGGGGTCGCCTGGGAGGTGGGATCGATTCAGGCCTGGTGGCTCTTGCCCGCCTACTATCAGCTCGGTGAGCTGGGCGCGCTGCTCGATCGCGTGCCGTCGTGCCTGAAGGAGGCCGAGGCGCTGGGCGACCTGTACACCTCCACCTCGTTGCGCACCAACATCCTGCCGGTGGCGTTCATCGCGCAGGATCGCGCCGACGAGGCACTGCGCGTATCGGTGGACGCGATCGCGCGCTGGACCCGCGGCGTGACGGTGCAACACTGGTCGGCGCAGTTCACGCAGGGGAGCGCGCTGCTCTATCAGCACGAGGCCGCGCGTGTGCTCGACGAGCTGCGCGCGAACTGGCCGGGCCTCGCGCGCTCGTTGATCTTCCGGCTGCCGCGCTCGCGCATGCAGCTCCTTCAGCTGCGCGCGCGCGCCGGGTTGATGCTGGCCGAGGACGCGCACGACCGCGCGCCGCTCTTGCGCCAGGTGGAGGCGGACCTTGCGGGGGTGGCGCGCACCGGCGGTGCGTGGGCGGAGAACCTGGCGTTGATGCTCTCCGCCGGGCTGGCGCGCCTGCGTGGAGATCAGGCGCGAGCGCTGCTCCTCGTCGAGCGGGCCGAGGCGGGCTTCACCGCGCTCGACATGGCGCTGTTCGCCCGGGCGGCGCAGCGGCGGCGTGGGCAGCTGTGCGGCGGCGAGGCCGGGCGCGCGCTCGTCGAGGCCGCCGACGGCTGGATGCGCGCGCAACGGATCGTCCGACCGGATCGGCTGGTGGCGGCGATGGCGCCTGGTTTCTGACGCGGGCCGGCTGATACACTCGCGGCGTGGGGAATGACGCCGAGACCGAGGAACAGGCCGGCAAGGGGCGCGGCCGCGCGGGCGGCGGGCGTCCCGAGCCGGGCGTGCTGTTGATCTACTCGGCGGGCGCGGCGAGGCTGGAGGCGATCCCGCTCGAGGACGGCGCGATCGAGCTGGGGCGCGGCCCGCTCGGCGCGAGCGGCGCGGTGACGCTGGGCGACTCGGTGGTCTCGCGCAAGCACGCGCGACTGAGCCACGCCGCGGCGCGCTGGACGGTGCGCGATCTGGGCAGCCGCAACGGCACCGCCGTCGACGGCGTCACGCTGGCGGGCGAGTACGTCGGCGGCGCGCCGCGCGTGGTGCGGGTGGGCGACTCGCTGTTCCTGCCGGTCGACGACATCCGGCGGTTTCGCGGCGCCGCGGTCGAGGTGAACGAACGGATGGTGATGGGGCCGACGCTCGGCGAAGCGTGGCAGGCGCTGGCCCGCGCCGCCGCGTCGGGCGAGACGGTGCACCTGAGCGGCGAGAGCGGCACCGGCAAGGAGCTGGCCGCCGAGGCATTCCACCGCCTGGGGCCGTGCGCAAACGGACCGCTGGTCGCGGTGAACTGCGCGACCATTCCCGAAGGCGTGGCCGAGCGCCTCTTGTTCGGCGCGCGCAAGGGGGCCTACTCTGGCGCGGTCGCCGACTCGGACGGGCACCTCCAGGCGGCGCACGGCGGAACGCTGTTCCTCGACGAGGTGGCCGAGCTCTCGCTGTCGGTGCAGGCCAAGCTGTTGCGCGTGCTCGAGACGCACGAGGTGATGGCGCTCGGCGCCTCGCACGCGCGCACGGTCGACATTCGGGTGTGCACGGCGACGCACACGAACCTGCGAGCGGAGGTGGCGCGCGGCACGTTCCGCGAAGACCTGTACTTCCGCATCGGCAAGCCCGAGGTAGCGCTGCCGCCGCTGCGCGAGCGGCGCTGCGAAGTGCCGTGGCTGATCGAGCGCGCGCTCGCCGCGTTCACGCCCGCGCTCTCGGCGCACGTCTCGCTGATCGAGGAGTGTCTGGTGCGGCCGTGGCCGGGCAACCTGCGCGAGCTGAACGCCGAGCTACGCGCCGCCGCGCAGCGCGCCCAGTCGCTCAAGAGCCCCACCGTCGAGGCGGTTCATCTCTCGCCCACCGCCGGCGCGCGCTTCGACGCGGCCGCCACCCAGCCGGCGCGACCGACCGCTGCGGCGCGCGTCCCGGAGAAGAGTGACATCGAGTCGGCGCTTCACCAGGCCAACGGCAACGTCTCCGCCGCCGCGCGCGCTCTCGGGCTGCATCGCAACCAGCTCCGCCGCTGGATGCACAAGCACGGCCTCGACTGACGTCAGTCCTCTACGCGATGCTCGAAGCACCACTGACACCGCTCATCCGCCGGGCGGCCGTCTAGAATCCCGCGTCGAAAGGTCTGGAAGGCGTCGTTGTTCCAGATCTGCGCGAGCGACTCTCGTGCGAGGTTTCCCAGCGGCGGTGGGTTGGGCATCATGCAGTTGCAGGGGCCCACCTCCGATTGATACGTGAGGTAGGCGAAGCTGAACGGCTTGAAGCAGTTCTTGTTCACGGCGACGCGAAACGAATCGTCGAGCTGCGCGAGGTAGGGCGCCATCGCCGCGCTGCCGGGAGCGCCCCAAAACGACTTAGGCGAGAGTGGCGCGACGATCGGCGCGCTCACTCGCGCGAGCTTCTCCGGATCGAGGCGTCGCACGAACACCGGATCGTTGAAGGTCACGCGCACGCCGAGCTCGAGCGCCGCGTCCACCGCCGCCTCGACGTGGCGGCTCATCGACAGGTCTCCGATCGAGCGCAGCTGGTCCTCGAGGCTCACCTCGCGGCCGCCCTGCACGATCTTGAACTGCACCTCGGGAACCTCGTACGCGTGCGCCAGCTCGACCAGCGCGCGCAGCTCGTGCACCGCCGATCGTTGGACGGTCGACAAGAAATAGACCGTCCCGCGCCGATGCCGTCGCCGCGCGTCGCGCAGCGCGCCGAGGTTGTGCAGCGTGCGCTCGAAGCTCGATCCCACGCGGATCGATTCGAACGTCTCCTTGCTGGCGCCGTCGCACGAGAAGCCGATGCGAAAATTGAGCGCCATCATCTTGTCCCAGACCTCGTCGCGCGAGAGCGAGAGGTTGGTGACCAGATTCCATTCGATGAACGGAAAGCGCTCCAGGTAGTCCACCACGTCGGGCCAGTACGGCAGGATGGTGGTCTCGCCGAAGCCGTGCAGATCGACCATGATCGCCGTCGGAAACAGTTGCTCGCCGATGCGGATGAAGGTCTCGAGCGGCATGTTCAAGTCCGGATCGAAGCGCTGATATTTCGGGTCCCACGCCTGCGCGCACATGGGGCACTTGTAGTTGCAGTTTTGCGTCAGCTCGATGATCGATCGGAACGGCAGCGACGTGAGGTGCGTCTCGCGCGCCTGATAGTGGGCGAACGCGCGCTGCAGGTTGTCGGCCTTCACGCGCCACGCCGCGAGCAGGGTCTCGTCGGTGAGCGGCAGGCTCGGCGCGAGCCCGTGAAGCGCGCTGGTGTCCATCCCCAGATGGTACGACGACTGCGCCGTTTGCGCTGCTCGGGCATGGATCCCATCCGGCGGACGGGGTAGCCTCAGCGCGCCATGCGCGTCGTCGTCACCGGCGGAGCCGGATACATCGGGAGTCATGTGGTCCACGCCCTCCGGCGAGCCGGGCACGAGCCGCACGTGCTCGACGATCTCTCGAACGGGCACGCCGACGCGATCGCCGGCGTTCCGTTCGAAGCTGGCGACGTCACCGCGCCCGGCACGCTCGCGGACCTGGTGCGCAGGATCGACGCGCGCGCGATTCTCCATTTTGCCGCGCGAATCCAGGTGGGCGAGTCGGTGGCGCGTCCCGACCTCTACTACGGGACCAACGTGGGCGGCATGTTGCGGGTGGCCGAGGTCGCCAGCCAGGCGCGCATTCCGGTGGTGCTCTCGTCGACCGCGGCGGTGTACGGCGTGCCGGTCGAGCTGCCGATCCCGGTGAGCCATCCGTGCCGGCCGGAGAGCCCGTACGGCTGGTCGAAGCTGATGAGCGAGCGCATGCTGGCCGACTGCGCGCGCGCGGCCGGCTTTCCGTACGCGGTCCTGCGCTACTTCAACGCGGCGGGAGCGGACGTGGAGGCGGGGCTGCGCGAGCGCCACGCGCCGGAGACCCACCTGGTGCCGCTGGCCATCGAGGCGGCGCTCGGCAACGGGCGCGCGCTCAAGCTGTTCGGCAGCGACTGGCCCACCGTCGACGGCACCTGCCTGCGCGACTACGTGCACGTGATGGATCTGGCCGACGCGCACTTGAAGGCGCTCGATCGGCTGGTCGGCGGCACGCCGGCGATCACCGTCAACCTCGGCGGAGGACGCGGGACCACCGTCCGCGAGGTGATCGACGCGGTCGCGCGCGCGGTGGGCCGCCCGGTCCCGACGGAGATCGGGCCCCGGCGAGCGGGCGACGTGGCCAGCCTGGTCGCGGACGTGAGCGAGGCGCGCAACCTGCTCGGCTGGTCGCCGACGCGCCGCTCCGAGATCGGTCAGGTCGTCGAGGACGCGGTCGCGGTGATCAGGCTGCGAGCGTGACCAGGAGCTTGCGCAAGCGGCGCCACACGACCAGCGGGATCTCGTGGCCCTGGGCGAACGGGAGCCAGGTGACGTCGGCGCCGGCGTCGGTCAAGCAGTCGCGCAGCCCCTCTCCGGCGGAGAAGGCCAGGTCGCCGTCGCGCTCGCCGTGACTCACCAGCACCGGCAGGCCGCGCACGCGATCGCCTGCCAAAAGCGGCGCCCACTCGTCGAAGGCGATGCGCGAGGCGGAGAACAGCACCATCGCGGCGACGGCGAGCTCGCAGCGGAGCACGCTGTCGCAGGCGAGCATGCCGCCTTGAGAGAAGCCGCCGACGACCAGCGGGCGGGCGCCGGCGCGCGCCTTGGCGGCCTGGAGAAACGCGAGCAGCAGCGTGCGCGCTGCCGGCAGGTCGGGCGGGTGCTGGCCGGCAAAATCACGCGGGCCGACCTCGAGCGCCAGCGCGCGCAGCTTGGCGTCGATGTGCCACCACGCGCGTCCGGTCGGCTCGGCGGCGAGCGGCGCCTCGGGGAAGAGGAACCAGGCCGGCGCCTGCAGTGAGTGCGCGAACGGCGAGAGATCGCCCGGCGTCATCTGAAAGCCGTGCAGCAGCACCACCACCACGCGCGCGGCGTCGGGGTCGCCGACGGCGATGGCGCGCAGCCCGGCCAGCTCGAGCGTCTGTTCGGGCCGGCTCATCGCGGACGCTCCTCCGAGCCGAAGTACAGCGCGTCGGCGCGGCTCATGGGCTGGCGATCACGATCTTGGTGGTCGCCTCGGCGTTGAGTGGCTGCAGCGTTCCGCGCAGTGGGCCGGTGCCGGAGAGCCGGCGCAGCCGCACGGTCCGCTCGCCGCCGGGGGCGAGGTGGAAGTACGAATCGTCCGGCTCGAAGCCGGCGGCGTCGATGGCGATCGATTGGGCGAAGCGTCGCGTGCGCACGATCAGCTGCGCGCCGTCGTCGCCGTCGTTGGAGCGCGCTTCGGCGCTCAGGCCGACGTCGAGCTCACGCGCCGTGGAGAGTCCGAGCGGGAAGTGGAACGCCTGCGCCTGCACCTCACCCGATGGCGCGCGCACGGTGGCTAGGAGCAGGTCGTACGAAGGCGGGCCGAACCGGTAGGCGTAGCTGAGATCGAGAAAGCCGTCGAAGCACTCGGCGGCCGGCAGCTCGAGCGTCGCGCGCGCGCCCAGCTCGATCGGGCGGCGCGCGCTCGCCACCTGGATCTCACCGGCGCGGAACAGGGTCAGCTCGAGCTCGCCGTGCAGCGGCGCCGGTCGCTCGTTGCACAGGTGGAGCACCAGACCGTTGCCGCCTTCGTCGCTGACGTGCAGCGAGATCGGCTGCAGCGCGCGCTTGAGGTAGTACCAGGCCGCTTTGGGCGCACCGCCGGCGTCGACCACGCCCCAGCCGGCGCTCGGCCACAGATCGCGCAGGAACCACACCAGCCCGCCGCGACAGGTCGAGCGCGCGCGGCGCCATTCGCCGAACACTTGCGCCATCACCTCGCCCGTGACCACGCGTCCGAGCGCAAGGTAACGCTCGTGATCGGCGTAGCGCAACGCCAGCGGGTCGACGCCGAACAGCCGCTCGAGGTAGTGGTCGCGCACGTCGTCGAAGTCCCAGCCGGCGCCGAGGTCGCGCGGCGTGCGCGCCTTCCACGCCGCATGATGGACGCGCACCGACGGGCCGCCGGGCAGCGCGCGCGGCTCGGGCACGTTGGCGAACGCGAGGCACTCGCTGGCGAAGCGCACCTCGGCGCGCCGCGCGTCGTCGAGCGGGCGCAGGTACGCGCCCACGCCGTAGTACGACGTCGTGCCCTCGCTGGCCTGGTGCGGAAAGGCGCCGCCGTGGGCGCTCGACGGCCAGTAGGGAACGTCGGGGCAGTCCTCGCGTGCCACCCCGGCCAGCACCTCGCTGAACAGCCGCGGGCTCCAGCGCTCGCGCGGAGCGCCCCACATCGCTGCCTGCTGCTCGCCCTCGGAGTTGCCGCACAGCACCGCCAGGCTCGGGCGCGCCTGCAGCCGTCCGAGGAGCTGGCGCGCTTCTTCGACCACGCCGGCGACGAACGCCGGATCGTCCTCGGGGTAGTCCTGGTTGGCGAACATGAAGTCCTGCCACACCAGGATGCCCAGCTCGTCGCACAGATCGTAGAAGTCGTCGCGCTCGTAGACCATCGTGCCGCCCACGCGCAACAGGTTCATCCCGGCCGATTGCGCTTGGGTGAGCGCGACCCGATAGGCGGCGCGATCGGCGGTGAGCGTGATCGGGTCGAGCGGGGTCCAGCAGGCGCCGCGGCAGAAGATCGGCGCGCCGTTGATGCGCAGCGCGAACGGGTCGTCGCGGCTGAGCTCGCGGAAGCCGATCGCGCCCAACGACACCTCGCGGCTGCCGACGACCAGGCGCGCCTGGTAGCACGCGGGCTCGCCGTGCGTGTGCGGCCACCAGCGCGCGGGATCGGGCAGCTCGAGCCGCCCGGTGAAGCGCTCCCCGTCGCCGGCCAGGATCACCCGATGCTGCGCGCCGGCTCGCTCGACGATCAGCTCGACGCGGCCGAGCGGCTCGCTGCCGAGCGCACGCAGGCGGCAGGCGATCTCGACCTGCCCGAGCTGGCCGTGCACCTGTGCGCGCAGCCGCACGTCGTCGACCGCCAGGCCGACCCGGCGCTCGAGGCGCACCGGCAGCCACGGTCCGACCGCGGCGGCGGGCGGCGACCAACCGGGCGTGCGGCCGAGCAGGGTGGTGCGAAACCAGCGGAGCTGCTGGTGCTCGACCATCGGCGCGCGCCAACGCGGCCGCGGACGGCGCGCGGCGAGCAGCGGATCGAGCGCGCGGCAGCGAATCACCAGCTCGCCGCCGGCGCGCGGACCTTCGAGGCGCCGCTCGTGGCGCAAGAACATGTTGTCGCTCGTCAGGAGGTGCACGCCGTCGAGCCAGACGTCGGCGACCGTGGCGATGCCGTCGAAGGTGAGCGCCAGCTCCTCACCGTCGCCTGCGCCGGCGCCGTCGAGGTCCGGCAGGCGCGCCTTGAACCACCAATCTTCGGCGTCGAAGCGGCGCGCCGGACCGTCGAGGCTGAAGCCACCAGTCGCGCGCAACGCCGCCGCCGCGGTGGTCGGCGCGCCCGCCGCCACCCACGCGAGGCCGGCCCCGGCGAGCGCGCGCGGATCCTCGATCGCGCCCGGCGGCGTGGCGCACACCTGCCACGCGGAGATCGGCACCTGCTCGAGTCCGGTGACGCTGTAAACGCGCGGCGTCACGCCGCCTTGGTGAGCTCTTGGATCGCGTCGCGCATGGCCGCGATGCTCTCGAACACGCTGCGCTTGAGCATGTGGTCGGGGAACTCGAGCTCGAACTCGCCCTCGAGCGCGAGCATGACGTTGACGCTCGCGTGCGAGGTCATGCCGGCCTGGTACAGGTCGGCGGTCTCGTCGAGCGTCGCGGCGTCCTTGCTCAGCCGCCCGTGGTCCTGCAGGATCTTGCGAATCTTACCGGTCATGCGTGGGTCGTCTCCCGGCCGTGCCGCGTCGCGAGGACGACGGCGGTGGCATAGTCGCCTTCGTGGCTGAGGCTCACCGCGAGCTCTGACACGCCGGCATCGGCGGCTGCGGCGTGGGCGGCGCCGTGCAACACCAGCCGGCAGCTTCCCGACGGCAGGCGCTGCACCTCGATCTGGCGCCAGCCGACGCCCTGGTCGGCCAGCCCGAGCGCTTTGATCGCCGCTTCCTTGGCCGCGAAGCGCGCCGCCAGTCGCTCCGCGGTCAGCCCCGGCGACGAGGTTGCGTAGGCGATCTCCGCCTCGGTGAAGACGCGGCGCAGGAACCGCTCGCCGAATTGCGCCAGCGATGCTGCCACCCGACTGACCCTCACCAGGTCGATACCGACGCCCACGCTCATCTGGATTCAACTATAGAGGCGAGGCGAGAGTCGACTCAAGCCGTTTTCGCACGCCTTCCCACTCGCTGCGCACGATCGAGAACATCGCGGTGTCGCGCACCACGCCGTCGGCGGCGGGCAGGTGCGCCCGCAGGATCCCCTCGAGCTGGGCGCCGAGGCGCGTGATGGCCGCCCGCGATCGCTGGTTGCGCGCGTCGGTCTTGAGGATCAGCCGGTGGACGCGCCAGACGTCGAAGGCGTGGGTCAACAGGAGCAGACAGGCGGAGGTGTTGATCGGCGTGCGCTGCGCCGAGGGCTCGAGCCAGGCGTGCCCGATCTCCGCGACGTCCGGGGAATCGGCGCCGGCGCGCCGCGGCTCGCCGGGCACGAGGATCGGGCCGGCCGGCCAGCTCCACCATTCCAGGCTCATCAGGCGGATCGAGCCGACCACCTCTTCCGGATCGGCGCGCACCACGGCGAACGGCAGCGCACGCCCGGCCTGCTCGTCGGCCAGCGCACGGGTGACATAGTCGAGCATCTCGGCGCGGTCGCGCGGCACCGGCGCCAGCTGAAAGGTGCTGCGGTCGCGGGTGGCGGCGGCAAGGAGCGCGTCGACGTGATCGAGCGAGAGCGGCTCGAGCCGCACGAAGCGGTTCTCGAACCCGCGCCGGTTCACGCCGGAGGCAGCTGTGCGGTCAGCGTATCCATGCCCGATTGCCACGCCGCCGCCATCTCGTCGAACATCGGTGCGGCGTCGAGCGCGCGCTTGCCGTTGACCGCGCGCGCCGCCTTGAGGATGAACGCCTTGGCGGTCTGGCTCAGCCGGGAAAATGCGTCCGACGCCGGCACGAGCGCGGCGTCTCCCAGCCACTGCAGGTGCAGCGACGCCAGCTCGAACGCGGCGCCCAGCTGGCGCACGGTGGCGAACGCCCAGGCGTGATAGAACGCCAGGCCCTCGCCGGTGATCCACGGCAGATCGGTGGCGAAGCGCCGGCCGAAGCGCTGCACCGGGTTGTCGCCCGGCTTGAGCGCGAGGTGTCGCCTCAAGAGCTCACGTGCGCGCACGCGCAGCTCCTCGACGGGACGGTGCACCAGCCGATCGATGCGCACCACCTCGGCGAACAGCGGCATGAACGTCGGATCGGGCGCCACGCCCACGCGGAACAGGTGCGCGAAGTCGTCGCCCTCGAGCGCGTAGTAGCCCGCGTTGTGGAAGTATCCCAGCCGCCGGCGCTCGAGATCGAACGACTGGATCACGATGGTGGTCTTGGTGTGCTGGCGTTGATAGTCGGTGCCGGCGGTGTCGGGCAGGTAGAACGCGTCGGCCTCGGTGCTGATCAGCTTGCCCTCGGCGAGGTGGGTCTGCGCGTGATCGGCGAGCGGGCGCCACACGTTGAGCTCCTGGAAGTCCAGGCCGTACAGCTCACGCAGCTCGCCGTGCGGCGGCTTGAAGAAGGTCCACTGATCGCCTTCGAAGTCGGTCGCGAGCACGAACGGCAGCATCGCCAGCGGCTCGAGCCCGAGCGCGTGCACCAGCTCGATGCAGATGTCGATGTAGCAGTTCTTCTCGACCCAGACGCGATCGTCCGCGTGCAACGAGTGCCGCTGATAGGCGGTGGGATCGAGCTGCGGAAGGACGACGAGCTGGCTCACGGCCAGAGACGGGCGCGCACTGGCGCCGGCCAGCTCGTGGGTTGAAAGCCGTGGGTCTTGAAGAGCGCCATCACGCAGCGCTCGAGGCCGAAGCCGAGGCAGGCGGTGTGCGCCTCCTGACCGTCGGCAGTGTGGATGCCGAAGACGTGCCCGAAGTGCTGCTGGTGGTAATTGAACGAGCACACCGCGGTCGGCTTCTCGAGCGAGATCACCGGCACCAGCACCTCGAACTTGAGCTTCTGCTGCTTCTGCCCGTCGGCCAGCATCTTGCCGGCGCGGCCGAAGAACGGATCGGCGGCCACGTCCGACTTGGCCGGCAGGCCGAGCTCGTTGAGCAGCTTGAGCCCGCGCTCGAGCCACTGATCGCGCCAGGCGACGACCAGATCGGGCGAGCCCGCGCGCACGAACTCGCGCACGCGGAACGACTGCATGCGGGTCGGCTCGGGCGACGGCTCGTGACGGTAGACCCAGTTGGTCATGGTGATCAGCCGGCCGTTCGGCGGCAGCGTGCCGGCGATCACCGGATACACCGGGTAGCACGCGGCCGGGCTCAAGCACACCTGGCTCATGCCCTGCGTGTCGCCCCACGGCTCGCCGGCGTGGACCTTGGCCGAGAGCACCTTGGCCTCTTTGTCCTTGCCGAAGAAGCTGAAGACCGTCCCCGCCAGATTGGGAAACGAATCGAGATAATCGGTTCTCTCGAGGATGGTCCGATCGATCACCGGCGGGAAGGTGTACAGCTCGGCCCCGTCGTCGCGCGAGATCTGGGTGATCAGCCCGTTGAACCGCTCGAGCACGTCCTCGAAGACCGCGCCGCGCCCGAACGCGCCAGGAACGCGCACCGGCACGATCAGCCCGTTGTCGACCAGCCCGCGATAGAAACTCTCGACGTCGTATTCCACTATTCGTCGTCCTTGTACACGAGGAGGAGGGAAGCGGTCTTGCCGAAGATGCGATCGTTGGAGATCATCAGCGCCGCCGACAGCGAGTCGCGATACTGGCGGCCCACCGACAGCTTGGAGTCGTTCTTGTAGGCGGCGATGCCGATGATCTGCAGCGCGTCGTGCACCAACTGCGGCGCCATCTCCGACGAGGCGACCTTGATGTTGTTCATCTTGAGCCCCCAACCGATGGTGAGCAGCTCTTCCATTCCGGTCGGCCGCGACATGATTTCGTCGAACTCGGCGGCCTGGCCGTGCACGCTGTTGCGTAGCAGCTGCAGCCGCGACGACAGCCGTGCCAGGTGCGTCGCCTTGGGCGGCACCACGCCGGGCGTCTTGCGCGCCTCGGCGCGGACGCAGGCCGACGCGCGCGCCATCGCGTCCGAGGCGATGCCCAGCCACACCGCCGACCACAGGATGTGCGAGTACGAGACCATGGTCTGCGCCGAGGCGTCGGCGAACGAGCCCGGCAGCACCTGCTCCTCGGGCCCCGACGAGGTCATCTTGAAGCCCGGGCTACAGGTGCCGCGCATGCCCATGGTGTCCCAGGTGCCGGTCTGCGTGAGCGTGCGGTCGGCCTTGCGCACCAGCACCAGGACCTGATCGCTCTGCGGCGCCTCCGCGTTGCGGCGCGAGGTGACCAGCAGATCGTCGGCGTACTCGGCGTACGACGCGGTGGTCGCGTCCTTGTCGAGCGTATAGCGGCCGTTCTCGCGGATGCACGCGCAGATGCTCGAGCGTGTATCGCCCCACACGCCCACCTCCGAGGTGATCGAGCCGACCAGCAGCTGCCGCTCGACCAGCTCCTGCAGGTACGCGCGGAAGAAGGCGGAGGTGCGCCCGTGTCGCGCGATGCACGCCACCTGGATGTGGTGCATCGCCAGCACCATGCCGCTCGAGCCGCAGCCCTGCGCGAGCGCGGTGCACATGCCCGCCAGCTCCTGCATGTTGGCGCCGGCGCCGCCGTGCTCCTTGGGCGCCGCGACGGCCAGCAGCTTGGCCTGGCGCAAGGCCTCGAACGTTTCGTGCGGGAAGCGCGCTCGGGCATCGACGTCGCTCGCGTGCCGCGCGGCGACTTCCTGGGCGATGGTCCGCGTCCGGCTGATGATGTCGCTGGTCGCCTGTGAGCTCACGCCGATTACTTTAGTTGATCGGCTCCCTCGAGTCGAGGCGCAAACCAGCTCTTCAATCGCAGGAAATGGCGCTCGAACAGCTGATAGGACGCGTACGCGGACCGTCGAGCGCGGGCAGGTGCGCGGGGAGCGCAGGGGGCTTCGTCGACCTTCTGAGGGGCGCGAAACATGCTAGCGTCTGCGCCATGGGACGGACTCTCGTGATGGTCGGTTGCATGTTCGTGCTGGCGACATCTTGCGGCGACTCGGGCTCCACTTCGAACTCGGACGGAGGCGGAGGAGGCGGCCGCGACGCCGGGAGCGGAGGCCCCCCGACCGCTTTCGGCGGCATTTCCTTCCCCTTCGGCCTGTTCGACGGCAGTGTCCCGGACGTCCCGCTCGCCGCGGCGCCCGGCACGACCTGGTATTGCGATCCGGTGCACGGCGATGATTCGTTCGACGGGGCCAGCTTCGCCAAGGCGAAGAAGACGCTCGGTGGCGCGCTGGCCGTCGTCAAGGCGGGCGACACCATTCTCCTCGGCGGGGGCATCTACCGCGAGTATCCGGACTGGTCCTCCGCGCCGTCGGGAGCTGCGGGAGCGCCGATCACCATCGGCTCCTACGGCCGCGGCACCGGGGCGCCGATCCTCGACGGGGGCGTGAAGCCGAGCAGCTGGACCCGGTACACCGCGCAGGGGCAGACCACGGTCTGGCAGTCGTCGACTGGGGGGACCAAGATCAGTAGCACCGAGCCCGTGCTCGGCATCTACGTGAACACGGGAACGGCGGAGTATGCCCTGCGTGAGGTCATCCACGGCCAGGTGAGCGCGTATCCCGGCGAGTCGCTGCCGCCGAATCAGACGCAGGCCAACATCAAGGACAAGAGCAACAACTTCTACTTCGACGCGGGGGGAAACACGGTCTACGCCGATTTTGGCGGCACGGTGGGAACCGGCGATCCCAACTCGGCCGACATCTCGCTGCTCTACGACAGCGAGAACAGCGGAGGCGGGCACGAGAACCTGATCTTCCTCGGGGCGGGACACGACTACTACAACTTCATCGGCCTGACCATTCGCGCGAGCTCCTGGTCGGGCGTGTACACGGAGTCGAGCGGGCATACCTTCGATCATTGCGACTTCAAGTTCAACGGCGGGGCGGCTGCGCTGTTCACCTTCAACAGCAGCGATCCAGCGTCGGGGAACGACATCACGGTCACCATGAGCCGGATCTGGATGAACATCCTGCAGAACTGGCCGCGGTTCAACAACGGGAACACCGGTGGCGGATGGCCGGCGGCCATCGACTGGTGCAACCAGAGCAACGGGCTGGCGCAGGGCAACGTGGTCTACGGGAACGGCGGAGAAGGGCTGACCCTGGGGAACACCGACAGGCAGGGCCACCTCAGCATGAACAACCTGGTGCGGCACAATGTCATCTTCGACAACTTCTCGGTCAACCTGTACCTCAACAACACCGAGAACGGGAAGCTGGAGCAGAACTTCGTCTTTCAACATCCGCGCGACGAGACGCAGACCTTCGACGGCTTGTTCGCCGCGTCGCCCGGGTATGCGCAGGACTACGGCAAGCGCATCACGGCCGTAAACATCAGCCTGGGCGACGAGCCAGGGTCGGCGTATGACGCTCAAGGACACCTGTCCGACATGACGGTGATCAACAACATCTTCGCCGGCGGAAACTTCGGCCTCGATGACTATGACGACGGGACCTCGGGCCCGGTTCACCACGGGCTGAAGAACTGCGTCATCGCCAACAACACCTGGATCCTCGGGAACACGCCGATTCCTGGCGAGTCCTCGTACGGATGGCTGCATACGTCCGACGGTGATGCCAGCCAGAACAGCATCTTGCAGAACAACATCTTCGTGACCAGCACCGCCGGCGATCAGTTCGCCAAGGTCGCAGTCGGCGCCGGGCCGGGCATCGACAACGACTACAATTTGTATTCAGGCCCGGGCAACTGGGCCGTCTTGGGCGACACGATGAATTTCGCCGCCTGGAAGAGCGCGCACTCGACCTGGGATCAGCACAGCCTCAACACCGACGCGATGCTGCAGGATCCGGCGGAGTTTACGCAAACCGCCACGCAGAAGCCCGTCTACGACTGGTCCAAGGCGGCGCTCAAGGCCGGCTCGCCCGCGCTCGGCGCCGGCAAGGTCCAGCCGCTGGTTACCACCGACTTCAGCGGCGCGGCCCGCGCTGGCGGCGCGCATGATATTGGCGCCCTCGCGCAGCCATGATTAGGTTCGTCCATGACGACTTCCAGCATCCGCAGTACGCGCTACAGGTCGTCCCCGACGAGCCGAAGCACACCGCATTGCCGCTCTGACAGCCGTTGCTCATCGACGACGCCATACAGCTCTTCTTGCCGACGACCGTGCACCTGGTCGCGCTGATCCTGATCTTGTGTGTGTACTCGTTCCGCCATCGGGAGACCCGGCTGGGGCGGGCGCGGTATGTGCTCCTGGCGTTGTTCCTGGGGAGCTACGCCTTGTCCACGCCGGCGATCGCAAATGCGCTGGTCGAGCACCTCGAGGACGAGTACCCCGCGGTCCCCGAGCCGTCCGTCGAGCGTGACGCGCTCATCGTCGTGTTGTCCACCGGCTCTACCGTGAACAAGGGCGAGAGCTACGAGGTGCGCCTGGACGCAGCGGGATGGGAGCGCACCTTGGCCGGTATTCGGCTCTGGAAACGACTCGGCGGCAAGCTCCTGTTCGTGGGTGAGCCGGCGCCGGATGGCCGAACTTCCGTGGCGGCGTTCATGTCCGAGGTCGCGCGCGACTCGGGCGTTCCCGCGGACGCAATTCAGCTGGAAACGAAATCTCGCAACACGTACGAGAACCTGTTGTTTACGCGCGATCTGATCGCGTCCCATGGGGATCGGGCCTGGTTGGTCACCAGCGCCCTGCACATGCGGCGGGCGATGGCGGTTGCGCGCAAGCTCGGGCTACGACCGCGGCCCTACCCATGCGACTACCGTTCCGTGCAGCTCATGCATTGGTATGCGTGGATACCCAACAGCGGCGGCCCGGCGATGTTCGCGGAAGCCTTGCACGAGTTGGTCGGGCTCGGGTACTACCATCTGAAGGGCTACGCGAACTGACCTATGCTATCTTCAATGCCATCATAGGCCGATGACCAGTCCTGCCACCCCTCTGGGCGCTCTCATCCCCCTGCTCATCAAGGAGGGGAAGCGGCGCCTGCTGACCCTGTCGGTCCTCTTCGCAGCGGTCGCGCTGCTCGCGTTGGGCTTCGGGCTCAGCCTGCCCAAACGCTACGACGCCTCAGCCGTGATCCTCGCCGAAGCGAGCAACGTCATCACGCCGCTGATGGAGGGCCGCGCGGTCCAGGTCGGCATTGGCGACCAGAGCGCGGTGATCACCCAGATCGTCATGAGCCGCAAGACCCTACGCGAGATCCTCACCTTCGGAGGCTGGCTCGCCCCGCCGCCCGCCAAGCCGCTCGATCCGCGCGAAGAAGACAAGCTGCTGCAAAAGATCAAGGCGCGCATCCGCATCGAGAGCCCGCGTGAGGAGATGATCCGCATCTCCTACTACGACAGCGATCCGGTGCGGGCCTTCACGATCGCCAACAAGATCGCCGAGATCTACATGCGCGAGGGCACGGCCGGCAAAGAACGCGAGAGCCGCGAGGCGTTCGACTTCATCGACAAGCAGGTCAAGGAGTACGGCGAGAAGCTCAGCGACTCGCACGAGAAGGTGCTGGCCTATTACCGTCACGAGAGCGACGGGCCAGCGACCCCGGCTCCGAGCGTCCCGGGCCACCCGCGGCCCAAGATCAATCCGGAGGAGCTGGCCGCGCTCAAGGCCGAGGAGACCACGCTCGCGGCGCAGCTCGCGCACAAGCCGGCGACGTCGCCGCGCGCGGACTCGCGGCAGTCCGAGGATCAATACCGGGCGCGCACGATCCAGCTGCAGGCCGACCTCGACCGGCTGCTCACGACCTTCACGGAGATGCACCCCGACGTCAAACGAGTCCGGCGAGAGCTGGCCACCGCGAAGGCGGAGCTGCACCGCGCCGAGCAGGCGCGCGTCGACCGTGACACCGTCGCGGAGTCGGCCGCGGCGCAAGACGACGAGGTGTACCGGGCCGCGCGCGATCAGCTGGAGAAGGTGCGCACCAAGATCGCGGCGCTCGAAGGCGTGGTGCGCCGCCGCCCGCCCGGCGCCGCGCGGGTCCCGGTGTCGGAGGCCAAGATCGATCCCGAGCTGCACGGCGTCGGTCAGGACGCCACGCTGTCCGAGCTCGTGCAGCGCTACCAGTCGACCAGCGAGATCTATCGCGACCTGCTCAAGCGCCGCGACAACGCGAGCCTGTCGATGGTGCTCGACGCGGAGCACCGTGGCCTCTCGATGCGGCTGCAGGAGGCGGCCGAGCTGCCGGTCAACGCGAGCAGCTTGCGCCTGCTGCACCTGTCGATGATCGGGCTGATCCTCGCGACGCTCGCGCCGCTCGGGTTCCTGTTCGCGCTGGTGCGCCTCGACCAGCGGGTGCGTACCCCGATTCAGATCGAGCGTCTCGCGCGCGTGCCGCTCTTGGTGAGCATCGGCTACGCGCCGGGGCGGCGCGACGTGTACCGGCAACGCACGCGCGGCCTCGTCGCGGTCTTGATGGTCTTCGGAGTGTTTGCGGTGTACCTGGCCGTCTTCCTGTTCAAGCTCAAGACCACATGACCGTTCGGCGCGGCGACGACGATGAGGACGACGGCGGTCAGTGGCCCGAGGCCGACGTGACCAATCGCGACTCCGCGTTGGTGGTGCAGCGGCGCAAGCCCCTGATCGCCGCCGAGTCCGGGCCGCCCCAGGTGGCCGCGCGGATCCCGGTCGGGATGGCGAGCACCGAGCAGCTCGACGGATTCCGCGAGCTGCGCACCCGGCTGCAGTCGATGGCCGCGGGCGTCGGCCTGGCCCAGTTCACCACCTTGATCGTGCCGATCGCGCCCGGGGCGGGGGCGAGCTTCATCGCGCGCAACCTGACTGCGGCCTTCACGCTGCAGAACCGGCGCGTCGCGATGCTGATCGATTGCAACCAGCGCAACCCGACGCAGCACCTCGCGCTCGGCGTGCGCCCCGATGACGGCGGGCTGTTCGACTTCCTCGAGAAGCCGCACACGTCGCTCGAGAAGCTGGTCCGCCCGACCGGCGTTCCGGGCTTGCACCTGATCCCGGCGGGTCAACCCAGGTCGACGCCGCGCGAATATTTCTCGTCGGCGCCCATGCGTTGGCTGATGTCCACGCTGCGCGAAGAGCCGTACTGCCTGGTTCTCGACGGGCCCCCGACGCGCGGCTCGCCGGACGCCCGCATCCTGGCCGATCTGGTTGACTTCATCGTGCTCGTGGTCGGCTACGGACGTGACACCAGCGACGGGATCGCGCAGGCCTCCGCGCTCTTCGATCCGGCCAAATTCGCCGGGGTGGTGTTCAACGAGCGCGGTTGAAAATAGCGCCTTTTTCTTGGTATATTCAGGTAGATGGTTTCCACCTCGGCGGACAGAACAATCGCGCTGATGTATCACGCGATCGGGCAGCCGGTCGCCATCGACGCCGATCCGCACTACGCGGTTGAGATCACTCGCTTTTCGGAGCAGCTCGCGACCTGCGTCAAGCACGGCGGGGCGGCCATCAGTGCGCGCGATTTTCTGGCCGGACGCTCCGGCGTGATCCTCACCTTCGACGATGGTCACGGCAGCAACTACGACCTCGCGTTTCCCGCCCTGGTCGCGGCCGGTGCCAGCGCGGACTTCTTCGTCAACCCGATGCAGGTCGGCACGCGCCAGTTCGCCTCGTGGTCGCAGCTGCGCGAGATGGCGGACGGTGGGATGTCGATCCAGTCGCACGGATTCGATCATCGCTACTACTTGACGGATCTGTCGCCGGCGCGGCTGCGCGAAGATCTGCGGCGCTCGCGCCTGGAGATCGAAGAGAAGGTGGGCCACCCGGTGACGCTGCTCGCGCCTCCCGGCGGACGAACCCCGTTCGGCCTGACGGCTGTAGCGCGCGAGTGCGGCTTCACGCACGTGCTCAACTCGCGGCCCGGACAGATCAGGCGCGGGCCGGCGCGCATGCTGCCGCGGATGGCGGTCAACGCGGGGCTCAACCTGCCGACGCTCGAGTCGTGGCTGCGCGGCGGCCGCGCGCTGCTTCGTGCGCAGGTGCGCTACGCGGTGCTCGACCTCGCCAAGCGCGTGCTGGGGAACCAGACCTACGAGTCCGTCCGCGAACGCTTTGTCGACGCCGCTTGACCCCCGCTACTGATCAGGCTCCGCTGCGTATCCTCATGGTGCTGGAGAGCAACTTTACCAAGCGCGGCGGCGGCGGCGCCGAATCGCAGCTTCGCACCATCGCGCGCGAGCTCGTGCGAATGGGGCAGCGCGTCGCGGTGGTGACGCCGATGCTCGCCGATGGCCCGCAGATCGCGGCGGAGCGCTGCTACGGCCTGCCGGTGGGCCGCGTGAGCTATCCGCGCTGGCGGTTCTTCGGCGCGGGCATCATGTGCCTGCGCTTCGCCGCCTTTCTGTGGGAGAACCGCGACCGCTACGATGCGTGGCACGTCCACATCGGGCACAACCTCGGCGCCATCACCTGCCTCGTCGGAGATCTGCTCGGCAAGCCGGTGGTGCTCAAGATCTCGGGATGGTGGGAGCTGGAGCGGGGGCTGCTCGCTCCGCGTCGCGGACCCTTCGGGCTGCTGGCGCGCCGCTGGCTCAAGCGCGCCGGGACGGTCCAGGCCATCAGCACGCGCATCGCCGCCGAGCTCGAGCGGCACGGCTTTCCGTCGGAGCGCATCCTGGTCTTGCCCAACGCGGTCGACACTTCGCGCTTCGGTGTGCAGGCCAAGCGACGCGCGCCGGGAGCGCCGTTCGTGGCGGTGTTCGTCGGCCGTCTGGTCGAGGAGAAGGGACTGGCGACGCTGCTCGACGCGTGGGCGGAGGCGTTTCGCGGCCGTGCGGACGTACGACTCGAGCTCGTCGGTGGCGGGCCGCTGGAGCAGCCGCTGCGCAGGCAGGCCGAGGGGCTCGGCATCACCAATCAGGTGGTGTTCCTCGGTCACCAGGATCGAGTGGAGGACGTGCTGGCCAAGGCGCACCTCGGCGTGCTCACGTCGCGCATCGAAGGGCTCTCCAACACGCTGCTCGAGTTCATGGCCTGCGGCCTGCCGTCGGTGTCGAGCCGGGTGAGTGGCAGCGAGGACTTCGTCAAGCCCGGCCGCAACGGCTGGCTGTTCGACGTCTCCGACACCGCCGCGCTGGCCGCCTGTCTGCGCGAGGCGGAGGCGCTCCCGGGCGAGCGACTCGCCGACATGGGCAAGCAGGCGCGCGCCGACGTCGAGGCCGCGGCCGCGCTGCCGCTCATCGTCGGCAATCTACTGAAGCTGTACCGGGGCGCGCATCCGCGCGACCTGGAAGGGGCGGGCTGAGCATGTGCGGCATCATCGGCATCGTGGCCGCACCAGGCGCCCCGCTTCCCCCCGAAGCGGTGAGCCGCGCCATGAACGCGGCCATCACCCACCGCGGGCCTGACGACGAAGGCTTCTTTCGCGACGCCCAGGCGGTGATCGGCATGCGCCGCCTCTCCATCATCGATCTGGAAGGCGGACACCAGCCCGTCCACAACGAAGACGAGAGCGTCCAGTGCGTCTTCAACGGCGAGATCTACAACTACCGCGAGCTACGCGCCGAGTTGGAGGCGCGCGGGCACCGCTTCTACACCCACTCCGACACCGAGGTGATCGTCCACGGCTACGAGGAGTGGGGTGTCGGCTGCTTCGCGCGGCTGGACGGAATGTTCGGCATCGCCATCTGGGACCGCCGCAAGCGTAAGCTGGTGCTCGCACGCGATCGCTTCGGTGAGAAGCCGCTGTTCTACTGCCACGAGGGGGAGCGGCTGGTGTTTGCCAGCGAGCTCAAGGCGCTCTTGCCCATCCCTGGATTTCGCACCGAGATCGATCCAGACGCGGTGCGCGCCTACGTGTGCTTCGGCTACGTGCCCTCGCCGGGCAGCATCTTCCGCGGCGTGCGCAAGCTTGAGCCGGGTCACTATCTCGAGCTCGTCGACGGGAAGGCGAGCGTGCATCGCTACTACACGCTCGAGCTCGGCCCCAAGCATCGGCTGAGCGAGGCCGAGGCCGAGGAAGAGCTGGCGCGCCTCCTCGATCAGGCGGTCAAGAGCCGCCTGGTGGCGGACGTGCCGTTTGGCGCGTTCCTGAGCGGCGGGCTCGACTCGAGCGTGGTAGTGGCGCTCATGTCGCGCCACCTGCAGCAGCCGGTGCGCACGTTCTCGATCGGCTTTCGCGAACCGAAATACAACGAGCTGTCGGATGCGCGCCGGGTGGCCGACCACATCAAGACCGAGCACCACGAGCTGGTGGTGGAGCCCGACGCGGTCGACCTGTTGCAGAACCTGGTCTGGTATCTCGACGAGCCGTTCGCCGACTCGTCGGCGGTGCCGACGTACCTGGTGGCCAAGCTGGCGCGCGAGCACGTCAAGATGGTGCTCACCGGCGACGGCGGCGACGAGGCCTTCGGCGGCTACGATCGCTACCTGCGCTTCCTCGAGCTCGAGCGCGTGGGCCCGCTCAAACCGGCGGCGGCGGCGGCGGCGGGCGTGGCCGGCCGCTTCGTGCCGGGGCAGCGCGGCTATCGGCTCAGGCGCATCGCCGAGCGGTTGCGGCAACCCTTTCCCGACAGCTACCTCTCCGGAGTGGCGATCACTCGCGCCGATGTGAGCGATGAGCTGCTCGGCGACGCGGTGCGGGCCGGCGGCGGGCATTACGCTGGATTGTCGTCGGTGGCGCGCGCGACGATGAACCTCGAGCCGCTCGATCGGTGCGTGGCCATCGACTTCGCCAGTTATCTACCCGACGACTGTCTGGTCAAGCTCGACCGCATGGCGATGGCCAACTCGCTCGAGGGCCGGTCGCCGCTGCTCGCTCATCGCGTGGTGGACTTTGCCGTCAAGCTGCCGCAGGAGCTGCGCGTGCAGGGCCGGCGCGGCAAGCACCTTTTGAGGCGAGTGGCGGCGCGCTGGCTGCCGCCCGACGTGCTGGAGAAGCCGAAGAAGGGCTTCGGCATCCCGCTCGGCCAGTGGTTCTCGGGTCCGCTCAAGGGGCTGGCCGAGGACGTGATCGAGAGCCGGGCGTTTCGGGAGCGCGGCTTGTTGCGGCAAGCCGCGGCGCGGCGCTACCTCGCGGGCCACCTGGCGGGCGAAGCGGACCATGGCGAGCTGTTGTGGATGGTCCTCTCGCTGGAGCTGTGGGCGAGGCGGTTTCTCGACGACAAGCCGATCACGAACGGCTGAGCCCGGCGGCGAGCCACACGAAGTCCGGGAGGTTGGCCCCGTCGCTGGGCAGCCGTTTCACCGCCATCCAGTCGGTGTCGGCGCCGGCGATGCCCTCGCTGGTTGCGAACGCCATGGTGAAGCCGTACTGGCGCAAGAGGTCCTGCGTCTCCGCGGTGTAGTCGCCCGGGCGCCCGTTGGGATAAGCAAAGTAGCGGGGCGCCCTGCCGGTCTCGGCGGCGATGCGGTCGCGGCAGGTACGAATCTCGCGCTCGGCGTCAGCGCGGTCGAGCCGGGAAAGGATGGGGTGGGTGTGCGAGTGACCGCCGTAGCGCGTGAGGTCGAGCGTGGCGCGCACCTCGTCCCAGGTGAGCATCTGGCGTCCTCGCTCGGGCGGATCACCTAACTCGGCGAGGAACGCCTTGACCGCGGCGCGACGGTCGGCGTCGGGAACGGTCTTCAGATGCGCGCGGGCCTTCTCGCCGAGGGCGTCGCGCGCGGCGGCGTCGGGCAGCGCGACGGACTCGCTCGACCAGGGGAGCTTCACCCGCTCGCGATGGGCGGTGAGCGCCGCCCACTGCACCACGTCGGTCCACAACATGCCTCCCTCGTCGAGGAACGAGGTGGCGAGAAAAACCAGCGCGGGGATGCCGAGCTCCTTCAGCACCGGATAGGCGAGATCGTGGTAATCGCGGTAGCCGTCGTCGAAGGTGACCAGCACCGCCGGCCGTATCCGGCTCGGCCGCGCGACGCGCTCGACCATCGCTTCGGGCCCGATGGGATCGCAGTTGTCGCGCACCCAACGCATCTGCGCGGCGAACTTCTCGACCGCGATGCCGGCCAGGCTGCGATCGGCACCGTTGATGCGATGGTAGGTGAGGACGATGACGCCGGGCGTGCGCAGGATGGGCCCGAGTAGCCGCCAGCCCAGCGGCGACGCGAAGCTGCGCTTGATGATCTGCTTGGCCTGCCTGATCACGGCCGTTCCGCCTTGGGGGGCGCGGGGCGCAGGCGCTCGATTGCCTCCAGCACCTCCGCCTTGAGCGCGGGGAGAAGCCGCTTGCGTGCGTTGTAGACCAGCGCGCCCGGGCTGGCGCGAAACGCCGTCAGGTAGACGGTCTCGCGCTCTCCGGTGGCCAACTCGTCCTTGTAGCGGTGGTCGCCGCGCAGGAAATCGAGGACCTTGTGCCCCTCGCCGATGGCGCTCTCGACGACGTAGCCGAGCAAGACCTGTCCCGGCTTGAGATCGGAGTAGTCGGGATCGAACCCGCTCTGCATCAGATACACCGTGTCGCGGAACTTGTAGAAGTAGGACATGGCGACGATCTGGCCGTCCATCTCCAGGCAATAGAGCCGGAGCCGATCGCGCACCATGCACGCGTGCATCACGGCGCGGTGGAAGTCGACATACTCGGGCGTCGAGAAGGCGTGGCTCTGCCCCAGCTTCTCCCAGCGCTTGCGGTGCAGGTGAATGAGGCGGTCCACTCCTTGGTCGAGCGTAGCGGCGTCCTGCCAGACGAAGAAGCGCGCCGGATGGGCCGCGTTCAGCTTCTTGCGCACGTTGCGGACCCGATAGCGCCGGTCGCGGTGAAGCGATTGCAGCCACGCATCGAAGGTTGCCGGCAGCGCGAGGTGGGCGATGAGCTCCGAACGGCCGGTGAGGCACCCGAGCCACGAATTATTCGCCGTCGCCGCCATCACCGTCGTGAACGCGCAGCCTGGATCCATGTCGGTCAACTTCAGCACGTCCCAGCCGGGCATGCGCATCGTCGCGTCGGCGAGCGCCTGCGCGACCTCCCGTTCGCGCCCGCGAGCCAGCACCGGGCCGAGATCGTCGGGAGAGGTGTCGCCGCCGGTGCCGACGAAGCGCAACAGCCGAACCGGGAAGCGCAGCATGCTCACGGTGTCGACGTAGAGCGGCAAGATGCCGACCAGCGCGTCGCCGTCGCGGGCCAGGAGCAGCCGCAGCGGCCTGCCGCGGTGATAGGTCTTCCACCACAGGTACAGCCAGTCGAAGGTGGCGAAGACACTGGTCACCGCGCTGTCCTTCTGCAGCAGCTCCCATTCGTCCGCGAGCAACGAGAGCTCGGCCGCGGACTCGACGACGCGCACCTGGATCAAGAGGCGACTCGTTCGAGAACCATCCAGAATCCCAACCACGACAAGAGGTCGGGCGGAAGCGCGCGGAAGGGCTTGGCCAGCTTGGGCCGCACGAGCTCGGTCTCCTGCTGCGTGAGCTGACTGGTGGGCGTCAGCTTGAGGAGCCGGAGACCAGTGGCGCTCACCAGTTCCTGGTATTTGTCGACGCGCCAACGGTTCGGACGCCCCTTGCGGCTGTACATCATTCGATAGAGGACCTCCGGCCAGCTCAGAAAATCGAGCGGGCGATCGCGGTCCAGACCGTGGCTTCCCAGATCGACCTTGTGAATCGAGATGCCGCCGGGCTTCAGCGCGCGGGAGATGTCCTGCAGCGTCTGGTCGAGACGATTGACCAGCGCGAGCACCGACCTCGAGATGACCAGATCATATGCCGATTGCCTCCCGGAGACGCCGTCCTCGGTCACGTGATAGGCGATCGCGGTCGGGTTGAATCCGCTCTTCGGATTGCCCCTTTCATTGAACGCGTTCTCTGCCCGCACGCGCTGCTCGCCATGCAGGGACTGAAGCAACGCCTGATAGATCTTCAACGTCCTCTCCGCGACCGCGTGAATGGGAAAACGATCGACGCAATGAACCGACTCGGCGCCGTGGGCATAGAGCAAGAGCGCGACCCCGAGCGTGTCGCCGGGGCCGTATTCCAGGACCTTTTTCCCCTGCAGATAGGATCCGGGTGTTCGCTCGCCGAGGCTGAGCTGTTCGAAATAATCGTGAACGCATTGGTGGTAATACCCGGCGGTCACTTCCGGCTTCTCGTTCGGATCGCCGCGCCCGCTTCGGTTGCCCAATTTCAGGTAGAGGGGATGGGCGTACTTGGCCAACTGGTTGGTGAGCACTGCTCGAACGAAGAGCATGACGTCTCTTCGCAGGTTTTCCGTGTACATAATCGACCAGCGACTATACCATCGGCACAAGCCGTGAAGCTCGCGATCGTCATCTCCCAGTTCCCTTGCAGCGATGAAGTCTTCATCCTCCGCGAGCTGCGCGCGCTGCAGCGGCGGGGCTTCGACATGCGGATCTTTTCGCTGAAGCCCCCGTCCGAGGCTCCGCTGCACGCCGACGCCGCGCCGCTCGTCGCTTCAGCGCGCTACTCGCCCTTTCTCTGGTCTCGAGAAGTCTTCTCGCGCAACCTCCAGCTCTTGAGCCGCGAGCCGGCGCTGTACGGCAAGCTCCTGTGGACGATCCTCAGAGAGACGTGGCGGAGCGCTCCCTTCCTGTGGCGATCGCTGGCGGTGTTCCCCGAGGCCGTTCGCTGGGGAATGGAGCTGCGCGACGAGCCCGCCGAACGGATCCACGCCCACTGGGCAACCCACCCCAGCACGGCGGCATGGGTGATGAGCCAGATCTCGAAGATTCCCTTGAGCCTGACGGCCCACGCCCACGACATCTACCTCGATCAGGCGATGCTCGCGTTCAAGCTGCGCCAGGCGGTCGCGGTGCTCACCTGCACGCGGCAGAACCTCGAGTTCCTCAAGGAACTGGCGCCGGATCTGCCCGAAGGAAGAATCCGACTCTCGTACCACGGGCTCGATCTGCAGGTCTACAAGCCGGCGACGGTGGAGCCGGACATCTTCCGGATCCTCTCGGTGGGCACCCTGTTGCCGAGAAAGGGCTTCGACACCCTGCTCGATGCGTGCGCGATCCTCGAGCGCGACGAGGTCCCGTACGAGTGCATCATCGTCGGCGATGGACCCATGAGAGGAGAGCTCGAGCAGCAGGCGGGCCGGCTCGGGCTCAAACGAGTTCGTTTCCTCGGCAAGCAGAGCCAGGAGCACCTGCCGGAGATTTATGCTCGCTCTTCGGTCTTCGTCCTCGCGGCTGTTCACGGCAACCCATCGGCGGCGGCGGCCAAGCGGCCGGGCGCTTCCGACTTGATCCACTTCGGCATTCCCAACGTGATTCTCGAGGCCATGGCTTCCGGCGTCGCGGTCGTGACCACGCGGCTGACGGCTTTGAGCGAGGTCCTGGTGGACGGCGAAAACGGTGTCTACGTGCCGGAGCGGGACGCCGCCGCTCTCGCCGCCGCCCTGCGCGAGCTCGCCTCCAATCCGGCGCGGCGCGCGAGCATCGGGGCTCGGGCCGTCGAGCGAATCCGCGCGGGGTTCGACATCCAGGTGACCAGCGGCGAAGTGGCCCAGGCGCTCGGCGCGTCCGCAGAAACCAGCCCGCCGCGGGCGGTCCGCCTCGCTTGAAGTTGATGGGCGCGCAGTACTTGATCCGGTTCGACGACATCTGTCCCGGGATGAACTGGCAGGTGTGGCGGGAGATCGAGAAGATCCTGATCGCCGCCGATGTGAAGCCGATGCTCGCCGTGGTGCCTTCGAATCAGGACGACAAGCTGAACGTCGGAGCGCCGGAGGCCAGGTTCTGGGAGCTCGTCCGCGGCTGGCAGGAGCGCGGCTGGACCGTGGGCCTTCACGGCTACCAGCACCGCTACGTGACCCGCGACGCCGGGCTTGTGGGGCTCAACGACCGCAGCGAGTTTGCCGGGCTGCCGGCCGCCGAGCAGGCCGAGAAGTTAAAGCAAGGGGTGGACATCTTCCGGGAGCAGTCGGTCCGGCCCGAGGTGTGGATCGCTCCCGGTCATTCCTTCGATGCGACCACCGTCGACGTCCTCAAGAGTCTTGGGATCGAGGCCATCTCCGACGGCTTCTTTCTCTCGCCGCATCGTGACGAGCGGGGGATGCTCTGGATCCCGCAGCAGATCTGGAGCTTCCGCTACCGGCCATTCGGCATGTGGACCGTCTGTTACCATCACAACCCGTGGAGGACGGACGATCTCCGGCGGTTCGAGGCGGACGTCATCGCGTATCGCGAGCGCATCACCAGCTTTGCCGAGGTGACCTCCGCGCCGGAGATCCGTCGCCGGTCGTGGCACGACGCCCTGGTGTCGAACCTGCTGCTCTCGACGTTTCGCTCCAAGAGATGGGTCAAGAGTCGCATGCGGCGCGGCTAATCGCTTTCGAACAGCGCCAGGTATTGCGCCGCGATCTGGGCGGGACTCATGGAACGCGCCTTCACCGCGGCCCGCTCGACGGTGGCCTGCGCCTCAACGGGCTCGTCGAGCACCGCGACAATGGCGTCGGCGAGGGCACGGTGATCGCCGACCGCCACCAGGCGCCCGAGCTTGCCGTCCTCGAGGAGCTCGGGGGCCGCGCCCGCTCGGGTGCTGACGATGGGGACCCCGGCGGCCATCGCCTCGAGCACGAAGTTTGGCATTCCTTCCGATGCGGACGACAAGACCGCGACATCGAGGCCGGTGATGACGTCGCGGCCGGCGAGCGTGCCCGGCAGATAAAAGCGCTCGTCGAGGCCGAGCTCGCGACGGAGGGCTTCGAGGGTGGGCCGGTCCGGCCCTTCGCCGCCGATCACGAACCGCGCCTCGGGCCTGCGGTCCACCACCAGCCGGGCCGCCCGCAGCAGCGTCGGCAGATCCTTGGGCGCGACCAGCCGCGCCAGCGTGCCGATGATCGGCGCCGCGTCCGTCCCGCCCACCAGCGCGCGCAGCCGGGCCCGTGCAGCCTCGCGTGGCGCCGGGGCCTCCCCCTCGACGGCATTCGGGATGACCAACATCTTCTCGCGCGGAATGCATCCCCGCGCGACCACCGACTCGGCGGTGACCTGCGAGTTGGCGACCACCCAGCGACTACGGCGGGCGAGCAGGCGCTCGAGCCGCGCCAGGACGGTCGAGCTGGGGCGAGGCAGGTATCCGAGGTTGCGAATGCACGAGATCGGCGGCGCGTTTCCCGCCGGCCAGCCGGCCAGCCGCGACCAGAGGTTCGCCGTGTAACCGAAGCTCAGGACGTGCCGGCTTCGATCCGCGGAGAGGAACCGGACCAACCGCATGAAGAAGAAGGGGTCCACGCCGAAGCGCTTGGGGACGAGCTGCACCTCGATTCCCGCCGCCTCGAATTCGGGCCGCAGCGCCGCGCCCGCCGCGCGGAAATACGCCACCGTGACCGGATGCCCTCCCCGTTTCAGCGTCTTCGCCAGGAGGAGGATCTGATGCTGCGATCCGCCGACCTCCAGCTCGTCGATGAGAAACAGGATCGGCTTCGCCGCCGACAAGACCCTAGCGGCGGCCGATGCCGTAGTAGGTGAAGCCAAGCGCGCGGACCTCGTCCGTCTCCCAGGCATTGCGGCCATCGAAGAGGACCGGATCGCGCAACAGCTCCTTCAGCCGCTTGAAGTTGGGGCGTCTGAACTGGTGCCACTCGGTGAGCAGCGCCAGGCCGTGGGCGCCGGCGGCGGCGTCGTAGTTGGCGTCGAACAGCTTCACCTTGTCGCCGTAGACCTTGTGGATCGCCTCGTTGGCCACCGGATCGTGGGCGTGGACCAGCGCGCCGGCCTCGAGCAGGCGATCGATGACCGAGCATGACGGCGCCTCGCGGATGTCGTCGGTGCCGGGCTTGAAGGCCAGCCCCCACAGGGCGATGGTCTTGCCCGCGAGAGAGCCGCCGAAGTGCTTCACGATCTTGTCGCCGAGCCGCCGCTTCTGGCGCTCGTTCACCCGGTGCACCGATTCCAGGATCTCCAGTGGGTGGCCGGCCTCGCGTGCCGTCGACATCACCGCCTTGACGTCCTTGGGGAAGCAGGAGCCGCCGTAGCCGATGCCGGGGAACAGGAACTTGGGCCCGATGCGCTGGTCCATGCCCATCCCGCGACGCACCATCTCGACGTCGGCGCCGACGTGCTCGCACAGGTTCGCCATGTCGTTCATGAAGGAGATCCGGGTGGCGAGGTAGGCGTTGGCCGCGTACTTGGTGAGCTCCGCCGAGCGGGCGTCCATGCACAGCACGCGATCGTTGGTGCGGACGAAGGGCGCGTACAGATGGCGCAGCATGTCGCGCGCGCGCTCGTCGTCGGTGCCGATGATGACGCGGTCGGGCTTCATGAAATCGTTGACCGCGTCCCCCTCCTTGAGAAACTCGGGGTTCGATACCACCGCGAACGGCTGCGTCGTGGTGGCCCGGATCGCTCCGCTCACCTTCTCCGCCGTGCCGACGGGCACGGTGGACTTGGTGACGATCACCTTGTAGCCATCCATGGTGCGCGCCACCGCCGCGGCGGCCGCCAGCACCTGCGAGGTGTCGGCCGAGCCGTCGTGTGCCGACGGGGTGCCGACGGCGAGGAACACCACCTCGGCATCGCGCACCGCCTCGGCGACGTCGGTGGTGAAGCTGAGCCGCCCCTCGGCGACGTTGCGCGCGACCAGCGGCTGGAGGCCGGGCTCGAAGATCGGAAGCTCCCCTTGCCGGAGCCGCGCGACCTTCTCGGCGTCGATGTCGACGCACACCACATCGTTGCCGAAATCGGCGAACCCCGCGCCCGCGACGAGCCCGACATATCCGGTTCCCAGGACGGCCAAACGCATCGGCGGAGTCTATCAGGGCTCTTGCGCGATCGCTAGGAGTGTAGTCTGGTGAGAGCTTGGCCGGCCACGACGACAACCCACCGCTGGTCAGCGTAGTGGTCCCCACCTACAACCGGGCGCACTTGATCGGGCGCACCCTGGCGAGCATCCTCGCCCAGACCTACGCTCCCGTCGAGATCGTCATCGTCGATGACGGCTCCACCGACGGGACGCGCGAGCTGATCGCGCGAGACTACGGTGGCGACGCCCGCGTCCGCTACGTCTACCAGGACAACGGCGGCCCGGCCAGCGCCCGCAACGCCGGCTTTGCCCACGTCCGCGGAGACTACGTCGCGCTGCTCGACTCGGACGACACCTGGGCTCCGTGGAAGCTCTCGCTCCAGATCCGCTGCATGGAGCGCCACCGCGACCTGGGCATGACCTGGACCGACATGGAAATGATCGACGTCGACGGCCGGGTCGCGCACCACGCGTACTTGCGCCAGATGTACCACGCCTACCACTGGTTCACCGACGATCAGATCTTTCCGCGCTCGGTCGCGCTGCGCGAGATCGCGCCCGAGCTTGGCGAGGTCGTCGGCGACGCGCGGCTGCGCATCGGCAACATCTTCTCCAAGATGATCATGGGCAGCCTGGTGCACACCTCGACGGTGGTGTTGCGGCGCGACCGCCTTGCGCGCGTCAAGGGTTTCGATGAGTCGCTGCGCTACTCGGGCGAAGACTACGACTTCCATCTGCGCACCGCTCGTGAGGGGTTGGTCGGCCTTCTCGATCTCCCGGCCATCCGCTACCAGCAGGGGATGCCCGACCGGCTCACAGCCAAGCGCTACGGCATCCACATGGCGGAGAACCTCCTACGCACGATCGAACCGGTCGTCACGCGCGACCGCGCCCTCATCGATCTCCCCGATCACATGATCCGGCGCACGCTGGCCAAGGCCCACGCCTGGATCGCCTTCGAGCGCCTCGAGCTGGGCCAGGCGGTTCCGGCGCGCGCCCACTACCTCGCGTCGCTGCGCCAGTGGCCGTGGCAGCCCGCCCTCACCAAGCAGCTGTTCTTCGCGGCGCTCCCCTTCGGCGCCGGCGTGGCGCTGCGCCGCCGGCTGCAAAAACTCAAGGCGCGCTGGCGCGGCGTGCAGAACGACGAATCGTGATCAGTCCGAACCGCGCCGCCCGGGCAGGATGTGCGCGGCGAGCGGAAAGCGGTCCGCGAGCGTCGGCTCGTCACTGCCCGCCTCGGGCCCCTGCGCGGCGCTCTGCATCTTGAGGTGGGTGTAGCGCTCGAGCAGCCCGCACAGGGCCCAGTAGGGGGCCATGACCGAGCCCTCCAGCGTGGGGCTGCCGTAGATCCCGCCGAGCGCCATGCACACGGTGCAGACCGTAAAGCCGATCGTCAACGCCTTCAATTCCGGATCCTCGGGCGGCGCCTTCCGGCGCAGGAAGCTGGCCAGGCCGAAGAACAGCGTCCCCATGAGGAACAGCAACGCGGCCAACCCCTGCGGCCCGCACTCGGCCAGCGTGAGCACGTAGAAGTTGTGGGCGTCGTAGCCCTTGTGGCTGGAGTAGTTGCCGATCTCTCCCTTGAAGCGGTTCAGCCCCGCGCCCATCGGGTTGTCCTTCAGCATCTTCATCGCGCCGGCCCAGATCTCCCAGCGGCTCGAGGTGCTCGCGTCGACCTCCTCCCCGCCTTTCTTGCCTTGCTGGCTGGTCTCGTCGACGCGCTGGAACACGCTGTCGGGGAGATATTCCGTGGCCGAGACCAGACCCACGCTGATGACCACCGCCAGGATGATGCTCTTGCGCACCAGCAGCACGGCCAGGCCCAGGAGGATGAGGAAGTAGGCCTGCCGCGAATAGGTGAACAGCGTGCCGCCCGACAGGAGCACGCAGCCGCCGATGGCGGCGATCCGCCACAGCTTGCGGCCCTTCAGGAACAGCGCGAGGGCCGCGAACATGGGCAGGAACATGGCGTAGAACACGCCGGCGCGGTTGGCGTTGTGCCAGTCGACGCCGAACGGCCCCGAGGCCCGTCGCATCGGGTTGTATTTGCCGAAGCCGTAGTCGATCCCCTCGCGGATCGCCTCGAGCCCGGCCACGGCCGCGATCACCATGATCCAGATGATCAGCTGGCGCGTGGTCTTCTCGTCCTGCTTGCACCTGAGGTAGAGAAAATAGAACAGCGGAAAGAAGAGCGCGTTCTTCAGGTAGGTGATGTCCGCGATGAAGTCCTTGGGCCCGCGCAGCTGCGCCCACAGAAACGAGAAGGTCAGGGCGCCGAAGAAGATGAGCAGCGCTCGCTGCAAGATGGGCCGGACCGGCTGCAGCGGATCGGGCTTGTCGCGTAGGGCCATCAGGATCAAGAGAAAGAGGATGTTCGAGGGAGCGAGGCCGGGGACGCCGGTCTCCCAGGGGAAGTGGACCTGATTGACGACGTAGAGCAGGTTGAAGAACAGCAGGACCTTGAGCAGGGTGGTCGATTGCTGAGCTTCGGGCACGGCCATCGGTGAAACGAGTCTAGCATCCCGCAGCCTTCTGATAAGCTCCGCCGCGCATGCCCGATTCCGCCCCGAGTGTTCTCGGCGACTTCGTGCTCGCCTGGGGAGCGAACGCCGCCGCCTGGCTGGCGCAGCTCGACGGCTTCACGCTCGTCACCGATCCCGCCGAGCCGGCGCAGGCGGCAGTCCGTGGAGCCGTGCATCAGGGCAAGGCGGCGGACGGTACGCGCTGGCTGGCGGTCGCCGATCTGATCGAAGGGAAGCTCGAAGAGGGGACCCAGGCAATCACCAGATCCGCGAGCGAGCTGCCGCAGCTTCACTGGCGCGGTCGCTTCGCCCAGGTGGCGTGGCGCCCGGAGGAGGGGCGCGCGGTCGCGCTCAGCGATCACTTCTCCACGCTCTCGCTGTACACGCTGGTCCACCCGGACGCGCTCCTCGTCGGCACGGATCTCCGGCTGCTCGCCGGCTCGCCGTGGTGCGCCCGCACCGTCGATCTCGAGTCGGTCTACCACTACCTCAACTTCGGGCAGATCCCGGCGCCCAAGACCATCTTCACCGACATCCGTCGCCACGAGCCGAGCACGCGCTTTTCGTGGCATCAGGGCCGCACCTCCGCGGACCGCTACTACCTGCCCGAGTATCCGGAGGATCTGCGCGGGTCGGACCAAGCGCTCGCGCACGAACTCTCCGAACGCATGGTCGCGACGGTGAACGCCTATCGCCCCGGCGACGCCCAGCCGTGGGGCTGCTTTCTCTCCGGCGGCACCGACAGCTCCAGCATCACGTCGATCCTGTCGAAGCAGGGCCGCGTCAAGAGCTTCTCCATCGGCTTCGCCGAGGAGGCCTACGACGAGCTCGGCTTCGCGCGTATCGCGGCGCAGGCGTGCGGCGCCGATCCCACCTTTCACAGCGTCTCGCGCGAAGAGGCGCAGGGGCTGGTGTCGCGCTTGACCGAGGCCCACGACCAGCCCTTTGGCGATGCGTCGTCGGTGCCGACCCTGGCCTGCGCCGATCTGGCGGCGCAGCGCGGCGTGAAGCTCCTGATCGGCGGTGACGGCGGCGACGAGATCTTCGGCGGCAACGAGCGCTACGCCAAAGATCGGATCATGGAGACGTGGTACGCGATGCCGGCGCCGCTCAAGGCGGTCGGCCGCGTCGTGGGAGGCGTGGCGGGGCGTAGCGGCAGCTTCTTCCTCAACCGTGTGGAGAACTTCTTCGAGCGCGCGTCGGTGCCCAACCCGGATCGCTTCTACACCGACGACTCGTTCGCCTCCGATCACTACGAGGAGCTCTTGTCGCCGGAGTTCCGGCGGTCGGTCACGCGTGACGCGTCCCTCGAGTGGATGCGTGGCGTCTACCGGCTGGGTCGGACGGGCGGGCCGCTGCACCGGGTGATGCGCCTCGATCTGCTCAACGCCATCGCCCAGCACGACCTGCGCAAGGTCGACAGCGCGACCCGCTCGGCGGGCGTGAGCGCGCGTTTCCCCTACCTCGACCCATTGCTCGTCGAGTGGGTGAACCGGCTGCCCGAGCGCTACAAGGTGCGCGGGCTGAAGAAGCGCTACCTTTTCAAGCTGGCGATGCGCGGCATCCTGCCCGACGAGATCTTGAAGAAGAAGAAGCAGGGGTTCGGCCTGCCCATCTCCGTCTGGCTGCGCAAGGATCGCTCGTTCCAGGCCATGGTGCGTGACACGCTCTTCGACGCGCGGGCGCGCGCGCGCCATTGGTGGGAGCCTGCCTTCGTCGAGCGCTTGCTCGCCGAGCACGAGCGCGCTACCTGGAATCACTCGGACTACATTTGGCGCCTGCTCATGCTGGAGCTGTGGCTGCGCAGATACGTCGATGGATGAAGGCGCTCAGCGCCGGATCCGGTCGCGCGCCTTGCGCACGAGCGCGCGCGCGTCCGAGTCCATCAGCACCATGAGAATGGCATAGACGGGTGCGCCGATCGCGATTCGCACTCCGACGGTGAGAAGGTGTCTCCCCGGATAGACGTAGGTCACCGCCGCGTACATCACCAGCGACGCGAGCCCGGCGCGCGCGATGGTGGCCCAGGGAATGGCTACCGGTACCAGACGGCGCCCGGCAATCGTCATCGCGCTCGTGCTGGCGAGGTAGGAGATGAGCGTGGCTACCGCAGCGCCCAGGATGCCAAGGCGCGGCACCAGGATCAGGTTGAGCACGATGTTCAGGATCGCGCAGCCGAGGACGATGGCCATGATGCGCAGGGTCTTGCGATGAATGAAGAGACCGGCCCCGACCATCGAGGTGCCGCCGTCGACGACCATGCCGGCGATCACCCACGGCAGGATCGCAGCGGCGCTGGCGTACTTATCGGACGCGAGCGAGGGCAGCAGCGCCGGGCCCACCGCGGCCAGCCCCGCGATCACCGGCGCCCCGAAGAGCACGTAGGTGCGCAGCGATTGGCTGATGAAGGCCGAGGTCTCCGCAGCGCCCTGCTGATCCCACATCTGCATGTAGATCGGCATGATCGCCTGGCTGACCGAGACGATCACCACGGCCTGGATGTATTGGCACAAGTTGTAAGCTGCTCCGTAGAGCCCGACCGGCGCCTCGCCGAGGAGCCCGGCGATCACGTAGCGATCGCCGACGGCGAGGATGGTGCCCGCCAGCTCGTAGCCGATCATCATCGGGACGCCGAAGCGGAGCAGCTCGAGATAGAGCGGCCGTGAGAACTGGGCGGCGACGGGGCGCGGCCAGTCGCGGCCGCTGAACAACAGGTACCCCAGCGTGGCGACGGCCAGGGCCTCGGAGACTACGCTGGCCGAGTAGAAGGCAGTGAGGCTGCGCGAGATCGCCAGGACTGCGACGAAGATGCACCCGAGCCCCAGGTACTTCTTCGCGACCTGGTACTTCATCAGGATCACGGTGCGCTGCTCGGCGCGCAAGAAGCTGACGAGCGCGCTCTCGATCACCTGCACGACGATGATCAACGAGACGATGGCGATCAACCCGCGCAGTCGAGCATCGGAGAGCCAACGGGCGGGTGCCAGCTGCGTGGCGGTGGTGAGGATCAGCATGGTGAGGAGCGCGGTGCTGGTCATGCCGAAGAACGTCGTCGAATAGAGCTGCCGCAGGGTGAAGCGGCTCTTGCCGGCGGCGATCTCGCTGTGATAGCGCACGATCGAGTGCTGCACGCCGACCTTGCCCACCGTCACCGAGACGGTGAGCGTGGCCGCGACGAGGTTCATCACGCCGTACTCTTCGACCGAGAAGATGCGCGTCAACAGCGGGAACGTGACCAGCCCCGCGATCATCGAGAACAGGCCGGTCAGCGAGTAATGCGACGCCTGCACGACCAGCCGCTTGAGCGCGGAATCCGCCACGTTCACCGCACCTGTGGAAAGGCGTTCATGGTCGCGACGGGATCAGGGCGGTGGGCGGCAACTCGATCAGATAGGTGTCGACGTCGGTCTTGCTGTCGATCTCCCAATTCGAGTTGAACACGATCCGGGTGAAGTCCCGGCTCACGCTCGCATGCGGCTCGGTAAAGTATTCATTATTTACGTCGTGGTGATGAGCGAGGTTTACGATCTGCGGATTCTCCTTCAGCTCCGCCGCGAAGATCTTGCCGTGCAGCCATTGCCACGGCCCGCCGTGTTCGTTGAAGGTCGAGAGCAGCACCCACCCCGGTTTCGAAAAAGCCTTGCCCGAGAAGTGGATGGATGTGGCGGAGTGTTCGAGATAGGTCCGAAACAAGTCGGTGCGCTTGCCCGTGCGCAGGTTGATCATGAAGACCGGACCCCCGTGCGCCTCGAAGTCGATCGACACGTAGGTGTCCTCGCCGCTGGCGTCGAGGGCCAGATCGGAGTGCTCGCCCTTGCGGGTAAGCCTGGTCGCCTTGGAAAAGTCGCGTGAGAAAGACCAGGGGCCGTCATCCCACGAGACGACCACGAAAGAGCCCGACGGGCTCATGCTGAGGTGGTCCGGGCGGTCTTTGCCGTTCTTGGCGAAGTCATAGGTTCCGAGCACGCGATCGGCGACGAGATCATAGGTGAGCATTCCCAAGCCGTGCCACTCCTTGTCGTCCACCATCAAGGCCCAATAGCGCGCGTCGGCCGACGGAGATCCCTCCGACTTGGTCCAGGCGGCGGTCGCTTGCGGCCACAGCGCCTTGATCCGGCTCGCCAGGTCCGCAGCGACGCGCGACTTGCCGCTGGCGATGTCGAGCTCCCGGATCTGCATCCCCAGCCCGAACCCGGGGAAGTAATACATCAGGTTCGGATTGGTCGGATGCCACTGCGGTTCGGCGTCTCCGCCGACGCCGGGCAGGGCGCCGACGTGCCGATAGGTCCTCGCGTCATACTGATGCCAGGAACCGTCGTGGGCCGCCACGACGATCTTGCTGTTGTCGGCGTTGAAGGCCTGGCGCCGCGAATAGTCGTTTCGGGCAAACCCGGGCAGGTTGTCCGCGGCGTGATCGGTCACGCGCACGACGAAGGTGTCGAAGGTGGGCTCCATGAACGGCACTCCCCTCGCCGGCTTCGGCAAGGATGGAGGCCGCCGCCGGTCCTGACCCAGCACCGGCTGCCAATTCTTGGCGTAGGACGACGACGGCACGCGTGCGAGCGCAGGCGCGCAGCTGAACGTGATGGCGAGGGCCAACGCAGCGGTGGGGAACGGACGGGCGCAGATCGTCATCGAGAATCCATACTACCGAAATGGCGGGCAGCCGTCAGTTCTGCGGGGCGATGCGCAAGATCGTGCCGAACACTCGAGACGCGATCGGGTAGAAACGGGACGAAATCGGGAATTTCCGCCGGCGGCATGCCGCCATCCGGCCACATCCGCGCGTCCATTTCAAGTCTCAGAACGCCTGGCCGAACTCGGCGGAGAATCGGGGGACCCAGCCGCCCGAGGGCACCTCGAACGGAAAGGCCAGGTCCAGGCGCAGCACGCCGCGGTTGAACTGCGGGATGAGGATGCGCAGGCCGATGCCGGCGTCCTGGTGCCAGCTCAGCGCGGCGAGCGTGACCGGCGCGCCGCCGCCGTCGTAGAACAGCACCGCGCCGACGTGCAGCGTCCACAGGTTGAGCGCGACCGTGCGCAGCTCGACGTTGGTCACGTAGAAGCTGTTGCCGGCGAACGCTTGCGTCTCGTAGCCGCGCAGCCGGGTCGACGAGCCGAGCACGAACACCGTGTGGTTCAGATCGTGGTTGCGAAAGCGGAAGGCGCCCGCCAGGTGCAGGCGGAACGGCCCGAAGCGCGGCGTGATCTCGTGCAGCGTCGCCGCCGCCTCTTCGTTGACCAGGACGGTCCCGGGCAGCACGCCCTCCTGGATGCGCGCCGAGACGCCGGCGGAATAGCCGAGCAGGTTGCCGCGGAAGTAGTGCAGATGGGCGTAGCTGGCGTTTAGCTCGACGAAGTTGCTCTCGATGTTGAACATCGGATAGGCGTAGCGCACCGACAGGTTGACCAGCGGGCCCAGCCGGAAGTCCTCGGTGAGGGCGAAGGTGTCGATGTCCTTGAGCTTGATATAGTCGCTGCGATAGTACTGAAACGCGACGAACGGGCCGGCCGCGTCCTCGGTGCGCGGCAGGATGCCGAGGAACGCCTCGCGCGCGCCACGCGACACGCTAGCGGGAATGTCGTCGGTCAGCTGGTACAGGTTGGAGTCGTAGCGCACGCCGGCCGTCACGTTGACCTTGTTCACCACGCCCCACGAGTGGATCCCTTCGAGCACCGCGCTCACCCGCTTGCGCGCGTAGATGTACGGCACCAGCTCGTTGCCGATCTTGAGCTCGGCGATGTCGCCGCCCTGGAACAGGCGAAACTTGTCCTGCAGGAACGCGAAGCTCGCGTCCCACGCCCACTCGGTGTGCAGGCTGTACAGCGGGCTGCCGATGCTCAGCGCGCCGTAGCCGCCTTCCGCGTTGTTGGTCAGGCGGTTGAGGTAGACGTCGACGGTGGCGCCGGCGAACACGCGCGAGCCCCACACGCGCGGGTCGTTGTAGCCGACCCCGAGCAGGTAGCGCCCCGGGTCGAGCGCGAACTCGATTGACGCGCGCTTGTTGCGCCCGGCCACGTTCTCCTCGGCGAACGAAAACGACAGCGTGTCGAGCCGCGCTTGATCGAGCACGAAGTCGGTGTTGAGGCGCAGGCTCCACTGGTCCTTGGTCATCACCAGGATCACCACGCGATCCGGCGACGAGCCGCGCGCGGCGACGATGCGCGCCACCGACAGGATGAACAGGTTGCGCAGGTTGCGCGCGCTCTCCTCGACCAGGTCGGCGCGGTACGCCTCGCCCGCCGCGAACAAGAGCTCGCGCTGCACCACCGGATCGCGCGTGCGCATGTGCAGGTGGTTCAGCCAGGTCCATGGGATCTTGTTGGAGAGCGGCAGCTCGCCGCGCAGGATCACGTTGCTCGCGTCGATGATGATCGCCTCGATGGTCTTGCCCTCAGGCGCGGGATCGACGACCAGGCCGTGTCGCGAGAGCGCCGCGCGCACCAGGCCTTCTTCATACTTCGCGCGCACGTCGAGCTTGTCGGCGCGCGCCGGCCGGCTGACCGCCAGACCGAGCACGAGGGCGACCGTGACCGTAAGAGGAAAGCGCAGAGGCCAAATGTTATCACTCCCCTCGTGGGCGTGCGCTGGCGCGGGTCAGGACCCCAACGTCGCGAGCAGCGCGCGGCCGTGACGAAAGGTGCACCAACCGTCGCCGACCAGCACGTGCTCGATCCGCGGGTGCAGCTCGACGAGGCGCTGCACCGAGGCGAGCGCGCGCGCGCGATCGCGCAGGCCCTGCTCGGGCCGCAGGAGCGCCAGCGTGTCGGCGCGGTGCGAGCGCACCAGATCGCCGAACACGACGGTGGTCTCGTCGAGCACCAGCGCGAGCTCGCCGTCGGTCTTCGAGCCGTCGAGAGCGCGTGCCACCAGCCCGGCGAACGGCTCGTCGCCGTCGGCGAGCCAGCGATCGCACGCGACGGGGAAGCGGTCGCGCTCAGCCGCGGGCCCGATCAGCCGCGCGCCGGTGAGCGCCACGACCTCGCGGGCCGCGCGCACGTGATCGGAGTTGGTCAACAGCACCCACGCTGCGCCGCCGAGCTCGGCCAGGTGTTTCACGTCGGATGCGCCGAGCGCCACCGGGTCGACGATCACGTTGCCTTCCGGCCGTTGCCAGAGCAGGCCGTTGAAGTCGATGTGCAGCGGCTCGTAGTACCAGGACCAGGTGAACAGGTCCTTGCGGTGCAGGCGCTTCATGGCGCCAGTGTAGCGCTACTCGGTCTGGGCGGTCTCGTCGGGAGGCGCGGCCGCAACCGCGGCGACGCGACGCGGATGCGACTTCTTGGCGTGGGCGGAACCGAGCGGCACGCCGGGCGCCGCCGACGCGTTGACCGCCCCTGCGAGCGAGCCGGGCACCGACAGGCGCAGCGGCCACAGCGCGATCAGCGGCTCGGGATCGATGTACTGCTCGGTCAACAGCGGCGACGGCCGCACCGAGACGGTGAAGTGCAGGTGCGCGGTCGAGTGCTTGACGCCGCTGTCGCCGAGCAGGCCGATCACCTCGCCGACGCGGACCTTCATGCCCACCTCGATGCGGCGCGGGATGGCGGCCAGGTGGAAATACTGCGTGAAGATGGTGCCGTCGTGATGCGCCAGCCGGACGTACAGCCCGCCGTGCTCCTCGTTGGGCCCGCGCTGCACGCGATCGACCACGCCGTCGTGCGCCGCGTGCACCGGCTCGCCCCACACGTCGCCGCCGATGTCGACACCGCAGTGCCCCGAGCGACACTCGGCGGGACGCTCGCCGGGCCGCTCGGCGCCGAACACGCGCCCGTCGCGGATCGGCATCTGCCTTTGCGGGCCATCGAGCGGATGGATCCACGCGTCGCCGGCGATCTCGGCCATCCAGTCCTGCTCCGACGGCGGCCACGCGGGCCCGAACACCGGCGGCTCGGGCACGACGACCGGCGCTGCGGCGACCACCGGCGGCGCGATCGGCGCGGGCGGATCATGGGGACTCGTCAGCATCAACAGCGGCAGCGCGAGGCCCACGCGCACCACGCCGTACCAGCGCCCATGCGCAGGCGCATGCTCGAGCAGCTCGTCGTGCGGCGCATCGACCGCCAGCGCGCACTCGGACGAGCAATACGCGCGCACCACCGAGCCGTCGACAAACAGATGGCGCGTGCGCACATCGACGGGTCCCCCGCAGCGCGCACAACCCCGCGCGGACGTCTGCGCGTCCGGGGTCGTTCCGCTCTCTGCAAGGGCTTCTGACATCACGTTCCCCACTACATAAGGCCGGTTCGGCCGACGGTAAAGGTACTCAAGATCCGAGCCAACATCCCCCTCGCTGATTTCAGTTAGTTGGCAGGATTCGAGGGTTTGAAGCGTGTCGCCGATGGCAGCACCGCGCCAAGCTGTCACGCTCCCAACAGGGACGGTCCTAAGTTCTCAAGTTGTTCGCGTGAAAAGATTGAGTTTTTCGACGAGCGTGTTTTCGGCAATAGTTTCGCGGGAGAAACTTAAGAACTCAAGACCGTCCCTGCCTAGCTAGGGGCGGCGCGGATGCTTCTTGGCGAGCGGCTTCCACGAGCGGGTGGCCAGCTTGGCGCCGTCGCCCGCGGCCGCACGCTCGATGCGGACGTTCGGCGCGCGCGGATCGCGCTCGGCCGCGTTCGCGCCGAACTCGTCCGCGGCGTCCGCGGCGATCTCGAACGTCGACGAGTCGCGCCCGACGCGGATCGCGCCCACTTCCTTGCGCGTGATCGAGCCGCGACGGCATACCAGCGGCAAGAGCCAGCCGGGCTCGGCGTTGTCCTTGGCGCCCAGGTTGATCTCGAACAGCACCACGCCGCTCTTGGCCATCGCCTCGCGTGGCTTGCCGGCCGGCGCCGTCACATGCGCGTGCGCGGGCGCGTGCGGGCGTGCGTGCGAGCCGGGGCGCGCCGCCGCATGCGACGTCGATTGCGAACCCGAATGCGACACCGATCGCGTCGTGGCGTGAGTCGCGGGGTGGCGCGGCTTCGGCTTGAGGTCGATCGGCTTGAGCACCTCGCCTGCGGGCCGCCCGGTGAGAGCGCGCTTGAGCAGCGCCGCGACGATCGCGCGCGGCTCGCCCGAGGTCAGCAGCCGATCGGCCAGCCCGAGCGACGCCTGGTCATCCGCAGCCTGCGCGTCGGTGAGCACCTGCGTGAACACGCGCTCGAGATCGGCCGCCGCGATCGAGCTCGCCGACGGCGCCGCGGTCCACGCGCACACCACGTGCGCCAGCTGGAACAGCCGCTCGGCGCGCCGCCGCTCGCCCATCTCGGCGATCAGCACGTTGACGCCCTTCTTGCCCGCGCGCCCGGTGCGGCCCGAGCGGTGCGTGAGCGCCTCGGGGTTCTCCGGCAGATCGGCGTGCACCACCAGCCCCACGTCGGGCAGATCGAGGCCGCGCGCCGCCACGTTGGTGGCGACCAACACCTGCGCCGAGCCCGCGCGCACCGCATCGAGCGCGCGCGTGCGCTCGGCCTGCGCGCGATCGCCCGACATGGCCACCGCCGAGAAGCCGCGCCGGGCGAGCTGCCGGTGCATCTCCGCCACGCCTTCGCGCCGCGCGCAGAACACGATCGCGCGCTCCTCGTCGGCCTGGCGCAACACGTTCACCACCGCTGCCACGCGATCGCCGTTGGCCACCAGGTGGCACACGTGGCGGATGTCCTCGTGCGCGCTCGGCCTGGCGCCCGCGCCGCGCGGATCGATGTGCAGCGCGTGCTTCTGGTATTTCTGCGCCAGCGCGCGAATCTCCGACGGCAGCGTGGCCGAAAACAGGAGCGTACGTCGCTCGGCCGGCGCCTTGTCGAGCAGCGCCTGCAGCGCCTCGCGGAAGCCGAGGTCGAGCATCTCGTCGGCCTCGTCGAGCACCACCGCTTCGAGCCCCTCCAGGTCCAGGCCCTTGCGCTCGACCAGATCCACCAACCGTCCCGGCGTGCCCACCACCAGCTCGACGCCGCCCTTGAGCGCGCGCAGATCCTGCCGCAGATCGGTCCCGCCGGTGAACGCCAGGAGGCGCGCGCCGGTGGGCTGGAACAGCCAGCTCAGCTCCTTGTGCACCTGCACCGCCAGCTCGCGGGTCGGCGCCACCACCAGCGCGCGCGGTCGCATGCCGCGCTTGATGCGCTCCTCTGAGCCGAGCAGCAGCCGCGCCAGCAACAAGCCGAACGCGACGGTCTTGCCCGAGCCGGTCTGCGACGAGACCAACAGATCGCGCTCCTCGGCCACCAGCACCGCCTCCTGCACCGCTGTGGGCGTGTCGTAGCCGCGCGTGGCCAGCGCGCGCGCCAGCGCCGGATGGGCCGAGAGCTCCTCGAACGAAGACATTGCGAGGTGATAGCACGTTGTTACCCCGCCGATACATAGAGAGCGCTATCCCTCGTCCATGAAGGTGCGCGCGGCGACCGAGGCCGATCTACCCGCCATCCTCGCCATCTACAATCACGCGGTGGTGCACTCGACCTGCACCGCCGACTACCAGCCGCAGACGCTCGCGCAGCGCCGGCAGTGGTTCGACGTGCGCGTCCAGGCGAAGCTGCCGGTGCTGGTGGCGGTGGGGGAGGGCGGCGTGGTCGCCGGCTGGGCTTCGCTCAACCCGTTCAAGGAGCGCGCCGGCTATCGATTCACCGTCGAGAACTCGGTCTACATCCACCCGGAGCGGCGCGGCCAGGGGATCGGCAAGCTGCTGCTCGAGCCGCTGATCGCCGAGGCGCGCGCGCTTGGCATGCACGTGATCATCGCCGGCATCGACTCCGAGAACGCCGCCAGCATCCGGCTGCACGAGCGGTTCGGCTTTCGCAACGTGGGTCACCTGCCGCAGGTGATCTACAAGTTCGACCGCTGGCTCGACGTGGTCTACCTGCAACTGTCCATGTAGGTCACGGGCCGTGCAGGATCGTGCCGTTGTCGCCGACGACGTAGAGATCACTCGCGCTCGCGCCCCAGATCCCGTTCAGATCGAGCCCGACGCCGCTCACGACCGGTTTGTAGCTGAGCCCGTTGGTGGATTGCAGCAGCGTGCCGTTGCCGCCGGCGATCCAGGTCTCGCCTCCGTCGGTCCACACCGCAGACAGCGTCTCGGTGCTGCCGCTGGTCTGCTGCGCCCACTGCCCGTTTCCGTAGCGCAAGACGACGCCGGCCCCGCCCACCGTCACACCGCCGGCGACCGCGAGAAATTTCGCCGGTCCGTCGTATTGCGTCGTCCACCCGGCGGCCGCGCCGCTATAGCCATGGATGATCTTGTGATTGCCGACGACGAACACGTCCGTGGGTCCGCTGCCCCACACGCCGTAGAAGCTGTCGGCGTTGCCGATCGGCTGCGTCGAGGTCCAGGTCACGGCCAGGCCGTCGCTCGAATATTCGACGCGGTAGCCGGTGCCCACCACGTACAGATCGGATGCGCTCGAGCCCCACATGCCGCGCCCCGCGCTGGTGAGCGTGGCCGGCGTGAGCCAGGTGTTGCCGTCGAGGGTATGGCGCAGGATCCCGTTGTCGCCGCTCACCAACACGTTGCCCGGACCGGCGCCCCAGATCGCGAACAGCGACGAGGTTGTGCCGCTGGCCGCCGTCGACCAGGTCGCGCCGTGGTCGACCGAGTGAAGGATGGTGCCCTTTTCGCCGGCCACGTAGACGTCGGCCGGGCCCGAGCCCCACACGGCCAGGAGGTTCACCTTGGTGCCGCTCGCCAGCGACCTGAACATCGGGCCGCCAGCGTCCACCCCGGGCGCGATTGCCAGATCCGGCGCGGGCCCGAGGTCGGCCGCGGGCGCATCGAGCGGCAGGCCGCGCACCGCGAACTGGCAGCCGCCGAGGCAAAGCGCCAGCGCAAGGCTCGCACGCATTCGCGCTCATTATATAGACGCGCTAAGCTGGGACGCGATGGCTCGCTTTGACGAACGGTAGTTTTAGTGCGTATAATAAGTATCTTGAAATACTATTACTGTATTGAAAAGCGTTGTTCAGCTCACGTTAGCTTGAGGTAAATCGATGACTTATCGCTTGATCCTCGTCGCCGGACTCGTCAGCGGAATTACTTCGGCCCACGCCGAAACCAAACGAATTGCCCTGGTGGTCGAAGGGGGCGGCGATCGCCAGGCCGAGCTCGAGCTGGCGGTGGCCAAGTCGCTGCTCAAGGGCTTTCTCCTGGTCGAGGACGAGGTCCTCAAGAAGAGCCTGCCCACCGGCGGCGCTGCGCTCGACGACGACGCGATCGCGAAGCTGCGCAAGGACCTGGGCGCGGTGCGCGTGGTGGTGGTGAACGTCAAGCGGCAGGGAGCGGACCGCTTCTCGCTGACGGTGCGTGGCGCCGACGACAACGGCATTCCGTGGCGCTTCGGCGACGCGACCACGGCGACGCTCGTCGAGGTCGCGGTCAAGCTGGTCGAAGATCTGCCGCCGGTCGCAGAGCCTCCACCGCCGGCCAAGCTGGAGCCTCCACCGGCAGCAGCCGCGCCGGCCGTGGAAAAAGCCGAGCCCGCGATTTCGCCCGAGACCTATCACACGCTGTACCGGCGCAAGCATCCCTACGGGCTTTTGATCGGCGGCGCGGTCGCGTTCCTGCTCCCGTATTTCGCCACGGTCGGGCTCGCGGCCAACTATCAAGGCTACAACCCGAACGCCGCCAACGTCGGCTACGCGCCGATCGCGGGCCCGTTCCTCGCGCGCCAGCGGATGAACGACAAGGATCTCAAGGACGGCTACGACGCCGGGCTGATCGTCGACGGCGTGGTCCAGGTGGTGGCGTTCAACCTGTTGCTCGCCGGCATCGTGTACTGCGCGGTCGGCGAGAAGACCGCGCACGAGGTGCGGCGCTTCGCCGCCGACCGGCCGAGCAACCTGAGCTGGACGCCGCTGCTCTCCGCGGGCTCGCAGGGAGCGCAAGTGGGCGCGCGGGTGCAGTGGTGAAGCCTTCCTTGCGCCGAAGGCGGCGTTCGATCGCGGGAGCGATGCTTCCGCTGGGTTTCCTCGCGGCGCTGGCGATCGCTGGCTGCGGCGTGGACGGCCAGACGTGCGGGCGCGGGCGCTGCACCATCGGCGTGTGCATCTCGGTGTTCGGCGACGAGACGCACCTGATCGGCGGACGGATCAACCAGGGCTGGATGGAGCCGCACTTCCCGAACGTCGACAACGAATTCTGGTGCGAGCGTCCGTGCCCGAAGTCGAAGACCTGCGCGCGCGATTGCCTGGAGAATCCCGCCGACGACGGCGAGATCGTCTGCAACGGCGACACCGTCGACGTAATCTTCTTCTCCGCCGGCAAGAGCTGCCTGTGCGATCCGGCGAAGCGCTGCTACAACGATCAGCAGGTGAGCGGCATGGACGTGACCGACACCTGCTCGCCGACCCACAACGTCTTGAAGATGTGCGTTCCGAACCAGGACTGCGACGCCGGCACCTTTCACACGGGCGATCAGGTGCCCGGGGTGCGGCTCTACTCGGCGGGGAGCAACATCGAGCTCTTGTACTGCCCGGGCCTGCCCGAGCCCAACGCCTTCGGGAACAACCTGCCCGAGGGAAAATCGCTGCGCATCTACGCCGACAACTCGGCGTGCCCGCCCTAGCTAACGGTTGGCGATTCGCGCGGCGGGAAGCGTCGGCTTGGCGTGCGCGACGTCACGGCCCTCGCGGGTCATGAGCAGCCCGACGGCAAGTGGCAACAGCACCGCAGCGACCAGGAGAACCAGAACGAGCTTCATGGGTGGTCCGACCAAGCATTGGTCGTGCCACCCGATAAGTGCGCGGAACTGCGTCCGGCCAGCCGCAGGCGCTCTCAGAAATACTGACGCCTCCAGTCGCCGAGTGCGACAAAAGTGGTCGGGTGTGACCGCGCGCGAAGATTGATCTAGATTCCGCGTATGACTCCACGTGCCTGGTTGCTGATCCCGCTCCTCGCGGCGTGTGCGCACCCGCGTCCGCCGACCGCAGCGACGGTAGCGCACGCGCCGGCTGCACCCGCACCGACGGTGCGCGCGCCGCTGTTCGACAATCTGGGCGCGTACCACCGGCAGATCTCGACGGCGGTGCCCGAGGCGCAGCGTTACTTCGATCAGGGCCTGCGGCTGATCTTCGCGTTCAACCACGACGAGGCGCTGCGCTCGTTTCAGGAGGCGGCGCGGCTCGATCCGTCGTGCGCGGCGTGCGTGTGGGGCGCGGCGCTCACGCTCGGGCCCAACTACAACCTGCCGGCCCTGCCCGATCGCGCCCAGTTGGCGTACTCGTTGGCGCAGATGGCGCTGGCGAAGAAAGGCAGCGCGTCGCCCGTCGAGGCGGCGCTGATCGACGCGCTCGCGCTGCGCTACGCCAAGGATCCGCCGAAGCTGGAGGAGACCGGGAAGCAGGCCGCACTCGACGGCGCCTACGCGGCGGCGATGCGCCAGGTGGCGGCGCGCTTCGCCGACGATCTCGATGTGGCGACGCTGTTCGCCGAGTCGATGATGGATCTGCGCCCGTGGAAGCTGTGGAAGCCCGACGGCAGCCCCGAGCCGGGCACCGACGAGCTGGTGGCGACGCTCGAGCGCGTGCTGCAGAAGAATCCGCAGCATCCCGGCGCCAACCACTACTACATCCACGCGCTCGAGGCGTCGAAGCATCCCGAGCGCGCGCTGCCGTCGGCCCAGCGCGTCGGCAACATGATGCCGGGCGCGGGCCACCTGGTGCACATGCCGTCGCACGTGTACATGCGCGTGGGAAAGTACGAGGAGGCCTCGCAAGCCAACCGCGACGCGATCGGCGCCGATCAGGCGTACGCGGCGCGCACGCAGCCGCCCGGCTTCTATCCGATGTACATGGCGCACAACTTTCAGTTCCTGTGGGCGTCGGCGATGATGGAGGGACGCGCGGCGGAGTCGCTGGGCGCGGCGCGCGAGCTGTTGACGCGCCTGCCGGTGGAGATGCTGCGGCAGATGCCGGGCTTCGACTTCGTGTTGCCGGCGCCGTCGCTGGCGTTGGTGCGCTTCGGGCGTTGGGAAGAGGTGCTGAAGGAGACGCCGCCGCCCGAAGATCTGAAGGTGGCCAGCGCGCTGTATCACTACGCGCGCGGGCGGGCGTACGCGGCGCTGGGTCGCAAGGCCGACGCAGTGGACGAGCTGGCGACGATTGATCGGATCGCCGGGGTGCTGCCGGCCGATGCGATCGCCTCGCAGGCCAAAGCCAAAGATCTGCTCACCGTCGCGTCGCGCGTGCTGGCGGCGGCGATCGATCCGAAGAATCGCATCCGGCTCCTCGAGCAGGCGGTCGAGGCCGCCGATCGGCTGCCCTACGACGAGCCGCCGATCTGGTACTACCCGCCGCGCCACACGCTCGGCGCCGCGCTGATCGCGGCCGGCAGGCTGCGCGAGGCCGAGCAGGTCTATCGAGACGATCTGGCGCGCAATCCGAACAATCCGTGGGCGTGGAAGGGGCTCGCGCTGAGCTGCCACGGCGCGCCAAGGGGCGAGGCCGAAGCGCACTTCCGCGACGCCGCCAGGCACGCCGACGTTTCGATCGCGTCGTCGGACTATTGAGCGTGCAGGCCCGGCGCGCGCGGCTGTACGAGCTGATCGTGATCTGCGCGCTGGTCGGCGTGGGGCTCGGCGTCCGCCTGCACATCCGCGACGGCTGGACGTTCGTCGGCGGAGACAGCCAGGGATATCTGCAGTTGGCGCGCAATCTCGCCGAGCATGGCACCTACGCGATCGCGCCCAATCAGCCGCCGCACTATTCGCGCATGCCGCTCTATCCGCTGTTCCTCGCTGCGGTGGGAAATCCGCGGCGCACGTCGCGCCTGGACGTGACCGGCGTGCAGGTCGTGCTCGATCTGCTGGCCGGACTGGCGCTCTATCTGATCGCGCGGCGTCTCGCGGGGCGCGTGGCCGCGGCGTTGGCGCTCGCGCTGGCGATGGTGTGCCCGTTCACCGCGTATTTTCCAGCTGCGATCATGAGCGAGACGCTCGCCGCGGCGATCACGACGCTGGCGATCTGCGCGCTGATCGCGGGACGGCGGCGGCCGCGGCTGCGCTTCTTCGTCGCCGGCGTGCTCACCGGGCTGGGCGTGTTGGCGCGCGCCGACGGGCTCCTGGTGGCGTTCGCGTTCCTGCCCGCGCTGCTGCTGCGCGACGGGGACGCGACGCCGCTTCGCGAGCGTGCGCGCTGGGCGGCGCTGGCGTTGGCCGGGTTCGTGCTCGTGTACGCGCCGTGGCCGCTGCGCAATTGGGTCAAGACCGGCGCCGCGCATCCGCTCGGCGGCTTCGTCACCTGGCACCACGGGCCGCTCGAGCACGCCGAGGGCTATCACCACTGGCTGTCGACCTGGGCCCGCGACGGCGCGCCGACGCGGCTCGGTTACTGTTTCTACGAACGCAGCTGCGTGCAAGACATCGCGAGCTATCCGAGCGAGGCGTTCTCGTCGCCCGCCGAGCATGACGAAGTGGCCGCGCTGATCGCCGCGCGCGCGACCACCGGCGTCGACGAGGCGATGAGCGAGCGCTTCGACGCGCTGGCCGCCGATCACCGGCGGCGGCGTCCGTTCTACGTGAACGTCTCGCTGCCGCTGCGCCGCGCGACCAACCTGTGGGTGAACCGCCACGAAGATCTGATCGAGGACGAGCGCTATCGGCCGTGGCGCGCCGTCTACGATCCGGTGTTGCACAACGGCGTGGCGATCTCGAAGTGGATGACCCTTGCCATCCTGGCCGGCGCGGCGCTGCTGCTCGCGCGACGGCGCACGCGCAGGATCGCCGCGGTGCTGCTGGCGGCGCTGGTCGGGCGCACGCTGGTGCTGGCGTACAGCTACTACGTCGAGCCGCGCTATCTCGTCGAGGTCATCCCGCTCGGCCTGGTGCTGATCGCCGGCGGCCTCGTCGAGCTGACCCGCTGGCGCCGCGCCGTCCCCCCGCCCGTCGACTGAACATGGTACGAAGAGGCGCCATGCGTGGTTGGCTGTGCGCCTTGTCGATCCTCCTCGCGCCGGCGCTCGTGCGCGCCGAAGGGTCGCCGCCGATCGCGGTGGAGCCGTTTCAATCGCGCTGCTTCGACGCGGCGCAGCTGGTCGCGCGCGTGCGATCGAAGCTGCCCGAGCTGGTCATTCGCGTCGGTGCGCCGCCGGCGGGCGGGCACCAATCGGTGCGCGTCGGGGTGGAGGGTGGAGCGCTGGTGGTGCACGTGACCGCGCGCGGGGCGAGCGGCCGATTGGTGGGGACCGAGCGGCGCGTGCTGCCGGCGGATGCGGATTGCGAGGCGGTGCTGGAGACGGCGGCGCTGATCGTGGCGCGGGCGGCGACGCCGTTGCATGCGCGGGATGCAGAGACCGCCCGCCGCGAGGCGGAGCGTGAACGCGAGCGTGAGCGTGAACGTGAGCGTGAACGTGAACGTGAACGCGAACGCGAACGCGAACGCGAACGCGAACGCGAACGCGAACGCGAGCATGAACGTGAACGTGAGCGTGAGCACGTCGAAGTGGTCGCCCCTCCGGTGGTGACGCCGCCATCGGTGGTCGTCCCCACGCCTGCACCCACGCTCACGCCGGTCGTGCGCCCGCAACCGATCGTCGCGCCGCCGGCGACGGTGGCGGTCGTGCGTGCCGCGCCGGCGCCGGTGCGGCGGCGGTTCGAGATCGAGGCGCGCGCGTACTGGGCGATTCCGCTCGACGGTGCGCCGTCGGAGCCAGGCGGCGAGTTGGCGCTCGGACATAGCTGGCGGCGGTTCGGGCTGAGCGTGCGCAGCGGCGTGGAGGGCGAATGGACCCAGAGCGCGCCGGCGCAGACCCCGACGGGGAGGGTGACGATCTCGGCGCGGCGCCTGCCGCTGGCGGCGGAAGCGCACGTCGATCTACGCGTGCGTGGCGGGGCGATCCGGCTGGGCGCGGGCCCCATGATCGCCATCTGGCTGACCAGCACCGGCGGGCTGTCGCACTCGACCTCGCGGGTGCTCGTCGAGCCGGGGCTGTCGGCGCGCGCGGCCTATCGCCTCGAGCTCGGGCGCGTGGTGCTCTCGGCCGGAGTCGCGCTGGACGTGCTGTTGTTCGCCGAAAACCTGCAGATCGGGGGCGTCGGCACCGTCGGGCAGACCCCCCTGGTGGTCCTTTCGCCGTTCGTGTCGGCCGGGGTGCAGATATTTTGAAGGACGTTACCCCGTCGTCACATAGATAGGTCAAAATGACGAGGTGGCGTCCCACAGTGCTGGCGAAGTTGACTAAGGAACGCGAGGACTTACGCGCTTCTACCGCGGGCTCGTTGCAGCTCGAGCCGGTCTATCGCGAGCATTTCGACTTCGTTTTTCGGATGGCGGCCCGTCTGGGCGGTCCCGGCATCGATGCCGAGGACGCTGCGCAGGAGGTGTTCCTGGTGGTCGCGCGCAAGCTCGACACCTTCGACGGCACCTCGCTGGTCACCACCTGGCTGTACGGCATCACGCTCAACGTGGTGCGCTCGCTGCGGCGCCGGCTGCGGCTGCGCCGGCTGTTCGAGCGCGACGAGCCGCGCGCCGATGTGCCGCTGCAGTCGGTCGATCGCGCCGAGGTGATGGAGGCGCATCGCATCGCCTACGGGATCCTCGACAAGATGGCGCCCAAGAAGCGCGAGGCGTTCATCCTCGCCGAGTTCGAAGGGCTGAGCTGCGAAGAGATCGCGCAAGTGGTCGGCACGCGCACCGAGACGGTGTGGTCGCGCCTGCACTACGCGCGGCAGGAGTTCGAGCAGCGCCTGCAGGCGCGCCGCTCCAAAGACAAGGATCGCTCGTGAACCCAGGCAACGAGCAGTGGGGCAGCTCGGAGACGCGACGGGTGGTCGGCAAGGCCGCCGAGCTCGCGCCCGAGCCTTCGCCGCGCGCGCAGTCGCGGGTGTGGGCCGAGCTTCAGCGGCGCCGCGCCAAGCCGGCGCGCAAGCTCGCCTGGGGTTGGGGCTTCGCCGCCGGAGCGGTGTGCGCGACGCTGCTCGCGTTGGTGTTCCTGCCGCGTGGTCGTTCGGGATCGCAGGCGCTGGTGATCGCCGCCGACGGCGCCGAGCGGATCGTGCGCGCCGGTCAGCGGTTGCCGGCCCTCACCGAGCTGTCGTTGGTCGATCTATACGGCGCAGGCCGGATGGTGGCGGGAGCCGGCACCTTCGCGCGGCTCGATCGCCTGGGACCGGATGGCATCGAGCTCACCCTCGAGCGCGGCAGCCTGCTCGCGCACGTCACACCGCGCTCCAAGAACTCGCCGTTCCTGATCCGCACGCCGCGCTTCGTCGCCAAGGTGGTGGGCACGGTGCTGCGCGTGGCGGTGCACGCCGACGGATCGGCCAGCCTGGCCGTCGGGCACGGCGTGGTCGAGCTGCAGCCGCTCGGCGCGACGTCGCGCGTGGTGATCGTGCGCTCGGGCGAGCGTTGGCCGGCCTCGTCGACCGACGCGCCGCTCGCGGCCGAGCTCGAGCGCCTGGGCGCGGTCGATCTCGAAGGCGTCACCGAGCGCTCGTTCGTCCCCGCGCCGGCCGCTCCCGTGCCTGCACCGGCCGCCAGCCACCTCGACGACGAGAGCGCGCTCTACGAAGCGGGCTTCCACGCCATGCGCGATCAGCGCGACGCTCGCGCGGCGCTCGACATCTGGGAGCTCGAGCGCAAGCGCTTCCCGCACGGCGTGCTCGCACGCGACGTGCACGCCTCGATCATCGACGCGCTGGTGGCGTTGCACCAGTCGACCGTCGCGCTGCGCGAGATCGACGGCTACCTGCGCACCGAGCCCGACGGGCTGCGCGCGGGCGAGCTGCACTTCGTGCGCGGCACGTTGTATCGCGAGCTCGATCACGGATGCCGTCGCGCGCGCGCGGAGTTCGAGCACGCGCTCTTGCGTCCGGCCGAGCCGTGGGCGCAGAAGGCGCGTCTGCAGCGCAACGCCTGCCGGGCGCGGTAGACTCGGCGGCGAGATGGCGCGCCGCCTCGATGCACTCGCGATTGCCCTGACGCTGCTCGCCGGCGCATTCGGCTGCCGCACCAATACCCAGCTCGGCTCGCTTCAGTGCCAGACGCTCGCCGACTGCGCGCCGCCGGCGACCGTGTGCGGCCCCGACGGTCGCTGCGTGCCCGGCTGCGCCGGCGATTCCGATGCGTGCGTCAACGGCGCGAGCTGCGATCCGTCGACCGGCGAGTGCTCGGGCGCGCAGGCGTGCGCCGACGACAGCATGTGCGATCCGCCGGCCTCGGTGTGCGCCGCGTCGACGCACACTTGCGTGGTCGGCTGCACGCTCGGCCCGTGCGCCGACGGGCTCGCCTGCCAGCCGCAGACCGGGCACTGCTGCGATCCTTCGCAGCCCAACTGCGCGCGCCCGCCCGATGGCGGCGTCGGTTGCAACAGCGACTCGGAGTGCCCCAACGCGCCGGCGACCATCTGCTCGGCCGGCGCGTGCGTGCCCGGCTGCGCGACCAGCGGCTGCACCGCGCCCTTGAGCTGCGCCGCCAGCGGTCATTGCCAGACGGTGACCTGCGCGCGCGATGACGATTGCGATCCGGGCTCGTACTGCGCGCAGACCGGCGGCTGCACGGTGCTCGCGTTCGGCGGGCAGATCGAATGCGCCGGCGGCACCAAGGTGCCCTATCGCTGCAGCAGCAAGATGACGGCGGGCGACTTCACCGCGTGCGTCGGCGCGGCCGGCCCGAGCGGCTGCCCGTACTGCATCGACGACTCGTGCTTCCACCCCGGGCTGTGTCAGGACGCGAGCCAGTGCCATCGCGGCGACGATTGCATAGGCGGGCTGTGCACGGTGCAGCCGGCCCAATGTGAGGAGCTGGTGCAGCTCGCCGACGTGGTCAAGGGGCGCTACGCCGCTGGCAAGGAGGTGTGCGTGCGCGATCAGGTGACCAGCCAGCGCACCGGCTATGACGGCATGCTCGAGATCAAGCTGGGCACGAGCCCGTATCTGTTCGTCGACGTCGCGCCCATGTACGCGGCGGCGGGCGTACGCATCCCCAGCGTGGGCGAGGTCGTCACCGTGCACGGCGTGGTGCGCTGGGATGCCGGGCACTACGATCGCGAGCTGTTGCCGGTGGACTGGGTCAGCCCCTGAGCGAACGGTCGTAGGGCAGGCGGCAGCGCGCGCGGCAGGCGATATGCAGTGCTCCTCGGCGGAGGTACCGATGGCTATTCAGTCCCTGCCGCGCGACAACCGCGTCACCGTCGTCACCATGGCGGCGGTGATGGCGATCGCCACCCTGTTGGCGTTCCTGTTCCTCAGCCTGTCGCGCGCGCACTTCGCCTACTAGGGGTAGACTGCCCGGGTGTCTCCCGAGCCGCTGCGCTACACGCCCGCCGCTTCGCGCGTGACCATGACCCAGATCGTCATGCCCGTGCACACCAACGGCGCGGGCGGCGTGCTGTTCGGCGGCGTGGTCATGCAGTGGATCGACGTGTGCGCGGGTGTCTCGGCCATGCGCCACGCCGGCGGCTCGGTGGTCACCGCGTCGATCGATCGACTCGACTTCATGTCGCCGATCCGGCTAGGCGACGTGGTGCTGCTCGAGGCGCAGGTCAACTACGCCGCCAACACCAGCATGGAGGTCGGCTGCCGCGTCGAGACCGAGGACCCGCGCACCCGCGTCCGTCGCTACACCACCAAGGCGTACCTCACCTTCGTCGCCGTCGACGATTGCGGGCGACCACGCCACGTGTCGCCGCTCGAGGTGGAGACCAACGAAGATCGCCGCCGCTACCAGGAGGCGGCCGAGCGACGCGCCGGACGGTTGCGCGCGGTCGGGCGCGCGCCGTGACCAGGCTGGTCCTGGTCGTCGCCCTGTCGGCGCTGAGCGGCTGCGGCTCCTCGCGTGAGGGCGCCGACATGGCCGTCGAAGACAGCGGGCACGTGCTCGACGATGCGCACCTGGCCGCGGGCTGCATGGTGCAAGCCGACTGCGACGATAACAACCTGTGCACCACCGACGTGTGCGGCAGCGATCACAGGTGCAGCTACAGCGACCTCGACTGCACCGCCTCGGGCGACGAGTGCAACCTGGGCGTGTGCGACCCGACGTCCGGGATGTGCGGCGTGGTGCCGGCCAACGACACCGGCATGTGCGGCGTGACCATGGGCTCGCCCGGCCATTGCATGACCGGCGTGTGCGTGCCCGATCCGTCGTGCTCGGTCGGCTTCAGCTCGCTCGGCTGCTACTCGTTCGATCAGGTGAACAGCGGCTCGCTGCTCGGCTCGAGCGCGATCGACACCTACGCTTGCGCCACCGGCGAAACCGGACCCGAGCAGGCGTTCCCGTTCTACACCTCCACCGATCGCGCGGTCACGCTCACGCTCTCGGGCACCACCGGTGATCTCGATCTGCTGGTGCTCGACGGGACGTTCTGCACCGCGAGCGCCAAGTGCGTGGCCAGCGCGCTCACGGTGGGCAGCGGCAACGAAACGCTCACCTTCGCCGCGGTGGCCAACCACAACTACACGGTGGTGGTCGAGGGCAAGAACGGCGCGAGCGGTCCGTTCACGCTGACCGCCGGGTGCGCGAGCTGCACGTCGCTGCAGACGCTCGCGTGCAACCAGACGCTGAGCGGCGACACCAGCCGCGCCAGCGCGACGCACGGGCTCGACAGCTACCAGTGCGCGCCCGGCGAGAGCGGTCCCGAGGAGAGCTACACGCTCACGCAGACGGTCGACACCAACTACAAGCTGACCTTGACCGGCCTGGCGCAGGATCTCGATCTGGTGGTGCTGAGCGACTCGGCCGGCTGCGATCCGACCTCGTGCCGCGCGCAGAGCCTGAACGCGGGCACCGCCGACGAGAGCGTCGCCTTCACCGGGTTCGCCAACACCACCTACTACGCGGTGGTCGACTCCAAGGGCGCGGGCGGCGCGTACCAGCTCGAGGTCGACTGTCCGCCCTCGTGCCGCAACGCCGGCAACTTCCTGAGCTGCTCGACGCCCTCGGACGCGCGGCGCAACGACGACAGCGCGCGCTCGAAGAACACGGTCGACGCCTGGCCGTGCGACCCCGGCACCACCGGGCCCGAGGTCGTCTACTACTTCTACACGGCGACGGCCGGCACCTACACGTTCGATCTGAGCGGGCTCACCGACGATCTCGATCTGATCGTGGTAGCCGGCACCTACTCGAGCTGCGATCCGACCGCGGCCTGCGTGGCCTCGAGCGTGCACGTCGGCACGGCCGACGAGAGCGTGACCTTCGCCGCCACGCAGGGGCAGTACTACTGGATCGCCGTCGACGGCCAGGGCGGCGCGACGTCGCCGTTCACGCTCAAGCTGCGCTCGCCGGCGTGCCCGGGCGCGTCGTGCTACCAGTCGGGCAACCGGCTGGCCTGCAACTACCTCGACGACTGGCGGCGCAACGACGACGCGACCCGCTCGCGCAACGCCATCGACGGCTGGGCGTGCGACGCCAACACCGGCGGCCCGGAGGTGATCTACCAGCTCAAGCCACCGGTCAGCGGCAACTACACCGTCACGCTCGACGGCTTGTCGGCGGATCTCGATCTGATCGTGCTGTCGTCGACCTCGTCGTTCAGCTGCGACTCGTCCGTCGCGTGCGAGATGTCGAGCACCAATCCGGGGACCGCCAGCGAGAGCGTGACCTTCACCGCCGACGCGGCCAAGTATTACTATCTCGCCGTCGACGGAAAAGCGGGCGCGGTGAGCCCGTATCACATCAACGTGCAGTCGAGCGCGTGCCCGGCGCCCACCTGCGCCAACGCCAACCGCGGGCTGTCGTGCAGCCTCTCGAACCGCAGCGTGTCGAACCAGAACGATCAATCCGGCGCCACCAGCGACGTCACGAATTGGGCGTGCGCCACGGGCGAGAGCGGGCCGGAGACGGTGCACCTGTTCACGCCGACCGGCCCGGGCCCGTACACCGTCGAGCTGATCGGCCTGGCCGCCGATCTCGATCTGCTGGTGCTCGAGGCGCCGGCGGCGCTCACCTGCGATCCGACCGCGGCGTGCCTGCAGAGCAGCACCCTGACCGGCACGGCGAGCGAGAAGGTGACCTTCACCGCCGACCCGGCGAAGAAATACTGGCTGGTGGTCGACGGCAAGAACGGCGCGATCTCGCCCTACACACTGGCTGTCACCGCCGGCTGCCCTCCGTAGCTCAGCGCTCGAGCGGCTGGACCGACATGCGATCGGTGACCGCTGCGACGTAGCCGGGCTCGGCGCGCACCTCCGACGCGAGCGGATATTCCGCCGGGCGCAGTTGGTTGAGCTCGGCCTCGCACAGCCCGGACCATTCGTTGAACCACGACAGCTCAGTCGACTTGTGCAGGCACTGCCCGAGCGCGTCGACGGCGCGATCCTCGAGCAGCGTGATCTGATCGCCGAACGCGTCGCAGTAGGCGTTGCGAAACAGCTCGGCCCACTTGCGCGGTTCGAGGCCGGCGGGCGCGGGCGGCGTCTTCGGGATCGGCGTGGTGAGGAGCTGCGCGGCGTACCCCTGAAAGAGCTGGCCGACGCGCGCGGCGGCCGCGATCGCCCAGTGCGCCTGCTCGAGCTGGATCACGCTGCGGTAGACGCGCCGCGCGCTCTCGAGCGCACGCCCCTTCTTCTCCAGCCACGCGGCGAGCAGGCGCTTGTCGCGCGGGCGCGTGAAGTCGAGCCCGGCCGGGATGCTCATGGCCAAGAAGCGCTCGTACTCGAGATCGCCCTGCAGCATGCGCGCCTCGGCGGCGTGCCACGCGAGCTCGGCGACGCGCGCGCTGCGCTCCGCTTCGTCGCGGCCCGAGACCTTGGCGGCCGCCGCGCCGTTGCCGTAGAGCTTGAGCGCCTGCGCCAGATGGTCCATCGCGCGCGCCACGAGCTGGGGCCGCCGCGCGATCACCTGCGTCTCGACGCCGCGCCCGCAGCGATCGTGCCGCTCGCGCTGCGTGCGCTTGATCTCCACGCACGCGCCCTGCACGCCGGCGACCGGGCACGCCTGGCGCCACAAGAGCTCCCCCAGCTTCACGTGCGCGACGATCTGGCGGTCGACGCCGCCGCGCGCGCCGAGCTGGCGCAGGTAGCTCTCGAGCCGAACCTCGAGCTTGTCCCACTCGCGCTGCTGCTCGTAGATCTGCGCCTCGCCGAACGCCACGCCCGCGGCCGCGTCGATCATCTCCGGCCGCCCCGCGTAGTTGCGCAGATAGAGTCGCGTGTCCTCGAGCGCGCGCTCCTGGTGGCCGAGCGCGCGGCGAAAGAAGGACGCGCGCCACAGCGCCGTCGACGCGTCGCGCTCTCCCGGCCAGCGCGTGGCGAACGCCTCGTAGTTCTCCGCCGCGTGATCGAACTCGGCGATGTCCTGAAAGTTGCGCCCGACCATGTAGATGCTCTTCTTGGCCAGCGGCGACTCGGGACGGCGCGCGATCAGCTCCTGGAAGGCGAGGATGGCGAAGCCGATCACCTTGGCGCGCTGAAAGTCGATCGCCGCGTCGTAGAGCACCTCGTCGAGCTTGGGATCGTCCGGGAAGCGCTGGGCGAGCTGCAGGTAGGCCTCGGCTGCCTCGCGATACTGGCCGGCCTGCTCGAGATCCTCGGCGCGTTGGCGATCGAGCGCCCCGCGAATCACGCGGCAGCGACGGGCGAAGCCAGGCGCGTGCTCGAGCTCGCGCAGCGGGCAGTAAGCGTCGACCGCCGCGCTCAGCTCGCGCACGCGCTTGCGCACCGCCAGGCTGTCGAACAGCAGATCGGCCGCGTACACCGCCAGCTCCGACTGCGCATGCTTCTCGACCAGCTCGCGAAACAGCGGGATCGCCTCGTCGAACCGGTTCAGCTCGTACAGCGCGCGCGCTTTTCGATACTGCACTGCGATCCGCTCGGCGCCGTCGGGGACGTAGCGCAGGTAGTCGTCGAACGCGACGAACATCTTCTGCCACGGCTCGGGAATGGGCCGCGGCGCGAAGGTCTCTTTTTCGCCGCCGCCGCTGCCCGCCGGCGGACCGTCGGAGATCTTCGGCACGTCGTCGACCCCGAGACAGGTGCGCGAGGAGAGCACCGCCGCCCACGCCGCCTCGCGCAGATACTTCGCTTTGGGCTGCGGATCGCGCCGCACCACCTCGCTGTAGCGCGGCGCCGCCTCGCAGTAGCGCCCGAGCTTGTACAGCAGCTCGCCGTCGTAGAACGTGATCGCCAGCGCCTGCGGCTGGTCGGGGAAGCGGCGCAGGAAGAGCTGATAGATCGCGTGCGCCAGCTCGTAGCTGCGCGTGACGCCGGTGGTCTGCGCCTCCTTGTGCCACACCGGTCCCAGCTCGCGCTCGAGCGCGCTCGCGTTCTCGCGGCAGGCGCGATCGGCGGTGAGCGCGACCAGCGCGTCCAGGCGCTCGAGCTCCCTGACCGTCGCCGGCTCGGCGCGCGCACCGGTCTCGCCGAGCGTCGCCTTGACCACCTCGCCCTGCCACATACACACGCGCGGTGACGCCGGCGCCTGCGCGATCAGCTGGCGGTACAGGCGCGCCGCCTCGCCGAACTTGCCCTGGCCCGCGAACAGCTCGGCGAGCTGCTCGAGCATCGCGCCGGCGCTCACGCCACCCACGCGCTGAAAAAACGGCCACGCCCGCTCCGCCGTGCCGAGCTGCGCGTAGGTGCGCACCACGTCGCGACGCGCCTCGCGCCCAAGCTGCAACCGATCAGCAGCGGGCGTCTTCGCTGCCAGCTCGGTGACCTGCACGAACAGCACGAGCGCCTGCTTGAAGTCCCCGAGGTTGTAGGCGCACCAGCCCTTCTTGTAGAGCGCGTAGCCGTACAGCCGCGAGCCCGGGTACTCGAGCACCTTGTCGTAAAAGACCAGCGCGTTCTCGAGCTGTGCCTGATCGAAGAAGTGCTCGCCGAACGCCAGCAGCGCGTCGGGGATGAAGCGCGACGTCGGGTGGTCCTTGATCAGACGCTTGAGGTAGCCGCGCGCCGCGTCCTCCTTCTTCACCTGATTGAGCAGGTACGCCAGGTAGAAGAGCACCTCGTCCATGCGCTTGTAGTCGTGGAAGCGATCCGGATGATCGGCGACCTCCAGGTACTCGCGCACCGCGGCCAGCGTGGCCTCGCGCTCGCGCCGCTCGTAGTCGGCCTGCAGCGCGCGCGCTGCAGGTTTACCGTCGAGATCGCGCGCCTTCCAGGAGAAGAAGCGTTGCTGCTCGGCGTACAGCTCGCCGAGCTGGAAGTGCAGCTCCGGCTTGTCGGCGTCCGCGTCGGCGGTGTTGTCGAGCAGCCGCTTCATCACCTTGATCTGCGAATCGGTCACCGCGCGCACCTGCTCGCCGAGCGGGCCGAGTAGATCGTCTGCGTGGACCGCCGGCTGCGCCCCGTCGCTGCGGGCCTGCGGGCGGGTGAGCGTGGTCTGCGGCGCGCTCACCTCCGACTCTTTTTTCGGGAGCGCGATCGCGTTCACGCTCAGGAACATCGACGCGACCAGGCTGGTGGAGAGAATGCGTTCGAGCATGGGGTCCTCTTTCGGCGCCTCGGCTGGCTCGGTTGGGTGACTGGGGCGCCGTCGCGGTTGCGTCTCGCCGCTCTCGGACACCAGCTCGGCCACCGCCAGCGCCACCAGCCGCGCACGCGCCCCGACGGGCGTCGCCTCGAGATCGAGCGCACGCGAGGCCTTTCCCGCGCCTGCCGTGAACCGCACGCGAACCCGCGCGCGGCGCCCCGTGCATCCGATCGACACCGCAGTGGCGCGCAGCCGCGGATTCGGCTCGTCCGCCCGTTCGGAGGGCGTGCCCAGCTCGATGTCGAGGAGCCGCGCGAGCTCCGCCGCGTCGATCGACGCGCACGCAGCCACGTGCAGCGCGATCGGTGGGGTGGGGCGGGCGGCCGAGGCTTCGCCGAGGACCAGGAGCAGCGCGAAGGGAGCCGCGCGGCGGATCATGAAGCCCTCCTTGCGCCGAAGGCGGCGTTCCATCGCGGGAGCGATGCTCTAGCGATCGCGCCCGGCGCCGTAGCGCCGCACCGAGCCGAGCCGGCTGCCATCGGGGTAGAGCCGCACGTATTCGCCCGCTCGTTCGCGCGCGCGGCGCGGCTCGTCGGCGCGCGCCCACGCTTCGACCTCACGCGCCAGCGCATCGGCGGCGAGCGGCCCGTGCACGTCGAGCGCGCGCGCTTCGGCGAACGCCGGCGCGGCGTCGCGCGGCCGGTTCAACTCCTCGAGCAGCACGCGCCCGAGCGTGAACGCGGCCAGCGGCGCGCGCGGATCCGAATGGTGCTGCTGCAGGATCTGCTCGAGCCGCGGCAACGCCTCCGCCGGGTGATGGCTCAGGCGGGCCACGTCGGCGGCCAGCAACAGCTCGCCCGGCTCGTCGTGCAATTCCGAGTCGCGCAGCGCCGCGTAGGCCTCGCGATAGGCGCCGCTCGCGGCCAGCGCCTGCCATCCGCCGGCCACCGGATCGGGCGGAAACAGCGCCCCCTCACCGTCGGTGAGCTCGCGGCGCCCCGATCCCCAGGCCACGCGCACGCGCCCGTGCTCGACCGCCACGCGCACCTTGGCGCCGCGCCGCTCGACGGTGAACTGGGTGCCCAGCACTTCGACCGACACCTGCCCCGCGTCGATGTGGAACACCCGCGACGGATCGTGCACCACGTCGAAACGCGCTCCGCCGCGCACCACCTCGACGGTCAATCGCCGCGGCGCAGCGGCGATCGGCCGCACCACGCTGTCCAGATCGAGCGGCCGCGCCACCGAGCCGTCGGCGAACCGGACGAGTGGGGCGCTGCGCTGGTCGTGCCGCGCCTCGCGCGCCGGCGTGTCGCTCCGCTGATGGCGCCACCACAGCCCACCCGCCACCATCAAGGCGAGCGCGACGCCGGCGGCCGCGGCGCGCACCCGCTGTCGCTGTCGGCGCGCGCCCAGTCCGGCCTGAACGCGCCGCGCGCGCTCGTCGTCCCACTGGACGTCGACGTGTCCGCGCGCGCGCGCGATCTCTCGCTCGAGATCACCCACTGCCGAGGGCCTTGTCCAGTCTTGCCTGCGCCGCGGAGATGCGCCGCTTGACGGTAGCGAGCGAACAGCCACAGCTGCGCGCCACCGCGTCGAGCTGCTCTCCCTCGACGTGGCGCAGCGTCCACGCCAAGCGCTCGTTCACCGGCAGCTCGTCGAGCAGCCGATACACGCGCACCAGCAGCGCGCGCTGATCGGGCGGCGCGTCGGCGGTCGCGATCTGCTCGTAACCCGGCCGCGCGTCGAGCCCGAAGAACCCGCGCAGCCGCCGCATCCGCAGCCGCCGCCCGGCCACGCGCACGGTCACGGTCGCCAGCCAGCCCTTGACCGCGGCCGGCTCGCGCAGCTGACCCATTCCCCGCACCGCCGTCAAGAACACCTCCTGCACCACATCGTCGACCTCGTCGTCGCGCCCCAACAGGCGCATGGCCACGGCCGCTACATAGCGGGAATAACGACGGAATACCGTCTCCAGGCTGACCGGTTCGTCTGTCATCTCGGCGCTCGCGATCAGCGGCGCACAGACGCTCGGCTGGGGCGAAGCGCGTTCCATCTCTGCCACCGTAGGTGTACCCGGCGCGCGAGAACGGCTCACGAAGAAATAGTACGTTGGGACGAAGCGGAAATAGCCGTGCGCCTAGCCTCCGTGGATCAGACGCACATACGCCTCGGCCCGTCGTTCCGCGAACAGATCGAGCACCAGCATGACGCTGGCTTGCAGCACCAGTCCCACCCCCGCGGCATACAGCGCTTCCCGCTCGCGCCAAATGTAGGTCATCGCCACGCTAAGTTCTTCTCGACCGTCTCCATGCGCGCGAGCTCGGCGGTCTGGAACGCGGCGGGCTCACGCGCGCGCTGCGCCGCCAGCGCCGCCACCTGCCCGTCGGTGCGTAGGTACACGCTGCGGCCGACGACCAACTGGACCAGGCCGACCGCCACCAGCGGGTAGCCCATTCCGCGGTGCGCGCTGCCGGTCTTCCACATCCACACCGACGCGACGAGCGCCGCCACGCCGGCCAGCACGAACAGCAGGCTCTCGTTCTTCTCCGCGCTGAAGTACGCCGCCAGCTCCGCCGGCATCAGGCGCCCTCGCGTTCCTGCGCCTTCCGGACGGCGCGCGTGACCATGTTGCGCGGCATGAAGCGCACGCTCTGCGCGAGGAAGCGATTCTTGGCGCCCGGGATCACCACGCGCTTGCCCTTCATGAGCGCGGCGTAGCCGATGCGCGCGACCTCGTCCGAGCCCATGATCGCCTTGCCCTTGACCAGCTTGGACTCCTCCATCTTGGCGCGGGCCTGAAAGCCGGTCTTGGTCGGGCCGGGGCACAGCGCGGTGACGGTCACGCCGGTGCCCACCAGCTCCTCGGCGATCGCCTCGGAGAACGAGAGCACGAACGACTTCGACGCGTAGTACACGGCCATCAGCGGCCCGGGCTGGAACGCCGCCGTCGAGGCCACGTTCAGGATCCGACCCGACTTGCGCAGCACCATCGACGGCAGGAACAGCTTGGTCAGTCCGGCGAGCGCGACCACGTTGAGCTGGATCATGTTCAGCTCTTCCTTCCAGCTGGTCTCGGCGAACGGGCCGTAGACCGAGTAGCCGGCGTTGTTGACCAGCACCTCGACGTCGGTGCCGGCCGACTCGACCTGCGCGAACACGCGCGCCGGCGCGGCCGGATCGGACAGGTCGGCGGAGATCACGCGCGTGGAGATCTTGAACTCGGCCTCGAGCGCGCGGCCCAGCTCCTCGAGCTTGCCCGCCGAGCGCGCGACCAGCACCAGATCGTAGCCGCCGGCGGCGAACAGCTTCGCCAGGTCGTAGCCGATTCCGCCCGAGGCGCCGGTGATGAGGGCCGCGTGGCGCCTGGTCTCGGTGGTGGTCATGACTTCCTCCTGGATCTGGTGCGGTTCAGGCCGTGCAGCAGCGCGGCCAGGGAATACGACAGCGCGGCGTCGAAGTCGACCCGCAGCGGCGCCATGCGCGGATCGGCGAGCACCCGCGCGACCTGCGGCGACGGATCGGCCATCTGCTGCAGGCCGACCACCAACGCGTGCAGGGTCAAGAGAAGCTGCCCGCCGCCGCCGCGCGGCAAGAAGGGCAGGGCGGCCTCGAGCCGCGCGCCGGTCTTGACCAGGCGCTCCAGCGCGGTCGACTTGAAGCGCAACGCCGACTCGTAGTCGAGGTTCTGCTCGAGCAGCGCGTGCAGGATCGACAACAGGCGCCGGAGCAGCGGGCGCTCGGCGAGGGTCTCGCAGATCAGCGCCGCGACCTTGCCCGCGCTCGGCCGGATCAAGTAGACCAGCCGTTTGTCGACCAGGTCGAACCAGCTCCACAGCTGATCTTCGAGCAGCGCCAGCACCAGCTCCTCTTTGGTCTTGAAGTAGAGGTACAGGGTGCCCTTGGCCAATCCGGCGCGATCCGCCACCGCGGCCATGGTCACCTCGGCGAACGGCGCCGTCGCGCACATCGCCCGCGCGACATCGAGGATCGCTTGCTTGCGTTCCTCTTTCTGGGCTCCTTTGCGCGCCCGGATGTAACTGACCATGGGTCAACTAATAAGTGACCCATGGTCAGTTGTCAAGCCCAAAGCTCCTGTGTCGCGAAGCCGACGATCAGCCTCTTCCGTCGCTGACAGCGGCGATTTCGACGGTTTTTTGCTTGCGTTGGGCGCGTCGCCTCATGCTATGGTGACGCGGTCTTTCACCGAAGGAGCCTTCCCAACCGATGAGCCAGGCCGCTGAGCACGCCGTAGTAAACACCGATGAGGGCGGGTTCGATTTTGGTGCCGCTTCCTCGGGCAAGGTGGGGATGTGGATCTTCCTCCTCACCGACGCGATGTCCTTCGGTGGCCTGCTGCTCGGCTACGGGATCCTGCGCTCCGGATCGCACAACTGGCCGGATCCGGCCACCCGGCTGGGCATCCCGTTCACCGCCGGCATGACCTTTCTGCTCATCTGCTCGAGCGTCACCATGGTCATGGCGCTGGCCTCGGCGCAGGAGAAGAACAAGAAGCAGCTCCTGTTGTGGCTCGGGCTGACCATCCTCGGCGGCGTGCTGTTCCTCTGCGGCCAGGCCAAGGAGTACACCGAGCTGATCCACGAGAAGGGGATGGGGCTGTCGGTCGACCAGATGTCGTCGACCTTCTTCCTCACCACCGGCTTCCACGGCCTGCACGTGTTCACCGGCGTCACCTACCTGAGCATCATCTGGCTGCAGGCGCTGGGCGGCAAGTTCACCGACGGGCCGAACGCGTCGCCCAACCATCTCGAGATCGCCGGACTGTTCTGGCACTTCGTCGACCTGGTGTGGATCCTGGTCTTCACCTTCATCTACCTGATCTGAGCGAGGCGGCGATGAGCGAGCGGCAGCGAGCGATCAACAATCGACCGAAATTGGCGGCCCATCGGGCCGACACGCTCGTGGGCGGTAGCCCATGAGCGGGGCGCACTCCAGAAAAGAATACATCGTGATGTTCTTCGTCCTCACGGCGCTCACCGGCATCGAGGTCGGGCTCAAGTACATGCCGATCGCGCGTGGCATGCTGATCGCGGGGCTGATCACCCTGGCGGTCGGCAAGGCCACGCTGGTGGCGCTGTTCTACATGCACCTCAAGAGCGAGACCCGGTCGCTCAAGATGGTGATCGCCATCCCGATGCTGTTCCCTGCGCTCTACGCGGTGGTGCTGATCGTGGAATCGATCGCCCGAAGCGCGTTCACCTAGCATGGCCCGCCTGACCCACAGCCTGCTCGCGCTGGCGCTCCTCTTGGTCCCGTCGGTGGCCGCGGCCTGCCCGGCGTGCCTCGGCCAACAGTCGACCTTCACCACCACGCTCAAGCTGCTCGGCGTGATGATCTTGTTCCCGTTCCCGGTCGTCTACCTGGTCATCCGCGCCATCCGCAAGGCCTCGCGCGAGCTCGAAGAGCCGCCCGTCGTTCCGCCCCCCGACCACCAGTAGGCGAGCGCTCGCTCGCTCGTCTTGTGGCAGCCCCTCCGGGGACTATCTTCCCTCTATGAAGACCGTAAGCGGAGTGTTCGACAATGCGGATGTGGCCCTGCGCGCCGGCGAGAAGGTGCGCGAGGTAGCGGGCGCACGCGCGACCGTGCGCGTCCATGTGCCGGGCACCGACGGCAAGGTCGTCGAGACCGCGATCCTCGCCGACGAATCGAGCTTCGGGCCGGTGCCGTTCATCGGCATCGCGCTCGGGCTGGTGTGCGCGGTCGCGGTCAAGCTGATCGGCTTCCCGTGGTCGTACGCGCTCCTCGGCCTGCTCAGCGGCGCCATCTCGGGCGGGCTCATCGCATGGTGGCTGACCGGCGAGGCGTACCCGCGTCGCATCTATCACCCGCGGTTCGACGGCCGCGCGACCTACGAGCAGGAGATGCTGGCGCGCCGCGCGGTGGTCACGGCCATCGTTCACAAGGACGCGCAGGCGGAGTCGGTTCGGGAGGTGCTGCGAACGATGGGCGGGCGGGTCGTCGAAGGCTTCTTGCACGAAGGACGGCTGGTGTCGAACCGTCCGTTGGTTCCGTCGCTGTAGCTATTCCTTGCCGCCCTTGTTCGGCTTCGCCCCGGGTGGCGGCGGGGCAGGCGGCGCGGGCGGCGGCGTGACGCTCGGCTTCCAGCTCGCGTTCGCCGGATCGCCGAGCAGCGAGGCCAGCTTGCCCGCCTCGGCGGTGTCGCGCATCTCTGCCAGCGAGCGCACGTAGTAGGCCAGGCCCCACAGCTCGTCTTCCTTGAGCGCGCCCTTCCAGGTCGGCATGTTGGCGCCGCCGATCCCCGACGCGATCGTCCGGTACAGATCGGTGAGCTCCGTCCCCTCGTGCACGGTGCGCAGCTTGTCGCGCGTGAAGTTCGGCGGCAGGATCTTGACCACCTTCGCGCACTCGCGATCTTCGATCTTCTTCCAGCCGGCCTTCCACTCCAGGCAATACTCCGAGTCCTTGAGCTGCGACACGTACATCTCGGCGGAGAAGTCGGTCTGCGCGGTGCCGGTCATTTCCTTGGTCAATGCGTTCAGCTTCTCGTGGGTGACGAACGCCGGATGGCAGCCCGAGCACTGCGCCTTGGCGTGATAGAGCTTCTCGCCGAGCACCACCGCTTCGGTCTTCTTCGCCTCACCGAACGGATCCGCGCTGACCTCGATCGGCTTGCCTGGCTCCTCGGCCGCCCACTTGGGCGAGAAGGTCTTGATGTATTGCAAGATCGGAAAGAGCTCGCCGTCCGGCACGTCCCACTTCAGCATCGCGGTTCCGTGCAGGCCGCCGCGCACGATCTTGATCAGCTCCTCGTCGGGCGGAAGCGCCGGCGCGGTCACGTGGCCGAACTTGAACAGGCCCTGCGAGAAGTCGCGCGGCGGCGGACGCAGGCCGTACGACGAGTAGCCCTTGCCGTCGCCGTTCTCCCCGTGGCACGGGCGGCAGTACTGTTGATAGCCGTCGCGTCCGTGGTTCAGCGTCTCGGCCGAGACTTCCTTGCCGCCCAGCTTCATCGACTGATGGAACGGGTGATCTCCGCAGCCGGCAACCGCGCCGGTAAGGAGAATTGACAGCGCGAATCCTCTCAGCATCCGTGGCTCCATTAGATGACGTAGACCGTGACGAACATGAGCACCCAGACCACGTCGACGAAGTGCCAGTACATGCCCCAGATGCGCACCGGCGTGTGGCTCTGCACGGTGAACTTGCCCGCCAGCGCGCGCGGCAGCAGCGTGCACAAGCCGACGATGCCGACCAGCACGTGCAGCGCGTGGAAGCAGGTCAGCGCGTAGAACACCGATCCGTAGATCCCGCTGTCGGGCTTGAGCCCTTCGGCGAACAGCTTGCGCCACACCACCAGCTGCAGCGCGCAGAACAGCACGCCCAGCGCCACCGACGCGAACAGATAGGCCTTCAGCGCCTGCGGCCGGGCGCCGCGCACGGCCTTGAGCGCGAGTGCCAGGGTCGCCGACGACGCCAGCAGCACCAGCGTATTGCAGAGCGGCAGCGCGATCGGCAGCGCGTTCTCGCCGGGCGGCGGCCACGACTCCGCCTTCACGCGCACCATCGCGTAGGCGAAGAACAGGCCGGCGAACATCATCGCCCAGCCGCCGAGGAAGATCACCATGCCCACGTAGGCGGTGACGTCTCGCGGGCGGCGACGCTGCCGGAGGGGGACGACATCCACCATCAGTGCGTCTTCTTCATCACGTCGACGGAGCCGGCGCCGGGCGCCTCTTCCGCCTGACCGAGCCAATCTTTGTCGGTGACCTGCGGGTTGTTGAACTCGTGCGGCCCGTGGAGGACGACCGGGATGACGTCGTAGTTGTGGTGCACCGGCGGCGAGGTGGTGTGGGTCCACTCGAGCGTGCCGACCTCCCACGGATTGGTCGACGCCTTCTTGCCGCGGAACTGCACCACGAACCAGTTGTAGACGAACGGGAGCTGCCCGAGGAACAGCACGTACGCGAAGCGCGAGATCCACACGTTGAGCGGGTGCAGGTGCTTGAACAGGTCGTACTCCGACGGGTTGTACAAGCGGCGCTGCATGCCGGCATTACCGACCACCAGCATGCCGCAGAAGATGATCACGATCGGAATGAAGCTGAACCAGAAGTGCACCTTGCCGAGCGCCTCGTTGTACTCGCGGCCGAACATCTTGGGCCACCAGAAGTAGATCGACGCGAACGAGCCGAGGAACACCGCGGCCGCCATGGTCAGGTGGAAGTGCCCGACGACGAAGTAGGTGTCGTGCAGGTACAGATCGGTCGAGATGGTGCCGAGGTACAGGCCGGTGAGCCCGCCCAGGCCGAACACGAAGAACACGCCGAGCGTGAACAGCATCGGCGTGGTCAGCCGGATCTTGCCCTGCCACAGCGTGTGCATCCAGTTGAGGAAGAAGATCTCCGCCGGCACCGAGATGATCATGGTGAGCACCATGAAGCTCTGTCCGAGCATCGGGCTCATCGAGGTGGTGAACATGTGGTGGCCGTAGACCACCGCCGAGAGCACGCACACCGCGCACATCGCGATCGCGGTGACCTTGTACGCGTAGGCCGGCTTTCGCGAGAAGAAGGAAACCAGGTCGGAGACCACGCCCCAGGCCGGCAGGATGAGGATGTAGACCTCGGGGTGGCCGAAGATCCAGAACAGGTGCTGATAGAGCAGCGGATCGCCGCCGCCCTTGACCATCGCGCCGGTGAGGAAGAAGTGCGTGCCCATGACGCGATCGAGGAACAACAGGATCGCGGCCGAGCCGAGCACCGGCACGAACAGCGCGTTCAGGATCGCCGTCAGCCACAGGCCCCACACGGTGAGCGGCATCTTGAAGTAGCCCATGCCGGGCGCGCGCAGGCGGATGACGGTGGTGATGTAGTTGATCGCGCCCATGATCGTCGACGCGCCGGCGAGGAAGATCGCCACCACCCACAACGTCTGGCCGAGCCCCGGCGTGCCGAGCTGGGTCGAGAGCGTCGCGTAGGTGGTCCAGCCCGCCGCCGCCGCGCCGATCGGCACGAAGAACGACACCACCAGCACGATCGAGGAGATCACCTGGGTCCAGAACGACATCAGGTTGAGCGTCGGGAACACCATGTCGCGCGCGCCGATCATCAGCGGGATACAGAAGTTGCCGAAGCCGCCGATCATGATCGGCGTGATCGCGTAGAAGATCATGATCGTGCCGTGCATGGTGAACAGCGAGGTGTACGCGGCCGGCGAGATGATGCCGTCGGAGCCGCCGAACACCAGGTGCCCGATCACCGGGAACGGCACGCCCGGGTTGGCCAGCTGCCAGCGGATCATCAGCGCCATCATCCCGCCGAGCAGCAGGAACGATAGGCCGAGCCACAAGAACTGCTTCGCGATCACCTTGTGATCGAACGAGAAGATGTACTTGCCGAGGAAGCTGGTCGGCTCCGGATGGATGTGCTGCTCTTCGAAGTTGTGTTCGACGTGGCTGTCGTGTGTCGTGCTCATGGGGCTCAGATCTCCCAATCCCAGCCCCAATGGGCATCAGCGTCGGCTTCGTCGTAGCGGCCCTTGGCCTCGATCGCCTCGTCCTTCAACCACTGCGCGAAGCCTTCCTTCGGCGAGATGGTGAGGAACCCGCGCATCTTGTAGTGGCTCACGCCGCAGTGCTGCGCGCAGCCGATCTCGAAGTTGCCCGCCTGCGTGGCCTGGAACCACAGCTGCGTGATCGCGCCCGGCACCGCGTCCTGCTTGGTGCGGAAGTTCGGCAGGTAGAACGAGTGGATGACGTCCTTGGACTTCATCTTGAGCATGACCGGCGTGTCGACCGGGATGTGCATCTCGTTGAGCGTGACGATGTCGTCCGGCGTGTTGAACACGCCGTCGGCGCCGGCGTAGCGGAAGTTCCACGCCCACTGCTGCGCGTAGACCTCGATCACCACCGGGTTCTCCGACTTGGTCGGGAACTTGTAGAACGCCGCCGAAAGATCGGTGAACGAGTTGTAGAGCAGGGTACCGTCGACGCCGAAGAAGATGATCGACGAGATCACCGCGGTCAGCATCAGGTGCTTCTTGCCGATGCCGTGCTCGTAGTGCGCCTTGCGCGCCGGCGTATCGCGGTGCACCAGCGAGGTCCACACCAGGATCCCGGCCATGATCAGGAACAGGACGGTGATGGAGACGGTGGTGACGTTGAACAGCCAGTCCGAGCGATGGCCGTCCAGCGAGACGTCGAGCGGCCGCTGCCCGAAACCGGGCTCGTCCGCCCACGCGCTGGCTGAGTAGAGCAGCAGCGCCAGTAAGGTAAGGCTGCGCTTCATTTCTGGGGGTCTCCTGATCGTCGGTAGGTGCGCTGCAAACGCGCAGGACAATACTCAAGCGATTCCGTCCGCGTCAAGCGTTTCTCCTCGGTTTTCACGCGAAGCGAACGGCGTAAATCGGCGGCAGCCGCGCCGCCGGTGTCAGCCAGGAATCGCCCTGATCTTCGGAGATCCACAATCCGCCCGAGGTCGAGCCCATCACCAGCCGCTCGCCGCTCGGGTCGAGGTCGAGCCCGTGCCGGTAGACCAGGTCGTAGGCGTGCGTGCCGGGGAGGCCGCGGTGAAGGGTCTCGAAGGTGCGCCCGCCGTCGCGCGTGCGGTTGACCACCACCTTGCCGTCCACCGGCACGCGGCACTCGTCGAGCACGGCGGGCACGAACCAGGCGGTGTCGGGATCGCGCGGGTGCACCGCGGCGGCGAAACCGAAGGTCGACGGCGACACGTTCGTGATCTCGGTCCACGAAGTCGCGCCGTCGGTGGTGCGGAACAGGCCGTTGTGGTGCTGCGCCCACAGCACCTCGGGCCGGGCGGCGCACTGCACCACGCGGTGCGGGTCCTGGATGTTGGGATCGAACCGCTTCTCGGGCGGCATGAACGCCGCGCGCATGCCGGTCGCGTTCAGCGTCCAGCTGGCGCCGCCGTCGCGCGTGATCCACACGCCGCCGCACGAGATGCCGACGGTGAGCGCCCTCGAGTCGCGCGGATCGATGCAGATCGAGTGGATGCCCGGCTTGTCGTAGCCGCCGCCGAACCACTCCTTGCGCTCCGGGCGATCCCACAACGGGCGCACCAGCTCCCAGCTCGCCGCGCCGTCGGTGGAGCGGAATAGCCCGCCCGGGATGGTGCCGGCCCACAAGGTGCCGCCGGCCGATTCGAGCGCCCACACCAGCTTGAGCGTAGCGCCTTCGTCGTCTTTCGGAAACGCCGGCGTCGCGCGCTCTTCCCACGTGACGCCCTCGTCGCTGGAGCGGTGCACCTTGACGCCGAAGTGGCCGTGGTTGAGCGCGGCGTAGAGCGCGCCGTCGGCCGGATCGCGCAGCGTCAGCGACACCGGCGTGCCAAGAAATTGCGGCGCGCCCACGTTCCACGCGCCGTGCGCGTCGCGCGTGAGCGTGAACAAGCCTTTGCGGGTCGAAACCAGGATGCGAGAACCGTTCATGTCATCCCCCCGAGAGCGCCTGCATCACGTAGATCTCGCTGGTCGAGCCGACCGGCTCGTCGAGGCCGGCGCGTGTGCCGTCGACGAACACCACCACGTGCGGCCGGAGCCGATTCTGATCGTCGAGCAGATAGCCGCGCAGCCGCTGGTTGCAGCCGAACACCTGGTCGAGCGCCGCGCGCACCGTCGTGCCGTCCACCGTCGCCGGCAAGGCGTCCACGTGGCGCGACAGGTGCGAGGTGAACACCACCTTCGGCATCAGTAATTATTCACCAGCAGCGCGGCGTCGTACATGAGCTGATCCATGGTGTCCTTGGCGTCGGCGGCGGTGCCCGAGGCGGCATCGTACACGCCGCGGATGCGCAGGTGGGCGTCGACCAGCACCAGCGGATCGGTGGCCAGACGGCTCGGGTCGACCATCAACGCCGAGCGCACCTGCTTGAGCTGGTCGAGCGGGCCGGTGAGCAGCGTCCAGCGACGGGGATTGCTCTTATGCCCGCTGGCGTAGGCGGCCAGCGCGGCGGTCGTGTCGCGCGCCGGATCGACCGCCAGGCTCACCAGCATGAACCCGTCGCCCAGCTTGCGCATGTGGCGCTCGAGGTCGTGCATGGTCTTCATCCCGGGCGTGGCGTCGTCCAGGTTGAAGCGGCTCACCACCCACACCTTGCCCTCGAGCTCGCGCGTGCCGAATGGCAGACCCGACTCGCGCGTCAGCGCGAACGCCGGCACCGTGCCGCGCACCGGCGGCAACTTCGGAGGATCGCGGAAGAACACGCGCACCAGCGGCAGCGCGAACAGGCTGCCGACCATCACCACCCAGAACCAGGGTCGACCGACCAACGAGCGCATGTGGCGCGAAGCTATTCAATTTGCATGCGTCAAAGTCAAGCGTATCCTTATAGGGTGATGCTCCGGAGCGCGGCCTTCTGTCTCTTGCTCGCCGGGTGCGCCCCGATGGCGGCGGAGCACCAGGCCGACGCGTCGTTCCGCAAGGCGCTGGTGGAGCAGCTCGCCAGCCAGGACGATCAGGCCGAGGTCGAGTACCGCCAGATCATCGCGCTCGGGTTCAACTGGAGCACGGTGTGGAACAACCTGGCGGTGATCGCCGCGCACCGGCACCAGTTTCGCATCTCGCGGCACCTGCTCGCGCAGGCGGTGTCCTGCAACGATCGCGATCTGGTGGCGCTCACCAACTACGGCGTGATGAGCTTCTATCTGTCCGACTTCCGCGAGGCGCGCCGCACGCTGGTCGACGCGCAGCAGCTGCGCCACGAGATCCTCGCGCGCATCCCGACCTACGGACACGACGAGTACCAGCACGATCACTACGAGCGCGTCACCGAGGTGCTGGTCAAGACCGCCGAGCGTTACCTGCAGCGCATCGATCGCGCCGAGCTCGGCGTCGAGACCCCGATCGCCTCCGACGTGATCGCGGCGCTCCAGCCCGCGCGTTTCTAGCGCCGCTTTCGGCCCTTTCGATCGAGCTCGATGCCGCACTTCGGGCAGGTCCAGCCGCCGAGCATCGCCTGCTTCGCGTTGCCGGGCGTGCGGAACTTCGGCAGCGCCGTGCCGCAATCGGGACACTTGCGAGCGGGCGAGAGCAGCCCGATCAGCAGCACCGCCACGCCTCCCGCGATTCCACCGACGAGCGCGGGGCTCACCAGCCGACTCCGTCTTCGCGGTCGGGGATGGGCCACGAGTCGCCCCACAGCGACGCGCCGCCGTCGATGTACAGCGTCGCGCCGGTGATGAACAGGGCGGCCGGCGACGCGAGATAGACGATGCTGTGCGCCACCTCCTCGACGGTGCCGGCGCGTTTTTGCGGCGTGCGGTTCATCGACGCGCGCACCAGCTCGGGCGGATACTGGTCGGTGCCCGACGAGCGGATCAGGCCGGGCGCGACCGCGTTGACGCGCACGTCGAAGCTGGCCCACTCGATCGCGAGCGAGCGCGTCAGGTTCTCCACGCCCGCGCGCGCCGCGCCGGTGTGCGCCATTCCCGGAAAGCCGCGCACGATGTTCGCGATCACGTTGACGATCGCGCCGCGCTTGGCGGGCAGCATGGCTTTGGTCGCGACCTCGCGGGTCATGTAGAACGTGCCGTTCAGGTTGTTGCGCACCACCGCGTCCCAGCCCTTGGGCGAGATCGCGGCGGCGGGGGAGGGGAACTGCCCGCCCGCGTTGTTGACCAGCACGTCGATGCGGCCGAACCGCTCGATCACGCCGGCGACGAACGCCTCGACTGCGGCAGGCTCGCGGATGTCGCACGGCAGCGCCAGCGCCTCGCCGTGCTTGGCCAGCTCGGCCAGCGCGGCGGGAAAGCGTTCGGGCTTGCGGCCGCAGACGGCGACCTTGGCGCCGAGTTGCAGCATCTCGACGGCGGTGGTCAAGCCGATGCCGCTCGCACCGCCGGTGATCACCGCCACCTGCCCCTCGAGGAGGTGGCGCGCGAACGGGTTGCGCCGCGAGGCGTCGATGTCGAGCATGCGCGCACCTTAGCAAGAAACTTCATGCTAGGCTGCGCTCATGAGTACTGCCGCTGTCGCCACGTCGGAGAGCACGCTCGGCGGATTGATCGATTCGCCGGACGCCAGCCAGGGCCGCCTGGCCGCGCACCTCGACTCGCTCGACGCGGCCGGCCGCGTGCGCGAGATCCGCGCGCTGAGCGGCAAGCAGCAGAAGCGGCTGTGGCACGTGTGCCAGGGCGCGCCCGCGTTCACGCTCGACGATCTGGTTCCGTCGTCGCTCGGCGAAGGCAAGGAAGTGATCTACGCCGGCAAGAACTCGCTCGGCGCGTTCAGCCAGTTCGAAAAACGCTTTCAGCGCCAGGCCGGCGCGGTCGTCGGCTACAACTTCCAGTCGATGTCGTGGCTCACCGGCCCGGGCTATTTCACCTGCGTCATGAGCACCACCAACCCCAACGAGCTGGTCTTCGACTACACCACCGTGCCGCAGTTGGCGCCGGCGGGCTGGCCGGCGATCAAGCCCAACACGTCGGGCTTCTCGCGCTTCGTCTATAAGAACCTCAACGACTACAACCGCCGCGTCTCGCGCGACGTGATCATCGGCTCCGCGACCCGCGCCGGCAAGGACATCGACTCGTACTACGTCCTCGCCCGCAGCTAACGCGACTTGTAGCGCTTCAGGTAGGCGAGCGGATCGTCCTCGTCGTTGACCGCGTGCTTGTAGAGGCGGATGAACGAGGCCAGGTCGCCGTGCAGCTTGTCGAGGACGCGCGCGTGCTCGGGAGTCTCGCCGTGGTAGGTGGCGTGCACCGCGAGCACCGCGTTGTTGAGCGGCGCGCGCGCGAACTGTGACGGCTTCTTGCCCGGCTTGGCGGGGAACTGCACGACGAAAGAATCGCGGATGCGTTGGAAGATCACCTCGCGCGCGCGCAGCTTCTCCTCGAGGGACGAGGGGCCGGCGTAGAGCGTCTCGAGCTGGTGAACGAACGGCTGGAGGAACTGCGAGAAGCGCTCAGCCTGCTTCTGGCGCGCCGCAGCCTCGAGGAACACGTTCTTGGCCGCCTTGGCGCCGCCGCCGCCGCCGGTGGCCGCGAAGAACAGCGCCGCGCCCCTCAGCCCGACGAAGGTGGCCAGGCTCTCGTTCCAGTCGCTGTGCCCGGGCAGGTACAAGGTGCCGTGCAGCATCTCGTGCAGCGTCACCTCGACGATGTGCGCGGGCGAGCCCTCGAGCATCGAGGAGAACACCGGATCGGAGGTGATGCCGAGCGTCGAGTAGCCGGCCACCTCACCGACGAACGTGTCCAGCCCGCGCGCCTCGAGCTCCGCCTGCTTGCGCAACGCATCGCGCTCGCGGAAGTAGCCGAGGTACGGCACGTCGCCCGCGATCGCGAAGTGATGGCGCACCGGGCGCAAACGATCTTTCGGCGCCGCCCACACGTTCCACGCCAGCGGTCGTCCTTCGGTGTCGACGAAGCGGGTGTAGGCATCGCCGCCGCGCAGCCCGAGCACCTCGATGCCGAACGCGCGCGCCGATACCGCCAGCTGCAGCCGCGCCTTGGTGTCGGCCTTGACCGTCGGATCGCCGAGCACCTCGGTGATGCGCCGCCGCGAGTGCATGATGCGCAGCTGCCCGATGCCCTGCTGCGCGAGGTAGGTGACCGTCGAGCAGCCGCCGAGCTGCGCCACCACCGCGACGACGACGAGCGCGCGCACTTAGACGCGAAAGCGAATCGTCGACGCGACTTCCTGCTGGGTGTCGACGACCACCTCGCCGCCGACCGTGGTGCACACCAGGTAGTGCGCGAGCGGCAGCGGCGCAGGCGCGGTCGGATGATCGCCGTTGAAGTCGTAGGTGGCGAAGTGCAGCGGGCACATGAACCCTTGCGTGGGATCCTGCGCGCTCTTGAGATTCACGTTGGTGCCGACATGCGTGCAGCGCGCGTCGAGCGCATAGACGCCCTTGGAGTCGCGGCAGATGAAGATCGGCTCGGCGTTGATGGTCACCGCCATGGCGCTGTTGAGCGGGATGTCGGCGATGTTGATGCCGGCCGACGCGCTGACCGGGCCGCACGCCAGCTGCCCGCCGTCCCCCGTCGAGGCGCTCGAGCCGCACGACGGCAGCGCGGTGCCGAGGATCACCAGGCCTGCGTACTGGCAGAACCGACGTCGCTCTTCATCCATGGGTCTCGATCATAGCTCAACTGCTGGCCGACGTGTAATGACCGATGGCGCGCAGCCACACCAGCCGCGAGAACAGCACGAACGCCGCTGCGCCGCCGAGTGCCTCCAGCGTGGTCCAGCCGCCCAGCTTGCCGAGCAGCGCCAGCGCCGGGTAGGTGGTCATGAGCGCCAGCGGGATCACGAAGGTGAACAGGATCCTCCAGAAGCCGCGAAACACCGTCGAGGGCCAGCGCGCAGCGTCGAAGATCGAGTTGAACAGATAGATCAGGTTGTCGAGGCGCACCACCCAGAACGCCGCGCTGATCACCAGGATCGCGAACGCGTAGACCAGCGCAGCCGCCGCGACGGTGAGCCCCAGCGCGGTGG
>PNAM01000081.1 GCA_003170275.1 Myxococcales bacterium
GGCGGCGGCGGCTCGGGCGGCGCGCTGGTGCTCGACGCGATCGGCGTGAGCCTGCTCCCTGGCGCGATCCTGGCGGTGAACGGCGCGGGCGGCGGCGGCGGCGATCAGGGCGACCCCGGCGGCTCGGGGCTCCTGGGGCTGACCGCCGCGATCGGCGGCGCCGGCAACAACGGCGGCAGCAACGGCGGCGCCGGCGGCGTCGGCGGCTCGAGCGTCGGTCAGAACGGCGCCGATACGGGCGGCGGCAGCAAGAACGCCGGCGGCGGCGGCGGCGCGTGTGGTCGCATCGGCTTCCGCACCGCGTCCGGCATGATCGTCAACCAGGCCGCGGTCGTCTCCCCGCTGGTCACCGACCAGAACCTCGCCGGCAAGCCACTCACCACCTTCTCCAAAGCGAGGCTTCAGTAGCGAGTCTAGGCGGCGAGCTTGGGGCGGTCGTGCTCGGCGAGCGCGAGCAGCTTCGAGCGCAGCTTGTTCTTCTTCGAGTAGACGGTCTTGACCGAGATGCCCATCGCCGCGGCGACCTCCTCGGGGAGCAGGCCGTGGCCGTAGTACAGCTCCACGAAGCGGCGGTCCTTCTCGCTGAAGTCGGCGAGCAGCGTATTCAGGTAGCCCCAACGCTCCTTCTCGAGCAGCTTGTCGAGCGCGCTCGGTCCCTCGCCGGCGCGCTCCTGCGCGTGGTCGAGCTTGTCGAGCATCGGTCGGCGCGAGGTTTGGCGCAGAAAATCGTACGCGGTGTTGATCGCGAGCAGGCCCAACCAGGACCCGAGCTTGGCGCCGCGCGCCGGATCGTACGCCCGCAGCTTGTGCATGTTGTCGCGCAGCAGGTTGAAGCACATGTCGCCGAAGATCTCGTTGGCGTCCTCGTTCGACAAGACGGCGTCGTACTTCGCCGCGACCTTGGTGATGCAGCGGAACACCAGCGAGCGATAGCGACGGATCAGCTCATGCCACGCGTCCTGTTGATTGCAACCCACCCGGCCCTTCGGGCAGGGGCCCAGCCCCAGCACCGCCTCGAGCAGCGGGCCGTCGGCAAGCTCACGATACTCGATCCGATTCGCAAACAGGCTCATCGCTCGTCTCCTTGGGTCACCATCAACGGCGTCGCATCTGTTCCAACGCAAGCGCGGGGCCGAAAGTTTCAAGAAACGACCGCAATCGAAAAAACGAGGTGTGGGGACGCTTTAAGGGACAACCGGTCCGACGCATAAGTTCCCCGCTGGGGGCTATGTGGCCCCGGCGACACGCGATGGCTCAGGTTTTGTGTCACCGCGACGACAGCTACGCGCGTTCGACGGCGGATTTCCAGCGGCGCAGATGTGTGTCTACGTCGGTGCGCGACATTCGGGGGGTGAAACGTTGTGCGGTACCTTGCGAGAACAGCCCTGCGATGTCGGGCTGCTTCCAAATGCCGGCGCCGATTCCGCACAACATGGCGGCGCCCAGCGCGGTCGCTTCGACCATCGCCGGCCGCACGATCGGCACGCCCAACACGTCTGCCTGGAACTGCATCAACAGATTGTTCGCCGCCGCGCCGCCGTCGACCTTGAGCTCCTTCAACGAGATGCCCGAGTCGGCCTGCATCGCGCCCAGCAGATCCGCGATCTGCAGCGCGATCCCTTCGAGCACCGCGCGCGCCAGGTGCGCCTTGGTGGTGCCGCGGGTCAGCCCGGAGATCAGGCCGCGCGCATCCGGGCGCCAGTGCGGCGCGCCCAGGCCGGCGAGCGCCGGCACCACCGTCACGCCGCCGGAGTCCGGCACCGATGCGGCGAGCGCTTCGATGTCGCGCGCGCTCTCGATCACGCCGAGCCCGTCCCGCAGCCACTGCACCATCGCGCCGGCGATGAAGGTCGATCCTTCGAGCGCATAGGTGACCCGCTCGCCGATCTTCCAGCCGACGGTGGTGAGCAGGCCGTTCTTCGACGGCACCGCCTTTTCGCCGGTGTTCATGAGCATGAACGCGCCGGTGCCGTAGGTGCACTTGGCGTCGCCGCCCGCGAAGCACATCTGTCCGAACAGCGCGGCCTGCTGATCGCCCGCGATGCCGGCGACCGGCACTCCGTCGGGCAGCCCGGCGACGCCGCGGGTCAGCCCGTAGATCTCGGCCGAGCCGCGCACCTCGGGCAGCATCGAGCGCGGCACGCGCAAGAGCTCGAGCAGTCGATCCGACCACGCCAGCTCGTGCACATCGAACAGCAGCGTGCGTGACGCGTTGGACACGTCGGTCACGTGCACCGCGCCGCCGGTCAGGCGCCACACCAGGTAGCTGTCGACAGTTCCGAAGCACACCTCGCCGCGCTCCGCGTGTGCGCCCAGCCCGCCCACGTTGTCGAGCAGCCACTTGAGCTTGGTGCCCGAGAAGTAGGGATCGAGCACCAGGCCGGTGCGCGTCTGGAACTCCTGCTCGAGGCCGGCGGCCTTCAGCTTCGCGCACATCTCGGCGGTGCGCCGGTCCTGCCACACGATCGCGTGGTGCAGCGGCTTGCCGGTCTTGCGATCCCACACCAGGGTGGTCTCGCGCTGGTTGGTGATCCCGACCGCCGCGATCTGAGCCGCCTCGATGCCGCCGCCGTTACCTGCGCCGTGCACCGCGTCGGCGAGCGCGCCCGCCACCGACTCCCAGATCTCTTCGGGATCGTGCTCGACCCAACCCGGTTGCGGAAAGTGCTGCTTGAACTCGCGATAGCCGCGCCCGCGCAGCGCGAGCTTCTCGTCGAAGACCAGCACCGTCGAGCCGGTGGTCCCTTGATCGATCGCGACGATGAACCGTGGCATGTGGGGGCGCTCCTTATAGATATTTGAGGACGTGGTCGGCGACCGCGCGAAACACCTGCTCGCGCTCGAGGTCCAGCGTCACGACGTGGAACGATCGCTCGAGGACCAGCTGGGTCACCTCGCGCGAGCCGAGCGATCGCACGATATGATCCATGCACGAGAACGGAATGGTGTGGTCGTGGCGCGCGTGGCCGACCAGCGCCGGCGCTTTGACCTCGCCGAGGCGCGTCTTCAGGTAATCGCCGAATTCGACCAGGCTGTGCAGCGCCGGCAGCGGCATGCCGGCCTTGCCCTGCGCCAGGCCGTTTCGCCGGCGCATCTCCGGGTCGGCGATGTCCGAGCCGGCGAGCTTGGGCAGCGCGAGCTCGCGGACGCGCGGCAGCCGCTGGACCAGGCGCTCGAACCGGACCGCCCTCGGCGGCAGCCACAACGCGGTCGCCAGCACCGCGATGGCGCTCACCTGATCCGGCCGGCGGCGCGCCAGCTCGAGCGTCAACAGGCCGCCCAGCGACAGCCCGCACACCGCGACCTTTTCGCAGCGCCGGCGCAGAGAATCGAGAGATCGCTCGACGGTGCCCATCCAGTCGGGCCAGCGGGTGGCGGCCAACTCGGCGGTGGTGCCGTTGTGCCCGGCGAGGGCGGGCCCGAGCACGACCAGCCCCCTGGCGGCCAGGGACTCTCCCAACAGGCGCATCTCGAACGGCGAGCCGGTGAACCCATGGACCAAAAGCACGCCGCCCCTGGCCCGCTCGGGGCCCAACCAGAAGGGCGTAGCGTCGGCCGTAACCGCTTGCACTGCGCACAAAGTACCCGGTTTCCCGACGTTACGCACGTTGACAGCCTCGTCGCGATCGCGATAAAAAAACAGTGGGGCTCCACCGCTTCGGGCGGAGTTCCCACATCCAAGCCATGACAGACGACTGGAAGACTCGCGTTACGCAGATCCGCCCAGTCGAAAAGGCTGCGTCGAATCCGGAACAGGCGTGCCTGGTGCTCATCTATCCGCCTGGCTCGGAGCTCGGCAAGCGCTATGAGCTACGTGGCGCCGACGAGGTGGTGATCGGCCGCGGCGCCGACTGCGGCATCCAGGTCGACCGCGACTCGGTGTCGCGCAAGCACGCCAAGGTCACGCGCGCCGGCGACACCTGGCAGGTGGTGGATCTCGGCTCGACCAACGGCAGCTACGTGAACGACGCGCAGGTCACCCAGTGCGGGCTGCGCGACGGCGATCTCCTCAAGATCGGCAACGCGATCTTCAAGTTTCTCGTGGGCGGCAACATCGAGAGCTCGTACCACGAGGAAATCTACCGCATGACCATCATCGATGGCCTCACCCAGGCGTTCAACAAGCGCTACTTCATCGAGAACCTCGAGAAGGAGATCCCGCGCTGCACGCGCCACCAGCGGCCGCTGTCGCTGCTCATGTTCGATCTCGATCACTTCAAGAAGATCAACGACGAGCACGGTCACTTGACCGGCGACTTCGTGCTGCGCGAGATGTCGCGCCGCATCCGCACGCGGGTGCGCAAGGAAGAGGTGTTCGCGCGCTACGGCGGCGAGGAGTTCTCGCTCACGCTGCCCGAGACCGGCAAGGAAGGCGCGATGAAGGTGGCCGAGGACATCCGCGGCCTGGTCGACAACTCGACGTTCGATTTCGAGGGCGACAAGATCCCGGTCACCGTCTCGGTCGGCGTAGCGACCACCGTCAACGAGATCGCGCCCGAGCCGTTCATCAAGACCGCCGACGACAACTTGTACAAGGCGAAGAAGAGCGGCCGTAACAAGGTCGTCGGCTAGGCAAAAAAAGGGCGGCTCCGAAGAGCCGCCCTTGGTGGATCCGTGAAGGACTACAGCGGAGCGCCGCACATCGGCAGGGACGGCGGGGTGGTCAGGAAGTTCGTCGGCACGGCGATCGTCGAGCAGGCGACGCGCGCCGAAGTGTTGGCGGGAACCATTCCGCCGCCGTCGCAGGCTGAGTCGCGGCAGATGGTGATGCCGAAGTGCTGGCCCGGATCGCCGTCCTTGGCGCACACCACCGGGCACTTCATGATGTCCTTCTGATCGAGCTTCCAGCACGGTGCGGCGGCGCCGTTCTTGGCGCAGTCCGGCAGCTCCGCGACGGTGGTGGTGCCGTCCTGGTTCTGCGTGACGTCTTCGACGATGCAGTCCGGGTTGGCCGGATCGGTGAACGGCGAGGTGATGCAGCCCGCGCCGATGCTTGAGATGATCTTCTGGCCGAGGCTCTCGAGCGCCGCCTGGTAGCTGGTGTCGCAGATCGAGGTGAGCTGCTGGTTGGCCGGCAGCTCGGCGCCGATCACCTGATTCAGGCGCACGGCGGGATCGCCGAAGAATTGCGTGTTCTGCGGCGCGATGCACGAGTGCTGGAGCACGACCGCGCACTTCGTACCGTCGACCGGGCCCGGGCAGGTGGTGTACGGGCCGGGCGGAATCGGGTTCGGGTTGGCGAGGATGCTGGCGGCGCCCCCGCTCGACGGCGCGGTGATGCCGACCAGGATCACGTCCTGCGGGTCGACCTTGACGCCGCCCTGTCCGGCCGGCGACTTGAAGAAGTTGATGTACTTGTTGACGTCGGTGAGTTTACCGCCGGCTGACGCCGGCAGCGATGTGCACGGTGCCTGGATGCCCATCGAGTCGCCGTAGGGAAGCGACATCGGCGGACTACCGCACTGGATGCCGTACTGGGTGCAGCGGTAGGACAGGAGCGCGCCGTACTGCGCGGTCTTGGACGGGTCGAAGAGATCGCTGGTCGGATCGGCCGAGCAGTCGTCCTCGTCGGTGACCCACACCACGACGAGCAACGCATCGTCGCGGAGGAAGTCATGGTTCTCGGCCGGCTTGTCATGCAGCGCGCGGTACACCGACTCGAGCTGGTGCTCGAAGCCGCACCCCATCTGACCGACCGACGCCATGCAGCCGAAGGTGGTCTCGAGGGTCTGCCCGGCGGGCAGGTTCGAGTCGGCAACGCCGGTGGCGTCCGGCATGAGCTGGTTGTAGTCGATGAAGTTCAAACCGCGGGTCGGCGCCGCACAGGTGGTGTCGGCGCCCATGCCGAGCGCTTGCAGCTTGCCGCCCTTGCCGCCCGGGTGGCACTGCCCGCTGCCGAGCGTGAAGCTGGCTGCGCCGAGGTCGGAGGTGACCACGCCGATGTGATACCAGGCGGGGGTCGTCGCGCCGAAGTCGTTGAGGATCTTGATCAGCTGGGGGAACCTGGCCTTCAGCTCGGTCTGCTTGGGCGCCATCGACGGCGAGTCGTCGATCATGAACAAGATGTCGACCTTGTTCTTGACGTTCTGCTCGACGCGAACGTCGGTCTCCTGCGTGACCTTCGGAGCCGGCGTTTCGACCGGCGCGTTGAAGCAGGCGAACAGTCCGATGAGCGACACCGGTGCCGCCATCATCAGGTTGCGTTTGAGCCTCGTGCTACGGGACATGACGACCTCCATAAAGAGTGCGCGAGGAAGGCCGCATCATAGCCTCAGCCCACGCAGCCCTGCAACACAGCAATCCCCAGACCATATAAATACCTCGAAACCACACACGAAAGTCCGCATAGATGCCAACCAGGTTGGCAAAGCGTGGCAATTCAGTTGACGGCTCTCCGATGGAGGATGGCCTGGTTGCGTTGGGGCTCACCGACAGGGCGAAAGTTTGCGGGTATGCTGAAAGGGTGCTACCCAACTAAGCTGGGAAAACGGTGACTTGCAGGTAAGTACCCACAGGCCTTCCCACAAGACGGGAGCGGCGCCGGCGGCTGGCGCGCTCAGGCAGATCCTCGTCGTCGACGACGAGGAGAGCCTGCGGCATATGCTGGTGGTGCTGCTCAAGCGCGAGGGCTACGAGGCCACCGCGGTGGCGTCAGGGGAGCAGGCGCTGCTCGAGCTGGAGCAGCGATCGTACGACGTGGTGATCTCGGACATCCGGATGCCCAAGCTCGGCGGGCTCGAGCTGGTCGACGAGATCCATCGGCGCGGCATCGCGACGACGGTGATCTTGATGACCGCGTTCGGATCGATCGACGTGGCGATCGAAGCGATGAAGCGCGGCGCCTACGACTACATCTCGAAGCCGTTCCGGCCCGACGAGATCGTGCTGGTGCTCAAGAAGGCCGAGGAGCGCGAGCGGCTGTTTCGCGAGAACGCGTCGCTCAAGCAGGCGCTCGCCGAGCGGCGCAAGGACGACGAGGTCAAGGGCATCGGCGGGATCATCGCTGGCGGCAAGGCGATGGCGGAGATCCTGCGCACCACGCGCAAGATCGCCGAGTACAAGACCACCGTGCTGGTCACCGGCGAGTCGGGGACCGGCAAGGAGCTGGTGGCGCGCGCGATCCACGATCTGTCGCCGCGCAAGGACATGCCGTTCGTGGCCGTCAACTGCGGCGCGATCCCCGAGACGCTGATCGAGAGCGAGCTGTTCGGGCACAAGAAGGGATCGTTCACCGACGCGATTCGCGACAAGAAGGGGCTGTTCGAAGAGGCTTCGGGCGGGACCCTGTTCCTCGACGAGATCGGCGAGCTGCCGCTCGGGCCGCAGGTCAAGCTGTTGCGCGTGCTGCAGGAGCAGGTGGTGCGCGCGATCGGCTCGGTCAACGACGAGAAGGTCGACGTGCGCGTGGTCGCGGCGACTGTGCGCGATCTCGGCACCGAGGTGCGCGAGGGTCGCTTTCGCGAAGATCTCTTCTATCGGCTCAACGTCATCCAGGTGCACCTGCCGCCGCTGCGCGAGCGGCCCGAGGACATCCAGATGCTGGTCGAGCATTTCATCAAGCGCACCAACGTCAAGCTGGGGACCAAGACCGAGGGCGCGTCGCCCGAAGCGATGAAGGTGTTGCTCGACTACACCTGGCCGGGGAACGTGCGCGAGCTCGAGAACACCATCGAGCGATCGATGGTGCTGTCCGACGGGGCGCGCATCGAGATGGAGGGGCTGCCGGAGAAGCTGCGCGAGAACCGCGATCGGATCCGGCAGACGCTGCGCTCCGGCGAGCTGTCGATCAAAAAAACCACGCGGATCATCGAAGAAGAGCTGATTCGCAAGGCCCTGCGCGAAACCGGTGGGAATCGAACCAACGCAGCGAAAATATTGGAGATTAGCCACCGCGCGCTGCTCTACAAGATCAAAGAGTTCGGTATCGAGTGAGAAAATTTGACCAAGTCGTGCAAGGTGGTACGATGTAGGTAGGAGTAGGAGAAGTGACTACTTAATTAAGTATCTTTGTAGATTCTCTTGACGCACAAGAGGGGGCGATCCCATCATCTAACCGTGATGGACGCCGACGAGAAAAAGCAGGAGGGACTGAACCCGAAGGCCGGCGCCCAGAAGGTCGACAAGTCGTCCGCGAAGAAGGTGAAGAACAACGTCCGGAAATTGCGGATGGAGCGGATGGTGAGCAAGGCCGAGCTCGCGCGGCGCGCGGGTTTGTCCACGCTCACGCTGGATCGAGTCGAGCGTGGGATGCCGTGCCGGATGGATACCAAGCGCAAGATCCTGGAGGCGCTGGGGTTGGGGCCGCAGGATCGGGTGAAGGTCTTCGGAGATTCGGAAGAGGACTAGGGCGCGGTGCAGCTAGCCGCGCCCCGAAAGGTGAGCGCGGCACATGGCGAAGAATTGTATCGGCCTGGACCTGGGATCGAGCGCAGTGAAGCTCACCCAGGTGAAGAAGGGGAGGGGCGGGTTCCAGCTCCTCAACTTCGGCATCGAGCCGGTTCCCCCGGATACCATCGTCGACGGCGCCATCCTCAACCACTCCGGCGTGGTGGACGCGGTCCGCGCGCTCTTCGATCGGCTCAAGATCAAGCAGAAGGAGGTCGCGCTCGCGATCTCGGGCAACGCCCTCATCATCAAGAAGATCTTCGTGCCGGCGATGACGCCCGAAGAGCTCGAGGAGCAGGTGCCCTGGGAAGCGGAGCACCACATCCCGTTCAACAAGAACGACGTCGAGATCGATTACCAGACGCTGGGCGGCAAGAACGCGGCGGGGCAGATGGAGCTCTTGCTGGTGGCCGCGAAGAAAGAAGTGGTCGCCGACTACGCGGCGGTCGCGCGCGAGGCGCAGCTGATCCCGGTGGTGGTCGACGTGGCGGCGTTCGCGGTGCAGAACGGGTTCGAGGCCGCGTATGGGATCACCAACGACGTGGTGGCGCTGATCAACATCGGGGCGTCGCTCTCCACCATTAATATACTGGCCAACGGGTCGAGCGCGTTCACCCGCGACGTGACCACCGGCGGCAACTCGTTCACCGACGACATCAAGCGGCACCTGGCGGTGTCGGGCGAAGAGGCCGAGGCCATGAAGGTGGCGTTCTCCGAAGGTGACGCGTCGCAGGACGTCGCGCGCATCCTGCAGGGAACCGCCAACCAGATGGCCGGCGAGTTCCAGAAGTCGATCGACTTCTTCCTCTCGTCGCACCCGGACGCGAGCATCACCAAGGTCTACTTGTCGGGAGGCTCGGCGCGGGTTCCGCCGCTTCTGCAAGCGATCGAAGGCCGCGCCCGCGTGCCGGTCGAGGTGATGGAGCCGTTCAGGAACGCGCAGCATCCGTCCAGCCTGGACGACGCGTTCTTGCGCGCGCACGGCGCTCAGGGCGTGGTGTCGCTGGGCCTCGCCCTGCGCAGCCCGGGAGACAAGTTCGATGATTAAGATCAACCTCCTACCGGTCAAGGCGGCCAAGCGGCGCGCGCAAGGACAGCAGCAGCTGTTCATCGGCGCGGCGGTGCTCACCACGACGCTGGTGGGCATCATCATCGTTCACAGCGTCGAGGCGGCGAAGATCGAGAAGGTCCGCAGCGAGAACCAGACCACCTCGGCGGCGATCGCGCGCCTCAAGGCCGAGATCGGCGACTACGAGCTGGTCAAGGCGCAGCGCGACGAGCTGATCCGCCAGCGTGATGCGATCAAGCGGCTGCAGGCGAACCGCTCGGGGCCGGTGTGGATGATGCGCGAGCTCTCCGACATCCTGACCAGGGGCAAGGGCCCGACGTTCAACAAGGAGCAGTACGAAGAGCAGCTCAAGCGCTTTCCCGACGCCGGGTTCAACCCGAACTGGGAGCCCAAACGCGTGTGGCTGCTCAGCTACGAGGAGAAGGCGCACGCGGTCAAGTTCAAGGGCGGCGCCAAGAGCGATGAAGACGTCGCAGAGTTCTTGAAGCGCCTGAAGCAGTCGGCGTTCTTCTCCGACGTCTATTGGCAGCAGACCCAACCGCAGTTCGACACCAAGTCGAACGTCGCGTACGTGGTCTTCGACGTCACCTGCAAGGTGAACTACTAATGCAGGCCCTATTCGACAGGCTCGCCGCGGTCTCGTTGGCCATCAAGTCCGGCGTGCTGGTGGGGTTGGTGCTGCTGCTCGGCGCAGGCTACTGGTACTTCTTCTACTCGGACATGCAGGACGAGATGGACGAGCTGCAGAAGCAGGCGGACAAGCTGCACAAGGAGAAGGCCGAGTACGAGAAGCGCAAGCAGGAGTACCTGGCGTTCCGCAACGAGGTGAACGCGCTGCTCGAGGAGCAGAAGGAGCTGCTGCGGGTGCTGCCCAAGTCGGACGACATCGAGCAGTTCATCGAGAGCGTGCAGTCGCAGATCGAGCTGTCGGGGTTGACCAAGGTCGGCTCGATTCGCGACGCGGCGCAGCCGGTGGAGATGTATGTCAAGATCCCGATCCGCATGTCGCTGGTGGGCACCTACCACCAGATCAACCACTTCTTCAAGAACGTGGGTGACCTGAAGCGGATCGTCAACATCGAGGATCTGCAGATGTCGCCGGTGAACAGCGATGCGTCGCTGGCGCAGGCGACCCTGCTCAACGCCAAGTTCATCGCCACGACGTTCCAGTTTCAGGACAAGGGCAACCGTTCCGCCGGGCCGATCAAGCCGACCGGCACGTCGATCACGTCCGGGGGTGGCAAATGATGCGCCCGAGCGGGAGCCTGGTGTTGGCGGTCCTTTTGGGGTTGAGCGCGTGCGGCGGAGAGCCGCCGGAGCCGCCGCCGAAGGCCAAGGCCGCGCCGGCCGCGACGGGACCTGCACCGGGCACGCCCGTGTCGGCACTCACGCCGCCGCCCCCGCCGATGTCCAAAGAAGGCTTGTTGGCCGAGGTGCGCAAGCGTCAGCTGACCAACGAGGACTTCGTCGAGAGCGATACCAACCGCGATCCGTTCCGCTCGTACCTGGCGACCTTCGCGACGCAGGCGCCGATCGTCGGCAAGCAGCACAAGATCGTCTTGCAGAAGTTCGGGCTCGACGAGCTCAAGCTGGTGGCGATCGTTCAAGGCGACGGCGTGGCGCCACGCGCGATGTTCGTCGATCCGAGCGGCATGGGCGTGAACGTGGTGCGCGCCGACCACGTGTCCAAGGCGGACGCGACGGTGGTGCGCATCGCGCCGGACCGGGTGTTCTTCGAGATCGAAGAGGACGCGGGGAGCGGCAAGACCAAGAAGATCGAGCGCGTGATCGAGCTGCACGCGGGGGAAGTGGTGACGCAGTGAGAATTATTTTTCTGAGCTTGGTGCCTAACAACAGGAGCCGGCGATGAAGCGGTTGAGACTTATTGGATTGACGATGATCGTGGCCAGCGCGCCATTGGTTGCGCGCGCCGAGCCGAACGTCGTCTCGAAGGTGACTGCTCGCGCCGAGGGCGCGAAGACCATCGTCACCGTCCACGGGTCGGCGACACCCAGCTTCACGGCGTACCGGCTCGAGCGGCCGTCGCGGGTGGTGGTCGATCTGGCCGACGGACGCGTGCAGAGCGTGGACGGGCCGATCGACGTCGACACCTGGGCGGTGGGCCAGATCGGCACCGCGCAGTATGCCGACGAGAACAGCCGCACGGCGCGCGTGATGATCGGCTTCAAGCGGGCCGCCAGCTACGACGTGCGCGCCAAGGGCCACGACGTGATCGTCACGGTGACGGCGGACGAGGCGCCGCCCGCGGATTACGGAGCGGACGCGCGCAAGATCGAGGCGCAGAAGACCGATGAGGCCAAGGCGCGCCGCGCGGAGGCGGAGCAGGCGACGCAGGTGACCGAGCAGAAGAAGGCGCAGGCGGTCGAGGCGCTCAAGCAGGTCGAGCAGTCGCGCAAGGAAGCGGACCAGGCGCGCAAAGCAGCGGAAGTCGCACGCGTCAACGCCGAGCGGGCGTGGCGCGAGACCGAGGCGCAGAAGAAGCAGATGGAGAAGGCCCGCGCCGAGGAAGAGGTGCGGCTCCGAGCGCTCAAGGAAGCGCGCGCGGAAGAGGAGCGCCGGGCGGTGCAGCAGGGCGTGGCGCAGAAGGCCGAAGCCGAGGCGACGGCGCGCGCCGATCAGATGAACAAGGACGCCGAGGCGGCGCGGGCGCGGGCCCGGGCGGCGCAGGACGAGCTGGAGCGGGTGGTCGCGGCGCGCAAGACCGAGCAGGCGCGGCTCAAGAGCATTCAAGACGAGGCGTCGCGCGTCGGGCAGAAGTCTTCGGCCGAGCTGCAGCGTTCGTCGGCGGAGCTGCAGAAGAGCGCGGCCGAGATGGAGCGGCTGCGGGCGGATCGCGAGCGCGAGCAGAAGCGGCTCGAGGCGTTGCGGGCCGAGGCCGATCAGCTGGTCAAGACGCGCGCCGAAGAGGGCCGAAAGCTGGTCGAGGCGCAGGCGCAGGCGCGCCGGCTGCAAGAGCTCAAGGCGGCGCGTATCGAAGAGACGCGGCTGATCGCGGAGAAGCGGGCGCAGGCGTCGGAGGCGGCGCGCGCGGCGGAAGAGCGGCGCATGGCGGCGCAGGCCGACGAGGCCGAGCGGTTGGCGCGCGTGGCGCAGGCGGCGCAGAAGCTGAAGGCGACCGAGGCGCAGACCGCCGAGGCGCAGGCGCAGGCGGCGAAGGCGCAGTCGAAGGCGGCGCTGGCGGCGCAGACGGCGGCGGATGCGGTGCAGCGCGAGACGGCCAAGGTCGAGAGGCTGCGCGCCGAGTCGCGGCGGCTGGCGCAAGAATCCGAGCTGGCCAAGATGGAAGCGAACCGGCAGCGGGCCGAGAGCCAGCGGCTGTTCGCGGTGCAGGAGATCGAGCGCGCGCGCATCGACCACGAGCGCGCCGAGGCCAAGCGCATCGCCGAGAAGCGCGCGCAGGACGCGGACAAGGCGTCGCACCTGGTGGCGCTGGCGTCTCAGTCGTCGAGCAAGATGGAGGCGGCCGAGCAGCAGGCGCGCCGCGTCGCCGAAGAGCGCGCCAAAGAGAGCGCCAAGCTCGAAGAGGCGCGCAAAGAGGCGCAGAAGCTCGCCGACAAGCGCGTCGAGGAGCAGCGCCGGCTGGCCGAGGCGCGCGCCGAGGCGCAGCGGCAGGCCGAAGAGCACGCCCGCGAGCTCAAGACGCTGATCGACAAGCGCGTGTCCGAAGAGGCCAAGCTCGATGCGACGCGCAAGGAGACCGTGCGGCTGTCGGCGGAGCTGGAGAAGAAGGGGCACGAGCGGCAGGTGCTGATGGAGAAGCAGGCGCTCGATCAGTCCAAGATCGAGGCGCAGGCGGCCCGGGCGCAAGCCCAGCAATCGAAGCTCGATCGCGAGAATCGTTCGCTCGAGCAGAAGGTGGCGGCGGCCAAGACCGAGCTCACGCGGCTCGAGCTGCAGGCGCAAGCGCGCCTGGCCATCGTGCCGACGCCGGCGAGGGTGGCGGCGGCGATGGCACCAGTGGCGCCGGTCGTGGTGGCGCCCGCGCCGGTCAAGCAGCGGGATGCGCTGCCGGTGGTCAAGCTGCAGCGACCGCAGAAGCAGGCCCAGATCGCAGACGTGCGCTTCACCGACGAGGGCGAGACGGTGCGCGTGGTGGTGGAGCTCAAGGGCGAGGCCGCCTACACCGTGTTGCACGCGGACTCGAAGACCGCCGTGCTGCGCATCGCCGCGGCGGATCTTCCCAAGAAGCTCGAACGCACGCTCGACGTGGCGGCATATCGCGGGCCGCTCAAGAGCGTCTCGACCTATACCGATCCGGACGATCCGGGCGCCGTGCGCGTGGTGGCGAACTTCGAGGGTGACGCGGGCGCCGGCGGCGAGCCGACGGTGACGCGCGACGGCGCGACCATCGCGTGGGACTTCCCGAAGGTGCAGGCGCGCTCGTATCCGCCGCAGCGCGTGGGCGCGTACGGCGCGTCGATCCCGCTGCAGACCGCGGTGGCCACGCCGACCTCGCTGGGGTCGGGCGCGGGCCAGGGCGGACGCCGGCGGCACGTGTACACCGGGCGGCGCATCAGCCTGGACTTCAAGGACATCGACATCCACAACGTGCTGCGCCTGCTCGCCGACGTGGGGCAGGTCAACATCGTCACCTCCGACGACGTCAAGGGCTCGGTCACCATCCGCATGGTCGACGTGCCGTGGGATCAGGCGCTCGACGTGATCTTGCGCGCCAAGACCCTGGGCATGCAGCGCGAGGGGAACCTGATCCGCGTGGCGCCGGCCGCGGTGCTCGAGAAGGAGCTGGAGGCGGAGATCGCGCGCGCCAAGGCGGCGGTCGAGCTCAAGCCGATCGATACGCGGCTCATCCCGCTGTCGTATGCGGACGCGATGAAGCTGCGCGACCGCGTGCAGGACGTGATGTCGCCGCGCGGCAAGGTGTCGATCGACGAGCGCACCAACATGCTGATCGTCAGCGACGTGGCGGCCAACATCGCGCTGGCCGAGGACCTGGTGCGCAACCTGGATACGCAGACGCCGCAGGTGCTGATCGAGGCGCGCATCGTCGAAGCGCGCACCACCTTCACGCGCGACATCGGCATCCAGTGGGGCGGCAACACCATCAACTCTGCGGCCACTGGCAACGCCACCGGCATCGCGTTCCCATCCACCGTCGGCCTGGCAGGCGGCGCGACCGACGCGATCTCGCCAACCGGCGGTCTGCAGGGCGGCGCCGCGGTCTCGCCCAACTACGTGGTCAACCTGCCGGCCGCGGTCGGCACCGGATCAGGCGGCGGCATCGGCCTGACGCTCGGCTCGGTCAACGGCGCGGTCAACATCAACCTGCGCCTGTCGTCGCTGGAGAACACTGGCAACGTGCGCATCATCTCGGCGCCGAAGATCACCACGCTCGACAACATCGAGGCGTCGATCGAGCAGGGCGTGGCGATCCCGATCTCGGTGGTCAGCGCGGCCGGCACCAACACGGTGTTCGTCGATGCCAAGCTGAACCTGACGGTCAAGCCGCACGTGACCAACGAGGGCAGCATCATCATGCTGGTGAACATCACGCGTAACGAGCCCGACTTCGTCAACGTCGGCGCGCGTGGCGATCCGACGATTCTCAAGAAGCAGGCCAAGACCGAGATGTTGGTGCGCGATGGAGACACCGCGGTCATCGGCGGCATCTATACGAGGAACACCGGCTTGTCGTACGCCAAGGTGCCCTGGTTCGCGGACATCCCGGTGATCGGTTGGCTGTTCAAGGCCCGCCGCGAGAACGACGATCGCACCGAGCTCCTCATCTTCATCACCCCGCGCATCGTCAACCGCGCGGTGGTCAAGCGGTAGACGACCGTGCCTCGACTCCGGCTGCTGACGGCCGGCGAGTCGCACGGGCCTGGCCTGGTCGCCATCCTCGAAGGCTTGCCGCACGGGCTCGCCGTCGAGCAGGCGGCGATCGATCTCGACCTCAAGCGCCGGCAGGGCGGGTATGGCCGCGGCGGACGCATGAAGATCGAGAAGGACCAGGTCGAGGTGCTGAGCGGCCTGCGCGGCGGAAAGACGCTCGGCTCGCCGCTGGCGATGGTGGTGCGCAACCTCGACTTCGCGTCGTGGACCGACGTGATGGATCCGTTCGCCCCGCCGTCGGGCGAGCGGGCCAAGGCGCTCACGCGGCCACGGCCGGGGCACGCGGATCTGGCGGGCGCGCTCAAGCTCGGGCTGCACGACGCGCGCGACGTGCTCGAGCGCTCCTCGGCGCGCTCGACGACCGTTCGCGTGGCGGCGGGCGCGGTGTGCAAGGCGCTGCTTGGCGCGTGCGGCGCGCAGATCTTTGCGCACGTGACGCGCATCGGCACGGCTGTAGCGCCGCCGCTGTCCTCCGATCTCGACCTGCGCGTCGCGCGCGATCGCGCGGAGAAATCCGAGGTGCGCTGCGTGGACGACGCCGCCTCGGCGCAGATGATCGAGGCGATCAAGGACGCGCAGAAGGCCGGCGACTCGCTCGGCGGCGTGGTCGAGGTGGTGTGCTGGGGGCTGGTGCCGGGCCTGGGCAGCCACGTGGAGTGGGACCTGCGGCTCGACGGGCGGATCGCGCAGGCGCTGATGTCGATCCAGGCCATGAAGGGCGTGGAGATCGGGCTCGGCTTTCAGACCGCGGAGCGGCGCGGCTCCGAGGTGCACGATCCGATCTTCTTCGACGAGGGATCGTTCTTCCGTCCGACCAATCACGCCGGCGGGATCGAGGGCGGCATCACCAATGGAGAGCCGGTGGTGGTGCGCGCGGCAATGAAGCCGATCCCCACGCTGGCGCGCCCGTTGCCGTCGGTAGATCTGGCCACCAAGGAGCCGTTCGACGCGCAGAAGGAGCGCACCGATTCGTGCGCGGTGCCGGCGGCGGCGGTGGTGGCCGAGGCCGCGCTGGCGTTCGTGCTGGCCGATGCGTTGCTCGACAAGACCGGGGGCGACTCGATGGACGAGGTCTCCCGCAACCTGCAGGCCTATCGCGATGCCCTTGCCAAGTATTGAAGGCCGGCCGGTGTTCTTGATCGGGTTCATGGGGACCGGCAAGTCCACCGTCGGCCGCCTCCTGGCGGCGCGGCTCGCGCGGCCGTTCGTCGATCTCGACGAGCAGGTCGAGTCGGAGGCCAACGCGTCGATCCCCGAGATCTTCGCCGCCGAAGGGGAAGCGGGGTTTCGCCGGCGCGAGGCCGAGGTGGTGCGCCGCGTGACGGGCGAGGGCGGCGCGCAGGTGATCGCGGTGGGCGGCGGCGCGCCGTGTCATGGCGACAGCCTCGAGCGCCTGCTGGCGGCCGGCGTGGTGGTGGGCCTGGACGCGAGCGCTACGGAGATCCTGACGCGGGTCGGGGACGCGTCGTCGCGGCCGCTGCTCGCCGCCGCAGCGGATCCACGCGCCGAGGTCTCTCGGCTGCTCGGCGTGCGTGCCGCGTTCTACGCGCGCGCGCACACCACCGTGCACACCGACGGGGTCGCGCCGTCGGCGGTGGTCGCGCGCATCCTCGAGGAGCTGGGCACGTGCTGACCTGGGTCGACGTGCGGATGCCTTCGATCGAGCTCGATCGCTCGTACCTGATCTACATCGATCCCGACGCGGGCGCCGAGGTGCGCCTCGCCGATGCGTTGCAAAAGCGCGCGCAGGGCGGCGCGATCGGCGTGGTCACCGACGAGACCGTGGCCATGCTGCACTGGGAGCGCATCGAGGCCGCGCTGCGCGACCGCGGGATGCGCGTGGTGAGCGTGGTGGTGCCCGACGGGGAGAGCTCCAAGACCCTGTCGCGCGCCGAGACGGTGGCGGAGAACTGGGTCCGCGGCGGCCTCGATCGCAAGTCGGTGGTGCTGGCGCTCGGCGGCGGCGTGGTGGGCGATCTGGGCGGGTTCGTCGCGTCGGTGTTCCTGCGCGGCGTGCCGTACGTGCAGGTGCCGACCACGCTCCTGGCGCAGGTGGACTCGTCGGTGGGCGGCAAGACCGGCGTGAACCTGCCGTCGGGCAAGAACCTGATGGGCACCTTCCATCAGCCGCTGTTCGTCTACGCGGACATGAGCACGCTCACCACGCTGAGCGAGCGTGACGTGTCGTCGGGGTTGGCGGAGATCGTCAAGCACGGCGTGATCGCGGACCCGTCGCTGCTGGCGCTGCTCGAGGAGCGCGCCGAAGACGCGCGCAAGCCGATCGAGGAGCCGGTGTTGCTCGGCGAGCTGGTCAGGCGCTCGTGCACGATCAAGGCGCAGGTGGTGGCCGCCGACGAGCGCGAGACCGACGTGGGCCAACCGGGCGGCGGGCGCGCCCGGCTCAACTTCGGCCACACCGTCGGGCACGCGCTCGAGAGCGCGTCGGCGCACGCCCACAGCGCGGCCGGTCCGCTCCGTCACGGCGAGGCGGTGGCGCTCGGCATGCTGGCGGCGGCGCGCATCGGCGTGGCGCTCGGCCCCGGCGATCCCACGCTCGAGGCCCGGCTGGAGAAGCTCCTTCCGCGCCTGGGGCTGCCCATCGATCTCGATCGGCGGCTCGACGCGGGCGTGCTCGAACGGCTCAACGTGGACAAGAAGCGCTCGGGCGCGCGCATTCACATGGTGTTGGTGGACCGCATCGGCTCGACGGTGATCACGCCGGTCGAGCCAGCGCGGTTGGCGGAAATCTTGCTGGGTTCGAAACCCCGATGATACGATCATCGAATGGAGGTACTCCAATGAAGTTCTCCCTCCTACCCGTTGCCGCGCTGGCCTTCGGGCTCGGCGGCTGCGTCGACGACAATACGTTGTCGTACTCGATCGATCGCATGATCGCGTTCGATCGGGCCGGCGACGCGTGCATGCCGATGCCCGGCTCCCTGGTGATCGCCACGCACGGGATCTACGACGTCGGCCTGGCGGCGCAAGGCGTGGGCAGCCCCGGCTTCGAAGAGGGGTACCAGGTCGCGCCGCTGGTGGTGAACCACCTGCTCGAGCGCACCATGATGGGCACCATCGAGACCGACTCGATCGACGTCACCGGCTTCGACGTGCAGCTCATGCCGCCGCCGGATGATCCGCGCGTCGCCAACGCGCTGTCGAGCAACCTCAAGAGCTTCTTCGTGCCGCGCGCCGGCGGGCGGATCCCGCCCGGCTCGATGGGCAACGTCGAGATCGTCGAGGTGATCTCGGTCGATCTGGCCAAGGCGTTCGACGCCACGCTGTCGGCGCAGAATGCCGCCGACCGGAGCCCCACCCATCCGCTCACCGTGCACATGCGCCCGGTCGGCAAGCGCGCAGGCCTGTCGATCAACGGCGGGTACGTCGACTATCCGGTGCAGCTCTGCCGCTTCTGCCTGAGCCAGCCGATCAACCCGTGCCCGCCGAAGGGCTTCCCGTCGGGCACCGGCATCAACGACGCGTGCCTGCCGGCGCAGGACGGGTCCTCGACCTGCTGCGTGGATCCGACCGGACTCCTCTTGTGCGGCCCGGCGGTTCCCATCACGACCGGAATGTAGTAAAAGCAAAGACCTATGTTCCAGGAAAACATCAAGCGGTTGGTGGACGAGACCGAAGGCAGCGTCGCCGGTCTCCTCATGGGCTTCGACGGGATCGCAGTCGACAGCTTTTCGGTGCCGGGCTCGGGGGTGGACATCACCACGGTGGGCATGGAGTTTTCGTTCGTGCTCACGCAGATCCGCAAGGCCGCCGAGATCCTGGAAGTGGGCGGGCTGCAGGAGATCGCCATCCGCGCCGAGAACCTGACCATCCTCATCCGGGTGGTGAGCCACGAGTACTTCATCGCGCTGGCGATGCGCGCCAACGGCAACTTCGGCAAGGGCCGCTATCTCTTGCGCGTGGTCGCTCCCAAGCTGCAGGAAGAGCTCCTCAGCTAGCCGGTGGCCGGCCCCCTGATCGCGGTCCTGCACGGGCCCAACCTCAACCTGCTCGGCACTCGCGAGCCCGACGTCTACGGCGCGACCACGCTGGCCGAGATCGATCGCACGCTCGCCGAACGCGCTCGGGCGCGCGGCGCGACGGTGGAGTGCTACCAGTCGAACATCGAGGGCGAGCTGGTCGATCGCATCCAGGCAGCAGCGGGGCGCGCGCGCGCGATCGTGATCAACCCCGGCGCGTACACGCACACCTCGGTGGCGATCGCCGACGCGCTCCGGGCGGTCGGCCTGCCGGCCGTGGAAGTGCACCTGTCGAACCTGCACAAGCGCGAGCCTTTTCGCCGGCGATCGTTGACTGCGCCGGCTTGTGTTGGCACCATCGCGGGCTTCGGTGCGCGGTCCTACTACCTGGCCCTGGACGCGGCGCTCGATCTCGCCGAGGACACGAAATGAAACGGCCCGTGAAACCGAAGACCGCGTCGAAGACGGCGAGCAAACCCGCTAGATCGCCCCTGCTCGAGGAAGTGGAAGCGCTGGCGGAGCTGTTGCGCCGGCACGATCTGACCGAGCTTGAGGTGGAGCAGGAGCACAGCCGCATCCTGGTGCGGCGCGCGGCCGACGGGATGATCACCGTCGGTGCGTCACCTCACGCGATGGCCGCGCCGGCGGCCTCGAGCGCTGCGCCGGCGGCTGGTGCGCCCGCGCCCAAGGCCGAGAAGTCGGACGGCAACGTCTCGTACGTGACCTCGCCGTTCGTCGGCACCTTCTACCGCTCGCCGTCGCCTGACACCGCGCCGTTCGTCGATGACGGCACGCGCGTGAAGAAGGGGCAGGTGATCTGCATCGTCGAGGCGATGAAGCTGATGAACGAGATCGAGGCCGAGATCGACGGCGTGGTGATGCAGTGCCTGGTCGACAACGGGCATCCCGTCGAGTACGGCGAGCCGCTGTTCAAGATCAAGCAGGGCTGATGTTCAAGAAAGTCCTGATCGCAAATCGCGGAGAGATCGCGCTGCGCGTGATCCGCGCCTGCCGCGAGCTGGGGATCGCGACGGTGGCGGTGCACTCGACCGCCGACTCGAACGCGCTGCACGTCAAGTTCGCCGACGAGAGCGTGTGCATCGGGCCGCCGCCGGCCAAGCAGTCGTACCTGCACATCCCGGCGATCATCAGCGCGGCGGAGGTGACCGGCGCCGAGGCGGTGCATCCGGGGTACGGCTTTCTGTCGGAGAACGCCGAGTTCGCCGAGATGTGCGAGCGCTGCAAGCTGCGCTTCATCGGTCCGACGCCGGCGCTGATGCGCCTGATGGGCGGCAAGATCTCGGCGCGCGCGGCGATGGTCAGGGCGGGCGTGCCGATCTTGCCAGGCACCGGCCTGCTCGAGACCGATGACCAGGCGCTCACCGCCGTCGAGGAGATCGGCCTGCCGGTGATCATCAAGGCGTCGGCGGGCGGCGGCGGGCGCGGCATGAAGATCGTCAAGGACCGCTCGCGCCTGTTGCCGGCGCTTGAGATGGCGCGCGCCGAGGCGCTGGCCGGGTTCGGCAACTCGGACGTGTACCTCGAGCGCTACGTCGAGGCGCCGCGTCACATCGAGGTGCAGATCGTCGCCGACGGCAAGGGCGGGGTGGCGGCGCTCGGCGAGCGCGAGTGCTCGATCCAGCGGCGCCACCAGAAGCTGCTCGAGGAGGCGCCGTCGGTCGGGCTCACCGACGCCGAGCGCGAGAAGCTGCTGGCGCTGTGCGAAAAAGCGATCCGCGACATCAACTACTCGAACGTGGGCACGCTCGAGTTCCTCTACGAGCCGGGCCATTTCTACTTCATGGAGATGAACACCCGAATCCAGGTCGAGCACACCGTGACCGAGATGGTCACCGGGCTCGATCTGGTGCGCGAGCAGATCAAGCTGGCGTGGGGCGATCCGCTGTCGAAGAGCTTTCAGCCGGGGCGCTTCCGGCCGCGCGGGCACGCCATCGAGTGCCGCGTGAACGCCGAGGACCCGGTGAGCTTCGCGCCCTCGCCGGGGCGCATCACCGCGCTGAATCTGCCCGGCGGGTTCGGCGTGCGCGTCGACACGCACATCTACGAAGGCTACGTGGTGCCGCCCAACTACGACTCGCTGCTCGCCAAGCTGATCGTGCACGCCGAGGATCGCGACGCGGCGATCCGCCGCATGCGCCGCGCGCTCTCCGAGTTCGTCGTCGAGGGCGTCAAGACCAACCTGCCGTTCCACCGCAAGCTGATGGACCACCCCGACTTCATCGCCGGGCGGCTCGATACCCACTTTCTCGAGCGTTTTACACCCTCAGCATAAAACTACCCCAGTCCTTGACCCGCCCAATACTTGGGCGTAAAATTAAGTGTTCTCGGACCTTACGTTGGCGACCAACAAAGACAAGCTGATCGCAGGTGCTCAGAAACTGGTCGAAAAGGGCCAGTTCGACAAAGCGATCAAGGAATACCTGAAGGTCGTCCAGACGGACGACAAGGACGTCCGTATCTGGCTCAAGATTGGCGACCTCTACGCCAAGTTGGGCAAGAAGCAGGAGGCGTCCGAGACCTATCAGAAGGTCGCCGAGTTCTATTCGGAGCAGGGCTTCTATCTCAAGTCGGTCGCGGTCTACAAACAGATCCTCAAGATCGATCCGCGGCTGATCGAGGTGAACCAGCGACTGGCGGAGCTGTACAAGCAGCTCGGCCTGTTGTCGGACGCGATGCAGCAGTACGAGACCGTCGCGGCGTTCTTCCACAAAGAGGGCAAGACCCGCGAGGCGCTCTCGGCGCTCAAGCAGATCGTCGAGCTCGATCCGGAGACCGTCGCCAACCGGATCAAGCTCGCCGAGCTGTACTCCAAAGAGCAGATGCCGCGCGAGGCGATCGACGAGTTCACCAAGGCCGCCGAGCAGCTCAAGGAGTCGGGCCGCACCGACGATTACATGAAGGTCGCCGAGCGGCTCTTGTTCCACTCGCCGGACAACCGGCCGGTGTCCAAGGAGCTGGCGCGGCTGTACATCGAGAAGAGCGACCCGCGGCGCGCGCTGCCCAAGCTGCAGGTGTGCTTCAAGGCCGATCCGCGCGACACCGAGGTGCTGTCGCTGCTCGCCAAGGCGTTCGAGTCGCTCGATCAGCGCTCGAAGTCGGTGTCGGTGCTCAAGGAGCTGGCGCGCATCCTCGGCGAGAACGGCGATCGTCAGGCGCGCGACGAGGTGTTCCGCAAGATCTTGACACTCGCGCCGGGCGATCCGGACGCCGAGGCGGCGCTCGGCACCGGACCGCCACGCAAGGCCGGGAGCGCGCCGGCGCCGCTGCGACCGCCGCCGCTTCTGGCGTCGAGCGCGCACCAGACGCTCGGGGAGACCGGATCGAAGCCGCTGATGAGCGCGGGGTGGCCGAACCAGCCGCCGCCGCCGGCGGTGGTCCAGGATGATCCGCCGGCCGACGAGTTCGACGAGCGGCGGCCGAGCGTCGAGCCCGCAGAGAAGCCGGCACCCCGGGCGACCAAGCCGGCGCAGCCGCAGACCGCGGTGGGCAAGCTGCTCGACGCCAGCGAGACCGGCTCGACGCCGCAGGCGACCGGCGACGGCGAAGAGGTCGCGCGGATCCTCAACGAGACCGACGTCTACATCAAGTACAAGCTGTACGCCAAGGCGATCGAGCACGTGCAGCGCGTGTTCGAGCACGATCCGCGGCACGTCGAGGCGCGCGAGAAGCTCAAGGCGCTGTACCTGAGCGTCGGCAAGCGCGACGAGGCGGTGCTCGAGCTGTGGGCGCTGGCCGAGCAGGCCGAGCCGGGCCGGCAGCGGCGCTTCCTGCGCGAGATCCTCGAGCTCGATCCGTCGCACGCGCGCGCGGCGGCGATGCTCGGCGAGGAGCCGGCCGCGGTGCGCGAGACCACCTCCGCCAAGCGCAGGCGCACCGAGCAGCCGCGCGGCGGTGGCGGCGAGAACGACGAGCTGCTCGACGTGGACGATCTCGAGGAGCTCAACGACGAGGAGTTCGACGTCGCCGAGCCATCGCAGCGCATCCAGCTGCCGATCGGCACCGACGCCGACGACGCCTCCACGCTCAACGAGCGCGCGGACGCGCTGGCCGGCATGGCCGCGCCGCCCAACCGTGACGACGCGGGCTTCGGCGAGGACGAGGTCTCGGTCGAGACCGAGGAGCCGGAGACCGCGTCGGACGAAGACGATCTGATTCCGCTGGTGGTCGATCCCGCGCACGAGCGCGCGGCGGCTGGCGCCAGCACCAGCAGCGGCAGCGACGACGTCGAGGATCGCTTCGGGTTCGGCGGCGAGGAGGATGCGCGCGGCGGCGACCAAGATCGCTTCAGCCTCGACAGCGCCGAGAGCGCAGTGGAACCGCCGGCGGCGACGATCATCCCGCCCGCGCCGAAGATGCCCGCGAGCCCGGCGAAACCGGAGAGGCCTGCGCGTTCGTTCCGCGGGCGCGAGGAGCTGAGCGAGGACCACGACGTCCGCACCCGCTTCGACGATCAGGCGGTCAAGCACATGCAGGCCGAGGCGCTGTTCGGCAGCTCCGATTCGGAGATCGACGAGAGCGAGTTGCCGCCGGTCGAGGCGCTCAAGCACGGCACCGCGACGGTCCCGTCGGCCTCGCTGCCGCGCAGCCTGGCCAACACGCCGCCGCCGATGAAGCTGCCGCCCGAGGCGCCGACGCGCACCGAGGAGCCGCAGGCCGCCAAGCCGGTTGCCAAGCCCGCCGCGAAAGCGCCCGCGACGCCCGCGACGCCCGCGAAGCCGATGACGCCGGCGCCGATGGACACGCAGGCCGACGGGCGCTCGGAGACCAGCCTCGAGGACGATCTCGACGAGGCCGACTTTTTCATCCAGCAGAGCCTGTTCGACGAGGCGCGCGCGATCCTCGAGGCGCTGCTCGAGCGTCATCCCAGCCATCCGTTGGTGGGCGCCAAGATGCGCGACCTGGTGGCGATGGAGAGCGCTGCCGGCGGCGAGACGGGTGGCCCGCCGCCGCCGTCCGAGGTCGGCGAGATCGGCGCGACCACGCTCGATGGCTCCGAGCCGCAGCAGGTGATCGAGGCCGATCTGTCCGCCGAGCTGCCCGATGATCTACCCGGCGCCGTCGAGGACTCGAGCCCGCGCGCGATGGAGCCGCAAGGCACCGAGCCCGCCTTCGAGATGACCCGCAAGGGCGTGATCGAGAAGGGCGTGACCGCCGAGGACTTCGAGACCCATTACGATCTGGGCATCGCCTACAAAGAGATGGGCCTGCTCGACGACGCGATCGCCGAGTTCAAGCTGGTGATGAAGGACACCGCGCGCGAGGTGCAGTGCCACTTGATGATCGGGCTGTGCTGTCTCGAGAAGGGGCTGCAGACCGAGGCCATCGGCCACTTCAAGAAGGGCCTATACGTCGAAGGCATCTCCGAGCGCGAGTCGCTGTCGCTCTACTTCGAGCTCGGGCAGGCCTACGAGCGCCTGGGCGATCCGCGCGAGGCGCTGTACTACTACGAGAAGGTGGTCAAACGCGATCCGCGCTTCCGCAACGTCGAGAAGCTGGTCGAGGGGCTGCGCTCGGGCGTGCCGGCGCAGCAGGCGCTGCCGGCGAGCGGCTCGAACGACGACGTGGACGCGGCGTTCGACACGCTGTTGGGATCGGGCGAGAGCAGCTAACCTACGGCTTGGGGCCGGGATCTTGCGGCGTCGGCGCCGGAACCACCGACGGCACCGCCGGCGTCGGCGCACCTGGCGCTCCGGGCGCGGGCGTCGCGGCCGCGGTCGCTTCGTCGGCGCGGCGCTTCTCGGCCTCCTCGAGGCGCTCGGCCTCGAGCGTGCGATCGGGCGGTCCGATCGGCCGGTCCTGGCGGAACTGCTTGGCGATGTGCGAGTTGCGCACCACCACGTGCGGCGACTGCAACAGCTCGAGCGGCCGGAGGCCAGTCCAGCCCGGCGGCAGCGGCGGCGTCACCCACTCGAAGATGCGGCGCGCGTCGAGCGGCGCGGTGTTGACGCAGCCGTGGCTCTTGCTTACGCCGAAGCGATCGTGCCAGTACGCGCCGTGGATCGCGTTGTGCCACTGGAAGAAGGTCGACCACGGCACCTTGTTCACGTAGTACGGCTTGTCCTCGTACGGCTGGTTCTTCATGGTGATCGCCCCGACCTTGGCCCACACCGGGTAGGTGCCCATCGGCGTGGCGATCGCGCGGCCCGACGAGACCATGGTCGCGAAGATCGGCTTGTCGTGCTCGTAGGTGACCAGCACCTGCTCGCCGAGGTCGACGTCGATCCACTTTTCGATCCCCTCGGCGACGGTCTTCGGGCGGTCGAGCTTGCGCACTTCGTTGACCGCGTCGGCCGAGATCCACAGCTCCGCCGGCGCCGCGGCCGGTGCTGCCGGCGCCGCGGCCGCAACGGGCGCGGGCGTCGTCTCGGGAGCTGGCTTCTTCTTGGCGTTGTCCGCGAGAATGTTGCCGAACGTGGCCAGCGGCGGCGGCTCGGCCACGGTGATCTTCAGCCACTTCTTCTTGCCGACCATCCGCTCGTCGACGATGTCGACCCGCGTACGTCGGTCAAGCGTCGTCACGGGCGTCGTCGACGGCGTTCCCTTGACGTTCTTCTCCAGCGGCGCGTCGTACACGTTGGCCTTGTCGGGCGTGATCCAGCCGAACGGCAGGTGCGTCGCATCGGTGAGCTCGATGCCGTGCCACTCGGCGCCGCCGCCCATCAGCACCGCCTTCTGCTTCTTGATCACCTTGCCGTCGACGGCGATCCAGTAGTCCTCACCGTCCCACTTGAACGGCTTCTCGATCGCGACCGTGTCGCCCTTCTTGAGCTTGCGCTCCGGCTCGGCGCCCTTCTTCAGATCGTCGAGGGTGGTCCACATCGGCATCATCTCGTCGTCCTTGCCGAGAATCATCACGTAGGTGAACGGCAGCCGCGAGCCCTCCTTGACCTGCAGCACCGACTCGGTGGTCGCCGCCTTGTCGGTTGGATTCGCCTCGCGCCCGCACAGATAGCCGAACGGCTCCAGCGCGTACCACACCTTCGACGAGCAGCCGCCGCGGGTGGTCTTCACCACGCCCTTGATCGGCAGCCGCGCGCCGTGGATCGCGTTGCCCACCATCGGCGACGACCACGGCCGGATCTGGATGATCGCCTCCAGCGCCGACACCTCGACCGTCTTGATCTCGCTCGGCTCGACGGGCGGCTCGGGCGAGAGCTTGGGCGGGTTGTAGGGCTTGATGTCCTCGGCCTTGAGCGGCACGCCCTGGATCACGTGGATGGGGTGCGGCTTCCACGGTTTGGCGAGGGCGAGCCCGGGAGCGAGCAGGGTGACGACGAGCGCCGTGCGGATCATGGTTGCGAAGATCGTAGCACGCGTGCCCCGCAGCGGCTATTGGGCTGCTGTTCGACCGCTACTTGAATTTCTTGTGGCAGGCGCGGCAGGTGTCCTTCATCTCGGTGAGCGCCTTGGACGCGCCGGCGGCGTCCTTGGCTCCGGCCGCGTCGGCGAGCGCCCTGGCCTTGGCGTTGAGCTGGTCGGCGAACGCGACGAACTCGGGGCCCTTGGTGAACTCCTTGACCTTGGTGGAGGTCGCTTGCAGGCGCGCGCCCACGTCGGCGAACGCGGTCCAGTCGGCGTCGGTATAGCTGGCCTGGCCGGCCTTCTTCATCTGCGGGTCGGCGATGGTCGACTGCACGTCCATCACCTCGGCGAGGGTCTTGAGCTTGGGGATCTCGTCGGCGGGCAGGTTGTTCTTCTTGACGCAACCGGCGCCGGCGAGCGAGAGCACGAGCACGAGGGCGATGCGCATGGGCAGTCTCCTTATTACTTGGGGGGGGCCTGGTGGGGATCGGGAATTGTGACGGCGTCCGCGCGATCGACGCGCTGGCCGAGCGAGGGCACCGTCGCCGCCGCTTCGCCCGGCCAGGTGCCGATCACGCCGAGCAGGACGGAATGGCGCAGGTAGCTCGCCACCGGCGCGAGATCGGCCGGGTTGCCGAACTGCTCGATGAACTGATAGCGCGCGAAGATCTGGATCTCGACGCGCGGCGTCCAGCCGAGCGTCGCGTCGGCGACCACCAGGTGCGTGCCCGAGCGCACGCCGCCGGTCTGGTAGTCGAGCTCGCGGCCATACTGATACGCTGCGGTGCCCGAGGCCAACAGGTTGGTGGTACGCCCGATCGGCAACGAGCCGCGCAGCGCGACGTTGTCCATGGAGAACGTCCCCGCGGCGATCGCGTTGGGCGAGATGCTGTGCGTGTAGACCAGCTCGAGCGAGCCGTCCGGGTGCAGGTAGCGGATGGCGGCGAGCGCGGCTGGCTCGACGATCGCGGCGCCGGTGTCGTCGGCGCGGTTGGCCTCGGCGAAGCCGCCGTCGAGCTCGGAGCCCCAGAAGTGGCCGAAGTCGTGCCGCCACTTGAGCACCGCGCCGGTGACGATCAGGCGCTGCTCGGGCGTGACCACCACGTTGCCGACCGGCGCGCCGTTTCCGTCGACGCCCGGTCCGCGCAGCTCGGTGAAGTCGGCGTAGTCGACGCGCAGCTCGGCGGCGAGCGCGTCTCGCAGCCACCCGCGCTCGGCCCCGAACCGGTCGTCGATCTCGTAGGTGTCGGGCGTGCTGCGCGGCGAGAGCGGATAGTACGAGTTGTAGGTCAGCGACTGGAGGAACCGCCACTGCGCGGTGATGTCCCAGACGAACCGCTCGGTGACCGTCGCGCCCAGGTACTCGGTGCCGCCCGGCGGCGTGATCATCACCGTGGTGGCGGCCGAGCCCAGGCTGAGGTTGAAGGTGTTGACCTGGCCCTGGGTGATCGCGGTGCCGAGGATGAGCTTGGTGGTCTTGCCGAGCTGGAAGAAGCCCATCCAGTCGAGCCGTTGGTTGTAGGAGTTGGCCTCGCTGTGCGACGCGTACAACAGCGCGCCGAAGGTGTAGCCGAGCTTCTGCACCGAGCGCGCGTCGCTGGTGGTCAGGTACAGCCCCGGCCGGATGTCGAAGTAGAAGTCCGCTTGCGGCGGAAGCTGGCCGGGCGCCAGGAGGTCGGGGGCGGCGAGGATGTTGTCGGTCCACGCTCCCGAGAGCGAGACCTGGGCCTGCAGGCTGGTCTTGCCGCTTGCTGGTGCGGGGAGCGTCGTGAGAAGAGCCGCCGCGAGCAGGGCGACGGCGCCGCGGCGAACCATCGTCGGGAGCCTAACACGTCCCGATGTTATTCTATCGACGTGAAGCAGTCGGAAGAGGGCGAGGCGCTCGACGCGCTCGGCATCACCGTGGTGACCGAGGCGGATCAGCCGCAGGTGCGCGCCGAATGCGTGCGCATCGCGCGGCGGCTCAAGCACGCCGACCGCAAGATCATCGGGCTGTTCCCGTCGTCGCCCGACATCGGCGTGCCGGCCGTCGCGGTGCAGCTCGGCCTGGCGCTCGGCGAGGTGACCGGCGGGACGATCGCGTTCGTCGACGCGAACCTGCGCTGGCCGGCGGTCTCACAGTCCGCCACCGGCGGCGCGACCACCGACGACGGCAGCGCGTTCGTGACGCGTTGGCTGCGCGGCTCGTTGGCGCTGCTCACCCCGCGGCGCGCGGGCGACGCGGGCGCGGGGGTGCCGCAGCTCGCCAAGATCGTCCAGGACGGCTCGTGGCTGTTCGCGCACGTGCTGGTCGATCTCACCGGCTACAAGAAGCTCGGCGAGCACCTGGCCGCGATCGAGATGGTCGACGGCGTGCTGGTGGTGAGCCGCGCCGGGCACACCCGCGAGGACGAGCTCATCCGCCTCAACGACGAGCTCCCTCCGGCGAAAACTCTCGGCGTGCTGCTGCTCGGCTGACGCTACGGGCAGCGGATCGGTCGCGGGCCGGGCAGCTTGATGCGCGGGTGGGCTGGATCGAACAGGCTCGGGTCGTCGGCGCGGATCGAGCCGCGCTTCTTGAACGCGGCGCCGACCACGTCGCGCAACGTCGGGCCGGCGTCGTCGATGCGCGGCGGCGCGTGCGCGGGAAGGTGCGAGAAGTCGTCGCCGCCGAGCGCGAGGAAATCGCTGGTGCCGATCGAGAGCGGGTCGTCGTCGCCGAGCGCCTTGCCGGACGCGAGCGTGATCTTCACGTCGAGGGCGTGGTTGGCGCAGCGCGCGTCGACGGTCACGCCGGCGAGCGAGAGGATGCCGCCCGGTCCCTCGAAGTTGTGCTGCAATATGCGGCGGAAGTCGGCGCCGCGCAGCTGCATCGTCGCCAGGTGATTGGCGAACGGCAGCGTCTCGAACAGCGCGCCGTAGCGCAGCTCGCCGGCGGGCAGATCGGCGCGCAGCCCGCCGCCGTTCAGCACGGCCACGTCGGTCGCGGTGTGCGCGCGCACGATCTCGGCGAGCAGGTTGCCCATCGGCGACTCCGCGCCATACGAGCGCCACAACTTGCCGTCGAGGCGCACGCCCACCGGCTCGGCTCGCAAGCTGACGGCGCGCGCCAGATCAGCCGCGATCGCGCTGGCGACCTTGGCGTCCGGCGCGACCTTCTGGCCGTGGAACGGTTGGTCCGCGTGCAGCTCGACGGGCAGCTCGAGCCGGAATTTTCCCGTCGGCGCGCCGCTCTTTGTGTCGAGCTCGAGCTCGAGCGCGGAGTAGGCCAGCCCGCGCGCGTCCGCCTGCGCGACCGGGATGCCGCCGACTACCGCCATCAACGGCTTGTGCGTGTGCCCGCCGAAGATCGCGTCGACCTTGTGCTCGGGCGCCAGCGCGCGCGCCAGCTTGAACACCTCGGAGTCGTCTTGACAGCCCACCAGATCGCCCGGCTTCGCGTCGGTGAGCGGCTGCGCGCGCCGCGGGCACTCGCCGCCGGCGTGCACGGTCACGATCACCACCTTGGCGCCCGCGCGCCGCGCCTCGTCGGCCGCCGCGGCGATGGCCGGCGCGAGCGGCAGGATGCGCAGCCCGGCCAGGTTCGGCAGCATGGTGGTGGACGGCGTGGATTCGGTCGTGCCGCCGACAACGCCGACCTTCACATGATCGACGGTGAGCACCACGAAGCGCCGGGTGCCCGCCAGCGGCTTGCCGTCGGCCTCGACTACGTTGGCGGTCAAGAGCGGAAAGCGCGCCTCGCCGATGCGCGCCTTGAGCGCCCCGCGGGGGTCGTCTCCAGCGGCGTGCGGGATCGCGTTCGGCCCGACCGGCCCGAAGTCGAAGTCGTGGTTGCCGACCGCCGCCGCGTCGTAGCCGAGCGCGTTCATCGCGCGGATCACGCCCGCGCCTTCCCCGAGATCCGACTCGAGCGTTCCGGTGAACAGATCGCCGCCGTCCACCAGCAGCACGCCGCCCGGATGCTCGCGCCGCTCGATCGCCAGATAGCCGCCGAGCAGCGCCGACTCCTCGAGGTGGCCGTGCAGATCGGTGGTGGCGAGCACCCGCAGCGTGCGCGGCCCGTCTGCGCCGGCAGCGCCGCCCAGCAGCAGCAGCGCGAAGACTAGATGCTGCCGCAATTGCCTTGGCAGAAGTAGCGCAGGTTGTTCGATGAGATCGATCCGCAGTTCTTCTGGCAGAAGTAGCGCAGGTCGTTGTCGCCGATCGATCCGCAGTTGTTCTGGCAGAAGTAACGCAGATCGTTGTCGCCGATCGACCCGCAGTTACCCTGGCACAGGTAGCGCATGTCGTTGTCGCCGATCGAACCGCAGTTGCCCTGGCAGTAGTAGCGCAGATCGTTCGAGCCGATCGATCCGCAGTTGTCCTGGCACAGGTAGCGCAAGTCATTCGACGACGCGCGCATCACCCCGGCGGCGGCGGCGTTGCGCTTCTTCGGCGCCGACAGCGCGCTCTCGCTCTTGCTCGCGTACCCGACCAGCCCGCCGACCAACAGACACAAGACGAAGTTTCGGATCATGTGCTCCCCCGCTATGGTGCGAACAGGCTGTCACCGGAGAACAGCACCAGGTTCTCCTCCGGGTGCTCCCCCGACGAGATGCGATCGTAGTTGATGGGAATACGTCGCACGCCGCGCGGATCTTGTCGCACGATCACCAGCTTCTTCGGCGTCGCGAACTTGTTGAGCCCGCCGGCGAGCGCGACCGCCTCCGACACCGAGACGTAATACTTCGAGGTGAAGATCCCGCCGCGCTCGACGTTGCCCGACACGGTGAAGCGGTAGCTGTTGACCTCGACCACCGCGATGGTCACCGCCTGCGACTCGTCCTTCACGTACGCCGCCAGGCGGTGCGTGATCTCCTGCTTGAGCTCGCCCGGCGTGCGCCCGGCCGCCTGCACGTCGCCGATCAGCGGCATGGTGATCGTTCCATCGGGGCGCACCTTGGCGTCGGTGGACAGCTCGGGATTCTTCCACACCGTGATCTTCAGCGCGTCCGAGGCGCCGATGACGAACTCACGCTTCCGGGGATCGGGTTCCTTGCTATAGTCGTACGCTTCCGGGCCGCATCCAGCCATCAGCATGGTCATGACCAAGAAGGTTTTCATCGAGCCAGAGCATACCTGATGTTTGCCGTCCCCGGCATCCTGCTGCTGGTCGCTCTCCTCTACCTCCGGCCGCAGGAGCTGATCCCGGCGCTGCGCGAGCTCCCGCTGCTGCCGGTGTTCCTCGGCCTCGCGATCTTCGGCTTCGCGGTCGATCTCAAGCTGCGCAAGTCGCGCCTGATGCTCACGCCGCAGCTCGGTTGGGTCGCGCTGTTCTTCGGCTTCTGCCCGGGCGTCGGCCTGTCGATCTCGATCCCGATCATCGTGTACGTGGTCATCGGCCACGGCGTGCAGACCTTCCGTGCGCTGGAGGCGGTGACCGGCACGCTGCTCGCCGCGGTCCTGGTGCGCTGCCTGTGCGAGAGCGATCCCGCGCTGCAAGATCCCAACGAGCTGGCGTTGACGCTCTTCATCGCCCTGCCGTTCGCGTTCGCCTTCTTCAAGCGCAAGCGCTCCGCCACGCGCCTGCTCCTCGCGCTCGTCGCGACGGTGCTCGTCGGGTATCGCAGCGCGAAGCTGCTCGAGCCGCACTCCGGCTTCGGCGTGGGCGCCGGTCAGCGCGTGCTCGCGGAGCTCGGATTCCCCGGGCTGGTGCTCTTCAGCGTGGTCCTCTACGTCAGCGTCAAGATCCCAGTGCGCGCGATCAAATGCCTGCGTGCGCTCGGTCCCGAGGCCGACGTGGCGCGCGCGTGGGCGGTCGGACTGCTGGCGTCGCTCGGCGGTCTCGTGGTGGGCAGTTTGTTCGTGCCGGTCTTTTACGACCCGGTCTTGTGGATCTACGTCGGGCTCTCCGGCGCGTTCTTTTGCGCCATGAAGCGCCACGATCCCGAGTACGCGGTGCGCTTCGGCTGGCGCGACTGCTCGCTGGTGATCGCGATCGACGCGCTGCTGATCGGGATCGGATTCGTCTCCACGCTCCCTTGACAAGCGGAGCCCTCGGTCGCAGACTAGGACTGGCCGGCCAGTCCCATGCAGACCCAAACCTACAAGACCCCGAATCTAGACAACAAAACGGTTCAGAAGATCCTCGAGGCGGCGCTCGGATGCTGGACCCGTGACGGCTATCATGGCGCTTCCCTGAAGGAAATCGCCGACCGGGCGGGCGTGGCAAAGTCGCTCGTCCACTACCACTTTCAGTCCAAGGAGCACCTGCTCATCGAGCTGCAGGCGATGCACTGCCGGCGCGTGGCGCTCAACGTGCGCGATCGCCTGCTCAGCTCGACGCCGTCATTCGAGAGCGGCCTTTCAGCGATGGACCAGGTGTTCGACGCGATGATCGAGGTCCGCCACCAGTTTCCGTTCGCGCTCGAGGTGTGGCGCGCCTCGATGCAGAACCAAGCGGTGCGCGAGCGCATGCACTCGTTCGAAGAAGAGATCCTCGCGCTGTTCAAAGAAGGCGTCGAGACCACGCTCGGCCCGCTCGCGCAGCGCCTGCGCCTGCCGGCCGATCGACTGGCGGAGCTGCTCCAGGTCGCGCTCGGCGGCTTCGAGCTCAAGCTGTTTCTCAATCCCGACATTCCGCGCCTGCGGCGGACGTACGACGACTTCAAGATGCTGGTGATGCTGGCGCTCAACAGCGGAGGGACCCCTTCATGATCTCGACCATCGCGCGCCTCGGAGCGAAGAAGACCAAGATCCCGTTCGACATGTTCGAGCTCGAGCGCTCCGCCGACGAGGCGCGACGGCTGCCCAAGCTGCGCAACATCTACCACCGCGGACAGGATCTGGCGTGGGACGGCCGCACCATTCTGCCCGAGCTGATCAAGAAGCACGGCGGGATCAACGTGAGCCCCGAGCAGAAGCACGCGCTCTCGAAGATCTTCGAGATCATTTTGTGGGGTGAGCTGGCGGCGTGGAAGATCTCGGCGGAGCTGGCCGACGAGCTGGTGCCGCTCGAGGCCAAGATGGCAGCCACCTCGCAAGCGCACGACGAGGCGCGCCATTTCTACGTCATGTACGACTACTTGAAGGAGCTCGGCTACACGCCGACGCGCATCGATCCGTACTCGCAGAAGGTGCTCGACATCACGCTCAACACCGGCAACCTCGCGCACAAGCTGCTCGGTATGCAGCTCATGATCGAGACCATCGCGCTGACCATTTTTCAGGAGGTGCGCGAGTCGCGCATCGAGCCGGTGCTCTCGGATCTGCTGCTCTACTTCGAGAAGGACGAGGCGCGCCACGTCGGGCTGGGCACGCAGTACCTGCCGTCGATCTTGCGCAAGCAGACCAAGGCGGAGAGCGCCTCGACGCTGTTCTTCCAGCTCCGGCTGGTGTTCTGGACCATCTCGTCGCTCAAGGCGATGGAGCGCGATCTGGCCACCCTCGGCATCACCGCGCCCAACCTGATCAAGCACGGCCGCGAGCTGCAGATGCGCGCGCACGCCGAGCTGTGGGAAGGGCACCAGAGCCCGGCGGTGAACGACTTCGCGCAGCGCGTGCTCGAGGGAGTCGAGGACGCGATCTTCCCCGGCCTCGAGCGGGTGGTCGACTTCCGCACGCGGCTGCAGATCTTCCGCGACTCGTTCCGCGCCAACGGCTAGCGCCCACGGCCCACGGCCCACGGGAAGAAGTCGCAGTCTCGCGTGGTATGATGGATTCACGGGGGACTCATGCCGTGGATCGCATTGGTGGGCCCGGAGTTCGAAGAGAACCTGAGCCTGCGCTATCTGGCCTCTTCGCTGCAGCAGGCGGGCTTCGACTCAAGGTTGTTGGCGTTCAACCGCGATCTCGATCTGGTGCGCATCGCCGATGCGATCCTCGAGGCGGACGAGCCGCCGATCGTGGTCGGGTTGTCGCTCTCGTTCCAGTGGCGCGCGCGCGATTTTCTCGCGCTGGCGATGACGCTCAAGGAGCGCGGCTACGCGGGTCACATCACCGCCGGCGGGCACTTCGCCACCTTCGCGTGCGCCGAGCTGTTGCGCGATTTTCCCGAGCTCGACTCGATCTGCCGCCAGGAGGCGGAGGGCACCATGGTCACGCTCGCGCGCGCGGTGCAGGCCGGCGCGGGTCCGGCGGCGCTGGCCGAGATCCCCGGCCTCGGCGTGCGCGACGCCGGCGGTCAGGTGGTGCTCACCGCGCAGCCGGCGCTGCCGGATCTCGCCAAGTTGCCGTGGCCGGATCGGCGCGGCGAGCCAGCCGCTTGCTTCGGTCATCCGATCGCGCCGCTGGTGGGCAGCCGCGGCTGCTACGCCAACTGCACGTTCTGCTGCATCGCCGCGTGGCACGAGGAGTCGCAGCCGGGCAAACGCTACCGCTTGCGCGAGCCGGCCGACGTGGCCGACGAGATGGTGGCGCTGCAGCGCACGCGCGGCATCGACATCTTCGTGTTCCACGACGACAACTTCTTCGTGCCCGGCCACCGCAAGAACGCCGAGCGGTTTGCGCGGCTGGCCGATGCGCTCGAGGCGCGCGGCATCGGCCGCTACGCGACGGTGGTCAAGGCGCGGCCCACCGACGCCGATCCGGAGGTGTTCCGCATTCTCAAGGAGCGCCTGCACTGCATTCGCGTCTACGTGGGCGTCGAGACCGATGCCGATCAGGGGCTCAAGACGCTCGGGCGCTGGGCGCACTCCAAGCAGAACCATCGCGCGATCGAGCTGGTGCGCGAGCTCGAGCTGTACACCTGCTTCAACATGCTGATCTTCGATCCCGACACGACGGTGGCGAGCATCGAGACCAACCTGGCGTTCATGCGCGAGGCGCCGGAGTTCCCGTTCAACTTCGGGCGCGTCGAGCTGTACGCGGGCACGCCGCTGCTCGGGCGCATGCAGTTCGAGCGGCGCTGTGTGGGCGACTACATGCAGTGGGACTACGCGCTGGCCAGCGTCGAGGTGGAGCGCATCTTCGAGCTGTCGCTGACCTGCTTTCGCGAGCGCAACTTCGGCGAGGACGCGCTGGCCAACCGCATCATGGGCACGCGCTTCGACGTCGAGGTGGCGCGCCATTTCCATCCCGAGCTGTTCCGGCCGGAGTGGCTCGAGGAGGGCAAGCGTCTCAACCGCGCGCTGGCGCTCGACACCGTCGACGCGCTCGCGGAGATCGTGGCGCACGTGAAGAACGCGGCCGACGACGACGAGGAGCGCCTGGTCGCGACCTTGCGGCGCCGGCTGCGCGCCAAGGAAGAGGAGGTCGGCGCCGGCGCCCGCGCGCTCGCCCGCTCGATCTCGGACGTGATCGGTCGCGGGCTGCCGCTCACCGAGCTCGGCGATCGTGTGGCCACGCCGCTGCAACGCGCGCGGGCCGAAGGGTGACATGACGAAAAAATCTGACGACGACAAGGGAATGCTCAACGAGGTGCTGCCCGATCCTGCGCAAGCGAAGGAGGAGCGCCGCGGATCGCCGCGCGAGCGCACCTCGCAGCACCTACAGCGCGTGCTCGCGGCGGCGGCCGGCCTCGCGCTCACCCTGCAGGGCGTTCCGGGCCACGCCGACGTCACGCCGCCGCAGAAGGGCCAGCCCGACGGCGGCAAGAAGCCCGGCGACAAGGACGCCAAGCCCGGCAACCCGCCCAAGCCCGAGCCGCCCGGCTACGGCGTGGTCGATCCGATGCCCGAGCCGTACATCGATCGCTCGGTCGGCGCTCCGGGCTTCCTCAAGCTGACCACCACGCCCGCCGGCGCGAGCATCCTCATCGACGGCAAGGACACCGGCTCGAAGACCCCGCAGAAAAAGATCAAGCTCACGCCCGGCATTCACGCGGTGACCGTCACCAGCGCCGACAAGGCGGTGAGCGAGAACTTCACCGTCGAGATCAAGTCCGGCGCCACAGTCACCGAAGCGCGCGATCTCAAGCCGAAGAAAAAACCCGCGCCCGAAAAGTAGCCGTCAGCGTCCGAGGCCGCGCAGCATCACCAGCGGCGTCTTGGCGATCACCGAGAGCTCGGTCGACAGATACGATCCGAGCTGCTCCAGCGCCGCCGAGTACGCCAGGTCGTAGAGCATCTTCATGCGCATGTCGTCGGCCTCGGAGTCGTCGGCGCCTTCCATCTTGAACGGGTTGGTGAGCGCCGCCTTGAAGGCGTTGATCTCCGAGCCGTCCATCGCGCGTCCGGTGTAGCCGAGCGACACCTGCGCCAGCCCGGTGATCCCCGGCTTTACGTTGCGCATGCGCTCCTCGAAGAACGGGATCGCCAACGCCAGATTCTCCAGCAGCTCGGGACGCTCGGGCCGCGGCCCCACCAGGCTCATCTCGCCGCGCAGCACGTTGAAGAACTGCGGCAGCTCGTCGAGCCGCGTGCGCCGCAAGATCTTGCCCACGCGCGTCACGCGCGGATCGTCCTCCGACGCGATCACCGCGCCGGTCATCTTCTCGGCATCGGGCCGCATGGTGCGGAACTTCCACATCTCGAACTCGTCGAAGCGAAAGCGGCTGGGCGACGACCCGTTGGCGGGCCCGATCAACATGCCGGCCCGTCGCTGCTTGTAGAACAACGGTCCGGGCGAATCGAGGTAGATCGCCGCGCCGATCACCGGGTACAGCGGCAGCGTCAGCGCGAGTCCCACCGTCGAGGACAACAGATCGACGGCGCGTTTGGCCAGCCGTACCAGAGGGGTCACACAGGGGATTTTATCAGACCTGGGCCCTGATCTGGTACGATGTGAAGTGTATGATTCGCCTGCGCGTGCCCGGAGCGCTCAAGTACCGCGATCTCGCGGTGCGCGCGGTTGCCGCCGCTTGCAAGCTGGTCGGCTCCGGCGAGGCGGTGCGCAGCCGCGATTTCGACGATCAGGTGGTCTCGGCCTTCGGCGAAGCCTTCAACAACGCGGCGCTGCACAGCTATCAGGGCCTGCAGACCGGCGACGTCGAGATCGAGATGGAAGTCGGCTCCGAGGCGATCACCATCCGCATGATCGACTACGGCAACAGCTTCGACATCGGTGACGTCCCCGAACCGGACCTCGATTCGCTGCCCGAATCGGGGCTCGGCATCTTCATCATCAAATCTTTCATGGACGAAGTCAGTTACGAGGCCGGAGCGCCCAACGTACTGTCCATGAGAAAGCGCCTCAGCAAGGAAGGGCCATGACCTTCGTACGCACAGATAACGGCGACGAGACGACCTTGCGCATCGAGGGGTCGCTCGATGCCATGTCCACCCCGGAGCTGCGGCCGGTGATCGATGCCCTGGTCACCGAGAAGCGACCGACGGTGATCGTCAACCTTTCGGCGCTGCGCCTGATCGACAGCTCGGGCGTGGGCGCGATCGTGTCGCTGTACAAGCGCATGCGCGCCCAGGGCGGAAAGGTCACCGTGAAGGGGCTGCGGGACCAGCCGCTGGCCATCTTCCGTCTGCTTCGCCTCGACCGGGTCTTCGACGTCTAACAGGCAACCTTCCAAAGGTAGTGCACCGTACATAAACTGGCACGGTAATAGCATAAGACTGACTGCCAACATCCACCGTGGATACCGACCAGATGCCCTCAGTGCCGCTCAAATTGGTGACCGATCAGGACCGCCTCCCGGCGGCTCTTTCGAGCGAGCACCGAGAGCTGCTGCGACGGCTCCGGGCGCTGTCAAAGATCTCCAATCAGCTCAATAAGTTACGTACGGAGCGCGAGTTGCTCGCGCAGGTCATCGAGCTGGTGCTGCAGGGATTCGAGCGCGCGGGCTCGGTCGAGGTGGTGATCCTCGATCGCGATCACGAGATGTCGCTGCTCTATTCGCAGGACCGGGGTGGGGCCTTGAGTCTCCTGGAGTGTGGGGGAATCGACGCCCTTCCGCAGGACCGGCGCGAGCAGTTTGCCGTGCCGCAGCTCATCCCCGGGGACGGAATCCCGGGCCGCGGCGCGATGTTGTCCGTTCCGCTGCTGGCTTCCGGGGCGCTCCTGGGCCTGCTGGTGGTCGAGGGAGTCGCCGGCAATAGCTTTAGCCAGGCTGATCTGGACGCCCTCTCGGGCGTGGCGGCCCAGGTGGCCATGACCATCCAGAACCTGCGCATCACGCGCCGGATGGAAGAGCAGCGGCGGATCGCGCGCGACCTGCAAGCGGCCAAGCGGATCCAGCGCAGCTTTCTGCCCAACCTCGCGCCGACGATGAACGGCTTTCGCGTGGCGGCGGAGTATCGGCCGGCGTTCGACGTGGGCGGCGATTTCTACGACGTGGTGGCGAGCGCGCCGGGCAAGCTGACCGCGGTGGTCGGCGACGTGTCGGGCAAGGGCGTGTCGGGCGCGCTGGTGATGGCGCGCGTGACCACCGAGATCCGGCGCCTGGCGTCGAGCCTGAAGTCGACGCACCGGCTGCTCGAGACGCTCAACGAGTCGTTCGCGGTGCAGGCGTGCGACGAGACCTTCGTGACCGCGGTGGCCGTCGAGCTCGACGCGCGCAAGCGGCGCGTGACGGTGGCCAACGCCGGGCACGTGGTGCCGCTATTGCGCCGCGCCTCGGGCGAGGTGGTGCCGCTCGGCGCCGCGTCGGGCCCGCCGGTCGGCATGCTGCCGACGCAGCGCTATCGCGACGAGTCGTTCACGCTCGAGGTGGGCGACATCGTGGTGCTGATGACCGACGGCATCATGGAAGCGCTGCACGACGAGAACGACGAGATGGGCATGGCCCAGCTGATCGCGCTGATCGGCAAGGGGCCGCGCAACCTCGGCGAGATCAACACGCGCATCATCGAAGCCGTCGACGAGCGGACGCGCGGCGCAATCACGGACGACATCACCATCCTGTCGCTCGAAGTCACGCCGCGCGCCTGATCACGCGCGTGCCTATATAGTAGGAGCGTGTCGACCGCCTGGTGGGTGCTGCTCGGATCGCTGGCGTTCGTGGGCTTCACGTACGTCGGCTATCCGGCGATCTGCCTGTTGCGTGGGCGGCTGTTCGCCAGGCCGATCGCGCGCGATCCGGCGTACCGGCCGCGCGTATCGATCTTGATCGCGGCGTTTCGCGAGGCCAAGACCATCGAGCGCAAGCTGGCCAGCCTGGCCGAGCAGAGCTATCCGGCCGAGCACGTCGAGGTGATCGTCGCCTGCGACGGCTCCGACGACGGAACGCCGGAGATCGCGCGCGCGGCGGGCGAAAAATATCTGCGCGGGCGCTGCCAGGTGCTGGCGCTGCCGGTGCGCAAGGGCAAGCCGCCGGCCCTGAACGCGGCGGCGCAGGCGGCGGGCGGCGAGGTGCTGCTGCTCACCGACGCGCGCCAGCCGCTGTCGCCGAATGCGGTACAGATGCTGGTCGAGGATCTCGGCGACGAGACGGTGGGCGCGGTGGGCGGCGAGCTGGTGATGGGAGGCGACGCGCCGGCGGGCGCCTATTGGAAATACGAGGCGGCCATCCGCAAGCTGGAGGGCGCTTCGGGCTCGACGGTGGGCGTGTCCGGCGCGCTGTACGCGGTCAAGCGCGCGCTGTGGCAACCGATGCCCGACGAGACCATCCTCGACGACGTGCTGCAGCCGATGCGGGTGCGGCTGGCGAAAAAGCGCGTCGCCTTCGAGCCGCGCGCGCAGGCGTTCGACACCGCCGCGGAATCCAAACGCGAGTTCCAGCGCAAGGTGCGCACGCTGTCGGGAAACTTCCAGCTCCTCCTGCTCGCCCCCGCGCTGCTGTCGCCGCTGCACAACCCCTCGTGGTTCGACTTCGTCTCGCACAAGCTGTGTCGCCTGTTCGTTCCCTACGCGCTGGTCGCTGCGCTGGTCGCCGCTTTCTTCCTGCCCGCTCCGTGGCTGTTCATCCTCGGGGGCGGCCAGGCCGCCGGCTACTCGCTCGCCGCCCTGCGCGCCGTCGGTCTCGAGCTCCCGCTATCGGGCCTGGCCGAAACCTTCGTCGTCCTCAACGCCGCCGCCGTAGTCGGCCTCCTGCGCTTCCTCCGCCACGGCCGCAACCTCCCCTGGTGAAGGATTAACCGGCGAGGCGGCGGAAGTCGGCGAGGGTGGCGTCTTCGTCGAGTTGGTGGGTGAAGCCGGTGGCGGCGCGGAAGGCGGAGTCGTCGATCACGACCGGATACTTGAGGTGGGTGACGGCGCCGGCGGGGAGCTGCGGCAGGCCGAAGCGGCCGATGGCGAGGCGGAACAGCGGCTCGGGGACCGGGATGGCCATGCGGTGCGCCTGGCGGATGATCATCGAGAGCGGCATCGGTTGCGGGCCGGCCACGTTGAACACGCCGCGCGAGCCCTTCTCGAGCGCGCTGCAGATCGCGGCGGCGGCGTCGTCGTCGTGCATGAACTGGAACAGCGGGTCGTAGCCCATCACCATCGGCACGCGCTTGCCCTTCAAGAACGTCGCCAGCGTGCCGCTCAGCGACGGGCCGAGCGTGTAGCACAAGCGCAGCACGGAGGTGTCGAGCTCGGGATAGCGCCACAGCGCCGAGCCGGCGTACAGATCCGCGGCGACCAGATCCGACAGCTCGGGGAAGGTGGTCATGGCCATCGGCGGATCGTCTTCGGTGTGGTAGAGCGCCGAGTCGGCGGCCGCGCCGTAGTAGGTGTGGCGGCCGACGAAGATGCACCGCTTGGCGCCGTAGTGGTGGCAGTGATCGAACACCGCGCGCGTGCCGAACAAGTTGATCTTGTAGCGGTCCTCGTTGCGCACCGTCAGGTGCGTCACGGTCGCCATGTGGATCACCGCCTCGGGGCGGTGGGTGCGGAACACGTCCTCGGCGGCGCGCTTGCGGATGTCGAACTGGAACACCTTGATGCCGCCGGGCGCGTCGGGCCAGTCGCGGCGATCGATGCCGATCACCTCGTGACCGGACGCGACCAGGCGCAGCGCCACCAGCCGCGCGAGCCGGCCGGTGATTCCGGGGATGAGCACCTTCATGTGCGCGCCTCCGCGCCGCTGGCGATCAGGCCGGCGATCCGATCCTTGACCTGGTTCACGTAGCGTTCGACCACCGCGTCCTCCTCCGTCTCGGAGCCGGTGAACAGCATCGGCTCGGAGTAGTAGATGTCGAGCGGCACGCGGCGCGGCACCGGGAACAGCCACGGCGTGACCGGAATGTAAGGCGCGCCGAACAGCTGGCCCAGGCGGTACAGGTTGCGCACCGTCGGGATCGCCTCGCCGCCGCCGAGAAACGCGAACGGCACGATCGGAGTCTTGGTGGCCAGCGCCAACCGCACGAAGCCGGTGCCGAAGCCCACCAGCGAGTGGCGCTCCCAGTACAGCTTGGCGGTGCCGCGCGCGCCCTCGGGGAACACCATCAACAGCCGCTCGTCGGCGAGCAGCCGCTCGGCGTGCTCGGGCAGCCCGGTGAACTGGCCGGTGCGGCTGGACCACTCGGAGGCGAACGGCACCTCGTTGATGAATTTCTCCGCCATGCCCTGCGCCAGACGCGGCGGCTCCAGGTCGAGCAGCATCGAGGCGAGCACCATCGCGCCGTCGAGCGCGACGCCGCCGGAATGGTTGCCGACCAGCATCGCGCGCCCGCGCCTGGGCACGTGCTCGATGCCGTGCACGCGCACCGTGAAGTAGGTGCGGTAGAACCAGCCGAGCACCGAGAAGAAGCGGACCAGGTCCTTCTTGGCGATGCCGTACGGATCGAGCCCGTGGCGGTTGAACGGGATCTCCAGGCGATCCACGCGCGCAACCACATCCGGATCCTTCCAGAACGACAAGGTCACCCTCCGCGACCCGTCAGGCTAACCCGACCGGCTGAGATTCGCACGGTTTTCAGCTATAACCACGTCGCCCATGATCCTCCGCGCCGTGCCCGACCGTTCGCTCGACGAGATCCTGTCGGGAGTCTCGCGCTCGTTCTATTTGAGCCTGGCGGTGCTGCCGCGCGCGATCCGCTCGCAGCTGTCGGTCGCCTATCTGGTGGCGCGGGCAGCGGACACCATCGCCGATACGCGGGTGGTGCGCGAGGCGCGGCGGCTCGAGCTGCTCGACGGGTTGCGCGCCACGCTCGCGGACGAGCGGAAGATCGTGCCGCTGGTGGCCGAGGTGCGGCGCGAGGTGGGCGGCGCGTCGGCCGACCTGGCGCCGCACGAAGGCGGTGCGTCGCCGGCCGAGCGCGTGCTGTTGGAGAGATTGGGCGATTGCTTGCGCACCCTGGCGGAGTTCGAGCCGGGTGATCGCGGCCGGACGCGCCAGGTGCTGGGCACGTTGATCTCGGGCATGGAGCGCGATCTCCAGCGCTTCCCCGAGGGCGGGCCGTTGCGCGCGCTCGAGACGCTGGCTGAGCTCGACGAGCATTGCTACATGGCGGCGGGCTGCGTCGGCGAGTATTGGACGTTGATGACCGCCAGCCACGTGAGCGCGGTGCGCCGCCTGCAGCGGCCCGATTTCGTCGCGCGCGGCGTGCGGCTCGGCAAGGCGCTGCAGATGGTCAACGTGATCCGCGACGCGGCCGCGGACCTGGCGCAGGGACGCTGCTACGCGCCGCGCGAGCTGCTCGAGCGCCACGGTCTCGAGCCCGCAGATCTGATCGATCCCGAGCGACGCCGGCGCGCGCGCCCGCTCGTCGACGAGCTGCAAGCCCTGGCGCTCGCGCACGTCGACGCGGCGTTCCCCTACGTGCTGGCGATCCCGCGCACCGAAGCGCGGCTGCGGCTGGCGGCGTTGTGGCCGCTGTGGATCGGCCTGGGCACGCTGGCACGGTTGCGCGCGGCGGACGATCCGCTCGATCCGAAGGCGCCGGTGAAGATCGAGCGCCCCGACGTGTACCGCATCATGGCCGAGTCGACGATGGCGGTCGGCTCGGATCGGCTGCTGACGATCTTGCACGAGCGCCGTCGCCGGCAGGCGGGCTAGCGTGCCCGCCGCGCTGCTGGCGCTGCTCGCGGCCGCGCTGTTCGGAGCGAGCGCGCCGGTGGCCAAGGTGCTGGTGGGCTCGACCTCGCCGCTGGTGCTGTCGGGGCTCCTGTACCTGGGCGCGGGCGCGGCGGCGGCGCCGTTCGGGCTGCGCTCACGCGCGCCGTTTCAGCGCGGCGACTGGAAGTACCTGGCCGGCGTGATCGCGTGCGGCGGGGTGCTCGGACCGTTCCTGCTCATGTTCGGGCTTTCGCGCAGCGCCGCCAGCGCGTCGTCGCTGCTGCTCAACCTCGAGACGCTGTTCACCACGCTGATCGCGGTGGTGCTGTTCGGCGAGCGGCTCGGTCGTCGCGCGCTGGTGGCGCTCGCGCTCGTGCTCGGCGGCGCGGCGCTGCTCACCTTCGAGCCGGGCGGCGAGACCCGCTCGTGGCTCGGGCCGCTGGCGGTGGCCGGCGCGTGCGCGGCGTGGGGGCTCGACAACAACCTCACGCAGAAGCTGTCGGCGCGCGACCCGCTGCTGGTCGTGCGCTGGAAGGGGCTCGCCGCCGGATCGATCTCGCTCGCGCTCGGCCTGTTGACCGGCGGCCGGCTCCCGGGCCGCGGCGCGATCGGCGAGGCGCTCGCGCTCGGGGCGATCGGCTACGGGTTGAGCCTGGTGCTCTACGTGCGCGCGCTCCGCTCGCTCGGCGCGGCCCGCACCGCGATGCTGTTCGCCACCGCGCCGTTCGCCGGCGCCCTGATCGCCATCCCGCTGCTCGGCGAGACGCCGTCGCTGGTGCTGGGCGCGTCGGGCGTGGTGATGGCGGCCGGAGTGGCGCTGCTGCTCACCGATCAACCGCGATCGTAACCAACAGAGTCTTGCCGAGTGCGAGTGCACGCCTCGCACTCGCACTCGATCCGACTCTGCTCGGGTTTCTATTTCTTGCCGAACACGCCGGCGAAGTCGTGCGCGAACTCGGAGACGCTGCGCGCCGACTTGCCCATCACGCGCTTGTAGTCGTCGGTGACGTCGGAGGCCCAGCCGCGGCTGTAGGCGGTGAAGTAGTCCTCGAGCGCCTGCTGCGTCCAGGTGTCGACGCCGAGCTGCGCGATCGCCTGCACCGCGGCCTCGACGGGGACCGGCACGTACTTGACCGGCTTGCCGAGCGCTTCGGTCAGCGCGGCGGCGAACTGGTGCATCGAGATCGCTGCCGGCCCGGTGATCGTGTAGGTCTTGTTCTCGTGGCCGGGCGTGGTGAGCAGGCGCGCGGCGAACTCGCCGATGTCGCGGACATCGATCGCCGGCAGCTTGGCCTCGCCGAACGCCATGTACACGGTGCCGTCCTGCGCCACGCTCTGCGCTGCCATCATCAGGTTCTGCAGGAAGAAGTGCGGCTTCAGGATCGTGTAGGGCAGGCCCGAGCCGGTCAGCTCGCCGTCGGAGAGGGCGTGCATGCGGCTGTTGATGGTGGGCGCGTCGTACGCGGCGCCGATCGCGGACATGCGCACGATGTGGCGCGCGCCGGCCTGGCGGGCGGCCCACAGCGCGTTGGAGCTCTGCTCGGGCGCGCGTGGCCCGGGTGGCGTCAGGATGAAGACGGTGTCGGCGCCGGCGAACGCGGGTCCCAGCGTCTTGGGCTTCTCCAGATCACCGACGTGCACCTCGACGCCCGCGTCCTTCAGCGCGCCGGCCTTCGCGGGGTTGCGCACCAGCCCGCGCAGCTTGTGCCCCGAGCCTTTCAAGGAGCCGATGACTGCGGACGAGACGCTGCCATTGGCGCCGGTGATCAAGATGATCTTCGACATGAGGGTCCTCCCGTTTTGTGGCAGGATCCTGCCATCACCTCCCGCGAACGCAACCTGCTTCGGCTGCTGGCGTCGGTGGCGGCGCTGGTCGTGATCGGGATCGCCGCGATCCAGCTCCTCGGCGGCACGATCGGCGCGCCGTGCGCGGACTCGTACAGCTGTCGCGGTTTCCTCGTCGGCGGGGCCGAATGCGTCGACGTCGGCCGCGGCTCGTACTGCACCCGCTACTGCACGGCCGACACGCAATGCCCGGCCGGCTGGGCCTGCCTCGGCGCCAACCCCACCGTGCTCACCGTCGAGACCCGCGCCATCGGCAAGGTCTGCGTCCGTTAGCGGCGGATGGGGCGCTGGCGGAAGCCCGGGCGTTGCGCGAAGCCGCGCGCGGCCTTGGGCACGCCGGGGACGCTGCCGTCGAGCGCGAACGCCGACCAGCGATCGCCGTAGGGGGCGACCTTCATCTTCTTGCCCGCCTGCACCAGCTCGAGGTTGGTCTTGAGCCGCTGCTCGGTGGGCAGCTTCTCCAGCCCCTTCTGCAGCACCTTGGCGGCTTCGTCCTTCTTGCCGCGCGCCGCCAGGCACCAGGCGTAGACCGTCCACGACAGGCTGTCCTTGGCGCCGCTCTTGACCGCCTTGTCGAACGCCTTGACCATCGCGCCGTCGTCGCCCTTCCTCTTGAAGTGCGCGCAGCCGAGGAACGCCGGCGCCTCCCACGGGCGCGACGACGCCTTCGACAGCTCCTCGATCGCGCCGTCGAGATCTCCGTTGGCGTACAGGAGCGCGCCGATCTGCGTGCGCAGCTGACCCTCGAGCATCGGGTGCCAGTACCGGTAGGCCAGGCCCGAGCGCAGGCTCTTGAGCGCCAGCTCGCGGCGGCCGCCCTGCAGGTGGCGCTGCGCCTCTTCGACAACCGGGTTGATCTTCTTGCCGGCGTACCGCATGAGCAGCACGGCCGCGACCAGCGTGGCGACCACCGCGGGGGTGATCGCGCCGGGCAGGGTGTGCACCAGGTTGGCGACGCGGAATACCGCGCCGACGGCGGCGCCGCTCAGGAGGGCTACGAGGATGGTCAACATCGGGGCCTCTTTACCATAGTTTAGTCCCTGAAGGTGCCGCCGCACGTTCGGTGCTAAGTAACTATGGGATGGCAAAGCGGGTCCTGCTGCTGGTTTCGACCACTTCCTACCGGGCGGACGACTTTGCCGTCGCCGCTGAGCGCCTGGGGGTGGAGGCCGTGCTGGGGACCGATCGCTGCCATCAGCTGGCCGAGCTGTGGGACCGCTCCAAGTTCGGCGGCTCGCTGCAGGTCGAGTTTCGCGACTCGGCAGAGGCGGCGGCGCGCATCGTCTTCGAGGCGCAGACGCGCCGCTACGACGCGATCGTGCCCACCGACGAGCCGACCGCGGAGATCGCGGCCCTGGCGGCGAGCCTGCTCGGGCTGCCGGGCAACTCGCCGGCGGCGGCGCGCACCGCCCGAAACAAGCGGCTGACGCGCGAGGCGCTGGCGCGGGAGGGTGTGCCGAGCCCGCCGCACCAGGTGTTCTCCGAGGACCAGGCGCCCGAGGCTGTGGCGGCGCGCGTGCGCTTTCCGTGCGTGCTCAAGCCGCTGTTGTGCGCGGCCAGCCGCGGGGTGATGCGCGCCGACGATCGCGCCGGCTTCGTGATCGCGTGGAGGCGGCTGCACGCGCTCTTGCAGACGCCCGCGTTGCGCGCGGTCGAAGATCCCGACGGGCATCGCATCCTCGTCGAGGACTTCGTGCCGGGGGCGGAGGTGGCGGTCGAGGGGATCTTGTCGAAGGGGCGGCTCGAGGTGCTGGCGATCTTCGACAAGCCGGATCCGCTCGACGGGCCGTTCTTCGAGGAGACGATCTACGTGACGCCGTCGCGCCAGGACGCGGCGACCCAGGCGGCGATCGCGCGCGTGACCGGCGACGCCGCGCGCGCCATCGGGCTGGTCGAGGGGCCGATCCACGCCGAGCTGCGACTGCCGGCGGGCGCGCCGCCGCAGGCGATCGAGGTGGCCGCGCGATCGATCGGCGGGCTGTGCGCGCGCACGCTGCGCTTCGGGCTGGACGGGCGCTCGCTCGAGGAGCTCGTGCTGCAGCACGCGCTGGGCGAGCCGATCGGCCCGCTCGAGCGGATCGGCGCGGCGGGCGTGATGATGATCCCGATCCCCGAAGGCGGCGTGTTTCAGGAGGCGAGCGGCGTGGCCGAGGCGCGGCGCGTGGCGCTGATCGAGGACGTGGTGATCTCGGCGCACCCGGGGCAGGTGCTGGTGCCGCTGCCCGAGGGGCACAGCTACCTCGGATTCATCTTCGCGCGCGGCGATCGTCCCGACGCGGTGGAGGCGGCGCTCAGGGACGCGCACCGGCAGCTGCGCTTTCGCATCGCGCGCACGCTGACGGGTTAGGATCCGGCATGGCCGCGTTGGTGGAGCTGTCGACGGAGCGGTTGGTGCTACGCGGGTGGCGGGATGCGGACCTGGAGCCGTTCGCCTGGCAGAACGCCGATCCGCGGGTGCGCGAATTCTTCCATCCGCCGGTGCTCCCTCGCGAGGAGAGTGACGCGCTGGCGGCGCGGATTCGCGCCGGGTTCGACGAGCACGGGTTCGGGCTGTGGGCGGTCGAGGTGCCGGGAGTGGCGCCGTTCATCGGCTTCGTCGGGCTGGCGGTTCCCAGGTTCGAGGCGCACTTCACGCCGTGCGTAGAGGTGGGCTGGTACGTCGCGTTCGATCACTGGGGCCGCGGCTACGCGCTCGAAGCCGCGCGCGCGGCGGTCCGCTTCGGCTTCGACGAGCTGCACCTCGACGAGATCGTCGCGATGACCGTGCCGGGCAACCAGCGCTCCCGCCGCGTCATGGAGCGCCTCGGCATGCAGCACGATCTCGCCGGCGACTTCGATCACCCACGCGTGCCGGACGGCCCGCTCAAGCGGCACGTGCTGTACCGCCTGTCCCCTGCCTAGACCGGTTCGTGTAGAGAGCCAAACTGGCCCTCGGTGGGTTCGGCTCAGCAGAACCACGCTTCGGAGAGGCGGGGGAGGCGGACTTTGCGGCGTTCGCCGGTTGCGGCGACGGCGTGCTGGCCGGTGAGGGGGTGGTTGGTGGAGGCTGCGTGGGCGAGGGCCTGGATGCGCGTGAAGGTGTGCGCGGCGTCTTCGCCGACCTGCGCCGCTTCGTCGACGGCGGCGAGCACCGCCCGCTGCAGCGCGTCCATGCGCGGGTCCGGGTGCTTCCAGGTGTAGGTCAGCCGGTCGGGGGCGAGCGCGCCGATGATCGCGCGGGTCTCGTCGAGCTCGAGCAGCTTCGAGCCGGGCGGGATCAAGAGGCGGATCGCCAGGTGGATCGGATCGAGATGATCGATCAGCCCGCGCGTCTGCACCCACGCGAGCAGCGCCAGGTATTCGTCGAGCGACTCCCACGGCGTGAACGGCACTAGCGACGGGCGTAGCGTGATCCCCGCGGCGCCGGTGATCTCCAGCGCCAGGTCCACGTCCGCGCGCGTGTGCCCCTTGTCGAGGATGGTGAGCACGCGCTCCGACAGCGACTCGACCGCGCTGACGAGGAACAGGCAGCCGAGCGCGCGCAGCTCGGGGAACAGCGCGCGGTGTTTCAGCACGTGCTCGATCTTGGTCGTTACGTCGAAGGTGAGCTGCGGCCACTCGCGGTGCATCGCGCGCACGATGCGCATCGCGTGCTCGGGCCCGTTGAGGAAGTCCGGATCGCCGAACGTGATGTGCCCGGCGCCGGCCGCCACCTGGCGGCGCACGTCCTCGAGCACGATCGCCTCCTGCACGACGAAGAAGCGCCCTTCGTACACCGGTGGGATCGGGCAGTGACGGCACAGGTGCAGGCAGCCGCGCGTGGCCTCGACGTAGCCGGCCAGCTTCTCACCGTCCGGGGTGAGCAGGTGCGCGTACTTCTTTAGCGGCGGCAGCGCGGCGCGCGACGGTGGCACGAACTGCAAGCGGTCGAGCACCACCGGCCGCGCGACCAGATCCGCGCCGGCCTCGAGGCGCCGGATCAGCTCGACCAGCTCGACCTCGTACTCGCCGCCGATCACCGACGCCGCGCCGTTCATAGTCAAGTCAACGCGGAGCGGCGCATACAGGCCGTAGAAGCAAACGTGCGCCTGCGGGTTCAGCTCGCGCACGCGGCGCGACACCTCGAGCCCGAGCCGGAGCGCGGTGTGCATGGGCACCGCGATCGCCACCACGCGCGCTGCCCGCACCGCCCGCTCGTCGAGCGGCTCGACCGCCAGATCGAGCGCGCGCGGCGCGTAGCCCGCCTGCTCGAGGAAGCCGAGCGGCGAGGCCAGGTGCAGCGGTTGGTGACCCAGCTCGTAGGTCGAGATCAAAAGGATGTCGCCGGTGCTACGCAACGGAGAGCTACTTGGCTTTGGGCGCGACGAAATCCGGAGGCAGCTGCGAGCCTTCGCCGAAGAAGTACTGCTCGACCTGCTCGCGCAAGATCTGCTGCGCACGCGCCGACATGAGGTCCAGGCGGTATTCGTTGATCAACATCTTGGAGTGCTCGAGCCACAGCTTCCACGCCTCTTGCGACACGTTGTCGTAGAGGCGCTGGCCGAGCTCATCCTCGAACGGCTTCCATTTGACGCCCTCGAGCTCCTTGCCCATCTTGACGCACTTCACGATCCGAGGCATGTGCAGCTCCTTCGACTTCTATGTTAGGGCGCGCCGGATCCAATACACCACCGGACCGCCGGCGACCAGCAGGAAGCCTAGCACGAGGGCGTTGATCGAGCCCACCTGTTCGGTCCGTCCCTCGACGAGCGCGATGCCGAGGAGCGCCATGGGCAACAGCGCGAAGATCACCGCGCCGGCCAGCCCGCCCGGCAGCTTGAACGGGCGCGGCAGCGACGGCTCGCGCACGCGCAGCACGATCAGCGCCACGAACTCGAGCAGCAGGCTCAGGCCGTACAAGAGCACGTCGAGCTCCACCAGGCGATCGAACCCGAGGCCGAGGCAGCCCGCATAGGCGACCGCGCACAACAGCACCGCCACCCAGGGCGCGCCGGTCTTGGGGTGCCGCTTGCCGACCACCTTCGGCAAGAACCCGTCGGACGCGAGCGCTACCGGCAGGCGCGAGTAGGACATGATCAGCGCGTTGAACATTCCCATCGCGCACACCATCCCGCCGAGCACCACCAGGCGGCCAAGCCACGGCCCGCCGATGGCGCTCCCCGCCTGCACCCACGCGCCGGTGTCCCAACCGTGCGGATCGAGGCCGGCGCGCTGGCACGCGATCACCGGCAGCATGTAGGTGATCGCCACCGCCAGCACGGTGCCGAACATGGCCAGCGGATAGGTGCGCTGCGGGCGATCGACCTCGCCGGCGATGGTCGAGGCGTTGTCCCAGCCCATGTAGTTCCACATCGCCACCAGGATGCCGGCGAGCAGACCGCTCGACGCCACGGGCGGCGCGGGCGGCGCGGCGGGGCTGGCGGCGGTCATCAGCACCAGGATCACGAACGGCAACAGCAGCGCCACCGTCAACGCCGCCGCCGCCCAGCCGACCGCGCGCACGCCGGCGATGTTCCACAGCGCGCACACCGCGATCATGGTCACGCCGGCGACCGCCGCGCGCCAGCCGCCGGCGAACTCGGGCAACAGCCGGCCGAGGTAGAGCGTAAACAGCGTCGGGTAGATCGCCATGTCGAAGATGCTGGCGGTGAGCGACAGCCACGCCTCTTGAAAGCCCCAGAACGGCCCGCAGGCGCGCCGCACCCACGCGTAGTAGCCGCCGTCCTCGGGCAGCGCGGCCGACAGCTCGCCGACCATCATCGCCGTCGGCAGGCTCCACACCAGCGGCGTGAGCAGGATGATCATTAGCGCGCGCGAATAGCCCTGCTTGCCGATCAGCTCCTCGAGGCCGTACGGGCCGCCGCACACCATGAAGTAGGTGGCGGCGATCAGCGGGACGAGGGTGAGGCGGCGGGTCATCGAAGGCGAGCGCGGCCTAGGTGCCGTCGCCGGCGAGCAGCGCGGCGGGGAGGTGGCTCACGTCGCCGAGCGTCTGGAGGAGCGGGCCGGTCTTCTTGAAGTCGATCACCGAGACCGCGCACACCTTCTGCGCGATGCGCACGCGGAACAGATCGACGTCGAGCCCGAGCAGCGCGCACACCAGCACGCGCAGCGTCGCCTTGTGCGAGACCACCAGCACCTTGCCGTCGCTGTGGCGCGCGCGGATGGCGTCGATCACCGCCAGCGCGCGCTGAGCGATCTGATCGCCGGTCTCGCCGCCCGGCGGCGCGACGCGGCCGGGATGGGTGGACCACGCCGAGAAGCGCGCGTGATCGTCGCGCTCGACGTCGGCCTCGGGCCGGCCTTCCCACTCGCCGTAGGCGATCTCGCGCAGCCCCTCTTCGACCTGCACCGGGACGCCCGCGCGCGACGCGGTCGGCGCGGCGGTCTGTTGCGTGCGCAGCCGCGGTGACGCGTAGATCGCCGCCCATGGCTCGGCGCCGTAGCGCGCGCCGAGCGCCTCGGCCATGGCCACGCCGGTCGCGTTGAGCGGCGGATCGATCGATCCGCAAAACCGGTTGGCGATCGAGTAGTCCGTCTGGCCGTGACGGACCAGGTAGAGGCTCAGCATGTGTTAAGATCATACAGTACATGACATGGGTGGAGCAGGAGCCCGGCGTGCGCGCCGCGATGGGAGAGCTCGCACGGCTCCGGCGGCGCGCCTTCGCCCGCCCGCTGCGCCCGCTCCTGTACGCGCTCGTGATCACCGGGGCGCTGGTGGGAATGCGGGCGCGCAAGGTCAGCAGCTTTTCGGCGCGCGTGGTGTTGCGCGTCACCGAGGTCGATCTCGACGCCACGACCGCGCCGCGACCGGCGCAGCAGCTGCGCGAGTACCTGCGCGAGATCGCGCTCGGAAGCGATCAGCTGCTCGAGGTGATCCGCGATCACGGCTTGTATCCGCGCGAGCTGGAGCGCGACCCGTCGCTGGCGGTGGAGGCGCTGCGCTCCGACCTCGAGGTCGACGTGTGGCGCACCGACTCGGCGCGCATCGGGCTATCGTATCGATCGGACAACCCCGACCGCGCGGTGGTGGTGGTGCAGCATCTCGCGCGGCTCTTGAGCGAGCGCAAGCTCGAGCAGAGCCAGCCCGGCCTGCTCTTCGAGGTGACCGATCCGGCCCGCGCCGCGCGTCCCGGCAGCCCCCGACCGCGTGAGCTGGTGACGCTCGCGGCGATCCTCTTCGCGCTCCTGTTGCCGCTCGCCGGAATCGCCGCCGGGGCTTTCGATTCGCGCATTTACGACGCACAGGACGTGCGCCGGCTGGGCCTCGAGGCGGTCGGCCACCTGGACCCGTTCCCGGGCGACAACGTGGGTACCCTGGAAGCGCGTCTGGCACGCGATCGGGGGATCCAATAGAATGTTCAGGCCGTGACCACCCCCCGCACCGCACGAGATCGGCTCGACCGGATCCTCAGCCTGGTCAGGCGCTCCACGCGCTTCTGGGCGGGCGCGTTCGCGTTGATCGTCGTGGGCGGCCTGATCTCGGGCGCGGTGAGCTTCACGCGGCCGTTGATCTACAAGTCCGAGACCGTGATCTTGTATCGCGACGGCGGCCGCCCGGCGGTGGACGAAGGCGGTGATCCGTCGCGCAGGCTCGCGCTCAAGCTGCGCGAGCTGATCTTCACGCGCGCGCAGCTGCAGCGGATCATCGAGGAGCTCAAGCTCTACCCGAAGACCGTCGAAGATCGCGGGTACGTCGACGCGGTCGACGAGCTGCGCTCGCACGTCGCGTTGCGCGTCAAGGACGGCGACACCTTTGGGCTGTCGTTCGAGGGCGAAGATCCCAAGGTCGTGCAGGACGTGACCGCGCGGCTGGCCTCGGCGCTCACCAACGACAGTCCCAAGAATCGCTCGGAGCAGGTCGAGGTGTCCAAGGAGTTCCTCGACGCCGAGAAGCAGCGCGTCGAGACCGAGCTCAAGGAGAAGGAGGCCAACCTGGCCAGGTTCCTCTCCAAGCACCCCGAGTTCGCGCGCGAGCCGGCGCAGGGCGGCGTGGCTGCCCTTCGTGCCGCCGCGGCCAAGGGCGCCGGCAAGGGCCCCGACGCGACGCTGCTGTCGCTCGAGCGCGAGGCCTCGCGCATCCAGGAGCGCCTGGGCATGCCGGCGCCGGTCAAGAAGAAGAAGCACCGCGAAGAGGTCGATCCGCGCCTGACGCAGGAGCACGAGCGCGCGGTCGCCGAGCTACAGTCGGCGCAGAAGGACCTGGCCGACAAGCTCGGGCAGTTCACCGAGCAGCACCCCGACGTGACCGCCGCCAAGGTGAAGGTCAAGACCGCCGAGTGGCGCCTCAAGCGCGCCAACGACGCGCTGGCGACCGGCACGGTGGTGAAAGAGGAAGATTCGGGCGAAGAGGAGGGGATCATCGATCGCAGCACGCTGGAGAGCGAGCTGCGCAAGGTGCAGGACGAGATCGCCACCTACAAGCGCAAGCTGGCCAGCGACGCCACCTCGGCGAGCAGCGCCGAGTCGCAGCGCCTGGTGGGGCTGGAGACCGAGTGGACGCGGCTCAACCGCGAGGCGAACGACGCGCGCCCGCGCAACCAGCCGCTGCCGGCCCGGCAGGAGGGCGGCGCAGGCTCGGGGCGCGGCGCGCAGCTGACCATCGTCGACCCGGCCTACAAGCCGACCCAGCCGTCGAGCGCGTCGCGCACGTTGGTAGCGGCGGTGGGCATGCTCCTGTCGCTCGGGCTCGGGCTCGGGCTCGCGCTCGGCTGCGCGATGGTCGACGACCGGCTGTACGATCGCGTGGACATCGAGCAGCTCGGGCTGGTGCCGCTGCTCGGCGTGGTGCCGCGCGCCGCCAGGGCGGCGAAGCGCAAGAAGGGAGATCTGCTTGGCTGAGCCGCCGCGTCGTCGACCGCCCGCGCAAGACGTGCCCGTCGGGTCGCGCACGATCCCCGACAACACCCTGCGCAACCAGAAGATCACGCCGCCGCACGGCCAGGACGTGATCAAGTCGGTGACCATGGTCGACGCGGCCGACGAGCCGACGCGCACCATGACCGCGCAGGAGGCGAGCACGTACAAGGGCGCGCGCTTCGTCGGTCCCAACGATCCGCTGGCGCGCACCAGCATGACCCGGGCGCGGCTGCCCGACGTGGTCGATCAACTCGCGCCCGATCCACCGACGGGTGAGCTGCAGAAGGCCAAGGTCTGGGTGGCGACCCACAAGGCGCCGCCCGATCCGGACCCGCGGTTGATCTTGTTGTGCGAGCCGGACTCGCCGCGCGCGGCCAGCTTTCGCGTGCTGCGGCACCGCCTGGAGCAGCAATCGGATCCGCGCACCATCGCGGTCACGTCGGCCGGGCCCAAGGAGGGCAAGACCACCTGCGCCGCCAACCTGGCGATGGCGCTCGGCGAGTGCGGCCGCGCGCGCGTGCTGCTGGTCGAGGCCAACCTGCGCTCGCCGTCGCTGGCGGCGCTGTTCGGCTTTCTGCCGCCGGAGTGCTTCGCCGCGCAGCTCACCCGTCACCGCGAGCGGCCGCTCGAGCCGTGGTCGGTGGTCGAGGTGTTCTCGCCGTCGCTGCACGTGGCGGCGGTCAAGCCCGGCCCGGAGAACGAGAACCGACCGTTGCTCGACGGCGTCGCGTTCGGCATCGCCATGGATATGCTCAGGCGCTCGGGCTACGACTACGTGGTGATCGACACGCCGCCGGTGCTCGGCTCCGCCGACGTGAACCTGATCGAGGACTACGCCGACGGGGTGCTGCTCACCGCCTGGGCGCGCCGCTCGTCGGGCCGGTCGTTGCGCCGCGCCGTCGAGCAGCTCGCGCCCGCCAAGATCCTCGGCGTCACGCTCCTCGACGTCTGAGCTACTTGAGCGGGTCGCCGTCGAGGTTGCGCAGCTCGAGGGTCTTGGCCATGGGCAGCGCGCGCAGCTTGGGCTCGATCACCTTGCGGTCGCCCAGGATGACGACGATCCATCCGTCGGTCGGGAGCACCTTGTCGGCCAGCCTGGTCACCGCTGCGGCGTCGAGCTTGAGGAGCCTGGTCTGCAGCCGGCCCCAGGTGTCGAGCGGCTGATCGTTGGCCACCAGCTCGCCGAGCAGGAACGCGGCCTGCGCGCCGTCGCCGAAGGTCTCGATGATCTTCTGCAGCACGAGCGCGCGGCCCTTGCGCAGCTCGGCCTCGGGAAGCGGCGCGCGCATGCCGCCCAGCTCCGCGAAGATCTCCTTCATCGCCTCGGCGGTCGCGTCGGTGCGAATGGCGGCGGCGGCGACGAACGGGCCGGCCGCGCGGAACAGCTTGAACTCGGCGTGCGCGCCGTAGGTGTAGCCGTGCTTCTCGCGCAGGTTCTGGTTGAGCCGGCTGGTGAACGAGCCGCCCAGCACCATCTCCAGGAGCGAGATCGGCGCCAGCTCGGGCGAGCCGAACGCCACCCCCACGCGTCCCACGCGCACCTCGGACTGCGGCGCGCCAGGGCGATCGATGATCACGAAGCGTGCGCCCGGCTCGGCAGCGACGGGCGGCGCGGCCGACGGGGTGAGGTTCTTCTGCCACACGGTCTCCGCGCCGAACGCGGCCTGCACCGGCCGGGCGGCCTGCTCGACGGTGGAATCGCCCACCAGGATCACGGTGGTCACCTTGGGGCCGTAGTGCTTGTCGTAAAAGCGCCGCACGTCCTCGAGAGTCAGCTTGTCGACGGTGGCGGGGGTGCCCATGGCCGCGTGGCCGTACGGGTGATCGCCGAACAGCACGTGCTGGAAGGCTTCGTCGGCGATCTTGCGCGGCTGGTCGCGATCGCGCGCCAGCTCGGCGAGCTGCCGCGACTTCACGCTCGGCCACTCGGCGGGGTCGAAGCGCGGCCGCGCGATCATGTCGCCGAGCAGCTCGAGCGCGCGGTCGAGCTTGGTGGACAAGACGGTGAGGAAGAAGCGCGCGCCGCTCTCGTCGACGTCGACGTGCAGCTCGCCGCCCAGCTCGTCGAGCGCGGCCGACAGCGCCGGACCGGACAGCTTGCCGCCGCCGCCTTCCTCGAGCATCCGCGCGGTGAGCGCGGCGACGCCCGGCTGGCCCGGCGGATCGAGCTCGCTGCCCGCTTGCACCACCAGCAGCAGGTGCACGATCGGCAGCTCGCGCTGCGGCAGGACCACCAGTCGCACTCCGGAGGCGGTGTTCGCCGACGAGGGCGTGGGCGCCTGCCAGGGTTCCGCGGCGGAAACCGCGGGGGCTTTGGAGAGATCAGGCGCGCCGCCGGCGTGAGCGGTAGACGTGAACGCGAACGCGAACATCAACGAGCGCGTCGACAGGCGCGCGAACCGATTACTCATGGGCCTTCTCCTTCGCCGCCTTGCCGTCGGGCTGCACCACGACCGTCAGCCGCGGGCGGGCGACCAGCGAATGGCTCGCCCACGCCAGGTCGCTCGCGCCCAGCTTCGAGAAGCGCGCCAACGTGCTGCGCTCGAGCTCGCCCGGATCGCCGCAGATGAACTCGTGCTCGTTGAGCGAATCGGCCAGCCCGAACAGCGGCCCGAGCTGCTGCAACAGCTGCGTCTCGGTGAACGCGCGCGCGCGCTCCACCTCGCGCTCGGTCGGCGGCGCCTTGCCGTCGAGCGCCGCCAGCTCCTCGTCGATCGCCTTCTCCAGCTCGACCGCGCTGTGGCCGGGCTGCGCGGTGGCGGTGATCACGAAGTTGCCGTCGTAGCGATTGCCTTCCTGCTCGACGCGCACCTCCTGCGCCAGCTTCTTCTCGTAGACCAGCGCCTTCTGCAGGCGCGACGACTTGCCGCCGCCGAGGAGCGCCGAGAGGAGCTGGTACTCGGCGTCGCCCGCGCCGAGCAGCACCGGGGAATGCCACGCCAGCGTCACCTGCTCGAGCTGCACGTGGTCCTTGAGCAGCACCCGCTGGTTCTTGGCCAGCTCGGCCGGCGGCGGCACCACGTGCGGCGGCTCGGGCGCCAGAGGCATCCACGCGAAGTACTTGTCGACCAGGCGCCTGGCCTCGTCGGTCTTGAAGTCGCCGGCGATCACCAGCGACGCGTTCGACGGTACGTAGTTGGAGCGGAAGAACGCCTTGACGTCCTCCACCGACGCCGCGGTCAGATCGGCGTGCGAGCCGATCACCGGGTGGTGGTACGGGTGGTTGAGCGGATACAGGTTCTCCGGCAACACCAGCCCCACCTTGCCGTACGGGCGATTCTCGTACGATTGGCGGCGCTCGTTCTTGACCACGTCGCGCTGCAGATCGACCTTCTGCTTGTTCATCGCGTCGGGCAGCGTGGCCAGCCGATCGGCCTCGAGGTACAAGAAGGTCTCGAGCAGATTCGACGGGCCGAGGTCGAAATAGTTGGTGCGATCCTCGCTCGTCGACGCGTTGTTCGAGCCGCCTTCGGACTCCATGATCTGGTCGAACTGCCCGTTGGGCACGTTCTTGGTGCCCATGAACATGAGGTGCTCGAACAGGTGCGCGAAGCCGGTGCGCTTGACGCGCTCGTCCTTGGAGCCGACGCGGAACCACACGTCGACCACCACCTGCGGCAGCCGGTGATCTTCGTGCAGGATCACCACCAGCCCGTTGGGCAGCCGGTAGCGCTCGTAGGGCACGTGCAGCGTGGGCTCCGCGGCGTGCGAAGTCGCGGTGAGCAACAGCAAGAGGAGGGTCGGCCAGCGCATGAGCCGGGACCCTAGCACAACGTCTTGCTTTTTTTTCCCTCGCAACCCTGCTAAGCATCGAACCCATGGCCAAGACCCCTTCGAAAGGGAAGAAGCCGGCGGCGCCGCCAAAAGACGGCGCAGGTCGCGCCAAAGCAGCCGGGCGCCCGCCGAAAGTAGCCAAGCCCGCTTCCGCCGATCCGGATGTCGATCCGGCGGACCTCGACGACGACGAGGACGACGAAGAGGAGGGCGCCAAGCCGGCCAAAGCGGCGGCTCCGGCGGCGAAGAAGCCGGCGGCGCGCAGCGGACGGCCGAACGACGGGCCCGAGCCCCCTCCGGTGATCCCGGCGCGGCGACTGACGCCCGAGGCCAAGGCCAAGGTCAACGAGATGGTGGCCAAGGGGATGCCGCTCGGCGATGCGCTGAAGATCGCCGCCTCGTGGGAGACCTTCGTGGCGCCGGTCAAGGACGAGCCGGCCAAGCTGGTGCAGGGGAAGTCGTTCGACGGCACGCCGCGCCCGCGGCCCGCGCCCAAGGATGACGACGAGTCGGATGGGCCGGAGCCCGCCGATGACGAAGAGCCGGTCGTCGAAGCCGAGGAATAGCTCCGCGGATGGATGAGATCGCTGCGGCGTGGTCGTGGGACGACCTGGCGCCGCTCGACCGCATGCTCGCGACGCTGGCGGGCGTGGGGTTGCAGGCGGCGTCGCAGAAGAGCCGCATGTTGTGGAAGACCGAGCTGCCGGGCGGGAACCTGATCGGGTGTCAGCTGCCGCAGCTCGATCTGTCGATGTCGCACTTGTCGGGCGCGCACCTCGAGCACGCGGATCTACGCAAGGTGAACCTGGAAGAGGCGCGGCTCGACGGGGCGTCGCTGTATCACGCCAACCTGAGCTGGGTGGAGGCGCGCGGGGTGGATCTGCGCGGCTGCATGCTGGAGGGCGCCGACTTCACCGAGGCGGTGCTTGCGGACGCCAGGCTCGACGGGGCGGACCTCAAGCGGGCGATCTTCAACCGCGCGGAGCTGACCGGCGCCAGCTTCGAGCGCGCGCGGCTGCTCGAGTGCGTGCTCGAGAGCGTGGAGATGGCCAATGGCAAGCTGCGCGGCGCGCACGTCACGGCCGCGCTGTTGCCGCTGGCCAACCTCGCCGGCGCCGATCTGCGGGAGGCGGTGCTCAAGCGCTGTGACTTCCGCGGCGCAGAGCTCGCCGGGGCGGACCTCGCGGGCGCGCTGCTCGACGGGGCGCGCTTTTCCGATCGCGGGGTCGACGAGCGCGGCAAGCCGCTGGGATCGATTTTGTCCGAGCGCGAAGCCGCGCCACTGCCGAAGAAGGCGCAGCTCCTGGCGGCGAAGTGGGGGATCGTGGAGATCAACGGGACGGAGTACACGCCCGAGGCGCTGCGGGAGTCGACTGTCCTCGAGTGAATTTCAGAAGACGTGGTCGGAGGGGGTGATGGTGACGTGGTCGGGTTTGATGGATAGCTTGCGGGCGCCGATGATCAGGTCTTCGTCGAGCAGGGCTTTGGGTTTTTCGGCGTCGTAGGTGATCTTGGAGGGGGCGTCGGCCAGCAGGGTTTGCTTGAGGGCGGCGGCGTCTTTCGCGACGATCACGATGGTGAGGTCTTTGGCGGAGAGGTGTTTTTGCAGGGCGCGGTTCACGTCGTCGCGGGTGAGCTTGGCGAGCCGGGCGCGCATGTCGGCGGTGAATTCGGGGATGCCGTACCACTTCGAGTCCAGGGCGTAGCCGAGCTGCTGGTTTTGCGTGGCGGTCATGATGAACACGTTCTTCATCAGGTAGTCGCGCGTCGCGTCGAAGTCTTTTTGCGAGAGGCCGTCGGTGATCAGCTTGTCGAATTCGTGCAGCGCGATGCGCAGCGCCATCTGCGCGTTGGCGGGGACGACCGGGCGGATCCAGATCTCGAACAGCTGCGCGCGGCGCGCGAGGTTCGGCTCGGGGAAGAACTGGAACATGCCGCGCGGGAACGCCTCGACGTAGGCGTAGTCGCCGTAGTTCATCCCGCGGATCTCGCGGATGCGCTGGAACAGGTGCGACGAGGACGCGCGGTGCTCGCCTAGCCACGCGCGCGCCAGCCACAGCGCGGCGAAGTCGGGGTGCGAGCGGGTGACCTCGATCGGCAGCCCGAGCGAGATCGCGGTGGCGCGCGTGTCCTTGTCGATGATCTCGACGGTGAGGCCGTGCTGCGGCACGCCCACGATCTTGGCGGGCGCCGGCAGCCCCGGTCCCGCCGGCAGCCGGCCGAGCTCGCGCTTGATCGTTGCGATCAGCTCCTCGGGCGCGTCGCCCGCCACCCCCACCTGCAGCGCCGCGCGCACGTAGCCCGCCTGCACGAAGCGCTTGACGTCGTCGAGCGTGATCGCCTTGAGGCCCGCCACCGTGCCGAGCGCCGGGTGCGCGTAGGCCGTTCCCGCGTAGACATCGGTCTGCAGCCGCTCCTTGGCCAGCTCCTCTTCGTTGTTGGAGCGCAGGTCGAGCTCGAGCGCGTGCAGCTGCGCGTCCTTGAGCCGCTGAAAGTCCTCGTCGCGGAAGCCTGGCTCGAGCAGCATGGGCAGCGCGATCTCGAGGAACGCGCGCCAGTTGTCGCGGTGGATGTGCCCGGTCAACGAGGTCATCTCCTTGTCGACCTGCGCGTGGAAGGTGCCGGCCATCGGATAGAGCGCCTTTTCGATCTCCTCGATGCGCAGCTTCTTCGAGCCCGCGCGGGTGAGCATCGCCGCGGCCAGGTGCGCCAGGCCCTCCTTGCCCTTGGGATCGTGGGCGGAGCCGACGGTGAACAGCAGCTTGACGTTGAGCTGCGGCAAGACCGAGTGCTGCACGATGAACGGCACGTCCGCCGCCGGCGCGGTCGCAGGGGCGAACGAGGCTAGCGACGGCGACTGTTGAACGCCCGCAGGCAGCGCCTCCTTGGAGAGCGTCGCCACCACCAGGTTGGCGTCGGTGAAGTAGCGCTTGGCGGCGGCCTGCAGATCCGCGGGTGTGAGCGAGTCGTAGACGCGGTACAGCCGGTTGAGCGTCTGCGGCGAGCGCGCGTAGCGGACGAAGCGCGCCAGCGTGGCGGCGATCGACTCGGTGTTGTCGAGCCCGCGCGCGAACGCGTAGCGCGTGTTCGACTTGGCCTGTTCGAGCCGCGCCTGCTCGACCGGAACCAGCGCAGCGCCCGCGTAGGTCGCCAGGATCTGATCGCGCACGTACCCCGCGTCTTCCGGCTTCTTGACGCGCGCGTAGACCGTGACCAGCGACGGATCCTGCGTGCCGCCGGCCTCGGCCATCAAGCGGTCCACCTTCTGCTCCGACACCACCAGCTTCTGGTACAGCTCGGAGGTCTCGCCGAACGTCAGATCGAACAGCAGATCGGTCGCCGCGTAGTCCTTCTGCACGTCCGAGAACGCGGGGCCGTGGAACGCCACGCTCAGCCACGGCAGCGTCGAGGCCGGCCAGGCGACGTGCTGATACACAGGCCCTTTCGACGGCGGCTCGGCCGGGATCGCCGCCTTGTAGCTGCCGTGCTTCCAAACACCGAAATATTTCTCGACCAGCTTGAGCACCTCGGCCGGCTTGACGTCGCCCGCCACGATCACCGTCGCGTACTCCGGCCGATACCAGCGCGCGAAAAAAGTCTTCGAGTACTCGTACTGATTCGGCATGTCCTCGATGTCCTTCAAAAAGCCCATCGTGGTGTGCTTGTACGGGTGCGTCGAGAACGCCGCGTCGTGCTGCGCCTCCTCGAGCTTGCGCAGCGGGTTGGCGCTGTTCTTGTTGTACTCGCCGAGCACCGCGCGCGCCTCGGTCTTGAACGCGGGTGGCTCGTACGACAGGTTCATGAACCGATCGGCTTCGATCTTGAGCATCTGCTCGAGATCGTCGCGCGAGAAGGTGGTGTGGTAGTTGGTGTAGTCGTCGGTGGTGTAGGCGTTCTGCCGCGCGCCCAGCTTGGTCAAGATCGCCTGGTAGTCGTCCGGCGGAAACGCCCTGGTCCCGCGAAACATCATGTGCTCGAAGAAGTGCGCGAAGCCGGACTTGCCCGGCTCGATCTCGTTGCGCGAGCCGGTCTGCATCGGGATCTGCAGCGACACCAGGTTGGGAAATCCGGTGTTGACCACCACCACCTTGAGCCCATTGGGCAGCGTCTTCTCGACGGTGGGGAAGGGAAAGATATCCGCCTTCTTAGGCTCGGCCGGTTTGGCCCAGGCGCTGGTCGCGGTGAGGAGCACGGCGAAGATCGTTTTGCGGATCATGGCCACCGCTTAGCACACTGTGTAATGATCGCGCCATGGGCGCTATTGGAAGGGCACGGACGATCTTGCTCGCGGTCGCGGTCGCGGGCACGGCGCAGGCCGGCGAGTCGAAGGCGCCGCCCGCGGCCAAGGAAATGTCGCTGGCGCTCGAGGCGGTGAACAAGTCGCTCGGTCTCGAGAGCATGCCCAAGCCGCATTGCCTGAAGTGGGGCTATGGGCACCAGATCACCGCCGCCGAGGTGCGCGCGTGCGTGGATCAGGCGATCAAGGGCGCGACCCTACCCGAGCTCGGCAAGGGCTACGTGCTGGCGGTCCTGATGGGCGGCGTCGGCCCGCAGACCGTGATCGCGCTGGCGCTCGGCGCGCCCGGCTGGGCGGTGCTGTCGTGCGATCCGGGCAAGCCGTGCCCCGCGCGCCACGCCGGCACCGACAAGATGGGCAAGCGCGTCGTCGATCGGACCGAGCGCGCCTGCGACGGCCCCGAAACCATCTGGGTCCCCGAAAAAAAATCCGAAGTCTGCCCCACCCACTAACCCCCGGCGCCATCTTCCCGGGCAGCGCTCTCGCCGGCTGCGATCAGGCGCTTGCGGCGCGCTCCCGCGATCGCCAGGTGCAACAGCGCGGTGATGCTGCCGACCACCAGACAACCGTTCCACAGGGTGTGCGCGCCGAAACGGCCGAGCACCCACGAGCCGAGCGCGGGCGCGACAAACGCCGAGACGCCCCACGCTAACTGGTAGGTGCCCTGGTATCCGCCGCGCACGCGGGTCGGCGCGAGATCGGCCACCACCGTCGGTCCGACCGCCGAGAAGAAGATCTCGCCGACCGTCCACACCACGATCGTCAGCGCGTAGAGCGGCACGCTGGTCATGAGCCCGGTCATCCAGAAGCCCACGCCGGTGAGCAGCGCGCCGAGCGCCAGGACCGTCCCGCGACGAAAGCGCTGCGCCGCGCGGATGCCGATCGGCTGGAACAGCACGATCAGCACGCCGTTGATCGCGATCAGCATGCCGTACATGCGCGGGGCCACGCCGTGCGCGCGCAGATCGAGCGGCAGCGCCACCGAGCCCTGGTGGAACACCACCGCGAGCAGGAACTGCAGGGCCACGAACGACATGAAGATCCCGTCGCGGAACGGCACCAGCAGCGCGCCCAGATCACTGTGGCGCGCGCTCGGCTCGGGGTGGGTCTCGGGCACGCGTAGATACACGATCACGCCGAACAGCAACGTGGTCGCCGCGTCGACGATGAACAACAGCGTGAAGTTCCTGTTGGCCATCAAGCCGGCGATCACCGCCGCGCCCGCGAAGCCGAGGTTGATCGCCCAGTACAAGTAGCCGTAGGCGCGCGTGCGATCTTCCGCCGGCACCAGATCGGCGACGGTCGCCTGCACCGCGGGCCGGTACAGATCGCCGAAGAAGCCGAGCGCCAGCGTCGACAGCGCGATGTGCGTCGGCGTGCGCGCGAAGCCGAGCTGCAACATGGCGGCCGCGCCGAGCGTCATCGACAGCAACATCGTGGCGCGCCGGCCGATGCGATCGGCCAGTAGCCCGCCGACCGGACCCGAGCCCATCGATCCGGCGCCGTAGAGCGCCACCACCATGCCGGCGCGCTCCACCGAGTAGCCGCGCACTTGCGTGAGGTACAGCGCGAGGAACGTGAACACGAACCCGCCGAGCCGATTCACCAACGCGCCCGCCCACAAGTACCAATAGGTCCGAGGCAGCCCGCGCATCGCGCCCTCTTCTACCACGTCCTTTCCTTTGCACCCGGAAGCGGTGCTACCCTGCGCTCATGAGCTCGAAGACCCCGGCGTCGGGGCTGCGTACGCTCTTCGGATACGCGCTGATGATCGGATGCACGGTCGTCGCCTACTGGTTCATCCGTGCGGCCGGATCGAGTCGCAGCGCGCCGCCGGCGGAGGCGGGCGCCGCGACCTTCGGTGCGACCGGCGCGGTGGCCAACGCGGACGCGCTGCTGCACGTGCTGATCGCGCTGGTGGTGGTGATCGTGGTCGCGCGCGCGCTCGGCTCGCTGTTCAAGTACCTCGAGCAGCCGCCGGTGGTCGGCGAGATCCTGGCGGGCATCCTGCTCGGTCCGTCGCTGCTCGGCCGCGTCGCGCCGGCGATCTCCGGCTTTCTGTTGCCCAAGACCGTCGCGCCGTTCCTCGGCATCCTCTCGCAGGTCGGCGTGATCCTGTACATGTTCCTGGTCGGCGTGGAGCTCGACCCGGGCCTGTTGCGCAAGCGCGGCCACTCGACGGTGGCCATCTCGCACGCCAGCATCATCGCGCCGTTCCTGCTCGGCTCGGTGCTGTCGCTGTTCCTCTACACGCGCATGTCGACGCAGGACGTGCCGTTCACCGTGTTCTCGCTGTTCATGGGCGTGTCCATGTCGGTGACCGCGTTCCCGGTGCTGGCGCGTATCCTCACCGACCGCAAGATCCACACCACGCGCATGGGCGTGATCACGCTGACCTGCGCCGCGGTCGACGACGTGACCGCGTGGTGCCTGTTGGCGTTCGTGGTGAGCGTGGTGCAGGCGCGCATGTCGGGCGCGCTGTTCACCGCCGGCCTGACGATCGGCTACATCGCGTTCATGGCGTTCGTGATCCGCCCGGGCATGGTGCGGCTCACGCGGTTGTACGGCAGCCGCGGACGGCTCACGCAGGGCGTGATGGCGCTGGTGTTCGTCGCGCTGTTGCTGTCGTCGCTGGCCACCGACCTGATCGGCATCCACGCGGTGTTCGGCGCGTTCGCGCTCGGCGCGGTCATCCCGCACGACAGCGGGCTGGCGCGCGAGCTCACCGATCGGCTCGAAGATCTGGTGGTGGTGCTGCTCCTGCCCGCGTTCTTCGCGTTCACCGGCATGCGCACCCAGATCGGCCTGGTGAGCGGGCTGGAGAACTGGCTGATCTGCGGCCTGATCGTGCTGGTCGCGTCGGTGGGCAAGTTCGGCGGCAGCATGATCGCGGCGCGGCTCACCGGGCTCGGCTGGCGCGACTCGGCGGCGCTCGGCGTGCTCATGAACACGCGCGGGCTGATGGAGCTGATCGTGCTCAACATCGGCCTCGAGCTGAAGGTGATCTCGCCGACGCTGTTCGCCATGTTGGTGTTCATGGCGGTGGTGACCACGTTTGCGACCACGCCGATTCTGCACCTCATCACCCGCAACCAGAAGCCGAGCGAGGAGCCCAGCCAGCCGATCGAGGTGCACTCGGGGCCGCTCAGGGCGGTGCACTCCGGCGGCGTGCTGGCGCCGATCTCCAATCCGGAAGGCGTGGCGGCGATCGTCGATCTGGCGGTGGCGGCGACGCGCGCCCACGATCCGCCCGCGCGGGTGATCGCGCTGGTGCGGCGGCCGGGCGGTGGCGTGCGCTCCGGGCTGCGCGAGATGGAGAGCAAGGAGCGCCCGCGCGCGCCGATCCTGCTCGAGGCCGCCGATCATGCGCGCGCGATCGGCGCGACCATCGATGCGCAGGCGCTGTGGACCGACGATCCCGCGAGCGACATCCTGGCCATGGCGGGCGAGCCGCAGATCCGCTGGCTGCTGGTCGGCTTTCACCGGCCGGTGTTCGGCGCCGATCTGCTCGGCGGCGTGGTCAAGGAGCTGCTCGAGCGCGCGGCCAAGACCGAGCTCGACGTGGGCGTGATCGTGCACGGCCACGAGCGCGCCATCGACAAGGTGATCGCGGTGGTGGACGCCACGCCCAACGGACGCGCCACGCTCGATCTGGCGTCGCGCATCGCGCAGAACAAGTCGTGCGGTCTGCACGCGGTGCTGGTGCCCAAGGACGGCGCCGAGCCCGAGCCCGAGCTGCAGGCGATGCTCAAGGATGCGGCCCGCACCGCCGGCAAGTGGATGCACACCGACGTGCTGGTCGAGCGCAACCCGGCGCAGCTCGCCTACAAGACGCAAGGGCAGCTGGTGATCATCGGCGCCGGGCTGGCCGACGAGATGGGGCTGCCGCTCGACGAGGTGCCGGGCGGCCTGCGCTGTGTGGTGATCGTGCAGGGCGGCGTGGAGCGTGAGGCGGTCGCCGCGCCGCCTCCCGTCGAGCAGCACGTCGGCTGAGCAGTAGGGAAATACCCACATCCGTTAAAACGGACGGATTTCCGTTGACAGTCTTTCGCCCTCTCGGCATCTTCGGGGAATGGGTAGACACACTTATCTGGCGCTTCTCGGGTTGCTCGTCGCGGCGCCGGCGGCCGCGCAGGAGGATCCCGACGCGCGCTTCCGCGAGCTCCAACAGCGGCAGGGCGATCTCGAGCACAAGCTCAAGCTGCTGCAAGATCGCGAGAACGCGCGCGCCGCTCAGCCGCCGCAGCAGCAGCCGCCGCCGGTCGAAGCGGACGGCCAGATCCCCGACGCGCTGGCGCCGCTCGCCGGCTATTCGGAGAAAAACTTCTTCGTGCGCGATCGCGACAGCTGGTTCGTGCTCATCCCCAAGGGACGGATCAACGTCGACTGGTACAACTTCCTCAACCGGCCCTCGAACCCGCCGGCCGGCGTGGTCTCCAACAGCGCCGCTGATCCCCGCTCGTCGCTGCGCGACACGGTGTTTCTGCGGCGGGCGCGCCTCGGGTTTTCCGGAACCTTCGCGCGTCACGTCGACTTTCGCATCGAGGCCGAGTTCGCCAGCCTGGCGACGCCCGGCCAGTACGCCACCCTCACCGACGCGTCGATCGTGCTCAACTGGTGGTCGTTTCTCAAGGTGGAAGCGGGACAGTTCTACGCGCCGTTCACCATCGAGAACATGACCTCGGAGAACTACAGCGACTTCATGGAGCGCTCGTCGGCGGTGCGCTTCGCCGTGCCCAACACGCGAGAAGTGGGCGGCATGCTATTCGGCGAGCTGCCGCGCAAGGCCGCCCGCTATTGGGTCGGCGTGTTCAACGGCGACGGGCAGAACAACAAGAACCTCGACAACCGCCCGGCGGTGATCGGTCGCGCGTACTTCGCGCCGCTCGCGCTGTTGCCACACCCCGCGCGCTGGCTCGAGGAGATCTGGGTGGGCGGCTCCTTCTGGTGGCAACAGAGCACCAACGTGGGCGGAGGCTCCGCGCCGTCGACCACCGGCGTGGCGGCGGGAGATCTCGGCGGGGTCACGACGCAGGGCGGCTTCGCGCTGTTCAGCTCCAACTATGGCAACGGCACCGATCTGCTCAAGAACCCGATCCGCACCCACCTGGCGCCCGACGGCACCACGCTCAAGTACGCCTTCGAGGCCAACCTGCCGCTGCCCCGGCGCCTCGGCCTGCGCGCGGAGTACACGCACCAATCGATCGACTTCCGCCAGTACCAGGACACCACGCTCGGTCGCACAGCCGGCGCCGCGGGCAACCTGACCGGCTACAGCGCCTACGTCGAGGCCTACGCGTGGATCGGCGGCGACGTCGGCGAGGACCATCCCGGCCTGTACCATCCGCCGCACTGGAGCGGCTACCAGCCGTCGCGCAAGCCCACCTGGGCGCTGCAGCTGGCAGTGAAGTACGAGCACGTCGATCTCGACATCACCGGCCTGCCCGGCACCACCAACGCGGGCGGCACCACCGTCGCCGATCCTGCCGCCGGCCACTACAGCCTCGACGTGTTCGAGGCCGGCGCCAGCCTGTACTTCACCCGCCACACGCGCCTGATCGCCAACTACGTGATCAACTACATCGGCCGGCAGGACGACAGCTCGGGCGCCGGGCTCGAGCGCAAGAACCTGTTCTGGCTGCGCGCCGAGCACGAGCTGCTGTTCCGCCTGGCGGTGGCCCTGTAACGGCCCGTACAGCTACGAATACGGGTTGATCGACCACCCCCGCCCGGTCACATAGTCCGCCCATGTCCAAGCCCCTGGTTCTCGCGTTAGGCCTGCTCGCAGGCTCCGCCGTCCTCGCCGCACCGCCGAAAAAGTTGGTCTCGGTCGAGGGCATCACCGAGTACGCGCTCGACAACGGGATGCGCGTGCTGTTGTTCCCCGACGCGTCCAAGCCGACGGTGACGGTCAACGTCACCTACTTCGTCGGCTCGCGCCACGAAGGCTACGGCGAGTCGGGCATGGCGCACCTGCTCGAGCACATGCTGTTCAAGGGCACGCCCACGCACGACAAGGTGTGGGCCGAGTTCGAGAAGCACGGCGCGCGCTTCAACGGCTCCACCTGGGTCGATCGCACCAACTACTTCGAGACCATGCCGGCGACGGCGGAAAATCTCAAATTCGCGATCGAGCTCGAGGCCGATCGGATGGTCCACTCCAAGATCGCCAAGGAAGATCTGGCCAAGGAGTTCACCGTCGTGCGCAACGAGTTCGAGATGGGCGAGAACGCGCCGCCGCAGATCCTCGAGGAGCGCATGTATGCGAGCGCGTATCTCTGGCACAACTACGGCAAGTCGACGATCGGATCGCGCTCGGACATCGAGCGGGTGCCGATCGAAAACCTGCGCGCCTTCTACAAGCGCTTCTACCAGCCGGACAACGCGATGGTGGTGGTGGCCGGCAAGTTCGCGCCCAAGGACGCGCTCGAGCTGATCGGCGCGAGCTTCGGCAAGCTGGCGCGGCCGGCGCGCGTGCTCGATCCCACCTACACCGTCGAGCCGGTGCAGGACGGCGAGCGCGCGGTGGTGCTGCGCCGTACCGGCGACGTGCAGGTCGCGGGGCTCATGTATCACGGCGTCTCGGGCTCGCACGCAGACTTCGTCGCCGAGGAGGCGCTGGTCGATCTGCTCAGCAACAAGCCGTCGGGCCGGCTGTACAAGGCGCTGGTCGACAAGGGCCTGGCCGCGCGCTTGAGCGGCGACGCGTACACCTGGGCCGAGCCGGGGATGATCCAGCTGTTCGCCGACGTGCGCGGCGACAAGTCGGCCGAGGCGGTGCGCGACAAGATGATCGAGATCGCCGAGGCGGTCGGGCGCGGCAAGGTGGGCGACGACGAGGTGCAGCGCTGGAAGAGCCGCGTGCTCAAGGAGATCGAGCTGGCCATGACCGATCCCAACCGCATCGGCGTCGAGCTGAGCGAGTGGGCGGCGACCGGCGACTGGCGCATGATGTTCGTGCACCGCGATCGCGTGGAGAAGCTGACCGCCGAGCGCGTGCAGAAGTTCGCCGCGCAGTACCTGCGGCCGTCCAACCGCACCGTCGGGCTGTTCCTGCCGCAGAAGGCGCCCGAGCGCAGCCCGCTGCCGGAGCCGGTGAACGTCTCCGCGCTGGTCAAGGACTACCAGGGCCGCGCGGCCATGGCCGAGGGCGAGGCGTTCGTCGCCACCGTCGAGAACATCGAGAAGCGCACGGTGCGTGCGACGCTGCCGGTGGGCATGAAGCTGGCGCTCTTGTCGAAGAAGACGCGCGGCGGCGCGGTCAAGCTGGCGCTGCGCGTCCACGCCGGCACCGAGAGCGAGCTGCGCGGCAAGGTGGCGCTGGCGCAGCTCATCCCGCAGATGCTCCTGCGCGGCACGACCAGGCACAGCTACCAGCAGCTCAAGGACGAGTTCGATCGGCTCAAGGCCGAGGTCAAGTTCGACGACATCATGCGCATCACCGATCCGTCGGCGGCGGCGGTGCGCGTGTCGACCACGCGCGAGAACCTGCCGGCGGTGCTGGCGCTGCTCGCCGAGGTGGTGCGTGAGCCGAGCTTCCCGGCGGCGGAGCTGGAGACGCTCAAGAAGGAGACGCTGGCGCGGCTCGAAGAGGTGCTGCAGGACCCGCAGATGCTCGCGTTCACGGAGCTGCAGCGCAAGGCCGAGCCGTGGCCGAAGGACGACGTGCGCTACGTGCCGACGGTCGCCGAGCAGATCGAGCGCGTGCGGGCGGTCAAGCTGCCGGAGCTGGCGCAGTTCTACAAGAGCTTCTGGGGCGGCAGCTTCGCCGAGCTGGCGATCGTCGGGGACTTCGACGCCGAGCCGACGCAGAAGACGCTCGACAAGCTATTCGCCGGCTGGAAGACCGCCAAGGCGTTTCAGCGCATCAAGCACGAGTTCAAGAGCGGTGTGGCCGGATCGGAGGAGCAGATCAAGACCCCCGACAAGCAGATGGCGTTCATCGGCGCGACGCACTCGATCGAGCTGCGCGACGACGACGCGGACTACCCGGCGATGCAGCTGGTGAACTTCGTGCTCGGCGGCGGCGCGCGCTCGCGCCTGATCGAGCGGCTGCGCCAGAAGGACGGCCTGTCGTACGGCGCGTTCTCGTTCGTGCAGGCCGACTCGCTCGACCGCAACGGCAAGTTCTTCGCCGGCGCGATCTGCGCCCCGCAGAACGCCGTCAAGGCGCTCACCGCGCTGCTCGAAGAGGTGGCGCTCCTGCAGAAGAACGGCGTGCCGGCCGACGAGCTGGCCGATGCCAAGAAGGCCTATCAGGCGTACTTCGACAACCAGCTCGCCAACGACGAGTTCGTCACCGCGCAGCTCACGCGCCTGCTCTACCTCGACCGCACGCTCGCCTACTACGGCAAGGTGAACGGCAAGATCCAGACGCTCTCGAAAGACGAGCTGGCGGCGGCCGCGCGCAAGTACGTCGCGCCCGAGCGGTTGGTCAAGGTGCTGGCCGGCGATCTCAAGTAGGCCCCAATAACGCGCCTGCCAATATATTGGCAAAATGACAATGCCGTGCGAAAGCGCGTGACGCAGCGCGCCGCCTGATGGATAAAGGCACCAACTTCTTTCCTGGAGACGTCATGGATCCGAACTCCGACCTCAATCAGTGGCTTCAGCTGGTCTTCCGCTGGCTGCACGTGATCGCCGGTGTGATGTGGATCGGACACCTGTGGTTCTTCAACTTCGTCAACGCGCAGGTCGCCAAGACCTACGACGCCGACTCGAAGAAGAAGGTGGTCCCCGAGCTCATGCCGCGCGCGCTGTACTGGTTCCGCTGGGGCGCGGCGTACACCTTCATCACCGGCATCCTGCTCCTCGGGCTGGTCTACTCCATGGGCGGCGCGCTGGTGCCGCCGAACGACATGCCGGTCGCGGTGCGGCTCGGCGTCGGCGCGGCCACCGGGATCTCGCTCGCGTCGCTGGTGATCGGCTTCGCGATCTACGACATGATGTGGAAGGCGATGGCCAAGCAGGAGATGGCCGGCATGGTGGTCTCGCTGGTTCTCACCACCGGCTTCGCGTTCGGCCTCGCGCAGTTCTTGAGCGGGCGCGCGGTGTACATCCACATCGGCGCGCTGTTCGGCACCATCATGGCCGCCAACGTGTGGATGCGCATCTGGCCGAACCAGCGCAAGATCATCACCGCGATCAAGAACGGCACCGCGCCCGACGCGGCGCTGGTCGCCACCGCGGGCCTGCGCTCCAAGCACAACACCTATATGTCGATGCCACTCATGTTCTTCATGATCTCGAGCCACTACGGAACCGTCTACGGCCACGAGTACTCGTGGGCGTTCGTCCCCGGCTTCGTCGCCGCCGGCTGGGTGATCGCGAAGCTGTGCTTCTCGAAGTCCGCCACCAAGGCGCCCGCCGAGTTCGCCACCGGTGACGCCGCCGCCGCACCGCCCGCCAGCGCCGCCAAGTAGCGCCCGACCCACTCCCGCTCAGTCTTGCAGGCAGTACAGGTGGTTGCCGTTCGCGGCAGTTCCATCGCAGCCGGTGCGCACCGTGAAGAACGGCGTGTCCATCACGCCAGCCGTGAACGTCGACTCGTAGGCCAGACAGGCGTGGCCGATCGCGCCGGTGGCCGCGGGCGCGGTGGTGAGGTTCATCGTCCAGTTCATGCACGTGTCGGTGGCGGCGCCGGCCATCGTCGCGTCGGTCGAGCCGGTCCACGCGTAGATGTCGTTGCCGCTGTCGCCGTAGTAGGTATTGCCGTCGGCGCTGACGTTGATCGGCGCGATCAGGTGCGGCATCGCCTGGCTGGTCATCAACAGCTCGCCGGCGGTGCGCGCCACCTCCACGCCGTCGGCGCGCACCCAGTTGCTGGGCGCGACCGAGAAGCGCGAGGCGGCCGACGCGGTGGTGGTGGAGAGGAACGCCTTGAAGGTGCCGTCGAGCGTGGCGGCGGTCGCTTCGGCCGTGCACAGCGCGTCGGCGCCGGCGATGCCGTCCTTGGGATCGAACACGCCGGCGGTGATGAACGCGCGGCGCGCCGCGGTCTTGGGGATCACGAAGGTCGCGTCGTTGTCGGTGCCGAAGCAGTACAGCCGGAACGGCATGTCGCAGGTGGCCACGCCGCGGAAGGTCCAGCAGCCGGTGCCGCCGCCCGACTCCCCCTTGGTGTAGCTCACTCCGGCACCAGCCTGCGACCAATTGCCGCAGTCTCCGCTGGAGATTCCGTTGCCCGCGGTGGCCACGAGGTCGCCGTTGATCTGATTGCCGAACTCGTCGAGCACCAGCGGATACAGCACGTGCTTGTCGGTGAACAGCGAGGCACGCGAGAGCGCGAACGGCCGGCCGTCGGTGCGCACCCAGCCGTTGGCGGTGCCGAGCCGCGTGATCCCGTCGGCGCCCCCGCCCGACAGCCAGGCCACGTAGGTTCCCGGCAGCAACGCCGCGGTCGCGCGCGCCTTGCAGATCCCGTCCGCGCCGGCCAGCCCGCCCAGGTTGCCGCTCGGCTGCAGCGTCGAGGTGAGGAACGCGTAGTTGGCCTTGACGAAGCCGGCGGTGACGTTGCGCGCGACGCTCAGGGTCACCACGCACACCTGGTTGCCGACGCAGTCGCCGCTGAAGCCGGTGAACCCCGAGCCCTTGTCGGCCACCGGTGTGAGCGTGACCATGGTGTTGGCGTCGAAGCCCGCGCTGCAGGTCGGGCCGCAGTCGAGGCCCGGCGGCGACGAGGTGACGCGGCCGGTGCCGGTGCCGGACTTCATCACCGTCAGCACGACCGGCTGCGGCGGGCCCATCATGTCGACCGGCATCATCGCCGCGCCGAGCGTGATCGGAATGGTCACGGTCTCCCCGGCGACCACGGTGCCGCTGTTGGAGCCGCGATCGAGCTCGCTCCCGTCGCCGGCGAGCGCCACCGCGACGATCTTCAAGAGGCCCGTGCCGTTGCGGATGCGCAGCGCGACCTCGGTGGGAAACCCGAGCTCGGCGTTGCCCGGGTCGGCGAGCGTCACCGGCGTGCCCGCCTGCCCCTCGAGCGTCGGCTCGATGCGCAACGAGACGATCCCGCCCGGCGTGGCCGCGCCCTTGGCTACCTGCACCAGCGCGAACGTGCCGTTCGACTTGCAGCCCGACGCGAGCAGCAGCGCCAGCAGCACGATCCTAGAACACATCGTGCACTCCGAAGTGCGCGCGCGGCGAATCTTCGCTCGAGAGCCCGAGCCCGAGCCCGACGCCCAGCGCCACGCCCGCTGCCACCACGCCGACGCCGGTCCACAACCACCACCGCTTGTAGATCGGGCGTCGCTCGTCACGCGTCGCGGGTGTCGCGGTCAACGTCGTCGTCATCGTCGAGGGGGACGCGACCACAGGCGTCACCGGCGGCGGCGCGGCGCGCTCCTTGTCCGCCTGTTCCTGCTCGAGCTTGCGGATGTGCTCCTCGACCTCCGCGCGGTTGCGCCCGTCCTCGGCGTTGCGCAGATACGATCGATAGAAGTAGATCGCCTGCTTGGGATCGTTGGCCAGCCGATACGACTGCGCGATGTTGAAGAGGAACGCCGGATCCGGCTTGAGCTTGTACGCCTCTTTGTACTCGACGATCGCCTGGTCGAACTCCGCCAGGCTGTAGTGCCGCCCGCCGGCCTCATAGTGGCGCCGCGCCTCGTCGGCCGTCTTGTCGGCGAGCGCCGGCGCTCCAAGGAGCAGCAGCAGGGCGATCCCCACGCGCGTGTGCATCCGCGTATCGTAGCGCAACTGGAGAGCGGGCGATCGGGTTCGAACCGACGACAACCTGCTTGGGAAAACCGGTTTCTCGACGGTAAATTTTCTATTTCAACGGGACGACTCGGCAAGACTGCTGTGATCATGCGATGTTGGAGTGTCCTGACGAAATAAAGTACTGATGTTGCTCGGGTTTGTCTCGTCGACAAACGCGCCGAAGAGAAGCACGCCTTCGGGTCGCGCAGTGTTTATCAACCGACGCGATACGACCGTGAGTCCGGCGTCCTCGATGTCAGCTTCGCATCGGCGGCATATTGAGTGCTGCTCAGGCAATTCGCGACTGGAACGATGTCTGGACCGATTGAGCGTCCCTGCCAGAGATTCTGGGCGAGCCAAGGTTGCCGGCGCGCGATCGCGTGGTCGAGAGTGTGGTTGCGCGGGATGGGGTAGGCCGTGCTATCCTAGGACGCCATTTGCGGTTCAGAAACACGTGCTCGATCCCACCCGAACTCCTGACCTGATCGCGCTCATCTGCTGGTGGGCGACGGAGCGAGGGTCAGCGATCACGACGATTCAGGTCGTGAAGTTCCTCTACCTTGCCGACCTCTACGCCGCCCGCCGGAACAGCGGGCAGACGCTGACGGCTTGGCCGTGGGCGTTCGTGAACTTCGGGCCGTACTGCGCGCAGGCGATGGAAGCTATCGATCGCGCGGCGACCGCCGGAGTGATCGCGCGCGAGGCGCGCGAGTCGGCATTCCACGCCGACAAGGAATATTATCTTCACCGCGCGCTCGGTCATGAGCCCGCGCTTGCTGCCGAGCTGCCGATGCTCGTCCTAAGCCCGCTCCGCGCGGCGGTGAAGCGATGGGCGGATGACAGCCAAGGTCTGCTGGACCACGTGTACTTCGAGACCGAGCCCATGCGCGGCGTAAACCCGTTCGACCGGCTCGATTTCCGAAAGTGCAGCGTTCCGGTCGCTCCGAGCAAGCCCGTCGAGCCGGAGAAGTTGTCCGAGAAGAAGCTCCGTAAGGGGCGGGCGCTAATCGCCGCGTTGCGCGACCGCACGCTTAGCGCGGCGCAGACGACGCCGGTCGATACCGGCCCCGTCGATGACAGCTATTATCAGGCGGTCGGCCACGACGCCGAGCCAATCGATGACGGCATTGAAGTGCGAGCTGGCGTCCTCGGGCTGGACTCACCCGACGGCGAGGGCGAATAGAAGATGGGGCTGACCCAACTGATCCAGCCGTTCTATCGGAAGCTGGACGACTCGTTTCGCCGGCAGCCGGTCGTCGGCCAGTTGGGATGGACGGTCGTTCGCACCCACAACCCGGTGCCACAGATCCTCGACGTGAAGCGGGCCGACGACCGGAAGCACGATGCGATCGAGGGCGAGATCCGGAACTTCAAGGACGGCGACTTCCGACGCAAGAACCGGCTCCCGATCTACAAGCTGCAGCTGCGTGACCACGAGGAGCTGTTCGTCGAGCGCGCGAAGCGCCGCCCGGCAATTGTCGTCTGGGAGGGCGGAACGACCTTCCCTGACGCGGACCGAGTTCTGCGCCAGGCCGGCAAGAAACACCTGCAGGAGCGGAATATCGTCGTGGCCCCGCTCTACCCTTGCGAGTGCCCCGAGCACCCCGCCGGTTTCCCGCCGATCATGCGGAACAGGATCGGCGCGCTCATGTACTCGCAGTTCTTCCCGTGCGCCGGGTCGAGTGAGCCCTTCATGTACGACTCGGTCGCGCGGCTCGATCGGCTGCAGCCCATCGTGCCGCAAGCACCGACGTGGGAACCAATGCCCGTCGCGCTAGCGGACGACGCACTCGCGGTTCTGCTGGCCCTGCTGCGGTTGCGCGCGGGCTCTCGCCTCGAGCAGGAGATCAGCGATCTGCGCGATCTGCTCCTCGAAACAGTGAAGCCCGAGTTCAAGGTGGCGTTGCCTCAGAGGCCGTCGGCCGGCGCGTCCGAGTAGAGAAGGCGCGCAGGTTCACTTCTTCGGATGGCGCCGATCCAGCGCCTCCAGGACAAACATTCTAACGAGCTGGCCGCGGCTCAACGATAGGCCGAGGTGCATGGCCTTGAGCCGACCGCACTCGGCATCGATCGCTCGCGCGGTCGCCTCGTCGAGTCGAACACCAACGAGGACTGCCTTTGGCTGTGCGACGCGACCCCTTCCCACTCCCCGATCTTGCATTGTTAACAAAAACGAACAAGCTGAACGGACGATACGATCATTTAATTTGTTAACAAATTGATCCCGTGTAGGTACAATCGCGGAACGTTCTCCACAGCGATCGCCGTCGCCCGTCGGTCAGCGGTGCCGACAACGGTGTGGACAAGCTGCGGAGAACTTGTTATCTGTTCATCTGTTCAGGTGTGAATAAAAAGAGGGTGTGGACAAAAAGCGCAATGTTTTCAAATAGAAGGCTTGACGCCACGCGCGCGGGCGTGAGATTCAAGCGCCCGGCGGGCGCAAAAGGAGGCTAGAATGGAACGCACGATGTGGCTGCTGGTAGAAGTATCGGACGGCATGTTTCCCGGCGAGAAGGCGGTCAGCTTCCAAGGCGCCGGCGGGCTCGTGTCCATGTTCCTGCCGGCCGACAAGGTTCGCCACGAGCAGCAGACCGGGCGAGGGGCGATCAAGGTGGAAGTACTCGAGATGGACGACAACTACGGCCTCGTGGGTCTGCCGGTCCAGGCCGCCGAGGGAGCGAGCGTCGCGAAGGTGAAACGCGCCGAACTGAGTAGATGATCCTCTCGAACGTCGCCATCCATCAAGCGATCGACGCGGGTGACCTTGCGATCACGCCCGAGCCGCTTCCGCGGCAAAACTCCCTCGCGAACCCTGACGAGTCGCCGTACGCCACCACCTCCGTGAACTTGCGGCTCGACTCGGCGCTCAGCATTGGCGACGTGAAGAAGCCGTTCTGCATCGATCTTCGGACCAAAGGCATCGCGCAACTCCTTAGCCAAGCCTATCGCCCGCACGTCATGGACGAGCGGGGCGGCTTCAGCCTCGAACCCCACCTGTTCGTGTTGGGCAAGACCCTCGAGACGGTCACTCTTCCGATCAGGCCCGAGCGGCCGGTCTACGCGGCGCGCGTCGAAGGCCGCAGCTCCTTCGCCCGCTGCGGCCTGCTGATTCACTTTACGGCTCCGACGATCCACGCCGGCTGGGACGGCCCCATCACCTTCGAGATCATGAACCTCGGGCCGCACCCGATCATGCTTTTCCCGAAGATGCAGATCTGCCAGTTGATCTTCGAGACCGTCCAGGGAACGCCGCTCCGAGCCGACAGCCAGTTTCAGGGGCAGCGTACGCCCGCCGGAACGAAGTAGAACTAAGCGGCCTGCGGCGCGCTTGGCCAGCTAGGCGGCGGCCGGACTATGGAGTGCCGCCTCGGACACGACTCGTGCAGTCGAGGCCGCCGCCGTGCTACTCAGCGGCGCGCTTGAGGAGCAGCACCGCAGTGGCGTCGCCGGCCGCCACGCCCACGGGCCCTAGAATCTGAGCCTGTCGAGCGCATTCGGCAGGTACTTGGCGGCGCCGAGCAGCACTAGACCGATCCCGACGAGGAGTTTTTCTTCACACCGAACCGCCGACTATACACGCCTGCGCGGCTTCAGCGCCTGCGCCACACCGTCGCCAGCCACGGCTGCTCATGGCGAGGCTTGCCCTCGGGCCGGTAGTAGTGCGCCAGTTCCAAGAAACCGGCGGCGGCGAGGCTACTGCGCCAGGTGGGCAAGTCGTAGAAGCAGGAGTATCTCCCCGCCGACCAGCCCTCCTCATTGTGGCCATGCGGGTTGGAGCTGAACAACACGCCGCGCGTTTTCAAGCTGCCGCGCAGCTCGCCCAAAACGCGGTGCAACTCCTGGCTTGGAACGTGGAACAAAGAGGCGTTGGCGAAGATCCCGTCGTAACGCATTGGCTCGAGGGACAGGTTCAAGAAATCCTGGTGGAGCACCTCGCAGCCCGAATGCCGACGCGCCATCTCGCAGAATCGAGCGCATCCGTCCAGGCCCACGGCCTCGTGGCCGATTGAGGAAAAGTAACTCAGGTCTCGCCCTGGACCGCAGCCGAGGTCGAGCAGCGAAAACGGCGGCGACCGCGACAGCGTCCAGCGGGCGCGTTCCTCCCTGCTGCTGTACGATTCTGGCTGCGAGGAGAAACTCGACCGAGAGGCGGTCGAGGCCATAGAGCGACGCGACCCCCTCTCCCAAGACGCGATCCAGCCCATCGTCGAGAACCTTGTATGCGCCCTTCGCGGATGCGACGCCGGCCCGAGCGAGCCACGCGCGTATCGTACTGATGTTCTTCGACGTTGCCGACTCGCCAAGCTCTAGGGACAGGTCCTCCATGTCAGGGACCTCGCCGCGCAGCTCGTAGCGCTTGATCGCGTCGAGAAACCGCTGGCCCTTGCACATGGCGATGATGTGCCTGGCAAACAGAACGTCTCTCTCCACTCCAGCAGCTTCCCGAATCAGCTCGCCGGCCGCCGTGAGAGAGATGCCATCCGCTGCATCGATCGAGACCAGCTTGTAGGACCGCATCGCGTTGACGACGTGGGTCGCCATGTCGCGCCGATCCTTTTCATTCGCCACGTGACTCAAACACTCGCTCGCTACCTTGCGCTTGAACGCCGCCTGCGCTCCAGTAGACGCAGCTTGGAGCAGCCAGCCAAGAACGGCGTCCTCGCCGAGCTTCTTACCCAGAGTCGCAGGAGTGAAGTCCTGACCGAAGGGCATTCGGTCCTGTATGTCGGTGCTAGCGGGCTCGTCGCTCAAGAATCGCCTTCGGTTTCCCCTGGCTCATCCAGTTTCTCTGTGCCCTGTGGAGATCGATGCGGATGCCACAGCGTCGATCATCGAACGAGATGCCGACGCGAGCAAAAAAATGCAACGGTTGCTCGCGGGCGGAGCCCGATCGAGCTGCATCCCGCCAGCGCACTTAACGTTGAGACTGCCCTCGAGCAGGCCGTCGGGCACGCGTGATCCCGACCGAGATGGCACTGAAAAGCTGTACAGTAGACGCGCGGTTCGGTAAATTGCTTGGGTGATGGCGATGCCGAAGATCATCAGCCTCTATTCCGGTGCGGGTGGGCTCGACTATGGGTTCGAGGCGGCGGGCTTCGAGACTGCAGTTGCCGTCGAGCGGGACCATGACTGTTGCGAGACGCTGCGGCTGAACCGCAAATGGCACGTGATCGAGCGCGACATCCTCGACGTGCCCACCGAGGAGATGCTCAAGGCCGCGAAGGTGAAGCGCGGAGCGGTCGATCTCCTGATCGGTGGCCCACCGTGCCAGCCGTTCTCGAAGTCTGGCTACTGGGCACGAGGCGACGCGCTTCGACTCGATGACCCGCGCGCAAACACCTTGGGCGCATATTTGCGCGTACTGGAGGAGGCGACGCCGAAGGCGTTCCTGTTGGAGAACGTCGAAGGGCTCGCCTACCAGGGCAAAGATGAGGGGCTGCGGCTCCTTCTCGACGCTATTGAACGGATCAATCGACGAACGAAGAGCAAGTACAAGCCGGTCGTCCAGGTGATGAACACCGCCGAGCACGGTGTCCCGCAGGTCCGCAACCGCGTCATCATCATCGGGTCGCGCGACGGAACCGCGTTTAGGTTTCCGCAACCGACATTTGCAGAGCAGTCCGACCTCCGGCAGCCGCGTTTCAGAACGGCGTGGGATGCAATTGCCGATGTCGTGCCCGACGCCGACGAGGACCTCACGGCCCGCGGAAAGTGGGCTGACCTGCTTCCCTCGATTCCCGAGGGCAAGAACTACCTGTTCCATACGGACCGAGACGAGGGTCTGCCTCTGTTCGGTTGGCGGCGGCGTTACTGGTCGTTCTTGCTGAAGCTGGCGAAACGGCTGCCGTCCTGGACGATCCAGGCTCAGCCGGGGCCCGCAATCGGGCCGTTCCACTGGAGCAACCGACGGCTGAGTCACCGTGAGCTGTGCCGCATCCAGACCTTTCCCGACGACGTGCGCATCGTCGGTGGACGGACATCGGTGCAGCGTCAGGTTGGAAATGCGGTTCCTTCGCTCCTGGGCGAAATTCTCGGCCGCGAGATTCGGGTTCAGCTTCTGGGCTGGCCGAAGGTGAAGGGGCAGCCTCGCCTCTTGCCGCCAGAACGCTCGCCGGCGCCGCCGCCCGAGCCCGTGGCGCGGGTGCCGCGACGTTTTCACCATCTGCGCGGTGCGCACGCACCGCATCCGGGCACCGGCAGAGGAAACCAGGCCGCCCAACGCCTACGCCTCGACGCATAGGGGACGTGCGCGCCCCGAGCTACCGTGGGCTCAAGCCCGCCTCAACTCGCGCAAGCACGACGGCGCGAGCGGCTAGCAGGAAGCAGAACACCCGGTGCGAGCTGGTTCTGCGGCGCGCCATCTGGCGGCGCGGGCTGCGCTACAGAATCTCAGTTCGGGAGTTGCACGGATGTCCCGATGTCGTGTTCACGCGCGCTCGCGTGGCGGTGTTCTGCGACGGTGACTTCTGGCATGGGCGCAATCTCGACGCCCGCTTGCGCAAGCTCGAAGGCGGGCACAACGCGAAGTATTGGGTGGCGAAGATCAAGGCGAACGTTCACCGAGATGCGCGGAATGGTGTCGATCTTGAGCGTAACGGTTGGACCGTGCTTCGATTCTGGGAGAGCGACATACTGCGACGACCAGAAGCCATCGCCGAAGAGATCGCTCAAGTGGTGCGTCGCAAGCACCCCGAACTCCGGCAGCATCGCGCACCTTGTTCGCGGCAGTCGTAGCGGAACTGCCATGCTCGCGATGCGACGGTGCAGGCGCCTCTAACGTCCGCTCCCGGCGACGCCCGAGCCATCCCACCCTCCGCCCGCCGTCTTGAACACGACCCGTACGCCAGCAGATTCGAGGTACCGCTCCAGATCGGCGGCCGGCCTGCGGGGAAGCAGCACGACGAGGGTGGGCAGTTTTTCTTGGTAGAACCGACGATAGTCGAAGAGCTGCCCGACGGCCATGCGCAGCGCCTCGCGGGAAACGTCGCCCTTCGCCTCGAAGAGGCACCACTCGGTCTCGGTCGCGTCGAACAGGTCGCAAAACAGCGTTCGATTGTCGATCTCGTACTTGTGGCGAGCCACCTTGTGGCCGAGCGCTGCCAGGTGTGCCTTGTACTCCATGACCAGTTGCTGCTCGCGCCGCTGCGCCTCGACCGTCGTGGCAACCCGTTCCATGACGAAGTGCGCAGCGTTGAGCGCCTCGACGGCCGTCGTCGAGAAAGTCATTGCCGCCGCTGAACTCGCTTGCGCCCGCCATTCAACCCCGCTGCGGATGCGCTCGGCGGCTAGTCGAAGCGCATCCTCGTCGCCGGAGAATCGATCCCATATCTCGGCGTCGCGTCGGCCGCCTCGCGACATTCCCTTGCCCTGGTAGCTGGGGTCGAGGGCGGCGAAGTTCGCGAGCTTGAGGCCGACTCCGTTTGGATTTCGAAAGCGCGCAGCATCGGGACGAGTTGTGTGGATGGGCAGCTTGTTCAGCAGTTCTGACAGTGCGACTGCCTTTGGGTGCTTGTCCCCGACCATGCCGTCGCTCAGGTACAGTTCGAGCGCGAGCACAAGCTCTTCCTCGGCCCACGTTGGATTCCGCTTTGCGCCGGGCTCAGACTCTGCCACCTCCGCTTTGCCTCTACCACCTCTGGCGATCCGAAAGCCGAGTCGCTCCAACAGGGGAGCTACTGTGCTGTCGCCGCCGGCGAACTCTTGCGCTGTCAACTGAGCGAATCCCGGACCCGAGAAGCCATGCGCGACGCCGACGATGGCTTTTGAGTCGTACAACTTGCCATCATGCTCGAGGAAATACTCGTGCGCGGGGCCGAACCCATACTTTTCGAGGAAGACCTCCCTCCCCAAGGTGTCGCAGTCGGCCATTGCTTTGAGCACCGCGTCTCGGGTGATGTCGCGCAATCCCATCAGACCCTCCAGCGCCAGCGTAGCACGCAGCTTCCGGCCGCCTGTTCACCAAGGTAGTGGTCGAGGTCTCGGCCCGGGGAGTCGGTCGTCCCCCAAGTATCGGATCAGCACCTTCCCGGTTTATCGCGCCCCCGACGGCGTGGTGAAGCGTACGAAGGACGGGCGGGTCTACGATGGCGACGGCGGAGATCCGCCTTCGCTCGATCCCACCGTCGAGACGTGCTCGCTTGATCGCGCGCCGCGCAGCCCGTGCACTTCAAGTCTCCTGTGCGCACTAATTCACGGCGCGGTAGCGCCGCCGAACACTACGTATCGAGCCACTTATCGCGTGCCATCGCGAAATCGCGAATCGCGCGGACGTAGACGCTTGCCTGGTTTTGATATGCTTCAATGAGCTTGTCGGCCCGGTCCTTCGACATCGCGAGGTCGTGGTTCGTAAGGAACGAGTCGTCGCCGGCCCCGAGAACCTTGGCCTTCAGCGGCGTGAGATGCTCGGACTTGGGCGCGAGTTCTCGCAGCCAATACAGCCGCTTCGACGAGTTGGTGCGGAGATCATTAAGGCTTGTGAGCAGTACCGTCTTGCGTGCTAGATCCGGGATGGGCGTCGTGCACAACTGCACGAACAGGTCGCGATCCTCCTGCGCGTTCTTGATCTCCTCGGCGATGTAGGTCATCAACATCGAGTACCAAGGGTTCATCGCCGTCACGAGATTGTTTTTCTGAGCGACGGTGATTCTCCACCACGCGAGAATCGGGCCGCAGATACCTACGGCCACCGCGACATACTTCAGCCATGTTGGAATGTCATTCACTCGTGGGTCCCCCTACTTCCGCTTCCCCTTCTTCCGACGCTCTTCTGCCTCGTGCATCCAGACTTGGATCATTGGAACAAGGTAGCCGCGTCGAGCCGTATCAAACTTCAACTTCTGCTCTACTTCCGGGAGCCCGTGGTCTCTCACGAGGCCACCGAACGCCTCTTCGAAAAATGAGGCGGATAGATTCTTGAACGAGTCGAGAGAAACGACGACGAGATCGTTCTCTAGGTAGGCGGGATGCAAGAGGGTCCTGTAGAACAACTCGCCCGAAAAAGGGCCGAGGTTCTCGTATCGGGGGCCGAGCTTCTCGGAAAAGTCGCGGCCAATATCGATGTGCTTGACCGTCACGGACTTGCTCCGGCCGTCTCCTGGATCTCCAAACACACGATCGTGCCGTCGAATTTCGGCAGGCTCCGCTTTATCGGGGAACAATCCTTCCTCCAAGTGATCATCCTTCCTGAAGACATGACATGAAAACTGCGGCCCGGGGATGTCACGGCGAACTCTCGAAGCGATCGAAGGCCCTTTCCGTGCTTGGGGTCGGTGCTCTGCGTCAGAATTCCGAGGGTCGCGTCCTCAAGCAAATCAGCGTCAGCCGAGAACAACTTTCCAAGGCGAGACATATTGGTCGTCACGCTCTTCACAATTCCCACCCCTGTGTCCAAGATTGCAACGGAAGTAGTCTTGGTAGCCTCGTTGTAGAGCCCGACCACGAACCACGCCTTGGGCCCGCGTGTCCAAGGCCATCTCTCACCATAAGCATGACTTCCGACATTTTCAAGGCACTCAGCTACAGCGAGGCTGAGGTGGTCCGCCTCAACGGCGACGAGGGTCGGATTCCGTTTCTGAAGAAATTCCTGTATCTGCACGGACACATCGGGGTCGACCTCAATTATGTCCCCTTCGAAGTTGCCCTCAATCAGTTGGAGCTGTTGCCCTGCAGTGGGCTGGGCGTTCAGGCGACGGGTACCTGAAACGAAACCGTCGAAGTCCGCATCAGCGAGCGTCTGGCGTGCGCCGGCATCGTTGGGGTAGGTCCCACTGATGCGAGCATTCATCCGTGCCAGACGACGAATTCGGGAGCAAAGGAACAAGACGGCGGGGGCGTCAATCCCTTCCACCTCATTAAGGAGAATCCTGACGCGAGTACCCGGGACCGTCACGGGTAGTTCGGCGATCCTCATGAGCTGCCGAACCGAATCAGGATCGCTCGTCAACTCGAGTCGACCGCCAAGGTCAACGGTCTCCAGCGGAGTCGAGTACCCAAGCCTCTTCGTGGAACCGAAGTCGCGATTCTCGGCGACAATCCTTCTTCTGAACGGCTTGTTGTAGTCGAGTATTCTCAGCCTTCTTTTGACTTCGCGATCCGCGGCTCGCATGAGCCGCTGTCGAAGCTCGGGCGTCGGTCGCTTCACTGACCGCGTATCATATCAGGCGTCGGGGTGTCCGCCCTCGACACCGATGGCGTCATCGCCGACCTCGGGTATTGACGTCGCCGCAGCACACCGAGACCGGCTTCATCTCGGGTTTCCGCCGCACGCCTTCTCGCAGCCCGCAGTAGCAGCGCCACGTCGAGCGCCTCGTGGTCGGCCAGATGAACGCTGCACCACGCATCGTGCGGGCCTTCACGGACGCAGACGGGGCAGGGACAGTGCCGCGTCAAGAAGGTTCGCGGAGGAACCTGTGGATCTCGTGCGCTTGGACCACGTCCATGAGCAGCTTGTCCGGCTCCTCTGACCCCCACCTGCCCGCCTCGTCGAGCCCCTCCCGCTTGAGCAGCCTGAAGATCAGCATGGCGTCGTCAATCGAGTTGACCGGCAAATCTCCAAGGTCGTTGTTCTCTACGGCGCCCACTTGCGTCACATGCTCGCCCATGACGCGTCGGAGAACGGTGCGGTCACCCACGGGCACGACCTCCACGGAAACCAGAGGCGGTCCATTTGTCCAATCGGCCGAGACGATCAAACCGAACAGCCTGCGGAACACTTCGAACATCGGCGCTGAGAGTTCCTTCAGCACGCGGCAGTAGGAGCGGAAGAAGATCGTGGGCCCGAGGTTCTTCGCGTAGAAGATCCCCAGCGCAGCGAGCGTAGGGACTACTGCCGGATCTTCGGCCTCGAGCAGCGCGTTGTAGTTGGCGACGATCGCCGCCGCTGCCCGCTCATTGGTCATCACCTTCTGATAGAAGACCTCCTTCGCGGCCCCGGGGTCGTCGCCGCACTCGGCGATCATCTTCTGCAGCCATGTATCGGTGCGCTTTTTCATCGCCAGCGCGATCACGGGGATCGCGAGCGCCACGATGCGCGGCAGCAATGTGGTGGCTGCAACTCCGATTCCGACTTCGATGTATTCGCGCGTCAGCATTGAGCCCGCCGCGCTCGCCGTTACAATGGCTTCGTTGCGGATTTTCCTGCGGTCGCCGGCCATATTGCACCTCGCGTCCGAAGGCTAACACGCGCCGGCGATGCCCAGTCGTGGGCGTGTGCTGAGGTCGATCCGGTCCAAGACCTGCGCCCCGTGTGCCCGAACTGCCACGCTGTGCTGCACTCGCAGTCGCCTCGGTATCGGATCGAGGAGGTCATGACTCTCCTACAGAAGGCGAGCAGGCAGCCTTGATGGTTTCACGATCCCGACCTTGGCCGGGAACGTCTGAAACGTCTGCCCTCTGCCACAACACAGCGAAGCACGGACGCGCTGCTCCAAGCCGCGGCGTCGAGCGCCGATCCTTTGGGGGTCTTGACCAACAACAGCGCCTGCACGATCTCGGCACTCATGACGCAGCGACCCTGGTCATCCCACGTCAGCACGATAGGCTTTCGAGCGCACAGTTCACGGAGAGTCTCTCTCGCCGATGCGGGTGAGCGCTCCATTCGCTGCTCGAGTTCGGCAATGGCCCGAACCACCTGCTCTTGCGACCTGAAAGATCCGAGTTCGGCGAATTGCTTCTCAGCCTGATCGCCGACTCCCGGTGCCGTCAGCATCTTCGTGATCTCCGCCATCAAGGAACGTTTCAGCACGCCCTCGCGAACGCCACGTTTGTTCTTGCAACGACCACGGCGCCCACCTGTGCAGGCGTAGTACCGGATCGCGCCACTACCGCCGTGAATGATCATCGGCGCCCCACACCCGCAATGGAGAAGCCCCGAGAGCGCGTGCGCGAAGCGCCGAGTCGGGAGCGCCTTGCCCTTGAGCGACCCGTCGGGGGCCAGTGTGAACCGTGCGCGAGTCTCTTCGATTCTCCTCTGCGATCGTTCCCAGGTGTCCTGGTCGACGAGCGCGAGGTGGGGCCTCTCGTAGGTGATGACCTCACTGGGGTCCTTCATCTGCGGGACGCGCTTGTTCGTGCCCGGCGCCTTGATCCAGCGGCGCTCGTTGAAACGCCACACGCCGCGGTACTTGTCGTTCGTGAGGATCACGCGGATGGAGGCCCCAGCCCACCCGCACTTGCGCTGGTGGCGCGTCCTGTCGCGGGGTGACGGGACGCCTGAGGCATTCAATTTGAAGGCGATCGCGTTCTGCGAATCGCCGTCCAAGTACATCGTGAAGATCTGGCGCACAGTCGCTGCGCCGTCCTCGTCGATCTCGATACGAAAGCCAGCCGGCGTCCTGGGGTCGGGACCTGGGATCGGGACCGACCGGTAGCCGATCGGGAGCCCGCCGGTCGACAAGCCCGTGTGCGCGCGGCCTTCCATTCCCCGCAGCGTCTTGTCGCGCAAGTCCTCCAGGAAGATGTCGCTCATGAGCGCCTTCACGCTGTAGGCCAGCTTCGCCCCCTTGGTCATCGAGTCGATCCCGTCCGAGATCGCGACCAACTGCACGCCGAAGAACGCGAAGGTCTTGTAGAGGATCAGGGCGTCCGCGTTGTCGCGCGACAGGCGCGAGGTGTCCTCGACCAGGAGCGCGTCGATCTCGCGGCGGCGCACCTTCTCCATCAGCCTGTCGAACCCGGGCCGGGCGAGGCTGGCGCCGGAGATCGCGTGGTCGGTGAACGTTAGCGCTGGAGAAACCTGTCGGCCTCGTTTGGCTGCAAATTCCTGCAGTCTACGGAGTTGGTCCGCGACGCTCGATTCGCTCTGGCGGTCGCTTGAGTAGCGTGCGTACGCTGCTAGGTTGCTGCCCCTTAGTTCCATTCGATGACACCTCCATTGGGCCGCACTACATAGCTGGCCTGGGGATGACGGGCAAATTCTGAACGCTAACGCGCCCGTTTCTCTCGGTCCTGATAGAGTCGCGACCATGCAGCCAGCCGACCTTCGCGCCAAGTGCTCTCGCTCACGCGGTCGTCGATGACAATTGCGCTGAAGTGCGCGATTCCTGCCTAAAGCCTCGCCCACCACCGCCGATGAACGGGCATGCACCTGCATACCTGCCCCCGATGCCGCCGCGAGTTCAACGCGCCGATTCGTATCGACGGGATGCAGTGCCGTCCGTGCATCGAGAAGCGCGACCCGCTACCGCGCGCCGCGTTCGAGGACTCGACGCCGACCAGGCCCATGATCATCGTGCCGCTGCGGGTGCTCGCCGATGCCTGGTAGGCGATGGGACGCGCTTGTTGTCTTCGGCGCAGCGCTCGTTACTTTCAGCGGCCTCTCGCTGCTGATCATCACTCTGCTCTCGCACCTGTGACAGGATGAAAGTCCAACTGATGTGCCCCTCCTGCCACCTGCCCGTGGAACTCGACATGATCGATAGCCGCGGTCGGATGTGGCACGCGAACTGTGTGCGGACAGCGCTCGCGGCGTTCAACCCCGAGGTGATCGGCGCCTGTCCAGAGTGTCTCGGGCTGGCGATGGAGACCGACCTGGTCATCTACGACTTCAGCCACAGGCGGCGCTGGCACCTCGACTGCGTGCCGAAGGCGCTGGGAAAGCTCGCGTTGCAGTAGACGCGCGTTCTCATGCTCGACGCGCTCGACCTAGAGTAGCTCCTCGACCAAGCGGGAATTGCGTTCCCTGCTCGAAAACCTACCGCTTGCCCGCGAGCACCCAGGCAGGTACGGGAATCGAACCCATGGTCGCCATGGAGTCCGCGGCGTCGCCTGACTCGGCGCTGAGGCGCTTGGTGCAGCGTAAGCACTGCACGTCGACGGCGACGGTCGGCGCGATCTCCCGGCCGCATCGAATGACCGTTTCGGAGCGGGTGAACTCACGATCGCAGCTCGGACAAATGCGGAGGTGGGGCATGACCGTTCATCGGCCGGCACAGCGGCGACTTGAGGGGCCGAGCGCCGAAGACCGCCTGCACAGGAATGCTCAAGAGCGCTGGTTTAACCTGTCCATTAACGCGCCTGCGACCCTATCTTCTCTTCATGCTTCAGTCGTTCGGTGGAAGGCGCGTTTGAAAACAAGAACTGGGACGGATCGGCGACCGGTCGGCACGGGCACTCCCGCGCGTGCTCAAGTGTCCGTTCCATCGGCGCAAGCGTATGATTGGGCCGATGCGCGCTCTGGCCTTGATCGCCTTGCTCGCCGCACCTGCACTGGCCGATACCGCGCCCCCGACGAGAGAAGAGGCTGGTCGCGCCGGCGACGTGCAGCGCGTCTACACCGCCGTCGTGATGCACGAACTGTCGAGCGGCAACGGCATCGTGATCGGCGACGTGACCAAGGAGATCCGCTTCGACGACCGCAAGAGAATGCCGGCGGTCGCCAACGCCACCATCGCCGATTTCCGCCGCCAGCCGCCGCAGTCGGTTGCCAAGCGGTTCCTGCTCCTGCGCACGATCCTCTTTGCCCCGCCGAAGACCGTGGAGGAGCTGTTCCGCACCAGTGGCGGCTGGGGGGAGTTCCACCGCCGCTTCCCTGACACCGACGGCTACCTGCGTTTCTCGCCGGTCGGCTTCAACGCCGCGCGCAAAGAGGCGCTGGTCGCCATCGACTATTCGTGCGGCGAGCTGTGCGGATTCGGGAGATGGATCAGCTTGGTCAAGAAGCACGGAGTCTGGCAGGTCAAAGAATCGATTATGGCGTGGATCTCCTGATTCGCTCTCTCGCCCTGGCGCAGCGGTCGGTGGCGACGCCGTTCTCCGACGCGGTCGGGCTCACCCGCTAAAGCCCCCGTTCCCGGCGAACGCAACCAACTCGAGCGCCACCAGCTCGACGGCCGCCGCCTCGATCTGCCTCCGATGATGCTCGACAGTAACTCGGATTATCGCCGCGGCCGACGCGAACCGTTCTTCGCACCACTTCACCACGTCCTCGCGCTCGGCGAGCCGCACCCGCGCGTCCTCGAGCGCCCAGGTGGCCGAAGCGATATGGGCGCGCCGCTGGTCGGGCGAGCCCGCCGCGCGAGCTAGGGCGAGATGCTTGAGCGCCTGGTCGAGTGGATCTGGAGGTGGCGGCCGGCGTGGCATCGCCTATCGGTCGCCCGCCGGCTCCTCTACGAAGTTCAAGAAAGGCGCGAGCGAACAGTATTTGCCGTTGACGAATGAGCTGCAGCCCAGCTTCGCGCCGGCGTTGACGTCCACAAAACGAGTCCCGGGGAGCACGGTGCTTACTGGCTCGAGTAGGTTATTCGTTTCACCTTCAAGGTCGGTGTGCGATTGAACTCCACCTCGAAACCTTCCATGTCATGGGCACCAGGAACCCTTAGCACGAAGCCCTTCTTTTTCATCATCTCATCCCGAGCGACTCCCGCCATCTTGCTCCCATCACCGCCCTGACAAGTGCGCACGGTGTTGTGGACCTCTCGGCAATATGCGGCCTCGCGTTTTGGCAGTGGCCCCTTGCAGTACGCTCCGAGGGCGTCCGTTAGGGGCTGCCATTCGGGAGCGCCGCAATGCACCGTGGCGGCTTCACCGGCTCGTTCTTCGGCAGACGGGGCTGCATAGTCTGGTATTGCCGCGCCGCCGGCAGCGAAGAAACCCCGCTCTCCGAGAATCTCGGGCGCACTCGAGCCGACTTCGGCGAACAACAATGTTGGGCGATCGTATCCACCCGCTGTGGTGCTTCCGCGGAAAGCGCAAGCGATGGAGCCTCCCCGTCCCGTGCAATCCAAGTGGTTGATGGTGACGCCACTATGCCCCACGGCCCCTCCCGAAAGCGAAGCTTGGGCCAGTGAGATCCTATCCGCACGCACGCCGCCAGAGACATTCGGAACAACGTTCAGTAGGTAAGCGTCAGGTGGATCAACGACGAGCCCGTATCCGACCCTCGATAAAGGATCGGGCACTGTCGACCAGCCGCCCGGCACCGCGCCGGTAGCGTCAATGCGTCCGTAGTGTAGCTTCTCGTCCGACCACCAGAGCGTCGGCTGACCTGTTTCGCAGCTTAGGCTGAAACGGCCGCCTGACGACGCGATGCGCGTCGTCGTGATAGTGGTCTGCCCCGCGTGGCTAAGGCGAAGCACCGCTGCTGCCCCCCCTCGGCCGGCCGATCCCCGCTCAGGCTCGGGCCAGGCGACGTACGTGTATTCTCCGCATAGTAGCGGTGTAGAGAAGAACCTCTCCCCCATTCCCACGCCCGTGTTCGAAAGGGTCCGCAGGTGAGTGAAGGCGCCTGTCGCCGTGCCGTCACTGTTGCTAGGCATCCAATCGATGTACCCCGGTTGAGCATAGTTGCCATCTTTGGATCTCACCTTCGATAAGCGGAGCGCGATGACCCCTACATGGTCTCCCGCCGGTACCAGCTCAACAGCGGCAGGAACAAATTCCGCGGCGCTAGCCACCACCTTGGGTGCGAATTGTCTCGAAGCATCGGGGGACCCACGAGCGAACGTGATCCGACCATCCCGGAGTACACCCGCAACGAGAATGTCTCCATTGGTCAGAGGTACCGCGCTGTACCTGGAGCGGAAAGCCTCGTTCATCGTAAGTTGACCGACGAGCATGGCGTTGCTAATCCGTTTACCGGCGGGGTTGACAACTCGGGAGTGGATTCCATCCTTCTCGCTCCAGAAAATGAGCAGGAGGCCGCTCGACGTTCGCACGATTCGAATGTCGTCGTTGGGGACGCCGTCTGGACCGAGCACGACGGGAGGCGTGTTCAAGAACGTCGACAGGATCGTGGCCCGCGCCGTCGCCTCCGCTTGGCTCTTGCGCTTTGCAGCAACCGCCGCGGTGCGCTCTTCGAGTTGCTTGATCTCGCCGCGCTCAGGCTCGCCCATCTCGTTTGTGAAAAACGCAAGCGAGGCAAGCTGCGACCGAGCGGCGTCGAGATCAGTGTCGATCGACTGCTTCGCCTGGCTGATTTGGTAGCGCGTCACCTCGTCGAAATTGTCGGCGCGCAGCTTCGTCAGCATAGCCGCCTTCCACGCTGACTTGATCTGTGCCTCTACCGCATCTCTCTGTTGCTGCTGCTCAAGGCCGGACCATGCGACCTTGATGACCACGATGGCTTTTTTGCGATCGTTCTTGACGATGAAGATGTTCGCCGCGGCGCTCCCGGCGGCCAAGGATAACTTGATGCCGTTCGGCAGCTCAGTCCGCGTCGCTCCGGGATAGCTCTGCGCGTATCGTGACGCGACGTACGCGAGGTCAACATCACCTTCAACGGCGAACTTGCTCACGATGGCCAGCAGACGCCTCGTAGTCGTGGGGGTGGTTTCGATCGGTGCGGCTTGTGAAAAGAGCAGGTGAAACTTTTCGACGGTGTTGCCGGCCGAATCGTCAGCATCGATGCCAACGTGATGATACAAGACGGAGTCAAAGCAACTTGCCAGCGCTGCCTCCGTGCGCCCCGTGCCGCAGCCCGGGATAGACGGCAGTGGCTCGACGAGCACGCGCAGACGGTTGGCCAGCACCGGGGAGTTGGCAAAAACTTGTGAGCGGATCGACGTATCCGACATGACATCGGCAAGGTCCTTCCATCGGGAAAAGCCACTCACATCTGGCGTGGCGATGGAGGGCTTCGCGACGATCTCTGCCGGAGAAGCACCAGGACGTAGTTGTCCCTGAAGACACGCTCTCGAGAAGTCAGAACAAGCTGGCGCGCCGAATAGCGTCTCCCAGAACGCGCCTTCCTCTGTCGCCACTACCGGCTCGTCGGCATTGGCCGGGCTGACTTCGACCCCGCTCAGGCCGGCGTGACAAATGAGCGTCAATAGGCAGAACCTTCTCATTCTCCCTCCTTAATGAATCTCAACGAGCCATGGCCGTGGACCGCGTAACTGACGCTCTATTCTTGGATCAAGCAGACCGGGAGAACGTCCCGATGGCCGCCTAGGCACCCGAGGGCGCCGCGCGTAGGCGCTGGCAGTCATCTCTGTACTCCGACTGCAGATGCCGCAGCCGTTGATTGGCACCGGTCAGTTCTCGTGCCCACGTAGCGGTGTTTGTCTGGGGATTGAAAGGGTCGTAGCGGCCATAGCCCCTGCTCCCGTATCTCTCACTTTCACTCCGAGAACTGGAAAGCATCTTCTCCAACATCGAAACCTGTGCTTCCGCGGCCCGAAGTTGTTTTCGAAGCCGTGCGCACTTCTTGTCGTCGACGGGAACAGTTTCCGGGAGATTCCCATCTCGCCCCGGTTTGGATGTCTGCAGGCTCGCCGCAGGCACCTCATTCTGCCCCGGCGCGTCGCCAGCCCGTCCACTTGGTCGGCTGCAGCCCGAGAGCAAATAGACAAGTGCAGCGACCGCGCGCCATGTGGCAAGGTGTGCGGTGGCGATCGTAATACGTGATGACGCAGGGAAAGCCCACCGCAAGCGTCCGCATCCTACGGCGGCTGGCTTGGAGTTGCGCGCCCAACGCTCGTTGTCGGTCCTCACCATCTCACTCCTCTCGAATCTGCGTGTTCGCGTTCCTCTCTCAGTGAGGAACGGTTGAAGCCTTCCAATCGGCTGCTTCGTCCTTCTTCGTCTTGACTCGCTGCTGGTAGAGTGCAAACAGCGACTCGGTGAGTCTGCTGCGTGCCACGACGTAGACGTTGACGACGCCCGTGTACGACGATGGGCGAAACCCTCCCGTCTGGTGGCTCACATTCCAGTTCGCAGCGACGAGGGCCTTCTCGTCGAATCGCGCTGCCGTGAACTCTTCGTAGTCCCAGCCGAAACCATGATCCTCACCGGGGATGCTGACCTCGTTGGCGAGGCTCGGCAGGTGGCGAAGCTGCTCCTGCCAGGCGGCTTTGACGACCGTCGGGTTGATAGACTGGACGTTCGTGACGCCGTTTCCGACGGAAGATGACGACTTCTCGTACGCGATGGAATAGGTCGACGCCACGATCTCCTCGCCGTGCAGGAGGGTCGCAACCGTGCAGGTCGCGTATTCGGGGCACGCGGGATTCTCTGTCCAGTAGAGAGTGAATCTATCGTCCGGGTGCGCCGCCACCGTCGTCCCCGGCGTCACCGGTGTGCCGGCTCCAACGATCTGAACCACCAGCCCGGAGAGGGAGTGAAATCGATTCGTAGTGCCTGGCGAGGGGATGCCGTACGCTTGCCCGGCGGTCAGGTGAATCTGCTTCACCTCCCAGTCGCTGCGCCCGGATTTCAGTTTGCAAGGATACGTCTTGCACTCCCTCTTCGCGTCGGTGACGACGCTTGGCGGGAAGTAGGTCGTCTCGCGCATTTGGTCGACGGGACCCCTGCAGCCAACCAGACCCCCCATCGCCGCGCAGACGTTAGCGACCGGAAGAGCGATCGATAGCAGCAACGACCAAGCCTTCATTGATTCTCCTCCATTTGCTTACCAACGATGAGGTCCAGCGCATTGTTGGCGACGACTTGGAATCCCGAAGCAGACAAGCTTCCCGAGAACATCCGCCCTCCCGTGGCTGATCGTAGCCTGATTACCGCCTATCGCCATCCATAACGGCTGTTACGGATGTCTCTCGAAGGTGGTCTGTTGCCTGTTGCGATCCGACACTCACCGTCGGGCATGGCGAAGAAGACACCGTCCCTCCGAAAACGCTTCGGCGACCGCATCCGCGAGTTGCGTCGGCGCAAAGGCTTGTCGCTCGAGGCGCTCGGCGAGCAGGCCAAGCTCAACGACAAGTTCATCCAGGCGGTCGAGACCGCGCGCCAGGCGCCAACCATCGATACCATCGAGAAGCTCGCCCGGGGACTCGATGTACCCCTTCGCGAGCTGCTTACGTTCGAGGACGAGTCCCCCAAGGCGCTGCGGGCCCGAGCCAAGGAGTTGGTCGGCAAGGCGTCCGACCATGACCTAGCCCGCATCGTCCGGCTGCTCGAGGCCGCTCTTCATTAGAGGCCGTTCAGGGCAAAAAATCGACGAGGCCACGGGCTCCTCGTCGATCGGCGCCGATGCGCCTTAAGCTAACGACGGCGACGCTGTTTCTTCGGCTGCTGCCATCGGGCCGCATCGGTCGGCACCAGCCGCCCGTAGCTGTTCGCGTGCGCGTCGCTGAGGTCCCGAAGAGCAGCGCGTAGCTCCGCGCCGTCAAGCCGGCGCGCGAGCAAGATAGCCTCCGGTGGTACTGCGACGAGGTATCGCTGCACGTCGGCGAAGCCAACTTCCAACTCGTGGCCGTAGTTGTAAAGCAAGTCGACGAACAACTTGTCGCCGACCCAGAAGAGCGGCGGGCGCGCGGCGGGAGTCTTGGCGGTGAACCGTTTCATGGCCCACCGCCCACGCAGGCGTGGGCGACCTGACATCCCTTACATTGCCAGCCGCGAATCGGATAGAACGCGCCAGCGTCGATGGCGCGCAGCACGCCGATGACCGTTCGCAGGAAGTCGTCTTCGGCGTGGTCGTCGCGCTCGATGTCCTCGACGTGAACCGTCGGTGACTTCGTCTTGGTGAGGATTTGCAGCCGGAGGCCGACGTCACCGAGGCCGAGCAACCGCGCCGCGAATCGGTATGCAGTCACCTGGAAATCGTAGCGAAGCTGGTCGTCGGTCCATTTCCGCGCCGCTGTTTTGTGTTCCACCACGATCGCCCGCCCTGCTTCACGGACGACCAGGTCGAAAGCCCCGACCAGGCGCTCTTCGATCACCTCGCCCGAGTCGGGGTCGTGAAGCTCGACCGAGAACGAGCGCTCGACGTCTTCGACCTCGACGTGCGCAGCCGGCGCTTGAGCGTGGAATGCTCGTAGCATCGCAACGCCGCGGTCGACGACGTCGGAGTCGGCGTCATCCTCGGCCTGCAGCGGCACGGGGCCAGCACTTGCGTTTGCCCATGCGTCGCGGAAGACCGTCACCAACTCCTCGAGCGACCGCGGCGAGCCGGCCTGGAGTGCGTGGTAGTGACTCGCGAGCGCGGCGTGGACCGCCGTGCCGAACGCGAGCGCGGCGGGCAGGAAGGCCGGCGCCACGCCGAGCACGTACTTGAGCTGATACTGACGCGGACACCTCAAGTAGCACTTCACTTGTGAGACGGAGACGTGCAGCCCGGCCATGGCTACCCCTCCTCGCCGGGCCGGCGCTCCGCGTGGCCATTGGTGCGGTTGCCGAGCTTCTCAATGATTTGCGAAGCGAATGCCCGGCTCAAGTACGAGGCTTGCACCCCGAAGTTTTCGACGCAGTAGGACTGGAACTCGGCGTCGGAGTAGCCCTGGTTGCGGGCGATGGCCCAGATGGCGTTGAGCTGCTTCGACGTGAGACGGTTCCGCTCGGGCGGCGCAGCCGTGCGCAGCGGCGGCGAGGGGGCGACGGTCGTGCGCGGCGCGGAAGCCGTCGGGGCTGAACGCGCCGGCACCTGCGGCACGGCGACCTCATCGTCGTCGCCGGTGTAGACGAGGTGACCGCCAACGCCGAGTAGGCGGCAGCAGCGTTTGAGGGAATCGGCTTCGGCCCGCTTGTAGTCGTTGCTCAGGTCCACCATCTGGGCGTTGTCGCGGCGGCGGGTGACGGTCGCGCCGCCGAGGCCCGTCTTGACGACGCCCGCGGCGGTCAGCTTTCCCTCGATGAGGAGCTGGTCGTCGACCTGCTCCCGGTGCGTGACTTCGAAGGACCACGCGCCGTTGAAGGCCTCGTTCAGCTTCGAAACGTAATGAATCACCTCCACGTATATGAAGGTCTTTCCGCCCGCCCCCTGCCGCTGCTTGAGCAGCTCGGGCGGGAACGGACGCTCGAGGATCTTGCGGATGGAATCGTCCATGTGACTTCTCCCTCGGGCTCAATGAGCCCTGAAAATGCGAGAGCCCCGCCGGCATGACTTCACCGACGGGGCTACGCGGGTTGACTTGCTGCTACTTGCTTCTCGCTTTTCTTCTGTTGGAACCGATCGCCTCGACGAGAGCCGTCAGAATCAAAACAGCGATGTTGGCGGCGAGGGATGAACGGATAGCGCGGGTGAACCAGAACAAGATGAACCACCTCCCTTCCTGGACTGGCTGTCCGAGGTGCAGAAGGAGGCGGTCAGCGGGCGAAGAGCTGCTCGGCCGCCTTGTCGTCGATGCGGTCGAGGTCGACGACCGCCTGGGCCTCATCGCACCAGGGCGCGAGCGCGCCCTGGTTGATGCCGATGCCGAACCCGAGAATCGTGACGCCGAGCGCCGCTGCTCTGGTTCTCAGCTCCGGCGCCCGGTCGATTGCACTGCCTCCATCAGTGATCAGCACCAGATCGGCCTTTCGGAGCGCTCCGGGGTTCTGCTCGATCACGCTCAAGCCCCGGTCGATCACGTTGGCGATGTCTGTGCCGCCGCCGCAGCTCAGGAACAGCTCGGCCGCGGGGAACCTCCCGCCAAGCTTCACGATCACCTCTTGCTTCACGATGTCGTCGAAGCCGAGAAGTGCGAACGGCCGACGCTGGCGCTGCGCGATGTCGAGCAGCGCCAACGCGACCGCGGTCGCCCAAATATCGGGCGGGCCGTCCATGCTGCCGCTCTTGTCCAAGCAAACCACGAGCGGACCCTTGCCCAACGTCTCGGTGCCGGTGAGGGCGTACTGGAGACACCGGCGCTCGGACAAGTCACGCAGCAGCGCCAGCCTCAGCTTCGGGTGGACCAGCTTGACCAGCTCGGCAGGCAGGAGCCGACCAAGGTCAGCCCCCTGCTCTACGTCGGTGATCTCGTCGGCGCCGTGCCTCACCTTCTGACGCTGCTTCATTGCGGCGATGCGCTTGAACCGACCCGCCAAGAGAGCGATCCGTTTCAGGCGATGATCATCGCGGATGAGTCGAGCCAGCTCACGCGCCGCCGAGCACGGGCGCATCTCGCCATTCACGGTTCCGGTGCCGGGGAGCCGGCCGAAGGTGACCTGCTCGAGGCCCTCGGCCGACTCCCGAAGCTCCTCGACGGCGGCCGATGCGTGTTCGCAGCCGGATCGGATCGTCCGGCGCAGCGCCGCGGTGTCGACCTCCTGCATATGCGGCTGCAGCTCGGCCATCAGGGTCTCGACTGCGGTCGCCGCGGCATCGGCATCACCGCGGCATTCCGTGGACAAACGTCCAAAGTCCGGTAGCTGATCGCACGCTGCGTGGACCTTCTCTGCCCAGGTGCGCAGCTCGGCGTCCTGGTCGTGCTCGGGCAGCCGTTCCAGTTCGCCGGCGTAGAGCCTCTCGAACAGCTCGTCTTGGAAACGAAGCTCGCGCGGGTCTGAACGGTCGACCTGGTCGAGGCCCCGAGCGGCCCTGTGCAGATAGATGCTCCACCGAGGCACATCATTAATGATGCGCTTCATCGCAGCGCCCGCAGGCCAAGGCCCGCCGACACCGCCCTCGCCAGCTCAGCGTGCATCTGCTGAATCTCCGTCTGGGCGTCGGCGATGACCGTTTTCGCACGCCGCCCGCCAGACCGCGCCAGCTCGGTGAGCTTCTTCTGCATAGAGTCGAACTCGCCGATCGACTGGGCCGCCTGGGCGATGTAGCTCTTGCGGTCACCGCTGGCGAGGCCGGAGACCTTCTGGGCGGTCTCCCTCGCAGCGTCGAGGATCTCGGCGGCCTGGGCGCTGCTCGGATCACAGAGCTTGCCGACGAGGCGCGCAACCTTCGCGCGCTCCTTCGGTTCCCTCCACAGGGAGTCGACCAGGATGGCCAGGTCCTCGGGCGTGGTCTGCTTCTCGCCGGCCATGTACGCCCACGACTGGACGATCTTCAGACTCTTCTTCCAGCGCCTGTCGCTGGCGATGATGCCCTCGGCACGGCAGGCGTCCCTGATGGAGATGAGCGCGTCGACCGTGTCGTCGGTGACCTTGACCTTGGCGGCCTCGCCCTGCGCCTTCTTCAGGTCGGCCATGGTCAGCTTGACCGTCGTCACCGGATCCGGCGCCAACAGCACCGTGCGGAGGTTCGACGGCTGGAGCAGGTAGCCGATGTCGAACCGGAGCAGGAACCTGTCGAACAGCGCTTCCAGCTCTTTGCCCTCCGGCAGCTCGTTACTTGCACCGAAAAGTGAAATCAGCGGAGCCGGAGCGGGCGAGCCTCCGTTGTGGAAGATGCGCTCGTTGATGAGGGCGAGGAGGCTATTGAGCACGGCCGAGTTGCTCTTGAACACCTCGTCCACGAATCCGAAATGGCACTCCGGTAGCCGCCCCGTCGTTATGCGGATGAACCGGTCCTGCTCCAGCGCCATCAGGCTGATGGGGCCGAAGACCTCGTCGTTGGTCGTGAACTTGTTGAGCAGGATCTCCCAGTAGGAGCCGCCGAACGCCTGGGCGATGGCTCGCACGAGCGCGCTCTTCGCGGTGCCCGGCGGGCCAAGCAGAAGCACGTGCTCTGCGGCGAGCACGGCGCACAGGGCGCCACTGATCACGTCTTTCCGCTCGGGAAATCGCCCCGACAAATCCGCATGGAGAAGCTGAAGCTGCTGGTTCATGGAACCTCCTGGAATGAAGAGAGGCGGCCAGGGACACGTTCCCCGACCGCCTCTCGATTGGTGGATAGCGGCTACGCCGCCGATTTCTGATTGAGCATTTCCTCGACGGTGGCCGAGAGACTGTCGAGCTGCCGATCGAGATCGGTGACCTCCACAGCGAGCACCTCTCGGTAGAGCCGCGCCCGCCCTCTGAGCGCCTCGAACGCGTCGAACCTCCGCACCAACGTGCTGGCGCGGTCGGGCGGCGCCTGCACGAAGGTGGCGATCTCACCCTTGAGCGCTTCCAACTCGGCTTCGATCGAGCCCTGCGCGATCTCACCCAGCGTGCGTTCCGCCTCGGCACTCTTGCTGACGGGCAAGAGGTAGACTCGCGAGCTGCCGATCTTCTCGATCGCCGACTGGAGCCGGCGGAGCTTTTCGGCGAACGGCGCGGGAACCCAATAGACCCCGCCGCCCTCCCTCAGCGTCACCGCCGCGAAGCTGTGAAGCGCTTTGACGAGCGCCCGCCGCACGTCATCGGGCGTTTGGGTCGTGCGTAGCGTGCGGAAGTTGGTCTCGACGGCGGCGACCAGGTCATGCCTGGGTGCGTCGCTCGTTAGTCGCTCGCGCTGGCGATCGAGATGGATGCGCGCTTCCTGCTGGTAGGTCAGGTCGCCGTCTCCACCGCGGTGCTCGCGCACGACGGCGAAGACGATTTCGGACTCGTCTTCTTTGCCAAGACGGATGAGCCGATCACGCTGGCCCACCTGCGCCTCGCGGACGGCGAGCTTTAGCGCTTTTTCGGCGGTGGGCGGATCAGGCAGGAGTGCGGCGTCAAGCGCCGCGCCGGACCAGAGGGACTCGAGCGCGGCACGGTCGATGCGGGCATCCCCGAGCGACCAGAAGATGAGGTCGCCCAGGTGAGCGCCGCCGTTCTTGAGCGCGTTCTTGATGAGGTCGATGGACATTGGCACCTCCACCTGCTGGAAGCAGGGGCGAGTTGAAGGGTGGTGGATGCAGGTCCTGGCCGGCGATTGCCGACCGGCGGCGGTCACTACTTCTTGCGCTTGGGCGTGTTCGGCACGCCCTTGTAGATGCGCTCCGCCCACGAGAACTTCTGGCAGCCGCAAAAGCGGGACTTCTTGCATCGGCCGTGGCCGAACGCCGCGCCGCGAAGTGCGCTCTGGTGCTCGCTGCGGAGATGGCCGCAGCGGCACTTTTCGTCGATGACGATGGTTCCGTCCGGCAGCGTCGCCGGGAACGGATTGTTCGGGTTTTGCATGGCATGAACCTCCGGGTGCGGGCGCGAAGCGATCAACCGGCGATCAGGTCAATCGTTCGAGGAGAAGAGATCGAGCGGAAGCGACTCCGTGGTGACGCAGATGTCGACGTGCTTCGCAAGGCAGGTCCAGTACCCGCGATCGTCCCTCACCACCATCTTGAGGCACTCCACGGCCTGCCGCTGTTCTCCCTTGATGACGACGTCCTCGGGGAGCGGCACATAGCGGTCCTGGTCAAGCCCATCGAGCATGGGGCCCGAGAGATCGTCGTCGATGTTGGAGATGAAGTTCGGCGTGCCGTCCCAGAAGTAGCCCTCCAGAAACTCTGGGTCTTGCTCCTTCACTCCCGCGCACAACTTCACGCGGCTGAGTACGTTCTTGGTGAGCGCGGCGTCGACTTCGACGATGCAGAGGTCACAGTCGGCGTTGAAGTGCTCGTCGCTGCTGCTGGTGTGGATGATGAGGCGCACGGGTCACAGCCTCATCGGCATGATCACGGCGACCTGTCCCTCCCCGATGTCGATGCGGATGGGGCCGAACGCGTCGTTGAAGCGGGCGATGACAGCGTCGCTACAGCCACCGAGGGCGTCGGCAAGATAGCCGGCGTCGATGCCGATCACGCTGTCGGGGCCGTCATGCGTGGTGCTGACGACCGGAACTGTTCTGGAGGTGGAGCCGTCGTCACCATCGCGCTCGAGCTTGATAGCTCCGTTGACGGTGATGCGCACGCCGCGGCTGCTGCCCTTGGGCTTCAGCATGCGGTTGATCGCGTGGAGCAGGATCTCGCGGTCGACCTCGGTCGAGAACGCCTCGGTGCCCTCGGCGGGTATGACTTGGCGAAAAGGCGGATAATGCAGATCGGTCATTGCCGCGGCCTCGATCTCCCACTGGACGTCGCCGGTGGCGCAGCGAAAGCGGACGAAGTCCTTCGCTCGCTCCGCCGATACCTCCCCAGACTTCGGCAGCACCCGGAGCAGCGTTGCGATGGCGCTGCCCGGCAGCAGCGCCGGTCCGCCGCTGATGCCCGGCATTTTGATGAGGTGAAGCCGGTGGCCATCGAGCCCCACGATCTCGTCGGGCGTGAACATGACGCCGGTCATCGCCGGCCGGGTCGTGTCGGTGCCGACGGCCATGGAGATCCACTTCAGTGCATCGGCGAGCTGCGGCGCGGACCAGGTGCCGGCGGCGAGCCAATCGCGGAGGGCGAGTTTGTCGCCAGGACGCAGCGGGAAACCTTCCGCCAAGGCGGAGGTCAGCGTGACCAACGCGCCGTCGTCGGCCACCACGACCTTGCCGTCCTCCACCGGCTGGAATTCGATCGGTGACTTCTGGTCGGTCGCGTTCGATGGCTTCACAAAATCGAGCAGCGACTTGCCGGGGAGGAGACACGCCGCGAGCGTGCCGTCGCAGGGGACGGTGGCGCGCATGTACGTCGTGAGATCAGTGGCGTCGAGCACGAGCTGCTGCCCGTCGGCTTCCAGACGAACGTGGCCGAGCGCAGGGATTGAGGGCTGGTGGTCGATTACGCGGACGAGCGCTTTCAGCGCGCTGAAAAGCGCGCCCTTCTGGACGATCATGGTTGCCTCCGTGGTTGGTTTTAGGGGTCGAGGGTTCTGTCAGCGGTTCTTTGCGAGGCAGGACTTGCAGAGAAGACCGGCGGGGCCGGTCTTGCCGATCTGGTCGGGGGCGACGTCGTCGGCGCAGAAGTCGCAGGTGGGGCAGTCGACCTCGGTCAGGTGAGCAGCGAACGTGACGATGAACCAGCGTCCGTCGAGAGTCTGGAACTGCTCCTGGCCTGTGTGGTCGTGATGGTAGAGGTCGAGGTGCTCGAGGCTGCTGACCGCTTCGTCGAGGAGGTCGCCGAGCGTCACCCCGGGCTCGCCGAGGTTGACGACGGCCAGTTGCTCGCGGGGGTCGGGCTCGCCAGCGCTCACGGCGCACCGTTGGTGATGACGAACGGTTCGAGCGGTGGGATCTCCGGCCCCATCACCTCGTCGAGCGCGGCCAGGGCGCCGCGAACCTTCTCGGGCGATCTCTCGGCTAGGGCCGCGCGCAGAAACTCGCGTATCCGCTCCAGCTCGGCGAGCCGGACGGTCGGGTCACCGTTCTGCGTGGCGGTGTGCTCAACCTCGCCCGTGCCAGAACGGAACGAAGCGGCCAAGCCATCGAACTCGTACCGGGCGTCAGATTGCCGGTCGAACGCGATGCTGTTCTTGACCAGCCACTCTTCCAGGTCGGCGAACGCTCCGTAGAGCGCCTGTTCGTCGTATATGTGCAGGAGCTTGGTGTCGGGGTCGACTGCGCCGGTGAGATGGTCGACGGTTTCCGGAGTAAAGAGCGCACCGCCCCACTCGAGGGAGACGCCGGCGGCGGCGATGACCTCGTTGAGGGCCGGGACCAGAGCGCGAGGAACGGGACCGCCGATTTGGATCGTGCCGGGGAAGTGGTCGGCCATTTGAAATCTCCTGGTTGTTGGTTGGCGTGTCGCCGGTCGCGCCGGCTACGTGAAGAGCTGCTGATGGGGGCGCGACTATCGCGGGCCCGATAGACGGGCTACCGGGACAGCAGCAGTGGGTTCAAGGAGCAAACCGTGCCGGCGAGGCGGAAGTCAGGGCGCCAGTCTTCCCATATGGTCTTGTACCAAAATCAGTGGGCATTCCAAGACTCGCCACCAACGGTGATGTAGGACTGCAGGCGCCCGCGCTCACGAGCGGCGAGACGCGAAAGATCCCTCAGGCCGCGATGCGCTACTCTCACTGAAGAAGACGGGATGGAGGGCGCGATGGGAGACATTGACATTCGCGAGGTGTATGAGGCGCTCAAGCCGAAGACGGCCGGGGCAGTTGCCACCATGCTGGCCAACGAGGGTCGGGCTTTCGACCAATGGCTGAGTGACTTGATCGGCGGAACCCGTGCCTTGCGGCTCCAGTACCCGGAGTTCGCCGTCTGGATGGCAGAGGCCCTGGCCTGGGCGCGTTTTGCCAACCGAAAGGCTCTCTTTTTCGACGCCGCACCGAACTTCATTACAACGGGAGACGGTGGCCAACTCGCCGACGCGGTGTCATGCTCCGCCCTCTACGGGCCCGATCAGCTTCGGGCGGCACTCCTTGCCTTCAGGCAATGGTTCGAATCAATGAGCCCGAGCCTCTCCACTATCGAGGCGAACCCAATCGTCTGGAAGGCCCTACAGGAGGAATCGCTCAAGGTTGTGCAGCGATTGAAAGCACAAGGGCGGTTCAGCGGCGTCGGGCTGTGGTTGTTTCCCGCGCCGTTCAAGATTATGGCGCTGGCGCACCCGAAGGTCTGGCGCGACGACTCGTTGGCTGCCGTACTGATGCCCACCGGGACGCAGGTGAATCGTGCGCTCCGAATGCTATCCGCAGATAGGATCATCAAGATCGAGGCGACGATCCTCGACGGTGGCGTTGGAACATTCGCCGACGAATACACGAACTTGTGGGCGCTCCAACTTCCACAGCAACAGCTCGCAAAGCTTGCGGGCGTGCCTGCGCTGCACATCAACACCGCGCTCTACGAGCTGGGGCAGAAGCGAGAGAGCTAGGAACCGTGACCGGGATCAGCAGTTGATGATGATGGTGAACCCGGCAACGAAGAGCGAGTAGTCGCGCAAGCACGAGGCTGTCCTACGGCAGCCATGTACGCAGGCGGCGGCGAGCCCGCGCCACCGTGGACTGGCTCACGCCCACCGCCTCGGCGATCTCGCGCGTGCTGGCGCGCGTGATCCGGCTTGCGATGGCGCGTCGGAGATCACCAGTGAGAGGTAGCCCTGATCTGGGTCGCCGCCCCTCGAGCAGACCGTCGGGCCCCCCGGCGACGAAGCGCGCCCGCCACTTGCAGACCGTTGCGACGGAGACGCCCGCCCGCTTGGCGACCGTCGCATGCGACAGCCCCTTGAAGGACTCGAGCACGATCCGCGCCCGCACGGCGATCACGTCGCGCTCGGCGCGCGCCAACGCCGAGGTCTTGCCCACCCGGATAGACCGGCGCCACGCCAAGAGTAATGCGCGCTGCGCGTGCGTCAGGGGCAAGCGTGCCTTGGGTCGCCCTTTACGGATGGGCCCAAGGTAGGCTGGTCTCCTTATTTCTTCAATGGTGACTCAGTAACGCCGAAAAATCACCCGCGAGCATCGACACTTGCGCCAGCTCCTCCGAAGTCGACGCGCCGCCTGTATTAGATCGTCCATGAAGAGTGAAGTTCGCCCCGGCACCGATTCCCCCGGCTACGTCACCTGCACGAAGTGCGGCCAGGCCGTCTTGATTTCGATCGGTGACACCGAAGCGCGCTGCTCAAACTGCCAGAGCTGGGTGCGCCGCTGATCGCCGCCGCGGCGCCCCCGATGGTGTGCCTGCTCTGCCCGATCGAGCTGGAGGGCTCCGTGGAGCCACTCTGCTGCATCTGCCATCAAGACAACTACGTCGTGCTGGTCGCCGGCGTGTGGAACGTGTTTTCGAACGAGGGGAGGCTGCACGCCAGCTCCACCGGCGAGCTGAACGACGCCGGGATAGTGTGCCTCGCCCGCGAACGTCGGCGCGTCATGCGCTTCCGGCGATGACGCTGCGAGTTTTCCGATGAAGGTCCGCATCCACCGCGGCGCGGCCGAGATCGGCGGCAACTGTATCGAACTGGAGGCGCAGGGCACGCGCATCTTGCTCGACCTTGGGCGGCCCATCAGTGCTGCGCTCGATGAGAACGTGCCCCTGCCCAACGTGTCCGGCCTCGAGCGCGGCGGTGATCCGTCGCTCGCCGGCGTCGTGCTGTCACATCCGCACATAGATCACTACGGCCTCATCCCGCAGATGGCGCCGACGGTTCCCCTGTACATGGGTGAGGCCGGGTACCGAATCCTCAGCGAGGCGGCCTTCTTCACCGGCGCAGCGGTGCTGCCGAGGCCCATAGGCTTCTTGCGTCACCGCGAACCATTCGAGATCGGCCCCTTCCGCATCACGCCGTATCTCAACGACCACTCGGCATTCGACGCATATTCGCTGCTCGTCGAGTCCGACGGGCTCCGGCTGTTCTACACCGGCGACATCCGTGCGCACGGGCGCAAAGCGGGCATCTTCGAGGAGCTACTGCGCCGTCCACCCGAGAACGTCGACGTCCTTCTCATGGAGGGCACCCAGGTCCGGGCCAACTCCGACGGCACAGAGCGCGGCCCGTCGGAGCGCGACGTCGAGAATGACTGCGTCGGGACATTCCGCGAGACAACCGGCGCGGTGCTGGCGCTGTTCTCACCCCAGAACATCGATCGGCTGGTCACGTTCTACCGCGCTGCGCTTCGGTCAGGTCGTGATCTGGTGATGGACCTATACTCGGCGACCATCGCGGCTGCGACGGGCTTGGCGACGATCCCGCAGGCCCAGTGGGATAGCGTACGCGTCTACCTGCCGCGGTCGCAGCGGTCACGGGTAATCCGTGAGCGCGCCTTCCATCACACCGACGCTGTCCGGGCGCGGCGCATCTACCCGGAGGAGCTGGCGGCACGCCGCGGTGAGCTGGTCCTGATGTTCCGCGAGAGCATGGCGCGCGAGTTTGAAGTCGCTGGCTGCCTCGACGGCGCGCACGCCATCTGGTCGATGTGGCCGGGCTACCTGCAGCAGCCGTCGGGTGAGCGGCTGCGAAGCACGCTCGATAGACTCGGCATCCCGCTGACCATCCACCACGCGTCCGGGCACGCGTTCGTGCCGGACCTTCAGCGGTTGGTGTCGGCGCTCGCACCGACAAGCGTAGTGCCGATCCACAGCTTTGCGGGCGACCGCTTTGGGGAGTTCTTCCCGCGCGTCGAGCGGCAGCCAGACGGGGCGTGGTGGCCGGTGTAGACTCGCCCCTGGAGGTGCAAATGGCGCTGAACGACCAGGGGGCCCCTTTCGAGTTCGCAGAGCAGCCGCGCAGCGTGGTCCAGCTACGCGACGACGACGGGGTACACTGGTATCACCTCAGCCACAGCAAGAAGACATGGAAGCTGCGCTCCTATGCAGACGGGAAGGAGACTGTCACAACATACCCTCCCCAACTCGCCGACCTAGCCGAGGACGTGCGCGTGGTCCGGCAGTTGCCGTTTGCTGACGTGACGAAGTTGACCGGGATTGCCACAAACGTTCCTTGCACCGACGCCGCCGCGTGGCAACGAATCTTGTCCGCGTTGCCCGATAATCCGCCTGTGGGAGGGGCGCCCGGCGGAGTGGAAAAACCAGCACCGACTGGAAAGGGACCGCAACAACCGTTCCCGCGATCATTCGAGCTGTTCCACCTGTACAAGACGCTGAGACGTGCCTCGAGCGATCTCCAACAACGCGTTGGTGAACACTTCGCCGAGTATCCCCAGCGCCTCGCGCTGCTATTTCGCGACAGCGTCCGAAGTTTCGCAGCGTGCGGCAAGCGAGATGAGGGGTTCGTGTCGTCGAACCGTCTCGAGGAAGCACCGCTTCCCTGGAGAGGCTTCGTGGAAGGAACCAATGATCTTACCGCCGCACTCCAGCATGCCGAGGTTGGTACGGTCACTGATGATCCGGCCCTGAATTTCCGACTGGTCCAGCGCGAGATCGTCCCAACGCGAGCACTACGAGCAGGTGCTCGGGGCGGCGGAGAGGTCGACTGGCTCCTCGTCAACAACGCGAGCAAGCTTCCTGTCGTGGCCGAGGTCAAGATTCGCAACGACACGAATACATTCTTCGGACTCATCCAAGCGCTCATGTACGGATCTACTCTTTCAACGGGCAGCCAGATGGAGCGCCTCAAGGCGGCCTACCCCGGACAGTTCGAGTTTCCGCTCGATCGCGAAGAGGGCGCGGAGGTTCCGACCGTGGAGCTGTACGTCGTGCTCCATGATACGAAGGGGGACGATCGGTTTAGCGAACTGGCGAAGCGCATCGCCGAGGGCCTGATGAAGAACTCGGCGGTGGCCGCGCACGTTCGACAGATCGCGTGCCTAGACACGGTCATCAACGATGGGCGACTTACCTTCAGGAAGCGATTTCTAGCGCAGAGGACCGAGGGGTTCATAGACGAGTAGACGGCAACGGAGGCCACATGGAGACATTTACTTCTGAGATCGTCGAGCGCCTGAAGGCGTACGTCTATCGTATCGAGGACCCCAGGACCGGCCGCACCTTCTACGTCGGCAAGGGAAACGGAGACCGAGCCTTCGCCCATGCGCGACAGGCGCTCATCGGTGAAGACGGCCTGCGCTACGAACGAATTCGCGAAATCGTCACCGCTGGACTCACACCACGCGTCATCATCCATCGCCACGGGCTCGACGACGCAGTGGCCCATGAGGTCGAATCTGCGCTGATCGACGCCTATGCGCACGAGGACCTCTCCAACGAGGTTCGCGGTCACGATAGCGAGCGCGGCGTAATGACGCCTGGGCAAATCGTAGAACTCTACGGAGCCGCTCCAGCGCAAATCCCGGTGCCGGCGATCGTGATCAAGATCGAGCAGCAGTGGCACCAGGGCCTCTCCGCCGAGGAATTGTACGAGCGGACGCGCCGCTACTGGGTCTGCAACCCCGAGAGTCGTCCAATCCCGCCCCAGATCGCGATAAGCGTCGCACGGGGAATCGTTCGGGAGGTCTTCGACATCGAGAAATGGGAGGTCTACCCGGACATGGCCGCGGAGGTGATCGATCCGACCCGTCTTCCTGCCAAGAAGAAGGGCAAGGCGATGGTTCGCCGGGGATTCCTCGGACGAGTGACCGCCGACGCGGATCTGCGAGCGTCTCTCTTGGGCACGAGCGTCCGCGAGATCCCGTTCGGTAGCGGCAGCCCTTTCGCATACGCGGGGCCGACCGCGCGCAGCAACGCGGGGCGGTAATCTCACTGGACGGTTCGAGCTTCTCGCCAACCCCGTTCGCTCGCGCGCTCACTGCGCACATGTGCGAATGGCGCCGCCGTCATGATGGGTCCAGGCACCCCATCTTCACGAATTGGTCCGACGGCATCTTCCCCGCCTTCCGCGACGACGCGGTGCTCGCCGTTGCAGAGGACGAGGTTCGCCTGCACAAGTACGCCGCGGCGGTCACCAGCTCGCAGGCGTTTGCCCTGAACTTGTTCATTCCGTGGCGGCGCGGGTCGCGGGCCGCGCTCGATGCTCGGCTGACCAACGCTCTCGGAGAGCCGATCACGATCGACCGGCTGACGTTCGAATGGGTTCCAGCGGGTGGCCTGCTCGGTGAGATCGACGCCGATCGCCCGCGGCCCGACGAGCCAGCTACGGCCGTGGATATTGTGCTCTGGGGAGGCGCCCGCGATGGCGCCCGTGTCGCACTGCTGCTCGAGGTCAAGCTCGGCGAAGGCGGGTTCACGACCTGCGGAGGCCGAGACAGTCCTTCAAACCGGCGCCCGGACGTGTGTGCCTCCGCCGACGTGTTTTTCCGTGACCCGAGTGCCTGTTACCTACAGCATCCTCGGGGGAAGACTCGCGACCGGAGGTATTGGGACATCTTCGCCAGTTCCAGCGGCAGCGTGCGCTCGGCGTTCCCCGGCGCCAGCAACGATGGACCTTGCCCCTTTGCCGGCCAGAACCAACAGCCAATGCGAAACCTCGCCATCTCCCACGCGCTCGTGCAGGAGAAGATCGTCGACCGCGCCTGGTTCGGATTGTGCGCGCACGACGACAACCCGGACGTTGCAGCCCAATGGGCGGCGTGGCGATCGCTGCTACCCAGCACGGACGCAGCCCCCGTCATACGCGCCTCCGAGATCCTCGCCGCTGGGTGCGACGCCGGCCACCAAGTATGGGCTCATTGGATGGCGGACCGATACCGCCTGTCGCTGCCATGATCCGCTACGCTCGCGCTCCATCGCCGGCTTTCCTTGCGCTTCTTGCGCCCGGTGGTTTTCTGTCCACGCTGCTCACCCGTCGGGAGGTCGCCGGGGTCGCGCTCGATGTGCAATTCCGCGAGCATGACCATCTCCACGTCTACTGCGGGCTGACCCGGCTCGTGAACGCTTCCCTTACCGGCGGCCGGCTCCGAGTCACGGCCCATAAGACGTACAGCGTGCAGCCGTGCGCGGCCGATCTGTTCCGCGTCTGGCCCATCGACGAGAGCGGTTTCGCCGCCGCAGTCGAGCGCTACTTTGCCGGGGTTCAGGTTAACCCGACTCATGTGCTCAGCGAAGGGGCCGTGCAGGCGGCGTGGGCGGCCGTCCGCCATCCTTGGACGCCGTTCGATCGCGAAGCCGTGCTCGGCTACGTCAACACCGCGGCCCAGACCGCCGGTCGCGCTTTTCCCAGAGTTGTGGCCGCCCGCGCCGAGCTGGAACGCCTTCGGACGGCCGGGCGGTGGGCGCCGATGCCCAAGGGCAAGGTCGGTGCGGAGTTGGACCAACTCGCCGTCGACCCGGAAGGTCGTCTCGTTCTGCTCGAGCTGAAAGACGCCGCTGCGTCGCCCTCCTCGGTCTACTACTCGCCGCTCCAACTGCTGCAGTACGTCCTCGAATGGGCTGTGGCGTTCGACGTCGTGCGTGATCAACTCCGCGCGCTGATCGAGGCCCGCAAGGCAGTTGGGCTCTCGCCAGTCGACATGCCCGATCTAGGCCGCGGCCTTCGCCCCGTCGTTGGATTCGGAGCGGATCTGCGCAGCGCGGAAGTGCGCGCTAGATTCGACGAGGTCCGCGATGTTGTGAACCGTCATCTCCCTGCGGGCGCCGCGCCGATGGAGGCCTGGGCGATGGAGCGCTCGACCCCGGTTCGGATCGGCTGATACACAGAAGGCACACGCCATCTCGGACCGATGGATCTCGGCGCAGGGGCTACGGGCGCCTCGTCGCTCACACCTTGGGAAGGTGCCAGAGGAAAAACGCAGAACGGAGTTGAACTGGGATGAAGAACCAGTCGAGGAGGCGCGCACTCAGATAGGCCTGCCAGGAGACATCGGTTCGCTATCAGTACGGTCCTTCGGGCATCTCCTTGTGGTTTGTCACAGCTAGGTCGCGGAGTTGGTCGGCGATCTTCCTGAAGTCCTGCATGTTGCGCATTCCTGCAAAGTCCGCTTCGAGCTGAAGGACCTGCTTCGGCTCTAGGTACGGCCGCAGAATTGTCACATCCTGTCGAAACTCCGCCGTGAGCCCGTGAGCATACATTCTCTGTTGCACGTTCCAAATCCAGGCGACAAAGAGCGCGCCGAGGAGGAGCAGGCCGCCGTACAGAACTCTCTTCTGCGCCGCAGGTGTGCGGACGATAGGCTTCACGCGCGGTTTCGGAGGCCCGAGTACACTCCACTTCAAGAACAGCCAACCGATGATGGTTCCGTTCAATAGCAGGAAGACCGCCATATACAGCAAACTGTCGCTGGCTTCTTCATGTAGGCCGCGGGCGGCCTCCTGAATAAGCACGTTCTCCATCTTTTTCATGCCGAACGTGATGGCGGTCAGGAACCATCGACCACTCCAGCCCCGAGGCGGGGCGATTTCGCTCCAGACCGCATTGCCAGCGACCCCGAGGAAAATGCCCGTAATGATGAACAGGGCCGCTCGACCGGTCGCACTCCGTCTGGTCCACGGCTTCGTCTGCTCCGCATTCGTCTCTGGCTCGCTCGGAGGCGTGTCCATTTCTGACCTTCTATCACACTGCTGCATCCGTGTTCGGATACGGGAGGCCCAATGAAGAGCCATCGCAAGGAGTTGTGGTTCGAAACCAAGACGCGCATGGCGTTCGTGAACATCACGCTCGACGTGCAGGCGGCGCTCGCCGAGAGCGGCGTACGCGAGGGCCTCTGCTTGGTCAACGCCATGCACATCACCGCGTCGGTGTTCATCAACGACGACGAGCCCGGCCTGCACAAGGACTATGCGCGATGGCTCGAAGAGCTGGCGCCGAACGAGCCGACCTCGCGCTATCAGCACAACAACACCGGCGAGGACAACGGTGACGCGCACATCAAGCGGCAGGTGATGGGCCGCGAGGTGGTGGTGGCCATCACCGAGGGCAAGCTCGACTTCGGCCCGTGGGAGCAGATTTTCTACGGCGAATTCGACGGCCGCCGGAAAAAGCGAGTGCTTGTAAAGATCATCGGCGAGTGACACTGGTCAGAGCAATTCTAACGTACGCGAAATCGAGTTCGCCCGCGAAGAATTTCTGTAAAGCGTCCTTGAAAACCTGATTGTCGGCTGTGACGCTGGCAAAGAGCGTCATCGAAGATCTGAACTTCAGGTCGTCGGGATAGCCGAAAATCTGGGTGATCGACTGGCTCTCGATGAGATTTACAAGCCGGGTGCACTCCGTGAGTCGCGGCCCGAGAATCGGATGGCCCAAATACGCCTCCGCTTCTTGTCGCGAAGAAATTCCGAACGCACTTGCCATCGCACTCGAACCCAATCCTCGAAGCTGTGGAAAGATGAACCACATCCAGTGGCCGGATTTCCGCCCATCGCGCAATTCGGCGCAGACGCGCTCGAATACCGGGTTCTGCGCGTCCACGAAGCGTCGGAGATCAAACGGATCGTTCAAGACTCAATGTGTAGCAGGTCAGAGACCGAAGCACAGGATATTCGGGCCGGCGGCTACCGCGATGTACTGATGACCGCCATAGGTAAAGGTTATGGGCGAGGCTTTCATGCGGACATTAGTCGGAAAGTGCCACAGCGTTTTACCGGTCCGCTGATCCACGGCCGAGAATCCGCCGTTGGGCTGGCCGTAAAAGATCAGACCTCCAGCGGTAGCCAGAACACCTGACCACGTTTTGGCGCGAGCCGGACCAGGCTGCGGTACCTCCCAAACGATCTCGGCAGTCTCAATGTTGACGGCTCGCAGGAATCGCTGGCCTGTCTGATCGGGGTAACCAGTGGGCTTCCCGACGCACTCTTCCAGCGCCATGAAATAGTACAAATGCGTATCGGGCGAAAAGGCGGTGGAATCCCAGTTGGCGGCATCGCTCGGGCAGCCGCGCGGATCGGTCACAACGGGTCTGCCATCGGGCCCGATGCTCGAAGCCCAGTCAACGCGCCGCAGGAAGGGTTTCGCCAGAAGCAGTTCGCCCGTTGTACGATCGAGCACATAGAAAAAGCCGTTACGATCGGCGTGAAGCAGTAGCCTGGACAGTTTGCCTCGATAAACAGTGTCGACCAATACGTTAGGCTCAGTGGCGTCGCGATCCTTTAGATCGTGTGGAGTGAATTGATAGTGCCATTTTAGATCCCCGGTCTTCGCGTTGAGCGCGAGCACGCAGTTGGTGTAGAGGTTATCCCCTGGTCTGTCACGGTCGTCGCCGTCAGGCCACGGATTGCAGGTCGCCCAGTACAGAGTATCGGACAACGGGTCGTAAGAGCCCGTAAGCCAGGTGGAACCGCCCCCTCCGATTGGTTCTTTTCCTCGCCAGGTTTCTATTCCACGCTCGCCCCGGCGCGGCACGGTCCAGTGTCTCCAGACGAGAGCGCCAGTATCCGCGCCATAGGCGGCGACGAAACCTCGCATTCCGTGATCGCCACCGGCAACACCCGCGATGACGGTATCGCCGACGATAAGAGGCGCCACGGTGCCGCCATATGGTTGATGCTCGTCGACCGGCATAGGAGTCTCCCAGAGGAGCTTGCCGTTGCTTCGATCCAGCGCCAACAGATGGGCGTTGTCGGTAACAAAAAAGACCTTATCGCGCAGAATCGCGACTCCACGGTTGGTGCCAAGTTTCGCATCGCCAACCAGACCGGGGCTGGGCGGACGCGAATAATGCCATAGCGCGTTGCCGGTGAGAGCGTCGAGAGTGAAGACCTCATTCGGGCCTGTGACGTAGATCGCTCCGTCCGCCGCCAGGGGTGTCGTCTCCAGGCCGAAGTATGACATGGGGAAAACCCATTTCAACTTCAGCGAGGCCACATTAACAGTGCTGATCTGTTTGAGCGGGCTGTAGCGATTCCCTGAAATATCTCCGTTGTAAGTCAGCCAGTCGCCAGGCTGGGGTGCGCCCCAGGTGATTTTGCGGGGCTCCACCGAAGTCACGGGTCCCGTGAAGTTGTCCTTATTGAGACGACGCACGAATTTCGCGAGAGACGTGAGATCGCCGGCAGGCAGGTCGGAGAAGGAAGGCATGCCCGCGCCGGGATTGCCACGCTGAAGATAAGCGCGAAGTTGCTCCTCCGATTGTTCGGCCACGCGAGGATTCATGACGAGGCCGGGCCCTTGCGCTGTGCCGCGAGCGTCTTCGCCGTGACAAGGGGCACAGTGGCGATTGAACAATTGCTGGGAGCGCAACGGCAGGGCGGACGGAAAGAGCAGGAGAGCAAATCCGATCATGATGCGGAGTGGGCGGAGAGGCATGGGAATCGACGAATCATTATAGTCCCCTGAGCATTCCACAATCTCTCTCGTGACACTTGCATGTGTTATAGAAAAAGGATGCCCAGCTCAAACCGCCGCGGTTTTCTTCGAGCAGCCGCATCTGCAGCCGCGTTTCAGCGCGCCGCGTCAGCGCAGGCGCCGCCCGCCGCACTCTCTGAACACCGCGTGCTTCTGACGGGCGACGGCGTACACTTGTCGCCGCCGGAATATGCCCAGCTTCTGGCGAAACTCACCGCCGGCGTTTCGACGAGAACGGACTCCTACCTCAAAGGTGGTGCCGTTGAGGAACTCGAAGGGCGCTTCGCGAAACTGCTCGGCAAAGAGCGTGCTCTTTTCTTTCCAACCGGAACGTTGGCGAATCACATGGCGGTGCGGTTGCTCGCGGGTGAGCGGCGCCACGTGCTGGTGCAGGAAGAGAGCCATCTTTACCGTGACGAGGGCGACTGCGCCCAGGCCTTGAGTGGACTCAACCTGGTGCCGCTCGCTCCCGGCCGCGCCACCATCAAGGCATCCGAGATAGTCGAGGCAGTCGAGAAGGCCGGCGCCCCTCCTTATCCAGTTCCGGTCGGCGCGATCTCAATTGAATCTCCCGTTCGCCGCATGCTCGGCCAAGCCTTCGATTTTGAAGAAATGAAAAAGATCTCCGCGTTCGCCCGTGAAAAAAAGATCGGCTTGCACCTCGACGGCGCACGCATGTATCTGGCGTCGGCCTACACCGGGATCGCGCCGGCTGCGTATTCCGCATTGTTCGATACGGTCTACGTTTCGCTCTACAAATACTTCAACGCGCCCTTCGGAGCGATCCTGACCGGACCGGCTTCGCTGATCGAGGCCGCGACCGTGCTGCGCCATCAATTCGGCGGCGGCGTGCTCCATGCCTGGGAATCGGCGGCGGTTGCTTTGCATTACCTCGACGGTTTCGAGGATCGCTATCGGAAAGCCGTGCGCAGCGGCGAGCAACTCCTGAAGTTCCTCGAACAGAAAAAGATTCGGGTGCATCGATTGGAAGCCGGCACCAACATATTCCAGTTGGAATTTCCATCGCGTCCGGACGCTGGTTTTCAAAAACGCCTGGCCGATCAGGGCATCACGATCGGTGCGCCACCCGCGCAGGGGCCGACGAACATTCAGGTGAATGAGACCATCCTGCGCCGGTCGGCGGAAGAGATCGGCGGGGCGTTGGTCAAAGCCTTGGCTTAGAGCGGTACGATGCAGATGTGAAGTTTCCCCACCTGCTGCTCGCCTCCGTTTGCGTATTGAATGCCCAGACCGTCAGCGTGTGGCTCACCACGGATGACCAGAAGAGTCTGCTCCAACCGCAGGCAGCGGTTTCTTTTTCCACTGGCGGGTCCGCGAACATCGCCACCGTGTTCATAGACGAACTCAAACGCTACCAGACCATGGAAGGATTTGGGGCATCGTTCACCGATTCCTCAGCCTGGCTGATGAATAAAATCATTCCAGCGGCCTCGCTCCCCGGCGTGATGAACTCGCTGTTCGATCATAACGGCGGCATTGGCATCAGCTTCGTGCGCAACCCCATGGGGGCTTCCGATCTGGCCCGGTCCCTTTATTCCTACGACGACATGCCCGCCGGCGCCACCGATCCGAATCTCAGCTCCTTCTCCATTGCCCACGACCAAGCCGACATAATCCCCCTGCTCCGCCAAGCGAAATCGATCAACCCGCGGCTAAAAATAATGGCGAATCCATGGAGCCCTCCCGGCTGGATGAAGACCTCTGGCTCCATGATCGGGGGATCTCTGCTCCCCGCGAGCTATACTTCCTTCGCGAATTATTTCGTCCGGTACCTGCAAGCCTACGCGGCCGCGGGCGTGCCGGTGGATTACGTCAGCTTGCAGAATGAGCCGCTCTATCTTCCGGATGCCTATCCCGGAATGTCGATGCCGGCCACTGACCAGCTCGTCATTCTGCGCGACTATGTTCTCCCGGCTCTGGCCGCCAGTCAGCTCGCCGCGAAGGTGCTGATCTACGATCACAACTGGGACCAGTCCCGGTATCCGCAGACGATTCTGGCCGACTCCACTGTGGCGGCGTCAGCGCAGATTGGCGGCATCGCCTGGCACTGGTACGGTGGGACGCCAGGTGCCATGAGTCTTTTGCACAACCAGTATCCGAACCGCAACAACTACGTAACCGAGGCGTCGGGCGGCACCTGGATCGCCGATGAAGTGAAGACGGATTTCGAGACCATCACCCAGTCCATGCGGAACTGGAGCAGTTCTTATGTCAAATGGGGTCTGGCCCTGGATGAGAACAGGGGGCCGTTTATTAAAGGAGGCTGCGGCGATTGCACCCCTCTGATTACGGTGAATGAAGGCTCCGGCGCGGTGACTTACAACATCGATTACTATACGCTCGGACATTTCAGCAAGTTCGTGCTTCCGGGGGCGGTTCGGATCTATTCGAGTAACGCTCCGCGTATCGTCAGCGCGGCGTTTATGAACCCACGAGGCACGGAAGTTCTGGTCGCCTACAACGACTCTTCTTCCAGCCAGACGTTCCAGGTAACCTCACACGGCCGCTCCTTTGTTTACACGCTGCCCGCACTGGCGGGCGCCACGTTCATGTGGACGCCGGAGTCTGGAGCGCGTAACCGCATTTCCCCCTCTATAAGCGCCGTGTCACAACAGATTCAGGCATCGAGTTACAACGATATGTACGGTCTGCAGACTGAAACCACCTCCGACACCGACGGTGGTTACGATCTCGGCTACTCCGGCGACGGCAGTTGGGCCGAGTATCGGAACATCGACTTCGCCTCCGGCGTAAGCTCGGTCAGCATCAGAGTGGCCAGCGCGGGCAGCGGCGGTACGCTTGAGTTTCACCTGGATACGCTCAGCGGCCCGCTTGCCGGAACCGCGACGCTCCCCGTCACAGGCGGGTGGCAGACATGGACCACTGTGACGACGCCTGTTTCCGGTGCCACCGCGATCAGAAATCTATTCGTCGTGTTCCGGAACGGCGGAGCGTCCGGCGGGATCGCAAACCTGAACTGGTTCCAGTTCCACTGATGAAAAAGCCTGCCCGTCAATTTTCATTGCTACGATATTATGGCAAGTGCCCGTCGGTCTCCAATTTCAATGACGACTTTTTGGTTTTCGAGAGTCCCGTCACCGGGACAGGAGGATGCAATGAAAGACATCAAGCGAAAGTTCATGATTGCCGTCATGACGGCGTCATTCATCGGGACAAGTCCGGCGCAAATTTTCGATCCGGCTCTGAGGGCCAAAGCCAAAGACATTCACGAGCGTGTCCTCAAGCTCGACACGCACAACGATATCGATCCCGCGAACTTCACGGCGGATTGCAACTACACCATGCGCCTCACCACGCAGGTCAATCTGCCGAAGATGGTCGAAGGCGGCATGGATGTCACGTTCATGATCGTTTACGTCGGCCAGGGACCGCTGACGCCGGAAGGGTACGACAACGCATACCGGCAGGCGGTCGCGAAGTTCGACGCCGTTCATCGCTTCACTGAAAAAATCGCACCCGATAATATCGGCCTGGCGTTGACGCCTGCCGACGTCATTAAATTGCACAAAAAGCACCTTCGAATTGCCGTCATCGGCGTGGAGAACGGATACCCCATCGGCACCGACATCAAAAAAGTGGAGGAGTTCTACAACCGGGGTGGGCGCTACATGTCTCTGGCCCACAACGGAAACAGCCAGCTCGCCGATTCGAATACGGGAGAAACTCAGGGCTACCTTTACAACAACGGACTGTCGCCGCTCGGCCGGGAAGTCATCGCCGAGATGAATCGTCTGGGGATGATGGTCGATCTGTCGCATCCCTCGAAAGGCGCAAACATGGAAGCCATGCGGCTTTCTCAGGCTCCGGTCATCGCGTCCCATTCCGGGGTGCGCGCGCTCGCCAACGTCAGCCGGAATATGGACGACGAGCAGTTGCTGGCTCTTAAGAAGAACGGCGGCGTGATTCAGATTGTGGGCTTCGCGTCTTATGTCAAAACGGATTCGAAAGAACGCGTCGATGCCCTCGCGAAGTTGCGGGAAGAGTTCGGGCTGACACAAGCCGGCGGACGTGGCGGCGGAGGCGGAGGTCGTGGACGCGGGGCCACCACTGGGAATGGGGCGGATTCGGTAAGGACATGTCCAGTAGAGAGCGCTGACGGGTCCGCCCAGCAGGGTCGTGGGGCACGTGGCGGCGGTGGCCGGGGGCGAGGAAATGCAGGTCTCGATGCCCTTTCGCCCGAAAGGCGCGCCGAATACGACAAGCGGTTGGCTGAGATTGACGCAAAGTTGCCGCCTGCGGGCCGAGCCAACGTGAAGGACTTCGTGAATCACATCGACTACGCGGTGAAGCTCATTGGAATCGATCACGTTGGAATTTCGTCGGACTTCGATGGTGGCGGCGGAATTGACGGCTGGAACAGCGCGGCGGAAGCTTTCAACGTCACACTGGAACTGGTTCGGCGCGGCTACACCGAAGAACAGATCGGAAAGCTGTGGAGTGGCAATCTGCTTCGAGTTTGGGGAGAAGTAGAGAAGGTCTCGCAAAAACTGCGGAAAAAATAGGGCTGCCACTTTTTGGCTTAGGTCTGGGACCTGCTAGGCCCCCGAGGGCCCACGCGTCCACCTGTGCCCCGCAACAGTCTGAGTGGGGCAGGCGGTTTCGCCTGCCGACCGACCGCCATGTACGGATCGTCGCTTCTCGCAATCGACGCGGTCACCGGCAAGATCAAGTGATATTTCCAGACGACTCATCATGATAACTGGGATTACGATCTGACGGCCGCTCCCATTCTGATAACCTCCAAACAGAATGGCAAGGAGATTCCGGCCGTGGCGCAGATTACCAAACAAGGCTATTTGTTCATCTTCGACCGCCTGACCGGTAAACCTCTGTTCGATGTGCGGGAAGTTCCCGTCGAAAATGCCGATCCGATACCGGGCGAAGGACTGGTCTCTCTGACGAACGTCCAACCGATGCGCATTGTTGAACTCGGACTTCGCTATCGTTTCTGAGCAGCCTTGAAGCCTGCTCAAAAGCAGGCTGCCGGCTAAATAGCCCGCCCCACAAGATCGGAACTTGAGGTTCTCATTTTACGCGGCGGCGTGGTCACAGGCTTCTTCTACTAGACGTTCGCGGTTGCGGGTTAGGATTGCGTGGTTGATTTGGGTTTGTGAAAAAACGAAGCCATCGTCGGAGGGGCGGTAGGTTTCTCCTTTGGCTTTGTACATATCGCTGATTTTGAGAAGGTTGTCCAGCTCGTGTTTTTCCTTGGTCAGACGGGTTTTCTGGAGCTCGCGGAGCTGGGCGACGGTCCGTTCGAATTGACGCGACAGGCGCTGGCTGTGCATGCTCAGGTTCGCTAATGCTTTCGACTGGCCCTCGAGCGCGGCCACGACTGACATGGCGTTCTGGACATGTTGTGGGTCGATGGTGAAGGGCGTTGGGTGGGCGATGCAGAGCGTGAGGAGATTGGTTTCGAGGACGGCGACTCGGTTCAGGCGCCAGGAGGCGTCGGCCAGGGCTTGCACTAGATGGGCTTCGGTGGCGCCTTGGGGGTCGTACTCGTCGGTGAAGGAGGCGACGTGGCGCTTGTAGGCTTCGAAATCCTCGGTGGGCATGACGATGAGTTGGCCGGTGAGTCCGTGGCGGAGGGCGTTGAGGGAGGTTCGGGCTTTGCCGGCTTGGGTTTTGGGGCCGGTGGAATGCTGCGAGTTGGCTCGGTTAATTTCGGTGCGGTTTGGTGTCGACATATGTTTCCTTCGTACTGGTAATAGCATCGGGGGGATTGGGGAGTGAGTGAGTGAGAGCGGGAGGTGGTTGAAAAATCGGGAGTTGGAGTGGGTCCATTGTCGGTCGAAGAGGCCGACGAGGGCGTCGGCCGCGGGCCGGGGGGCCCGCCCCACCGCGACAGCTCCACCGCGACTATAGGCTCATGTGGAGATGCAGTGATAGAATTACGGCAATGAGAACCATGCGACGCTTAACTTTGATCTTCGCGGTTGCCGCTGTACCGGTCGCGTTCGCGCAGGATGGATGGATATCCTTATTCAACGGGAAGGACTTCACTGACTGGAAAATCGGCGGAGATCAAGCATCATTTCAGATCATTGACCACGCCCTGGTGGCAAACGGTCCCGTGGCGCACGCGTTCTACGACGGACCGGTCCAGAACCACGATTTCAAAAACTTCGAGCTGATGGTCGACGTCAAGACCGCACCTAACTCGAACGGCGGCGTGTACTTTCATACCGAGTTTCAAGATCGCGGATTCCCGCGCAAAGGTTTCGAGGTGCAGGTGAACAACACCCATGGCGATCCAGTCAAGACCGGCAGCCTTTATCATGTGAAGGACATCGGGGCGGAAGATATCAAGGGAATCACACAAGACGATGAGTGGTTCACCGAGCATATCATCGTGCAGGACAAAACGGTCACAATCCGATTGAACGGCAAAGAAGTCGTGAAGTGGACGCAAACGCCGGATTGGAATGGAGGCCGGGAGGGCGCAGGACGGGTGATCGGCCACGGCACGATCGCTCTTCAGGGTCACGATCCGAAGAGCACCGTACATTATAAAAACATCCGCATCAAGCCCCTTCCGTGAAGCCCCTGCCAGCGCGTATCGGTAAAAAATACCTCGAAAAACAGGGCTATGCGTTTCCGTAGACCGTATTGCGCAACATTCGAAAGCCCTTGATAAGTTCGGCGATACCCTGATCGAGGGAGTGCTCCGGCTGGTATCCTGTGCGCTCGATCTTTTCGTTGGAGACAATGTAGTCGCGCTTGTCGGGATCCTCGCCGACCGGCGCTTCTAGGAACGCGAATTTTGGCAACAGCCGGTGAATTCGCCGGCACAACTCCAGCTTGGACAAGTTCGCGTCGGAGAGACCGACGTTGTAGGGCTGATCCCGCATACGGTCGAAATTTTCGATCCCGTGCAGGAAAGCGCGCGCTACATCCTGTACGTGAATATAATTACGCTTAAAGTGCGCTTCAAACAGGACCAGGGCGCGATCGTTCACCGCGCGATACACGAAATCGTTGACCAGGAGATCGATTCGCATGCGCGGCGACATGCCGAACACCGTGGCCAAACGGAAGCTGATGCTATTGCCGCGGTCGAGCACGGCGCGCTCCGCTTCAACTTTCGTGCGGCCGTAGAGGGTGATGGGGCGCAGAGGTGTTTCCTCGGTGCATAACTTTCCCGGCTCTCCGATTCCATAGCCACTGTTGGTCACCGGCATCAGGATCCGCTGCTCTCGACTCGCCAAGCGCATCAGAGTCAGGATGGCATCGCGATTGATGGTCTCCGCGCCGATTTTGTCGTGGTTGCAAATGGGCGCACCCACGAGCGCAGCCAGGGGAATGATCACATCCGCGCGGCTGAGCAGCGGCTTTAGGACCTCTTCGTCACGGGCGTCGCCGCGGTATACGTCGAAATTAGCATCGGCGCACAACGGGTTCAAAGAAGACTGGCCGAACAGGAAGTTATCGAGGACGGTGACGCGGTGTCCGGCGGCGAGCAACGCCGGCACCAGCGTCGAGCCTAGATAACCGGCGCCACCCGTAACAAGAATTGAGCAAGGATTCACGAACACACCCGGTCCAAGACCTCGCGCAGCCGTGTGAGCTGCGGCGTCAGGTCAAAGGGAAAGTTTCCCACGAAGAAGCCGCGGTCATGAGCCAGCTCGGCGTTGGGAACGCCTCCATCGACGACATCATAGTCGTAATACTTGATGACGTCGTGGCGCAGGAAACATCCACCGGTGATGATGCGGAATCCGATGTCGGCGTCCCGCAAGGCGGCGAAGACTCGATCGCGGTCGATGTTATGCGCGGGATTCAGGATGATGGTGAAAGAAAAGCATGAACTTTTGCCGTTTTCGCGCTGACAGATAAAGCGATCGTCGCCGGCGAACAGGCGTTGAAAGAGGGCCAGGTTGGTGCGGCGCCGCTGAGTCATTCCGGGCAGTTTCTTCAGTTGCTCGCGCCCGACGGCGCCAGCCATCTCGAGCGGCCGGACGTTGTAGCCGGGCAAGATGAAACGGTATGCCTCGAAGTGCTCTTCGCCACGGCGCTCGAAGAGAGGCGAGTCTGGCGGCAGATCCCGCGTCCAGCCGTGGGCGCGGAGCGACCGCAGGAGGTGATCGAGCTCCAGATCGTCGGTGAGCACGATGCCGCCTTCCATGGTCGAGATATGATGCGAAAAAAAGAAGCTGAACGTGTTCAAGTGACCGAAGGTCCCCAATTTTCGACCGTTGAGCTCGCTGTCCATGGACTCGCAGTTATCCTCGATCAGGTACAGGCCATGATCGAGCGCGAACTTTTGAATCACGTCCAGCGCGGCCGGGTTGCCGAGGATGCTGACGGCCACGATGGCGCGCGTACCGGGCGTGAGAGCGCGTTCGAGTTTACGGTAGTCGAGGTTCAGAGTCTCCAGCTCGACATCGACAAAGCGGAGCTTGAGTCCGTATTGCTGCAGGGGATGATAGGTTGTGCTCCAGGAAATCGCGGGCACGATCACTTCATCGCCCCGTTTTAGAGGCCGGTCCTTCTTATAGAAGAGCGCGGCTACAGCGACCAGGTTGGCGGAGGACCCGGAGTTGACCATCACTCCGTGCCGCATGCCAAAATAGGCCGCGAATTCTTTTTCGAAGGCGGACACTTGCTCGCCCATGGTGAAGCGGCCGAGTTCCAGTGTGCGCTGGATCGCTTCGGTCTCTTCGGGCCCCCAAGTGGAGGCAGATAGTTCGTAGAACATGGATTCTCGTCGACTCTATTTCAAGACAGTATTATTCGGGACGGGGCAAATAGGGTACAGGCACGAAGTTTCGCAAAGCGGCGAAATTCGAGCCAGTCCCCTATTTGCGCACTGGAGACGCAGACCACTAGAATGGACCCCGGAACTGCATCTGATACGTGAGTTTTGCCCGTTCCGGATCCGGGGCCCAATCGCTCCCTGGGCGAACCATCCGATGAATGCGGCTGGCGATGGTCGCCGGGTTGGGATAGAACTCGTGTTCGAGCGAGGGGCTGGGTGGACAAGTTGTGGGCGCGAAGCCCATGCGCGCGATTTGGATCGGCCGGCCGGCTTGCTCCGCTACACGCGCCACGATCTCCGCGCTGGCGCCGCAATTCAGCCAGGCATTATCCACTACCAGAAGTTTCCCGGTGCGACGCGCCGAAGCGGCGATGATTTCGCAATCGAGCGGCGACAGCCAGATTGGATCGATCACCTCGGCGCGAATTCCTTCGTCGGCCAGCATTTCCTGGGCCCGCAGACATTCCAGCACCATATTGGATATTCCGACCACGGTGATATCGTCGCCGTGAGTGAGGATCCGGCTACTCGCGGGAGGAACCGAATATGCTTGCTCCGGTACGAACGATTCGCTGTAGTACAGCAGCCGGTGTTCGACGAAGATGACGGGGTTGTCGTCGCGGATGGCGGCAATCATGCAACCTTTCGCGTCATGGGCGTTGGAGGGCGCCACCACCTTGAGACCGGGGATGTGCATGAACAAAGAATGCAAGGCTTGGGAATGCTGCGCACCTTGCCCCCAGCTCTTACCGATCATGCAGCGAACCACCATGGGGACTTTCACCGCGCCGCCGTACATGTAATGCGCCTTGGAGGCCATGTTCACGAGCTGGTTCATGCACAACATCAGAAAATCCATCCGGATGTGCACGTGAATGGGACGCAGGCCGGCCATGGCCGCACCGATCGCCACGCCAGTCATAGCATCTTCCGACAAGGGCGTGTTGAACACGCGTTCGGGTCCGAAATGCTCCTGCAAACCAACAGTGGAGCCCTGAATACCTTTGTGATCGTCGACGTCCAGGCCAAAGAGGAAAACGCGCGGGTCGCGCTCCATCTCCTGTGCGACGCCTTCGCGCAGTGCGTCCACATACCGCAGGACGCGCTGCTGGGGCGGATCGATCACGCCGGCTGGCGAACGACTAAGCGTAGACATGAGTGGACAATTCCGCCGGGGCGGGGAACGGGCTGTTCTCAGCGAACTCGATAGCCGCAGCGATCTCGCGCTCAACCTCGCCATCGATGCGACCTTTGGCCGTCTTGTCGAGCAGTGCTCCGATAATGCGGACCTGATCGTTTTCGAGCCAGGGGCGAAGCTCCTCCCGCGTGCGGTATCCCGACTCGTAGTCCTCCCCGGGACCGACATGCTCCTTCCAGCGGTAGGTCATGCACTCAAGAAATGCAGGACCACGGCCCTGACGGATTCCTACGCAGGCGTCAGATACCTTCTCCCATATGGTCAACACGTTGGAATCGGGGATTTGACAGGCCGGGATGCCGAAAGTTTCCACACGCTCGCATAGACGCGACGAGGCCCACCGTTTGCTGAGCGGCGTGTGGATGGCGTAGCCATTGTTTTCGCACACGAAAAGCACAGGGAGCTTTTGGAGAGAAGCGAAGTTCAGGCTTTCGTAAAACACGCCTTCTTCGACCGCACCGTCGCCAAAGAACGCCGCGATCATACGGCCCTTGTTCTTAGGCTGGCGGCCCTTGTTCTCGCGCTGGAGCGCCAGCGCATAACCGAGTGCGATGGGGATCGTCGTGCCAACCACCGCCGATGCTCCCAGGATGTGCCGATCCATGCCGACCAGGTGCATGGATCCACCTTTGCCGCGCGAACAGCCGGTGCTTTTGCCGTACAGCTCCGCGAACATCGCCGCGAGATTGCCGCCCTTGGCGAGATAAGCCGCATGGCCGCGATAGCTGGCCGACACGACGTCGTCAGGCCGCAGCGGATCGCAAACTCCGACGGCTACCGCTTCCTGTCCGATAGAGAGATGAACCGGGCTCTTGATCTTGTCGGAGGGATAGATGCGCGCGATCTCCTCCTCGGCGCGCCGGATCAACTGAAGTTTGTAGTACATTCGCTGGAGGTCGGGATCGGGGCGTCCGTTATTCGATGTCCGGATCGCCGAGCCGTGGTGGGGAGGGGTGGCGCTCAAAATCCCTTCTCGCAGTCCCGATATGACATGATGGCATTATACACGCCGGAATAAGCTGGCGGCTGACGAAATAAACGCAGATCGAGGTCCATTGCAGACGTCAGGATCACGATTCCGGGAATGCGATGGAAAAAGACCTCGGATCCAAACCAAACGATGCGGAAGAGTGCGAGAATATGACGGTGGTCGAACCCGATGCAGTGGAAACGCGCTTAGCGCAATTGGAGCGCCGGCTGAGGACGCTCGAGCGCGCGCAGCGCACTTTGGATGTTCACATCGCTACGCTCGAAAGCAGCATCGTGTTCCGCTTGCTCCGTCGTATTGGACGCCCGTTTCTGGACGCCAGGGCGAAGCTTGAGGATTGGCCGCCGGCCGCCGGGATCCTGCGTTGGATCCCGGGGCTTGGCCGTACTCGAACAACTCCGTATTCCTCCTGGATTGAGCAGGAGGGTAGCGAGGAATTACCGCCCGCCAGTTCCCTTCGGTTCAGCATCCTGATGTCTTTGGCAAAGGCGCGACGCGACAGGCTGGAGGAGGCGGTTGCTTCGGTGCTTTCGCAGATTCATCCTCACTGGGAATTGCACCTGTGCCACGCCGATACGCCGGTGCCCTGGCTTGCGGAGTTTGTGGACTCCATAGCGGATCCGCGCATAAGAATCAGTGGATGCGAGCGGAATGGTACGCCGGTACTTGTCTCCCACGTGCTGAATGAGGCGGCGAACGACGCTACCGGCGACTATTTAATCCTGTTGCCGCCGGACGGCCGCATGGCACCCGCCGCGCTACAATGCCTCGCGCACGCAGGACCCGCCGATCTGCTCTACACCGACGAAGATCACCTTGATAGAGAAGGTCGCCGGATTGACCCGATCTTCAAGCCGGACTGGTCGCCAGACCTGCTGCTGTCCTCCCACTACTTCGGCCGTCTGACGGCCATTTCGCGTGACGCTTGGATGCGCGCCGGCGGCGTTCGCGGCGAGTTCGAACCACTATCCGACTATGACCTGGCGCTGCGCCTTACGGATGGTCCCGCTTGCGTGCGGCATGTTCCGCGCGTTTTGTATCACGGCCGCCGGCCAGCGTCGAGTTCCACGAACGGCTTCCACGAAACCGGGTCGAGGGCTCTCAAAGATGCGCTGCGCCGCCGCGGCGCGAAGGCTGAGGTCGAGGATAGCCCGCGGCCCGACGTCTACCAGGTGCGGTGGAAGCCACGAGGAACATCGCTCGCCAGCCTGATCATTTGCTCGCGATCCCCTCGTCTGCTGGAACAATGTCTCAAGTCTGTCGACGTCTGCACCCGCTACCCGCACCGGGAGGTGATCGTGGTCCAGCACTTGGGAGGGAAGGATGAAGCCTTGCGCCGCGTCATCGAGAAATATAAAGCGCGGCGAATCCCTCACGCGGGTCCATTCCATTTCTCCCTTCTGAACAACCTTGGCGCACGGGCCGCGAAGGGCGAGGTGCTGGTGTTCCTGAACGACGATGTCGGGGCCCTGGAACCATCGTGGTTGGAACGCATGGTCGCTCAGCTGGAGCGTCCCGACGTGGGCGTCGTGGGCGCGCGGCTGGTCTATCCGTCCGGTACTCTGCAACACGCCGGGGTAGCCGTCGGCGTCGGAGACGGATGCGCACACATTGGACGCGGCGCGCCGGCCTTTGCGCATTGGCCCTGGGTGCACCAAACTCGCGATGTCGCCGCGGTGACCGGCGCGTGTCTGGCGATTCGGGCGGGCTTGTTCCGGGAGTTGGGCGGCTTTGACGACGCCTTCCCGCTGAACTTCAACGACACGGACTTGTGCTTGCGGGTTCGCGGCAGCGGTCTTCGAGTGATCTACGACGCCGGCGTATTGCTGCGCCACTCCGAAGGCCAGACGCGGCCTGCTGGCGTTACATTGAAAGAACGGGTGTCCTGGCTAGACCGCTGGCTGGAGGTAATCGACGCCGGAGATCCGTTCTACAGTCCACATTTGACACGCGACCGGGAGGACCTGTCGCTGCGCGTTCGTCCATGATCCGGTTTTCTATCATCGTCCCCACGCGCGGCCGGCCCGCCTTGCTCGGGCGCCTGCTCTCGAGCCTGCGTGAAACCGCCCGGAATCCAGACAGTCTTGAAGTGATCACAATCGTCGATGCGGACGATCCGGAGTCGCTCGAAGTCTCCTGCGAAGGAGTTCGGATAGAGCGCGTGCTGGTTCCACCCGGCCTGACCATGGGTGAGCTCAACCTTGCGGGCTATCGGGTGGCGCGGGGGCGGTACCTGATGTTGCTCAACGACGACGTCGTTGCGTGCACCCTAGACTGGGACATCCACCTCCAACAGGTGATGGAGAGCTTTCCCGACGGCATTGTCCTGGCGCATGTCAATGACCTTCTTTTCCGCGATACGCTGTGTACATTTCCCGTTCTTACGAGAGAATTCTGCGAGATCGCGGGCGGTGTCTGCCGTCCCGAATACCGGCGGTACCGCATTGACGATCATATTCATCATTTGTTCGATCTGATTTATCTACTGGGCCACAGGCGCAGAGTGTTCCTGCCCGACGTCGTCTTCGAACATCGCCTGGGCGTGGTGAATGACTCCGGCGCACTCCAATATGTTCCCGACCCATCCATTCACCGGCTCGACTCCGGCGATTTTGAAAGGCTGATCGAGGATCGCAGGCGCGTAGCGCTGGAGTGCGCGGAAAGGATCGAGAAGGGCGCGGGCGCTCCCGAACGCGAAGATCGCATGCGGGTGCTCCGGCAGTTCCCGGACTCGATCGCGATCCGCCGGCGGGAACATGCGCGCTTATGGCGCCCCCCTGGCGCGGGGGCGTGGCGTCACATATCGGCGGGGCGGCTTTCTCGAAAGACGCGGGCGGTGTACTGGGTCTTGGAATCGTCAGCGCGGTTGGCGGCGAGGTGGCCCGTGAACGGTCTGGTCGGCGGGATTCCGCCGGCACTGTTTGACGCGGAGTGGTATCGCTCGCGGTATCCGGAAGTGGCCGCAAGCGGCCACGCGGAAGTGACCGCAAGCGGTGCGCACTCCTTGGTCCACTACCTGGAGCGCGGCGGTTTTGAAGGACACGATCCAAACCCGCATTTCCACTCGGCTTGGTATTTAGCGGTAAACCCGGACGTTGCGGCCAGCGGCCTCAATCCGCTGCTTCACTTTGTCCGCTACGGAGCGCGGGAACATCGCAGTCCCAACCTGTGGTTCGACGTCCGGTACTATGAGGGCGAGAATCCAGACGCCGCGGCCCGTGGGATGAATCCGCTGGAACATTTCATATGCTGTGGACTCGAGCAAGAGCGCGCGCCCTGCGCCAGCCTGACGGTTTCCGAGTATTTAGATCGTTTGACGCCGCAGCCGGCGCGGTGCATTGCAGTGAGGAGCCCCGCCGCTCTTTCCGTGGTGATCCCCACACGAAACCGCGCCACGCAGTTGCTCCACATGCTGGATGCCTGCCGGCGTCACGCGGCAGGCTGCGAGTTGGAGTTCATTGTGGTCGACGATGGTTCCGAAGACGGAACTCCGCAGCGCTTGCGCGATGCCGCGCTTGGTATGCCCAATTTGCGCTGGCTTTCGGTTCCAAAGGCGGGACCGGGGCGGGCCCGCAACCTGGGCGTCGCTGAAGCGCGCCACGACGTGGTACTTTTCTTGGGCGACGATATCCACCCCGCCAATCACGATTTTTTTCGCACACACGCCGCTCGGCATGCAGAGGAGCCGAGTCTGGACTTCGCCGTCCTGGGCAACGTAGTCTGGCCTGACGACCCGGAGTTTCCCCTCAGTTTTACGATGGCGCATATCCGCGCGGATGGCGCGCAGTTCGCCTTTTCCCGGCTGACGCCGGGGTCGTTCGCAGGCTGGCAGTATTTCTATTCGGCGAACCTCTCGGTGAAGAAGGCTCGGGTCCGCGACTGGATGGTCGAAGGCTTCGATTCAAGGTTCCAAGGAGCAGCGTTAGAGGACATCGAACTAGGTTATCGATTGTCGCAGTCGCGCCCAGGCGTGCGCTTACTGTACGATCCAGCTTCGATCGGGTTGCATCTTCACCCCTACACTCTCGGCACGTTTCTGGAGCGCCAGGATCGGGTCGGGCGCTCGCTGCGGTATCTGATCGAGGTGCATCCGGAACTCGTAGGTGCGTTCGCAGCCGCACCGGTATACGCGGCGTTGCGCCAGCCGCGGGACGCCGGAAGCGATCGAAGCCGCAGTACGATGGCAGTCGAACTAGAAGAACTACGTGCCCTGGGGCTTTTGCTCGAAGCCCGCGGTGAGCTGGGCTCGGAGGACTGGCACGGCGACTTTCTATCGGCGTTGTTTGAGTTGTGTATGCACGATGGCTGCGCATCGGCATGGCCCCCAGATCAGGTGAATCTCGGGGCAGCCAGGGCGGCGATCCTCGAACGATTCTGGTCTCGGATGGGGCGGAGTCACCAGGCCGTGGCCCGGCTCGCGCGCCGCCTACGCCCTCTGCCGATCCAGAGTGACGTGGGGCAGAGAGATCATGGGTGCGGATGAACCCCCTTTGTCCTCCGTCGGAAGGATTGGTCTATGCTAGGCAGATGTTACGGATTGTGATTCGATGGGTTTCGTTGGATCACTGTTACTCGTATCTTGTTCCCTTAAGGCCGTGGCCCCGCCAACCTTCTTCAAGGATGTTGCTCCCATCCTGCAAGCCCGGTGCGTTCAATGCCACCGCCCTGGTCAGATCGCTCCCATGTCGTTGATCACCTACGAGCAGGTGCGGCCATGGGCAGCCGCAATCAAAGAGGCCGTATTGAAGCGAAGCATGCCGCCATGGCCTGCAACGGCCCCTCCCGGTCACTTTGCGAAAGATGGGAGGCTGACAGACCAGCAGATCGACGTGATTCGCACATGGGCGAACTCGGGAGCGGCTGCCGGCGATCGAAAAGATGCCCCGCCCCCGCGGAGGTTCCCTGAGATCTGGGAGATGGGCCGTCCTGACTTGATGCTGACCCTGCCAAGAACGCAAAGGATACCCGGCAACGGAAGGGAACTGTGGAAATACGTCTACTTCGACAAGGAGTTCGACCAGGACACCTGGATCCGTGGGCTGGAGATTCACCCTGGCAATTACAACCGGGTGCACCACGCGAACATCCAGGTGGTGACTGCAATCGGAAGTGGTCCCGTGGATTGGTCGTCGCTTGAACAAGATGTGGAAGCGCCTCAAAACGACCCGCCCAAGCTCATTGGCATGGAGATGGTTCAGATTCACGTCGGACTTCCGGGCCAGTTCTCTTTGGAGACCGCGCCCGGTACCGCGATCCTGATCCCAAAACACTCGCGCATCCGAATGAACATCCATTATGCGCCGAGCCAGACGCCGGAAACCGACCACACAGAGGTCGGATTGTACTTCGCCAATGGGCGTATCGAGAAACAATGGCGCCTTCAATACGGCGGTCCGGGCGAATCCCTCCTGATTCCTGCAGCCGTGTCCAGGCTCGAAATCCGGAACACAACCAAGATTCAAGCGGCGATCACAGTGCACCAGATTGGCTGCCACATGCACATACGGGGCAAGACCTATCGAGTCACCGCCGAGTTGCCGGACGGCAGGTTTATCGAGCTGCTGAACGTACCGGCCTACAATTTCCATTGGCAATTTCTGTACACATTTGCGCATCCGATCCGTCTCCCAGCGGGTACTGTCCTGCACGACGCGGCAACGTTCGATAATTCTGCTGGGAACCCATTCGTCATGGAGTACGACACTCCCAACCGCGAAGTCAGATTTGGCAACCGAACGGTAGACGAGATGATGACCAGCTATATCCTGCACACAGTAGATAACTGAGGATCTAGGTATGACCATCGACCGGAGCACGGGATTCGTGGTCCACAAGGACGAATAATTCGCCGGCTGAACCCAGTGGATGGGAGATCACTCGCGACCGTTGTGCAGCAGATAGTGCACTAATGGATTGATCCCCTCCTCGGCCGCCTCTGGATGTTCTTGCAAGTAGGCGAGCGGATCGAAGTCGGCGTTTGGCTTACACCCTTTTGCCGCCCCAATCTCAAGAAAATGTTCGAGCGGGGTCATCCCCATCGTCGCCACCTCGGGATTGTTCGCAAGATAGTAAGCGGTGTTAAATGCCGGGTGGGGATCGCGACCCTCGTAGCCGCCGATCTCCAGGTAATGCACCAACGGATTCATTCGCCCAATACTGCGGTAGGCGGGACCGGCATCCGGCACCCTGGTGAGAGCGGGCTGCCGGATGTGTCCCTGAAGGGGTATGCCCTTAGAATTGAGAATCAGAGATTTCAACGCCGCCGCGCTTTCCGCCTCGAAGCTTCGACTGTAACCGCTGCGGACAATGCGTTCGTGGGAATAAGTGCCTTCCGTTTGTGGCAGAGCGTAGTAGATTGAATCGTCCAGAACCAGATTCATTCCATCGAAGCCCTCTTCAAACAGCACGGGCTGGAGGCCGGTTAACCCGAGCAGAACTGCCAGATGTCCGGTTTCCGGATCGTCTGCACGGGCCGGACGCTGGCCAATGCCCAGGCGCGCACGGCTGGCGATATACTCCCGGAATACAGGATAAAATCGCAACGTGTGGACGGCCGCGTGGGCATGACGCAGGAACGCCTCGCGATCCTGTTTTGCCCCGTCCGTAACTAATCGATCGATCTTCTCCGACATCTGTGTTAGCCAAGTGATCTCTGGAATCGTCGTCCAGATCCCTTGCCTGAGCTTACGGATGCGCCCGGAGTCCACCCAGGAACGCCAATATCGCAGCCGCTGTTCTTCAAATAGCTGCGCGGACCGAGGGCTGCCTTGCTCGAGCGTCGCACCCGCCAAGTGAGTGACTTGACAATACGGTGAGCAGACCACCTGAAACCCCTGCTCCCAGATTTGCAAACCATAGTCAATGTCCAGAAAATACTTCGAGTAGTTTTCGTCCAGCCGAACATGACCGCACCGGTCCATGTGAATCAGCATGATCGCACTACAGATGGTTTGAATCGGCCGTGGATTATTTGGAACCTCGAGGATGTGTGTGTGGTGGCCCGTGTCGTCCGGACTCATCACGATACCGGCGTACGACAGGCTCCCGTACCGGTCCTTGTGCAGCGGCGTCACCACACCAACCTCGGGTCCGACGCCACGAAGCAATCCTCCCAGCCAACCTGGCTCAACCAGCACATCGTCGTCCATCAGCACCAAGTACTCCGTCCGGCAAATGGAAAGCATCCGGTTCATTTCGCGCGAGTGATTAAAGCCGGGATCCCTATTGTTGTCGATAAGAATAAGTTCATAGTTCCCGGTGTGGGCCTTTACGAGATCAAGGCACTGGATTGCGTGCGCGGACCGAAAGTCCGCCGATACGATCCCAACGGTGACCCGGGGCTGTGCGGCGGAGACAGATATTCCGGTATGTAACCAGCGCGCGTGCTCGGGAAGGCGGATCGCGACGGAGTCGGTCACCTGATCGAGCTTGTGCTGGCAGCGCGCGAAGCCAATAGGATCCGCGTCGCCGATGATGTGGCCCATCGCTGCGAGGGCGATTCCCTTGCGTTCTTCGAGCAGCGAATCAAAAAGCGTGGTATCGAGCGCGTGGATCGCCTGGTTGGGAATATAGTGGACCGCTCCGTCTCCCGCCGCCTCGAGATTCGTATGCTCGAAGAGCACATCCGGCAGGAAGACCCGCCGATGATGTCCGAGAAGGCTGAGTAGATCAAAAATATTGTGGATGTGATCGTCGATTCGGTAGCGGCGGTAACCCTCCTTGCAAATACCGTCCATGAGAGAGCAGAACTTCCTCGTAACGAATGGAAAGATGCACAGGCTATCCTTGAAGACCGAGTCATTCACGTGAACTAGAACCATGCCGTCAGGAAAGGAGCGAAACGCCGCGAGGACCTGTTCATCCCACCCCGGCGTGCGCGCGATCACGTCGTCATTCAAAAGCATGACGTATTGTCCCTGGGTCTCCCGATAGCCCGCCATATTTAGAGAGCCCATGGAAAGGCCCGGCGTGACGAGGACGCGTTTTACCGGCATCTTGTCCCATTGGAATTGAATGCTTTCTTGGTCGTCCTGGTCAAGCACCAAGATGAGCTCGATCCCCTGAGGATCGCGAGCTGTGGCGCGGATACTGTCGAGAAACCGGCCCAACTGCGCTGTCCGCTGCCGCGTGGGAACGATGATCGAAATAATCGGTTGTCGCGCGCTACTTCCGGCGCTTGGTACGGTCAAGTACTCTCCTCCACGGACGATCGCGTATTCTGGGTAGGTGACATTTGCTCGGCTCAAGGCTAGGCTGAAGAATATGTTCCCGCCTCGCGAGTCCGATTCGATCGCGCTCGTAATCTCTCCAGAAGAACTACAGTATTATAAACGAGAGTTCAATCTTGGCGGGCAGCTGGATTTACTGCTGGAGATCCATCGGACCGCTTCTCTCGCCGGAAAATCTGTTCTTGAGATAGGCGGGAGTAACATCCCCAGACCGTTTGTCTTTGATGTGCTGAAGGCCGAGCGCTGGGTGTGCGTGGACCGCGTCTACCCACAAAACCGGGTTCTCTGGCCACGCCAATATGGGAGTTCGGAAGTGATTGCCGTCACCTCCGAAGTGCAATTCGACTCCCTCGAAAAGCATGCTATTTTGGACGGACCGTTCGAGCACCTTCCGTCCTCTTTTGACGAGCAATTCGACGCCATCGTTTCGATCGATGCATTTGAACATGTCCTCCGATTTGCCGCGATGCTGGATCGCGCCCACAAAGCGCTGCGGAGAGGCGGGCAACTGACCGCCATCTACTCTCCCATATGGCCGTCACACTTCGGGCATCATCTCTGGGGTGTTACCGACAAAAGCGGGAAAACCTACTACATCGACTCGTCGCCTATTCCACGTTGGGGACATCTGTTGATGAGGCCTCCCGAGATGTATTCGTACCTGTTGGATCATACCGACGCGGAGACGGCGGGCGAAATTGTCAGCCAGGTATATCACAGCGAAAATTTGAACCGATTGTTCGTCGAAGACTATGAGGCTTACTTTCGCAATTCCCGATTCTCAGGTGTTTCGCTCGAGTCTTTCGTCCCCGACGTAGACCCTCCGCCGGAGGTCCAGCGAGAGTTGGAAAGGCTTCACCCTGGCCGGCAGCAATTCTCCAAGATCGGGATTCTTGCCCGCTGCCACAAGGCGTGATACGAGTGCTCTTCTGCCTGTCGAGCGGCGTTATCCGACAAGGCAGGCCTGGTCGACTCCAACCTTTCCTGGTTCCAGACCTATCGACGCCGTGTGGCACAGCAAATCCCTTCGAGTGTAATTTTCTTGGCACGAATTCGAGAGATAATCGAGAAATGTCGTATCGGCGTCTTGCGGAGGCTTTGCTTCAAGGACGGCCCTACCTCGGGCCCTGTTTGCGTTCCCTGCAAGGTCCGCCCGATCGGCACAGATGTTTTCTGCCAGTGGTGAAATCCGTGGCGGAGCGCGCACCGCTGGAGATTCTCGAAGTTGGATCATGGGCTGGCGCATCCGCCATCTCCTGGGCGTCGGCATTGAAAAAGCTGGGGCTCGGCGGCCACGTGACTTGCGTGGATCCTTGGCTTCCATATTTCGATTCGGAGAAGGAAACCGGGAGGCACTACGACAACATGAACCGCGCCGCGAAGAGCGGTTTGATTTACCAGCTTTTTCGGCATAACGTGTCCTCGTCGGGATTTGGGAAGACCATTCTGGCGAAACGGGGTAAGTCCTGCGCGATTTTGCCTAAGCTGCAGGCGCAGAGCTTTGACATCGTGTACCTGGATGGCTCGCATGTGCTCGAAGACGTGTTGTTCGATCTGCGGGAGGCAAAACGGCTCATCCGTTCCGGCGGAATCGTGTGCGGCGATGACCTGGAACTACAGCTCCACGAACGGAATCTTGCGGATGTCGGCGCCGCGGCTGGCACCGGAAAGGATTACATCCCCGCTGGCGCCAACGGACTCTGCTACCATCCGGGCGTAACCTTGGCCGTTGGCACGGAACTCGGCCCAGTCGGCGTGTGGGACGGATTCTGGGCCATCCAGCGTTCCGGCGAGCAATGGATTCCGGTACCCCTAGATATGTCGCGATCCACTCTGCCCAGGCATGTGGCGTCGGCTGTGATCCGGCAGGAAGGGGAGATGCCAGGGTATCACCTGATTTCGAGCGGGAGACGGTACTTTGGTCTGGCCAAGGACTTGGGGCCGCTCGATATTGCGATTGAGATGCTCCAGGAAGACGACCTGCCCCCTCTAATCTTTAGCGGAGCGACGCTCGAGGAAGTCCGGCAGAAAATCGATCGCAGCCTCGGGATGCTGACAGTGAAGATGGTGAAGGACCGAGACCTCGATCTTTACCCCACGCCTGTCCTGGTGGGGAGCCATCGAGGTTTTAACTTGGTGAGGTTCAAGACTGATTGCTACGGCCTTCGCCAATCGCTGGGCCCGGTGGACGCGTCGATCGGAAACGACCAGATTGAAGCCCAGTACGCACGAGAGGACGCCGTCCGGGGCGATTCGCTCGAAAGCGTCAAGGCCCAGATCGACGCAATTGAAGTGCAGCGAGCGTATGATTGGCTGGTCATGCGCCTGCAGAATCTTTTAGAGCAAGCGCCTCGATCGGATAAAGCGGAGTCCTAGAGATCGGCCAACAGCGGGATCAGGCCTGTTACGTTCCGGATCGAAGGCGCGACCACGACCTCGAATTCCGGCGAACTTAGGGCAACGGCCGCATCGCGTTGCGTCACGCCTCGCCCTGTCATCACCAAAACCCCGCCGCGCAGTCCTGCACTCCGGCCCGCCGCGAGATCGTCGGAAGCATCTCCTACAATCCAGGAGTTGTCCAGATTGATGCCCAGGAGCCCTGCCGCCCGCAGGAGCATTCCAGGTCGCGGTTTTCGCGCAGGGTGGGCGGGGTGAGCGTAAGGTCCCGTTCCATTGGCATGGTGCGGACAGGCGAAGACGCCATCCAGGTGTGCCCCGATATCTTCCAGGCCCGCGAGCAAAACGCCCTGAACATCCAGGAACTCCTGCCAGCCGTAGTAGCCCCGGCCGACGCCCGCCTGGTTGGTCACCAGAACTACCAAAACGCCCAGCCGGTTCGCTGCCGCGATGGTGTCGGCCGCACCTGGAATGAGGACGACGTCCGCCGCGCGGTGAAGGTACCGAACGTACTCGATAACTACTCCATCGCGGTCCAGGAACAACGCGGGACGGGCCTCGCCTTGCTGAGGAGGAGCAAAGATCTGGCACCAGATATTGTCAGGGTTCAAACACTCACTGGGGAACTCGGCGGGATTCACTCTTGATAACACTATGGCACAAGCCGGGTAGCGATTCCAACAGTCCGGCATGGTTATGCTGACACGTAGAGGACGATTGCGAATCGGACGATCCGCCGATAGTGTACCTTGGAGAGTGACATGCCTGAAGTCGCGCGCAGAGGATACTTTCGGATCGACCTCGCGGATAATTGCAACATTCGCTGCATTATGTGCCAGGCCTATAACGCCCTGCCTGTCAGCGCGATGAAGTTTCTGGATTTTGATGCGTTCGCCCGCAATGCCCGGGACGAGTTGGGCAAGTGGGACTACATTCAGCTCGGAAATGTCGCGGAGGCCACCATCCATCCGCGTTTCGCGGACTTCCTCCGATATATTCGCAAGGAAGCGCCTGCCGCGCATATCCACATCGTCACTAACGCCAAGACGCTCCACAGATTCGCCGATCTGATCAACGAGATGGGCAATTGCACGGTGCAGGTCTCCATGGATTCTGTCCGCAAAGGCACTCACGAGTACATCCGGGAGGGCAGCAGCTTCGAGCGGGCACTCAAGAACATGTCGCTGCTGAACACCGGCCGCATCCGCGCGCTGCTGTCGTTTACTTTGATGCGTTCCAACGTCCAGGAATATCTTGAAATGATGCAGTTCTGTCAAGAACGCAGCTACCACATGTCGGTGTTCCCGATGATCCTGCGATCGGAGAATGGCGTGCTCCCCCTCAACTTGGTGCGGGAAAGCCTATGGTTCGACATGGAACACCTGCGTACCTGGCTACAGGAATATTACGGTACCGACTACGAACGCGCGGTGGGGACTGCGTCCGGAGCCAGCGAGTACGTGAGTGAATTCTCTTGCAATGCCCACTACCAAGACCTGAACATGGACTCTCAGGGTAACGTGAACCTTTGTGGCAAACTCAGCCTGGGCAATCTCAACCACAACACTCTGGCCGGCCTGTGGAAGTCCCGGGAGGCAGAAGAATTTCGAGTGCAGGTGGAAACCGACCGCGGACCCTGCATGACCTGCGATTACCGGCAACGGTGCCTGTCTCCTTCGATGGCGCTCCTGGAGAATCACTTTTCCGAGGAGTTGTCCGCAGCGCTCTCCGAACAGACGCGGGATGCAATTCGGTACGATCGAACCATTTCAGACCAGGAAGCGCAGTGGCTGTTCGTTCGTGACGTGGGTAACAAAGTCGGGGTGTTTGAGATAGCCGGCGCAAGCAAGGGATGGTCTGCCCGAAAGATCAGAGCTCTGGAGAGCCCCGGCGACTATGAGATGGGGGATTCCTGGACCGCGACGAGCCGTCATGAGCTGCACGATCTGATGCGTCGGGACGCCGACTCCGCACTCTACGTCCAGTTGCTGGAATCGTGGGGGCGTTACAACCTGGTCAAATATCATGGAAAGTACTGGGCGCTTCCGTTGGCCCTCGGACACTTGAACATTACTCGCGAAGCGGATCGCCAGAAACCTGGCATCCTACTTGCCGACACCTTGGAAGACCTGAAGGCCCTGTGCGCAGGAGGCAAAACCTGGAAGCCGCCTAAGCTTGTGGAGAGCCTGAATGGCTACAATCTCGTGGCGTACGACGGGCGGTTCTGGGGTATCCCTCTGGCCTTCGGTCCATATGATCTCGCTCAGCCCGTCAATCAAACTCGCGACGGGATCATGGTGGCGCCGACGCTCGACCACCTTCAACAACAAGTACGCAGCCCTTTCCGATTATTTCGCATGCTTCGGGACTGAGACTTACGGACGCTCTCAAGACCGGGGCCTTCGGTTGCCGAGCTTCGCTGGCACCGGCTCTGTTCCTTCCCGGTGTGCAATGCCGAAACCAAGCGGAGCGGCCTGGCGGAGCACGGACCCGATCGGCACGGCGTCGACAATTCAGCTATCAAGACAGCCCAAAAACCGCGCGTGAAAGGATGGTATTCAATGCGTTTCCTTAGGTTTAGGAATTCTTTGTGAAAGAATTATTATAGGTCGAGTACTACTTCTTAAAAAATGCCGATTTACCTGCGGAATTGCTGCGCCTATAAGGGAAAATTCCCATTTATAAGACACCCGGAAGAGCGGTGAACCCATTGACAGCAGCGGCGACTGGGAGTATGCTGATCTGGCCTCGTGCAATCGGAGATGCTTCAGGGCACGGCATTCTGTTTTGGAAAACAACAAAGGAGATCAATTGTTATGAAGAGTTTTCGCTTGGGCATTCTGGGAGCATTGACTTTGACGTTTGGCGTGTTAGCCAGCGCGCAGGCAAGTCGCACCTGGGTTTCGGGAGTGGGCGACGACGCCAACCCCTGTAGCCGGACTGCACCGTGCAAGACCTTCGCCGGAGCCATATCGAAAACCGCCCCCGCTGGTGAAATTGACTGTCTGGACCCAGGTGGCTTCGGAAACGTGACCATCACCAAAGCCATGACAATCGACTGTGATGCCGGAGTCGGCGGCGCTTCCGTGCTGGCTGGCGCCGGGACCGATGGCATCGTTATTGCTGCCGCTACGACGGATGTGGTTCATCTCCGAAACCTGGGAGTCATGGGTCTTGGTACAGCACTCACCGGTATAAAAATTCAGTCGGCGCTCAGCGTCCACCTGGAGTCCGTGGTCGTCTATCAGCTCGCCACGGCATGCGTGGTCGTGGACACCACTTCGAATTCTCAGCTTACCATTCACGATTCCACGTTCCAGAACTGCGGCAACTCCGGCCTCAGGATAAACACCACGAGCGGGAATACCGTGGTTTGCGATTTCCATAACTTGCGGATCTTCAATGCTGGGAATGGGATCAACGCGCAGAATGGCTCTCGTATTTCCGTTCGGGATTCCGAAATCGCGTTCGCCAACCCCGGGATCAACCAAAGCAATTTGTCCGGTGGAGGCGCCGTTGTGATGGTTCAGGGCAGCGCGCTGACCTCTAATGGCACGGCTGCGCTGCAGAGCGCGGCAGGCGGGCAGATCACAGCGTGCGGCAACACTTTTTCGGCCAACGCTCTGATGTTCAACACCGCCGGAGGCACGATTACGAGCTGTGGCGACAACAACCATATGCCGAGTGACCCACAAGGATCGGTGCCCGGACCAGCGCCGAAAGTTTGAAGTTTCGCCCTTGAGATTTCCGGCATCGCCCTGATCTTGCGCCTGCTGAGGCTGCGGGAGGCGGTGCCTGTTGGGTCTCATCCGCGAGGAGAAACTCTATGAACCCACAGATTCGATTTTGGCGCCTTGGTCTATCATTCGCTCTTGCGCTTCTGGTCGTATTGCCCGGTTCGCTCCTGGCGCAACTCAAAATTCACCAGTGATCCGGAGTAGCTTTTCCGGGCTAGGCAAGTGCCGCTTGCGCGTCCTGCTTGCGGTGCTTGCCCCCGGGCTTATCTCGACCGGTTTGGTCTCTGGCGCCGGGGATACGACGCCTCCAGAGCTGAAAGCTCTCCGGTTTTCCCCTGCGTCTATCGACACGAGCAGAAATGCCGCTGAAGTGACGATCGCCTTTAGCGCCATCGATGACGCCTCTGGAGTCGCTTATTTCGAGGCTTCTTTTGTCGATCCGTCAGGTACTTTTCGCCAGTCTGCTTCCGCCAAGTTTGCCCCCACGCTCTCGTTGACGACATCGGCAAAGACAACTTTTCCGAGATTCAGCAGCTCCGGGTCATGGACACTGTCCCAGGTGTTCCTCAGCGACGCGGCCGGAAACACCTCGATTCTAGATAGTGCTAGTCTCAGCGCCCGAGGGTTCCCTACAAAGCTCGAAGTGATTTCAGCGAAAGATACCGTCAGCCCCAAGCTCGCCGCGCTGGAGTTCACGCCCTCTCTTATTGATACAAGCTTGGGCCCTGAGGAAGTGAAGGTGAACTTTACCGCGACCGACGATCTGTCCGGAGTCAGTTACGTCGAGCTAAGCTTTGTGAGTCCCTCTGGAGTCTCCAGGCAGGGCAGATCCGTCAAGCTTGAGGACTCCCCTCTCTCCGCGTCTAATTCGATCACGCTGACCTTCCCCCGCCGTAGCGAAGCGGGCCGTTGGATACTAACGACCGTGTTCTTGTCTGACGCCGCCAACAACACTACGGTTCTGAATAAGGCAGCAATCGAAGCGCTGGGTTTCCGTACGGCTCTGGACGTGATCTCCACCCAGGATACCGAGCCGCCGAGCCTGGTGTCCCTCCGTTTCGCTCCCGGCTCGATCGACACCTCCCAAGGCCCGGCGATCGTTGAGGTGGGATTCCGGGCGACCGACGACTCGTCGGGCGTGAAATCGCTGGAGGTTGTTTTTGAGAGTCCGTCCGGGGTGATGAAGCAGCGGGCGTCGGCGCAGTTCCCATCGCCGAATGGCATCAGCGATACAGTCAAGATCACTTTTCCGAGGCTAAGCGAGCCGGGTGAATGGACCTTGTCGTCTGTGCTTCTGGCGGACGCTGCTGGCAACACCCTTACCTTGGACCGCAGCGGGCTTGCTGGAATGGGTGTACCGACGACGCTCCATGTGAGATCGGCCCAGGACATGGTTCCTCCCAGCCTCGCGACAGTCCGATTCACTCCCAACACAATCGATACGCGAAAAGGCGCTGCGGAATTACAAGTGGAGTTCAAAGCTACCGACAATTACTCCGGTGTCAAATCCGTGGAGGTTGTCTTGGTGAGTCCATCCGGATTGGTGAAACTGCGCGGCACGGGTGAGTTTCCGCCGAGCGGCGAATTGAGCGGATCCGTCAAGGTTACATTTCCCACCCAGAGTGAAACGGGATCCTGGAAATTGGCTTCGATGGTACTTGCCGATGCGGCCGGCAACACCCTGGTGCTCGATGCGGACGCCCTAGCGTCGCGTGTGGGAGTTCTACGAGTCCGCTGAAACGGATATTTCCGCTATCCTTGAATGTTCTGATTGTCCCGATCGCATGGTATACTTACTTGACTCGGGTAGA